>JAKQCX010000005.1 GCA_029558905.1 Pseudomonadota bacterium
TGCAGCGCCGCCGCGTCCGGGTCCGGTTCTTCGCCGCCCTTGACCGAGCGGTCGCTCACCAGGAACACCGTCTGGCCCAGGCGGATATGGTCGCCGACCGCCAGGTCCTGGCGCCCGGTGATGAAGACGTTGTTGACGCGCAGTCCGTTGGTGCTGTTCAGGTCCTCGACGATCAGCTTGTCGCCCTCGACGATGACCTTGCAGTGGAAGCGCGACGACTTCTTGTCGAACACGCAGATCGTGTTCTTCTCGCTCCGGCCGATGGTGTTGTCGCCGGGCGCAAGGTCGTACTCCTCGCCCTTGTTCATGCCGCTGAGGCAGATCAGTTTCGGCATCGCTGCGTCCTCGTCGCTGGTCCTGGCATGCCCGGCCATGCCGTTTCCCGGGAAGCGCTCCCCGGCGGGGTCTTGGGCAGGGGAACAATAGGAAGCGGGAAGCGGAATTGCAAGCCCGCCCCGGAAAAAACCTCGGCCCGGCCGAAGGGCCCGGCGACGGACTGGCGGAAGCGGGAAAGCGCGCTATTGTTGGCCTGGCGCGGCCAGGCGCCGCGGCAACCGACATGCAACCCCCATCCCAACGAACGGAGGCCTTCCATGCAGGTGTACAACTTCAGCGCCGGGCCGGCGATGCTGCCGGCGGACGTCATGGCCATCGCCCGCGATGAGTTCTGCGACTTCCGCCAGACCGGCAGCGGCCTGATCGAGCTTTCCCACCGCGGCCCCGAGTTCACCGCCGTCATCGACCGCGCCGTGGCCAACATCCGCGAGCTCATGGGCCTCACCGACGACCATGCCGTGACCTTCATCCAGGGCGGCGCCAGCCTCCAGTTCGCCATGGTCCCGATGAACCTCATGCTCCCCGGCGGCTTCGCCGAGTACGCCGACACCGGCAGCTGGTCCTCCAAGGCGATGAAGGAGGCCAAGCTCTTCGGCGAGGTCCGCACCGTCGCCTCCAGCAAGGAGGCCAAGTACACCCATATCCCCGACGTCTCCGCCTGGGCCATGGATCCCGCCGCCTCCTACCTGCACATCACCTCCAACAACACCATCTTCGGCACCCAGTACCATGCCTTCCCGGAGGCGCCGACGCCGCTGGTCGCGGACATGTCCAGCGACATCATGTCCAAGGTCATCGACGCCAGCAAGTTCGGCCTGATCTATGCGGGCGCCCAGAAAAACATCGGCCCGTCTGGCCTAACCCTGGTCGTCGTGCACCGCGACCTGCTCGGCATGGCGCCCTTGACCATCCCGACCGTGATGGATTATGCGGTGATGGCCGAGAACGGTTCGATGCTCAATACGCCGCCGACCTACGGCATCTACATCGCCGGCCTGGTGTTCCGCTGGCTCAAGGCCAAGGGCGGGCTGAGCGCCATGGAGCGGCAGAACATCACCAAGGCCGGCCTGTTGTATGACTGTCTGGACAGCACCGGCTTCTATGGCTCGCCCGTGGCGCGGGAGAACCGTTCGCGCATGAATGTTCCCTTTACCCTGCACGACGCCACCCTGGACGAGGCCTTCCTCAAGGGCGCCAAGGAACGCGGTCTGGTTCAGCTCAAGGGCCATCGCTCCGTGGGTGGCATGCGCGCCTCCATCTACAACGCCATGCCCGTGGAAGGCGTACAGGCACTGGTGGACTACATGAAGGAATTCGAGAAGACGAAGGGATAATCCATTGCCCGCAAGCGGCCATCCCCGGTGGAAGCCTGGATCCGGACGGCCGGTTTTTTGTTGACGCCACAGGCAGAAGAAAGAATCGCACCATGGCCACACGCAAAAAGATCCTCACCCTCAACGCCATTTCCAGAAAGGGTCTGGCCCGTCTGCCCGACAGCTATGCAGTGGGCAGCGACGTATCCGATCCGGACGGTATCCTTGTGCGCTCCCAGGTCATGCATGAAATGCCCATTCCGGACAGCGTGCTGGCCATCGGTCGGGCCGGCGCGGGCACCAACAACATCCCCGTGAAGGCCATGAGCGCGCGCGGCGTGGTGGTGTTCAATGCCCCTGGCGCCAATGCCAATGCAGTGAAGGAACTGGTCATCGCCGGCATGCTCATGGGCGCGCGCAACCTGATCCCGGCCCTCAACTTCGTGATGGGTCTGCAGGGTGATGCCGAGTCCCTGCACAAGCAGGTGGAGGCGGGCAAGAAACATTTCGTCGGCCACGAACTGCCAGGCCGTACCCTGGGCATCGTTGGCCTGGGGGCCATCGGTTCCCTGGTGGCGGATGCGGCCCTGCGCCTGGGCATGCATGTCATCGGTTTCGACCCAGAGATCACCGTGGACGCGGCCTGGCGTCTGCCGGGGCAGGTGAAGAAGGCGGCCAGCGTGGACGATCTGCTCAAACACGCCGACTTCGTCAGCCTGCATACCCCCCTGGTGCCCGCCACCCGTGACCTGATCAATGCCGATCGGATCAGGCACGTCAAGAAGGGTTGCGTGCTGCTCAACTTTGCCCGGGATGGCATCGTCAATGAAGAAGCGGTGTTGGCAGGCCTGAACGAAAACCGCCTGCATGCCTATGTGTGTGACTTTCCCAGCAACCTGCTGCGCCAGCATCCGCGTTTCGTGGCCTTGCCCCATCTGGGGGCCTCCACGGAAGAGGCAGAAGAGAACTGCGCCATCATGGTGGCGGAACAGATCACCGACTATCTGGAAAATGGCAACATCCTCAATGCGGTCAACTTTCCCAGCGTGAGCATGCCGCGGGAATCCGCCTACCGCCTGGCCATTGCCAACGCCAACGTGCCCAACATGCTGGGTCAGATCTCCACGGCCGTGGCGGGTGCCGGTCTCAACATCCATAACATGGTCAACAAATCCAAGGGCGACATGGCCTTCACCCTGGTGGACGTGGACAGCGCCGTGCGTGAGAGTGTGCTCACCCAGCTGGCCGGCATCGAGGGTGTGCTGCGTCTGCGCTATCTGCCGAACTGATCCTGACCGTCCATGCAAGAAGACAGCCAGCACGAGGCCCTGCGGCTCCTGCGCGCGCAAATCGATGCCCTGGATGAGCAGATCCTGGGTCTCATAAGCGAGCGGGGCCGCCTGGCCCAGGCCGTGGGCCATCTGAAGGACGGCATCATCTACAAGCCCGAACGCGAGGCCCAGGTAGTGGCCCGGCTGCAAGCCTTGAACCCGGGACCCCTGACGCCGGACGCGCTGGTGGCGGTCTTCAGGGAGATCATGTCCGCATGCCGCGCCTTGGAGCAACAGCTCAGCGTTGCCTATCTGGGTCCGGCGGGCACCTTTTCCGAGGCCGCCACCGTCAAGCATTTCGGCCATGCCGTGCGTGGCATGCCCTGCGACTGCATCGACGAGGTGTTCCGCAGTGTGGAGCGAGGCGAGGCCCATTACGGCGTTGTGCCGGTGGAAAACTCCACCGAGGGTGCGATATCCCGCACCCTGGACCTGATGCTGGAGACCCGGCTGAACATCTGTGGCGAGGTGCTGCTGCGGGTGCGTCAGCAACTTATGCGCAAACTGCCCACCCTGACGGGGATCCAGGTGGTGTACTCCCACGCCCAGTCCCTGGCTCAGTGTCACACCTGGTTGACGAAGCACCTGCCCGGGGTGAAAACCGTGCCGGTAAGCAGCAATGCCGAGGCCGCCCGTCTGGCGGCCGAGGATCCCCATGCCGCCGCCCTTGGCAGTGCCCTGGCGGCGGAGCGTTACGACCTGCGCATCATCGCCCGGGATGTGGAGGACGACACCCACAACACCACCCGCTTCCTGGTCATGGGGCGGGAGAACGTGACGGCTTCCGGCCGTGACAAGACCTCCCTGGTGCTGTCCGTGCACAACCGTCCCGGGGCACTCCTGGATGTCCTTGCCCCGCTGGCCGAGCGCGGCATCGGCCTGAGCAAGCTGGAATCCCGGCCCGCGCGCAATGGTGCCTGGGAATATGTCTTCTACCTGGATCTGGACGGTCACCGGGACAGCGCTCACATCCAGGCCGCTCTGGCCGACCTGGGGACACGCTGTGCCTTTCTCAAGGTGCTGGGCGCCTATCCGCGGGCCTGACACAGGGACTCCACATGCCTTTGTACGCCAACGCGCCGGCCCATATCCGTGCCATCACACCGTATCAGCCGGGCAAGCCCATTTCCGAGTTGGCCCGTGAGATGGGCCTGGAGGAGGCCACGATCGTCAAACTGGCCTCCAATGAAAACCCCCTGGGTCCGAGCCCCCGCGCCCTGGCAGCCGTGCGTGAGGCTGTCCGGGACTTGGCCCGCTACCCGGATGGCGGCGGCTTCGAGCTGAAACAGGCCCTGTCGGCACGCTTGTGCGTGCAGCCGGGGCAGATCGTCCTGGGCAATGGCTCCAACGACGTGCTGGAGATGGTGGCCCGGGCCTTCCTGACTCCGGGCAACAGCGCCGTTTATGCCCAGTACGCCTTTGCCGTCTACCCCCTGGCGGTGCAGGCCGTGGGAGCGGCCGGTATCGAAGTGCCGGCGCAAGATTGGGGCCACGACCTGGAGGGCATGCTGGCGGCCATACGCCCGGATACTCGTCTGGTGTTCATCGCCAATCCCAACAACCCCACCGGTACCCTGGTGGACCCGACGACCCTACGGTCCTTCGTGCAGCGCGTGCCGGACCGGGTGGGCATCGTCCTGGACGAGGCCTACTTCGAATACCTGCCGGCGTATCTGCGCGCGGACAGCCTGGCCTGGATCCATTCCCACCCCAATCTCATCGTCACACGCACATTTTCCAAGGCCTATGGCCTGGCCGGCTTGCGCGTGGGCTATGCCGTGGCCCACGCCAGCGTGGCCGACCTGCTCAACCGGGTGCGCCAGCCCTTCAACGTCAATGGCCTGGGCTTGGTGGCGGCACGTGCGGCCCTGGCGGACGAGGACCACCTGGCCCGGAGTCTGCAGGTCAATCGGGAAGGACTGGAGCAGCTCGGCACGGGTCTGGCAGCCTTGGGGGTGAAATACATCCCCTCCCACGCCAACTTCCTCACCTGCGAGCTGGAAGATGCCGCCAGTGTCAACCGCGCCCTGCTGGGGCGGGGGATCATCGTGCGCCCCATTGCCGGTTATGGCCTGCCGCGACACCTGCGGGTGAGTGTGGGCCTGGCCGCGGAAAATCGTCGTTTCCTGGATGCCCTGGAGGACATCCTGCGCTTCGACAGCGCAGGGTCATGAGTACGCGCATCGGCCGCCTGGCGGTGATCGGCGTGGGTCTCATCGGCGGCTCGTTCGCCCTGGATCTGAAACGCCTGGGTCTGGTGGACGAGGTGGTGGGAGCAGGGCGCTCCCGTGCCAATCTGGAGCTGGCCCTGGAGCGAGGGCTCATCGATGTCATGGTGGAAGACGCCATCAGTGCGGTGGTCCACGCGGACCTGGTGCTGCTGGCCCTGCCGGTGGGGGCCATGTCCCTGCTGTTTCGAGTCATCGGACCGGTCCTGCCACCCACCTGCATCCTGACGGATGCGGGCAGCACCAAGCAGGATGTCATCGCCGCCGCCCGGACGGGTCTGGGAGAGAAGATCGGTCAGTTCGTGCCGGGTCACCCCATCGCCGGGGCGGAGACCAGCGGTGCCGCCGCAGCGCGCACCGGTCTTTATCAGGGCCGGCACTGCATCCTCACGCCCCTGCCGGAGAACCGGCCCCAGGATGTGGACCGGGTGGAGGCCCTGTGGGCGGCCTGTGGCGCCCGGGTGGAACGCCTGGAGCCCGGCATGCATGACACCATCTTCGCGGCGGTGAGCCACCTGCCTCACCTGGCCTCCTTCGCCCTCATGGAGGACCTGGCGGCCCGGCCTGAGGCACCCGTCTATTTCCGTTATGCCGGTGCCGGTTTTCGCGACTTCACCCGCATCGCCGGCAGTCATCCGGAAATGTGGCGGGACATTACCCTGGCCAACCGCGGCGCACTGTTGACGGAGCTGGATGCCTATATCGCCAAGCTGCGGGAATTGCGTGGTCTCATCCAGGCAGGGGATGGCACCGGCCTGGAAGAGCTGTTCGCCCGGGCCCGTGCAGCACGTGTGAACTGGAACAAGGCAAGAAATGAGTGATTACATCGATCTGACTGCCGCCAAGGGGGCGCGGGGCCAGGTACGCCTGCCCGGTTCCAAGAGCATTTCCAACCGGGTGCTGCTTCTGTCGGCCCTGGCCCGGGGCAGCACGGAGGTGAGGGATCTGCTGGATTCCGACGACACGCGGGTGATGCTGGAAGCCCTGCAGCGCCTGGGGGTGGCCTGGCAACGCCAGCCTGGGACCGACAACTACCGTGTCCAGGGCGTGGCCGGGGCCTTCCCGGTGAAGTACGCCAGCCTGTTCCTGGGCAATGCCGGTACGGCCTTTCGCTCCCTCACGGCGGCCTGTGCCTTTGCCCATGGGGACTACGTGCTCTCCGGCGTGCCGCGCATGCATGAACGGCCCATCGGTGATCTGGTGGATGCCCTGCGTCAGGCCGGCGCCCAGATCGACTACACCGAGAACGAGGGTTTTCCGCCTTTGCACATCCTGCCACCGGAGCTCGGCGACGGCGAGATCACGGTGAAGGGCAAGGTCTCCAGCCAGTATCTCACAGGCCTGCTGCTGGCCGCCCCCCTGCTGGGGCGGGAGGTGGTGGTGCGGGTGGAAGGTGAACTCATCTCCAAACCCTATGTGGAAATCACGCTCAACCTGATGAGGCGCTTCGGCGTGGAGGTTAATAGAGAAGGCTGGCAGCGCTTCACTGTACCCGCATCCCAGTACCGGAGCCCCGGTCGCATTGCCGTGGAAGGGGATGCCTCCTCCGCCTCCTATTTCCTGGCGGCCGGCGCCATCGGCCATGGTCCGGTGCGGGTGCATGGGGTGGGGCGCGACAGCATCCAGGGGGATGTGCGTTTTGCCGAGGCCCTGGCGCGCATGGGGGCGGAACTCAGCTTTGGCCCGGACTGGATCGAGTGCCGCCTGGGCTGTGTCGACAGGCTCCAGGCCCTGGACCTGGACTGCAACCATATCCCGGACGCGGCCATGACCCTGGCCATCCTGGCACTGTATGCCGAAGGCCCCTCGACCCTGCGCAACATCGCCTCCTGGCGGGTGAAGGAGACGGACCGTATCGCCGCCATGGCCACGGAGCTGCGCAAGCTGGGGGCCACGGTGGAAGAGGGGAACGATTCCCTCCGCATCGCCCCACCCACCAGTCTCACGGCCAACGCCAGCATCGACACCTATGACGACCACCGCATGGCCATGTGCTTCTCCCTTGTGGCCTTGAGTGGCGTGCCCATCCGCATCAACGATCCGCAATGCGTGAACAAGACCTTTCCGGAGTATTGGGACGCCTTCCGGAACATTGCGCAATGAGCCGGGCGCCCGTCATCGCCATCGACGGCCCGTCCGCCTCGGGCAAGGGTACCGTGGCGGCGCGGGTGGCCCAGGCACTGGGCTTTCACTATCTGGACAGTGGCGCCCTTTACCGGGTGACGGCCTTTGCCGCCCAGGATTCCGGACTGCCCCTGACGGACGAGCCGGCCCTGGCACGGCTGGCGGAAGGCCTGGACATCCGTTTTGATGGTGTCGAGGTCTACTTGCACGGTCAACCGGTGGGCGAGGCCATTCGCAGCGAAGAGGTGGGCCGAGCCGCTTCCCGTATCGCCGCCCTGCCACGCCTGCGGCTAGCGTTGCTGGGCCGGCAGCGCGCTTTTCGCCAGCCGCCCGGCCTGGTGACGGATGGGCGGGACATGGGTTCCACGGTTTTTCCCGAAGCCAGCCTCAAGGTCTTTCTCACCGCCAGTGCCGAAGAACGCGCGCAGAGGCGGTATAAGCAGTTGATCGAAAAGGGTTTGCCTGCTAACGTGACGGCCCTGCTGCAGGACCTGCGGGAACGGGATGCGCGGGATGCCGCCCGGAGTACCGCGCCCCTGCGCCAGATGGCGGATGCCCGTCTGCTCGATACCTCGCATCTCACCATAGATCGGGCTGTGGAGCAGGTGCTGGCCTGGTATCGGGCCACGGTATCGGGATCAGCCGCCGCTTGAGCCGAGAGGCCGCTCACAGTGGCCTTGCTTGTTTAACCAACCCCCGCAGCCATGCGGTTCATCTCAGGTTTGTTCATGTCCACTGCTACCACTCCTTCCGCCATGGAAACCATGGAATCCTTCGCCGACCTCCTCGAAGAGAGCATCTCCAAGCAGGAAATGCGTCAGGGCGAAGTCATCACCGCCGAGGTCGTCGCCGTCGACGACAATTTCGTCACCGTCAACGCCGGTCTCAAGTCCGAGAGCCTGATTCCCGTCGAAGAATTCAAGAACGACCGCGGCGAAGTGGAGGCGCAGGTAGGCGACTTCATCCAGGTCGCCATCGAATCCATCGAGGACGGCTTCGGCTCCACCAAGCTGTCCCGTGATCGCGCCCGACGCCTCGCAGCCTGGCTGGACCTGGAGGCCGCCATGGAAGAAGGCCGTATCGTCAAGGGCGTGATCAACGGCAAGGTGAAGGGAGGGCTCACGGTCATGTGCAATGGCATTCGCGCCTTCCTGCCGGGCTCCCTGGTGGACGTGCGCCCCATCAAGGACACCACGCCCTTCGAGAACAAGGAAGCCGAGTTCAAGGTCATCAAGCTGGATCGCAAGCGCAACAACGTGGTGGTGTCGCGCAAGGCCGTGCTGGAACAGAGCATGGGCGCCGAGCGCGAACAGCTGCTGGCCAACCTGAAGGAAGGCGCCATCGTCAAGGGCATCGTCAAGAACATCACAGAATACGGCGCCTTCGTGGATCTGGGCGGCATCGACGGCCTGCTGCACATCACCGATCTGGCCTGGCGTCGCGTCAAGCATCCCACCGAGGTGGTCAATGTGGGGGACGAGGTCAGCGCCATGGTGCTCAAGTTCGACCAGGAGAAGAACCGTGTCTCCCTGGGCCTGAAGCAATTGGGCGAGGATCCCTGGGTGGGACTGTCGCGCCGCTATCCCACGAGCACCCGCATGTTCGGTAAGGTCGCCAACCTCACCGACTACGGTGCCTTCGTGGAGATCGAGCCCGGCATCGAGGGTCTGGTGCACGTGTCCGAGATGGACTGGACCAACAAGAACGTCAACCCTTCCAAGATGGTGTCCCTGGGAGACGAGGTGGAAGTCATGGTGCTGGAGATCGACGAAGACCGGCGTCGCATCTCCCTGGGCATGAAGCAGTGCAAGGCCAATCCCTGGGACGATTTCTCCATGAACTACAAGAAGGGCGACAAGGTCTCCGGTCAGATCAAGTCCATCACCGACTTCGGTGTGTTCATCGGCCTGCCGGGTGGCATCGACGGCCTGGTGCACCTGTCCGACCTGTCCTGGAGCCTGCCGGGCGAGGAGGCCATCCGCAATTACCGCAAGGGTGAGGAAGTGGAGGCCGTGGTGCTGGCCATCGACGTGGACAAGGAGCGCATTTCCCTGGGCATCAAGCAGTTGGAGAGCGATCCATTCAATGCCTATGTGGCCACCCATGAAAAAGGCAGCATCGCCTCCGGCACGGTGAAGTCCATGGATGCCAAGGGCGCGGTGATCCAGCTGGGCGATGATGTCGAAGGTTACCTGCGGGCTTCCGAGGTCTCGCGGGAACGGGTCGAGGACATCCGCACACATCTGCGCGAGGGCGACAAGGTGGAGGCGGTGATCATCAACATCGATCGCAAGAACCGTCAGATCAACCTGTCCATCAAGTCCAGGGATGCGGCGGAACAGGCCGATGCCCTGCGCAAGCTGGCCGCAGAGCATTCAACCGGCACCACCAACCTGGGTGCCCTGCTCAAGGCCAAGCTCGACCACAAGAGCGCTGAATGATGGATGCGGGCGCCATGACCAAGTCGGAGCTGATCGCCCGACTGGCGGAGCGCCATCCACATCTGGTGATGACGGATGCCGAACTGGCGGTGAAGACCATCCTGGATGCCATGATTTCCAGTCTGGTATCCGGCCAACGCATCGAAATCCGCGGGTTCGGCAGTTTCAGCCTGAATTTCAGGCCACCGCGTGTGGGGCGCAATCCCAAGACCGGCGAGAAGGTCCTGGTGGCCGGCAAATACGTGCCCCACTTCAAGGCGGGCAAGGAATTGCGTGACCGCGTGGATTACGGCTGAAACACCACGTTCCGGCCTCGAGATGGAGAAGGGCGCCGTCCCGCGGCGGGACGGCGCTTTTTTTCGTGCGCCACCGCCATGACCATGCAGGCGGTTCACCGCTACAATCCGCTGCATCCGGGCCACACCCTACGGTCTTCTCCGTGCGTACGCTGCTCCTCATCCTCAAGCTGACCCTGTTTCTGCTTCTCCTGGGGCTGGCCGTGCGCAACAGCGATTTGGTCACGGTGCACTACTTCCTTGGTATGGCGTGGCAGGCCCCCCTGGCCCTGGTCATCTTCGTGGCCTTTGCCATTGGCCTGGTGCTGGGGCTTCTGGCCTGTAGCGTGCGGTTGCTGCGTTATCAGCGCGAACTGCGCAGCCTGCGCAAGCAAGTGCCGACGGAATAGGTGCCGAAAGTGGAACTGGAAGCCTGGCATCTGCTGGTGATCCCCCTGTTCTTCGCCTTGGGCTGGGCGGCGGCACGGGTGGACATCCGTCATGTCATGCACGAGTCCCGCGCCGTACCACGGGCCTATTTCAAAGGTCTGAACTTCCTGCTCAATGAGCAGCCGGACAAGGCCATCGAGGCATTTCTAGAAGTGACCCGCCTGGACCCGGATACCCTGGAGCTGCATTTTGCCCTGGGGGCCTTGTTTCGCCGGCGGGGAGAGCTGGATCGGGCCATCCGCATCCACCAGAATCTGCTGGATCGAGCGGATCTGGCCCAGGATCCCCGCAACAAGGCCTTGTATGAACTGGGCCTGGACTTTTTCAAGGCGGGCCTGCTGGATCGGGCCGAGACCGCGTTTCGCCGGCTGGAAACCGGTGTGCACGCCCAGGATGCCCTGCGCCACATCCTGGACATCCAGATGTTGACCAAGGACTGGGCAGAGGCCATCCAGACCGCCGGCCGTCTGGAAAGGATGGGCTGTCCCACGGTGAATGCCGATGTGGCACAGTTCCACTGTGAGCTGGCCTCCGCGGCCCTGCTCAGGGACGATGAGGAGGCTGTGCGCCGGCATCTGGATCTGGCTCTGCAGCAGAACCGCCGTTCAGCCCGGGCCTGGTCCATGCTTGGGGATTTGGAGGCCCGGATAGGCAACGATGCCCAGGCCATCCAGCACTGGCGGCGGGTCGAAGAACTCAATCCGGCCTATCTGCCCCTGGTGGCGGAGCGCATGCTGCAGGCCCATGGCCGCCTGGGGCAGACCCAGACCGGGTTGGACCTGCTGCGAACCTATCTGGAACGCCGTCCTAGCGCGGACCTGCTGCATATCCTGTTCCAAGGCGTGGCCGAGAACCTGGGCTGGGAGGCCGCGCGTCAGCTGGCTGCGGGGGAACTGAAGCGCAATCCCGGCTTGCGTGTACTGGACGATTACTTGCAGGCCAGCAATGCCCTGGAAGGGGAATCCGCGCATCAGCGCGTGGAACACCAACTGGCCCAGGATCTGGTGCACCGACAGGTGAGCCGGGAGGCGCACTATACCTGTGTCCATTGTGGCTTCAAGTCGCACCAGTTCTTCTGGCAATGCCCTGCCTGTGCTCGCTGGGAGGGAATCTCGCCGGAACGGGGCGAGCATGCCTGAGCGCCCCGTCATCGTCGCCCTGGATTACCCGGATGTGGGCCCGGCTCGAGCCCTGGTGCAGCGCCTCCATCCGGATGTCTGCCGCCTCAAGATAGGCAAGGAACTCTTCGTGGCGGCGGGCCCCGCCTTCGTGGAAGAACTGGTGGCCCGGGGCTATGCCGTATTTCTGGACCTCAAGTTTCATGACATCCCCAACACCGTGGCGCGGGCCTGCGAGGCGGCGGCCCGTCTTGGGGTGTGGATGCTGAATGTGCATGCCAGCGGTGGACCTTCCATGCTCGAGGCGGCTCGGGAGGCGCTCGAGCGTGGAACCGGACCCCAGCCCCTGCTCATCGGCGTGACGGTACTCACCAGCATGGGGGCGGGAGACCTGCATGCCACCGGCGTGGCGGCTGCGCCGGAAGAACAGGTGCTGCGTCTGGCCCGATTGACTGCCACGGCCGGTCTGGATGGGGTGGTGTGCTCGGCCCGGGAGGCCACGCTGTTGCGGCAGGCCATAGGCCCGGACTTTGTGCTGGTCACACCCGGCATCCGTCCCGCCGGCAGTACGCTCGGCGACCAGGCTCGTGTGCTCACCCCGTCCCAGGCCCTGGCGGCAGGGGCGGACTATCTCGTCATCGGCCGGCCCATCACCCAGGCCATCGATCCCCTGGAGGCCCTGGCTGCCATCCATCGGGAGATCATCCCTGCCTCTCCGGGAAGCAAGCCGTGAAAATCGCCGTTGCCGGCGCCGGCTATGTGGGCTTGTCCAATGCCATGCTCATCGCCCAGCATCACGAGGTGGTGGTCCTGGACATCGTGCCTGCGAAGGTGGACATGCTGAACCGGCGTCAGTCTCCCATCGCCGATGCGGAGATCGAGGAATTCTTGCGGCACGGGACCCTCCACTTCCACGCCACCCTGGACAAGCAGACTGCTTACACAGGGGCCGATTACGTGGTTATCGCCACCCCCACGGACTATGACACGCAAACCAATTTCTTCGACACGCGCACCGTCGAGACGGTCATCCAGGACGTGCGGGCCATCAATCCCCAGGCAGTGATGGTAATCAAGTCCACCGTGCCGGTGGGCTATACCGCCAGCCTGAAGGCGAGGCTCAACTGTGACAATATCCTCTGCTCGCCCGAGTTTCTGCGTGAGGGCAAGGCCCTGCACGACAATCTGTACCCCGCCCGTATCATCGTTGGCGAGCGCTCCGCCCGGGCCGAGGTCTTTGCCCGGCTGTTGCAGGAAGGGGCGCGGAAGCAGGACATCCCTGTTCTTTATACGGACTCCTCCGAGGCCGAAGCCATCAAGCTCTTCGCCAATACCTATCTGGCCATGCGTGTGGCCTACTTCAACGAGTTGGACACCTATGCCGTGACACATGGCCTCGACACCCGCCAGATCATCCAGGGTGTGTGCCTGGATCCCCGTATCGGCACCCATTACAACAACCCCTCCTTCGGTTATGGCGGCTACTGCCTGCCCAAGGACACCAGGCAGTTGCTGGCCAACTGCTCGAAGGTACCCCAGAACCTCATCCGCGCCATCGTAGATGCCAACACCACGCGCAAGGACTTCGTTGCAGACAGCATCATCGGGCGCCAGCCCAGGGTCGTGGGGATTTATCGCCTCATCATGAAGGCCGGCTCGGACAATTTCCGCACGTCCAGCATCCAGGGCATCATGAGACGCATCCAGGCCAAGGGCATCCCACTCATCCTCTATGAACCGGCGCTGGCAGAGGCCGAATTCAACCAATGCGAGGTGGTCAGTGACTTGGCGGAGTTCAAGCGCCGGGCCGACCTCATCGTCGCCAACCGCATCACTGGTGACCTCCGGGATGTGGCCGGCAAGGTATTCAGCCGGGATCTGTTCGGCAGTGACTGAGAGCGGAGAGGGAAGGCCCATTCCCGGCCCAGCCACCCCTTACCATGTAACCCCTACGCCCTGATCCGGAATGCATACATCCATCGAAGACTGTGTCGGCAACACCCCCCTGGTGCGTCTCAAGCGCATGCCGGGCGAGACCTCCAATAGCGTGCTGGTGAAACTGGAGGGCAACAATCCCGCCGGGTCGGTGAAGGATCGGCCGGCATTGGCCATGATCAGCAAGGCCGAGGCCCGGGGCAGCATCAGGCCGGGGGATACTCTCATCGAGGCCACCAGCGGCAACACCGGCATCGCCCTGGCCATGGCTGCGGCGGTGAAGGGCTACCGTATGCTCCTCATCATGCCGGAACATCTCTCCGTCGAGCGGCGCCAGTCCATGCGGGCCTATGGCGCCGAGCTGTTGCTGACCCCCAGGGAAGCGGGCATGGAGGGGGCCCGGGACCTGGCGGACAGGATGGTGGCGGAAGGCCGGGGCATACTTCTGGACCAGTTTTCCAATCCGGACAACCCCGCCGCCCACTACGAGAGCACCGGCCCGGAGATCTGGCGGGATACCCAGGGCAGGATCACCCACTTCGTCTCCAGCATGGGTACCACGGGCACCATCATGGGCTGCTCCCGTTATCTCAAGGAAATGAACCCGGACATCCGCATCGTGGGAGTGCAACCGACGGAAGGTGCCCAGATCCCCGGTATCCGCAAATGGCCCCGGGAATATCTGCCCCGGATCTGCGATTTCTCCCGCATCGACGACATGATTTACGTGAGTCAGACGGATGCCGAGGAGACCACCCGACGTTTGGCGCGGGAAGAAGGCATCTTCGCCGGGATTTCCTCAGGCGGGGCCCTGTGGGCGGCCCTGCGGCTGTCTGGTCAGGTGGACAATGCAGTCATCGTCTCCATCGTCTGCGACCGGGGAGACCGCTATCTCTCCACGGGGGTGTTTCCCGCCTGATGTCCTGAGCCGGTCCGTTCAGGGCCGTGGTCGGCTGAACACGTAGGTCGTGTCCTGCTGGCTGGTGTGACAGTCGAAGCAGGCAGACTTGGCGTTGGCGCCCACGGCGCGCTCCGTCTTGCTGTCGCCCTTGAAGCCTTCGAAGCCCCAACCTCCCGTGGCGGCATATTTGCGGGCATCAAAATGCATCACTCCCACCACCTTGCGGTTGCCTTCCGTGATGGCGTTATCGGTGGATCTGGCTTCCAGCAGGTCGAAGACGATGATGGCTCCGTTGGGGTATTTGCCGCTGCGGTAGCCAGCCATGGCCTTGGCATTGGCATACAGGTGATGGATGCCACCGAAGGCCTCATGCAAGGGATGGCCTGGCTGTATCACCATGCTCTTGACGTGCTGCCAGTTGCGATAGCCTTCTGGATAGGGCACGGGGGTGGTGTCAGCGGCGATTGTCTGGGACGAGGCTAAACTCAGCAGGACAGCGGCGGTGTGTTTCAGCATGACGGTCTCCTTCGTGTGGATTGGGGAAGTCCTCATACTCGACATGATCCGCAACGCGGGAAAGTGGGCACAAAACGGTTCCTTGCAGATTTTTCGGTGCAACTTTATGAATGTGAAGGCGAAAAAAAATTCTCCTGAGGAGCCGAGGGTGGCCGGCATGGTGGAGGACATCGTGGGCTGCAAATGGTCACTGACCGTGCTGAACCTGGTGCGGTGCGGGATCTGTCGTCCGGGGGCCATGGAGCACGCGGTACCAGGCCTTTCCGCCAAGGTTCTGAACGAGCGCTTGCGCAAGTTGGTGCGTTTCGGGATCCTGGAAAAGGAGGTTCACGCGGAGGTGCCCCCGCGCGTGGAATACCACCTCACCGTGTTCGGTGGCCGCTTCGCGGTGCTCCTGGATCACATTGCCTCCCTGGAAGAGGAGATTGGGGGCAGACCGGCGGTTTCCGGCGGTACAGCAGGAACACGCAGGGGCGACGGCTGAGTAGCATGTCCTCCGCCGCACGCCAGTGCTGCACGGGGCGGGTCATCAGTTGTTCCGTCTCCAGGGTGAGATCGCAGGCGAGCGTCAGCAGGGTGTCGCCCCGGCAGGTCGACAGGATGGCTTCCAGCATGGCGATGTTGCGATAGGGCGTTTCGATGAAGATCTGGGCGGCGTCTTCTGTCTCTGCCCGCTTTTCCAGTGCCCGCAGGGCCCTGGCCCGTTTCTCCGGCTTGGCGGGGAGGTAGCCGTGGAAGGCGAAGCGCTGGCCCACCAGGCCGGAGCCCATCAGGGCCAGGAGGATGGAGGAGGGACCCACCAGGGGTTTGACGCGGATGCCGTGTCCATGCGCCAGACGTACCAGGTCGGCCCCGGGGTCTGCCACCGCGGGGCAGCCGGCTTCAGAGATCAAGCCCACATCCTGGCCCGTCAGCAGGGGGGCCAGCAAGGCGACCAGCTCATGGGGCTGGGTGTGTTCGTTCAGCCCCAGCAGGGTAAGCTGTTGCAGGGGCAGGGCGGTATCCACCTGCCTGAGGAAGGCCCGGGCGGTCTTGGGATGCTCGACGATGAAGGTGGTGAGACCAGCGACAATGCGCCGGGTGGCCTCGGGCAGTACCTGGTTCAGCGCGGTGTCACCCAGGGGCGTGGGGATCAGGTAGAGGGTGCCGGACACATCAGGCGGTGTAGGTCAGGACGTCCAGCCCCTCATTGGCCAGCATCTCCGTGAGCTTGATGAGGGGCAGGCCCACCAGGGCGTTGGGGTCCTCGGTCTCGTAGCGGGCGATGAGGGCGATGCCCAGAGATTCGCTCTTGGCGCTGCCACAGCAGTTGTAGGGCCGGTCCTTCTTCAGGTAGGCCTCGATCTGGGCGTCGGTGTATGCCCGCATCACCAGGCGCACGGGCACCACGGCGGTCTGGGCGTGGCCGGTACGGGCGTTGAGCAGGGTCAGGGCGGTGTGGAATTCCAGTGCCTTGCCGCGCATGGATTTCAGCTGGGCCACGGCGCTGTTGAAATCGCCTGGCTTGCCCAGCTGCCGGCCCTCCAGCAAGGCCACCTGGTCGGAGCCGATGATGAGGGCATCGGGAAAGCGGCTGGCCACGGCCCGCGCCTTCGACAGGGCCAACCGCTGCGCCGTGGCATCCGGGCTTTCTCCCGCCCGGGGCGTTTCGTTCACCTCGGGGGCCACGGCTTCGAAGGGTACGCCCAGGCGGGCCAGGAGCTCACGCCGGTAGGGCGAGGTGGAGGCCAAAACGAGCTGCATCGCGCGTGTCTTACTCGGGCTGTATTTCTACCAGCGCTTGGTCCGGCGTGACGGCGTCACCCTTTGCCACATGGACATTCACCACTGTCCCGCCCACCGGCGCCTGGATCTCGTTTTCCATCTTCATAGCCTCGATGACCAGAACGGCGTCGCCCGCCTTGATCTTGTCGCCGGCCTTCACCTTCACTTCCACAATGCTGCCGGGCATGGCCGTGGTGACACAGCCGGCATGGGTGGGGCGTGGACGGGCCTTGGACTGTCCGCCGGCCTTTTCGGCGCCTCTGCGGGGCTTGCCACCCGCGCCAGGCGTGACCTGGACCTCATCCAGTGTCTCCAGTAGCACCTCCTCGGCTACGCCATCCACATGCACGTAGAAGGGGCGCTGGGCTTCATCGCCATGGCCCGTGCCCTTGATGCGGATGTGGTAGGTCTCGCCGTGCAGGGTGATGTTGAATTCCGTGGGAGCGAATACCGCGGGGCTGGACAGGGTGGACGGATCCGGGCGGGGCAGCAGGGTTTCGGGCGCAAGGGTGCCGGCCGCACGTTCCTGCAGGAAGAGGCGGCCGATGTCCGGGAACATGGCATAGGTCAGCACGTCTTCGTCCGTCTTGGCCAGACCCTCGGCCTCCGCGCGCAGCTTGTCGAGTTCGTCGCTGAGGAGATCGGCCGGGCGACAGGTAATGACCTCCTGGTTGCCCACGGCCAGGTGCCTGACTTCCTCGTTGACGCTGCCCGGAGCCTTGCCATAGCGGCCCAGCAGGTAGTTCTTCACCTCGTTGGTGACGGACTTGTAGCGGCCACCGGTGAGCACGTTGAGCACCGCCTGGGTGCCGACGATCTGGGAAGTGGGGGTCACCAGAGGTGGGTAGCCCAGGTCTTCGCGCACGCGCGGGATTTCCGCCAGCACGTCGTCCATGCGGTCCAGGGCGCCCTGTTCCTTCAGCTGGTTGTTCAGATTGGAGATCATGCCGCCAGGGACCTGGGAGACCAGGATGCGGGTATCCACCTGCTGGGCATCCATCTCGAACTGCCAGTATTTTTTGCGTACCTCGCGGAAATAGGCGGCGATCTCCTGCAGCAGGGGCAGGGAGAGGCCGGTGTCATATTCGGTACCCTGCAGCGCGGCCACCAGACTTTCCGTGGTGGCATGACTGGCGCCTTCGGAAAAGGCGGAATTGCAGCAGTCGATGATGTCGGCGCCGGCCTCCACGGCCTTCAGATGCACCATGGTGGACAGCCCGGCGGTGGCATGGCTGTGGGTGTTCACCGGCAGGGAAATGGCCTGCTTGATGGCGCGCACCAGGTCATGCGCCACATAGGGGGTGAGCAGCCCGGCCATGTCCTTGATGGCGATGGAATCCACGCCCATCTCCGCCAGTTCACGGGCCAGGGCCACGAAATAGGGGATGCCGTGCACCGGGCTGACGGTATAGGAGATGGCGCCCTGGGCGTGCTTGCCGCTGGCCTTCACCGCCTCGATGGCGACACGCATGTTGCGGGCATCGTTCATGGCGTCAAAGATTCGGAATACGTCCACGCCGTTGTCCGCCGCCTTCCGCACGAAGGCCCGCGTCACGTCGTCGGCGTAGTGCCGATAGCCCAGCAGGTTCTGACCCCGCAACAGCATGTTGATACGGGTGTTGGGCAGGGCCCTGCGCAGTTTTTTCAGACGCTCCCAGGGATCTTCCTTGAGAAAGCGCACGCAGGCATCGAAGGTGGCGCCGCCCCAGGCTTCCAGGGACCAGAAGCCTGCCTCATCCAGCTTGCCACAGATGGGCAGCATGTCCTCGGTGCGCATGCGGGTGGCGATGAGGGACTGGTGACCGTCCCGCAGGACCAGATCGGTGACATGTACTTTTGCCATGGCGGGTTCTCTTGCTTACAGGCCCAGGTGGGCAGCCAGGGCAGCGGACAGGACCGCGGCCATGTGCTCCCGGGGGTGTCTGACGGGATAGTCCAGGAGTTCCGGGTGTGCATCGACGAAGCCGGTATTGAAACGGCCGGTACGGAAATCCGGGTTCTTCAGGATCTCGTGGTAATAGGGGATGGTGGTCTTCACGCCATAGACCGCCATGTCGTCCAGTGCGCGCCGGCCCCGCTCGATGACGCCATCCCAAGTCAAGGCCCAGACATTGAGCTTGGCGCACATCGAATCGAAATAGGGCGGAATGGTGTATCCGGAGTAGATGGCGCCATCGATGCGCACGCCTGGTCCTCCGGGGGCGTAGTAACGGGAGATGCGGCCGAAGCTGGGCAAAAAGCCGTTCCGGGGGTCTTCCGCGTTGATGCGGAATTCCATGGCATAGCCCCGGTGCTGGATCTCCTCCTGACTGTACTGCAGCGGTTGGCCATCGGCGACGCGGATCTGTTCCTGCACGATGTCGATGCCGGTGATCTGCTCGGTGACGCAGTGTTCCACCTGCAGGCGGGTGTTCATCTCCATGAAGTAGAACTGGTTGTCCTGGTCCAGGAGGAATTCCACCGTGCCCGCGTTGACATAGCCCACGGCCCTGGCTGCACGCACCGCCAGCTTGCCGATGTATTCACGCTGTGCCTCGGTGAGCTGGGGAGAGGGGGCGATTTCGATGAGCTTCTGGTTGCGGCGCTGGATGGAGCAGTCCCGTTCGTACAGATGCACGCAGTTGCCATGACCGTCACCCAGGATCTGGACCTCGATGTGCTTGGGATCGACCACGCACTTTTCCACGAATACCTCGGGCTTGCCGAAGGCCTTGCTGGCTTCGGATACCACGCGCGCGTAGTTCCGTATCAGATCCTCCTCCGAGTCACAACGTCGGATGCCACGCCCGCCACCCCCGTTGGTGGCCTTGAGCATGACGGGAAAACCGATGTCACGCGACAGGCTCAGGGCCTCCTCTGCACTTCCAAGGTTGTGGTCGGAACCGGGAGTCACGGGGATGCCAGCCTTGATCATGGCCTGACGCGCGGCGATCTTGTCCCCCATCTGGGCGATGACCTTGGGAGACGGGCCGATGAACTTGATGCCCCGGCGGGCGCAGACCTCGGCCAAGACCGGGTTTTCCGAAAGAAAGCCATATCCGGGGTGCAGGGCGTCGCAACCCGAGGCCACCGCCAGGTTGACGATGTTGTGGGCATTCAGATAGCCCAGCACAGGATCGGAGCCGATGTTGTAGGCCTCGTCGGCCTTCTTCACATGCAACGCATGGCGATCGGCATCGGTGTAAATTGCCACCGACTTGATGCCCATCTCCCGGCATGCCCGCACGATGCGCACGGCAATTTCCCCGCGGTTGGCAATGAGTATTTTCTTGATCACGCTCGGGCCTTCGGTAGTGGCAGCGACAGAGGCTTCCTTTTGACAAAGAAAGCGGTAGAGCATAGCATTACAAGCTTATGTCTGCACGGCCTACCATAGACAGCATGCAGTTTGCCAGGGCAGGCGGGCATCTTGCTGGGGAGTATCGGGCGGAGGAATGCGGCAGGCTCCTGCCTCGGCTCACGGAGGTCCTGCCGCGGGCCGGCGCGGGGCTGCGGTACCGGCTGAGTGGTTGCGTGCAGGCTGGACGTCCGGCACTGCGCCTGGAAGTGTCGGTTATCCTGCATCTGACATGTCAGCGCTGTCTGGAGGTGTATGACGAGACAATGACCCTGGATCGGTTCTATCCGATTGCGCGGGACGAAGCCGAGCTGGCACGCTGGGAGCGGGACGAGCCCCTGCTGGACGCACTGGTGGCGGACCCCCGGCTGGAGGTGGCGGAGCTGCTCGAGGACGAGATTTTGTTGAGCGTGCCCATGGTGCCGCGCCACCCGGAAGGGGGTTGTGGTCGGGATGGACGGACTCAGGTTCCGTGACGGCTTGCGAGCGCGGGCAGGCATACTTTGATTTGATGCAAGGAGATCGACATGGCAGTGCAGCAGAACAAGAAATCCCCGTCCCGGCGCGGCATGCATCGCGCCAACGACTTTCTGACCAACCCCGCCACCGCCGTGGAGCCCACCACGGGTGAGATCCACCTGCGGCACCACATCAGCCCCAACGGCTTCTACCGTGGCCGCAAGGTGGTGAGCAGCAAGTCCGACAACGGCTGACCCCCTCTTCCATACGCAGCACCCCGATGCATGCGGCCGCTCGGGAAGATAGGCAGCCTGCGTTCCGTTGAACGCAGCAATGCCGGACAACTGTCCTGGCCGGACTGTTCCCGCGGTGGCTCCCATGGTGTCCCGCGCTTCGGCCGCGGAATTTCCCCGCTGCGGCGGAGGCCAGGTTTAATCCCTGCCATGACCACGACACGCCATGCGTGAGATCACCATCGCAGTGGATGCCATGGGGGGGGACCATGGCCCCCACGTCACCGTCAAGGCTGTGCTCAATACCCTGCGCCGGCAGGAGGATGTCAATGTGGTCCTCGTGGGCCTGGAAGGCGCCATCGAGGCCGAACTCAAGGCCCAGCGCGCCCGGACCGGTTCCCGCCTGCGTATCCACCACGCCAGCGAAGTGGTGAAGATGGACGACCCCATCAGCGTGGCCCTGCGCGGCAAGAAGGATTCCTCCCTGCGCCGGATGGCGGAGCTGGTGAAACGCGGCGAGGCCGATGCCGGCGTGTCCGCCGGCAACACCGGTGCCCTCATGGCGGTATCCCGTTTCGTGCTCAAGACCCTGCGAGGTATCGATCGACCAGCCATCGCCACGACCCTGCCCTCGTCCCGGGATCGCACCTATATGCTGGACCTGGGGGCCAACGTGGAGTGCGAGCCGGAGCATCTGCTGCAATTCAGCATCATGGGGGCCGCTCTGGTGGGGGCCATGGAACACAAGGAACGTCCCAGTATCGGTCTGCTCAACATCGGTGAGGAAGACATCAAGGGCAATGATGTGGTGAAGCAGGCCGGGGAGCTCATCAAGGCCAGTGGCCTCAACTTTTACGGCAACGTGGAAGGTGACGACATCTACAAGGGCACGGTGGACGTGGTGGTATGCGATGGCTTCGTCGGCAACGTGGCCTTGAAATCCTCCGAGGGCCTGGCCAGGCTGATCGCGGAGCAGTTGCGAGCCACCTTTCGGAAAAACCTGTTCACCCGTCTGATGGGCCTGGTCGCCCTGCCGGCACTGCATGCCTTCAAGCGCAAGCTTGACCCCCGTCATTACAATGGTGCCAGCCTGTTGGGCCTGAACGGCATCATCATCAAGAGTCATGGTTCGGCGGATGTGTTTTCCTTCGAGCAGGCCATCGCCAAGGCGGTGGAGGAGGTGCGCGGCGGCCTGTTGCGGCGCATTGCCGAGCAGATCGGCAATCACCACGATCAGGGCAAGAACAATGGAGAGGCGGCATGAGCCCAGGCAGGCAATCGGGGTCTTCCCCTGTTTACGCCCGCATCATCGGCACCGGCAGTTATCTGCCGGCCCGAGTGCTGACCAACCAGGATCTGGAAAAGATGGTGGAGACCACCAGCGACTGGATCCTGGAGCGCACCGGCATTCGTGAACGCCACTTGGCAGCGGATGGCGAACTGACCAGCGACCTGGCCCTGAAGGCGGCGGAGCGTGCCATCGAGGCAGCGGGCATCGAGGCCTCGGACGTTGATTTGATCGTGGTGGCCACCACCACCGCGGACCGCGTGTTTCCCAGTACCGCCTGCATCCTCCAGGCCAAACTGGGCATCGGCAATGCCTGCCCGGCTTTCGATGTGCAGGCGGTATGCAGCGGCTTCGTCTACGCGGTCTCCGTGGCCAACAATTTCATTCGCGTCGGCCAGGCACGTACCGCCCTGGTGGTGGGGGCCGAAACCCTGTCCCGCATCACCGACTGGACAGACCGGAGCAACTGCATCCTCTGGGGGGATGGTGCCGGCGCCGTGGTGCTGCGGGCCTCGGATGAACCGGGCGTCATCGCCACCCACCTGCATGCCGATGGGCGCTACCAGGACCTGCTGTTCGTGGACGGCGGCGTCTCCCTGAAGACGGAAGGGACCTGCCACATGCGCATGTCCGGCAACGCGGTGTTCAAGATGGCGGTCAATACCCTGGATGCCATCGTCGACGAGACCCTGGAGGCCAATGGCCTGGCCAAGTCCGATATCGACTGGCTGGTGCCCCATCAGGCCAACATCCGCATCATCCAGGCCACCGCCAGGAAACTGGGCATGGGCATGGAGCGGGTCGTCGTCACCGTGGATCGCCACGGCAACACCTCGGCGGCTTCCATTCCTCTGGCCCTGGACACGGGGGTGCGGGAAGGCAGGATCAAGCCGGGCGAGACCATCCTCATGGAAGCCTTTGGCGGCGGCTTCACCTGGGGTTCGGTGCTGGCGAAGATGTAAGGATGGAGGCCGACACACAATGAAATTCGCATTCCTGTTCCCCGGCCAGGGCTCCCAGTCCGTGGGCATGATGGCCGCCTACGGCGATGTCGTGCGCGAGACCTTTGCCGAGGCATCCGAAGCCCTGAGCATGGACCTGTGGGACCTGGTGGCCAATGGACCCGCCGAGGCTCTGAACCAGACCGTCAATACCCAGCCGGCCATGCTCGCCGCCGGTGTGGCGGTGTGGCGCCTGTGGCAGCAGCGGGGGGGGGCCATGCCCAGCGTGATGGCCGGTCACAGCCTGGGGGAATACACCGCCCTCGTGTGCGCCGGCGCCCTCGGATTCGCCGATGCGCTGCGCCTGGTACGCCTACGCGCCGAGGCCATGCAGTCCGCCGTGCCGGAAGGCATGGGCGCCATGGCCGCCGTGCTGGGCCTCGAGGACGATGTGGTGCGCGCTGTGTGTACCGAAGCGGCACAGGGCGAGGTGCTGGAGGCCGTAAACTTCAATTCCCCCGGCCAGGTGGTGATCGCCGGCCACAAGGCGGCAGTGGAGCGGGGCTGTGAACGGGCCAGGGAAAGGGGAGCCAAGCGGGCGCTGCCCCTGCCCGTATCCGTGCCCTCGCACTGTGCCCTCATGCAGCCCGCGGCAAAGAAACTCGCGGCCGTTCTGGCGAATATCGATGTCAGGGTTCCGGCCGTGCCCGTGCTGCATAACGTGGACGTGACGACCCATGCCGAGCCTGACGTCATCCGTGATGCCCTGGCGCGTCAGCTCCACCTCCCCGTACGTTGGGTGGAGACCATCCAGGCCATGGGCCGGCAGGGCGTGCAGCTCATGCTCGAAGGCGGTCCCGGCAAGGTGCTCGCGGGCCTCAACAAACGTATCCTGAAGGACATGCCGATCCTGGCCATCACGGATGCCGCCAGCCTGGGAGAAGCCCTGTCCAGGAGCAGGGGACATTGAGTACACGCAAGCACGGAGAACACGCATGGAAGCACGCATCGCACTGGTCACCGGCGCCAGCCGTGGCATAGGCCAGGCAATCCTGCACGCCTTGGGACGGGCCGGTGCCACGGTGGTGGGGACCGCCACCTCGGAATCCGGCGCGGCCGGCATCGGCCAGGGTCTGGCCGATGCCGGCCTGAAGGGCGAGGGCATGCCGCTCGACGTCACGGACGCCAAGCAGGTGGAAGCCCTCGTCGAACAGGTCCTGGCCCGCCACGGTCGTATCGACGTATTGGTGAACAATGCCGGTATCACCCGGGACAACCTGCTCATGCGCATGAAGGATGAGGAGTGGGACGACATCCTGGACACCAATCTGTCCTCCGTGTTCCGTCTCTCCCGCGCCGTGCTGCGCCCCATGATGAAGGCCCGTTTTGGCCGCATCATCAGCATTGCCTCCGTGGTGGGCGCCGCCGGCAACGCCGGCCAGACCAATTATTCCGCCGCCAAGGCCGGCATGATCGGCTTTTCCAAATCCCTGGCCCAGGAAGTGGGCAGCCGCGGCATCACCGTCAACTGCGTGGCCCCGGGCTTCATCGATACCGACATGACCAGGGCCCTGCCCGAGCCCGCCCGTGTCAAGCTGTTGGAACGCATCCCCCTGGGTAAGCTAGGCACGGTGGAGGACATCGCCCAGGCCGTGGTCTTCCTGGCCTCCGATGCGGCCGGTTATGTGACGGGCACGACGCTGCACGTCAATGGCGGCATGTACATGGACTGATAGCGGGCATCGGCTTGCCGGGGGTGTTTTTTGATAGAATCGCCCCCGCTTTTTCACCTTTACCCTTTTTGGGAGTAGCTGCAAATGAGCGATATCGAAGCGCGTGTCAAAAAGATCGTTGCCGAACAGCTGGGCACCAACGAAGCCGACGTCAAGCTGGAGTCTTCCTTCGTGGATGATCTGGGCGCGGATTCCCTGGACACGGTGGAACTGGTGATGGCCCTGGAAGAGGAATTCGAGTGCGAGATCCCCGATGAAGAGGCCGAGAAGATCACGACCGTTCAGCTGGCGGTGGATTACATCAACGCTCACAAGCAGTAAGCCTCTCGCCGGCGCCTGCCCGGGCACGCTATGTGCCTGGCCAGGCGCCGGTTTTCGTTACGGCGCCCCTGTATCCCGGGAACGCCGGCATGGTTCCCACCAAAAGCAACAGGGCCGCTCCCCATGTCCAAGCGCAGAGTCGTAGTCACCGGCCTGGGCCTCATCTCTCCCGTGGGCAACGCCCTGGATGAGGCCTGGGCCAATCTCCTGGCCGGCCGTTCCGGTATCACCCGGATCAGCCGCTTTGATGCCTCGCTCTTTGCTTCCCAGGTCGCCGGGGAGGTGAAGGATTTCGACGTGACCCAGTATCTATCCGCCAAGGACGCCCGGCGCATGGATGTGTTCATCCATTATGGCCTGGCGGCAGGTACCCAGGCCTTGCGTGATTCCGGCCTGGAAGTCACGGACACCAACCGGGAGCGCATCGGCGTGAATATCGGTTCCGGCATCGGTGGCCTGCCCATGATCGAGGACACGCATACCACCTACCTCGAGGTCGGAAGCCCGCGCAAGATTTCGCCCTTCTTCATTCCCGGCACCATCATCAACATGATCTCGGGCAATCTGTCCATCCTGTTCGGCCTCAAGGGGCCCAACCTGTCCGTGGTCACCGCATGCACCACGGGCCTGCATGCCATCGGCGTGTCGGCACGCACCATTGCCTACGGCGATGCGGACGTGATGGTCTGCGGGGGAGCGGAAGCCACGGTCTGTCCCCTGGCGGTGGGGGGCTTCTCCGCCGCCAAGGCCCTGTCCAGTCGCAACGACGACCCGGCCACCGCCAGCCGGCCATGGGATATGGGACGGGACGGTTTCGTGCTGGGTGAAGGCGCCGGTGTGCTCGTGCTGGAGGCGTACGAACATGCCAAGGCGCGCGGGGCGCGCATCTATGCCGAGTTGGCGGGCTTCGGCATGAGTGGCGATGCCTATCACATGACTGCGCCAGACACGGACGGCCCCCGGCGTTCCATGCTCAACGCCCTGAAGGATGCGGGCATCAACCCGGATCAGGTGCAGTACGTCAACGCCCATGGCACTTCCACACCCCTGGGGGACAAGAACGAGACCGATGCCATCAAGCTCGCCTTCGGCGACGCGGCCTACAGGCTGGTGGTGAACTCCACCAAGTCCATGACCGGCCACCTGCTCGGCGGGGCGGGGGGGCTGGAGTCCGTGTTCACCGTCCTGGCGGTGCATCATCAGGTCTCGCCCCCCACCATCAACATCTTCGAGCAGGACCCGGCCTGTGACCTGGATTACTGTGCCAACCAGGCACGGCCCATGCGCATCGACCATGCCCTGAAGAACAATTTCGGTTTTGGTGGCACCAACGGCAGCCTGCTCTTCCGCAGGATCTGACCGCCGGCGTGTGACCGGACGTACATTCTCCCCACGGGCTCCGGTTCCCGCACAGATCGCCGCCCGGGCGGGGGTGGCTGCTGCCCTGGACAGGGAGGCGATGCATGCGTAGGTTGTTTGGCCTGCTGGCGCTGCTGCTTGCCCTGCCGGTAATGGGTGGGGTCTGGTATGTGCTCACGCCCATGCATACCGGCGCCACCTATCCACTGGATTTTTCCGTGCACCAGGGGACCAGCCTGAAGATGGCGATACGCGACATGGAGGCCGCGGGTGCCCTGCGCCATCCCCGCCTGTTCGAACTCCTGGCCCGGATGATGGGCAAGGCCCAGGCCATCAAGGCGGGCAGCTATGGCCTGCCGGAAGCGGTGACCCCCCTGGCCCTGTTGCGCAAGATCACCGTGGGCGAGACCGTGCTGGGCAAGGTGACGGTCATCGAAGGCTGGACATTTGCCGATATGCGGCGGGCTCTGGATGCCCAGGCGGATCTGCGCCATGACAGCGCGGGCATGTCGGACGCGGAACTGATGCGGGCCATCGGCGCCGACGCGGACCGGCCGGAAGGCCGTTTCTTCCCTGATACCTTTTTCTTCGATCGGGGCAGTTCCGATCTGGCTCTGTACCGGCGGGCCTATCACACCATGCAAACGGCACTGCGGGATGCCTGGTCGCAGCGGGTCCCCAATCTGCCCTACACGTCCCCCGAGCAGGCCCTGATCATGGCCTCCATCATCGAGAAGGAAACCGGCGTAGCGGATGAGCGCACCCTCATCGCCGCGGTGTTCGTCAACCGCTTGCGCATCGGCATGCGCCTGCAGGCCGATCCGACGGTGATATACGGCCTGGGCAGCCGCTTCGACGGCAACCTGCGACGCGTGGATCTGGAAGCGGATACGCCCTACAACACCTACACCCGCGCCGGCCTGCCCCCCACACCCATTGCCCTGCCGGGGGCCGATGCACTGCATGCGGCCCTGAATCCGGCGAACAGCCGGGCCCTGTATTTCGTGGCCAGCGGCGATGGACGGCATGTGTTCTCCACCAGCCTGGATGAGCACAACCGCGCCGTGGCACGTTACCAGCGGCGGAAATGAGGTCATGGATGGGCTCTTCATCAGCCTGGAGGGTGTGGACGGCGCAGGCAAGAGCAGCCATCTGGACTGGCTGGGGAACTGGTTCCGGCAACGGGGCCACCGCGTACGCATGAGCCGGGAGCCGGGGGGCACGCCGGTGGGAGAGCGCCTGCGGGATATCGTGCTGCATGCGGATATGCACGTGGAAACCGAGGCGCTGATCATGTTCGCCGCACGCCGCGAACACCTGGACAGGGTCATCCGACCGGCCCTGGCGGCAGGAGAGGTCGTCATTTCCGATCGCTTCACCGATGCCAGCTTCGCCTATCAATGTGGAGGGAGAGGACTGGCGGAGGCTCGCATGCAAACCCTCGAAGACTGGGTGCAGCAGGGCCTGCAGCCGCATCTGACCCTGTTGTTCGACATATCCCCGGAAGTGGCCGCGGCACGCCTGCGCAATGTCCGGGAAGCGGATCGCTTCGAACGCGAGCGCATGGATTTTCATGTCCGCGTGCGGGACGCCTATCTGCGCCGGGCCCAGGCGCATCCACGGCGTATTCAGGTCATCGACGCCGGCACCGACCTGCAGGGCGTGCGCAGGCAACTCGAGCGCACCCTGACGCGCTTCCTGGAGACGCGGGCATGATCCACCCCTGGAACCAGCCCATCCATGACCGCATCCTGGCGGAACGTGACCGCATGCCGCATGCCCTGCTGCTGCACGGGCCGGCGGGGGTGGGCAAGCTGGACCTGGCCCTGGAGGTGGCCAGGGGCTTGCTGTGCGAATCAGTGGACCGGGGTCCGGCCTGTGGCACCTGTCTTGCGTGCAACTGGCTCGCCCAGGGCAATCACCCGGATTTTCGCAGCCTTGAACCCCAGGATGAGGAGTCGGTGGAGGGCGGAGAAGGACCCCAGGACGAGGGGACGGTGGAAGGCAGGGAAGGCGCCGTGGGCAAGACTGCGAAAAGGAAGGGGCAACAGATCAAGGTCGACGCGGTGCGCGAGGTCACGGAGTTCCTGCAGCTCAGTGCGCACCGTGGCGGTTGGCGCGTGGCGCTGCTCCACCCGGCGGAACGCATGACTGCCGCGGCCGCGAATGCCCTGCTCAAAACCCTGGAGGAGCCTCCGCCCAGGGTGCTGCTGATCCTGGTCTCGCATCGCATGACCCGCCTGTTGCCAACCGTGGTTTCCCGCTGTCGTCCGGTGCGCGTGGGCCTGCCGCAGCACGCCCAGGCCCTGGAATGGCTGCGGCGGATGGAGGTGCAACATGCCGAGCCGCTCCTGGCGGAGGCGGGGGGTGCACCCCTGACCGCGCTGGCCTTCGCGGACCCGGAACGTGGCGCCCGACGCGAGGACTTCCTCGACCAGTTGGCGAATTTCACGCACCTGGATGTGTGCGTTGTGGCCGAGTCCTACCAGACCTTGCATGCGGAGGCCTGGGCCTGGCTGCTGCGTTGGGTAATGGATCTCATCAGCCAGCGGCTCACGGGCGCGCCGCGTTACTTTCCGATGCGCGCGCATCAAACCACCCGCATCGCCCACGCGGCCGATCTGACTGCCCTGCTGCGTCTGCAGCGTGAACTGATGCGGGCGGCAAGCTGGCTGCACCACCCGTTGCGGGCACGCCTGTTGTTAGAATCCTGGCTCATCCGTTACACCCAGTCAGAAAGTGCGCGCGCATGAAAGAGGAAATCAAGCCGGTCACCGGTCGAGCCGGCATGCTGTCCCTGGCCATCAAGGAACGCTCTGCGCTGTACGCGGCCTATATGCCCTTCCTCAAGCACGGTGGCCTGTTCATTCCCACCAATCGCCCCTACCAGATGGGTGACCAGGTCTACATGCTCATTTCGCTCATGGAAGACTCCACCAAGATGCCGATTTCCGGCCGGGTGGTCTGGATCACGCCATCCGGGGCGCAGGGCAACCGGCAACAGGGCATCGGTGTCCAGTTCGACGATAACGAAGGCTCCGCCGGGGTGCGCGGCAAGATCGAGGGCATCCTGGGCAACACGATGAAATCGACCCGCCAGACCCACACGATCTGAAACCACCCCAGGCCCGCTCTGCAGCGCAAGGGTGGACAAGCGGAGAACCCGCACCGTGCTCGTCGATTCCCATTGCCACATCGATTTCCCGGACTACCCCGAGGGAGTGACTCCCTTGCTGGCGCACATGCAGGCCGCCGAAGTGGCGTATGCCTTGTGCATCAGCGTGGATCTGGAACGCTTTCCCCGTGTGTTGGACCTGGCCGAAACGCATGCCAACGTCTTTGCCTCCGTGGGCGTGCATCCCGATCATGACCAGTGCCGGGAGCCGGACGTGGCCGAGCTGGTACGCCTTGCGGCCCACCATAGGGTGGTGGCCATCGGCGAGACGGGTCTGGATTACTATCGCCGTCCACGTGAAGAACTGGATTGGCAACGTGCCCGCTTTCGTACCCATATCCGAGCCGCGCGGGCGGTGGGCAAGCCCCTGGTTGTGCATACGCGCAATGCGGCGCAGGACACCCTGGCCATCATGACGGAAGAGGGCGCGAACGAGGCCGGGGGGGTCATGCACTGCTTCACGGAAAGCCAGGCCGTGGCCGATGCGGCCCTGGAGCTGGGCTTCTATATCTCTTTTTCCGGCATCGTCACCTTCAGAAATGCGCAAGACCTGAAGGAGGTGGCACGCTCGGTGCCTCTGGAGCGCCTGCTCATCGAGACCGATGCCCCCTATCTGGCCCCCGTGCCCCACCGTGGCAAACGCAACGAGCCGGCGTATGTGCGCCATGTGGCGGAGGAGATCGCCCGTCTGCGCGGCATCAGCCTGGAAGAGGTAGCGCGGATATCGACACGCAACTTCTTCGATCTGTTTCGCGCAGCGCGGCCTAGCCGCCAGCCTCTGCCCAGTGGTTCAGGGTGAGTTGCAGACCGCGGTTGCCGTTCCATTCGTTCACATCGAGCCGGTAGACCGCCTGAATGCGTTCCGGCAGAGGTGCATCCCGGTTGAACAGCATGGCCTCGGCGCAAAAATCCGTGCCGGCCAGGCGCAGCCTGAGGTGTCTCTCGCCTACCAGGCGCTGGGACTGCACGCTGAATTCGGCGTGAAAGCTGGGAGCTGGAAAACCCTGGCCCCATACCGCGTCGCGCAGGGTCTGGGCGTTTTCCATGCCGAATTCCTCATGTCTCAGGGCGCCATCGGTGTCGATGCGCCGCTGCAGGTCCGCCTCGCTCAGGGATTCCCGGCTGACGGCTTCAAAGCAGGTGGCGAATTCCTCGAAACGCCGGCGTGGCAGGCTCAGGCCGGCCGCCGCCGCATGGCCGCCAAACCTGAGGATCAACCCCGGGGCCATGCGGTCCACCCGATCCAGGGCATCGCGCAGGTGCAGGCCGGGGATGGAGCGGCCGGAGCCCTTGAGCACCCCCTCCCCTCCATCGGCGAAGACGAGGGTGGGACGGTGATGGCGTTCCTTCAGGCGCGAGGCCAGCAGCCCCACCACACCCTGGTGCCAGGACGGGTCGAACAGGCACAGACTCGCGCCGTCGGTCACGTCGATACCCTCCAACAGGGTGAGGGCCTGGGCCTGCATCCCAGTCTCGATCAGTCTCCGCTCCCGGTTGAGACGGTCCAGTTCCCCCGCCAGACGCAAGGCCTGCTCCGCTTCCGGCGCCAGCAGGCAGCGGATGCCCAGGCCCATGTCCGACAGACGGCCGGCGGCATTGAGCCGGGGCCCCAGCACGAAACCCAGATCCTCGGTACTGGCCCGCCCGGGCTTGCGTCCCGCCACCTGGAACAGGGCCCGGATGCCGGGGCGCATCTGGCCTCGGCGCATGCGTGCCAGGCCCTGGGCGACCAGCAGGCGGTTGTTGCTGTCCAGAGACACCACATCGGCCACGGTACCCAGCGCCACCAGATCCAGGAGATGGCCCAGATTCGGTTCCGTGCGTCGCGCAAAGTGGCCACGCCGGCGCAATTCCGCCCGCAACCCCAGGAGCACGTAGAAGATGACACCCACTCCCGCCAGATTCTTGCTGGCAAAGCCACAGCCTGGCTGGTTGGGATTGACGATGAGGGCTTCGGGCAGGCTTGCGCCCGGCAGGTGGTGATCCGTGACCAATACCTCAAGACCCAGGCTGCGGGCTTCCTGGATGCCCGCGTGGGCAGCGATGCCGTTGTCTACGGTGATGAGCAGATCCGGTTTGCGTTCTGCGGCCAGACGCACGATCTCCGGCGACAGGCCATAGCCGTATTCGAATCGGTTGGGCACCAGGAAATCCGTGTCCGCCCCCAGGGCCCGCAAGCCAGTCAGCGCCACGGCAGTGGCCGTGGCCCCGTCGGCGTCGTAATCCCCTACCACCAGGAGGCGTTCCTTGCGGCTCACGGCATCCGCCAGACGGGCGGCGGCGGCATCGCAGTGCAACAGGCTGGCGAAGGGCAACAGTTCCGTCAGCTCCTGCTTCAGATCCCGTGGGTCTGTTATGCCCCGGGCGGCGTACAGCCGGGCCAGAAGAGGGGGGTAACCCGCCCGGCGCAGGGCTTCCAGGGCATGGGGCGGGACGGCGCGTTGGCGGATATTCAGCATGGGTGGAGTTTACCCATGCCGACCCTCTGCGGCCCCTGATGCCGTGCAGCAGCTCACAGGAGTCCTGATGCACCCACTGGATAATCCCGGCATGGAGACACTCACGGCCACAGCAGCCAACCGCTTCCCCCGGTATGCACCCACGCGTATGGATGGCACTTGCCGCCGTGTGTGGGACATGCACCCGACTTCCCCGGCTCCTGGCCGGAGGAAGGATCCCTTCGGGGTTTCTCGTCTGATCGGCCCCATCCTTGCGCTGCTCCTGCTGGCCGGCTCACCCAGTCTGGCGGCCCAGCCCATGCAGAAGGTGCGCCTGCAGCTCAAATGGCAGCACCAGTTCCAGTTTGCCGGCTATTACGCCGCCCTGGAGCAGGGCTTCTACCGCGAGGCCGGCCTGGAGGTGGAAATCCTGGAAGGCCGGGCCCATGAATCCGCCGTGGATGTGGTGTCGCGTGGCGAGGCGGAGTACGGCGTACATGGTGCCGATCTGGTCGTGGAGCGGGCCAGGGGCCGGCCCGTGCGCGCCCTGGCCGCGATCTTCCAGCATTCACCCATGGTGCTGCTGGCACGGCGCGACTCGCAGATCGATTCCCTGCATGACCTGGCCAACAAGCGCCTGCTGCTGGGCCCCGATGCGGCCGAGCTGGTGGCCTACCTGCGTCGCGAAGGCGTGCCCTATCAAGTGATCCGCCAGGAGCAGAGCTTCGATCTGCGTGCCCTGCTGGCGGGTGCGGTGGATGCCATGCCGGCGTATTCCACGGACCAGGTCTTTCTCCTGAAACAGGCGCAACTCCCCTACAGCCTGTTCACCCCCCGCAGCGCAGGAATCGATTTCTACGGTGATGTCCTGTTCAGCTCGGAAAACGAACTGAAACGGCATCCGCAGCGCCTGCGTCGTTTCGTGGAGGCCAGTCTACGGGGCTGGTACTACGCCCTGTCGCACCAGGAGGAGCTGGCCCGGCTGATCCACACCCGTTACAGCCAGCGCCACAGCCTGGAACATCTCCTGTTCGAAGCCGAACAGATCCGCCAGCTCATGTCTCCCGAACTGGTGGATATCGGACACATGAGCCCCGGACGTTGGCGACATATCGCCGATACTTTCGCGGAACTGGACATGATGCCCGCCAATTTCATCCTGGATGACTTTTTCCTTCCGCCGGGCGGCGTACACCAGGATTACACCCGTTATTACCTCATGATCGGCACCGTTTTTCTCGCCCTGGTCCTGGCGGTCTGGGTGAGCTTGCATTTCTCGCGCATGAACCGGGCCCTGCGCCGGGAAGTGGCCGAGCGTCAGCGTCTGTATGAGGATCTGGAGCGCCTGGCCAATACCGATGCCCTCACGGGTCTGCCGAATCGGCGTTCCTTTCTGGACCAACTCGGCAGCGAACTGGCCAGGCGACAGCGTTACGGCCACCCCCTCAGCCTGCTCATCCTGGATATGGATCATTTCAAAAGGATCAATGACCAGTGGGGGCATACCGTGGGCGACGAGGTACTGCGTCAGTTCGCCCGGACCCTGAGGCAATGCCTGCGCGGCCAGGACACACCGGGGCGGCTGGGCGGCGAGGAATTTGCCGTATTTCTGCCTGAAACGTCGGAAGAAGTGGCCCTGACCGTAGCCGAGCGCATCCGCGCGCGTACCCGGGATATGGCGTTTGCCACGCCTCAAGGCGAGTGCCATGCGACAGTGAGCATCGGGCTCACCCAGGCCCAGGACAGCGATGATATGGAATCCCTGCTGCACCGGGCAGACAAGGCTATGTACACCGCCAAGGCCGATGGCCGCGACCGGGTGGTGTCTTCCGGACGGCAGGTACTCGACACTTGATCCGGACCGCCAGGCCTGCACCTTCGGCTGTCCTTGGATCCTTCCCGCCGGTGGCCCGTCTGCCTCGTAGGCCATACCAAGGCGACCCGGCCCAGGATGGGCACGAAGCCCACGGCGGACTGCCACCTCGCCCTGGTGCGCACCAGCCGCATATGATCCCACGATGAATTGGGAATGGCCGGACAAGGTACCCAAGGTGTAGTTCTTCAAGGAACCGAAAGGGTGCGAACGCGCGTCCGCCCCAGAACAGACCCGGCGGCTCCCGGAAGCCATGCCGGCCCTCGACGGGGCGTGGTGACCTTTGCGCTCCGGACGGGATTGGGACAGACGGACCTGTCGGGCCGTGGAATGGCCACGGTTCATCTGGAACGGCGCTTCGCCTGGCGCCTTCCAGCGAGGAAGATATGATGGTGCTGACCCGTCAGGTCGGCCGCATCCCGAGAGGGTGTTCACCTTCAACGGCAAGCCGATCAAGCAGGCCAACACGAAGGCATGGCAGGAAGCGCGCAAGCGGGCAGGCATCGAGGATTTCCGCTGGCACGATCTGCGCCACACCTGGGCGACGTGGCACCGGCAGGCGGGAACGCCTACGCACGAGCTGCAACGCCTGGGAGGCTGGAGAACCGCATCAATGGTCGAACGCTATGCACACCATGCGCCAGACCAGCTTGCGGCAGCCCCGGCCCGTCTCAATGCGGTAATTGGTGATTACGAATTGGCTACGGTAGGCCAGAAATGAAAAAGCCCGCATCGCTGCGGGCCTTGCTGTGTCTGGCTCCCCGACCTGGGCTCGAACCAGGGACCTGCGGATTAACAGTCCGTCGCTCTACCGACTGAGCTATCGGGGAATCAAGAGCGCGCCATGTTAATGATGGTGCGGTGATCGGTCAACCTGGTTGTGGCTGGTGAGTGGGGCTGTTGCGGGTGGATTTGACGGCTCATCAGGTCAGCGCGACCGCAATCCTGTCCACCGCCCGCCGGAGATTATCCATGGATGTGGCGAAGGAGATGCGTATGCAGCCTTCCGCGCCAAAGGCGGAACCGGGCACCAGAGCCACGCCGAATTCCAGCAGGCGGTTGGCCAGGGCCAGGTCCGTGGCCTCGGGCAGCTTGCCCGCGGCGCGAAGCTTGCCGATGGCGCTGCGGACGTCGGGAAAGGCGTAGAAGGCGCCGCCGCTGTCCACGCAGTGCACGCCGGGGATGACGTTGAGGGCATCCACCACATAGCGGTGGCGTTCCCGGAAGGCGGCGAGCATGGGGACAATGCAGCTCTGATCGCCGTTGAGGGCCGCTTCCGCCGCCACTTGGGAGATAGATGTTGGGTTGGAGGTGCTTTGAGACTGGATGTTGTCCATGGCGGCGATGATCTGGGCGGGGCCGGCGGCATAGCCGATGCGCCAGCCGGTCATGGCGTAGGCCTTGGAGACACCGTTGAGCACCAGGGTGCGGTCGTAGAGGTCCGGGCAGGCGTTGAGGACATTGCAGAACTCGCCGTCCTGCATGCGGATGTGCTCGTACATGTCGTCGCTGGCGACCACAACCTGGGGGTGACGACGCAGAACCTCGCCCAGGGCCGCCAATTCGGTCTTGGTATACACGGCGCCGCTGGGGTTGCTGGGGCTGTTGATGACCAGCAGCCTGGTGCGGGGGGTGATGGCCGATTCCAGCTGGGCGGGGGTGATCTTGAAACCCTGGTCGATGCCGGCCTCGACGATGACCGGCTTGCCTTCCGCCAGCAGCACCATGTCCGGGTAGGACACCCAGTAGGGGGCGGGGATGATGACCTCATCGCCCGGGTTCAACAGGGCCTGGGCCAGGTTGTAGAAGCTCTGCTTGCCACCGCAGGACACCAGGATCTGGTTGGGGGCGTAGGTGAGCCCGTTGTCGCGCTGGAACTTGTCGCACACGGCCTTCTTGAGAGAGGGAGTACCACCCACGGCAGTGTACTTGGTGAAGCCCTGGTTGATGGCGACGATGCCTGCGTCCTTGATGTGCCTCGGGGTGTCGAAGTCGGGCTCGCCCACGCCCAGGTTGATGATGTCCCTGCCTTCCGCCCGCAACTTCGTGGCTTTGGCCGCCACGGCCAGGGTGGGGGAGGGCTTGATGCTGCGGACGCGGTGAGAAAGTTCCAAGATCGGACCTTCGTGTGGATGCCAGATGGGTGGGGAGGGTGGTCGGCCGGGGTATGATCGGTCAATTTTTCCGCGCGATTCTAACGTGGCTGTCAGCTTCCCAAACAGTCCCTTCCGACTGCATCAGCCTTTCGAACCCGCGGGCGATCAGCCCGAGGCCATCCGCCAGCTGGTGGAGGGGGTACGGACAGACATGCGCTACCAGACCCTGCTGGGGGTGACGGGATCCGGCAAGACCTACACCATGGCCCATGTCATCGCCCGCCTGGGACGGCCGGCCTTCGTCATGGCCCCCAACAAGACCCTGGCAGCCCAGCTCTATGCCGAGTTCCGGGAGTTCTTCCCGGACAACGCGGTGGAGTATTTCGTCTCCTATTACGATTATTACCAGCCCGAGGCCTATGTGCCCGCCCGCGACCTGTTCATCGAAAAGGATTCCAGCATCAACGAGCACATCGAGCAGATGCGCCTGTCCGCCACCAAGGCCCTGCTGGAACGCAGGGACTGTGTCATCGTCGCCACCGTGTCGGCCATCTATGGCATCGGCGACCCGTCGGATTACCACGACATGATCCTGCACCTGCGCGTGGGGGACCGGATGGACCAGCGCCATGTGCTGCGCCGCCTGGCGGAGATGCAGTACAGCCGCAACGAGATGGAGTTCAAGCGTGGCGTGTTCCGGGTGCGGGGCGATGTCATCGACATCTTCCCGGCGGAACACGCGGAGACGGCGGTGCGGGTGAGTCTGTTCGACGACGAGGTGGAATCCCTGGTCCTGTTCGATCCGCTCACGGGCCAGATGTTGCACAAGGCCACCCGTTTCACCGTGTTTCCCTCCAGCCATTACGTCACCCCACGGGAGAATACCCTGCGGGCGGTGGAGGCCATCAAGGTGGAACTGGCGGCGCGCATCAAGTTCTTCAGCGAGAACAACAAGCTGGTGGAGGCCCAGCGCATCGAGCAGCGCACCCGCTTCGACCTGGAAATGATGACCGAACTGGGCTTCTGCAAGGGCATCGAGAACTACTCCCGCCACCTGACGGGCCGTCGGCCCGGAGAACCGCCCCCCACGCTGATCGACTACCTGCCCGAGGACGCGGTCATGTTCCTGGATGAATCCCACGTCACCGTGCCGCAGATCGGCGGCATGTACAAGGGGGACCGGGCGCGCAAGGAAAACCTGGTGAACTTTGGCTTTCGCCTGCCCTCGGCGCTGGACAACCGCCCCCTGCGCTTCGATGAGTTCGAGCGCATCATGCGCCAGTGCATCTTCGTCTCCGCCACCCCGGGGCCCTACGAAACCGGGCATCAACAGCAGGTTGTGGAGCAGGTGGTGCGCCCCACCGGCCTGGTGGACCCGGCCTTGATCGTCCGGCCCGCGGCCACTCAGGTGGATGACCTGATGAGCGAGATCCACCTGCGTGTCAAGGCGGATGAACGGGTGATGGTGACCACCCTGACCAAGCGCATGGCCGAGCAGCTCACCGAGTACTACGCCGACCACGGCATCAAGGTGCGCTATCTGCACTCGGACATCGACACCGTGGAACGGGTGGAGATCATCCGTGACCTGCGCCTGGGTGCGTTCGACGTGCTGGTCGGCATCAATCTGCTGCGCGAGGGCCTGGACATCCCGGAAGTCTCCCTGGTGGCCATCCTGGACGCGGACAAGGAAGGCTTCCTGCGCTCGGAGCGCTCCCTCATCCAGACCATCGGCCGGGCGGCCCGCCACATCCATGGCACCGCAATCCTGTATGCCGACCAGATCACCGATTCCATGCGCCGGGCCATGCACGAGACCGAGCGCCGCCGGGCCAGGCAGCAGGCCTTCAACGCCGAACACGGAGTCGTGCCCAAGGGGGTGAAGAAGCGCATCAAGGACATCATCGATGGTATCTACGATGCCGAAGCGGCCCAGAAGGAGCTGGCAGTGGCCCAGTCCCGGGCGAAGTACGGTGCCCTGAGCGAGAAGGAGCTCGCGCGGGAGATCAAACGCCTGGAAAAGGACATGCTGCAGGCGGCAAAGAACCTGGAATTCGAAAGGGCCGCCGAGCTGCGCGACCGTATGCATGCCCTCAAGCGGCAGCTCTTCGGGGTGGATGCCCAGGACACGGAAGTTCAATAATCTGCATCGTCTGCCGATAAGCCCCGAGACCAACAATGTACAACGGTTCCCGACTGGAGCGTCCCGGAGGTTCGGCTTGTCCCTGACATTGGTGAAAGGCAGCGGCACGGCGATCGATTTCGAGGCGCTGCAAGCCCTGATCGTGGACACCTACCCGGGCATGCGCAATGCCCTCAAGCTGACCCTGTCCAACCTTGGCGTCAGCCGCATCGACTTGGCCACCAATGCCGCCGAGGCCCTGTCTAGGGTGCGGAATCACCGCTACGACCTGATCCTCAGTGACTTCAACCTGGGAGAAGGCCAGGATGGCCAGCAGTTGCTGGAGGCCTTACGCCATCGCAAGCTGATCTCCCTGCGCACGGCATTCGTCCTGGTCACGGCGGAGGCAGGCTACGAGAAGGTGGTGGCCACGGCGGAACTGGCACCGGATGACTATCTGGTCAAGCCCTTCAGCGCGGAACTCATACGTAGCCGCCTGCAGGGCATCCTGCTGCGCAAGTTCATTTTCTCCAAGGTGCATTGGCATTTCGAGCGCCATGAGCTGGAGGCGGCCGTGGCTGGCTGCGACGAAATCATCCGCCAGAACCCCCGCTTCCTGGTGGATGCCTTGCGCTTCAAGGGCGAGGTACTGAATGCGCTGGGCCGTTTCGACGAGGCCGAGACCCTTTACCGCAAGATCATCGAGATGCGCGCCATTCCCTGGGCCCGCCTGGGTCTGGCCAAGGCACTGCACAACCTGCAGAAGGACGAGGAGGCCGAGGTTTTGTTGCAGGGCATACTGGAACATTTTCCGGAGATGGTGGCGGCCTACGATCTGCTGGCGGACGTATGCATGGCCCGCAAGGACCTGGCGGGCGCGCAGATGGCCCTGCAGCAGGGTGCGGCCATCTCTGCCAAGACCGTGCGCCGTCAGCAGCGTCTGGGCGAGACGGCCTTCGAGAATGGCGATCTGGCCGTGGCCAGGGTGGCCTACGGAACGGTTGTGGAGAAGGGCGGCAATTCCATCTTTGTCACACCCGAGGATTATGGCCATCTGGCGCGCATACAGATCGAACAAGGAGACGCGAATGGCGCCTTGGAGACGGTGCAAAAATTCGGGACCCTGTTGCTGGGCAGCCCGGAGGGAAGGCTTGTCAGCGCGGTGGTACGTGGCCTCGCGCATGCCAGGCTTGGCCATGTGGATGAGGCCAGCAAGGCGGTGGAGGAAGCGGCGGACCTGAGCAGGACCGGGGTCCGCGCGGGTGGGCACTTCATGCTGGATTTCGTGGCAGCCTGCCTGGCCACAGGGCACCAGGAGCAGGCGGACGCCATCACCCGTGAGGTGGTGCGCAATGCCCATGACAGTGAAGCCCTGCTGGCCCGTGCGCAGGCCCTCTACGACAAGGCCGGATGCGGGGCAGACGGCGCACGCCTCGTCAAGGATGCGGCAGCTGGTATACGCAGGCTCGACAACGAAGCGGTCATCCAGGCGCACAAGGGAAACTACGCCCGCGCCATGGAAATGCTGCAGGAGGCCTGCTGGCAGGCACCGGGCAATCCACGCGTCCTCATGAACACGGTATGGGTCATGCTCAAGCATCTGGAGCAAGCCGGCATGGATACCGAAATCCTGGAACAGGCCCGAGCCTTCCTGCGGGATGCCGACCAGCAGGCACCGGGCCATGCCCGCCTGGCCAGCCTACGCGCCCAGCTCAGGGCGGTGGAGGTGCGCTACGGCAGGAACAGGTGACGAACGCGCAAGATACGGGCCCCCTTACCTCCAGCCTGGCCACCCTCCGTGGACATTTTTGGCACAATGCGCCTTTTCAAGCCCATTCCCGGCGCTGGCACCGGTCGAACCATGATTGATCAAGGCAAGATTTCCATCCTGCTGGTGTGCATGGGCAACATCTGCCGTTCCCCCACGGCCGAAGGCGTGCTGCGGGACAAACTTGCGGATGCCGGTCTGCTGGACAAGGTTCGGCTGGACTCGGCAGGGACCCATGATTACCACGTGGGCAAACCACCGGACCGCCGCGCCCAGGAAGCGGCCGGCAGGCGGGGGTATGACCTGTCCTCCCTGCGGGCCCGACAGGTAGGCATTGGGGATTTCCTGGAATTCGACCTCATCCTGGCCATGGATGAGGACAACTATCAAAACCTGTTGCGCGTCTGCCCGGAACCCCACCGCCACAAGGTGCGGCTGTTTCTAAGCTTCAGCCGGCAATACGCGGATCAGGAAGTGCCGGACCCTTATTACGGCGGCAGCCAGGGTTTCGATCAGGTCCTGGATATGGTGGAGGATGCGGCGGAGGAGATCGTCAACACGCTGCGACATTGAATGCCGGTCCGCCGCGGCCAGGACAAGAAAAATGCCGGCGCTGCCGGCATTTTTCTTGAACCACGCATCGGTCTATCGAGCTGGCGTCTGGTCGTCGTGTCGGGTTTCCACGATCACCAGGGGCTCGGCCGTCGCGTCTTCCTCGACCTTGGGACGGGACCGGCGGCGCGGATTGGAGGGCGGACCCCATCCATCCGGTTGCTCGGTGGCCGGGGCCTCCGCGGCAACCTGGGTTTCCACCATCACCAGTTCTTCCACGGGTTCGACGACCTTGGTGCGTGGCCGGCGCTGGCGGTGACGTGGCGGGCCCGCCGGGGCAGGCTCCTCGGGGGGGTGCGTGGCCGTGGCCTGGGTTTCCACCATCTGCAGGCCGACGGCTTCCAGATTGGGCACTTCCGGGCCGGGTGCTTCCACGTGGGCCGGCTCGGGTGCGGGGGCGACGTCCGGCTCCGGAGCAGCGGGGGTGGGCGCGGCCGTTTGCGCCACGATCCCGGCGGGGACGGTCAGCGTGGTGCGTGCGTCTTCCTTCGTTCCGGGTTCGGCAGGCAGGACCGGGGTTTCCGGAGTGGTGTGCGCCGCTTCCGGTACCAGGCCTTGGGCGGCCTGTCCGCTCTCCCGGGTTTCCGACGCGACGTGGGGCTCGCCACGGTCTTCCCCGCGGCGACCTCGGCCACGGCGGCTGCGGTTGCGGACTTCCTTGTCCTCGGTACCCATTTCGGCCTCGGGCCTGGGCATGCTGGCCTTTGCCTCCTCCTTGACCTGTTCCGCGCGCTTGGGCCGTTCAATGCGTTCGGTGCGCTCGGACCGTTCGCCACGCTCGCGACGTGGGCGTTCCTGTGGACGTTCACCGGCCTCGCCGCGGGCTTCCAGGCGTGTGCCCGTCTCGCTTCGCCGGGCACGTTCGCTCCGTTCACCACGTGCAACGCGCTCGCCGCGCTCGCGACGTTCGTCGCTGCGGCCATTGCGTCCCTCGCGCGCGTCCCGTGCGCGGCGGCCGTCGCGTTCCTGGCGTGGCTCGGCTTTTTTCTCGCGAGCGGCTTGATCTTTCTCCGCCGGCGTTGCCTGTACGCCACGCAGCCAGCTGACAATGCGCCCGAACAGGCCGGGCGCGGTCGGAATGGTTGGCATAGGCGGCACGGGGAGAGGCTGGGGGGGCGTAATGCCCTGCACCGCTGCCTGGGCCCGTTCGGGTTTTGCGCCATGGCTTCCTGCGCGTGTGGGCAGAGCATCCTCCGCCGGCTTTTCCACCATCTTGTAGCTCGGCGCCAGGGGCTCTGATTGGTTGAGCTGATCGTGGCGCAAGCGCGTCAGGGTGTAGCGGGGGGTTTCGAAGTGCATATTGGGGACGAGGATGACCTCCACCCGATGACGCGCCTCGATGGCCAGGATGTCGTGCCGTTTTTCGTTCAGCAGGAAGGTTGCCACATCCACGGGCAACTGCAGTTGCACCGCTCCGGTCGCTTCCTTCATGGCCTCTTCCTGCAGCATGCGCAGCAGATGCAGGGCGAAGGATTCCGTGCTGCGCACGTGTCCGGTGCCTGAACAACGCTGGCACGTCACATAGCTGGTTTCCCCGAGTGAGGGCTGAAGCCGCTGACGTGAGAGCTCCAGCAGACCGAAGCGTGAGATCTTGCCGGTTTGCACCCTGGCCCGGTCATGGCGCAGCGCTTCGCGCAGACGCTCTTCCACCTCCCGCTGGTTGCGCTGGTTCTCCATGTCGATGAAATCGATGACGATGAGGCCACCGAGGTCCCGCAGTCGCATCTGGCGCGCCACCTCCTCGGCGGCCTCCAGGTTGGTGTTGAAGGCAGTCTGTTCGATGTCGCCACCCTTGGTGGCCTGCGCCGAGTTCACGTCGATGGCCACCAGGGCTTCGGTGTGATCGATGACGATGGCACCGCCGGAGGGCAGGGTAACGGTGCGCGCGTAGGCGCTCTCGGTTTGATGCTCGATCTGGAAGCGAGAGAATAATGGTACTGGATCGGTGTACAGCTTCACCTTGTTGACGTTGCCTGGCATGACATGCGCCATGAACTGCTTGGCCTGCTCGCAGATGTTGGGCTCGTCGATGAGCAGCTCGCCGATGTCCGGGCTGAAGTAGTCGCGGATGGCGCGGATCACCAGGCTGGATTCGGCGTATATGAGGAAGGCACCCGTCTGCCCCTGGGCGGCACCATCGATCGCACTCCACAGTTGCAGCAGGTAGTTCAGGTCCCACTGCAGTTCTTCCACGCTGCGGCCGATGCCCGCGGTGCGGCCGATGAGGCTCATGCCAGCGGGTACCTCGAGCTGTGCCAGGGCGTCCCGCAGGTCGTTGCGCTCCTCACCCTCGATGCGGCGGGATACGCCACCCCCACGGGGGTTGTTGGGCATGAGCACCAGATAGCGTCCTGCCAGACTGATGAAGTTGGTCAGGGCCGCACCCTTGTTGCCACGCTCGTCCTTCTCCACCTGGACGATGAGTTCCATGCCTTCCTTCAGGTGCTCCTGGATCTTGCCCCGGCTTACATCCCCGCCGCCCAGGGCGCTGCGGGAGATCTCCTTGAAGGGCAGGAAACCGTGGCGTTCGGCGCCATAGTTGACGAAGCAGGCCTCAAGAGAAGGCTCGACGCGTGTGACAACCGCCTTGTAGATGTTGCCCTTGCGTTGTTCCTTGCTGGCGGATTCGATGTCGAGATCGATCAGTTTTTGACCATCGACAATGGCGACGCGCAGCTCTTCCGCCTGCGTCGCGTTGAATAGCATACGTTTCATTTTCAACCCCAGCGCTTGCCGCGCCCCGGGGGATAAAACCGTGCCGCCATCCAGCGGCGGCAGGGATGCGCGCAGGGAGTCAGGCGGCGGGTAGGTTCTTGTCGCTGAACGACTGGTGCATGTCGCGGTTATCCTTGTTGCCCCGACGGCAGAGCATCAGGGTGTCATGTCCGGGTACGGGTCGCGCACAGTGTGCGTTACCATCGCTGCTTTCCGCTTCGTGGTGGCGAGCCGCAAGGGTCCTGGCTGGCGGCGCCTGGTTTTCGGGCGCGGCGGCGGACAACGGGGCGAACAACCTTGAAGCAGCCGGTGAGCGGGGACGACCGGCGCCCGATCCGGTGCCGGGCGGACTCTTCAACACCCTGCTTGCACCTTTTGCGAGCTGCGCGAGTATATGCGAATGCCATCCGACGTAAAAGCCCTTGTTACAAAGGAGTGTATTGGTCCGGAAGCGGAAGGTCAGCGTCTGGACAATTTTCTTTTTCGTCAGCTGAAGGGCGTGCCCAAAGGCCGCATCTACCGCATGCTGCGGGAGGGGGAGGTGCGCGTATCGGGGCGCCGGGCCAAACCGGAATACAAGCTCATGCGCGGCGATTGGGTGCGCATCCCCCCCGTGCGGGTGGCGCGGCCCGAGCATGCTTCACACCTGGGGGTCTTCAGCCAGGCGTTGCTGGATCGGGTCATATATCGGGATGACGCACTGCTGGTCCTCGACAAGCCGGCGGGCCGCGCCGTGCATGGTGGCAGCGGCATCAGTCTGGGGGTGATCGAGCAGCTGCGGCTGGAACTGCCCACTGCGCGTTTCCTCGAACTGGCCCATCGCCTGGACAAAGAGACTTCAGGGGTGCTGGTGCTGGCCCTGAAGCGTGCCTCCCTCGTAGAACTGCACCGCATGCTGAGAGCCGGCGAGGTCCGAAAACATTATCTGGCCCTGGCCACCGGTCAGTGGCAAGACGCCGTGCGGCATGTAAGGCTGCCCTTGCGACGCTACCTGAATGAGGCGGGTGAAAGGCGTGTGGCGGTGGATGAGGCCGGTCAGCGGGCCCATACCATCTTCCGACTCAGGCAGCGCTTCGCCGGGTTCAGTCTGCTGGAGGCACAACTCATGACGGGCCGCACGCACCAGATCCGCGTGCATCTGGCCGCCTCGGGACACGCCATAGCCGGCGATGACAAATATGGCGATGCGCTCATCAACAGGGAAATGCGCGGGCAGGGGCTGCGACGCATGTTCTTGCATGCGTCCAGGCTGGAAATGGAGCATCCTCTGACCCGTGTACCCCTGATCCTGGAAGCACCCCTGCCCCCGGAGCTGGAGTCCTTTCTCCGTACTGGATTGGGCTGTGGCACCGCTCCGACCCAGACGCGTCCAGGCCGGTCGATGTAGAACCAGCCCGGGGAACGACGCCACGCTTGGGATGTTGGGGCCAGCCACGCAGGTTGCCGCGGACCGCTGCGAAACGCATAATGCGCATGGTTTGGCCTGGGAGACGTCGTGGTTCGAAACCCGACGCCCGGTTCTGGAACATTGATGGAAGCCTTCCTCGTTTCGACCGGGGTTGTCGCACTCGCGGAAATCGGCGACAAGACGCAGCTCCTTGCCTTCATTCTCGCGGCGCGCTTCAAGAAGCCAGCGCCGATCGTGCTCGGCATCCTCACCGCTACTCTCGTCAATCACGGTCTCGCAGGCGCCTTGGGCGCATGGATCACCCAAGCCGTCCACCCGGGGATGTTGCGCTGGGTGCTGGCGCTGTCCTTCATCGGCATGTCGGTCTGGACGCTGATGCCCGACAGGATCGAGGACGAGGAAACACGCATCGCGCAGACGTTCGGTGTGTTTGGCGCCACCCTGATCACCTTCTTCCTCGCCGAGATGGGCGACAAGACCCAGATCGCCACCGTGGCCATGACCGTCCACTACGCAACGCCGCTGTGGGTGGTCATCGGCACTACCCTGGGCATGTTGATCGCCGACATGCCTGTCGTGTTCGCGGGTGACAGACTCGCCGTGAAAATTCCGATGAAGCTGGTGCATGCGCTTGCGGCAGCCCTCTTCATGGCGCTTGGTGTAGCCACTCTGCTCGGAGGGGGAGCGGGATTCGGGCTCTGGGAGCGTGTCGGTTGAATGGGGAAGGCGGTGCGGGAATATCGCCCCCGGGATTTCCCGCCTGCCTACGCAACGACGCACCCCAACGAGCCAGTGCCTGTCCGGTTCATGGCTGAAGCCGGTCCGGTCTCTGGCGGGGGATGCGCATGACGCGTAAACCTGCCATGGAGCAGCCTGTATAATGGCTTTTTGCGCGAAAAGACCTCCATGCGTACCCTGCAGAAAGCCCTGACATTCGACGATGTTCTGCTCGTCCCCGCCTTTTCCGGCGTCCTTCCCCGTGACGTAAGCCTGAGGACACGCCTGACCAGGGAAATCTCCCTGAACATGCCGGTGGTGTCTGCCGCCATGGATACAGTCACCGAGGCACCCATGGCCATCGCCATGGCCCAGGAAGGCGGTATAGGCATCGTGCACAAGAACTTCTCCCCGGAGCAGCAGGCCGCTGAGGTGGCCAAGGTGAAGCGCCACGAATCCGGTGTGGTGAAGGATCCCATCACCATCTCGCCCAACATGAGCGTGCGGGACGTGCTGGAAATCACCCGCCAACATCGTATTTCCGGCCTGCCGGTGGTGGACAAGTCCGGCAAGGTACAAGGTATCGTCACCAACCGGGATCTGCGCTTCGAAACCAATTTGGAACACCGGGTGCGGGATATCATGACTCCGCGCAAGCGCCTGGTGACCGTGCGCGAGGGCGCGTCCAAGGAAGAGGTGGTGGCCCTGCTGCACAAGCACCGCCTGGAGCGCCTGGTGGTGGTGAATGATGCCTTCGAGCTGAAGGGCCTCATTACCGTCAAGGACATCAACAAGTCCAGTGAATACCCCATGGCCAACAAGGACGGCCTGGGCCGCCTGCTGGTGGGGGCTGCAGTGGGTGTGAGCCCGGAAAACGAGGCGCGTATCGCTGCCCTGGTGGAGGCCGGGGTGGACGTCATCGTGGTGGATACCGCCCATGGCCACTCCCAGGGTGTGCTGCAGCGGGTCCAGTGGGCCAAGACCCGCTATCCCCAGGTACAGATCATCGGCGGCAACATTGCCACGGGTGACGCGGCCCGGGCCCTGATGGACCATGGTGCCGACGCCGTGAAGGTGGGCATAGGCCCCGGTTCCATCTGCACCACGCGTATTGTCGCCGGCGTGGGTGTGCCGCAGATCTCCGCCGTGGCCAACGTGGCCCAGGCCCTGGCCGGCACCGGGGTACCCCTCATCGCCGATGGCGGCATCCGCTATTCGGGTGACATCGCCAAGGCCATCGCCGCAGGGGGGCACTGCGTCATGTTGGGGGGACTGTTGGCTGGAACCGATGAAGCCCCGGGCGATATCGAGCTTTTCCAGGGTCGCGCCTACAAGTCCTATCGGGGCATGGGCTCACTGGGGGCCATGCAGCAGGGCTCCAAGGATCGCTATTTCCAGGACAACGAGGCCAACGCCGACAAGCTGGTGCCGGAAGGGATCGAAGGCCGGGTGCCCTACAAGGGCAGCGCCCTCACCGTGCTGCACCAGCTCATGGGAGGGCTGCGCTCGTCCATGGGCTATCTGGGGGCCGCCAACATCGACCGCCTGCACGAAACCGCCGAGTTCGTGGAAATCACCAATGCCGGCATGAAGGAATCTCACGTACACGACGTGCAGATCATCAAGGAAGCCCCCAACTATCACGTGGGTTGAGCCCCGACCCCCAGTCACCCCATGCCGGAAGAGGAGGGCGGGTCTGCCTGCCCACCCCCCCTTTTTTGAGTCCAGCCCATGCACCAGAAAATCCTCATCCTCGATTTCGGATCCCAGTTCACACAGCTCATCGCCAGGCGCGTGCGGGAACACAATGTCTATTGCGAGCTGCATCCCCATGACGTCAGTGCTGCCTTCATCCGAGAGTTCGCCCCGGCCGGCATCATCCTCTCCGGTGGTCCGGCCTCGGTGATGGAAGAAGAGCCCCCCCGGGCCCCCCAGGCGGTATTCGAGCTGGGCGTGCCGGTACTGGGCATCTGCTACGGTATGCAGACCATGGCCACCCAGTTGGGCGGCACCGTCACCAATGCCAGGCACCATGAGTATGGCTACGCCGAGGTGCGCATGCACGGCCATTCCCGCCTGTTGGCCGATATCCAGGATCGTCGGGACCCGGACGGCAAGGCCTGGCTGGACGTCTGGATGAGCCATGGTGACCAGGTGGACAGCCTGCCCCCGGGCTTCCAGATCCTGTGCGAGAACGCCACCACCCCCATCGCCGGCATGTTCGATCCGGCACGGCATTTGTACGGCGTGCAGTTTCATCCCGAAGTCACCCACACCATTCAGGGTAAGGCCCTGCTGGGCCGCTTCGTGCACGACATCTGCGGCTGTGGCCAGGACTGGAACATGCCGGACTACATCACCGAGTCCGTGGCCCGGATCCGTGCCCAGGTGGGCAGCGACGAAGTCGTCCTGGGACTGTCCGGCGGTGTGGATTCCTCCGTGGCGGCGGCCCTGATCCATCGTGCCATCGGTGACCAGCTCACCTGTGTGTTCGTGGACACCGGCCTTTTGCGCCTGAACGAGGCCGAGCAGGTCATGCACACCTTTGCCGAGAACCTGGGGGTGAGGGTCATCCATGTGGATGCCTCCGAACAGTTCATGGACAAGCTGGCCGGCGTCGCCGAGCCGGAGAAAAAGCGCAGGATCATCGGTGCCGAGTTCGTGGCTGTGTTCCAGGCCGAATCCGCCAAGCTGCAGAACGCCAAATGGCTGGCCCAGGGCACCATTTACCCGGACGTCATCGAATCCGCCGGTGCCAAGACCAAGAAGGCCCATGCCATCAAGTCCCACCACAACGTGGGCGGTCTGCCGGAAGACATGCACCTCAAACTGCTGGAACCCCTGCGTGAGCTGTTCAAGGACGAGGTGCGGGAACTGGGCATCGCCCTGGGTCTGCCGCATGACATGGTCTATCGGCATCCCTTTCCGGGCCCCGGTCTGGGGGTGCGCATCCTGGGTGAAGTCAAGCGGGAATACGCCGATCTGCTTCGCCAGGCAGATCATGTATTTATTGAAGAATTGCGCGCAAGTGGTTGGTATGAAAAAACATCACAGGCATTCGCCGTATTCCTGCCGGTCAAGGCCGTGGGAGTCATGGGAGACGGCCGCACCTACGATTACGTCATCGCCCTGCGCGCCGTACAGACCCAGGACTTCATGACCGCTCACTGGGCGGAACTACCCTACAGCCTGCTCGCCAAGGTCTCCAACCGCATCATCAACGAGATCCGCGGCATCAACCGAGTGACCTACGACGTCACCGGCAAGCCACCGGGCACGATCGAGTGGGAATGATTTGATGTCTGGCATCAGCTAGCATCAGCTAGCAAGAAGTGCAACATAAGCCCATGTATACATGGGCTTTTTGTTTTTCTGTGCTGGCATCGGCTGGCAACTACAAGCACGGCCAAGCAAGACCTGCGCGTGGCATTTTCACGGGTATCATTCCTGTAGGCAGTTTCTAGAAAGCACGATACCATTCGTTGATGATGTGGTATTCGTGGTATCGAATCATGCTTATGTGATTGTATCTATTGATTAATGTGCCGTTGTTAGCGACCTTCAAATTCGTGGTATCGAATTTGAAGGTTGCTTGTTGTTGATGCCACGAATAAACCATAAAAACCTTGTATCTAATTGTTAAACAAGGAAAAACAAATGCTAACTGATACCAAGATCAGGAACCTAAAGCCTCGGGACAGACTGTACAAGGTTGCGGATAGGGATGGGCTCTATGTGGCGGTCACTCCTGCTGCCAGTATTTCGTTTCGCTACAACTATGAGTTCAACGGCCGTAGCGAGACCCTGACCATAGGGCGCTATGGAACTGGTGGCATTACGCTCGCCGAGGCAAGGGACGCGTTGCATGAAGCCAAGCGGAAAATCGCTTCTGGGATCTCACCGGCCCAGGACAAGGCCAGATCCAAGGACAAGGAAAAGCAGGCCAAGACGTTTGACGACTGGGCTGAATCCTGGCTCAAAGGCTATCAGATGGCGGACTCCACTCGCGACATGCGCAAGGCCGTTTATACAAGGGAGTTGAAACCGGTCTTTGGTAATCGACTCTTGGCTGAAGTGACCCATGATGATCTGCGGCATCTAACGGACAAGATCGTCGAGCGAGGTGCTCCAGCCACTGCCGTTCATGCGCGTGAAGTGGTGATGCAGATTTACCGATGGGCATCCGAGCGGGGCCAGGATGTGGAAAACCCCGCGGATCGCGTCAGGCCGGCAGCCATCGCGAAATTCGTCCCCCGTGATCGAGCGTTGACTCAAGAAGAAATCGGTTTGATGTACCAGTACCTGGAAAGGGTTTCGACTTCCCCAACCATCCGCATTGCGGTAAAGCTTCTGCTTCTGACGTTGGTCCGCAAGTCAGAGCTGACTGATGCGACTTGGGACGAGGTGAATTTCTCGGATGGGATCTGGACCATACCCGCCGTCCGAATGAAGCGACGCAATCCGCACAACGTCTACCTGTCACGTCAGGCGGTCGATTTCTTCATTGCACTCAAAACCTGTGCAGGTGGCTCGCGTTATGTGCTGCCCTCAAGATATGACCCTGACATCCCGATGAGCAAGGCCACGCTGAACCAAGTTACGACCTTGGCGTACACCGCGGCACAGAAAGATGGGAAGGTGTTGGCCAAGTTCGGCCCGCATGACCTACGGCGCACGGGATCCACCTTACTTCATGAAGCGGGGTACAACACGGATTGGATTGAGAAGGCGCTTGCTCATGAGCAAAAGGGTGTTCGTGCCGTCTATAACAAGGCGGAGTACAGAGAGCAGCGAAAAGCCATGCTGCAAGACTGGGCCGATATGATCGACGAATGGACGATCAAGAAGGCGTGATGCCGGGGCGCACGGCTTGATCGCCTGATGCCTTGCGAGCTTCAATCCACGCCTCGATCTCTGCCAGATCCCACGCGACATTTCGGCTGGTGAGCGCAAAGCGCCGTGGAAATTCCCCGCGCTTTTCCATATCGAAGATGGTCCGGTCAGACAGCGGAACCATCTTCAGAAGTTGCTTTCGGTTGATCAGGGATTTGGTCGCAGGTAACAGTTCGTCATTTTTTTCGGGGCGCACCGCATTTCCTTCCATGTAGTGTCGACGTGGGTTTGTGTTCCCGAGGAACGACGCAAATTATATACATATGCAACGGTATATAACAAACTGCTGCTGAGTCCCCATGCCGGCGTTCAGCCCCTGGATGCGGCTACACGTATTTCTTGTAGTACTTGGCCTGAAACCGTGCCATGGCAGCACAAGCAAGCGTTGCCGGCACAATGATCAGCAACGGGTCCACACCATCAGGCCACCAAAGGTAAGCGGCCGACACCACGGTTGCCATGGTCACCTGGAAGTATTTCGCGCGGTGATAGACCGTCGACGACTCGCGCCCGGCGCCGAACTTGCGCCGGATGCGTTCAATGGCGCCATCCACGATGGCAAGCAGGTATATGAAACCGATCCAGGGCAGGAAAGAGACCATGATCGCGGCGCGGATCGCAATCACCTGGGAACCGGTGAGCGTGCGACTGATGGCGAAATCCATCGAGCGGACCCCACGCTGTACGGCCTGATCGGTCATGCCCAACTGGGATGAATCTTCCTCGACGTGTCTCAACAGCCCCGGCTTGCGATAGAACCATTCCGTGATGAAGGCCGCCCAGGAGGCCGCATGGTCATGGGTCGATCCCATGAAATCCGGAGCGGCCGCCGCCCTGGCCATCTCGCGGTCGATGATCGCGGCAGGGGCTTCGAGTCGATCCTTGGCATCCGCCAATACCCACACATCGATGGCCATGCGGCCGACCAGGATCACGAAAAAACAGATAGCCAGGAAGGCGGCGATCTTGAAGGGCGCGGTGATGGCCTTGGTAACCCCGATATCGATGGCTGCGCCATCTCCGGCCATTACCAACCGCTCCCTTTTCCTGGGACGGTCAACTCCCCTGAAGCGGTCACGCTATGCGCGGCGGAGAGGGTGCGCATCTGGCGTGCCATGTCTTCGATATCGATGGGTACGCCCACTTCGTCCAGGGTATCCGCCAGGGGGATACGGATTTTCCAGAGCTGGCCGCCGTCGATCAAGGCGAAGGCCTGGCCCTTGGGCAACTGGACCAGGTCGGCCGGCGTCAACATGGGTAGACGCTCGATGGTGATGCGGTCTTCATTGCGGCTCTGGAATTCGGCGAAATCGGTGGGGTCGTTGGAGTCGCTGGCCATGGACGCCACCTGGATGCTGGGCACCTCGACCTCGGGCAACTTCTCGGTCAGGATTTCGGCGGTTTCGGTGTTCTCGACCCGCAGCATGATGCGGGTGTTGAAGTTGCCGCCGATCTGCATGGCCTTGGCGGCATCGCCCACTTTGGCCTCCACGTCGTGCCAGGTCTGGGTGTAGGCGGTGACCTGGTAACCGGCGCCCCCGGCCTTGTTGACCATGGGCACGAACGAGTCGCCGACCAATTCGTTGAACTCGTCGACATGCAGGGCCAGCTTGCGTTTACCGGGTGAAAACTGACCTGCGCCGACGCCAAACTTATAGATCTGGCCGGCGACGCTGGTCAGGTCGGCGAACATGGCCGTGCCGATCGCGCCGGCGACCTCATGGTCCGAGAGCGAGTCGAGACCGATATAGACCACGGCACCCTGGTTGATGACGCCCATCCAGTCGATGATCGGCCGGGGATCGTCCAGATTCGCATAGTCGGGCGAGATCAGGTCGGCGATCTTGCCCGTGGTCAACTTCTCCAGCAGGGGATACAGGCTCGACACCAATTTTTCGAAGTAGGTCCGGTCGTTACTCAGAACCGACCTCAGGGCATCGGCCACGGGGTCGCGCAGTTCGTTGTCGCGGATGAACCCCATGATCGCCATCGTCCGCAGGGATCGCCCGCTTTTCTTCGAGGCCTCGTTGAGCAGCTTCGCCTGGGCGGATTCCAGTTCCGTGACCTCGGCCTGCCAGCCGGGCCGGATGCGGTCCAGCCACCAGGTGAAATAGCGCACCGCCAGAGACTCGGTGTCCACCGCGTAGGCATAGATGCTCTGGAAATCGGGACGCTCGCCCAGGGTGGTCATGGCCTTGGCCAAGACGTTGACGAAGCGCCAGACGAACTCCTTGAAGGCGGCCGAATTGCCTTCCGAAGGCAAGGGTTCGGCCGTTCGTGTGGCCACCTCGGTGATGCGCGAGAACGCCCCGATGGGGTTGTAGCGCGCCGAGATGTGCGGAAAACCGAGATGGAAGACGTAGAAGGTCCGGCCGGCGCGGCGGGTCTCGACATACATCCTAATGAGAAGATCGGCGTCGCCCTTGGGGTCGAAGACGATCACCACGTCACCGCGGCGGATGTCCTGGGTGATCAGGAGTTCCGCGAGTCGGGTCTTGCCCACCCGCGTCGTTCCCAACACCAGGGTGTGCCCGACCCGGCCGGACAGCGGCATGACGACTGCCTCCTCGTTCGGCTCCACCCCATGCAGGGCGGGGTTGCCGCCGATATCGGGCAATGGCGTCCATCGGTTCCACCAGGCCTCCCGACGCATCAATGCGCGCAGCCTTTGGATGTTGTGGTTGGGATGGTGCTCGTACATCCGTTCCAAGCGGCGCAGGGTCCGGTAGAGCCAGGGGGGCTCGACATAACGCCGGTTCCTCGGCTGCATCGCATCATTCAGTCGGCGTGTGTGGAGCGCCGTCCAGCGGAAACCCATGCCCAGGAACAGCACTTCATTGCTCCAGGGGATATCGTCCGGCTTCAGGGCATACCGCTTCAGGAGGCGTAGGTTGCCCTGGTAACGAATCACCTCCCAGGCTTGGCCGGACCGCCAGGCCGATCCTGCCAGCAAGGCGAGGGACATGCCCCAGGACAGCTCCGGCCCCACTGGGATCCAGGGCGGTGCGGCGGCCATGACGGCGGAGCCGATGAACAGGCTTCCCGCTGAAATCAGTTCGATGGGAGGGCGCAGGCGGTTCTCAATTGGATAGCTCACGGCTTTTCCGCCTTGTCCGCGCCGACGTGCTGGCTCCAGTAGCGCAGGCGTTCGTTGGCTTGCGGTACCGGATTGACGAACTGCTCCGGGTTGCGCACCAGAAAGCCATTCAGCAGGCTGCCGCCGCTGTCGCCGCGCCGGATTACCTGGAAACGATGGATGTTGCGACCGCGCGCGGCGGGCTGGTGCCATCCGGCCTGGGTAAAGGCCATCTGGATACCCATGCCGAGTTTGTTGGGCTCGACTTCGCCATCGACACCGGTGGCCTGATCGCCGTAGGCCTCGGCGAAGGCACGGAAGACCGCAGGCGAGACCAGCAGCATCATGGTCTCTTCCTGCTCCCTGAGATTGACCCTGACGAAATGCACCAGCGCCGTGGTGGTGTTGTAGGGCAGGCCGCCATCGGCCAGCCCCTGTTGCAGCCAGCCCATGAAACGCAGGGCCGCGTCCGATGGCGTCGCACTACTCTTGCCGCCGGCCTTCTTCGAGGGCTCCTTGGGGAGGGCGACATGGGGAACCACGGCCCCGGTGAGGCGTGGTGGTTCGGCAAGCCTAGCGGGAGGTGGTTTTTCGGCGCTGGCGGAGTCCTCATCGTCCAGGAACTGCCCACTGTCGGCCTCCGAGGCAGCGGATCCCGTCGGTTCAGCGTTGGCCGGCTTGGGAACGTCGATGGGCAAGGCTTTGGCGTTTTCGACCGATTTGCGCGTCGATTTGGGCGCCGCCCTGGCCAGGCTCTGGACGCTGGGCAGGTGGGGCGCATTGTCCACGACGGGAGCCTCATCGGTGATAGGCTGGCTGGGAAGGGTCTTGTCAGCAGGATCGTCCACTCCCGCTGTCGCCGCCGACGGATCGGCGAGAGGACAGCCTTGGTCAGGCGTAATCGCGACCGTTCCAGAGGCCGACGCCCCCGTCTTGATCCGAATCCGCCCCGCCAAAGCGGCGGGGTATAGGGATGGCTCCGGGTAAAGAAGCCCGAGGGGAAAGCGCAGCAGCGCTCCCAGATAAAAGGTCTGCCCGCCCGAGAATTCGATATGGGCACCCCACACGGCGCCGTGGGTGTCCGGGTTGACCTTGCAGGCCCCATATTCCTGCCAAGTGTCGAAGAGCCGGTCGTTCATCGCCTCGCCTGGTACGGGCGTGTCTGGATAAGCCAACCTGAGCCAGTCCCGCACCTCGTTGGCCAGCCGCACGGCGGCGAACCAGATATCCGTGCCATCGCAAAAACCCGCCGCACCCGGCCGGTTCAGGGGTAGGCGGCCACCCTCCACCAGCATCGAGCGCACCGCCAGCATCAGCAACTCGATCAAGGGGGTGGTCTTGGCCACCGCGAAGCGGACCCTCGACCCCATGGCCAAGTTGCGCCGGACGCTCTCCGCTTCCGCCGCGCGCACGATCTCGGCGATGGGCCCTTGTGTCTCGCCGGACAGGTAACCAAGCAACTGTCCAAGTAACGTGGGATCGCTGCCGAGCCAGAGGCGCGTAATGGTGGGCACAAGCCGCTGTATCAGCTGTATGCCCAAGCGCTGATGGGCCTGATAATCGCGCTCTGTGGCGCGCGGAAAATCCACCACATAGGCCGAGGCCTTCGCCTCCATCATGGATCCCATCAGGGCCTGCCAGGGTGCCCCGGCCGGATGCGAGTCGGAGAACAAGGTCACCCGCAAATCGGATACCGGCTTGCCGATATCGTGCAGCAGGGCGGCGATATAGATTCCCACCGTCCATAGGTGCTGGGTCCGGCCCTGGGTCTCGATATCTGCTCCAGGCGGCAGGATGCGCCCTTGGCGCAACTTGGCCGCATGCTGGAGGGTTTCCACCGTGTGCACGAACAAGCCGCCTGGCTCGGCGTGGTGATGCGCCTCAGAGGCGGGAAGTCGCTGGACCATTTCCGCCACGGCCTGGATGACGGGCACCACATGGGTTTGCCAGGTCGGGTCGGTGAGGCCGGAATCGCGTCTGACTTCGATGAGTAGCGGCGCCACGCCGGTCGTGGCGATGATCCGTTCGGCATTCAGGACGGGTAGGGCGGTCGCTGGCCAGCGGGCGGGGGAGGGTGGAAGAGGCCGGGTAGAAACAGGGGTTTCGCCATGACCTGAGCGGCGGCTCAGCCACCACGTCGCGGCGACCCCCAGAGCAATCGCCGGTATCGCAGCCAGAACGAACTCAGCGGACTCCATGCCGGCGCACCCGGTTCAGCAGGTGGCAGGCAATCCAACGATCGGGGCAGGGACACTTGAGCATGACGGGCAGCGTAGGGCCTGGATTACCCAGAAATACGTGCAAAAAGTCAGACGAAATTCCTGGATGGTCCGTGTATAGAATGGCCGCCCAATTTTTTTGTCGCACGCATCATTCATGCCGACATTGGGCGGAATTGACAGGGCAAATCCACCGCCCTAAGCTTATAGAACGTTCGTTCGATTGCTCGCCAGATGCCCACCGACCAGGACTACCTGTCCCAGCTCCAGGATTACTACGCCGACCACCGCGCCCTGCCATCCCTGGCCAGCCTGGGGCAGTTGGTTGGCTTGCGCTCCAAATCCTCGGCGGCGGCCCTGGCCAACCGGCTCAAGCTGGCCGGCTACCTCACCACCACCCCGGACCGCCGCCTCGCCCCCACCGAGGCCTTCTTCGCCCGGCCGGTGGTCGACACCGTCCGGGCCGGCCTGCCCCAGCCGGCCAACGACGCCGGCTTCGATGGCTTGGCCATCGACAGCTATCTGGTGGCTCGGCCCAGCCGCACCGTATTGCTGGTGGTGAAGGGCGACTCCATGGTCGAGGCTGGCCTGATGGAAGGCGACCACATCATCGTCGACCGCGCCCAGCCGGCGGCCATGGGCGACATCGTGGTCGCCATCGTCGACAACGAATTCACCGTCAAATATCTGGCCAAGGACAAGCGCGGCATTTTCCTCAAGCCGGGCAATCCGGCCTATCCGCCCATTCGTCCCCAGGGCGAACTGGAGATCTACGGCGTCGTCACCGGCAGCTTCCGGAAGTACCGATGAACACGCCCTTCCTGCTGCCGGCCGAATCCCCCGGCTATCGGACGGCGGCCACTGGAACGCTAGGTTCGCTCGGAAGTTGGCCGGAACGCCAATTCACACAACTCGGCCATTGCTGAACTCAATCGAACGGCCGATGGGGCAACTCAACTTGCATTGATGACAAACAGCTAATTTGATACTGTTGCCAGCAGGGAGAAAAACATAATGGCATTAGCCCAATCAGCACTACAGCGAGCCTCACAGCGACAGCCGTTGCGCAAGTCGCAGCCTTACTCTGGCCGGCAGCGCACCGCGTTTCTTTGCCACAGCCACAAGGACAGTGTCCTGGCCGAGGGGCTTCAGGTCTGGCTCGCCGAGCAAGGCGTCGAGCTTTATATCGACTGGAAGGACGCGACGATGCCTGAGAACCCCAATCGGGAGACCGCCGAACGCATTCAGCTTCGAATCAAGACTTGTGACTGGTTCCTCTTCTTAGCCACGGGCAACTCGATGAGTTCCCGATGGTGTCCCTGGGAACTCGGCTACGCCGATGGGACGAAACAGTTGGACCGGATCGCAATCGTGCCGACCTCGGATGCTGTTTCCGCACATGGAAACGAGTACCTCCATCTATATCGACGGGTTGATTTGAGCGCCGCTGGAGAACTGCTATGGGTGCCGCCCAATAGCAACCAAGGCCAATATGTCCGGTCGATTCCCTTCCTATAGAGGACGTTGTGGCGCTATATCAATGCCTGCTGCTTGGCGCACCTACAAGCGAACAGGTTACATTGTTTTCGACGACGTTTAATGAGTGTCTCGGTTTATTCGAGCTGAAGCCTGGCCACGACTTCACTATCGACTGCGGGGTCCAAGCACACTACAGTCAGGTGACCGCAACGGTGGCGGTTTTCTTTGGCGCCGAGGGCGCTGAGTTTCCCGAGTCTGCTCTTCTGACACGGCTCGGGGTGCCGGTGGTGCCAGTGGTTTCATCGGCAGCACACGTGGGCGTCGAGTTACCCCCATCACTGCGCAACATTAATGCGCTGATCGCCGATCCGGCCGATACGATGCTGCGTAGGGTTGCTAGCGCAGCGCTGCAGTGCCTGGGGCTGCTGCCCGCACAACGCCGCGTATTCGTTAGTTACAGGCGCGAAGAGTCGGCAGATGTTGCTCTTCAGCTATTCGAGGCACTCTCCGCCCGACATTTCGAAGTCTTCCTGGATACGCACTCGGTTTCAGTCGCTACGGAGTTCCAGGCCGCCTTGTGGCATCGCCTGTGTGACTCGGACGTCCTGATCATGCTTGACACGCCAGGCTACTTCAACAGCCGCTGGACGACAGCTGAATGGGGGCGCGCGGTTGCAAAGCACATTTCTATGCTGCAGCTGGTGTGGCCAGACCATGAGCCATCACGGCACTCACGCTTGGCTACCTTGAAGCGTCTCAGCACCGATAACTTCGTTGGAGTGCGTCTAAGCGCCGCAGTCCTCGGCGACGTCGCCCTCGAACTGGAGCGCGTTCGAAGCATCAGCGTTGCGTTGCGCCACGCAAATCTAGTGGGCACACTGCGTACCGCCATCGAGGATCTGGGTGGCACTTTCGAAGGCGTGGGGCAGAAGCGCTCGATACTCTTGAAGTTGCCCTCGGGCAATTCGCTTGTAGCCTATCCTGTTGTTGGTGTGCCTACGTCTCTGGACGTCCATGAGTGCGTCAACCTCTCAGGTGCGCATGCCGCTGCGGTGGTCTACGACCATCTTGGGATTAGCGACGACTGGGTTCAGCACATGGACTGGCTTGCACAGCGGGTGAGCGCCGTCAAATGGATTCGCAGCCGCGAGGCCGACTGGCAATTGGCAGACATCGAGCTGTAGCCATGGGCGCAATTTTCCTCTCAGCCAGCGTGCCAACGAGACCACCGTTTGATGCGGACTCCCGACCGCAGGAAATCCAGGCGGCCATCAGTGCACTCGCCCAGGTCGCCCTGGGCAGAAAGAAGCTGGTATGGGGTGGTCATCCGGCCATCACGCCGCTTCTATGGGCGGCCGCGCAGTCGGTTGGTGTCGAGTACGCCGTGGCCGTTGAGCTCTTCCAGAGCCGGTTTTTCAAGGACGAGGACTTCCCGCTGGAGAACAAGCATTTTGCGAATGTCACCTATGTTGATCCGGTACCTGGCGACCTGACCAAGAGCCTGCACGCAATGCGTCTGGCGATGATGACCTCAACCAAATTTGACGCGGCGGTATTCATCGGCGGTATGGAGGGTGTCCTGGACGAGTACAACATGTTTGCCGCCACCTGGCCGAACGCCAACTGCATTCCGATTGCGCAGACCGGCGGCGCAGCATTTCGCCTCGCCCTTGATATCGGGTATCAGCCGCCCAGTGAGGTGGCGCCGCTGGACTTCGTTGCGCTGTTCTATCGCGAGTTGAACATTCGCCCTCGCCAGAAGCGAGAACTCAAGTAGCCCCCAAGGAGGAGTATATGGCCAAGATCCCTGTGTTTTATAGCTTCCACTTCGACAACGACGTTATGCGCGTTCAGCAGATTCGAAACATGGGCATGATCGACGGCAACGAACCCGTGTCGAAGAACGACTGGGAGACTGTGAAGAAAAAAGGCGATGCCGCGATCGAGAAGTGGATCGACGACAACATGAAGTACAAGCGCTGTGTCGTTGTACTGATCGGTACCGACACGCACAAGCGCCCATGGGTCACCCACGAGATTAAGAAGGCGTGGGAAGACGGTCGGGGCCTGCTAGGCATCCACATCCACAACCTCAACTGCCCCAACAACGGCACTAGCTCGAAGGGGAAGAATCCCTTTGACCAATTCTCGTTCCAAAAGAACGGTAAGGTTGTCGTTCCCCCAGTGTACGACCCGCCGGCGAGCAATGCGTACAACCATATTAAGGAAAACTTGGCTGCCTGGGTCGAGGGCGCGATTGCGCTGAATAAATGACTGACACCCCCAACAAGCACAAGCATCTGGAATTCATCCAGGCATCCATCAACCGGATGTCTGGAAATCTGTTTCTGCTCAAGGGGTGGAGCATTACCCTGATCGCAGCCTTGTTCGCACTGGCCGCGAAGGACACCAACAAGGCTTACATCCTGATCGCCTATTTCCCACTGTTCATTTTCTGGACTCTCGATGGCTACTTTTTAAGCCAGGAGCGCAGATTCCGTTCCTTATACGAGCATGTGCGCAAGCTCAAAGAGGAGGACATCGACTTCTCGATGGATACAAGTGTTTTCTGCTCCGACGCCCGAACCACCTGGATGTCAGCGATGGGGTCGCGAACTTTGGTCATCTACTATGCTGGACTGGCCGTCGTCATGGCTGCCTTGGCCCCGTTTATTCGATAAGTCCAAATGGCGCTAACGTTCTACATGAAATTGCCGGCCATCAGCGAACATGGCGCACTGAACTGCGCACACCAACTTATGTATGCTGATTGAAGGCATCACGTTTATTCTGATGACGACACAAGGGATTTCAGCTTGGCTCTGAACGACAATGGGGAAAATCTATCTGTAGCCCTCTACTGGGACTTCGAGAACCTTCACGCCAGCCTGGCTGAGGCCAAGTTCGGTGAAGGTGCCTATAGCAAACCGGATAACCGCTTCAAGCCACAGGACCCCCTCATCGACGTCCTGGCCGTTATCGAACTTTGCTCATCTTTCGGCCCAATCGCCATTAACCGTGCCTACTGCAACTGGCAGTGGTATGGGCGTTACCGTGATGCCTTGCTTCAAAGCGCCGTTGAGTTGATCCAACTCTTTCCACCAGGTTCATCAGCCAAGAATGGTGCCGACATCAAACTCTGCCTTGACGCAGCGGAGGACATCAGTCGCTTTGCTCATGTCGGGACCGTGATCATCATTGGAGGGGATAGCGATTACATGCCCGTAGCGCAGAAGATCAAGGCTGCGGGTCGAACATTGATTGGCATTGGCACCCGCAAGAACACCAACCGACATTGGGCGAAAAGCTGCCATGAGTTCCGTTACTACGACACCCTGGTTGAAGCACTGGCTCCTGAAGAAATAAGGAAGCCGAATGACGATAGGAATGCCACACTTCCTCCATTGGATCCAGCGGCAGATATGCTCAAGCGTGCCATGCGCCTTCTCTCAGAAACTAAGGGCGAGGTATGGGTGAACAAGGCCTCGGTGTGGCCAATGATCAAACGGCTTGACCCGACCTTTGATACTAAAGAGCATGGGTACGCCAACTTTGCAGAGATGCTCAAGGCACTAGATACCATAGTCGAGGTTAAGAAAGGCGAGTCCGACCACATCATTAAGCTCAGATAGGTCGAGCATTTTCCGTTTATGCGTTGACGCGATGGAGCCACATATGTGTCAGGCCGACCTCCCCTTGGACGTACATACCCTTTCCACTGCACTTTCTGGCCGTAACCACACTTTATTTACTGTAACCCTTCCTTGACCGCCTTTTCGGGCCGAACGCGAGATTCTTAGCGATCGGCCCGCCCTTTGGGTCGGCCCGTAACACTTGGATGTTGCCTGCCATCCCTTCTCCCCCTTCCGAAAGGGCAGCGTGATCTTCCAATAATTCCGTCTCGTTTTTGTACGAATTTCCCGTGGCTCCGACCCCTATCGTGAGCGCACCGAAACGACAAGAACGACGGGATGTGCAAGCGGGCCCCCTTTTACCTACTACCGATCAGCCTGGCGATCTTGGCCGGGAATGCCCGTGCCGAGTGCTGGCATGACGCCGCCAAGTCCTATGGACTGGAGCCGTTGGAACTGGGGGCCATCGCCTGCGTTGAGTCGCGCCTGAATGCCGGCGCCATCAGCCCGGCCGGGGCGCGCGGCGTCATGCAGGTCATGCCTTCCAATGCTCATGCCGTGGGCATGCATCCGGACCTGCTCTGGGATGCCTGCACCAACATCTACATGGGGGCCTTTGTACTGGCGCAGATGAAAGCCAGGTATGGCGATACCTGGGAGGCGGTCGGTGCTTACAACGCGTCCTGCACGAAGTTGAAGGGCGCGGCCTGTCGCAAGGCCCGCACTGACTACGCCTGGCTGGTCTATCGCGCCCGGCAGCGGCTTGAGCGGACCGGCCAATGCACCTGATGGGCCGCGGAGACAAATCGGTGAGTCCACCCTCCGGCAAGAAGGTTACTCCAGGCTTCCGGCCCATCCTGGTTTCAGAAGAGGCCTTCGACCGACTGAAGAAGCTGCAGAGGCTGCAGAGGCTCGCCTACGGTCATGACAACGACCTGAACGGGCTTCGCTTCGATCTCAAAGACGTTGCCTCGGCCGTCGTGCTGGAGGCCTTACTGATCGACGGCTTCCCGGTACGGGCCATGGACCGCGCCGCGCGGACCGTTCTCGATTCCTTCCACCCCCTCTCCAAGGAGAACGCAGTATGAAGCTCGTCAACGCCACCCTGAGCCGCATGAGCCAGGCCAAGGCCGCCATCGACCGCAAGACCACCGCCTGGTACGTCGGCGGTGTCGTCGGCCTGACCGGCATGGCTAACAACGCCCTGGCCATCAACCTCGACATGAACAACGTCGGCGCCGCCACCGGTCTCGGGCCGGTATCGACCGCGATCCAGCAGTTCGCCGACATGAACACCGGCCTGAAGGCCCTGGTGATCATCATCGGTTTCCTGGTGGCCTTGATCGGTCTGGCCGCGCTGCGCAACTTCGCGCCGGTGCTCGGCTACGTGGGCCTGGCCATCTTCGCGGCCGTCGGCCTCACGGTCGCTTTCGCCATCGCCGGGGCGGTCATCTGAACAATGGACGGCAGCCGCATCCTTCGGCGACTGGACGATCCCTGGAAGCTCGGGCTCTGGGAGCTGGACGTGGCCGGGACCTTCGTCTTCTTTCTCTGCCTGGGCTTCATGAAGGGCACGATGGGGGCGTTCTTCGCCGCCATCGTGGCGGGCTATTTCGTCTGCTCGCGGATATCCAAGCTGAAGGCGATGCGGCACACCGGGTTCCTCTGGCATTTCCTGTTCTGGTGGCTGCCCCAGGAGGCCATGTTCATTCCACGCGACCTTCTTCCTCCCTCGCACTACCGCGAGTTGGTCGGTTGATTGAGGGGAAGGAACCATGAAGCGCGAAGCCTACGAAGCCGATGTCCAGATGCTCATCCGGCAGAACCGCTTTCTGTGGCTCAGCCTCGGTGGCATCGTCACCGCCTTGGTCCTAGCCTTGTTGGTGGCCTGGGCGGGCATGGGCGCCACCCGGACAGTGGTCACGCCGCCGAAGATCGAAAAATCCTTCTGGATCACCGACAACACCGCCTCCGGCGAATACATCGACCAAATGGCGCAGTGGGTGTCCTACCTGACCCTCGACGTCACGCCCGACAACGTCCAGTACAAGTCCGAACTGCTACTGAAGCTCGCCCACCCGGACTATCACGGCGCGCTGCAACAAAAGCTGCGCGTCAACGCCGATAAGATCCGACGCGACAACGCCGCCACGTCCTTCGATATCCGCACCGTCCGCGCCGCGCCGGATGCGCTGGCCGCGGTCCTGACCGGCCAGCTCAAGGTGCTGATCAACGGCACGCCGGTAAAGAACGAAATCCGCCACTACCTGGCCCGCTTCGACCTTGATGGCGGCAAGGCCCAACTCATCCAGTTCAAGCAGGTAAAAAACGATGACGTCAAAGCCGCTCTCGCGGATGCCGCGCTCGATGCCGAAACCGACGGCAGTTTCTAGCGCGCTGGCCCTCGTGGGCTTGCTGTGCGTTTCGCCCGCCTGGGCGCTCCAGAAGCTGGAGATCAAACCGGACACGACGGGGATGGCGCGCATCGCCCTCAAGGAAACCTCCCGGATCAAGGTGGACGGCCTGGCCATCGTGGACGTCTTCGGGTCGGTCTACTCGCCGGACAACACCGCCGGCGAGCTGATGGTGGCCCCGGACGCCACGAGCGGTGAGCTGTATGTCATGCCATCGGCCATGGCCACGCCGGGGAAGCCGATCAACATCTTCATCAAGACCGAGAAGGCGACCTACACCCTGTTGCTGACGCCGGTCGACATCCCGAGCGAGACCGTCATCCTGAGCGATCGCCTGACCAAGGCGAGCAGTCAGGCGGGGCCACCGCCGACCGGTGAGGCGCCGGACTGGCTGCGGCAGATCAAGAACATGATGCTGGTCCTCACCGGGGAGTCGACGCCGCCCGGCTATGTCTCGGTCCCGGTCGGCAAACCCGTGGGGCTGTGGCAGGAAACGCGTTTTCTGGAAATGCGCCGGGTCACGCATCGGCGCCTGGCCGGTTCCGTATTCGATCTGACCAATGTCTCGGCGTCGCCCATGGTCCTGGACGAACGGGAGTTCTTCGACGCGGGCGTGGTGGCGACCGGTATCGCCAAGACCCGATTGGCGCCGAACGAATCGACCCGCGTCTATGTGATCCGGGAGAAGAGCGGTGAGTAGCGCCCAGAGCAAACCCACGGCGGCGCCCGGCGTCAGCGGGCTCAAGAATGCCCGCTATGCCCAGTTCGCGGTCATCCTGGTCGCCGTCCTGGCCCTCTGGGCGGGTTTCGTGCTCCTGCTGTCTTCCGACAAGAAGCCCAAGGTCCAGAGCGCCAACACGGACCCCGGTAAGGTGGTGGTCAAGGCCATCACAGCGCCGGGGGAGGTGGTCACCGATGCCCAGCGCTGGCTATACAAGGCCGGCGACGACATCTCCACCTTGAAGGGGCGGGTCAAGGAAAGCGAAGCGCTGAACAAGGAACTCCAGGCCCGCCTCGCGGCCTTGGAGGCCGAGGCCAAAACAAAGCCCTCCAGACCGGCAGCGGCCAAGTCCTATGATTTCCCGCCCGGCACGCCCTCGAACCCTGGCCAGGGTCAGCCGGTACCGAAGTTCATTCCGCCGCCCGTCTCCAATACGCCACCGACGGGCGTCGGCGCACAGGCATCCACGCTGCTCCAGCCAGCTTTACCTCCACCGCCCAAGGCGGGCATCGGTCACGTCAGCCTGGCCACGGCACCCGTACTGGGTGCCGGCGGCCGGGTGCCGGGACTGGCGCCGGGCGCCGCGGGCAGTCCCACGGCGGCCCCATCGTCGAAAGGGGCTGTCGCCGGGGTATTGGCCAAGGAACGCGAAGCAGGCAAGTCCTTCCTACCTATCGGCCTGGTCAAGGCAAAGCTCCTGGGCGGCCTGGATGCACCAACGGCGGGGGCGGCCCAATCCAGCCCGCTGCCGGTGTTCATGCACCTCGAAGACCTGGCCTGGCTGCCCAACCATTGGCGCGCCAACGTCAGGGATTGCCTGGTCACGGCCGCCGGCTACGGCGATTTGTCTTCCGAGCGCGCCTATTTCCGTCTGGAAAAGCTCTCCTGCGTGCGCCATGACGGCCGCGTACTGGAGCAGAACATCTCCGGTTCGGTCTACGGCGAAGACGGCAAGCTGGGCCTGAGGGGCCGGCTAGTGACCAAGCAAGGCCAGATCCTGGCCAACGCGCTCTTGGCCGGCGTGGTCTCGGGCATCGGCCGGGGCGTGGTCTACCAATCGTCTACGGTCGGCACCACTGCGCTCGGCACCGTGGTGACCGATCCCGACCCCGGCATGGAGTACCAGTCCGGGATCGGCCAAGGCGTGAGCAACGCCATGGATCGCCTGGCCCAGTACTACATCTCACTGGCCGACAAGACGCACCCGATCATCGAGATCGACGCCGGCCGGCTGGTGGACCTCGGCTTTACCAAGGGCACCGCCCTGGATGTGCCCTTGCCGGAAGAGCCCGACCTGCTGGCGACGCGCCCCGGTCCACGTAACGGGCCGAGAAGGGTGGTGGAATGAGGCTCCTCGCATTTCTCGCCGTCTCTATATTGCCGCTCACGGCCCTCGGCGATACCGCGGACGAGGTCAGGACGCGCCTCATGGAGCGTTACCCGGCCACGCCGGTGGATGATGTGCGGACGACGCCGATCGCCGGGCTGTTCGAGGTGGCCATGGGCCGCAAGATCGTCTACGTCGACGCTACCGGGCAGTATTTCCTGTTCGGGCGGATCTTCGATCTGCCCGGCAACCGCGACCTGACCGAAGACCGACTGCGCGACATCTCGCGGCTGGATGTGTCCCTGATCCAGCCGGATCAGGTTCTGGAGCAGGGGGAGGGCAGCCTGGTTCTGTATGTGTTCTCCGACCCGGCCTGCGCTCACTGCAAGAAGCTGGAGCAGACCCTAGCCGGCATGCCGACGCTGAGGGTCCGGACGATCCTGTTGCCGCTACAACCGGGTTCTTCAGACCTGGCCAGGGACATCTGGTGCGCGCCGGATCGTCAGCGGGCCTGGTCCGCCTGGATGCGCAATGGTACCCGGCCCGACCGGGCACCGGAGGACTGCCACGCCGAAGTCCTGGCGCGGAACCTGGCCCTGGCCAAGAGCTTCGGCATCCGGGCCACGCCGGCGCTGGTTTCGCCGAACGGGCGCGTCTCCCTGGGCGCTATGGAAGCGCCCGCTCTCTCCGCCTGGCTGAATCCCGATCAAACAACCGCCGTCACCGTTGCCACCGAGGTCAGCCAATGAACTACCGCCATCTCATTCCATGCTTGCTGCTGCCCACATTGGTCGGCTGCGCCGGCAGCCTGTCCGGCCTGGACGGTGGAAAAAAACTCTCCTGCCCGGTCAGCGAGGGCGTGACCTGCAAGCCCATGTCCAAGGTCTACGAGGAGTCCACCCAACCGGCCAAGACCGATGCGGATGAACAGACCGCCGAGATCACGCCGCCGCCGCGCGGCCCCGTCCACGTGCCGCCAGGTGCCGAGAACGGCCCGGTGCCGCTGCGCACCCGGCCCAGCGTGATGCGCATCTGGATCGCGCCCTGGGAGGACGCCGACGGTGACCTGCACGAGGGCGCCTGGATCGCCATGCGGCTCGACGATGGCCGCTGGAACATTGACCACGTGCGCGAACGAATTAGCGATGCCTACGACGCCGCCCTGGTGCCGCCGCCGGTCAAGGAGACCAAGCCAGCCGCTCAGGCCAAACCGTCGTCGGTTGCCGCCGATGTGGCGGACGTGCTGCCGAAGAACCTGCTGCCCGGCTCGAAGGCGCTGGCCGAGCCGTTCTTCGATACCAACGCCGATTGAGCCGGGGAGGACCGATGAGCAACGCGACCGAAGCCCTGCCCAGTTGGCTGGAATGGCTTTCCCGGCTGTTCGCGCCCAAGGCCGACGTGGATGCCGGCGACCCGCTGCAATTCTCGTCCTATCTGCCGTATCGGGGCTGGGACGAGGAGGCCCAGCTGTTCATCCTGGGCAACCAGGTCGGCTTCTGCCTGGAACTGGCACCCCAGTCCGGTTCCGACCAGTCCATGGCGGACATCCTGGAAGGGCTGATGCACAACTGGCCGGTGGGCACGGGCATCCAGTTCCACCTGTTCGGCACGCCACACATCTACCGCCGCCTGACCCAGTACGCGAACATGCGGCTGGCCGACCCGGACATCAAGGAACGTTCCGACCGCGAGGGCCGGCCGGTGCGCAACGCGAACATCTACCGCAAGCTGGCCCGGCGCCGGGTCGAACACCTGTCCCGCGCCGCGCACCAGTCCCTCACCCGGGGCAACATCTACATGCTGCGGGATTACCGGCTGGTGGTGTCGGTGACGGCGCCGATCCGCTTCAACGAACGCGCCCGCATCGGCGAATTCCTCAACGCCCGCGCCGGCATGGAAACGACCCTGCGCGCGGCCGGCTTCCCGTCCCGCGTCTGGGATGCCTCCGACCTGATCAACTGGTGCGCCGACTTCGCCAATCCGCACCGCCTGCATGCCGAATTGCCGCTGCTCAACTACGACGAGGGGCGGCTGCTCAACGCCCAGATGGTGGACTTCGATACGGTGCAACTGGAGCACAGCCGCGGAATCCGCTTCACAAATACCCGGCACGACGACGTCACGGTCGAGATGCGCGCCTACGCCGTGAAGGGCTACCCGGAACGCTTCAGCCTGGCCCGCATGGGCGCCCTGATCGGCGATCTGACCCAGTCCTCGCTGCAATATCCCTGTCCGTTCCTGCTGACCATGGGCGTGTACTTCCCGGACCCGTCCGGCACCAAGGCCATGGTGATGATGAACCAGGCGCGGGCGACCCAGAACGCGGTCTCGAAGATGGCGCCGCTGATGCCCGATTCCCAGGACAAGAAGGCGGATTGGGATGAAGCCCTGCGCGTGGTCGACGGTGGTGGCGGCTTGGTGAAGGCCTACCACACCCTGCTGCTGTTCCCCGAGGAGGAGTACGCCTCGACCGCCGAGAAGGCGGCCGAATCGATCTGGCGCGACCAGGGTTTCCAGCTCTGCCACATGACCCACATCCACCGAACGATCCTGCTGGCCTCGCTGCCCATGACCCTGCACGGCGATATGCAGAAGCTCTTGACCCGGTTCAAGCTGCCCTCGACCAAGAGCTACGAGAACGTGGTCTCCCTGGCGCCGATGATCGGGGAGTGGCGCGGCACGCCCACGCCCATGCTGATCATGGGCGGCCGGCGCGGCCAGCTGACCGCCTTGGACTTCTACGACAACCCCGAAGGCAACTATTCCGTCGCCATCATCGGCACGCCGGGCTCGGGCAAGTCGGTGCTCCTGAACGAGATCGCCTGGAGTTATCTCGGCACCGGGGCGAAAGTCTGGCAACTCGACCTGGGCAAATCCTTCCAGAAGCTCGCCGAGAAGACCGGCGGCCACTTCGTGGACATCCATGCCGGCTCCGGGCATTGCGTCAACCCGTTCACCCACGTGGTCGATTTCTCCGACGACTTCGCCATGCTGCAAGCGGTGGTGGCGAAGATGGCCTCCCCGTTCGCCGACCTGGAGGCCTTTCAGTACCAGGCCATCGGTACGGTCATCACCCGGATATGGAACGAGAAAGGCCGGGACACCACCATCACGAATATCCGCGACGTCTTCGCCAAGGGCTGTCTCAACGAGGGCGAACCCGAGGATGCCCGCGTCCGCGACCTCTCCGTGATGCTCTCGCCGTATTCCGCGGGCGGCGCCTACGGCGAGTTCTTCGACGGGCCGGCCAACGTCCAGTTCGACAACGACCATCTGGTCATCGAGCTGGAATCGCTCAAGCGCTCGCCGGCCCTGCACCGGGTCATCATGATGGTGCTGCTGTTCCGCATCACCTCGGAGATGTACTTCAACCGAAACCGGAAGAAGCTCCTGATGATCGACGAGCTGAAGCAGCAGCTGGGCAATGCCGGCGACTCCACCCTGGTGCTCATCATCGAGGAGGCCGCCCGGCGAGCGCGGAAATACGGCGGCTCCCTCATCACCGCCACCCACATGGTGGAGGACTACCATGCCAGCGAGGCCCTGCACACGGCCTTCGCCCTGTCCGACTACATCATCGTCCTGCGGCAGCGCCGGGAATCCATCGAGAAGCTGGCGCAAGAGGGTAAGCTGCACATGGACGAAGGGCGCAAGCGCCTGCTGTCGTCGCTGCGCATGGAGAAGGGCGCCTACGCCGAGGCCTACCTCTACAGCACCATGGGCGAGGGCATCGTGCGCCTCATCATCGACCCGTTCAGCCTGCTGATGTTCTCCAACCGTCATGAGGACAACGCGCCCATCGACGAGTTGCGCGCCCAGGGCCATTCCCTCGACGAGGCCATCGAGATCCTCCTGGAGCGGCGCGGCGGGAGGGCGGCATGAGCCTGCGCGACTGGCTGCTGGTCCTGCTGGCTAACTCGGTCATGTTGCTGGGTGGCATCGTGCTCTATGACACCCTGCGCGACTCGGGCAAGCCGGCCCTGGGCGTGGTCGATCTCGCCACGGTCTACCGGGAGAAGGAAGAGTCCTTCGCCAAGATCATCGGCAACGACAAGACGACCGAGGAAGAGCGCAACAAGGCGGTGGCGGCGGCCCAGTCCTTCGCCAAGGCGTTGCCGGCCGCCCTGGCGGGCCTGTCGCAAGAGTGTGGCTGCGTGGTCCTGATGGGCAACGCGGTGGCCTCGAAGACGGCCCAGGTCCACGACCTGACGCCGCTTCTGCGCGCCAGGCTTGGGCTGTGACGCGGGCCTCGATGGCGGCGTCGCCACAATTTCCTCAATCAATACCGGCGCCACACGGGCACTTCGCTCGTTGGCGGCGCCGCGCCGGTGGCGAGCTGATTGAACTGCTGTGTCTCCCGCTGCGCTACTGGAAGGCCACGCTGGTGTTCCTTCCGGTGGCCGTCTGGTTGGCCATGCATTACCGGGTGAACCTGAGCCCCTCGATGCCCTGGACCCTGGCCAGGGTGGAGTACGGTCGGCTGCCTCACTTGGGTGAGCTCATGCTCTACGAATACCGGGGCGCCATGCGAGGTCTGCCATCCCACACCTTCTTCAAGGAAGTGGCCGGTATTCCCGGTGACGTCATCAGTCTGGAAGGGCAGGCCGTCTGGATCGGGGCCTGTTACATGGGCCTGGCCATGCCGGCCACCCGCGAGGGCAAGCGCCTGACACCGATCGCACCGGGCGTGATCCCACCGGGCTATTTCTACGCCAAGGGCGAACATCCGGCGTCGTTCGATTCACGCTACCGGGAAAGCGGCCTGGTGCCGTTCGACGCCGTAATCGGCGTCGCCCATCCGGTGTTCTGACATGCGCGGCCTGTTCGTTCTCCTCCTGCTCCTGCCTGGCGTGTCCCCGGCACACGATCTGGGTGCCTTCGGCAAGACCTACCCCATTGCCGAGCCCGATTTCCTGGTTGAGATCCAGGATGTCGCCAAGCAAAAAATGGCGAGTGGCGAATGGAAGCGCCTGGCGGTCGAGGCGCGGGGGCGCGGCCAGCGCTACTTCGAGCGTCCCCCTGCGGTCGCTGGTTTGCGCACGGCGAAGAAGGGCAGGGCGCGGCGGTTCGACCCTAGCATCACCCTCTCCGAGGATATCCGCGACGCCGACGGCCGCTTGATCTTCGCGGCCGGCACAACCGTGAACCCGGCCGACATCGCGCCGTTCCCCGGCGCGCTGCTTTACCTGTCCGGCGACGACAAGCGCCAGGTTGTCCTGGCCGAGAAGCTCGTAAAACAGAAGGGCGATGCCTTGAAGGTGATCCTGGTCGATGGCTCGCCGGCCGAGTTGATGCGTAAGTGGGCGCGACCAGTCTACTTCGACCAGGCAGGCGCCGGGGTGCGCCGCTTCGGGCTCGACACCGTGCCGGCGCTCATCACCCAGAAGAACCCAACCGACCGCTTCCTGACCATCGAGGAGATCAAGCCATGATCCGGAAAGCGCTCGCCTTGGTTGCCGGCTTGCTCATGTCGCCCAGCCCGCTCCTGGCGGGTTCCTGCGAAGGGGAGTTCCCCAACCCGGTCACCGACATCTGCTGGCGTTGCATCCTGCCCTTGTCGATCGGCAGCGCCCGCATCGCCAACATCGGCAACCAGACCGACATCGACAACCCGGGCAACCCGATCTGCACCTGTGGCAGTGCCCCGCCTCATATCGGCGTCACCCTGGGCTTCTGGGAGCCGGCCTTGCTGGCGGAGGTGCCGCGCCAGCCATACTGCTTCCCCATCCTGGGCGGCTTGCAGATGAACACCGGCGGCTACCAGCCGACCCAGCACGCCCGTTCGTCCCAGACGCCGGCCAAGCCGACTTCGACGGCGTTCTACCACGCCCACCACTACACCTTCCCGATCCTCTATGCCCTGGGCGTGCTCCAGGATCACCCCTGCCTGGTGCAGAACAGCATCGATATCGGCTTCATGACCGAGTTCGACCCGACCTGGAACGATCCGGCCCTGTCCAGTTGGGTCAATCCGGAGGCCTTCCTGTTCGCCAACCCGGCCGCCCTGGCGGCCTGCGCGGCCGATTGTGTCGCGGCCAGCGTCGACAAGCCGCTGGCTGCCACGCCTTGGTGCGCCGGTTGTCAGGGCAGCCTCCACCCCATGCAGGGCTTCGTTCCGCACCACACCGGCGGTGTCGCTACATCGCTGCTACTGACGCAGCGACTGGAAGCCAAGATGCACAAGTTCGGGGTGGCCTGGCGTTATCACGGATCGGACGCTCTGTGCGGGCCGTACCCCTCGCCGGTGATGGATCGCCAGGCCTACAAGACCCAGATGCTCTACCCGGTACCGAACACCCGGAAGATCAACGGCAAGTGCTGCCAGAACCTGGGCGAGTCCTCGATCCTATGGGGCTCGGCCAAGGAATTCCCCATCGCCGGCGAGGACTTCGCCTACCTCCTGTTCCGCAAGCGGAACTGCTGCATGATCTTGTTCTGAGGTGGCCATGAAGAACTTGACCAGCCTCACAATCACCGCTCTGGTAGCCACCGTCCTTGCCACCGCCGCCCGGGGCCAGGATCAGGTTGACTGGCAGTCCCGGATCGACGCGGCCGTTCGCGCCGCCGAGCAGGCCGACACGGCGGCGTGGCACCAGCGCGGCGAGAAGGCCATCCAGTCGGCCGAACAGGCGCCGGCACCGGGTATCGCCAACTGGGACAATCTGCCGACCTCAGCATCGCCCGCATCGGACGTCCTGCCGTTTGTCGAACTTTTCCAGGGTTACCTGAACCAGCAAGCCCAAGGGCAACCGGCGCCGGGTGGTCTGTCCGTCTTCGTTTCCCTGTCCATGCCGCGCGGCAGCCTGGAGTTGCTGGTCGCCGAGGCGGAGCGAACCGGCGCGACCCTGGTCCTGCGCGGCATGGTTGACCGCTCGATCTCCAAGACGATGCTCGCAGTCCAGAAACTGATAGGTCCGCGGCAGGTCGCCTGGGCCATCGATCCGGATGCCTTCGCGCGCTTCCGGGTGGAGAGCGTCCCGGTCTTCGTCATGACCCGTCAGGGCGCCCGTATCGAAGGTTGCGGCGACGAGGCCTGTTTTACCCAGGACGACTACGTGCGCCTGGCCGGCGATGTGAGCATCCCCTATGCCCTCGACGCCATCGAGCGATTGGCGCCTCTGTTCCGTGATGACGTGGCGAAGGCGAGGGCAGGGCGATGAGGAAACGATTGGCGCCGATGGCGCTGCTGGTCTGCGCGGGTCTTGCCCACGGTGATCCGATGAGCGAGGCCCGCGCCGTCGGCCAGGGATCGGTCGATACGATTTACGGCGGGATCAACTACTCCGGGTCGGCCTGGACGCAGGACGCGGCACAGGCCTCGACCGGCGGCAATGCACCCTATGGGGTTGATCCGAGCACCGCCAGCACGCAAGGCGCGGCCCTGCAAGCGGCATGCGCCTCGAACCCGGCCTCACGGGCCGAATGTGAGGGCTTGAACGCCAGCGCCGACACCGCGAATTCAGGCGTCTACCAGAATGCCGGCCAGATCGTGCCGCAGGACGTGTACAAGTTGAGAGAGGGTCAACTGCCCATCGATTCAGCGCTGGCCGATACGGGGATCGCTGGTGCGTACTCCGCTTGCACTACCCAGACCGTCACCCAGGGCCAGCAGTATTTCGACGAGCAGTATTGCCACGACTATTACCTGCGGGTACTCGACCAGCCTTGCACCAAGACCCTGGACGTGGAGCTTGTCTGCGAGTCGAGGGTGGTGCTGCGGGTGAATACCGCCACGGGGTGGTACTGGTGCGGGGGCTGCGCCTACAACCGGGATGGGCAGTGGAGCACCTACAAGGACCAGGTCACGAACCTGTTGCAGGCGCTCGGCAATCAAACCCAGTTCGCCGGCTCGTTGACCGCCGGGGACTATTGGGGCGTGGTCGGCACGGGCGGCGCGGCGATGACGTTCAAGGTGAACGGGCATGCCTACGGCACCGGAACCAGCTTCTGGTATTACCACATCCATATCGGACGGGGGATTTCGTACGGAATCTGCGTCAACAATAGCCCGACCTTCCAGCAATCGGGCTGCACCGGCGCCATCAACGATTCGATGGTCGATCTGTCCGGGCAAGCGGACTGCCCCAATCCGACCTGGCGTCCGCCGACGGAGGATTATCCCGGCCACTACTATTGCCCAGGGGCGACGACGATCTCCTGCCCAGCCGGTTCGGAGGCGCAGGTCATCGACGGAAACAGCACCTGCATCGGCGATCTCCAGTGTAGCGAGCGTGATGACTGGCAGGATTCCTGTGCCGGTTATGCGTCTCGCGTCCCCCCGGGTTTGCTGCCTCCGGATGGGGTCAATCCGGACGGCGGGCTGGTGCCGTTCCCGGTCGCCACCGGCCCGGGCCCCAAGGACAAGTGCGAGCGCACCACCTCGGTCTGCACCCAGCCAGGGGAGACACGGGACATCGATGACCATCCGGTCACCCGCGACTGCTGGCAATACACGAACACGTTCACCTGCCTGGACCTCGATCCGAAGTCCGATTGCGACCAGCCCCGCTGGGGCAGTTGCACCACCCTCGGCACCAGCTGCATCGACAGGGACGAACTGATCCCGGACTTCTGCACGGCCGAGCAGACCCGGTTCTCCTGCATGGTGGCGGACACCACCCGCGAGGAAACCGTCACCGATTGCGGCACACAGGTCTATCAGGACTCCAGCGGCGCGGTCTGGGACACCGGCCACGAGCCCGATAACGACCTGGCCTCGGTCGTGGCATTCATGGAGGCCGGCCGGGAGGCGGGCGGCTACATCGACCCGGATTCATTGGAGTTGTTCAAGGGCTTCGACAGCCGCTGCAAGAAGAAGCTTTTCGGCCTGGTTAACTGCTGCAACAAGGGCGGCACCAGCTCCGGGAGCATGTTCTCCAATTCCGCCATCGCGGCGGTCTCGGCCGGCGGCCAGGCAGCCGCCTCTACCTACACCTTCGATGCCCTGTTCGTGTCGGACGCGCCGAACTGGGTCATCAACGGCTTTTCGTCGGTGTTCGGCTCCGGCACCAGTTCGGCGCTCGCGGGCCTGCTGGCCGGCCAGGTCTCGGTGGAGAGTTTCCTGACCTCCCTGATACCCGGCCCCTGGAGCATCGCCATGCTGGCCCTCCAGTTCTCGGGGTTGCTGAGTTGCGAGGACCGCGACATCGAAACGGCGCTCAAGCGCGATGCCCGCTTGTGCGTCGATCTGGGCGGCTACTGCTCCAAGAAGGTGCCCATCATCGGCACTTGCCTGGAACGGACCTACAGCCATTGCTGTTTCAACTCGCTGCTCGCCAAGGCCATCAATACCCAGGGCAAGGCCCAACTCGGGATGGGGATGGGCAGCGCGAAGCAACCGAACTGCGGCGGCTTCACCGCGGCGCAGTTGCAACAGCTCGATCTGGCCGCCATGGACCTGTCCGAGTTCATGGATCAGGTCAGGCCGCAGGGGGTGTCGCCGACAGCCACATCCTGCTACTTCCAGGGAGAAACCTCATGTCCAGCCGTGCATTGATCGTGATCCTGGCTTTGCTCGCCCAAGACGCCATGGCCCGTCAAACCGTGTCCAGCCTCAAGCCGCTGCTTGTCGAGGCGCTCAGGAAGGGAAGCGCCGAGGGCTTGCTCGCAAATCCTGATGCCAAGGCCTTCAGCCAGACCTTCGGAAGTACCGCGCCCATCCTGATCGACGTCGTCCGCATCGGCTCGCACCAGGAGGCGGGCTGTGGCCGCCTGCGCGTGACGACGAGCCAGGCCGGTGTCGTGGAGCGTGATCAGAAGGGCCATGCGCTGCCCGCCAAGGACCAGCGCATGGTGTACCAGGTCAATTTCTGTGGGAGCGGCCGTTTTCCAATTGGGGAGGAGGGCAGGTGACGCGCGCACGTCTGGGTGTGCTGGGCGCGCTTCTCTGTAGCGCCTTCGCCTCGGCACAGCCGCTGGAGGCCAAGTCGTTTCTGCTGGACAAGGAACGGGGCTGGTTCTGGTACGAGCAGGCGCCGGCACCCGTCGAGACCGCGCCGAAACCGAAGGGCGAAGCGGGGCAGGCCACCGGCAAACCGGTCGAGGTTCGGATGTATGAGCAGTTCAAGGCCGGCATGGAAGAGGCTCGGATCGTCGCCATGTTCAATCCTACCCAGGCGAACGTGGAGCGCTACGTCCAGTACCGCACCGCCCTGGTGAAGCTGGCCGATCAACTGGCCGAGGCGGGCCAGCGGGTGGTCTGGGCGAACCCCGAATACGATTTCACCCAGGCGCGGCCGGTGTCGGCCGTCGGCCTACAGGTGCATGACGCGGAGAAATCGGAACAGCACCGGCGGACCTTCGACCGCCTGGCCAAGACCCACGTGTTGTACTTCTTCTTCAAGTCGGACTGCCCCTACTGCCACGCCTTTGCACCGGTCCTGCTGGGTTTCTCGCAGGCCACCGGGATCAAGATATTTCCGGTGTCGCTCGATGGCGGTGGTTTGCCGGAGTTTCCCCAACCGCATAAGGACCATGGCCAAGCGGCGGCGCTGGGCGCCACGACCGTGCCGGCCGTCTACCTGGCCAATCCATTGACCCACGAAATCACGCCGGTCGCCTTCGGCATCCAGTCCGAAACGGAACTGGTCGACCGCGTCATGGCCATCGCCAATCCGGGTATGAGCGGCTTTGTCGATGCCTTGACGCCCATTCGTTCCCTGGAGGGATTAGCACCTTGAAAAAGACTAAGGAAGCACGTGAAACCGGTTTTGGAAATCGACCGTTGCTCCCTCACCCCTACCCCTCTCCCAGAGGGAGAGGGGAACTGCTCCCTTCCCCCTCCGGGGGAAGGGCTGGGGATGAGGGAGCAACGTATCTATCACTTATCCGCATCCTCGTCGTCGCCCTGGTCATGGCCTCATGTCCGCCGGCCTACGCCGAGTCGCTGCAATCCCAGGCCGAATCCATGTTCACCGGCATGGCCAATGTCACGGCGCCCCAAGCCTTCAAGGGCCAGACCATGAACACCTACACGGCTGGCTCCATGTTCGTCCGGGTGCCCAACAAGACCTACCAGTTGCTCGCAGCGCAAGCGCCTTACCTGCGCGCGGGCAACGGCTGCTCCGGCATCGACGCCTTCGCGGGCTCGTTCAGCCACATCTCGGCCGAAGGGTTCAAGGACATGCTCAAGGGCATCACCTCGGCCCTGCCGGGCGTCCTGTTCCAGTTGGCCATCAAGTCGGTGGAGCCGCTCCTGGGCGACACCATGGAATGGTTCAATTCCATCGCCACCATGGTCAACCGGGCCAACATCTCCAGTTGCGAGGCGGCGAAGATGGCGGTGTACGAGGGCTATCAGATGCTGGGCATGGCCACCGCCAAGAACTGCGAGCAGATCGCCTGGCTGACCGGGAAGGCCAGCGACGGCGCGGCTGCGCGGGAGTATTGCAAGAACACCGGCAACGTCGACACGGTCATGGCGTCCGCCAACGCCTCCGCCGACCCCAACATCAAGGAACTGCCGCCCTTCCGGGGCAATCTGGTCTGGCAGTCCCTCAAAAAAATGCCCCATCTGGACGACTCCGACCGCGAAGTCATCATGTCCGTGACCGGGACGACGATCTACCCCCAGACATACACCGACGGCTCCAACCATCCCGGCTCGCTGGGCCCGGCCGACCTGAAGACCTCCACCTTGCTCTACGCCGACGGCGGGCCGTGCGGGGCCAACAAGATCCAGCTGCTGAGCTGCGGCGGCGACACGACGGATTGCCTGAACCCAACCTATTCCTGCCGAGACTTCACCTCCATGAGTCAGCGGGTGGCGGACATCATGGCCTCCCTGGCGGGCAAGATCAGCGCTGGCAACCAGTCGCCCACGGTGACCGAGATCAACTTCGTCAACAACGTGCCGGTGCCGGTTTACCGCATCCTGGCGGTCGGCGGCACGGTCAACAACAGCGCCATCTCGGAATCGTTGCGCGCCCAGTTCAACGACTACGTGGCCGTCGAGTTCGTCCACGCCATGATGTCGCGCATGGTCAACGAGGCGATGAACGCGGGCTTGCAGAATGCCAAATTGCTGCCGCCACAGACCGAGCAGTTGAGAAACCACATCGACCTGGCCCGCCTGTTCATCCAGCAACTCAATGCCGACCGCCAGGTGGCGGCGCAGAAGGCCCAGGTGGCCACCACCATCATCCAGCAAGTCGCCCAACTGGAACGCGACCTGCGCGCTGCCATGCCGCAGCAGGTCCGTGACCTGTTGGCCTATTCGGCCCTGCGCTGACCGGGGAGCAACGTGGCCGGGTACACCCTGTTCAGCTATGGCGACGTCGACACGCTGGCGTTGATCTTCAATGCCCTCGCCGCCATGACCGGCGGTTCGAGTATGGCCGGCGCCATCGCCATGGTGTTGATCCTCGGCTTCTTCGGCGCCCTGATCGCCATGGCGGTGATGAAGCACCTGTACGGGGTCCACTGGCTGATCGCGGTGTTCCTGATCAACGGCGTGCTCCTGGTGCCCAAGACCACCGTCCAGATCGTCGACAAGACGGCGATGCAAGCCCCGGTGCTGGTGGACAACGTGCCCTGGGGCATCGGCGCCCTGGCGTCCATCGTGACCAGCCTCGGATCGGGCCTCACCGAGATGTTCGAAACCGCGTTCCAGGTCCTGCCGGCGGCGCTTTCGGGTAATAGCATCGTGACCCTGCCGGCCGATCTGACCTATGAGAAAACCGGGATGATGTTCGGGGCCACCTTGATCCGTGAGGCCGCCAAGACCCGCTTTCAAGACCCGGTGTTCGAGACCGACTTGGTCAACTTCATCGCCAACTGCACCATCTACGACATCTCCCAAGGACTGATCGACGCGAACACGTTCAACAACGCCAAGGACCTCTGGCCGTTGATGGCCAATACCAACCAGGCCCGGTTCACCACCCTGCATGGTGCCAACGGGGCGGTGGATTCGTATGCCTGCCCAACGGCCTACGCCTCCCTCGATGCCGCCATGGCCAACCAGGTGACGCAGCAAATCACCAATATGGCGGTATTCGTCAACCCGGCCCTGAGAGCCAATCTCGGCCAATCAATCACGCCGGCGATGTCGAGCGCCGCGGCGGCCGATCTGGATGCCCAACTCATGGCGGCCTACAACCGTTCCGCCTTGGGCGGCGCGGCCGCCACGACCGCGCAGATCATCCGCCAACATGGCCTGATCAACGCGGTGAACGGCGCCGGCGCGATGTTCAGCCAACGAACCAACGATCCCTCGGCGCTGATGCTCGGCATGGCCCAGGCCCAGACCACGGCCGCGCACAATGCCCAGAAGATCGTCGGCGGCAAGATAGCCGAATCGGCGCTGCCGCTGCTGCACAACGGCATCACCGCCATTGTCTATACAGCCTTCCCGCTGGTGATCCTGATCGCCTTGCTTCTGGGTGGTCTGGGCGCGATCCGCGTGCTCAAGATGTACAGCCTGTCCCTGGTCTGGCTGGCCATGTGGCCGCCGCTCTATGCCGTGGTGAATTTCCTGCACTCCACCAAGGCCGCCAAGGCGACGGCGCTGGCTGGCTATGCCAACAGCGTGCAGGGGGTGACCCTGGCCACGGCGCCGAGCATCTACGACACCACGATGTCCGAACTGGCCATCACCAGCTGGCTGCTGGTCTCGGTGCCGGTCATCGCCAGCGCCATCGTCTTCGGCATGGACAAGCTGGCCAACGCCGGTATCGGCTTCATGACCGCAATGGGCACGTCGGCCAGCTTCGGCTCGCGCCAGGCCGGCGACTACGCGGGCAACCTCAGCCTGGACAAGATGGACCTGGCGCCGAACTACACCAGTGGATTCATGAGCCAGTACGGCAATGCCCTGGGCACCAGCACCTCGGACATGCTGACCGGGGATTACCGGTATCGTGCCAACCTTGGCCAGTCGGCTGCCTCGCTGGGCACCTCTACCGAAATCGGTAGCCGCCTATCCACGGCGTCGGCCAACGCCGAGCGGCTGGCAACCCAGGAATCGGAGGCCGCCCAGAAGGCGGATGCGGCTACCCTGGCGCATATCCTGGGCGAAACGCACAGGGAAGGGGTGGATAGCGCCTACGGCAAGGGCGCACGCCATGGCGACAGTGCCAGTCTGGGCACCAAGATCGACAAGGTTCATGAGATCACGGATCAGCTCAAACGGGATCTGGGGATTACGGATACAAATACCGCTTCGAGCGCACTGAATTTTGCATTGGGGGTGGGATATACCAGCGCTTCAGGTCGCCAGAAGGCGGCCGAATCGGTCAAGGAAATGCTGCCGGTCAAGGCGGGACTCGATTCCCGTGGGCAACAGGCCAATGAAAACACGGTCAAGGTCGCACTGGACAAGGCGCGTTCCGCCGCCATCAAGGCGGGCATTACCGACACCCGCTCGCTCACCGAGGAATACGTCAAGACCGAGGACTTCCAGCATCGCATCAGCCAGGGCGACGAGCGGGCTCGGCAAATACAAGTCTCGCACCAGGAAGCCCTGACGCACACCCACGCCGCCCAGAAGTCCCACGAACAGTCTCAGGAATACCGCCAGAGTGCCGAGAAGGTCATGGCCATGGCGGCGCGGGGTGAGATCAATTGGGTGCCCGAATTCCACAATTATGTCCGCCAGCACGCCCTCAACGCGCCGGATGAGCATGGCATCCGGGACATGGGTGAGTTGACCGGCGAGAAGGCCGCCTACTGGATGAGCAAATTCTTCTCCGAAGGGGAGATGGGGCGCGCCCTGGACGGCTCGCCTGCCTGGATGGAGCGGGTCGGGTTTACGCCGACCCGGCATCCCATGGCGCCGGAGACGAACGCCGATCTTGGGTCACGCTACGCCGGAATGGCGGCGCCGATGATCGATGGCCAGGCAGTGACACCGGAAACGGTAAGTCAGCAGAACCAGTTCGAACGGACGCTGATGCCGGGTGTTCCCGGTTACCAAGATCCGGAAGCGAAGGGCAGGGCGCTGGAGCAAAAGGTCACGGCCGGCAAGGCCGCCAACCAGTCGGCCGAGGCGGCGGTCGAGACCGAGATCGGCAGAAAAGACAAACAGCTTGATCAGCAGTACCAGACCAAGACTGAGAACCTGAACTGGGCCAACGAGGCATTCGGAACCGACGGGGTGTCGGATGCCATCAAGAAAGGCGCGAAGAAACCGGGAGCGACAGGGAAATGGTAGTGGGAGAGCGAGCCACGAGGTCAGTCTTCATCGTGCCTGTGATACATGTTACCGACGAAGTTTCGGTAGGCCGGGTTCGTCACGATGTCATCGTCTCCCAGATGATCATCGGGCTGGCCAGCGGCGCCATCCGAAGCGCCAAATCGTTCAACCAGCTTGATGACGGCCCACGTCACCAGCACCACGCCGATGAGGATGGCGAAGCGCAACGGGGTCATGTCGTCCCACGTGTACCAAGCTGTGTTGTCCATGAAGTTCTCCCGGTTTCGTCGATTTCAAGCGGTTTCAGTTTAGGCCTGCGTCATGTGGCATGCAACGCATCGGCAGGCCCCATGCCTCTTCAACGAAAGGAAATACCATGAAAACACGCTTTGTCACGGCTCTCATTGCCGTGGGCCTGCTTCCCTGTAGGACCACCCAGGCGGCCGAGCTGTCGGTGCCGGCCATCGTCAAGATTCAGGACTCGATGGGGGTGGCCGCGAGGCCCCAGACGCCAACTGCCGAGCACGGGAAAATTTTGAAAAAGGGGGATGTCTGCTGGACGCGCGGCTTGCTTACCGAGGTCTGGAATTGTTCTTCTCTTGGAGGGGTAACCATCAGTCAGGTCTACGATCACGGTTGGCGGGTGGCGGACATGAATGTCGGCGTAAATGGCTCGCCGGCCTTTCTGGTGATCGAAGAACAATGAAGCCCTCCATCCTGGTCCCATTCCTGGTCGTCCTGGCAGTCTCGGGCTGCCAGGCTATGCCCCCACAGTCCAAGGACGCAGACAAAGGGGAAGAGGGCAAAGCGTTTGTCCTGGAGCGTGGGATCGACCAGATTCGAGACGCTGACTCAGGCGAAGCCTTCCATGTGATTTGTAAGCCATGCGCGAAGCCGACTATCAAGACGCGATACCTGCCCCCTCTGCCGGCGGCCTTGACTATTGCACCCGCTATGTCTGTCCCAGCGAACCCCGTACCGGTCTTGGTTCAGGAAATGGTGCCAGCGCCGGTTCCAACTCCTGATACGAAATCGGCAGGTCAGCCGGCCGTGTTCAAGCACTTGGTGCCATTCGCATTCGGCCGTTCAAAGCTAGGTCCACAAGGTCGCTCGGCCATGGATGCCATATTGGCGGTAGCCAGGGGGGCTACTCGCATCCATGTGCGGGGTTATACCGACATCATCGGGTCAATGTCGATCAACAAGCGCTTGGCCATGGCCCGTGCTGCCGAGATTCGGTCATACCTGATCAATGGGGGGGTGACTCCCGACAAGATAACGATCAGTTACTGCATCGACTGCTTTACCGATAGCAATGAAGCCAGCGCTGGTCGTGCCGCCAACCGGCGTGGTGTCGTCATATCGCAACAAACATCTGAGGCCATGGATATAAGTTGCTTGGGTCATCGAATGTGTGCTGTATCGGTGAGCCCGAGTTCATCTCCGACAGGAAGGTGATCAAGAAGAACCGATTCCATCAAATTGGCAATTAGTCCACACATGAGATGAGATCCAACTTGAGGTCCAACTCATGGCCTCAACTTTGTCGATGTCATCAATTGCTCTTGGCCTTGCTGCGTTGTTTCGAGTATGCCAATCCCGAAACTGGATGGCCTCAATGGTCGGCTGCTTTTACAGCTGCTTTCACCTGTACGCCCGTTATTTGATCGGCTTGGCCTCCACCAGTTTGAATACGCTGTCATCCTGCGCCCTACATGTGCCATGAAGATCGGGCAGGTGGCTCACCCACTCGCAGTCCAAGTGGTCGCCATCCCTGGACTTCAGGAGGGCTTGACCTTTTTCGATATGCCGACGATGGACTTTGGACACATTCCGGTAGACGCCTCGGCATTCCACATTCAAGCAACGTTCGCTATCCCATTTACCCACATAGCGCTTACCGTCCAGCATCACCTCCATGGAATTGGCTTGGAGCCAACCGAGATGCAGGGTGCCGACGGCCTGCGTCGCATCGCTTGTATCCTTGAGCGCCACATTCGACGCGCAACCGGCCAATAGCAGCAAAGGGAGAATCGTCAACAGTTTCATGGCAATGTCCTTCAAGTGAGGTTTCAGAGTGCGACCCGACGCAAGCGCAGGGCGTTGGCCACCACCGAGACCGAGCTGAAGCTCATGGCCAGGGCAGCGATCAGCGGCGACAGCAAAAGGCCGAAGAGCGGGTACAACGCCCCGGCGGCGATGGGTACGCCCAGGGCGTTGTAGAGGAAGGCGAAGAGCAGGTTCTGTCGCATGTTGCGCACCGAGGCCTCGGACAGGCGGCGGGCGGCGACGATGCCACGCAGGTCGCCCTTGACCAGGGTGACCTGGGCGCTGGTCATGGCCACGTCGGTGCCGGTGCCCATGGCGATACCGACGTCGGCGCGTGCCAGCGCGGGAGCGTCGTTGATGCCGTCGCCGACCATGGCGACAATGCGGCCCTGGCCCCGCAGCCGTGCCACCAGGGCATCCTTGTCCTCCGGCTTGACCTCGCCGTGGACCTCGGCGATGCCGAGTTCGCGGCCCACGGCGTGGGCGGTGGTGAGGCCGTCGCCGGTAGCCATGACGATTTCCAGGCCGCTGTCACGAAGATAGGCCAAGGCCTCCGGCGTGGAGGCCTTGATCGGGTCGGCGACGGCGATCAGGCCGACCGCCTGCCCTGCCACGGCCAGGAACATGACGCTGGCGCCCTCTCCACGCAGGGCCTCGGCCCGCTCGCCGAGCGGCCGCCAGTCGATCCCGTCGCCCTCCATCAGCCGGGTGTTGCCGATGGCCACCGCCCGGCCGTCGACGACGCCGCGCGCGCCGATCCCGGAGGCGGACTCGAAGCCCTCCGGTGCGCTGAGGTGAAGGCCGCGCCGACGTGCCTCGGCCACCAGGGCGTGCGCCAGAGGATGTTCGCTGCCCTGGTCCAGGCTCGCCGCCACCCGGAGGACCTCCTCCTCGCGCCAGCCAGCTGTCGCCGCCAGGCCGTGGAAGGCCGGTCGGCCCTCGGTGAGGGTGCCGGTCTTGTCGACGATCAGGGTGTCCACCTTGCGCAAGGTCTCGATGGCCGCCGCGTCGCGGAACAGCACGCCATGAGTGGCGGCCTTGCCGGTGGCGACCATGACCGACATGGGGGTGGCCAGGCCCAGGGCGCACGGGCAGGCGATGATCAGCACCGCCACCGCGTTGATGAGGCCGTAGGCCCAGGAGGGCTGCGGCCCGAACAGGCCCCAGGCAATTAAGGTGAGGAGCGCCACCACGACTACGCCGACCACGAAATACCCGGCCACCACGTCGGCCAGGCGCTGCATGGGGGCACGGGAACGCTGGGCCTCGCTCACCATCTGCACGATCCGGGCCAGCACCGTGCCGCTGCCCACCTGGTCGGCGCGCATGACCAGGGCGCCGCTGGTGTTGAGGGTGGCGCCGATCAGGGTATCGCCGGGGGCCTTGGCGACCGGCATGGGCTCGCCGGTGAGCATGGATTCATCCACCGCGCTCTCGCCCTCCAGCACCGCGCCGTCCACCGGCACCTTCTCACCCGGCCGAACCCGCAGGCGGTCGCCGGGATGGACCTGGGCGAGCGGGATGTCCGCCTCGCTGCCGTCCTCGTTCAGGCGCCGGGCGGTCTTGGGCGCCAAGCCCAGCAGGGCGCGGATGGCGGCGCCGGTTTCGGACCTGGCCTTGAGTTCCATGACCTGGCCGAACAGGGTCAGAGAGATGATCACCGCGGCGGCCTCGAAATAGGCCGGCACCTGGCCGTTGACCCGGAACGAGGCCGGAAATAGGCCGGGCGCCAGGGTGCCGACGACGCTGTAGGCATAGGCCGCAGCCGTGCCCAGGCCGATCAGCGTCCACATGTTGGGGCTCCGGCGGATGACCGACTGCGCCCCGCGCACGAAGAACGGCCAGCCCGACCAGAGTACCACCGGGGTGGCTAGGGCCAGTTCCAGCCAGGGGCGGGCCGTCCCCAGGAGCGGATCGAACAGGTCGCCCGTCATGGTGACGGCGGCCACCATGATCGTCAGCGGCAATGTCCACCAGAAGCGGCGGCGGAAGTCCGCCAGCTCGGGGTTTGCCTCGTGTTCGGCACCCGGCTGCACCGGCTCCAGGGCCATGCCGCATTTCGGGCAGGTGCCGGGTCCAACCTGCCGAATCTCCGGGTGCATCGGACAGGTGTATTCGCCCATCGCCGGGCGGATCTCGGGGTGTGCGGATTCGGCCACAGTCAGGTAGCGCAGTGGCTCGGCCAGGAACTTGGACAGGCAGTTTGCGCTACAGAAACGGTAGGTCTGCCCGGCGTGCTCGGCGCGGTGCGGCGAGTCCGGCGCCACGGCCATGCCGCAGACGAGATCCCGATCCTGTCCGGCGGCCATGGCCCCGGAATGGCTATGCCCGGCATGGTTCATGGCGTCCTCCCGGCATCCGTGTCGACAAGGTGTAGACGCGGCAGGAAGGCCGGCGTTCGCGCCTGGTAGTCGCGGTAGGCGTCGCCGAATTCGGCCATGGCATCCCGTTCCTCCCGCCTGGCGAGGCGCACATAGACCGCGAGCAGGACCGGAAACATTGCCACAGTCGGCAGGGTCGGCCACTGCAACAGGAAGCCGAACATGATGAGGATGAAGGCCGCGTACTGGGGATGCCGGATGCGCGCGTAAGGCCCTGTTGAGGCCAGGCGGTGCTCGCGCTGGGCATGGAACAGCACGTTCCAGGCCGAGGCGAGCAGCCAGAAACCGCCGAAGATGAAGATATTACTGAGCAGATGGAAGGGTCCGAAATGCGGATTTGCGCGCCAGCCAAACATGACTTCCAGCAGATGACCGGCGTCGTGGGCCAGGAAGTTGACGCCGGGGAAGCGCTGCCCCAGCCAGCCGGACAGCAGGTAGAGGGTGAGCGGAAAGCCGTACATCTCGGTGAACAGGGCGACGATGAAGGCCGAGTACATGCCCAGCCCACGCCAGTCGCGGGGGGCCTTCGGCTTGTAGAAGCTGAAGGCGAACAGGATGAACACCGCCGAGTTGAACAGCACCAGGTACCAGAGCCCGTAGGCCGGCGAGGCACTCATTGATCACCCCCTTTGCCGCCGTGGCCGTGCCCGCCATGGCCGAACAGGTGCATCAGCGGGCAGGCGAGCAGGAGCAACAACGGCAGGGCGCCCAGCAGGTGGGCGCGGTGCTCGGTCCAGAGATAGAACGCCGCCACCGCGGCAAAGCCGAACCAGGCCAGCTTGGTCCGCAGCGACATGGGCGGTGTGCCGTGACGATGCCCGTTCATGGCCATCTCCGTCCACGCGGCCTCAACGCTGAGGTGTCCGCCCGTGTGATCCGGCACCGGGTGGAGGCGACGAGCAACAGGCATGGGATCCGGTGTGCGCATGCGCCTCCGCATTGGCCCGTTGCCAGGCGACGAAGCCTGTCCAGATTTGTTTCAGCCAGTTCAGCATTTCAACCTCCTTGCGCGGGTCGGCCACGGCCTTCCAGGTCGGCGCGCTGCTTCAGATACGTTACGCGGTCAATCTCGCCCTGGGCATAGCGTTGTTCCAGAATGCCCAGGGCGCTCTTGTCTCGACGCTCCTGCCTGTTTTCGAAGAAATGACGGAGCACCAGGATGATCAGGACGAAGGGCAGCAACCAGACCAGGAGCATGCCCAAGCCGCCGATTCCCATGCCGATATGATCGATTCCGTACATGGCTTGTCTCCCGGGACCTGGTGTGCTCGAAGATCGCCAGACGCTTCACTTCCTGATGTTGTGAAGCACCGAGCCGTACGTGTCGCCCTGGCCCTTCTCGGGGGCATGGCTGTCGCCTTGGGTGTGCGGGGTATGCGTTCCCTTGTCCTGGAGGACCGAGCCGTAGGCATCGCCCGACCCCTTGGCCGGCGCGTGGCTGTCGCCGGGTTTGTGAGGGAAGTGGCTGTCGTGGACGTTCAAAACGCTCTGTTTCGTGTCGGGGCTGTTGTCCATGTCGTGGGCGAAGGCCGGGGCGGTCGACAGAATGAGGGCGGTGAGTGCGATGAGAGTTTTCATGATGGTTTCCTTTTCACGGGTTGATGCAGGCAGGTTGTCCGCCCGGCGAGTCGGCCCGCCGGGCACCAGGGATAAGCGATTCACCGGTCATTGAGGACCGAACCGTAGGTGTCGCCGAAGCCTTTTTCCGGGCCATGGCCGTCACCTCCCTTGTGCGGCACGTGGGTTTCGCCGGCCTGCACGTCCAGGATGATCCAGCCATAGGTGTCGCCGGTGCCGCGCTCCAGCCGGGCGGGCGAGTAGCCGGTGCCCACGAAACCGCTGGAATGGTCGTTGAGGATGCTTTGCCGCATATCGGGGTTGTCGTCCCAGTCGTGGGCGAAGGCGGAAGTGGCGGCGAAAGCCAGGACTGCGAAGGGAATGAACGCTTTCATGATCGACTCCTGTGAAGTTGAGGTGAGGACATCACGCTTCGTGATGTTGGAGTCAGTATGGACAGAGGAGTCCAACAGGAAGCTGATACGGTGATTACAAATGCGTCATGCGGGGAGTCGGTGGCGCTGCATGGCGATGGGGCATGGGTCAGCTGTGCCCCCGCCCCAGAATAAGCATCAGGCCGCCCCACCGTGGGGGCCAAGTCGCTCTTGGGACGGCCTGGCGAACGACTTGAGAGGGCGGCTTTCAGGCGGTTTTCCAGGGCGTTACACTGGTTTACTCAGGGGCGTCTCCCTCTGCCCTGGGCATGACGTAGGAGTTACCGCATGGCATACGGCCTGAACAAACTGCTGCTGCTTGGCCTTTGGTCGTGGACCCTGGCCGCGCTCGCGCAGGCGCCGGACTGGAACACGCGGGTCTACAAGCTGGTGGCCACCCAGGCGGACGGTACGACGGAACTCGGTTCGGCGGTGCCCTTGGGCGGTGAGCGGCTGGTCACGAATTGTCATGTGCTGCGTCAGGCGGTGCGTATCGAGGTGCATGTGGACGGCGCGGTCATGCGCGCTGAAATCGGTCGGCGCGATGCCTATCGCGATATGTGTTTGGTCACGTTGCCGGGCCTCTCCGCCCCGCCCATGCCGATGATCGAGGTGGGTGAGAGCCGGGTGGGGTTGGATGTGGTCGCAGCGGGCTGGCCGGGAGGCGAATTGGCCGTGAGCCGTGGTCGCATCATCGGACTGCATCATTGCGAGTGCGATGGCGGCAGGGTAATCCAGACCTCGGCGGCCTTCGACCGGGGCGCCAGCGGTGGTGGACTGTTCGACGGACGAGGCCGTCTTGTGGGCATCTTGACCTTCAAGGCCAAGGCGGGCGGCAACTTCCATTTCGCCCTGCCGGTGGGCTGGCTGAGGCATACGGCCATGGGCACGCCGGGGGTACAGCCAGCCGACTCCCCCGCCTTCTGGGAAAAGCCGGGTCGAGAGAGCGGCTATTTTCTGGCAGCCTGCGACCTTGGCGCGCAGGAAAAGTGGCTCGCCCTGCGGCGCCTGGGCCAGGATTGGATCAAGCAGGAGCCCAGTAACCCCGAAGCCTGGATGGCATTGGGACGTGCCGAGCGCGGCATGGGACAGACGGAGCACGCCGTGGTGGCTTTTCAGCGGGCGTTGATGCTGGATTCGACCCACACCGAGGCCGGGTGGGCGCTGCGGGAGATGGAATTCGACCTGGACCGCGCCATCGGGGAACCCGACGGCCTGTGAACGCCCCCCCTCCCACAGGGGGCAAGTTACACGGGGCGGCCCTTCGTTTACTTGAGCGCTACCCAGTTCCGACGACCGGTCACTTCAATTGGAAGCGCATGTTTCCGGTGCCCTTGCCCGGTACGGTGACCACCGCCACCGCCTTGACGCCCTTGCCGGACTTGAACGAGGTGGCCGCGCCCAGGGCGCTGTCGGCGACCTGCTTGAGTTCCAGTTCTTCCTTCTTGCCGCCACCCAGCAGGGTGAGCTTCCCGCTGCTGCCCTGGGCCGGCAGCATGTCGGCGTGCAGGCTGAGATAGACCTTGGCCTGGCCGTCCTTGATGACCAGTTCGGCTTGGAAGATCTCGGCATCGGCCACCACACCACCCCAGCGGGGCTTGCCGTGGTCGTCGTGGGCGAATACCGGCTGGGCCAGCAGGGCGGAGAACAGGAGGTGGAGGATGGCGTGTTTCATGGAGGATTCCTTTCAGGGGGAAGTGGATCAAGGGGATCAATAAGCCTCGCCGCCATGAGCCATTTCAGCCAGCAGACGGTTGAGCGGTTTTTCGCCGAACAGCCAGAACATCACCGGGGTGAGCACTGTGTCCAGTAGGGTGGAACTGATGAGGCCGCCGAAGATGACCACGGCCACCGGATGCAGGATTTCCTTGCCCGGCGCGTCGGCGGCGAGGAGCAGCGGCACCAGGGCGAAAGCGGCTACCAGGGCGGTCATCAGCACCGGGGTCAGGCGCTCCAGGGAGCCGCGCACGATCATGGCGCGGCCGAAGGTTTCATTTTCGAAAGCGCACAGGTTGATGTAGTGGCTGATTTTCAAGATACCGTTGCGGGTGGCGATGCCGGTCAGGGTGATGAAGCCCACCAGGGCTGCCACCGACAGCGGCTGGCCGGACAGCCAGAGGGCGACGACGCTGCCCACCAGCGCCAGCGGGATGTTGCCCATGATGATGGCGGCCAGCACCGCCGAACGGTAGCGGCTGTAGAGCACCAGGAAGATCATGGCCAGCGACACCAGGGCCAGCAGGGCAATCAGGCGGGCGGCGGCCTCCTGGGCCTGGAACTGGCCTTCCAGGGCGGTGAAATAGCCTTCCGGCAAGGGCCGGGCGGCGAGTTCCGCGCGGATGTCGGCGATCACCTTGGTCATGTCGCGGCCGTCGGTGTTGGCGGAGACGACGATGCGGCGGCGCGAATTTTCGCGGCTGACCTGATTCGGGCCGTCGCTCTCCTCGACGCGCGCTAGTTGCGCCAGGGGCACGCTGCCGCCGGGCGTCTCGATCAGCAGGCCCTTGAGCGCCTCGGGACCGCGGCTGCCCTCGGGCAGGCGCACGATGAGATCGAAGCGGCGGTTGCCCTCGATGACCTGGGTGATGCGCTCGCCCTCGATCATCTGTTCCAGTGCCCGCAGCAGGGCGCCCGGCGCCACGCCCAGGCGCGCCGCCTGTTCATAATCCACGTGGATCTTGACCTGGGGGATGAGCACCTGTTTTTCGACCTGCAGGTCGGTCACGCCGGGAATTTTCGCCAGCCGCATCCGCAGGTCTTCCGCCAGGCCGCGCAGGGTGTCCAGGTCGTCGCCATAGACCTTGAGGGCGATCTGGGCGCGTACCCCGGAGAGCAGGTGGTCGAGGCGGTGGGAAATGGGCTGGCCGACGTTGCTCGTCGCCGGCAGCACGGCCAGGCGGGTGCGGATGTCGCCGATGATTTCATCCCGGCTGCGCTCGGAGGCCTTCAGGTCGACGTCGATCTCGCTGTAATGCACCCCCTCGGCGTGCTCGTCCAGCTCGGCCCGGCCAGTGCGGCGGCCGACCTGGGTCACCTCCGGCACCTCCCCGATGAGCCGTTCGGCCTGGACGCCGATGCGGTTGGACTCGGCGAGCGAAGTGCCGGGGTTGAGTAGCACGTTCACGGTCAGGGTGCCCTCGTTGAAGGGGGGCAGAAAGGATCGCGGAAACTGGCTGATGGCCGCCACCGCTGCCAGTACCAGCAGCATGGCGGCGGCCAGCAGGGTGCGGGCATGGCCGAATGACCAGTGCAACAGGCGTGTATCCCAGGCCTTCAGCCTGGACACCAGCGGGCTGTCGCCGTGGCCAAGCTGTTTCATTTTTGGCAGCAGGTAATAGGCCAGCACCGGCGTCACCGTCACCGAGACGAACATGCTGGCCAGGATGGAGACGATGTAGGCCACGCCCAAAGGCGTGAACAAACGCCCCTCGATGCCGGGCAGGGCGAACAGCGGCACAAATACCAGAACGATGATGAAGGTGGCGTAGACGATGGCCGAACGAACCTCCAGCGTGGCCTTGGCAATGACCTCGGCCACCGGCCTGGGCATGGCCTGGGCGGCGTTTTCCTTCAGGCGGCGCAGCACGTTCTCCACCCCCACCACGGCATCGTCCACCAGTTCTCCGATGGCGATGGCCAGTCCGCCCAGGGTCATGGTGTTGATGGTCAGGCCGAAGTACTTGAACACCAGCGCCGTCACCAGCAGGGAGACCGGGATGGCGGTCAGGGAGATGAGGGTGGTGCGGGCATTGAGCAGGAACAGGAACAGGATGACCGCCACCATGATGGCGCCGTCCCGCAGGGCTTCCTCCACGTTGGTCACCGAGTGCTCGATGAAGTCCGCCTGCTTGAACAGGAAGCGCGGTGCCTCGACACCCGTCGGCAGGGATTTGGCCAGGTCGGCCAGGGCCTTTTCCACCTCGCGGGTCAGGGCCACGCTGTCGGCTGAAGGCTGTTTCTGCACCGACAGGATCACCGCCGGCTTGCCGTCGTAGCCAGCGTCGCCGCGCTTGATGGCCGGGGCCAGTTTGACCTGGGCAACCTGGGAGAGCGGAATGGGTTGACCGTTCTTCACCGCCACCACCAGGTTTTGCAGGTCCTCGATACGGCTGGTGCGGCCCAGGCCGCGGATGAGGTATTCGCGGCCCTGGGCCTCCAGGAAGCCGCCGCTGGTGTTGGCGCCGAAATCGGCCAGCGCCGCTTCCAACCGCTCGCGCTCGATGCCCAGCGCCTGCAATTGCGCCGGATCAATCTCCACCCGGTATTGCCGCACCTCGCCGCCGATGGGGATGACCTGGGCCACACCGGGAATGGTCAACAGTCGCGGGCGCATCACCCAGTCGGCGTACTCGCGCACCTGCATCGGACTCACTTTGTCCGGGTCGGCGGGCAGGGCGATCAGCAAAATCTCGCCCATGATGGAGGAGATGGGGCCGAGCTGCGGCGCGATGCCCTCGGGCAATTGCTCGCGCACCAGGTTCAGTCGTTCGCTGATCTGCTGGCGATTGCGGTAGATGTCCGAGCCCCACTCGAATTCCACATAGACGATGGACAGGCCGATGCCGGACACGGAGCGCACTCGGGTCACGCCGGGCATGCCGTTCATGGCGGATTCCACCGGGAAGGTGACCAGCTGCTCCACCTCCTCCGGGGCCATGCCCCCGGCCTCGGTCATCAGGGTCACAGTGGGCTTGTTGAGGTCGGGGAAGACGTCCACCGGCATCTGCTTCAGGGTCACCGCGCCATAGATGATGAGCAGCAGTGCCACGCCGAGGACGATGAGACGTTGCCGGAGACTGGATTGGATGATGTGTTCGAACATGATGGAGTCAGAGCCGGAAATCAACGCACCTGGGACAACAGGCTGGCCCCCTCGGTGACCACCCGGTCACCGTTCTTGAGACCGTTCACCACGGCCACCGTCGCCGCGTCATGGGACTCCACCGTCACCCGGCGGGAGAGGAAGCGCTCCGCGCCGTCGCGCACCCACACCGCCGCCTCTCCGGCGCCGGTCTTGACCAGGGCGCCACGGAGCAGGAGCGCGCCGGTGTGCTGACGGCGTGTGCCGGCGATCACCTTGAGAGGCTGGCCCACCGCCACCGGCGCGTCTTTCGTCTTGATGCGGAACAGCAACGGTAGAGCCTGTTCGCGCAATTGCCTGCCGGCGCCAATGAATTGCAGATCCAACACGCTTCCGCCGGGCAGGGGCGCGGTGGCCCCGGCAATGTCCGCCGCCTGAGCCGGGTCGTAGGCCAGGGCCTCCACCGCCAGGCGCGCCGGGTCCACCACCTCGAACAGGATGGCCCCGGCCTCCACCACCTGGCCGGCCACCACATGGGTCGCGGCGATTACGCCGGAAACCGGAGCGACCAGCGCTTCCGCCGTGCCGACGCTGGCGCCGATGGCGGCGCGACGCTGTTTCAGCGCTTCCCGTTCGATACGGGCGGCCTCGATCTCCTTTTGCGGCACGGCCCCTTCCAGTTGTTCGAGACGGGCCAGGCGTTTTTCGGCGATGGCTTCCTGGGCCGCCAGCTCGGCAGCGAGCGCGCGCTGGTTGCCGCGCTCGATGCTGTTGGCGGTGGGGCGCAGTCGCGCCAGTACCTGCCCCCTGGCAACCCACTGTCCCAGCGTGGGCAAGGGCCCCTCGACGCGGCCTGGCTGATCGGCCTGGACCCGGCCGCCGGCATTGGGGTCGGCGATGACCTTGCCGTTGAATTCCGCCGTCGCGGCCATGGTGGTGATCTCGGCGATGCGGTGGCGCAGGCCGATCTGGCGCTGCACCGCCTTGGGCACGAACAGGCTGCCGTCCGGTAGACGCCTGGCCGCGACCGAATCCGTGATAACGGCGGGTTTGGTCATCGTCGGGGGCGCCACGGAGGTCGATTTCGCATCCTGGCTATGGTCTTCGTCGCCATGGGCGCGGGCATGACCGGAATAAACCGCCACAAAGGTAAGCGCGGCCAAAACGATGTGGGGCACGGGCATCCGAAGCATTTGAATCATTGGGGGACTCCCTTCATGGCCTTGCGGCGGCGGGCGAGCACGAACCCCACGGCCACGAGCAACACGCTCGCCGCCCCGCCCCACACGGCCCATTCATCCCAGGAATGCACGTGTTCAACGGTGACCTCCGGCTCGGTGAGATCGAGACTGGCGGCGAGCAGATCGGCGGTGTCGCCGGCCTGGACGGAAAGGGTCAGCGGGTACTTGGCGGGCTTGGCGAAGGCGTCGCCCGGCAAGGCGTACAGCCCCGGCTCGGTCTCCTTGGCCACGGCCTTATATGTGCCGCTTTCCAGCTCGATCACGGCGCCGGTGACCGGGGCGTTATCGGCGTAACGGTCCAGATAGAGCAGTATCCGGCCGCCCGTCTTCAAGACGGTCAGCTCAAAGTCTTCGCTCTGCGCCACGGCGCGCGGCGCGATATCGGCGGGCGCAGCAGGTGCGGCATCGTGGCTGTGGTCTTCACCACCGTGGGGCCAGGCCATGGCGGGCAGGATGACCATGGCAAGCAAGGCAAATAGGCGTTTCAAGGCAGCACTCCCAGAATTTGGTTGAAACGGGAAACGGCCGCGCCAAAGGCGACCCGACGCGCGCCCAGCAGGGCGTCGGCCTCCAATGCGGCGGCGCGGATGCGCAACAGGGTGGTGACGTCCGACTCGCCCAGGGCGAAGGACTTCTCCGCCAGGCGCAGGCTGTCGGCTGCGAGCCGTTGGCGTTCGTTCGCCATGAGGTGCTGGCGCTCTGCGCTGTCGAGATCAAGATGGGCCTTTTGCACGTCAAGGTCCAGCTGCTGCCGGGCCAGCGCCAGCTCGGCATCGGCCTCGGCCAGCTCCGCGCGTGCGGCGGCGTGATCGGCACGCACCTGCGGCCCGGAGGAGAACGGCAGCCTAAACTGCACACCGAGGGCATTGCCATAGGGTTCGGCGGCATCGCCCCGCTCGCGCACCAGGCGCAAAGCCAGTTCCGGTGCTTCGCGCCGGGTGGCCTCGGCAACCTTGAGCCTGGCCTGCGTCGAGCGCACGGCGGCGTCCAACGCCGCAAGGCGCGGGTGATCCGTCACCGGTTCGTGGCGGGTGTTTCTGGATGGAGACGGCCTTTCTTCCCCGAACGCAGCGGGGGCAACCATGCCGGTGAGCTTGAGCCAGACCTGTTCCGCCGCCTTGAGGGTGAGTTCCGCCTGGCCCGTTTCAGCTTCCGCCGCAAGGCGCTCGCCTTGGGCCAGGTTGGCATCGATGCGGGAAAGATCGCCGGCCCGAAACCGGCGCAGCACGTCCGCTTCCAGCGTACGGGCGGTGGTCAGGCGGCGTCCGGCCAGGTCGAGGGCATTGCGCGCGGCGGCCAGGTTCCACCAGGCCTCCCGCACCTCGCCCGCGACTTCCAGACGCAGGGCGGCCCGGCGCGCGGCGACCCTGGCCACGGCTGCGGCGGCCTCATCCCGGCGCGCTGTCTTCTGGGTGGGTAGCCAAAGCGGCGCGGACAGTTCGACCTCCCACTCACGCCGGCCCCGGTTGCCGGTCAGGCCGTCATTAACATGCCCCAGGGTGAGGCTGGTCGGCCCCGGTGTCAGGCCGGCCGCCACCTCGCCACGGGCTTCGGCCTCCGCCGCGCGAGCGTCGAGGGATCGCGCCTGGGGGAAGCGTAGCCAGGCTTGTTCCAGCGCGGCGGCCAGGGTGTCCGCATGCGCGGACAAGGCGGGCGCCAGGGAAAAAAGCAGGCCGGCAAGGAGCCAGCCAGCCGGCCTGCGCACCGTCATTTCGCTTTGCCCATCTGCTGCATCATCATCTGCATCATGTCCATGCGCTTTTCCATCATCTCCATGCGCTTGGCCATCATGTCATCGGCGCCGGCGGCGCTTTGGCCCATCATGCCGCCACCCATCATGCCCATGCCGCCCGGGCCACCCATCATGCCCATGCCGGACCCCATCATGCCGCCCTTGCCACCGGACATCATCGGACACGAGCCATCCTGCATCATGGCTTCCATGTCCTTCATCTGGGCTTCCATGAGTTGTTTGCGCTTCTCGGGATCCTTGCTCGCACGAATCTCCATCATGCGCGCCCGCATCGCCTGCATTTTGTCTTGCGTGGCGGCGGGGGCCGCTTGAGCCGGGATGGGTGCGGCGGCTGTTTGTCCGGGGTGGTGGCCACTGTGTTCGTCCTTGGTCGCGTCGGCGGCCATCAGGGGGACGGGCATGGCCAGCGCGGCGGCCAGGGCGAGCATCAGGGTATTGCGTTGCATCGATTTCATGAAAATCTCCTGTGGGTGGAAAAAACTGTTCCTTGAGACCGCATCAACGGCCAAGTTGCAGGGCGGTGACCGTCAACGCGCCGTCCTGGCGCTCGGCCACGAAGCGGATGCGGTCGCCGGGTTTGATCTGGCTGAGCCAGATGGGATCCTTGACCCGGAACACCATGGTCATGGCGGGCATATCCAGGTTGGCCAGGGGACCATGACTGATGGTGACCTTGCCGACATCGGCGTTGATCTTCTTTATGGTGCCGTCGGCCCAGGCGGTGTCCATGGCTTGTCCGGCGGGCATGGTGTGGCCATTGTGGTCGTGGTCGGCAGCCAGTGCCTGAAATTGGGGTGCCAGGAAAAGGCCCGCGATGAGGGTGAGTGTGGTGGATTTCATGCCATTCTCCTTTCAGTTCAATAACGGGCGTAGGTTTGGGTGCCGCCATCCCGCTTCACCAGCAGGACGTCGTAGGCATCCTTGCGGTTACCCTGTTCCATACCGGGCGAGCCGATGGGCATGGCTGGGACCACCAGGCCGCGGGCGCGTGGCTTTTCCTTGAGCAAGCGCCGGATTTCCTTTGCCGGCACGTGGCCTTCCACCAGATAGCCGTTCACCTCGGCGGTATGGCAGGAACCGTGGCCGGGGGGCACGCCCAGGCGGTACTTGTGGCTCACCACGTCGTCGGTGTCATGGGCGCGCACGGTAAAGCCATTGGCCTTGAGATGGTCGATCCACTTGTTGCAGCAACCGCAAGTCGGGCTCTTGTAGACATCGATCACGGGCGAGGCCGCCCAAGCGGGCTGGATCAGGACGAAAAGCAGCAGGGTATGGAGGATGGGGGGTTTCACATTGCACTCCTTGTCGAAGACGATTCCAGTATCCGGTTTTCATCCGCACGCCAAGCTGACGCGCGGATGACATTTCCGTCATGGATGCACACGAATCCGGCCGCGCATGCCCGCCTCGAAATGCCCCGGCACCAGACAGGCGAAATCGAAATTGCCGGTGCGGGTGAAAAGCCAGACCAGTTCGCCGGCCTTGCCTGGTTCAACCGTTACGGCGTTGGGATCGTCGTGCTCCATTTCCGGGAACTTGCGCATCAGGGCCGCGTGCGCTTTCAACTCGGCCAGGGTGCCCAGCACCATTTCGTGCTTCATCTGGCCGCCGTTGACCACTTTGAAGCGGATGGTCTGGCCGCGTTTGACCCGAATCTCGCTGGGCGAGAAACGCATGTCGTCGCTGGTGGCGATCTCGATGGTGCGGTCTATTTTGGCGTGGTCACCCGGTTTGCCCAGGGCCGAGGCATGGCTCGGCGAGGCCTGGGCGGCGCTGGTGGAGAGGGCGATCACTGCGAACAGAATGAGAACGTGCTTGCGCATGGCGCTTCCTTTTGGGTCAATGGCTTTCGTGGCCAGTGGGTTTGCGGGCCTTCAGGGTGTGTTCGTCGGCGGCCGGGCCGGACTGGCGTTCGGCGCTCGGCGCGTCACAGCCCCATTCCCACGCCACCGTGCCTTGCGGATGCTTGAACCAGCCCGGATCGCGGTAGTCGCCGGGTTTCACGTCGTCGCGTACCTTCACTACCGTGAACATGCCGCCCATCTCCAGCGGCCCGAACGGCCCCCAGCCGGTCATCATGGGCAAGGTGTTGTCCGGCAGGGGCATTTCCATCTCGCCCATTTCCGCCATGCCCTTGCTGCCCATTTCCATGTAGTCGGGCACCAGCTTGCCGATGCGCTCGGTGATGTCGTGCTGGTCGACGCCGATCAGGGTGGGTACGTCGTGGCCCATGGCATTCATGGTGTGGTGAGACTTGTGGCAGTGGAAGGCCCAGTCGCCCGGTGCGTCTGCGATGAATTCGATGGCACGCATCTGGCCCACCGCCACGTCCGTGGTCACCTCCGGCCAGCGCGCCGATTTCGGCACCCAGCCTCCGTCGGTGCCGGTCACCTCGAAATCCACACCGTGCAAGTGCAGCGGGTGGTTGGTCATGGTCAGGTTGCCGGCGCGGATGCGCACCCGGTCGCCAGTGCGGCACACCAGCGGGTCAATGGCCGGGAACACCCGGCTGTTGAAACACCACAGATTGAAGTCCAGCATGGTGTTGACCTTGGGAGTGGCCGCGCCCGGTTCGATATCGAAGGCGTTGAGCAGGAACACGAAGTCCCGGTCCACGCGCATGAAGTCCGGGTCTTTCGGATGCACGACGATGAAGCCCATCATGCCCATGGCCATCTGCACCATCTCATCGGCGTGTGGGTGATACATGAAGGTGCCCGATTTTTTCATCTGGAATTCGTAGACGAAGGTCTTGCCCGGCTTGATCTGGGGCTGGGTCAGGCCGCCCACGCCGTCCATGCCGTTGGGCAGCAGGATGCCGTGCCAGTGCACGGCCGTATGCTCGGGCAGCTTGTTGGTGACAAAGATGCGGATGCGGTCGCCTTCCACGCATTCGATGGTGGGGCCGGGGCTGGAACCGTTGTAGCCCCACAGCCGGGCCTTCATGCCCGGCGCCAGCTCGCGTACGACCGGCTCTGCCACCAGGTGGAATTCCTTGACGCCATCCTTCATGCGCCAAGGCAGAGACCAGCCGTTGAGGGTGATTACGGGGTTATAGGGGCGGCCCTCCCTGGGCGCCAGCGGTGGCTGGGTGGCGGGGTCGGTGAATACGGGGGCTTCGGGCAACGAGGCCGCGCCGACGCGGGTAACCAACCCGGCACCCAAAACGGCGGCACCGGAGCGGCTGAGGAATTGGCGGCGATCCATGATTTTGTCCTTTCTCAGTGACCGCCGGCCGCTTCGGCCGCGGGCGTGCTTTTCGAGATTGTCATGGCGCCGGCGCCGCGACCGTTGAGGGTGATCTGGAGATTGCTCTCCGCTACCCAGAATTCCTTCTGGGCCTGGATGGCGGCATTGACGGCCGCCACTTGGGAGCGGGTGTCGGCGAGCAGATCCCAGACACCGATCAGCATGCCGTTGTAGCGCAGCAGTGCCTCTTCGGAGAGGCTTTTGCGCAGTGGCACGATCTCGTCCCGATAGCTCGCCGCCAGTTCATGGGCGGCGCGGTAGCCCGCATAGGCGTCGCGCACCTCCGATTCGGCGTTCACCGCCAGCTCGGCCACCCGGTGCATGGCCTGGGTGTACAGCGCCTCGGCCTTAATCGTGCGCGCCCCGCCCCAGTCGAAGATGGGCAGGGACAACTCGATTTCGTATCCCCGCGCATGGGGTTGCCCGGACACGTTGTTGTTCAAGTAGCTCACTTCCAGCACGTTGACGAAGCGGGTGGCCTTGACCAGGCCCAGGCTCTTCGCCAGTCCATCCAGTTCCCGCTTGGCCACGTCGAGATCGAGGCGACCGTCCATGGCCCGTTGCAGGACAGCTTTTTCCTCCATCAGGCTGGCGGGCAGGTCCGGCAGGCGGTCCGGCAGCGTGAAGCCGCGCTGCGCCCCGGAGAGCCCCAACACCCGCGCCAGACGTTCACGGGCGGCGCTTTCCGTCAGGCGGACGCGGGTCAGTTCGGCACGCGTTTCGGCCTGGAATAATTGTTCCCGCTGCTGGCGCTGGCGGCTGAAATTGCCCACGTCGGCCATGCGCTTGGCCAGCATCGCGCCGGCCTCGGCGGCGGCCAGCACGTCTTCCTGGTATCGCGCCGCCTGGCGAGCGGCCACGGCCTCGAACCATGCCTGGCGGGCGGCCTGGGCCAAGCGCATCACCTCTTCAGCAACCCGCAGCTGGGTGGCCTGGAAACGGCGCTGCTCGATTTCAGATCGCGTGGACAGGGTCAGCAGCCCCATCAGATCGAACAGAAACTTGCGTTCATATTCCCGCTCGCCGCCGCCTTCCAGACGGGCGAAAGTAAAGCCCGGATTGCGCAATCTTCCGGCCTGGACGAGATCGGCTTCCGCGATGCCCAGGTCAGCGAGGCTGGCTTGAAGACCGCGGTTGTTCAGGAGGGCAATCTTCACCGCGCGTTCCGCGTCGAGCTGCCCGTTCAGGAGCCGTTTCACTTCCGCTCCGGCATTTTCGCCGTCCTGTTCGGTCTTGATGGTTTGCGGGGCGATGCCCTGGCGCTCGCGTGTGATCGAGGCCACCTTGTCGAGTCCGCCGTCCTGGCTGAAGCTGGCGCAGCCAGCCAGCACGGTCGTTCCCAACAGCAACAGCGGCAGCCGGATTCGCATTCCTTTCTGACTTATGGATTGGGTCATGCCTGATCTCCATGGGTTATTCATCGGTGAGGCCATTGTTGATAAGGGCATCCGTCATGAACCTGACGGGTGGATTACAAAAATGTCAGGTTTGATTCGCCTCCCCATGTCTGTGGCAGGATGTCTCCATTGCGCAAGGAGGCATGTATGAAAATTCTGGTGGTCGAGGATGAACCCAAGACCGGTGATTACCTGAAACAAGGCCTCACCGAGGCCGGTTTCGTCACCGATCTGGCCCGCGACGGCTGGGATGGACTGGAGATGGCCAAGGCGAATCCCTACGACCTTTTGATCCTGGATGTGATGCTGCCCGGCCTCAACGGCTGGCAGGTCCTCGAAGGCTTACGTCGCGCCGGCCTGGACACGCCGGTGCTGTTCCTGACCGCGCGCGATCAGGTCGAAGATCGGGTCAAGGGCCTGGAATTGGGCGCAGACGATTATCTGGTCAAGCCCTTCGCCTTCGCCGAATTGCTCGCCCGCGTACGTACCCTGCTGCGCCGGGGGCGGGGCGGCCTGGAGCCGACCGTGCTCAAGGTCGCCGACCTGGAACTGGACCTGCTGCGCCGACGGGCGAATCGCGCCGGCAAGAAGATCGACCTGACGGCCAAGGAATTCGCCCTGCTGGAACTGCTGTTGCGCCGCCAGGGCGAGGTGTTGCCGAGATCGCTGATCGCCTCCCAGGTCTGGGACATGAACTTCGATTCGGATACCAACGTCATCGACGTAGCGGTTCGCCGTCTGCGCGCCAAGGTGGATGATGGATTCGAGCCCCGTCTGATCCATACCGTGCGCGGCATGGGCTACGTATTGGATGACAGCGAGCGTTAGCGCCGGATTGAACATCGAGAAGGATTTCATCACATGACGATCACAACGGACGAGAGCAACGAACTGTGTTTCGGTTGCGTTTACTACCCGCCCAATCTGCCTCGCCATGCCTATGAGCAGGCGGACTGGGACATGCTCCAGGCCCGCTCATGCTCGTTCGAACATGAACCGGGTGACGCGCATTGCGTGGCCACGCGCAAAACCAGTTGCACGCTTGTGGATCTGGTACCCAGGGCCTCCGCGCAATGAAGTCCCTGTCTCTGACCGCGCGGGTCAGCCTGTTATTTGGCTTGGTCGTCACCGTGGTTCTGTTCAGCCTGGGCTGGCTGGTGGCCTGGTCGGTGGATCGCCATTTCCAGGAAATGGATCGACACGAACTGGAGGGTAAACTGGCCCTGGTAACCAATCTGTTGGCCAAGGCGAACTCATCCGATGCCCTGGATGGCGTACCCAAGGAGCTGGACGACGCGCTGGTTGGCCATGATGGGCTTTCGGTCACGCTGGTCGATGCCCAGGGCAACAAATGGTTCGCCAGCCGCGACCTGGATTTCCCCTCCGAGCTTTTCCGGGCGCCATCAGACCATGGTCTGACCGTTTGGCGGGAAGGCGAGCAGGGCTTTCGCGGCCTGAAAGCGACCGTGACGACCGGCGACGGCCGCACCCTCACCGTCGCCATCGTGCTCGACATCAGCCACCACTTGCATTTCATCGACACCTTCAAGCGCGGCGTGGCCCTCGCCATGATTCTGGCTGCCCTGCTTACCGCCGGTCTGGGCTGGCTGGCCGTGCGGACCGGTTTGCTGCCCTTGCGGCAAATGATCGAACTGGCGACCGGCCTGTCGGCCAACCGCCTTGATCAGAGGCTGCCGGAATCAGGGCTGCCGCCTGAAATCCGCAGCCTGGCCGTCGCCTTCAACGCCATGCTGGAGCGTCTGGAGGACTCCTTTGTCCGACTGTCCGAGTTCTCATCCGACATTGCCCATGAACTGCGTACCCCGGTATCCAATCTGCTGACCCAGACCCAGGTCGCGCTTTCCCATCCCAGAACGGCCGCCGAGTATCGCGAAGTGCTGCAATCCAGTGCCGAGGAGTATGAGCGTCTGGCCCGGATGATCGGCGACATGCTGTTCCTGGCCAAGGCGGACAACAAGCTCCTGGCGCTTAACCATGAAAACGTGGATCTGGGCGAGGAAGCAGGAAAATTGGTCGAGTTCTACGGCATCCTGGCCGAAGAACAAGGTGTCAGGCTTGAGGTTGCCGGATCGGCCACCACGCGAGGCGACCGGCTCATGTTGCGGCGGGCCATGTCCAACCTGCTGTCGAATGCCATCCGGCACAGTCAGGCTGGCGGCACCGTGGCGATCAGACTAAGCGGAGATGCTACCCACGCCACACTGGTAGTGGAAAATCCCGGTTCAATTCCCCCCGAGCAGTTGCCTCGCCTGTTCGACCGTTTCTATACCGGAGACCCTTCCCGCCGCGCCGGTGGCGAGGGGGTCGGGCTTGGACTGGCGATTGTGCGTTCCATCATGAAGACACACGGGGGCTCAGTCGACGTCACGTCACAGCTGGGGCTTACTTGCTTTGTGCTGCGTTTGCCAGGTCAGGAAGACCAACAGTCAACCTGACGTGAAAGTCGCGGCAGCGGCTCTCGTTGCCTCCTTCAATGAGTGATCGAAGGGGCATATACCTGCCCCTCGTGGACCCAAGAGAGAAATCTTGCGATCAAGCAAAGATTCAAGGATGACCACTGGGAAGCACAATCTAATGCTCTGGATTACCCCCTAGCACGAATGCCACGTCCAGTCTGGGTCGCCCCAGCACCGCCAATTCCAAAAGGCCAGACGTTGCTCTCGCCTTTTTTACGTCTGCACACCGTGCTAGTGCTAGTGCTGGTGTTGGTTCCTGGATTCGTGCGAAGGGCGGCACCAACCCGAAAACCCTGGTTTCGGCGGCTTTCCTGCTCTCTGTGCTCTCCGTTCTCTGTGCCTTTCGTACGATCCCCAGTGTTTACGCGGGTTCCGGGCCGTGAGTCTGAACAATATATTGGGGGTCGAAGGCGACAAGATCCGTTTTGCCGATGTCCATCAAGGGTAAGCAACGTAGCCCGTTGCTCCTGACCTTGCGAGGTCGCTTGGCGTGTAAATCACGACCCAGTCTGTGTTGGGTCAACGGATGGGCTGCTCCAGCCTGCACACCCACTATTTGGTCGGCTTGGCCTCCTCCAGACGGAACGTTCTGCCATTCTGAGTCCGACACGAGCCCTTAACATCAGGTAGGTGGCTTACCCACTCGCAGTCCAGGCGATCGCCTTCCTTGGTCTTCAAGACAGCTTGACCTTCCCTGATATGCCGTCGATGGACTTTGGACATGGTGCGATAGGCACCACGGCATTCCGCGTCCAAACAACGCTCGCTATCCCATTCGCCTACATAGCGCTTGCCATCCAGCATCACTTCCATGGAATTTGGCTGCAGCCAAGTCAAAGTTAGCGTACCCACTGCCTGCGTGGTGTTTGAGTCGTCCTTGAGGGCCACGTTGGAAGAACAGCCAGCCATGGCAATCAGGGGCAGGATCAGCATCAATCGTTTCATTTCGATCTCCTTTCGATGGGTAGGTGTTGTCGGCATCAGCGCAGTACGAAGCGCACGGTCAGGGCGGGTTTGCCTGGCAGGTTCACGAGAGCCACCGCCTTGGCTCCGGTTACCTTGAACTGGCCCATGGCCTCAAGCTTGTCGCCAGCGGGCTTGAGCGCGACTTCCTGTTTCACGCCACCGGCCAGCAGGGTTAGCTTGGCGCTGGCCTTGGCGACATCGACCGGCTTGCCGTGGTCACGCACATGGAGGCGCAGGCTGTCCGGCTTGGCGACCAGTTCGAAGTCGATGTCCTTGGCCTCGGCCACCACGCCGCCGTGCAGGGCGGTGTGTTCGTGAGCATGATCGTGACCGCCGGCCGCGAAGGCGCCGTTGCTCAGTCCGAAGGCCAGGGCGGTAAGTAGATGGATAGGTTTCATGGTGTTTCCTTTCCTTGGGGGATGTGAACGAAGGTTGGCATCACAACGCCTCGGCATCGCGGTCGGCGAGCAGACGCTCGGCATCCCGGCGCCCGAACAGCCAGAACAGCGCGGGGGTGAGATATGTGTCGAGCAGGGTGGAGCTGATGAGTCCGGAGAAGATGACCACGGCCACCGGGTGGAGGATTTCCGTGCCGGGTCGTTCCGCCTCGAACAGCAGCGGGGCCAGGGCGAAGGCGGTAACCAGGGCGGTCATCAGCACCGGCGCCAAGCGCTCCAGCGAACCGCGCACGATCATCGTGTGATCGAAGTCCTCGCCTTCGCGGCGCATCAGGTTGATGTAGTGGCTGACCTTGAGGATGCCGTTGCGTACCGAGATGCCGGCCAGGGTGATGAAGCCGATAAGCGCCGCCACGGAAAGCGGCTGCCCGGATAGCCACAGCCCCAGCACCGCGCCCACCAGGGCCAGCGGGATGTTGGCCATGATCAACAACGACAGCCGCGCCGACTTGTAGCGGCTGTAAAGCACCACGAACATCAGCGTGAGCGACACGATGGACAACAGGCCGACCAGCTTCGAGGCCTCTTCCTGGGCCTGGAACTGGCCGCCCAGGGTGACGAAGTAGCCCTCGGGCAGTTTCGTGCCCCCGACCGCCTTGCGGATGTCGGCCACCACCTCGGACAGTGCCCGGCCCTGGGCGTTGGCCGAGAGGACGATGCGGCGCTTGCCGTCGTCGCGGCTGATCTGGTTGGGGCCGTCGCTATCCTCGATGGTGGCGATGCGCGACAGGGGCACGCTGCCGCTCGGAGTGCTGAACTGGATGCGACTTAAGCCCTCCACCGTGCGCGCCGATTCCGGCAGACGCATGACCAGGGCGAAACGCCGGCCGCCCTCGACGATCTGGGCGGATTTCTCGCCCTCCACCAGGCCTTGCAGCATGGCCAGGATTTGCGGCGTCGGCACGCCGTATTGCGCCGCTGCCGCATAGTCGATGCGCACCTTGATCTGGGGTGCGAGCACCTGCTTTTCGATTTGCAGGTCGGCCAGCCCGGGGATGCCGGCAAGCTTGCCGCGCAGCAGGTCGGCCTGGGCGCGCAGGGTATCCAGGTCATCGCCGTAGATCTTGATGGCGATCTGCGAGCGCACACCGGACAGCATGTGGTCGATGCGATGCGAAATGGGCTGGCCGATTTCGATGGCGGCGGGCAGGTTGATGAGGCGCCCGCGGATGTCGGCCTTGATGTCGTCCAGCGGTCGGGTCAATTCGGCGGCAGGCTTGATGCCCACGTCCAGTTCGCTGACATGCACCCCCTCGGCATGCTCGTCCAGTTCGGCGCGGCCACTGCGCCGTCCGACATGAACCACCTCCGGCACCTGGCGCACCAACACCTCGGCCTGCCGCGCCAGGGCGGACGATTCGGCCAGGGTCACCCCAGGATTCAGGCGCAGACCGATGAGCAGGGTGCCCTCGTTGAACGGCGGCAGGAAGGTGGTGGGGAAGAACGGCACCGCCACCGCCGCTACCAGCACCGCCGTAGCCCCCGCCGCCAAGGCTGCACGGGGTCGGTCCAGCACGGCTTGCAGGCTGCCGCGATACCTGGACTTGAGCCAGGCCAAGAGCCGCGTATCGCCGTGGTCGAGGGACTTCATTCGGGGAAGGAGGTAGAACGCCAGCACCGGGGTGATGGACACCGACACCACCAGGGAGGCCAGGGTCGAGACGATGAAGGCGATCCCGAGTGGCACGAACAGCCTGCCCTCCATGCCGGGCAGGGCGAACAGCGGCAGGAATACCAGCACGATGATGAGCGTGGCGTAAAGGATGGCGGAACGTACCTCCAGGGTGGCGTGGGCCACCAGCTCGATGGGATGCAGGCGATGATCAGGGTGCTTGGCCCGGTCTTCCTTAAGCCGTCGCAAGACGTTCTCGATGCCCACCACCGCATCGTCCACCAGGCCGCCGATGGCGATGGCGAGTCCCCCGAGGGTCATGGTGTTGATCGACATGCCGAAATACTTGAACACCAATGCGGTCATGAAGATCGACACCGGGATGGCGGTGAGTGCGATCACGGTCGGGCGCAAGGTGCCCAGGAAGAAGAACAGGATCACCGCGACGAACACCGAGGCGCCGATCAGCTTGCCCTTCAAGGTATCGATGGAGGCCTCGATGAAGCTGGCCTGGCGGAAGGTGACACGGGGCTCGGCCATGCCCGCTGGAAGTCCCTGCTTGAGCGAGCCCAGGGCGTCCTCGATGGAGCGGGTCAGCCCGATGGTGTCCGCCGTGGGCTGTTTCTGGATGCCCAGGATCACCGCCGGGCGGCCCTCGAATCCGGCGTCGCCGCGCTTGATGGCCGGGGCGAAGGTCACCTCGGCGATCTGGCGCAGCAGGATGGGTTGGCCGCTGCGCGCAGTCAGCGCCAGATTCTTCAGGTCTTCCAGGCGCGAGGTGCGGCCCAGATTGCGGATCAGATATTCCCGGCCGTTGAGTTCCAGGAAGCCCCCCGACGAGTTCGAGGAGAAGCCGCGCAGGGCGCCGTCGAGTTGGTCGTGATTGACACCCAGTTCCGCCATGCGCACGGTATCCGGCTGCACCTGGAACTGGCGCACCTCGCCGCCGATGGGGATGACCTGCGCGACGCCGGGGATCGCCATGAGGCGAGGCCGGAGTACCCAGTCGGCGTATTCGCGCACCTGCATGGGGGTGATCTTTCCCGTGTCGATGGGGATGGCGATCTGCATGATCTCGCCCATGATCGAGCTGATCGGCCCCATGCGCGGCGTCACCCCATCGGGCAGACCTTCTTCCATGGAGGTGAGGCGTTCCGAGACCATCTGCCGCGCCCGGAAGATGTCGGTGCGCCAGTCGAAGGTGACGTAGATGAAGGACAGTCCGGCGCTGGACACCGAACGCACGCTCTCCACCCCAGGCAGGCCGTTCATGGTGGTCTCCAGCGGGAAGGTGATGAGTTGCTCCACCTCCTCCGGGGCCATGCCGCCCGCCTCGGTCATCAGGGTGACGGTGGGCTTGTTGAGGTCGGGAAAGACGTCCACCGGCGTCTGCATCAGGGTGAATGCGCCGTAGGCCATCACCACCAGGCTGGCGATGATCACCAGCAGCCGGTTGGTCAGGCTGTTGTCGAGTAGCCACTTGAACATGATGGCGCCCCTACCTGACCTGATTGACCAGCGTCGCGCCACGCACCACCACCCGGTCGCCCGCCTTCAGGCCGGTGGTCACCACCACGTTCGCACCGTCCAGGGGTTCCACCGTCACCGTGCGCGGTTCGAAGCGTTCCGGCGCGGTCTTGACCCAGACGATGGCCTGGTTGGCCGGGTTTTTCACCAACGCCGCCGCCGGCACGCGATAGCCCTGCACGGTGCTCCGGGTCAACGCGAAAACCTTGACCGGCTGGCCCAACGCCAGATTGGCCAAGGCATTGCCCTCGCCACGGAACATCAGGGGCAAGGCCTGTTCGCGCAGGCTGCGGGCAGCGCCGACGAAGGCCAGCGGCACCCGCGCATCGCCTACCGCCAGGCTGCCGGAAACCACGTCCAAGGCCTGTGCGGTGTCGTAGGCAAGCGCTTCGACGCGCGAGCGGTTGGGATCGACCACCTCGAACACCGCCTCGCGTGCCTCGACTACCTGCCCAGCCACGGCATTGCTCATGGCGACCACGCCTGTGACCGGCGCGACCAGGGCATCGCGGTTGGAAAGTCCGGCACCCAGGGCGGCGATGCGCCCGTTGAGGCTATCGACCTCGCTCTCAGCCGCCTCGATCTCCTTTCTCGGGATGGTGTCGGCCAGTTCCTTCAGGCGGGTCAGCCGCTTCTCGGCCAGACCCTTGGTGGCACGCAATTCCGCCAGTTGAGCGGACTGGTTGGAGCGCTCGATCATGCCGGCGGACGGCACTACCCAGGCCAGCACCTCGCCTTTGTTGACCCGTTGTCCGAGGCTGGGGAAGCCGCGCGGGCCGGGCTCCAGCCTGCCGGCGATGAGGGCCTGAACCTTGCCGCCGGCATTGGGGTCCATGACCACCTTGCCGGAGAGTTCGAAGGCACGGGGCAGCGCGCCTTCCTCCACTGGCTGGGTGCGCACACCAATCTGGCGTTGCGCTGGCTTGGGCATGAAGACGCCGCCATCGGGCAGCCGCTTGGGGCCGCTACTGTTGGCGGCCGGAGAGGCGTCGCCGTGGTCGTGGCCCTCACCGGCATGGGCACCGGACACCAAGGCCAGGCAGAAGATGGCTATAAGGGCGAGCGGTTTCATGCGGCACCTCCCAAGCGTTGGCTGCGAAGGCGACGGATCAGCGCGGCCAGGCCGGCCAGTGCCGCGCCAGCGATGGCGGCCCAGAGGGCGTATTCCTGCCAGCCATGGGTATGCGCGGCCTCGGCAGCTTCGGCTTCGGCGTGGATATCAAAATCGCCAGCCAGTAGGTCGGCCTCCTCACCGGCATACACGGTGGCGGCAACCGGGAATTCCCCCGGCGTGAGCGGCTTGGCCAGGATGGCCTCGAATTCCCCTTCACCGTGGACCTTCACTGGCACCTTGATGCCGCCGAGTTCCAGTTCGAGCTTGGCGTCCTTGACCGGGCTGTTGTCGGCGGCATGGTCGAGCCAGAGGGTCAGATGTTTGCCGTCGAGCACGCCGACCAGTTCGAAGAGATCGGACGTGGCGGCAAAGCGCGGCAACGTGGAGCCGGCAGTGGCGGCGGGGGCGTCGCCATGGTCGTGTCCATCACCGGCCCAGGCTGGCGAAGCGACGGCCAGGCTCAGGGCCGCCAGGATATGTTTGGGGTTCATGGGTGTTTCCTCCTGAATTATTCGGGTAGCAGGCCCAAGGCCTGGCGCAGGGCGGAGACCGATGCGGCCAGTTCGACGCGGGCACGGGCGGCCTCGCGTTCGGCCTCGGCCGCTTCGCCCTCGATGCGCAAACGGGTGGGCAGGTCGGTCTCGCCCAGGCGGAAGGATTTCTCGAAGAAGCCGCGCGACTCGTTCGCCAGCTGCGCCCGCTGCTCGGCGGCAGCCAGCCAGGCACGGGCCGCTTCTTCGCGCTGACGGGCGGCGTCGATCTCGGCGGCGATGCGTTCCTGTTCGACGGCCAGTTGAGCCTCCACCTCGGTTTCCTCGGCGGTCGCCGTGGCGACACGGACGCGCTGCCGGCTGTCGGAGCCGAAGGGGATGCGCACGCCCAGGGTGAGGGTGTTGGACCAGGCATCGCCCGCAGCCGCACGGTCGCGGGTTGCAGCCAGGCGTAGTTCCGGGTTGGCGCGGCTTTGCACACCGGCCAGGTTGCGAGCGGCGCGGGCCGTCTCGACACGGGCGGCCATATCCTTCAAGAGCGGATGTACGTCCCCCTCGTTGGCTTGGGATGGGGTGGGTTCGGTGGCAGCGGATACAGCACCATTCACCGTTACGCCCGTAAGGCTGCGCAGGCGCTTGGCCGCTTCGGCCAGTGCCCCGCGTGACCGCGCGACTTCGGCGACGGCCCCAGCCACGGCGGCGTCGGCCTGGTGCCCATCGGCCCGCGACAGGTCGCCCGCCTTGACCCGCCGGGCCACGTCGGCGGCCAGCCGTTCGGCGTTTTGCCGGCGGGCCTCGGCGGCCTCCAGATCGATACGCGCCAAGGCCAGGGACCACCAGGCCTCGCGTACTTCGCCCGCCGTACGCAGTTGTGCAGATTCCAACCGCCATTCCAGCGCGGCGCCTTCGACTTCGGCCAGGGCGCGTTGACCGGCCCGCTCGCCTGGCAACCAGAGCGGCATGGCGAGGCCGACCTCGTATTCCCGGCTGCCCTGGTCGTGATTGAGCTGGTCGGTTTTGTAGGAAACATCCAGGCTGGGCGGCTCCGCCAGCCAGCTGTCGGCCGTCTGCCGACGTGCGCCGACGGCATCGCGTCGCGCCCTGGCGGCACGCGCCTCCGGCTGACGTGCCCAGGCGGCCTTGAAGGCCTGTTTGAGAGTTGGAGACGTTTCCACAGCCTGGGCAGGGGGAATCAGTGCGGCAAATGGGATGGCCCATGCCAGCAGCCAGAGGGAAGCACTTCCCCTAAAGCGGAACACAATGTTCATTTGAAGCCTCGTCCTGATGCGGCCGCCCACGTCGAGGGCAGCCGGGAATAACGCAAATACTTACGTCAAATCCGGCGAGGTAATCGCGACAACGAGGGAATCGAGGGACGCGCCAACCTGCCGGAGCTTCAGGCGAGGTCGACTAGAGGGGGGCGAAACAGGGAGCTTGGCGGCGGGGTGGGCAGGAAGGCCCGGTAAGCCATGGCAGCACGGACTTGCGAAACCGGAAGCATGGGCGAATCGGCGTCGATGACGGCTTGCGCGAAATGCGCGTGGCAACTCGGGCAGTCGGCATCGAAATCGCTATTGCCGGAATCGCTGTCCGTTTGGGCAGCGCTGGCCTGATGTTCATGCGCGTGGTGGCCGATGTGCTGCTGGGCTGGACCATCCGTTTCGTGCAGGCAATAAGCTGCCACCGCCGCAGTGGTCCACTGCAGCGGCAGGATAAGCAGGAAAAGGATGGCTACAAGCTTGCGCATGTCGGGGAAGCTAACACAGCGCGCGCGTGCCGCACAACCGCAAGACCTGGGTGGCTATCAGGGTGGCGGGCATGGCCAGGGCGAACATCAGGGTATTGCGCTGCATCGATTTCATGTCCCCCGTGGGTAGGAAAAGTCGCTCATTGAGACTGCCTCAGCGGCCGGGTTGCAGCGCGGTAATCGTTAAGGCGCCATCCAGGCGTTCCACCACGAAACGGATGCGGTCGCCGGGTTTGACCTGGTCGAGCCAGGCGGGATCCGTAACCCGGAACATCAAGGCCAAGGCGGGCATGTCCGGATTGTCCGGATCCAGGTTGGCCAGTTGGGCCAGGCGCACATTGCTGACGGCGATCTTGCCGATATTGGAGTTGATTTTCTTCACGGTGCCGTCGGTCCAGACCCTGTCCTTGGCTTGTTCGGCATGCATGACGTGGCCGTTGTTGTCGGCGGCCAACACCGGAAGTTGGGGCGCCATGAAGAGGCCCGCAATAAGGGTGAGCGTGATGAATTTCATGCCGTTCTCCATTCAGTTCAATCATAAGTTTGGGCATTACCATGGTCCATGGCGGAGAAATTTCCGCCCTATTGGAAGCGGGGGTTACCCCCGCTTCGCTGTGCATTTGCTGACCCGGAAACTGGGGGTTAATGCAGAGGAACAGCCAGAACCAACTCGGCACGCGCGTGCCGCACAACCGTGACCGAGGCCGTCAAGGCCAGAGTCGCCATCACGCCCGCCACCAGCAGATCGGGCCAGGCCGAGCCGGTGCCGAATACGCCTAGGGCGGCGAGGGCCACCGCCACGTTGCCGATGGCGTCGTTGCGGCTGCACAGCCAGACGGAACGCATGTTGGCGTCACCGTTGCGCCAAGCGTAAAGCATGATCGCCACGCCGACATTGACCGCCAGGGCCAGCAGGGCCACCAATCCCATGGTCATTGGCTCGGGCGGGATGCCCAGTGAGGCGGCCCAGGCGGTCTTAGCCAATACCAGGATGCCGTAGACGCCCATAGTGACGCCCTTGACCCAGGCTGCACGTGCCCGCCAGGCCAGTCCCATGGACAGTACCGCCAATGAGAGGCCGTAGTTGGCGGCGTCCCCCGCGAAATCGACTGCATCGGCCAACAGGGACACCGATCCGGATTGCAGGCCGCCGCCGATTTCCACAAAGAACATCACGGCGTTGAGGACAAGCGCCACCCACAATACACGCCGGTAACGCGGTGACACGGCGGTACTGGAGGACTCACAACTTCCGGTGCAGGAGCAACCTGACATGGTTATGAATTTCGGTGATGAGATGGCCGCATTGAAAACCCTGGAGCCGCTCCGGGGTCAAGAGGGTAAAGTCATGTTCTTGATTTGGAGTGAGCCATGCGCATCGGTGATCTGGCGAAAGCCACCGGGGTGGATATCGAGACCATCCGCTATTACGAGAAGGCCGGACTGCTGCCCGAGCCCGGACGCGAGGCCAATGGCTACCGTGCCTACCAGCAGGCTCATCTGGAACGACTGGCCTTCATCCGTCATTGCCGGGCATTGGACATGCCCCTGGAGTCGATCCGACGCCTGCTGGATTTCGTCGCCCACCCAGAGGCGGAGTGTGGCGACATCAACCGGCTGATCGACGAGCAATTGGCTCGTGTGCAGGCGCGGCTCAACAGCTTACGCGCACTGGAGAGCCAACTTGCTGCGTTGCGGGCGCAATGCGGAGAAAACCACAGCGCACGGGAGTGCGGTATTTTGCATGAATTGGTGGCAGCAGCACATGGCGAGGCTTGTGCATGCCATTTCGATGCTAAATCTGGCAGTCATTATTTACTCATGGGGAAACAAAAAAACCGCCCATGAGGGCGGTTGAAGACCCCGAGTTGCTCGGGGGTGGGGATATCATTGAATAGACTCTACACAACAGTTTAGCTGATCAAACAATAGAGGCATGGCGGTACACCTCCTCATCCCTCTGGCGATTCACGCGTTACCACGCACAGACGATCCAGCCGGGTGTGCAAGGCCACGATTTCCTCCAGGAGTCCATAGCCAATGTCCGCCAGGAGCGGGTTGTCGGCCCGACTCAGATCCAGCAGATCCTGCTGCAATAACTGGGCCGCCTGAGCGGCTTTATCGAGCCGTTCTTGATCCGGATTCGTCAACATCATCACCTCCAATTCTGTAATGAACCCCGGCACGCCTTGAGGCGCGCCGAGGAAGATCAGGCCACCAACTGCCTGGCCAGTGCCACTTCGATGGAATCACCCGACTGGTTCAACACGTCCAGCCCCGACTCGGGCATGTCGCCCGAAGTCGATTGAGCCACGGCGATCTTCTTCGCCATCAGCTCAAGGCAGGCCAACTGCGCCGTGCCCTGGTAGCCCAGGAAAACCACGTCCACTGCTTGCTTCTGGCCGATCCGCCAGGAACGGCGGGCGGCCTGTTGCAGGGTGTAGACGTTGTACCCGGACTGTAGGAACACGATGGTCGGAAACTCCAGCAGGTCGAGACCGGTTTTCACCAGCTCGGGGTTGGTTACCAGCACGTCGATGCCGCGGTCGACCTGGTCGGCGACCCAGTCTTCACGCTTCTCGGCGGCCACGCTGGCGCTCAGTGTTGCCACCTTGAGACCTTCGGCCGAAAGCAGGGCCTTGAGTCTTGCCGTGGTGTCACGGGTGCCCGTATAGACCGTGTAGACCAGGACACGACGTCCCCTGGCTTTCTCGGCCTTCACGCGCTCGATGAGCATGCGCTCCTTCGGCATCGGCTCCGAACCGTCGAACAGCGCCGGCACATGAGCCAACACGCGGTCGCGACGATGCGGGTGGACCACGTGCTCCTCGCGGAACGCGCAATCCGGCCACGCCAGCAAGGCGTTGAGCACCACCCCCAACAGGCTGTGGTCACCGGCACGCAAGGCATCTTTCAATGCCTGTTTCAACGCGCCTTCCAGCTTTCGATACCACTCTTGCTGGATCGGCGTCATGACCACCCCGTCGAAATGTTCCTCGTAGGGAGGCAGGACATTGCCGCCGATCTGCTTGAGCTTCAGGAACGCGCTGATCGGCACCACATAGCGCATGATGCCGTTCGGCCCGAAGCCCGGTCCCTTGGTCGCGCGATGCATGGTCTGTCGACCGCGCGCCGTGCGATGGGATCGGGCTTCGTCGTCACTTTTGGACTTGTAGATGTCCTTGATGACGCCATGGGCTCGCAGGAAGCCCATGGAGGCCGGCCCGAGTGAGCCGCGCCGCGAATAGCCGAAACCGTCCTCCATCATCGCCTTGGGTTGTAGCCGCCAGAGCAGGTAGAAGAGATCGTCGGCATAACCGCCCATCAGCGTTCCGGTCAGGAGCAGCGTTTTGCTGCATTTCCTGGCCAGCACGCCGAAGGCCTGGCCCTGGGCGGAGCCCTCGTTCTTGAACTCGTGACCTTCGTCGACGATGAGCAAGCCGAAGTAGCCCTGAGGCAGATAGCGCTTGATGAACTCGGTCGGCTGGTAGCCGCCTTGCCCAAAGCTGAACTCGGAGTTGGCCATGGCCCGCTCCATCCTGGTCGCCTGGCGATCGGAGAAGAACAGGTCGCCATCCTCGTCCATCAGGTTGATGAACTCGTAGACGTTGTCCTCCAGCATGTCGCCCAGCATTGTGGCGCCGAACTTGCCCAGCAAACGCTGGGCTGTCTTGGCGCCGATCGTCGGCAGTTGCTGCATGGCCGCGAGCACCATCTCCTCCCGCGACTTCGCCGAGGCCTGCGGACGGGTCAACGTCCACAAGGCACCGTGGCAATGCGGGCAGAAACGGCGTTCCTTGGCCAAGTGCATTTCCGCCAGGGCGGGATTGAGGGACGCATCGTCCCCATCCGTTACCCAGGCGTAGCAGCTCGGACAGCAGGCGACCTGAGTCCCGCCTGGAATCGTCGTCTCGCCGGCCTCGACCGTTTCGACGACGCGCTTGATGATGAAGGCAGGCTTCCAGTGGTAACCCATGCGCATCCGCACCCTGCCCATCACGAAGAACTCGGGATGGAGGGGCGCCTCGCGCATCTGCCGTAGCGTCAGGAGCTTCTTGAGCGTGTCGGGGCCGTTCAGCACCCAGACCCGCGCATTCGGCACCGTCTGCTTGATCTCCCGCCGCCACTTGTAGACCAGGTGGGGAGGGCAGATCACCAGGCTGCGTGGATAGCCTTCGGCATGGGCGACCGCGGCGGCCGCGATGGCCATCATGGTCTTGCCCGTGCCCATCTCGGCGTTGATGATGCCGGCCGGATCGTTTTCATCGAAGAGCAGCGCGGCGATGGCTTGCACCACCTCGCGCTGGGCAGGGAAGGGCGCCCGGGTGAGGGCGTCCATCACCGCCTCCCGCCGGGCATCCGGCAAGCCGGAATACACGGGCGGGTTCTGCCTGCGCACGGCTTCGAGCAGGCCCGAGCCGAACGATGAAACGAACTCCGACAAAGACAGCACCGACGGATCCGCGAGCGGGGCGATGTCGCCATCGAACCGCTCTTCTTGCATCCTGACGCCCTCGTTGGTCCGCTGGTAATACGCGGTCACGGCCTCGTCCTTGGTGCGGGGCTGGAAATACCGGTCTACCTCGATGCGCGGCGCGGACCCCGGCAACCCGGACAGACCGGCTTGCAGTTCGGCCAGCTCGTCGATGGAGACGGTGCCCCATTCGTCGTAGTGCAGGCCGGTGACGAAGCCGAAGCCGATCCGTCCCTCGGCGTCGTATTCGGTCAGCCACCAGGTGGCCGAGCCGAAGGCGTCGAAGAGCTTGCAGATGACCCACTGTTCCGGGGCATCGGCCGGCTTCGGATGTGCGGCGATGAACGCCAGGATGTCCGTGTGGAGCGCGTTATCGGCGCCCACTGGGGCGATGGACGTGGTGACATGAAGGGTATGGTGTTCTACGTGCATGATGATCTCCAGAGAGTGCGGAGACACCCTGCCCCTAGCGGGAATGGCGTCCCCGCGAGGGTGGTTGAAGCTGAAAAAGGCAGATCAGGCCGCGAGCGACATGTCCTGCCGGTTGGTTGCACCGGTTTCGGCCTGGCGCGTGAGCACCCGGCGTTTGACCAGATCGGAAATGGCCTGGGCAAAGTGCTCGCCCAGATCGATCAGCGAGGCCTGGACAGGCCCCAGGGTTGGCCAAGTGACCCTGGCCAGGTTTTGCGGACTGAGTTCCGTGATGATGGAATCGCCCAACTGCTCAAGTACCGGCGACATCCAGCCATCGCCCAACGGCACCGGCGAGATGCGCTGGATCATCGACCAGACCGATTGCAGATGGTCTTGGCCCTCGTTGCCGAGGGTCAGCACCCAGGCCCGGCCGTTGGCCGTGTCCGGTTCGATCACCTGCGGGTCGTAGATGAAGACATGCGAGACCGGCCCGAACAAGGACCGACGCGGCAGTTTGCCGGCCAGCTTGGTCAGCCGCGAGGCGTCGCCGATGAAGGCGACACCCCGAGGGTCATCCCCGGCCGGCGCTTCGGGATGCAGCGGAACCACGCCCGCCACGCCGTCACCCAGCCGAGGCGGGGCCTCGACCTGTTTCAGGGTGATGCGGTCGACGCCGCCCGATGAAACCGGCAACGAGAACGCCGCCAACAACTGCTGTATGGCGGTGTCCCGGCCATACAGCGAGGCGAACATGAGCTGGCCCGCTTCGTTGCGGACCAGCGCGTCGAGAAAGACATCCGAAAACTCCCGAATGCCCCATAAAGGTGAAGATGCAGCCATGACGAGCCTCCAATGAATCGTGAGGCTCGCCCCGGTGGGGGCGTGCCCCACAAGGGTTGATGATCGACGGGGAAAACCGCCTTGTTCCCGGCGCCAGGCGCCCGATCCGGTTTCAGGGATGACCGGACCTCGATGCTTACGGCATCGGCGGGTCGAAAACCGTTCGACCAGCGGTGGTGCCCGCTATGGCCAAGGGCCTTTTTGCAGCGTCCGCAGGATGGCGGACGCTGTAGAAAGACCCCTCGAAGAGGGGTAAAGGGAGGAGCCGGATGAAGCTCAGCGTATGGTCAGCACGTCCCCGAAGGTCATGCTCCCGGCCGTGAAATCGATGGCCCGGATCACCGGCACGAAGCGATCGGTCAGGATGCGCGTCTCGGAGACGTTGCCCTTCGCATCGGTCTCATGCTGGACCGTCACTTCCTTTTCCTTGTAGGTCGCGCCCTTGATCAGAAAGGTGCGGCCATCCTGTGCGTCCACGAAGCCGCCGATCTGGCCCGCCGCCAATCCCAGCGCCAGGTGCCAGTCCGACAGCATCCGCAAGGGACGCCGATGGGCCTGAGCCTGGGCGCTGAAGGTGCGCGGGAAACTCGGCCAGAGCGTGCTGGCATGATGCTTGACGATCTCCGCCGCCAGTTCCGGTCCGTTCAGACGAATCGCCTGGAAGACCAGATCCTCGCCGACGGCCGCTTCCGGTACCAAGAGCGGCGCATGCGGCCAGGCCTCGGGCAGTTCAGGCGGCAGAGTGTCCTTCACCGCCATCAAGGCCTCGACCTGCCCCTTGGTGGGGGCGGCCGGCCGGCGCTTGATGCCGAACACCACCATCTGCTTGAACTGCCGTTCCGGAGCCGACCAGGCCGTGAGGTTGGAGAAATGCCGGCACAAGTAGTTGGCCATCTCCTCGCTCATGACAGTGTGCGGCACGATGAAGACCAGCACTCCGCCGGCCTGGAGCCATCCCGCCGTCTTGCGCAGGAACATCAGCTCCAGCCGTTCGCTGTGTTTGCCATCCCCGGTCTGCCCGGTATCGGCCACGGTCTGGCCATAGGGCGGGTTCAGGAACAGCAGGCCGGCCGACCTGGCGGATACCCAGGCATCGTTCATATCGGCATGGAGCACGGTGTCGAGCAGTTGCTTGGCGTGCCAGGCACGTTCGGCGTCGAACTCGATCCCCAGCGCTTCGACCATGGCGCCGGCTTCGGTCAATGCGTTCTTGACCTCGGCCAGGGCCACGCCTTCACCGCAGCACGGGTCCGCGATGCGTATCCGGCTGCCGGTGATGTCCAGCGCGTTGAGGATGCGGCCGAGCGTGACCTCGTCGGTCGGGAAGTAGCCGTTTTTTATAAAGTTGCGGGCGAGCCGCGAGAACATGAGTCCCATGATGGTCTCCAGGAAATGCGGAGACACCGAACCCCAGCCGGGGAGGTATCCCCGCGAGGGTTGAGAAAGGATTGAGCCCCGGACCTTGCGGCAGGGACAGTCGGGCGGTGCGTAACTGGTTTCGAAACGAATTACGTGGCAAAACGCTGTTCGACCACCTTGGCCAGGATTCGGGGAGGAATGCGGTACCGACAGCCGCCGTACTCGCCCACGAGGCGTCGACCTTGCTTGGAAACGATCTTGACCTCGGGGATCGCAAGACCCTCGAAGATCAACACATCGCCGATTTCGACCTTGCGGTTGCGCGCGGCATGCCAGGCGCGCACTTGCTCCCGCCATGCCGCGTTGGCCACCGGCACCATGTCCAGGTAGGACAAGGGACAGGTGTAGTAGCAAGGCCCCATGCTTTCGCAAAGATCCTTGTAGCCCCAGCCTTCGCCTTTCCTGCCCGGCGCCAGCAAGTCGCAGCCGATATAGCGATAGGGCGCCCTGTAGGCCATGGGCGGCTTCGGCTCGGCGGGGGTGACCACCCATACCGTCCAGAGCACATTGCCTACCGCCGTGTGGCGCAGGCATTCCCAGCGGGTGCCATCGGCTTGTGTGGCCGACCGGGTGCGCTCTTGGATGAGCTGCTTCCGGTTGCTATCGAAGGTAATGGTCCATCCCATGATGATTTCCTCCATGCTGAGCCGAAGGAAACGCGCGCCCTCCAGGGCGGCGAAGCACCCCGGCGGGTTGAGATAAAACCCCGGATGGGGCGAATTTAATGAAGTCCCGGACCTTGCGGCCGTGTTCGTTTCAGGGACTGACGAACGGCGATCCTTGACGGGGAACGGGCGGGCTGTAACCGACAGCCGGCGGTGGAACACGGGTGGCGCTAGGCCTTTCCTGGGCCGTTGCGGCGGCGGCCCAGGAAAGGCCCCTCGATGAGGGGCCATATTGAAGAAGGATCAGGACTCCGATATTTCCCGGAGAGCGATCTGCACAATACAATCGAGGTTCAGATTGTCGATGGATCGGCATTTGGACTCCGCGCGTTTGCACGCGTCGAGAACCGCCTGGGCGACATGCATTACGACCCGCCCATGGTTCGCCATTTCCCCATCGCCGACCTTATGGGTAACGACGTGGGTGGATGATGAATAGCCGCTTTCCGATTCCGCATTCCATACTCCGGCGACGAAGTCGGGATCGACAGCCACGCCATGGGAGATGATCGTGGCCAAGGTGGGCGAGCCACCGCTCTGCGGTACCTCGACGGCGCCTTCCGCCACATCGTCCATGTCGTAATCGAGCACGATGAGTTCCACCGGCATGTCGGACGACGCACCTTGGACCAGTCCGCCCTCGACACCGACCACGACGCAGGGTCGGGGCGGCTCAGGCATCCTGGTTGGATGGCCTTCCACCGCCATTCGTGCCAGTCGATATGCGGTTTCGACGAGCGATTGCTCATAGGCACTGGGCGTCGGACCGTTCTTGCCGCGCATCGACTCCTCCACCACCAGTAGACGGCAGGCCTCCATGGCATTCGCCGTGCGGCGTTGCTGGAGCACGCTGGCATCCGAAGTCGGCCAGGCGTCCACCGTGGCCACCACTTGGAAGTCCAGCGTTTCGCCTTCCTTCTCCTCATAGTCATCGAAGAGGAGGGGCATTTCCGGGGTGTCGTCCCATATCGTGCCGTCATCGAAGGCGGCCTGCGCCTTGGCGATGGCCTCTTCGTCGCTATCGGACGGGATGCCGACCTGTACCCGGTGGGCGTAATCGATGGTGTACTCGACGATGCGCAGGTTCATGACGTGCCCTCCTGTGCCAGTTCAAGCTCCTTGGCGCCAAACAGCGCGATGCGTTGTTTGGCGCGGCGCGTGGCTTCGAGCTGGACATACCAGTACCCGCCCGAGTCGCGGCCGAATGGGTTTTCACGGACGACGATGCCGATGCGGCCGGGATACTGAGGCCCGCCGAGGCGGTCTTGCTTGCGCTTGACCTTGACCCTGTCGCCGATGGCGATGGTTGATGATTCACTCATGATGTTCTCCAAGAAAATGCGGAGGCACCCTGCCCCGGCAGGGCAAGGCGCCCCGCGGGGTGATGAAAAAACGCTTAGATCAGACCTCTTTCCGCCATGGAAAGAGTCTGGTTGCCGGCGACGATGAAATGATCCAGAACCTTGACGTCGACCAGGCTGAGCGCTGCTTTCAGCTGATCGGTCAGCCAGCGGTCGGCCTGGCTGGGCTCCATCGTTCCGGATGGATGGTTGTGGCAGAGGATGACGGCACAGGCGTTGTATTCCAGGGCGATCTTGATGACCTCCCTGGGGTAGACGCTGGTCTGAGTCAGCGTGCCGCGAAAGCACTCCCGCGAGGCGATCAGCCGGTTCTGCGCATCCAGAAACAACACGACGAAGGCTTCGTGAGGCAGGTGCGACAGCGAGGTGATCAGATGGCTGCGCACGGCCCCCGGAGAGGACAACGCATCCCGATGACGCAAGGCCTCGGCGAAGCCCCGCGTGACCAGCTCGCGAGACACGTCGAGGATCCGCCGGACACGGTTCCATCCATCCTCGGCAGCGGCTTCACAAACCCGATGATCCACCGCGGACAGGCTGAACAGCTGGTACAGCGATCCCTGGTTTTCCTGCAGGAGATTCTCGGCGGCTTGGGTGCCGACCAGAACCCCCAGCAGATCAAGGTCCGACATTTGAGAGGAGAGAGGCATGATGGTCTCCGATGAGGTGGAGACACCTTGCCCCCGAGCGGGAACCGTGTCCCCGCGTGGGTTGAAGGAAATATTTCGAAAGTACAGAGAGGCTTGACTCGGACGGACGCTCAGGCAGGTGTCCAATTGCCGTCGACCAAGGCTCTTGCGGCGTCCAAATAGGTCGGATAAACCTCTTCGGATACCCGGCAGTAGCACTGCAAGTCCTCGTCGTCGGCATAACCGGCAATGAAAAAGCCTCTTCCGGGGGCGTAACTGATGATCAGCTCCGGTAGCGTTTCAATATCCATCTCGGTCTCCTGGGTGCAAAGGTGCGGCAAGCGAAATGCCTGCTCTTTCGGGGGAGTGGTCAAATCCAACCGGCCCGATACAACACCGGCCGAATCAAGCTGAAATACAGGGTGAGCCCGAAGGCCGCGCACAAGGTGAAAGCGAACATGGTGGATCCTCCTGGAAAGCGGAAACACCATGCCCCTGGCGGGGAACGGAATCCCCGCGTGGGTTGAGATGAAGTCCCGGACCTTGCGGCCGTGCTCGTTTCAGGGACTGACGAGCGGCGATCCTTGACGGGGATCGGGCGGGCGGAAACCGTCTGCCGGCGGTGGAACAAGGACAAGCCAAGCTGGCCTTTCTTCAGGGCGGTCCCTCAAGAAAAGCCCCTGGGTGGAGGCGTGGCATCCACCCAGGGCGAGGCTTCAGATTTCGTACTCAAGCTGAGTCCAATTCCCCGATTCGAGCGCCGCCTCGGCGGCTTCGAGGCTGGGGAAATATTCTTCCGACTCGCGGCTGTAGGGCCCGTCTTGGGGATGGACGGTGCCGATGAAATAGCCCGTCTCGCTCCGGCAAACCTGGAGGGGCAGGGCGACGTTGAAACACAGTTTGGCCAGATGGCCGATCTTTTCGGGTGACATGCTTACTCCCTTCTATTCTCTTGATTGGAACTGGGTTCCGGTTGCAATTATGCCGCGCGCCTGTCGGTGCGTACTGTTTCAGTGGCGCCAGTACATTTCGGGTGGCCACGAGGGCCGGAGAAACTCGGCATCCGCCAGCCGGCTCACCGGAACCGGCTTGCGGATGCCCTGGGGGCGGGATGCAACGGAGTGGGGCGCTGAGATCGTGCCTCCAAGCGGCCACGGAACAGGCGCCGCCGCGTCCGGCAAGGGAGGCCTGGACGCGCAGTTAAGGGATGCGGTTCGGGACAACCGCCAACCAGGCTGCAATCGCCGCTCTTCGGGCTCACCCCGGAGGCCTCGTTCAGGCCGCCTGGGTGAACCCGCCTGAGCGGGTTCGAAGGTTGAGATTACGCAGCAGGCAGTTCCCACATTTGCGTGCTGGCATCGAACCGGTAGCCATGCCCCTTGAGGGCATCGCGTTGAGCCCGGAACAGGCCGCGATCCACGGTGGGATCGAGCTTGACGGCTTTGCCGGCTTCGATGAGACCATGGGTCTCGGCATCGAACAACGAGGTCTCGGTCGGCGCCGCCAGTAGCTCGTCGGAAACGGGCGTAGCGGCAGTTTCCTGCACCGGGCGATTCTCGTTCGCCGGATCGGGTTCGACCGACTCCGGCAACGTCTCGGTGTCAGGCGTTTCGGGTTCGCTCTCGACATGAATCGCCGACAGTCTGGCCCGCACCTCGACCCAGACCTTCCCGCGCCAGGTGTAGCTGGATGGGAAAATCTCCTCGATGACGAACGTCCCGTCGTAATCGCCGGGGCTGTACTGGTCGAGAATCGCGTCCTTGACCTTGAAGGTGCCCACGCTGGTGGACAGGTCGCCGACGCAGAAAGAACCCTTGCTGCCGTTGACCGCTTTGATGCTGAGTGTTCCGGTGATGCTGATCATGATGTGCCTCCAGGATGAAAAATGAAGCCCAGCCGGAAGGCGCCACTCCCCTTGGGGAGCGGACGCACTCCCGGTAGGGATGGGTAAAACACGAAGCCAAGCGGAGAAATCCGAATGGCGGGTAGGGCAGGGTGCTGCGAGCTCGCCTGGGATCAGGCGGCAAACCGCATTTCAGCGAAATCGACGGGCATGCCGTCGATCTTCGCGGAAGCGATCTTGAGCAACCTTCCCTTGATTGAAACACCGGTCTGGCCCTGCTTGGGACCGGACTGGTAAACGAAGGACTCGGGATAGATGTCACCCAAACGGAAGGCAACCGTCACCTTCTGGTTGGCGTTGACCGCGCTCTTGAGGAATTTGACCCTCTCAAGCGCCTCGGCGCCTTCGATCTTGACATCGAAGTAGGTGGTCTCGGGTGCGTCGATCGAGCCATGCAGTGCGGCGATGGAACAAGCCCAGAACGAGCCTTTCTTCACCTTCACTTCACGGACGCGATTCAGATACCCGATCCCGTTCACATGCAGATCGAGATGCGTCTTCGGCTTCTCGGCGGCAGCGGCGGTGGTTTCAGCAGCGGTGGTGTTCATAGCGATCTCCTTGATGAAAAAACAAAGGGAGACCACTACCCGCGAGGGGAGTAAGCCTCCCCAGTGGGATGTGGGTCTTGCGACCCGTTGAAACCGGTTGCCCGGCGGTGGTTGAAATGGTTTTCCGAAGCGGTGATGACTTCCCCGATCCTATTCAGCGAAATTTCCGCCTGCGGATGTGGAGGCCAGGAGTGTCGTGCTATCGGAATGAGCCCCCATCAGGGGATGGAGGTGACCTGTTGGGATGCAATCCCGCGCGGTCAAAGAAGGGATGTGGCCTCGGCTCTTGCGAGCGTCGCGGTGTCAGAGGCTGACCGCGATCAGGGGACTGGAATGACGCACCAGAAGACGAATCGCGTTACATGCGATTAGGCGAGCCCGGAGGCCAGAAGGTGCAAAATAGTCGAACAGAAGTGGTGTTGCATGTCAAGGGCTTCAACGGGAACGGCAGCATACGCGCGAGAAAGTCCAGATCATCCGACAGACCATGAGGCTCAACTATTGAGCATGGGGTCGAGTAGCATTACAAAAAATTCAAGAAAGGAGTGTGGGGAGTGTTCAGTGAATCCGATAGCCAAGTAGTGCGCAGGTCGCGAAGGTAGTTTCATGGAATGGGTCACATTAATCGCCTCAACCTTGAGGTTGATTGACCTCCACGACAGCGATCGCGCATACGGTAGCCCTCCGCATTTCACGCGCGAGTCGCGGACTGGGCATGCTGATGGGGTATATCTCGACATTGCTTTCCAGGTCATCCATCGGCTCAAGCTACTCGATCAAAGTGCTAATCAGGATTACTTGCCGCTCTCCACTATCCTGTACGCAATCCAGGATGACATACCAGAGGTTGCCGGCGAAGCGGATGTGCAATATGTCCTCAATGTTTTGCGGCGGCCGGCGGAGTTTTTCTACCTCACGAGTGTTGCCGGCACTTCTTCGAAGGCATGCCACTCAGAGAAGCGCGAGACAGCGCTCATCGAGAAGACCGACTTCGCTGACGAATACAGGCTTTCCGCCTCCGGAAGGATGTTGCTATCCCTGGCGAATGCCGCCCGAGATGCCACCTATATCCGAGGGGATGCATACAACCTTCTGCACGCTATTGAGTTCAACGACTTCCCGAAAATTCTCACGTTCTCGGATGGCATCGTTGCCCAACTCCGAAATGAGATTCTGGAAATACGTTCAGCCCTGGAACGTGTCGGGCGAACTGAAAGCATCGACAAATACCTGGATCGCCTCGACCAGTACCGAAAGGTCGTTGAGGATACCATCGACATCGCCCGGCAAGCCGAAGCAAAACTGGAAAACGCTGAGACGCTGGAAGCCTTCGAGCAGTGGCAGGATTCTTCCGGCGTCGACATCACCTTCGAGCACCTGCACCACAAGATCAACCATGTCCGCCAGGTTCTGCTGATCTTCAACAGGCTCCTCTCCGAATTGGTGAGTATGTCCTTGCAAGGGGCTCGCTCGGCCGTCCCGCCACCTTCGTTTATCGACGCCGCCTCTCACTTTGTGAGCCACCCTCTCACGTCCCAGCAGAGCGATTTCTTGCTCGCCCAGTGGGGTGCTACGAGCTTGGCCACGCCATTTCATTCGGTGCTCGATGGCCTCGGCGCGGTGAAGCTGCGCACGAAGGCTGAGCAGCCGGCACCCCTGACGTTTGCAGAAGAGGAAGTGGAGCCGGTCTCCCAACTTGGCAAGGCGCGGTTCCTGGAGCGATATGGCCAAGACATCGCCGCCGCACTCGCAACGGGCCCCTTGTGCCTGTCCGAAGCGATTGAGCGCGGCTGGTTCCTGGTGGATCAGGAAATGATGCTGGGCGACCTTGTGGGCGTATTCGCTGCGCCAAGCAGTATCCCCGTCGCCGGCAGGATCATGATCGGCGTAGGCACTTCACTCGACACGAAGAGCGTAGGCCTGGACGAATTCCTGTTTACAGACATTGAGATCACCGTAGTGGAGGTAGCGTGAATAATTCCGAGATGGGGCGAGTCCACGCCTGGTTGCTGCGCCACCGCATTGTCGAGAGCCGATCCGAGCGACGCTCTGTGGGCAAGGAGGAGCGCGAGATCGCAGGCCTTCTCCTCAACGCCGACTATGCCGTGCGCCGCCAGTTCGAGGAAATCCTCGATGGCCAGGGCCTGCAACTGGTCACACTCACGTCCCTTGACGCGAAGGGCGTCGCCTCTGGCGCCACGGTGTTCATGCTGGCCAGGAAACCTGATTCCGCCGCTCCCTTCTGGGGAACGGAACGGCTTGTGATCCGGATGATGCAGTCCAAGGGCATCAACACCGAGACCGAGGCGAGGACTTGGTTCACCCAACTCTGGTTCCTGCTCTTGGATCTCCTGTACACCCGCAAGAACCGAAGCCCCAATGCAATGCAGGACTGGGTGGACACCTCCTTCATCAAGGAGGTCTTCATCGATTCGGTCAAGGATTACTTGAATGACCAGGTCAGGAAAATAGACCCATCAACCCTGGAAACCGACCGCGTCTACAGGATACTGACCGGGCTGAAGGAAGGCGGGATCGCCATGGCCTGCAATGCCTTCCTGGAGTTAATGGTCGATGCCGGCCTCCTTGAGGAAGTCGGCGAGGAAACCTATCGGCAGAGCCTGCTGTTCGCCTACGAGATGAAGAACAATTTCGACAGGCAACTCAAACCCCTGCTGCCTGCGCAAGATCCGTTCGGCGCCGCGACTGAGATCCTGGTCGAGCGTACCGATGAAGATACGGAGGTCGACTGATGGCGGCGATATCACGAATCCAGGTTGCCAATTTCCTCACGGACGGCTTTGCCCCAGGGAAGGAATGGGCCCCACTCTACCGGGGTGAGACCTTCCGCCTGTTTGGTCAGCCTACCGCCATGCAGATCGACAACGGCGGCGGCAAGACCAGCCTCACCGAAGCCTGCCTCTACATGCTGACCCGTGACCGGCGTCTGAGGAACCGAGTGGAAGACAGGGTTGCCCCGGTCGACAAGGGGTGGACCCATGTCCGGATGGAGTTCGTCGAGAAGCCACATGCAAAGGACATTCTGCAAGCCGATCTGATCACTCGTGATCCCCTGGAGATGCCTGGCAGCCTCTACGTGGTCGGGATGTGCTGGAGCCGCACCAAGGATCCCTATTTTTACTCCTACCAAGGCGCTCTGGACGATGCCCCCTGCTACACCCAAGCCCCTAAAGGGCTGACCCTCATCGGGAATGAAGCCTTCCGGAAATCCGTGGAACGGCTGCCTGGCGCAAAGTGGAACCGTTGGAGCAACCAAGCGACGTGGCTCGACGAGATCAAGCAGTTCACCAACATTGAGGTGCTAAAGCAGAACGTCGAGTTCCAGATGGAAGGGGCCGGTGATTACTCGGCCATGATCAACAAAGTTAAGCCTGAAGGAGACGAAACATATGACACTGCCTTCTTCCGGCAATTCGTTGCCCCTGAACTGCTCAGGCATGCCATGGGCACGGAGGGCGACTCGGATGAGGATAGATTCGAGGACACAATCCTGAAGACCCTGAAGCCGGCTGCAGATGCCCTTCTGGACATTAACAGGCGCCAGCGTGAACTCGACGACACCCAGGAAGCGCTAAGGCAGTTTGAACCCGTCCTGGAGAAGGCCTCCGAGGTTGTCAGTGCCAACGCGGACTACGAGAGGGAAATGGTAGCGCTCGCCCAAAACGCGGCAACCGTTCAGTCCCTGGTTGGGAGAACGCCCATCCCCGGGATTCCCGTGATCCCGGCGGGTACACAGTGGGCATCCGACAAGCGTGTCATGGCTGCGCTCGGGCACATGGTCATCGACAAGAAGCACGGGGCCGTGATCACCGATGAGGGGTTGGCAGAGTTGATCGGTGTCGAGACCGGACGGGTCAATCAGTATGCAAGGGATAAGCACGTAGAGACCTTGACGTCAGACTTGCAAGCCATTGAATTGCAAGATGTTATCAAACGAGCGCAGGGCAATAGCGAACCAGTTTCTGGCACGCACAACGACTCACAACACATTGAATATAAAGATGTTATCAAGTTGCAGAAGCACGGTGGGCGCCGAAAGGCGGTACTGTGTTATGACCTCGAATCTGCATTATCGCTAGTGTCAGCAACCTCAAACCTTGCAGGCGCCAAGACATCCGGTTTGTCCGATGTCCTCACCAGGGCCTTCGGCATCGCTTCCGACGAGATCGACACCAATCCGTACCGCAGGCATCTGCGCAAGCTAGGCTTAGACTTGTCCAGGGAGAAGAAACGCCAAAAAGAAGCCGAAACCAAGCGTCAACGCCACCAGCAGAACTATGAGGCCCTAATTAACCAGAGTAGGGAAGCCGAGGAAAACCAGATCGCCTATGAAGGCTTCATGGCCAGAAAAAACGAATTCCCGAAGGAGCATTGGGAATCCCCAGTCGCGGCACATGCTTGGGCAGTAGAGGAAGCGAAACGGGTCGAGGGAGATCGTACCGAACACGTCCAGCTTAGCAGCGAGCGCAAAGGCGGCTATGCCATGTGGCAAGCCTTGACCGCCAAACATGGTCTGACACCGCTTCCAGATGCGCTGGCGGCACTAAACGATCAGCACGACGAGGCAGAGCAAGCTGATAAGGAAGCCCGCCGGAAACTCGACGAGGCCAAGAAGGTACTGGGCGGCAAGCGCACTGACCTGGATAGGGAGCGCGTAAACCTCAACAACGCGAAGAATCATCTCGATAAGCTGCAGGGCCTTACTGAGCACATGCCGGCATTCCGGAGCATCTTCGGGGATGCCGATCCCATGAGCCTGGATCCGCAGGCAAAAATGCGGGCCGAACAGAAAGCCCAAAGCGAGAATGCTCGCCACCTACAGAGCGCCAACGCAAAGAAGCAAACATTCCTCGACCTACTGCCGAAAACCCAGCTCTTCGTCGAGATATTCGGCGAAGTCGCGCCAGACAAGCTCGACCCCTCCACGGATCTTAGGAACCATCTCCAGGCGATCAGCGCCGAGGAAGGCATCGTCACGGAACATCAGCCGCTGGTAAACGCCCTCAGTCTTTTCCAAGAACAACATCCTGGCGCCAACATCGAAGAGTGGCTTTGGCGGACGGCCGAGCGACGCCGCACACTGACCGAAGAGCGTGCCAACAATAATCGGTCGGTCAACGATCTCAATGGTGAGCTGGATGATCTGCGCGCCTTTGGCGCGGCCGACGACCGCGTTTACTCTCGCGCCCTCAAGCTCCTCGCCGAGCATGGCATTGCCTTTGAAAGGCTGCATGACCTCGCCGCCACAACGGTGCGGGAGACTCGTCTTGAGCAATGCCTGACACTCTTCTCGGCCTTCCTGTCGGCCCCTGTTGTCGATTCGGTCGAGATGGCCACTGAGGCCGCAAAATTGCTTGAAGAGGCGCGGCTGACGGTGCCAATTTTCCTGCGTCCGGCACTGGAGGCGTTTCTCTTGGAGGGCGACGTTCGGCAGGTTGGTGATGTTGCCCATGGCCTTTGGGTTGGTCGCCACACGCGCCAAGTTGCAGTTCTTCTCAACCCATCGCTGGTCGAGGAAGAGAAAGAGCGAATTGAGGGAGAAATCAAGGTCTTCACTGAGCGCAACGAGGAGATCGAGAGACTGCTCGAAGACATCTCCGAGGAAAGCGATGCCGTGAAGACAGCCCTGGACGCCAAGGAAGCGATCCGACGCGACTCCGAGCGAATCCACGCCGAGGCGACTGAGAAGTTGGACAACCTCCGGGCAAAGACATCGACGTTCGAGCGCCGCGCCTCAACAGAGGCACAGGAAGCGATCTCCGCCATGAAATGCTTTCTCCAGGCCGGTGGAGATTCCGGCTATCAGGAGCTTACTGAAACCGTCATCCCCAGTTTGGAAGGAATACGTGATCAAATCGGGGAGAGACTGGAAATCCTGTCCCCACAGACCACCGAGCCGGCACTGCGGGCCTTGCACGCAGCCAAGGACTTCCGCTTGGCAGGGGGCGAAGAGGCACTTGCCGCGGCAGAGATGGGATTCAACCGACTGGACGGTTTGGTTGAGACCCTTGGCGAAATCGTCGAGGAATTGCAGAACGCGCTCAATGGCGAGCTGGCCGAGACCTCCAGGAATGCGGCAGAAGCGCTACGCCTTATCAACGAGATCTATGCGCTGGAAAAGCGCGACCTGGAAAACGCAATCGGATTTGAGAACCAAGGGTTCGTCGCCTTCATGGAGACAGCCGGAACCCGCATGGAAGAACTTGGCAAGGCGCTTGAGGCAGCCCAGAAACGTCTACAGGGCATAGATTTTGACCGTGCCGACTGCTACCTCCAATCCACGCATTCCGACGAGCGAAGCCTGTCCGAACGCATCGCCGAGGAACAGGAAAACCGGGATCATGCGAACGACGCTGCTCTCGCGGCAGGTAAAGAAATCACCCGCATCGATGGCGAGATGGCGTTCATGGCACCGCACATGGAGGCCATGCATGAGATGGTGGCGGCCATCCGCGTCCAGTACGCCAAGGTTGCCATGTTCTCGGAAGACATCCGCCGTCTCGCCCAGGCATCGTCCGTCATTGACCCCGAGATACTGGAGGATGCGGAGATTATCCGAAGTGCCTGCACGGGGGAGATTCCAGGTATCGACCCCGCAGTCCGTACCGCAATGCTCAATCTTGGGCAAAGCGTTAGCGAACTGGAGATCGACACCGCCGGCCTCCAGAGGCTTGCTGGCGACAGGCGGCGGCTCAATGAAGAGTTCATCCAGCGCCGCGATGTTTTCTGCGTTCGTGCCCGGAAAGGCGAGATCAAAGGCCTGAACCAGCTGGAGATATCAATCATCTCCGAAGCGAAGACCATCGAAGAACTCCACCGCATCCAGGATACACGGGACAGCATCCAGGCACAGATCGACGAGATATCCGCCAACCTGAGCAAGCTCCGCGAAACCATGGAGGACAACAAGGAGGCCTCCATCGAAAACCTCGCAGGCCTTGCACGCCAGGCCGATATGAGCCTAAAAATCATGGAGCGCGTCATGAAACGGACCCCCAACGCCCGGTTTCATGTAGAGGCCCCCGTTGCCGACAAGGAAGAGATCAAACTGATCATTAATGACCTACTCGGCAAGATCGAAGACAAGGAACGCGCCATACGCGAGCGCGGCGTCACACGGCTCAACGATGAGATCGCACGCGAGGCAGCCGACTATAAAAAGTTGATCCACGACACGATCTACAGCCAGATATTTACAGGGAGGGACAAGGATAAGAACCCGGTCGTTCCGAGGGTTTACTTCACCCATGCTTCCATCCGAGGGACGGACATGGTGCCCTACTCGGATAAAGCAGGCCTCTCGACGGGGCAGAAAACCGCCTTGGCCATGATGTGGCTGATCAAACAGGCGGAATTCGCCATCGCACGGGCAGCAGCCCTTTACAGCAGCAGGAAGGAACAGAAGGCGGCCCTGCAGGGGGCGCAGCGGGTCATGTTTTTCGATGGCCTGTTCTCGAATCTGTCCAACGAGGACTACATCAACGATGCCTTCCAGGGCCTGGGCGGAGCCGGTGAGAACTTCCAGCTGATTGGCCTCATCCACAATCCCTACTACGTGAACAACAAAGACATCTTCCCGGTACACCTGATTGGCCGGAAGAAGGTGGCTACCGGCGGGGAACCCAAACGCCGGCACGTTTTTGTTTCCGTAGAGCCTCACGACGACAACGGCATGATCCTCTTCACCAGTGCCTACAAGCACGCCCGCATCAACGCACCGGAGGCCGCAGATGCCTGAAATCGAGGGGCGCGTTCGGCAGTGGCTCTTGAAACGCACGAGAACCAGTTCGACAGGCAAGGTGCTCACGAAGGGCATCATGGCAAAGCTGCGCAAGGAGGTACTCGACGATCCGGTAGCTCTCCGAAGGGCTCTCCTACTGCTTCGGGAGGATAGGCATATCGACTTCACTTCGGACGACCGAGGGGAGCCAGTTGGCAGCTACATCACGGTCGTTCAGCCTGTCGAGGACATTCCCGCCCATGTCCGGCACTGGTCTGCCGTCATCGAGGCAGCGGGCCTGGATCCGAACGACGCTGCGGCACTGATCCCACTCGGTGACTCCATTTCCGATTTCCCAGAAATCGATATGGCGCACCTGTTGCGCGGTCTCCTGGAACTTCGCCAGGACCAGGGGAAACTGGCTGGCCGACCGGCCTATCTCACCAGCGCTGAATATCTCCTGGGTTCTTCCAAACTACTCACCAACCTCTTCCCGAAACGCGCACTCAAGGCCTTCGGCATTTCCGTCGACCAATTCCCGACCCACCCGCTCTATGTCGTGGTCGCCGGTCCACGGGATCCGGCGACGGTGGTCCTGGTGGAAAACCCCGCTGCCTTCGAGATGGCTGTCGCGACCGAGGCCATCAAGCACTGTGCTTTTGTGGCCACGTTCGGCTTCGGGTTGAGCAAGGCACAGGAAGACTATGGCAACCAGCTTGTTAGCATGGTGGATGAGCGCTTCAACACGTCGATCACGCTGACGCGCGAGGGCTCGGCGTGTCCGCTGGCGAAGGACCTGCTCAGGCACCCCAACATCACCTTCTGGGGCGATCTGGATCCCGCCGGCGTCGAGATCTACCTGCGCCTCAAGAAGTCGATCCCGGGCTTGGGGCTGAGTGCGCTCTACCAGCCGATGATCGAGGCCCTTCGGGATCCAGGCAGCTGCCACCCATACAGAAAAGCCGTCGGCAAGGACGGGCAAAGAGAACGTCCCGTCAAATGCCCGGAAACGGAAATCTGCGCCAAGCGTCTCCTAGATTTATGCAAAGCGCGTGGAGTGGATCAGGAAATGGTGCAGCCTGAGGAAATTGACGCTCTCGCGCAATATCAACTTCCCACCACGCCCTAGCAAAGGCGATGGTCCAACGGGTCTCCCCCATCCGTCACCTCATCTATCAGTTCGTCGTGTCATCCGGTTCCGCTAAGGCTGCCTTTTCCTTGAACTGCACAGACTCGATACGCGACAGCGCCAGCGTGACGTCATCCACCGCCAGACGGAATTCGCTCTTCGTCTCGCCGGATGTTTTGTCCTGCCAGGTTTCCTCGCGCAGGCGGCCTTCGATCTTCACCCTGGCGCCCTTGCGCAGCAGTCTGGCCGTCGCTTCCGCCTGCCGGTCCCAGGCTGAGCAGGTCAGCCAGAAGCCGCCGCTCTGCTGGATTTCGCCCTGAGCATCGCGGCTGTATTCATCGAAAAATACCCTTAGTTCGCAGACGGATTGATCTTCGCCGTTGACGCTGACGCGCTTGAGGGTGGGCGCCGTGCCCAGGTTACCTTTGCCGACAAAAACGTTACTCATCGTGCTTCTCCTATCAAATTGAACTGCTCAATAGACAACACCACGGTTCCTCTCTTCGGAGAGGTCTCGCATTACCTGGCGTGCGTGGCGCACCAGGCGTTCTCTCGCGTTGAGCCAGCGCACCTTGGCGTCCAGCTCGATGTACCAGCGCCCGACTTCGGGAGGCAGACCAGCTACCCGCTGGGCTAATGCGTCGGCGGACAACATCCGGTTGCGGCTGGTCCGCCACCGGAGCGATACCGCTCCGGAAGCCCGGCGCTGGATCGCCAGCACCAGGCCGATGCCGTTCTCCATCCGGGTCAACTCGCCGATCTGGGTCATCTCCACCTCGATTTCATTCAGGATCTCCGTCAGGGTCATCGCGATACGGCCGCTGCGTTGCGTCAGTGCGGTACCGTCGGCCGCCATCCATAGCTCGGCTAGGATGGCCAAGGCCGGGGCAGATGCATCGAACGGTGTACTCATGCCCAACGGCCTCGCCAAGCGCCCAGGAATGACTCGGCGATCACGTGGCTCTTCATCGGCGAGCGCTCCTGTCGGGGCTGGGCTCGGCATCCGCCCCGCGGTTTGTGCCCATCGTCACCACGCATGCCACGCCGGATCGCTGTTCGCCAGGGCCAGGATTCGCCTGATTCTCGGTTGGGCACCTCAATAGCCGAACCAGCCAGACGCCCAATTGCCGAACCGAAAATTTCCAAGCCCTCCACCTCATCTTTCAATCCCGCCGCCTCGCGCTCGCGCCCTTACCCTTAAAACCCTTTGTGTTACCGGCCGGTAGCCCACTGTCTCGACCTTGGCTCGACACCCTGTTGCCCATGTCCATCGAACTCTGGTTGCTCATAGCAGGCCGGCCTCTTCGGCGTCCTCGGGTTCTGTTGGATCTACCGCGCGCACCGTCCCGTGACGGATGGGTTTGGCATGCTTGGGCAGTTTCCGACGCTCCAGGACTTCGGCCGGCAGCCCCGGCCAGATTTCTGCCAGGGCCTGGACGCGGTCCTTGATGTCCTTGCTTTTCGGGTCGAGTACGTCGGTGCGGGTGAGGGCGGCGTAGGCGGGAACCTGCAGGACGTTCTGGTTGCGCAATACCCGGTCGAAGAAGGCGCGCATCGGCCGCAACCGTGCATTCAGCAGTTCCCGTTCTTTCTCCGCGCTGATCAAATCCCTGCCGGCGAGTGTCTTAACCACCCGGACGTACAGGTCGAAGTCCATGACCAGGCGGGAGATCAGAAACCCGTAGGGCGAGCGGAACCCCAGCGTAACCTTGGCCGGTTCCCGGCTCTTCAGGATGGAGAGGTGCATGCCTGCCGCACCCAAGGTCTCGATCCGGCCTCGGGCCTCGGCGACGGCCTGGCCAAGCTGCTTCATCAGGTCGTCGATCTCGAATTCGGACAGGATCAACATCCAGTCGGCATAGGGGTTGTCCTGACCGGAGAGCTGCCACAGGTTCCGCAAGGCCGAGCCGACGTTCTTGGCGCCGGGTATCCGCGCCAGCTTGCCTTCCGGATCGCGGCCACGGCCGATGAACAGCCGCAGGGCCTGGCGGGTGTGGACGAGCATGTAATCGTCATCCGAGTCCAGGGAGCCGACGGACAGCATCGTGCGCGCCTCGTCCTTGCCCACCCCCTTGTCCGCGCCCAGCCGGCTCGTGTAGTCGCGTTTCTCCGCTTCCTGCGCATCCTCCCAGGCCGACAACAGGAGCGAGAGCGGATACAAGGGATGATGCGAGGGCACATCCTGGTCCGCGTCGAGAAACTCCTTCAATTGCCGCCGCGCCTCATCCGGGTCGAACTTCGGCACCGCCGGGGCTCGCTTTGCATCCTTACCTGTCATCGCCATCTACGTCACTCCCTAAACACGTTCCTGAAATCGGTTGGGCCAGTCCCATCCCGAACCACCCTCCGGTTTGTCCCCAGTAGGGACACCCTTCGATCTGTCTTGGCACTGTCCCCACTGGGGACACCATGACCGCCATTCGCTCCCGTTCACGTTGATCTCGATTGGCCCATCCGTTGCGCCATGAACGTTCGCAAGCCGTTGAGCCCGGCCTGGATGTGCCGAGCGCGTTCGTCAGGGGGGATGGGGTCGGCGGGTGTGATGGCCTGCCGTTCCGCCTCGACGCGCTGTCGCCGCGCCTGTTCGCGCAGGGCCGCCGCCGGGATGAAGTCGCCCGTCCTGGCCTTGCTCGCCAAGGCCGAGAGGTAATTCAGCGGTTGCTCGATGGTCTTGTGGTTCAAGGCCTGGCCGGCCAGTTCGTCCAGAAGCAACTGGGCCTGGGCCGACACGGGGGCCAGCAGACGCTTGGCGGATTCGCGTTCTTCAGGTCGAAGGGTTCTGGGCCAGATCAGTTGTTCGGACCAACTACTCCCAGCGTCCTCGGGGCCGATGGCTTCGGTAGGTGGAGTAGTCTTAAAAACTGTAGTCCCATCTATATAGAGATTTTCCGGAAAGCGCCCATCCGGGGTGCCGGAAAGCGCCCAACTTGCCGGTGCGTTTCCGGAAATCCTGTCGGTACGATTGCGGAAATCCAGTCGGTGCGTTTCCGGAAAATCAGCCAGCAGGATGTCTGCTTCCTTGTTTGCAGGGTTTCCGCATGCTGGATTGCCGGATTCCCGCAAACTGGTTGGTGCGTTTCCGGCAAATCGATCAACCAGGCCGGTCCCGGCCAGTTGATCCGGTTGGCGCAGTTCCGTGTTGGCTGACGCAGGTCGGCTGTCGACAGCCGCGAGCAGCGCAATCAACCGGTCCAGTCGGATTTGCCATTCCACCCTCGGGGGCATGCCGAGCCGGCGCTCGGCCAGCACTTCGGTTTGGCGCAGGCCCGAGCGTGCGTTATCCAGTTCGTGTCTGGTCAGCCCGGTTTGCTGCCGCAGGGCATCGAACAGGTAGGGCCGCCAACCGGTCAGCACGTCGCCATTCTTCAGCCGGGCGCGTTCCTGCCCCAGGAAATTCGATAGCAATACCGCCGAGGTGGCGGCGCCGGTAATGTCGGACAGGGTTCGGTAGAACAGGAAAGGCCGCCCCAGGAGTTGCAGGACCGCCCGGTCGTTGCGCCAGTCCCAGGCGGTATAGCCCATCGGCTCCAGGAGCCAGCCCAGGGAGTCCAGGTCGATGCGGTACCAGACCTTGGCTGGCATTCCGACCCGTTTCTCCAGCCAGAGCCCGAGGTCTTTCAGGGCCTGACGCGCGCTATCCTGTTCGCGGCGCGAAAGGCCGGTTTCGTTGCGCCATTCCTCGCGCGTTTTCCAGAACCAGCCTTGCCGGGCCGATTCGGCGATGGCCAGCTTGCGCGTCCAGTAGATGGCCTGGGAAAGCATCAGCCCGGCCGTGACGCGGCCGGTGACGAGCACCAGCTTGGGGTGAAAGGCGACGCATCGTTGACCCAGCAATACCGTGGCTTCGTGGATCTGGTTCAGCCGCCCAATTGAGTGGGGCGGGTCTTCTGTACCGCTGGTGTGGGCACGGGGCGTATCCGTCATCGACTGTTCGGATCGGGCTTCATCGTGGCATCGATCTCAGCCGAGACGGGCGTAGTCGATCTGGTCCAGCCCCTGGTATTTCCGGCTGGCTTGCGCTTGCAGCCGCTCGACCAGGCGGACGACGTCGACGCGGATTTCCAGGCGTGCCGGCATGCCGACACGGCGCTCTTCGATCAGGCCACGTTCGCGCAGGTTACGGCGGGCGCTTTCCTGTTCGGTTCGGGTCAGGCAGGTGGCCTCGGCCCATTGCGCCATGGTCAGGCGCATCCAACCCTCCGACTCGTCCGGCAGGTCGGCCGCTCTCTGGCAGGCGCAGGAGAGGAAGAGGGCGGCGGTGACCCCGCCGCCCATCTCCACAAAGGCGCGGTGGAACGACACCGGCTCGTCGTACAGCTCCAGCAGAACGCCGGGTGTGATCGTGCGTTGTGCCGGCGATACGGACGGGGTTGGGCGAAGGAGTGGTCGATTCACGTCGTGATCTCCTTGAAGGCCGCCCAGAGCGACGCCAGGGGCACGTCGGGGAACTGTTCGGCCAGCAGACGGAAGCGGACGCCCAGGTCGTCACTTTGAAGGCGGGTACTGCGCCAGAACCTGATCACCTGCTCGGCGACCGCGGCATCCAGCCTGCGAACCCGGCCTCGTCTTGAGGCGTTAGCGGTCGTCCGCTTGAGCTGGCGATATTCGCGATCGGGGATGCCGAACAACTCCAGCATGGCCGCCGCCGGCGCGCCTCGTCGAATGAACCACAGGGTCTCTTCCTTGCGGTGAAGGATGTGCTGGAGGCGATGGCGCGCAAGTGACAATTGGGATTCATCGACGAACACCGAGATGAAGGCCGGACGTTGTTCCGCAAGCCGCAGCAGTTCCACCGTGGGCGTGCGCTTCAGTTGTTCCAGCGTGGCGGGGCTGACCACCGATAACAGTTGCTCCAGGTTCTCGCCCAGGTCGGCCTGGTCGACCAGGTGCTGGAGCAGGGCGACCACATGGCGAGGGTCCGAGAGGGGGAGGCCAGGCAGGGTGTTCATTCCGGCTCCGCCAATTTGAAGCGCTCCGGTGCGGTCCCGCGCAGGGTGCGTAGGGCTGATACCAACTCCAGCCAGACCGGCAACGAGGGCGAAGCCGAGGCCAAGCGCTTGCCCAGCGACAGGGGATCGATGGGCATGCCCAGGATCGTGTCCATGTAATGCTGGAGGGCGAATTCGTCGCGGCCTTGCTCCTGCCGTTGGGCCTGGCGCCAGGTGGAGTCCGCCGGCATCGAGGCGGACCAGGCGCCATCGAGTTGTTCGGAGAGCATGGCCAGCATCCACCAGCCAAAGTAGCGATCCGCGCCGTTTTCGGTCAGGTCGATGGGCTCGTCGTTTTCCGGTACTTCCATGTAGAAGCCGGTGGGCCAGTCCTTGGTGAGACGCAGGCAGTCGGCCGATTCGGTCAGCCGGGCGAACCGGGTCGCCAGGTTCTGGATCTGGCCGATCAGTTCGGTTCCCTGCTTCTGTGCCGGCCCGGCTGCCCCAGGTTTCTCGATCCTTTCGGTGGCGTTGCCTTTCCTGCCGTCGGGATCGGTCTCGGCGGCGTTCGGATGGGGTAGGGGAGGGGTTTCAACCGGTTTCGTCTGTAGCCTGGCCTGGGCCATCAGCCCGGCGATATCCTCGCCCGGGTGCTGCTGGCATAGCTGACGGGCAAGGCGCGTGAGCTCGACGGTCTCGCCAAGCTTCGTGGCCATGGCCTGTTCCAGCTGCTCGATCACCCTGGCCGGTTCAAGTGAGCGGGTGGACAACCAGGATTGCTCGGCACGCTTCAAGACCTGGTCGCGCAGCTCCGGCCAGGCCTGGATCTGCTGTTTATGCTTCAACAGCCGTTCAAAGGCGTTGAAAGCGGGTTGCAGTTCCGATATCACCGGTCTGGAAAGTGACTTGCAGGCCTCGCCCAAGGCGGCCAGATGGGTGACGGCGAAGTTGAAGTAGCTCAGCGTGGTCTTGCCGAGCGGCAGCCCGCGCTCCTTCAGGATCTGTTCGAAGGCCCGCCCGGACAATGCGTTTCCGGTTTCCGATTCGATCATCTGCTTCAGATCGGCGTAGGCCTTGGCCTTGTCCCAGAAGATCATCTCACCACGCAGTTCGTTTTCCACCAGATGGGCGGACAGCGTGGAGGATTCCGATACCCAGGGGGTGTAGGTGACGACGACATGCTGGAATGCCGCATCGCCGGTTTCGCCGAACAGTTCCTGCAGCGCCGTCAGGCGGGTATTGCCGCCTTTGCCGACCATGAATTTTTCCTGGCCGGGCCGGCGGGTGACCACCAACGGGCTGGTGAGTTGTTTGGTCGAGCGGATGGATTCCTTGATGAGGTCGTATTGGTCGTTGATCGCCTTGCGGGGGTTCTTGTCGTAATGGAGGATGTCCATCACCGGCAGGGTCATCTGGCTCTCGGTGTCGATCGACAGTTGGTGGCTGTTGTCCAGCGGCAGGCCGACGTTCAGTGACTCCTTGACCAATCTGGCCCGCAGGTCGATCGGGCTGATGGTCCGTGTGCCGTTGGGTTGCGCCAGATCTCGTTGTTGAGCCTTCCGGGCGGCGTCCGCAACCGTCGCAGCGGCGGGGAGGCGGTCCTGTGCGCTCATGCCGAGGTCGCTTCACCGAGGGGCGGTTGCGCGGCCGGGGAAGGTGCTTCTTCCTCGTCATAGAAACCGCCGGCATAGACGCCGCTGAGGGACGGGATCAGCTCCCAGACCAGGCGATGCATGGTGTCGAACGGCGTCACTCCACGCTCCCGGCGCTTGAGCCGGTGCACCGGCAATTGCGCCGTGGCCGCCTCGTTGTAGGCCACACTGGCCGGAATGGCGGTCTCGGCCACAGTGACCAAGCCGCGCATCTCCAGATAGCTCTGCCGGATTTCCTGGGTGATCTGCCGCGCGTCGTTGGTGTGCCCGACCCGGTTGATGACCGCCGTCAGGGGACCGGGACCGATCCCCAAGGCCTGGGCCTCTTCCAGCTTGAGCAGCAGTTCGAACGTGCCGGTGCGGAATTCGCGTGCGCTCGGCGTCTCCGGCAGGACGGGCGAGATCAACCGATGCGCGGCCAATGCCGCCGTGTAGAGCAATGGCCCCTGGGCGCCAGGGGTGTCGATGAATACCAAATCGTAGTTGTCTTCGATGACCGGTGCGCGCAGCGCTTTGCGGAGGATCATCGGCGCGTCGATGCGGCCCTGGATGAATTGCTCCAGATCGGTGGTCTCGATGCCGGCGAATTTCCGCCGTGGGGCATCGCACACGATGATATCCAGCCGATCCCATGCCGTGGTCGAAATGGCCGATTCAGCGACCCGGCCGCTCAGGACGACGGAGGTCAGCCCATCCGGGGCTTGCCGCCGGAGCTGGTAATACTTGGATAGCGATCCCTGGATATCGGCATCGACCAGGAGAACGCGTAGCCCCATGTCAGCGGCAAGTGCGCCGAGATTGGCCGTGATGGTTGTCTTGCCGATACCTCCCTTGGTGCCTACGACGCTCAGAATGACCACATGTACCTCCTGCTACGGATAACGGATGCCTTTGTGTGAGACGTGGTTACACGATGACCATAACCATCAAGCGGTAATATAATATACCGATGCACGTACACACAATTATTTATAGGTATTCTAGTCGTGGCGCCATGAGCGCTGCCTTGGCATCCGTAATGAAGATGTCTGCCGCATCGCTATAATCGGCCATCCCAAGAAGGTTCCTGCCATGTCCACACCGGTCGAAGTGCCCGGCAAGCGCGAGTCGCTGGATACCCGCCTTGAGCCCGATGAACATAGGCTGATCGACCACCTTCGGGGACGGAATGAATACTGTGACGGGAAAGTGGTATGGCGCTGACGAAAGCTGAACTCTGTGATCTTCTGTTCGAGAAGGTGGGCCTGAACAAGCGGGAGGCCAAGGAGTTCGTGGAATCGTTCTTCGAAGAGATCAGCGTGACCTTGGAGCGCGGAGGCGAAGTCAAATTGTCGGGCTTCGGCAATTTCCATCTGCGCGACAAACCCCAGCGCCCTGGCCGCAACCCGAAGACCGGCGAGGAAATGCCCATCCATGCTCGCCGGGTCACCACGTTCCATGCCAGTCAGAAACTCAAGTTTGCCGTGGAAGGTGTGGGTGATGGCATCAATGAGTGACGAATTGCCGGGAGTCCCGACGCATGAGATCGAGCTTTACCTTCGCAGTGGTCAGCACGACATAGCGTTCCGTACATGGCCAGGAGAAAACTTTCTTGTACGCGCCCAATCTGGCAATGCCGCACTGCGCCGTGCCTTGGTCTCTGCGGTTCGTGAGCGAACTCAGCATGCCAAGCTCCCCGAAGCCTTGACCAATATGGACACCGTTGCATTTACACGTGGGAAAGTCACGCCCATGGTGCGCGGACTGTTTCCGGCGGCTGAACAAGAGCGGGTTCTGGATACACTCGCGCGTTCAGTCGTTTTTCTGACGCCGGCCACCATCGAGTGCGTGCTTGAGCAGACGCCGTGGCTCAGCACCGCCTGGGATCTGGCAAATCTCTATCTGGCGGACTGTGGCGCCGAGCTCCTTGCGGAGGATGCCCGCTGTCTTGCTGGCTTGAGCGAGGAGGCTACCTGCTATCTGTCAGCGGACTACTTCGATCAGTCTGGCCGCTTCGATGACTTTCTGGTGCATGAAGCGGCGCACATCTTTCACAACTGCAAACGTGTCACGATCGGGTTGTCTGAAACCAGGCGGAAAGAGTGGCTGCTGGAAATCGAGTATCAGAAGCGAGAGACCTTCGCCTATGCCTGCGAGGCCTACAGCCGAATTCACGAATTGGCCGACAGCGCCAAGGGGTGGCTGCGGTTGCTTGCAGAACATGAACAGGGGCCAATGCCGCCGGATGAACGGGTGAATGCCGACGAGTACATGGACATCCTTCGCGAAGCCGTCACCGCTCGCAATGGTTGGAAGCGGATATTGAAGCGGTGCTCGCCTACGGCTCACGTACCGCGGTAGCCAAGAAGGATCGCTACAAGTGAGTTCCTGAATATTGGTAGTTATTGACATCTACCTATGTTATGGAACACTCTAACCCGCATGGATACTGCTGCCGTCAGGCTGATCGATCTGGCACGATCCCAAGGGCTGATTCGCCCCTGTGATCTGGTGCCGCTTGGAATCCCCCGTGTTTCCCTGACCCGTGCCGTCCGTCACGGACAACTGGAACGTGTCGGGCGCGGGCTGTATGGGCTGCCCGGCCGTGAAGTCTCGGTCCATGGGGCGCTGGCGGAGGTGGCGCGCAGGGTGCCCAAGGGTGTCGTCTGTTTGCTCTCGGCGCTTCGATTTCACGGCCTGACGACCCAAGCCCCCTTTGAGGTGTGGCTGGCCATCGAGAACAAGGCCATCGCGCCGAAGCTCGACTACCCGCCGCTGCGTATCTTCCGTTTTTCCGGCGGGGCGTTGACCGAGGGTGTGGAGGAGCACGTCGTGGATGGTGTAACTGTCCGCGTCACCAGTGTCGCCAAAACCGTCGCTGATTGTTTCAAGTACCGAAACAAGATTGGCCTTGATGTCGCGCTGGAGGCGCTGCGAAGCGCATGGTACGAGAAGCGCATGACCAGTGACGACCTCTGGCACTATGCCAAGGTCTGCCGTGTGGCCAACGTGATGCGCCCCTATCTGGATAGCCTGGCATGAGCGTTCGTAACCTCGGTACCTCCATCCGTAATCGGCTGCTCAACAAGGCTCGCTCTGAAAAGCTTGACTACAACCTGCTGCTCACCCGGTATGCCTTGGAGCGCATGCTGTACCGCTTGAGCATCTCCGGACAGCGCGACCAGTTTTTACTCAAGGGGGCGCTGCTATTCGACCTATGGTTCGACGTGCCGCATCGGCCTACCCATGATGCCGATTTCCTTGGCTTCGGGTCGGCGGAGATTTCGCATGTCGAAGCGCTATTCCGGGATATCTGCCGCATTGAGGTCGAGGACGGAATCGTGTTTCAACCCGATTCGGTGAAGGCGGCGGAGATTCGCAAAGAGGCCAACTATGCGGGCGTCCGCGTCACCCTGATGGGCCTGCTGGGTAGTGCCCGCTGCCCAGTGCAGGTGGATATAGGCTTTGGTGATGCCGTCGTGCCCGGCCCGGATGAGGCCCAATATCCGGTCATTCTTGGCGAGATGCCCGCGCCGCAACTGCGGGTCTATCCCCGGTATACAGTGGTTGCGGAAAAACTGGAGGCGCTGACCTCGCTTGGCATGCTCAACAGCCGGATGAAGGATTACTTCGACCTCTGGGTGTTGGCCAGGTACACGGATTTTGATGGGGCCGTGTTGTCACGAGCGGTCGCGGCAACATTCGATCGTCGACGCACGGCAATCCCCAATGATGTACCGATCGGATTGAGCGACGAATTCATCACCGATGCCCAGAAAGAAAAGCAATGGCAGGCTTTTCTGCGCAAGAACGCCATCGATTCGATGTCACTGGCAACGGTGATCGCTGATCTGCGGAAATTCCTGTTGCCAGTGCTGGTGACGGTCGCGGCGAAGGGCAGTCTCAATGTGAACTGGCGAGCCGGGGAGACGTGGCAGTGACGATTGTCGAATGGCCCTGAAATAGACAAGGCGCCCCGAAGGACAAGTCAGTCCTACGAAGCCAGCTTGATCTTCGAAGTCGTTCCTTTCGGAACCACCGTCCAGTCCAGCCAGGTCGTCTTCGCCGACTGCTCGTAAAGCATGCAAATCAGCAGGCGGGCCTCCCGCGGCGTTTGCTGCCAGACTTCATCGGTTAGTGCGAGCCCGCACCACATTGCGTCATGGGTCATGGCGTCTCGGATGCGTGCTATTCGCTCGTCCATTGTGGGATTTAGGACGAAGTCTTCCGGGTTCAAGGCGCCGGCGAGCAAATAGGCTTGGGCGACGGGTGTGCCCAGATAGTCGGCGGCGCGCTTCAGAACTTCGCGGCCGACCTGGGGGATAGGCTTCTCACCCCGCGCCAGGGCCATCAGGTATACGTAAGTGATGCCGAGGGCTTCGGCCAATTCCTTCGTGGTATGACCGCGCTCGCCCATTCGTTCCCACAGCGACGCAATGAGTGCGGCGCCTACAGGGCTTTCAGGTGTCTTGGCCGTGCTCGTCGCCTTACGGGTTTGTCGGGCGGGTTTATCTTTGGATTTATCTACCATCTTGTTCACCTGTTGCGTGAATGTGTAATGACGCACGGGTTCAATTTATACACCATCAACAATACATCTGTCGTTCTGAGGGGGATAGAGAAGACGTCCGGAATCTAGCGACGCTTTGGTTTTCCTCCGGCCAGCTCTTCGATGCATGCCTTCTGTTTGGCCAGTTTCTGCTTGGCCTGGTCGACCATGTGCTGGTGGAAAGCCAGCGAATGCAGGCTAGGGCGTGTGAGCTTGTTCTTCCATCTGGTCAAGGTGGAGACAGAGGTTCCGAGCAACGCGGCGAGCTGGCCGTTGTCTTCATAGGGCACGCCGAGTGCCTTTGCCCAACTGGCCAGGATGACAGGCATCTCCAGCCCTTCGTATTTCTTGCGATTGGATTCCTGGGCCTCACCATTATTCGCTGCCAACTCCCGTGCGGCCGTCATGACCCATTCGGGTATGCTTCCGGCACGGCCATACTCGTAGGACGACAGGCGGGGGACACCGATACCCAGTTCTTCCGCGAATTGGGCTTGCGACAAGCCAAGCTTCAGGCGGATGTTCACCAACTCCTGATGTTCCGGCGACAAGCTTCTTTTTACGGCCGGCTTCTTCTCGATGTCCGGCAGGCGGGGCGGAGTCGGGGCGGGGGAGTCCGACTCCTTCACGCAAGGCAGTAGCAGGGCGGCCTGTGTTTGTGGTGGGCGTTGGTTGTTCATCGCGGCATTATATGGGCGTGATCTGGTTTCTTGTATCCCGATACGCCTATCAATAAATTGGATGCATGGTTGAGGGCATGATCAACTGGCCATAGGGAGCCATCGGTCAAGTCGGTTTCGGTGGGCTCGCTGTCATCGTCGTGAGTCGCCGTTTGCAACGTTCAGGTCCAGCTAGATCGTTGGGATCGAGGCCTCCAGTTCCAAGGAGGCACAGGCAAAGTGCTTGGTGAATCGGGACACGTCTTTGGCCAGTCAATCTCGTCATTATTGGCCGGCGCGATGCTCATGGCTTAGGCAACGAATTACCACCTGCTATCGAAGGCGTGCTGGTAGGCCTCAGGTCCTATGGGCTTGCTGGTCATTCTCGGCATCCTGAATCGCATCGCCAATCCGAACGAATTGCTCGCGCAGTACCAGTCTGCCGGGGGTGTCTGGAATGATGCCGTCCGCCAACATGGCCAATGTGACCAGACCGATCTCATAGGCATGAACGGGGTACTTGTTGATGGCGGACTCGGCTCGATCCACCAGCTCGGTCGGGCTGAACACGCACGGAACCCGCTTGTGCGTGGCGATGCCCATCGTCTCGGCGGCGACCGCCACCATGTAAGGTACTTCATCGAATTGTGTGATGTATTCAACTGGATCAACCACTTTTTTCTCCTGAAAATCGCATAAAAGCGACAGCTCCCTATCGTTTTCTGATTTACCTCCACGTTGTCGGTCTGATGGCGATGACCATCTTTCGTGTCATTGGGCTGTGGCTTCGGGGCTCCTGATGAAGACAACGGTTATGTGATCCGGGAATGAATGGGCGACCGATTGTGTCGATGTGCCTCTCGATGTTCGTCGTAACGACGTTTGATAAATGTGTCCTATTGCACGGAGTGGTAATTTATCACGAGGACTCAAGGAAATGACACCGCGCAGGCGTGTAATCACTTGGCATCCTGATCGAGAGTCGCCTGCTCATCAATTTGTCTGGTCAAGCAGGGGAGTGCAGCAGGGGTGGTGGCTGGCTGCCTGACCGGGCTACGAACCCTCAATCACCCGCGCCACGTCACCGTGGCATTCGGCGCACTTGCCTACCAGCAGCAGGTCGCCGCCCTTGATGGTGCCGCTGAAATTGGTGATCGTCACTTCATGACGGCACCGTCCGCACCAGACATTGGCCAGCAGGCGCTGGCGGATCTGAACCGGAATCGATTCCCAGCGTTGGCGAGCTGGTGGGGTGAAATTTGGAAGCGATTCAATACCCATGGCCTATTCCTCGAACAGTTCTGAGTGGGTACCAGCACGCACAAAGATAATGGCGTTGCCATCCAGCCGGTAGATCAGCAGGAAGTCGCCGCCGATGTGACACTCGCGGTGGTCGGCCCAGTCGCCTTTCAACGGATGGTCTAACCACTCGGGGCCCAGGGGCGAATCGTTGGCAATGAGCAACAGCATCGCCTCCTTCAACCGCTTCAGGTCGTAGCGCCCCGAGCGGGAGAGGCGTTCCCAGTCTTTAAGGAAGGCCTTGGTGTAATCGCACGCCTTGGGCGGCGTTGCCCGCTTACTGCTGGCGGGTTTTTTTGTTGCCGCCGACACGTGCGTCTTCGAGGTCATCAATCAATGCATCAGCAGAGTCAAAACGGGCGGCACGGGCCTTGGCCATTGCGCGGGCTTCTTCCATTGCCGCACGGGTCTGGGCGTTGGGCACCTTAAGTTCCAGCGGGAAGGCTTGGTCATTGACCACGCGTTTGAGCAGGATGCGTACGGCATCCGACACTGACAGCCCCATGGCTGCCAGTGCTTCGCTGGCTTGCGTTTTGATTTCGTCGTCTACCCGGACGTGTAGCATCGTGGAATGGGCCATGATTAGTTCCTCAGTTTGCTTGAATTGTGTATCTCTTATGAGATACAGTCAAGAGGCGTATGGCAGCGGTGCGACTTGGTGCGAACAGGGGCTCATTGCTGGTGCCAAATCGGTCGGAGTAGGGCAGGCCAGTCGGCGTACAGGACATCCATGAGTGCCCGCTGTAGTCACTCACCGAGACGAATAGACCTCACTGTCGTATAGTCACGTTTCATGATGCCAGTTCAAGCAATGCCTGGCAGGACCAAGCAACTGCAAGCAAGTTTTCCCGATGGCACAAAGCATGGTATCAAGCACAAATCGCGATAAATATTCCTTAAGAATCAACATAGTTACATCCTTGTTGATAATAGAGTGGGAATGATTCGGCGTCTTTCAGGGTCGATCGAGATCGATCGAAAAGTGAGCATAAGTTCTTGTCCCGTAAAGAGAACGTCTGTCGAGGTCTATCGACATCAATCGGTGGGATGCGCTTCGAGGTGACGGTAAATCTGACGGTAGAAATTTGACGCCAGCATCCTCCGAAGTTTTTACCGTCAGCATGAAGTGAAGCCTGACGGTAAAAAAAGTCCACTAAAATATTTATAGATCAAGTACTTAGACATTTTGTATCGGCCACTTTTCGGTGACGGTAAAATTCCACCGAGAGGAGGGACCGCAGATGCTGTCCGATGGCACGCTCAGGGGCATCAAGCCCCAGGCCACCACCTACAAGATTGCCGACCGGGACGGGATGTACGTGACCGTCTCACCGAGGGGCACGATCACGTTCCGCCTCGACTACCGGCTCAACGGCCGCCGCGAGACGCTCACCATCGGCCGCTACGGCACGAAGGACGGAATCTCGCTTCTCATGGCGCGCGAGCGCTGCATGGAGGCGAGGAAGGCCATCGCCGAAGGCCTCTCCCCCGCGCAGGAGAAGCAGCGCGACAAGCGCCGACGGTCGGAGGCCCAGACCTTCGAGGAATTCACCAAGCGCTGGCTTGACGAGGCCAGGATGGCCGACAGCACCCGGTCGATGCGCAAGAGCATCATCGACCGGGACATCCTGCCAGTCTTCCGCAACCGCCTGATGGCCGAGATCGGGCCCGAGGACCTGCGCACCCTGTGCGCCAAGATCAAGGCGCGCGGAGCGCCGGCGACGGCCGTGCACGTGCGCGACATCGTCAAGCAGGTCTTCGGTTTCGCGGCGCTGCACGGTGAGAAGGCGCCGAATCCCGCAGACGAGGTTGGTCCTTCGTCGATCGCCACCTTCGTGGCCAAGGACCGCGCACTGTCGCCGACCGAGATCCGCATCATGCACCGCGTGCTGGACACCACGGCGACGCTGCCGACCATCCGCCTGGCACTGCGCCTGATCCTGCTCACGCTGGTGCGCAAGAGCGAGCTGATCGAGGCGACCTGGGACGAGGTCGACTTCGAGAACGCCGTGTGGACGATCCCGAAGAGCCGCATGAAGGCCGGCAAGCCCCACAACGTGTACCTGTCGCAGCAGGCGCTCGACATCATGGTGGCGCTGCGCACCTGCGCGAGCGGCTCGAAGTTCCTGCTGCCCTCGCGCTACGACGCCGACCGCTGCATGTCGAAGGCGACCATCAACCGGGTCACGCAAGTCGTCGCGGAGCGCGCCAAGGAAGCGAAGCTGCCGCTGGAGCCCTTCACCGTGCACGATCTGCGCCGCACCGGCTCGACGATCCTGAACGAGCTCGGCTTCAACAGTGACTGGATCGAGAAGTGCCTGGCCCACGAAGACGGGCGCTCATCGCGCGGCGTCTACAACAAGGCCGAGTACGCGGAGCAGCGCCGCCACATGCTGCAGGAGTGGGCGGACATGATCGATGCCTGGGTGGCGGGGAAGTCGCACACGCCGGCGCTGCTGCCACCGACGATGAAGGTGGCAACCACGGCGGCGCCGATCTGAGAAGTGAAATTGGACGCCGTCCGCGTGCCTGATACGCCGCTGCCCGTTGGCGTGGATGGATGCCGTGCAGGGTGGATCGCAGTCTCGGATGTGGGCGGAGGATTGACCTATCGCGTGCACGCGAGCTTCGCCGAGCTCCTCGCCTCCTCGAGGGCGGCGACGAGCATCCTGGTCGACATTCCGATCGGTCTACCGTGGCGCGACTGTCCGTCGCGTCCCTGCGACCGGCAGGCCCGTGCGTTGCTGGGACCACGAGCATCGAGTGTGTTCTCGCCACCCTCGCGTCGCGCCTCCAGGGCCGCGAACATCGGCCAGGCTCGCGCGTGGAACGTCGACGAAGTCGGTCGCAGCCTGTCGGCTCAGGCCTGGGGGATCTGCAGGAAGATCGTGGAGGTCGATCGTGTCCTGCTGGACGATCCGAGCGCTGCCCGGAAAGTCTTTGAGGTCCATCCGGAGGTTTGCTTCTTGGGGCTGAACGGCGGCAAGCCGATGCGGCATCGGAAGAGCAAACCGGAGGGCGTCAGGGAGCGCCTTGCCACGCTATCGGTTTGGCAGCCCGAGGCAAACGATCTTCTGCAAAGAGTTCTTCGCGAGACCCGTCGCCAGGACGTCGGAGCTGACGACGTTCTCGATGCCCTTGTGGCTCATGTCACTGGACGTGCGGTCGCAGTGGAGCTGCGGCGCCTCGCTGGAGTCCCTTCAGAGGACGACAAAGGCTTGCCAATGCAGATGCTCTTCCGTGATCACCAGTCGACCCTCGTACCGGCAGGCAGTTGAGGGGCTGTTGGTGTTGTCCATCAGGTGACCAAAGTCGTTGCGAGTCGTTGACGCCGGCCGGAAGCTCCGACACCGCTCAATCGAGCGCTTCGCTGTTGCTGAGCAGCAAGGTGTTCAGGAGGTTTAGCTCGTTCGACGCCATGAAGTACCGGTCGTCGAACACCAGGTCTAGCTTCAGCGGGCTGACCTCGCCGACCGAGGCGGTCCACGGGAACGACTCGTACTTCGGCAACGGGGGCATCACCGCCGAGCCAGCATTCAGCGTCCTCCCGAGCGCCTCTTGCCATAACGGCTGGTCGTCGAGCCGAAACGGCTTCCCGTCCTGTGCTGTCTCGGAGAACATGAACTGGTAGTACCCAGCCGGCACCGCCACCCAGGTGTTCGGAGACTTCAACTCCTTGAGGGTCCGGAACTCGTTGGCGGCGTCGTGCTGCTCCCGCTGTAGCAGCTTGCGCAGGTTGGCCGCAGGGATGCGCAGCGCCGGCGGAAACTCTCTGTTCTCGTCAATGGCCTTGAGTTGACCCATGAGTGCGCGGCTCGCACGGTTCAACTGCGTCTCGTGGCCCTCGAACGCAAAGACTTCCTGCTTCTCGAAGCCGGCCCAGTTCTCCACGACAGCCGGACCCGAGAAGCTCACGTGGTCAGGCAGGCTTGTGCCCTCGTCAGCAGCCACGAGCAGAGAGGTGATCGGTGTCGCCACCAGCTCCACGAGATCGCGCATGCACTCGCTCTTGACCAGCGTTCGTCCGTCCGTCCCGCGCTTGGCAACGCCGTGAAGCTTCGCCAACGAGAAGATCTCGTCGACGTTGGCTTGAGCACGGCCGGCTAGTGCCTGGAGCTCCTTGCTCTTGCCGTGCTTCTTGAAGAGCTCGGCCTCCTTCATGAACTGGGAGACGTACTGCGACATCAAGCTGATGAGCTCGTCCAGCCCGACCGCACCAACAGGCACCAGCGCAATCTTCTGCCGCAGGTCGGAGTCCCCCGTGATTCGGGTCAGGATGGTCGAGCGCAGCATCACCAGCAATGTCAGAAGGTCGATGGACTGTGCCAACCACTGACGCGTGTCGATCCCGTCCTCGGAGACGACGTAGTCGTCGACGGTCATCACCAAGTGCCGCGGCACGTTGTCGCCGGACACCGTCTCGCCAGCACTGTTCTTGTACCGGCCACGTCCCCGGTAGATGAGTTGGGCGATCTCCATGAGCGCGGCTTCGATGTTGAAGCGCGGCACGCTCGCAATGATCCAGTCGGTCAGGGGAAACGAAACCCCTCGTGCGCCGGACGACGTCATGAGGAACACACGCGTGGAGTCGCGCGTCTTGGGGCTGACGAGCTTCTTGCGCCGCCAGCCGGGGACCGACGCGTCGAGGACGTGGACATTGTCGGGATGCAGGTCGTCCGGTGCTTCCTCGAGCAGCATCGCTCGCAGGTCTCGCAGAAAGAGCTTGTCCTGGGCGAAGTAGATGACCTGTCGCGCACCTGCGGTGAGAGCCTTGAGCACCTCGTCCGCTGCGCTGCGCTTCATCGCCTCGCCCGCCTGATCGCGGATGGCTTCGCGCGGGGACTGAATCTCTCCTGGGCTGCGCTTCGACTCCTCCAGTCGCAGTGCCGTCATCTTCACCCGGTAGTGGATGTGCAGCTCGCTCGCCGGGAAGCTGTTCGTCATGACATGCAGCGTCTTGCGCTTGCGCCGGGCGATGCGCACGTCGGTGACAGCGAGTCGAAAGGGCTGTTCGCCGGGGGACTTAGACACCAGTACCTTGTCGGGTGTGCTGTCGCCGGCGTTTAGGTACCGTTCGAGAACCACCTCGTTGCCCAGGGAGGCGTCGGAGACGACGAGGGTCACGGTGAACGGGCTGGCCTCGCCCGCATCTTCAAAGCAGGCCAGGAACTCGTTGTTGAGCCACTCGGCGACCGCGTGGACGAACGGCGCTCCGGCGCCGTCGCCCGCCAGTTCGTCCACCATAACTACGATGGTCGGCATCTTCGTTGCGAGCTGCCGGCGCTCTTCTCGGCCGGCAGCCTTGGACGCGGGGTTCGCGAAGAGGTTCGACAGCGCTTCGATGGTTGTCGTGCGGTTGGCCCGCTCTCGGAACCCCTGGAGAGCCGCGGTCAAGACCATGCGGCTGACGTCAGGGTTGAGCTGCAGAAGCTCCTTGGCGGTCAGTGCCATGCCCTTGAGCACGCCCATGAGCGGTCGGTCCTGGACTAGGTCTTCGTGTTCCGACAGCTGGTCCTTGCGCACCTTGGCCGCTGCGTGCTCGGCGTCGATTTCCTCCTCGTCCTTGGTGTCCAGAACCAGCAGCGGCGAGTTCGCGGGCTTCACGAGGTCTCGGACCCCGTCGGCCACCACGGCGCACGTGACCTTGTGCTTCGTAGCCCGGCCCAACTCGACCTGCTTGGCATGCCAGCGCTCCGCGGAGGCGATGAGTTGGGCGTTTGTGGTGAGTGTCAGGATCCCCGTCGGCTGGCCCCCATCGCCACGCGCCAGGCTCTCCGTCACTTCACGGTTGATGACCACCCGCGGGCTCACGTAAAGGAAGAGGAAACCGTCCGACTTCAGGCTGAGGTGCTTGCGGATGGCCGTGGTCTTGCCGATACCTGGGTTGCCCTCCAGGGCCAGCACGTTGAGCGCGCCACGTTCGGAACGCTTCAACCCGGCGACGATGGCTGCCGCGTGCATGTCGCGCAGCGAGAGGGCCGGCCTGCCTTGAGCGAACTCGCGCATCACAGCACCCACGACCTCGCGTGCTGACGCACCAAAGTATTCCTGCAGCGGCTCGGTCTCATCGACCATTGCCATCGCTGCGTCCAGCGTGAACTCCTGGGCGGGGTTCGAGAACTTCGGCACGGTTTCGTCGAGGTTGAAGGCGAAGTCTTCTCCGGGCTGGAGCGCCGTTTCCGGCAGGCGCTTGAACTCCTTGCGGAGCCGCGGCGGCAGCTTGGCGACCATGCCCTTGAACACCGCTTCCACTTGGGCTTCCAAGGCCGCCTCGTCGTCTTCGGCCAACTTGGCTGTCTCGCGATACGCCCGCCCCATCTGGGACATCAGCTTGCCGCGCGGCTCCGGCTCGCTCCCCGGGACAAAGCGGGCTGCCAGGCTCTCGAGCCCATTGGGGGTGACGGCCAGCGCGCGCGCGGTGCATGCCTTGTTCAGGAGCCCCTGCTTCTGCAACAGTCGGACCGTCGCCTCCGCGTAGGAACTGGCCTGGCACAACTTGTACAGAGGCTTGTCGTGCGAAGTCAGCGCACCGAGGTAGTTCTTGATGTCGCCGGACAGCTCGAACGACTCGCCGTCGACCTCGGCGGTCACACGGGAGAAGACGCTGCGGGAGTCAACGATGCGCCGATGCCGCATCAACTCGTCCAGATGGGCACCTTGTTCTCGGAAGTCATGCAACTGCGGCGGCATGCTGTACGAGTACTCCTGGACAAGTACGTAGTCGTCGCGCGAGTCCGTGCCGGTGAGCCACAGCGTGAAGTCCGAGTTGGCTGGTTGCCCCTTTCGTGACCAGTCGGAATCCACGAGGCCGGTCAACCCGAACTCCTCGTAGAAAGCCTGGCGTGTCTCGGCGCGCGCAGACTGCTCGAGCGTCGAGTCCCCCGGCAAGGTCAGCGGACACCAGAGAGCCCGGACCTTGAGGTCGGCCGGATTCTTGAAGTGGGACTTGACCTGCTTCAGGTAGGCGCGCATAGCCGTGTAGCCGACGCCATACGCTGTCAGCGCCAAGTGGCGCACGGCGGCGTTGACGACATCGCGACCCGCTGGGTCGATGATGTCCAGCTCGCGGGACAGCTGTCGGGAAACCTCGAGCAGCTTTGTTTTGTTCCAGCGGACCAGCCCGGGACGATCGCGCGGCACGAGGCCTTGTTCAATCAGGCAGGCCAAGACACCGCGCTTGACGAGCACCTCGTAGGCCTGCCCCCAGAGCACCGCCTGCTGCTGGAAGCTGAGTTCCGTCACCGCTTCCATCACGAGGCCTCTTTGTGGAGGACCTTGGTGACGTGAGCCAATATCGCCGGCAGTGACAGCAGCACCGAGCGGCTGCCGCGGCGGTTCATGACTTCAATCTCGCCGCTTTGCGTCGTCTTGGTCGGATTCGCCCAGTCGAAGGGGTCGAGGACTGGCAGCAGCATCGACTTCGCAGCCGGTTTCTCGCTCTCCATGAAGTGAATGGCACGCAGGACGCTTACGAGCGACTTCCGGACGTCGGATGCCTGGCCGATGCCAAGAATGTTCATCTCGGCAGTCTTGGCCGCCTCGATGTTCGTGATGCGCTGCTCGACTTCGTAGAAGTAGGTGCAGAAGCCGGACTGCGGCCGTTCCTTCTCCTCACCGACAACGGCGAGAGTCGCAAAGGTGTAAACGGGTATGACGCTGCGCAGTACCTCTTGCGACAGCGAGGCGTACATCGCTTCGTGGTCCTTGAAGTTCAAGACTTCGAAGCCGCTCTCGGTGGCCTCGCGCTTGCGCAGTCTGGTCGCGGGAAAGACATCGCGACGCAGGGTGTAGAGGTGCAGGTCGTCGAAGCGCTTCATCGCCGCATCTAGAAACTCGAGAGTCGAGTGCGGTGCGTGCCGCTCGGCCGCACGACCGATGTGGCGACTGCCGTAGTGATGCGACAGCAGCATGACGTGTTTGAAGCCGTCGCTTCGCAAGCGGGCAATCTCTTCCAGGATGGGCTGGGGGTTCTTGAACTCCTGTCGGCTCTCTACCAAGCGAGAGCGCATCCGCTGCGCTCTCAGAACGGCCGTGTCCCCTTGCCGTTCCGCGGTGTACGTTCGACTTACGAAGAGATAGCCGTCGGCGTCCGCATGCGCAGGGTGGGAGTCGCACGGCCGTGTGACGTATGTCAGCAGTGCCACCCTGTCGAGCGAACCTTCCATGGCGAAGTGCATCGGCTGGCCGCCCAGCAAGGCGTTCAGCGCGCCTTTGCGCTTCCACTCCAGGTTCCGGCTGCTGCCGCTGGCGTCAGCCTGCGTCGTCAGGCCCTGCAACTTAACAGCGCCTTCGCGAGCAAGTGCTCTTTCGAGTGCCTGACTCACGGCATACACCGCCGTGTTCGGGTCCTTGGCGTCGTCCTCTCGCTTCAGCTTTCGTCCAGTGTGCTGGAGTCGCACGATGCTCAGCGCGACATCGGGTTTCTCGGCCCGGACCCGTCGCTGAAGTTCCCAGAGCACGACGTACACCGTCAGTGCGAAGGCCACGATGCTCGCGGAGCGAAGCTGCTCGGAGCGGGCCTTCTCCTTCTCGTCCCGGTCGCGGCTCAGTTTGAGCGTGTCGAGGTCGTACTGGACCTCGATGCCCGCATTGGTCTTGAAGTACTCCTCGTGGGGTAAGTTGGCGACCCATTCCTGTTCCGGCCGCAACCACCGGTACGGTACGAAGCGAATCGGCAGGACCGGGTACGCCATGTCGCGCCTCATCACGACGCCGTGCGCGTCACCCGCAACTGCCAACGAACGCTCCATCAGCTCCGTCTTGACCGTGTAGGAGGCGATGCTGCCCGCCACAACCGGCTCCTGCGAAATGGTCAGGTGTTCAAACCACGCAATGGAGTCGTCGCCGCGCTCAGCCTTGACGAGGATGTCGGCCTTCTGACCAATCGAGTCGACGGCTTCCCAGTTCACGATGCCGCGGTGCAGAGACACCGTGAAGCGCTCCGCGTTGTCGCTGGCACGAGTGACGACCTTGTTGACCTTGCTACGCAGCAGATCGATGAGCTCGCTGGCGATTGCCTCCACCACCCTTGCTCTGGCAACCAAGGTCTTGTGCAGGTGCCGGAGCGCTGCAGTGGGGTCCTTCTTGAGTTGCTCGGCGATGCGCTTTGCCTCTGCCGCCACATCCAGGCCGACGGCTTGGTCGATGGTGTCCGGTATGACCAAGTAGAGGAAGACGAGCTCGGCGACGTCGCGTCGAACGAAGATGTCCTTCTCGTCGTTATCGAACAGGCGCTCACGGAGGCGGTCCAGCCGCGACTCGAACGCCGATTTCCCAGTCTGCGGGTTGTTGCCATTGACGCGGAACCGGTAGGAGACCTCACGAAGCGTGGCCACGCCCTGCGCGGGCTCGGTGCGTGTCTCGAATAGCTGCGCTGCACCTTCGGCCCACACCGGCAGGCAAGAGTAGAACAGCGCCTTGCGGAGGTGCTCTGCAAGGTCCGACACGTTCTGCTGCCCGTAGATGAGGCTCGGATCCAGCAAGACGGCCGCGCCCCTGACGCCAGCAAACCGGGCGAAGCAGTCCTTGACGTGCCGGACGTAGGCCTTGAACCCCGATTTCGTACTCTGGCCGCTGAGGGCGTCCATCAAGCCCATCGTCACCTGGAGCCTGACGCGCGCCAACGCTTCGTCGTCGAGAAAGTCCAGGAAGTCGCGAATCTGGCTGCCCGGCCGGTTACGTTGAGCGCGGATGGCGTCCAGCGTCTCGTCGACCTCGTCGTCCTCCATGCCCTCCTTGCGGAGCTTGTTGGCGATGCCCTGGCAGAGCAGCTCGAGGCGGTCGGGGCCCTCCACCGTCTCGATGGCCGTGAGGACCTTGCCGATGTCTTTGAGACGTTCGTCTGCTCGGCGATCGTTCGATGCGAACACCACCGGAACAAGCGAAGCAGTCGACGGGGCGGAGGGTTTGCGCTCATTCACCGAGTCAGCCATTCGCTGCAAAGCCTCGTCCATCGAGGCCATTGCCAAGCTGCCCGGTGCAACGCTCTTCAGCACCTCATCCACCAGGTCGGAAACGACCGAGTAGACCTTCTCCAGACTCCTTGCGGCGGCAGCTTCGGATCCATGCTGCAGGCGGCCACCCACGCGCGCTGTGGTACCGCGCGGAGGGGGCTCCATGTCGCGAATGAAGCCGCTGCCGTCGCCAGGCTCGAACTGCTTGGTGAACTCAGGGTTGTGAAATAGGCGGGCAAGTACGTCGCGCGTGTTGACGACAACCTGCCCGTCACGAACGCTCACCAACGGAAGGGCCGTCAGCGGCACATCCTGCGCCGCGGGCAACGCACTGGCGAGGAGTTCAGCCAGCTTCGCAAGCTGGAGGGAAGGGGTGACGGAGCGAGCAGATACGCTCGACCCGCCCCGATAGGGAGACGTGGACATGGTCAGCTCCTTTTCTTGGCAGGTGGGCCACTTCACGCCACAAGCCGACCAAGCTCGTGGGTGGATTTCGACTATTGGTGACGCAGTTTAGCGGCTTCGACCGTCATTGCTCAACAACTAGGCATAACCAGGCTCCTGGCCAGAGGCTGATCCAGCTGCTCGATCGCATCCTTGGCTGGAGCCGTCTCGGCTAGTCGGGTCTGCGACGCGCCCTGTGTCGAAAGTCCGGCATCAGCGCCCTCTTCACCCCGTTGCTCCCAGCCTGCCGGCGGCTCTGCAGCCATGCCATCACCTCGGCCAGGTCCCACACCACGCAGCGTGCCGTGAGGTAAAACCGGTGCGGGAATTCGCCGCGGCGCTCCAGCTCGTAGATGGTCGAATCCGCCAACGGGACGATCTGACGTAGCTCGCTGCGTCGGATCGTGCGACGCAGTCCCTTGGGGTCCGTCGGCGCCGCCTTGTGCAGATCCCGGATCGCTCGCGCGTCGAACGCGCCCGGCGGCTCCATCTCACGCGCCGCCTGCCGAAGTGCCGCGGCGCCATTGCGGCCGGCATCCCGGTCGTCGTCGATGACCTCATCGAGTGCAGCAGGCGTCGCATGCTGCTTCGCGGTGCTGATGGCCTGCGCCACTTCCGTGAACTGATTCCCGCGCTTCATTCGCACCCCCGTTCTTGGCCGAGAGGCCTGCGTAACGCCCCGCTGGGCGCCGCGTGGTAACCCTCGACCGACTCTTCACACCTTCGACCTCGCGTAGCCGCCACTGACGTGGCGCTTCGCGACCCCGGGGGACATCGCCTTGGCGTCCTGGCGTCTGTCGCCATGCGTCGCCGCCCTTCGAGATCTATCGAAGCCCCTTGGGATCCGGGTACGGAATCCGGCGCAGAAGTGTCGGGACACATCGACCACCACTGCCGTTGTCGGCCCTACGAATTAGGTCGCCTGTCGCTCTTTTCCTTCCGCTGAGCCCCGCTCGATCTCCTTCCCGTCAGCCAACCGACGGGGAGAGCCATGGCGCTCAAGGCAGGAGATGGTCTCCAGCGATGGGAGATCGCGGTCACGAAGTAGCTGGTGGGCGAGTTCAGGAGGCGATCGCGAAGCCTCGCCCGAGAGGAGTTCGACGATCTGGTTCAGGAGTGCCTGGCGCACTGGATCGTGGTGCGCCGGAAGCTCGCACCCGATCCGGGGGCGCCGCCCACGGCCTACATGGCCCAGGTCGTCCGCAACAAGCTCACGGATCTGATCCGCGAGCAGGCAGCCGAGAAGCGCGCGGGCGACCAGGAGGCGCTCTCGCTCGATGCCGCGCTCCTGCTGTGCGCCTGGATTCTCGACTGGACGTTCGTGTTCAAGGTCTGGCCGCAGGGGATCGAGCGCCTTCGTGAACTGCTCGCGCACGATCTGGAGCACGGCGTTGCCCTTGCCGCCCGGCAGGGCGCCGGCGCCATCACCGCGCCGGCCAACGCGCTGTATTCGGTCGTGTTCGAAGCGACCGGCGTCCACGACATGGGCACGTAGTTCGCCAGCGGGGCGTCGTTGTCGATCCCGGACACGGTCATGCGGCGCAGCTATGTGTCGCACCGGGAGAGCATCGAGGCGGCGATGGTCGGCACCCAACTGCTCGGCGTGCGCGCGGCGACCCTGGCGCGGTTCGCGCCGCTGCTCCTGCTCCTCTACGCCGTCGGCGCCGCCGACGGTTTCACGCAGCGGGCGATCCGCCGGGCCTGCGGTGGACGCGAGTCGGCCGGCCTGTACCACCGGGCGAAGTACCTGCAGGTGGCGGTGCTGGGGCTGGGCGGCGTCTGTCTACTGCTCTGGCCCGGGCCGGTGCGGTGGGAGCTGTCCCTGCCGCTCGGCGCGGTGCTCTTGGGCGGGCTGGCCAGCGTGCAGTGGGCGTACTACAAGAAGCACATGTAGGTCCGGCGCCGTCCGCGTTCGCGACGGAACCGGCCGGATTCAGAATCGCCAGAAGCTCGGAGCTTCAGGCTCCGGGGCGTCCAGGATCGGGTCGCTGCGCCGCACGAGGGGATCGAGCCAGTCGGCCTTGGCCCTGGCCCACTCGATCCACTGCAGCTTCTCGAGTGTGAGCTCGCCGTCTTGGCGGGCTCGGTCCTCGACTGCGGCGATGAACTCGCGCAAGCGGTTTGCGCGCTGCAGCCGGCTCGCGTCGCGGAACAGGGAGCGCAGCTGACGACGTTCTTCGTTGCGCGCGCGCACCTGCGCTTCGTATCGGGCGCGCGCTTCCTCGTAGGTTCGCCGGCGGCGCTCTTCTTCCTCCTCTTTCGCGCGCTTCGCTTCGGCCAGGCCGACGATGGCGGCGACGATTCCGCTCAGGCGCGAGTCGATGAAGCTGCGTTCCGTGTCGTTCCACTTCCTTGACGGCCACGATCCCACCGTGAGTGTCAGCCGTCCGGTGGGGTGCCAATCGAACTGCGGGATGCTCGGATACTCTCCCCGGTCACCCACGCGGAAGGAGTCGTAGTACCGGTCGCGTGCCCGCACCTCGGCGCGTGTCGGCGTGTGGCTGGTTCGCGTGACCTGCTCGACGATCGAGATCGTCAGGGCCGTGCCGCCGCCGACCAGCAGGGTCTGCCCCTTCTCCTCGTCCACCCGCGCCGTGAAGCCGCTGGGTTCGAGTGCCTTGAGCAGCGTGTCCGCCAACCGCAGGGCGCGATCGAGCGCGTTCCTCGTCACCTGCAGGTGAGGCCGCGCGCGCCGGCGGGGAGGGAGGGCAACGGCACCTTGCGCGTGGGTCGGCCAGCCTTGACCTTCGCCCAGTAGCCCCGCGGCGGCACCGGAATGCCGAGCTTCTTGCAGATCTTGACCAGCCCCACGTCCGATAGGCCATAACGGGGCGCGACGACCGTCACCGCGTCCGTCCAGACTTCTTCGTACAGCGCCTCCCGGCTGACGGGGGTGCCTCGGCGTCTCATCCCATCTCTCCTAGCTCGAGCCGGAGGCCGCCATTGGTGGTGGCTCCCCGGTAGATTGCAGATTTGCTGTTCAGCAAATATTGCCTCTTGCCAGAATATTCGGTATGGTGGCCATATTTACTGCACGGTGAATCGAGGCGGTGACCATGCTTCAGGCGCAGGCGGGCGAACGGGAGCTGATTGATCAGTTCCTCGCGGCACTTCGGTCGCTCCCGGAAGTGCAGGCCGAGTTCGAAAGCGTCGGCGCCCCGGAGCACGACGCTCAGCTTGCGCTCGACGTCGCCGGCAAGCCTATCCACGCGCTCGTCGAGCTGAGGAAGGCCGTCTACCCGCGCGATGTCCGTCAGCTCATCTGGCGGATCAGAGACCTTGCCCGTCAACACCCCGCCGGCGAGAGCGGCGGCGAGCCGCTGGCGATCCTGGTCGCCGAGTCCATCTCGCCGGGCGCGAAGGAGCTGCTTCGAGCCGAACGGGTCGGGTACTACGACAGCGGAGGCAGCCTCTACCTGCCGGCTCGGGGAGCCTACCTCTACGTCGATCGGCCGCCGCCCAAGTCGTTGTCCCGATCGGTGCGTTCGCTATTCACGGGGCGGCGTGCACAGGTCCTCCACGGCCTGTTGGTTCGCCATCAGGACTGGTTCGGCGTGAAGGACCTCGCCGAGCAGACGCTGGTCTCGCCCGCCACGGCGTCCCAGGTGCTCACCGAGATGGAGCGCTTCGATTGGCTCGAATCGCGTGGGCAGGGCCCCAGCAAGCAGAGGCACCTTCGGGAACCCGCCGCGCTGCTCGATGCCTGGGCGAAGCAGCTGGGCTCGATCCGGCCGCCGGCGCTGCGACGCTACTTCGTGCCCGCGGTGAAGCCCGACGGCCTGATGGAGCGGCTCGGCCAGGTTTGCGAGGCACACGGCGTCGAGTACACGGTCAGCTTCGAGGCGGCCGCGCAGCGCTACGCGCCGTTCCTGTCGGCGGTCTCGCAGGTTCGATGCCGCCTGCTGGCGGGATCGGGGGCCGATGCCGCGATCGCCGACCTGGGCGCACGCGTCGTCAGTGAGGGCGCGAATCTCGCCGTCATCGAGGCGAAGTCGGCCGGGGACCTGCTCTTTCGCGAGCGGGTCGGCGGGGTCTGGCTGGCCAGTCCGGTCCAGGTGTACCTCGACCTCCTCCGCGGCGAGGGTCGAGCCAAGGAAATGGCCGCACACCTGCGTCGAGAAAGGATCGGCTTCTGATGGCCAAGCCCGCAACCTTCGACGGTTACAGCGACCAGTACACGCTCGACTGCGAGCGGGTGCTGGTGACATTGCTGCGCGGCCTTGGGCCGTGGAAGGACTCGGTCTATCTGGTCGGCGGCCTGACGCCGCGGTATCTGGTCCCCGCGCGTCCGCCGGTCGTGCCGGCGCACGCCGGCACATTGGATGTCGACATCGTCATCGATCTGCAGCTGCTGGCCGACACCGAGGCGTACCACACGCTCGAGGACAACCTCAAGCGCATGGGCTTCGAGAGGGCCGAGAACGAGCAGGGCGTGAAGCTGTCGTGGCGCTGGCAGACCCGCACCGAGCATGGCGCGCTGATGGTGCTGGAGCTCCTCGCCGACGCGCCCCAGATGGCCGGGGGGCGCGTGCAGCCGCTGCCGACGGACGGCACGATCTCGGCGCTCAACATCCCGCACTCGTCGATCGTGTTCGACCTGTACCAGGTTGCCGAGATCCGCGCTGAGTTGCTCGGCGCAAACGGGATGGCGACCGAGCGCGTCAAGCACGCCGACATCGTCAGCTTCACATGCCTGAAGGCATTCGCGTTCGACCAGCGCTTCGAACGCAAGGACGCCCACGACTTGATCTACTGCATCGAGCACGCGCCGGACGGGCCGGACGCCGTCGTAGCGGCCTTCGGCCGGGCGCTCGCGGGCAAGCACGCAGCCGTGATCCGAGAAGCGCTGGACGTCGTCCGCCGACGCTTCGCCGACGACGAAGCGACCGAGGGCTATCGCAAGGATGGACCGGTCTCGGTGGCCAAGTTCGAGCTTGGCGAAGGGCAGGACCCTGAGCTGCGCGAGGCCAGAGTGCTTCGACAACGTCAGGCCAGCGATCTCATCGATCGACTCCTTGCTGGAATCGGGTAGCCGCCAATCATGCGTCGTCGAGTTCTGATCTCCTGGATAGCCGTAAACAACGATCCCTACGAGCGTGATCGGGCCGGTAGTGCCTTTCGCCTTGTCGACGGTTCTCCGGTTCCGGGCCCGACACTGACCTTGTTGTTCGATCCTGATTCGCCGTATGCGGGGAGCGTCTCCGACTTCGTGCTGTTCCATGGACGCTCACCCGACGGGAAGGAGACGCGCCAGTCTCGAGCGGTCAGCCAGACGTTGGAGGAACTGAAGGCCAAGGATCCCGGCTTGCGCATTCACCCAGAGCCTTGGGATGGTGACGATCCAACCGATCACGGGCAGATCTTCGAGTTCCTGAGGGAGAGGCTCCCGGCCGTGCGAAGGAAGTTCGCCGATCGGGAACTGATCATTCACGTCAGTCCAGGCACGCCTTCCATGCAGACGGTCCTGGTACTGATGGGCGAGACGGGTTTCATCGATGCCCCGTTCTCCCTCGTTAAGTCTTATCGCAAGGAGGAACGGAACGGCCGTCCCGCTGTCGTTCCGGTTCGACTCGGCATCGACAGCTACTACAAGGCATACCGAGCCGCACGTCCCTTGGAAACGTCTTCCGAGGATGCGGCGGTCGTCTGGGATCCCGCTCGGTTTCAGTCGGAGCGGATGCGCAAGATCTTCGACGAGGCTCGCAGATTTGCGCAGTTGAATGTGCCCGTGCTCCTGCTAGGAGAGCGGGGCACGGGCAAGACGACACTGGCTGGTTGGATTCGATCGCACAGCCCCTACCGTGTCCCGGAGCGGGATGCCCATTGGCCAGCGGTCGCCTGCGGTCAGTACAACCCCGAAACGATGCGTGCGGAGTTGTTCGGCTACAAGCGCGGATCCTTCACCGGCGCTCTCAAGGACCACGAGGGGCTGCTCGCCATGGCCCACAAGGACACCTTGTTTCTCGACGAGGTGGGGGATGTCAGCCGAGATCTGCAACGCCTTCTGATCAAGGCGGTCGAGGAAAAGAGCTACATGCGCCTCGGCGACGATCGTCAGCTGACCAGCGACTTCAGACTCATATCGGCGACGAACCTTTCAGACGAAGAGTTGCGCGAGCGACTGGATCCGGACTTCTTCGATCGCATCAGCATGCTCACTCTGCGGCTGCCGCCGCTGCGTGAGGTTCCCGAAGAGATTCCCTGGCTATGGGAAATGGTGTTCGCTCAGGCCTCGCGTCGAGCCGGCAGTGGCCGCATACGGCTTCCGGACAGTGCCCACCGGGCCATCGTGAACGAGCTGTCGCGTCATCCACTTCCCGGGAATTTGAGGGACTTGTTTCGGGTGGCGTATCGCACGATCGCCGCCAGGGCCGATCGGCACTCGCCTCTGTCGGCCGCCGATGCGTCCGACTACGGACTGGCGGGCGTGGATGGATCCCGGACTGACGTCGGGGCGGACTCTTTACCGCAGTCGGTGGCGCGCGCCTTTGCCGAGTCGTCGAGCCTGGATGCGCTGATTCCGCCCGGCGAGACCATCGAGACGAAGGTCGTTGAGCGGGCGCTCAAGGGCTACCTGGCAGACGAGCTTCGCAGGATTGCGAAAAAGCGAGGCGTTTCGCCTGAAACCCTCTGCGATGTGACGGATCGCGCCTTGAGAGAATGGTCGGCAGCTAGGGAGAGGAAGATTTGATCCAGGCGCTGGAAGCTTCGTTCCGAAATGGCCTAATTTCTAGGCCATGCGCAAGCCTTGGGACGGGGGGTCTTAATCTCTATAAATCATTGTCACATAAGGTGTTTTCTGCTTTTCGGCGAGTGATCTCAGGGGTGTTGGCACGCTTATCGCAACATTGGCTGGTGTGGGGCCCGGAACCGGTCCGGGCCCGTTCAACCCAGGAGAGCCAGCCAAATGAACAAGCACAGCAGCGCAGCCAGCAACGCCCCGGCCATCACGCATCACGCTTGGGCTCGCATGAGCGGGCGCGGATTGAACAGCAGGACCATCGACACCGTGCTGAGCTACGGGCGCGTGATTCACGTGCGCGGGGCAGCGATTCACGTCATCGGCAGGAAGGAAGTGGAGAAGCTGGCGCGATCCGGCGTGGATGTGGGCAGTTGCGAGGGAGTTCAGGTGGTCTGCACCCCCGACGGATCCGCGATCCTGACGGTGTACAGGAACAGCGATTTCCGAGGACTGAAGCCGCGTGGCGGACGGCGTTGGCACTGATGGTCGATAGCTCTTTAGTGCGGAACTAGACGAGGCAGCGCATGGGGTGGGCAAAGTACCTTGAAGACATCGCCAGCCGACACAACGGGACGTCGCTCGTACAGCGGCAGCTGCAGAAAGAGCTTGGGCGTGACGCTCGGCCGAACAAACCCAAGGGGCCGGCGAAGCCCCGGACGAATACGCAAGGAGAGAAGAACATGTCGAAGCTCAAGGACTTCACCGTCTCGACGGCGCGCCCCCTTCCCGTCATCGTGCTCGCCGACGTCAGCGGCAGCATGAGCGCGAACGGCAAGATCGATGCGCTCAACGACGCTATCCAGTCGATGATCGAGAGCTTCGCGGCCGAGGATCACAGCCGTGCCGAGATCCACGTAGCTGTCATCGCATTCGGCAAGGGCGGCGCCAGGCTCCACCAGCCTTTGTTGCCGGCGGCGCAGATCAAGTGGGAGCGGGTCGGCGCAGCGGGCAATACGCCCATGGGCGCGGCCTTCGATCTGGTCGTGAAGATGGTAGAGGACCACGCGCAGATTCCGAGCCGGGCATACCGGCCGACCGTTGTGCTCGTATCCGACGGACAGCCCACCGACGAGTGGCGCGAACCCCTGCAGCGCTTGCTCGCTTCGGACCGTGCTTCGAAGGCCTCACGGTTTGTCCTCGGGATCGGAGACGACGCCGATCCCGCCATGCTGGCCGAGTTCCTGGCTGATCCGAGCGCGCGCGTGTATTCGGCGCACGAGGCCCGGCAGATCAAGAACTTCTTCCGGTGGGTCACCATGAGCGTCACCCAGCGCACTCGCAGCGTGAATCCCAACAGCGTGGTCGTGGTCGACCCGACCGCTCTGGACGACTATGACTTCTGAAGGTCACATGGCACGCAGAAGCCGTGTGGACTACTTCGGTGCGAGTGTTGCCGGCCCTGCCCACAGAGCGCTACGAAAGCCCAACGAGGACCAATGGCTCGGCGCGTCCGGCGCCTTCGGTAGCCTGGTCGTGGTGAGCGACGGTTTGGGCTCGAAGGACCGTGCCAGGCATGGTGCAAGGAAAGCCTGCATTGCGACGTTGCGTGCGGTCAGGGCGTGGCACAAGGGCGGGACAGGTTCTCTCGACGATCTCATCGGCCGAATCGAGCCGCTCTGGCTGGAGGAAATCGCTCCGTTCGATCGCTCGGATTGCGCAGCCACATGCCTGCTTGCGCTCGCGCACCACGATGGACGAACCTATGTGGCTGCGCTGGGCGACGGGATGGCAGCCGTGCGCAGGCGCGGCGCCATCGAGCGGGTAGAGCATCCGCGGGCATCGGGGTTTTCCAACGAGACCCAGTCGCTCGGTAGCGGTGGTGTCTGGGCGAAGCACTGCTTCGAGTGCTCCGAGATCGACATCGCCGTCCTCGCATCGGATGGCGTTTCGGATGACCTTCGTCCCGATCGCCTCGCCGACTTCGTCGCCTGGCTGAAGGACGAGATCGCGACATTGCAGCCGGTGGCTCGGTGGCGTTCGCTGCGGCGTGAACTGAACGAATGGCCCACGCCACGGCATCTCGACGACAAGACCATCGCAGTTCTGGCGTGGCCGAACGGGGGATCGGCATGACGTCCGTCACCCGCCAAGTGACCGACCTGAATGGGGCTCGTCACGTGCTGACGCGTCAACTCGGCCGTGGGGGGCAAGGGGCCGTCTTCGAGGTCAAAGGCGGACGCCTGGCCGCCAAGATCATCTTCGATTCGTCGCCGTCCCGACGCGAGCAGCTCCGGAACCAGCTCACGGCAGTCAAGCGGCTGCCGCTGGCGGACCTCGAGATCGCTCGCCCATTGGAAATGCTGCGCGAGCCCGTGCTTGGTTACCTGATGGAGCTGCTGACCGGAATGCAGCCACTGAGCGCGCTCTGCAATCCGCCAAAGGCGACGACCGCGGTTGCGTCCTGGTACTTCCAGACGGGAGGACTTCGGCGACGGCTGGCACTGCTGGCACGTACGGCCGACGTCCTATCCGCTCTTCACGGCAAAGGGCTCGTGTACTCCGATCCGTCGCCGCACAACATCTTCGTCTCCGAGGCCAGCGACGCCACGGAAGTTCGGTTCATCGACAGCGACAACATCCACTACGTGTCCAGCGCGGGGCTGCCGACGGTGTTCACTCCTGGCTATGGTGCGCCTGAACTCATCCGCGGCGCTTCCGGAGTGAACTCGCTGACCGATGCGCATGCGTTTGCTGTCCTGACCTTCCAGACACTATCCCTGGTCCATCCGCTCATCGGCGACGCTGTCGCGAACGGGCCACCCGAGCGCGAAGAGGAAGCGTTTGCGGGAGCGATGCCCTGGGTGGATGACCCGAGCAACAGTTCGAACCGTTGTTCCATCGGGATTCCACGAAGCGTCACGCTCTCCGCGCGATTGGCGGAGATCTCGCAGCGAGCTTTCGGTGCAGGTCTCGCAGAGCCACTGCAGCGGCCCGGTGTCTCAGAGTGGGCGGAGAGACTGCACGCCGCTGCCGACGCGACAGTCCTGTGCCAGGAGTGCCACGGAACGTACTACATGAACGCCAAGCAATGCCCTTGGTGTGACGCGCCGCGCTTGGGTTTCGTCGTCGCGGAGTTCCAGCTCTGGGATCCCGCGTTGGGTGAGGGCTCGGAGCTCGTATCGCGACCCTCCGGTGATCGTCGAAGGCCTGTCATCGTCGCCGCCTTGGCACTGACCGATGGAGAGTCGAGAGTCATCACGCGTCGTCTTGCCACCGGGCAGGCTGGTCGGGACGGGCAGCGTCCGGTGATCGACCTGAAGTTCGAGGGCACGCGCGTCACGCTCCAGTCACTCGACGGGGCAACCTACCGGCTCACATCGCCCACCGGAGCCAGATCTGCCTCGGTCGGACCGAAACCCTTGTCGATCCTACTGAAGCACGACGAGGCCTCGTGGCGCTTACACCTCGGATCTCCCGACGCACTCCATAGGGTCGTGTCCTTCACTGCGCGCAGGGGGGGCACGAAATGAAGGCGCACGAAGCTGCATTCGGAACGTGCTCGCTGATTGAGCTCGTCCCTGCCGATGCCCCGACGTTCGACATGACGGTGGCCGTGAGAAGCGAAGCGGCCCTGCTGTTCTCGGAAGCCACCGGCCAATCGCTGCTTCGTGTCGGCACCGTGGCGGTTAGCGTGCGCGGGCGCGACAAACAGGGGGAAACCGTTCTCGCGCGATTGCGCGACCGCAATCTGCCTCGACTGGGATGGGTCGTTGCGGTGACGCCAAAGAGCGGCGCCACGGAATGGCTACAGGTCCAGATGCACGAGTTTCCGGTGCAGTACTCCTGGCCGGGCAACATCGACATCGGGGTCGACGAGAAGATCGTCGACGTCATCCGTCAGAAGCTCGGGAAGAGCATCGCTGCAACGGAAGTCATTCAGTGGCTCACGGAGCGCTTCGTCCTGGTCGACCAGGAGTCGGGTTCCAAGGTCTTCATCTCCGGCAGCCCCGCACCGGATAGTGATCACCGTCGTCCGTTTCGCATGCACGGCAAGGGGTATGCGATCGATGTCCAGAAGACTTCCGACGACCGGCTTCTCGTGACGCGCCTCGTCGAAGCGCGTCGTGGATCGTCTGCGGAAGAGAGGCGCCCGATCGTTCCTGTTCAAGGCAACGTGCGCTTCTGCGATTCGACCATTGCAGGCGCATTTCGAGGTACGGCCCGCTCCCAGTTGGATCAGCTGGTGGAACAGGCCGGGAGCTACCTGAACGTCTGGCGCGAGTACAACAAGCTGGAGCGGGACAGCGTCTTTCGCCGAGCGCGGACGCTTGGGTGGCTGAGCTACTCGGACGCGAAACGGCAGGCCGACGGACGATGGCGCTTTTGGATCCAGGATGCGAAGCAGATCGACACAGCCCTGAATCTGCTCCGAGGTGCGGAGGATGTCGAACTGGAGGCCGCGTCGCACCCTCCACGCGAGTTGCAGGAGTCCTCGGATACTTCGGCAAACGGCTCGTCGACCGAAGGGGACCTCGCCAGGAGTCCGAGGGCATTCGTCGGGTCGTTCGTTGGCGGTACGGCTGCCGGGCGGTACCTAGACGTCCTGCCGACAGGTGAGCTGGACGACCGCGAGCCTCCTGTTCCCGGCGTTCTCTTCATGAGCATGAGCGGCGACAGAAAGCGGCTCGAGCGCAGGGAGCGCGCACAAGCCAGCATCGCTCTGGCCGAATGTCCCATGCCTCAACTGGGGCTGCTGCTCGAAGGAAGCGTGGTACCGGAGAGAAGGCGGAAGGCGGAGGCGCCGCTGTCGGCGGCCGTGAAGGAGATCTTCGGCGACGATCCCACGCCCAGACAGATCGAAGCCATTCGAATCGCCTTGAACACGCCGGACATCGCCCTGATTCAAGGGCCGCCCGGCACCGGCAAGACAAAGACGATCGCGGGCCTTCAGGCACGATTGGCCGAGCTGGGTGAAGACGGCGACCTCGCCGGTCAGACGCTGCTCACAAGCTATCAGCACGATGCCGTGGAGAACGCGGCGGCCAAGACACTGGTCTTCGGCCTGCCGGCCATCAAGGTCGGCAGGAAACACGGACGAAGCGATGACGGGGACGGGTTCGACCGATGGCGGCGCGAGCGCGTCGACGCAATCCGAGCCGACCTTGCGAGCTTGCCGGAGAGGCCGGTTAGCGAAGTCCTGCGGAAAGTGCGGGCCATGTCTGCGGCCTACCAAGCTTCGCGGCTCGGCCCCGTGGAGTCCGCGAAGATGGTCCGCGAGATCGAAGACATCGCGCGACCGTACCTGTCGCCGTCGGTACTGGATCGCCTCCTTGCGATTCGACAGGAGCTGTCGGCGCAACACGGGTTCATGCCGAACTTCGAGTCGGACGATCGGGAGTTGTTGCTGAAGGCCGTCCGGGCGCTCCGCATCGATCCGGTCAGCTTTGGCGACGACGGTGCTCGAAATGCTGCGCGGGTCATGCAGCGGCTCGAACGTCTCGGGTCCCTGGACGACAACAGTCGGCGGCTGCTCTCCGCTGCGGCCGACTGGGATGCGGATGAGCCCCCCGGATTCCTGCGCGAACTCAAGGCGCTTCAGGATGTCCTCATCGACCGCTTTGCGGAGCCCGCTGCGGTCGGCGGACCGCGCGGACATGCCGACCTGGAGGAACTGCTCCCCGAGATCGTCAACGAGCTTTTTTCGCGGGCGAGGGAGTCGTCCGGCGGCGAAGACGCGGTCCTGTACGAATACCTGTTCGACCTCGAGAACGACGTCGATGGCGTGAGGTCTGCCGTGCGCGACTACACCGTCGTGCTGGCAGCCACTTGTCAGCAGGCGGTCGGCTTTCAGATGAGCCTCCAGAAGGGGGAGCAGAGCGTCTTCGCGAACGTCATCGTCGACGAGGCGGCGCGGGCCAATCCCCTCGATCTGTTCATTCCGATGGCACTGGCGGAGCGCCGGATCATCCTCGTCGGGGATCACCGCCAGCTTCCACATATCCTGGAGCCGGACGTCGAGGGACAGCTGGAACTCTCGGTCTCCGACGAGACGCGAAAGGCGCTGCGGCGCAGTCTTTTTCAGCGCCTCTTCGAATCGATGCGTGAGCGCGAGGCTGCCGACGGCATCAAGAGGACCGTCACGCTCGACGTGCAGTACCGAATGCATCCCGTTCTGGGTACCTTCGTCAGCGATACGTTCTATGCGCCCTACGGGGAAGCCTTTCGATCCGAGAAGCCTGCCGAACAGTTCGAGCACGGCCTGCCGGGCTACCAACCTCACGTCGCCGCTTGGGTCGACGTTCCGCTATCGGCCGGAAAGGAGCAGGGCGGTCAGAGCAAACGCAGACCCGCCGAGGCACGCTGGATCGCGAAGGAGCTCAAGAATCTGGCCACGGCCCGGCCGGACCTGAGCTTCGGGGTGATTTCGTTCTACGCGGGCCAGGTCGACGGAATCCTCGCCGAGTTGGAGGCGCTCGGCATTGCGGAACAACTCCAGGACGGGTCGTTCCGCGTCGCCGATGCATGGCGAGAGACGCGGGGGCTGGACGGACACCTCAAGGAGCGGATCCGGGTCGGCACGGTCGACGCCTTCCAGGGCAAGGAGTTCGATGTCGTCTTCCTGTCGATGACTCGATCGAACGATCTTCCGATTTCCGACGAGCGATCCCTGAGACGGAAGTTCGGTCACCTGATGCTCGAGAACCGGTTGTGCGTCGCGATGAGCCGCCAGCAGCGGCTACTGATCGTCGTTGGCGATTCGGGAATGCTTCGCGGCGAAGTCGCCGAACGAAGCCTTGCCGGCCTGGTGGCATTCCGAAAACTGTGCGAGGGGCGGCATGGCTGCGTTATTTCAGCTTGATTCGCCTGTTCTGCACTTCGGTCCCCGTCTTCCAGCGGGAGTCCGGTACAGCCAGCGCAAGTTCCTCTTGTGGCCGGCGCTGATGTATCGCGTCGTCGCACCGGAAGTGCGGCCTCGACAGGTCAACATCCTGCAGAAGGCAGTGCTCGGCATGTGTCGCGCGGGCATCACGTTCCCCCCGCGAATCGGCGAGAAGCTGAGAATCCATGCGGACCTGGCCACGCTCATCCTGTCCGAGCTTCTGCAGAGGGGGCTCATCAAGCAGGACGGACTGCCAACGCCTGCAGGCAACGAGGTGTTCGAGGCCGAAGCGCTCGACATGAGACCTGCGGTAACCGGGCACGTGTTCCAGGACCCGTGGTCCGGCGATCTCTGGCCACGCTTCGTCCAACGCCTCGACTACGCGGAACTGGACCGTCGCGAGAACGGCTTTCCGGATCTGATTCTGGGCACCAAAGGTAAGCCGCGACGAGAGCGGGCCTTCATGTGCCGACCGCTCGACCCCTCGGTTCCGCCGGCGCCAGATGTGCGGCAAATACTGCGGGCGACCCGGCGGCACAAGTCGGCCCTGCGCAATTCCGAGTCCTTCGAGTCGGCCGATGAGGACGAGCACCTCGACCTGGACGCAGGTCCGGTGCTCGAGCGAATCTCGCTGGTAGACGACACACCGACTCCGGTCTTCCTGTCCACCTTCATCTATCTGGTCGAGAACGAGCAAACCGGAGACTGGCACGCGTGCGATCCCTTCGGGCTGGGAGAGAGCCCGGCCCTCAGACGCGCCGTCGAGCGCGAACTCGCGCACTTCCCAAGGCTTCGCGAAACGGTCGAGGCCCTCGTTGGTTCGTCCCTGGACGCGCAGGCAGAGAAGCAGCGGGGATGGATCGCCGAAGTAAGGGCGCTCGCTACTTCGAATCTCGAGCGAAAACTCACGGTCAACGCGCGCGACCTGCCAGAGTTCGAGCAGCTGCTTCAGCTGGAGATGGCCTATGTGGACGCGCAATTGCTTGGCGACGCGTGTCCTGAGCAGCGTCTGAGAGATCTCCTGGGCGCGGCGAGAAGAGTCCTTGAATCGTCGTTCCGATCGATAGCGGCGCGCTTTCCGCCTGGCGACGTGTGGCGTCACGTCTACTTCAAAGACAAGAGCGGCAAGGATCGTCCGGTCCAGGATCAGATCTATGTCTCGAGCGTCTATGAAGCTCGCGCCGCCGCTCTCGGCTTCAAGACTCCGCTGCCAGCTGCTCTGGGGGGAACCCGACCGAATCACCTGAAGGCGGCGTGTTACGAGTCCGGCTGGAGGCTTCGCGGCGCGATCGTCGCCGCAATGATGGTTGCGACTGATAGGCCCGATCACCCGCTTGTCCGGGCAGCGAAGCGTCGGCCAGAGCTCATCGAGGATCTGGACCAGGTCGCAACGATGGCCGGTGATGCCATACATGCTGGTGACAGCAGTCTGGAGCTTGCGGCGATATCTCCGGTGATCGATTCGGTCTACAGGTCCGTTGCCATCCTCGGCGGGATCGACGTTGGCGCGACACAACTGCTAGGGGGCTAGTTACACGATGGCGACGCACAAGAACAAGCACAGGCAGATTCCACAGCAGAACCAGAAGCCGGCGCCGTCAACCGAAGGCGCCGCTGGCAATTCACCCACCAGCGGGCCGGTGACCGCTGCGGACATCACGACCCCGGGAACGGCGATCGAGGCGATCAGCAAGGTCCATTCGCAAGCGCTGGAGACGGCCACAGAAGGAGACATCGAGGCCGCGACGAAGGCCGCTCCAGCTGGCACCGACGGCCTGGATATCGTGAAGGCCGCGCGCGACCTCTGGGAAGCAAATGAACTTTGCAGGGCGCGAGCGGAGCGGATGTCGCGTCTCGAAGAGGGCGAACGGGCTCTCAAGGAATCGCAAGACCTGTTGGCCCAGGAGCAGGCCCAGCTTGCCGTCGACCGGAAAGCGCTCGAAGAGCGGGAATCGTCGCTCAAGGTCAAGGAGGAGGAGGTTCGGGAACGGGAGGACGGGCTTCGCGTCCGCGAGCTGAACGCAGAGGCCGGGTTTGCGGCGGAACGCCGCGTCTCCCTTCAACTTCTCGACCAGGAAGCGGCCGCCGTCCGGGAAGAACTATCTCGGGCGCGCGGTTTGATCTCTGCGGAGCGCGCTGATTGGGACGCGCGCTGGCGGCAAGAGGACCAGAGGGTCAGGGCGGAACTCGAGCAACTGAGGCGCGAGCAGGCTGAGCAACATGCGGCGTCGGTGGGTGAGTTGGACGAGCAGAGGCGGCAGTTCGAAACTGAAGCCTCGCAGACGCGTGCAGCCCTGAAGAAGCAACAGGCTCAACTCGATGTTCGCGAAGACCTGCTGCGGGAGGATCGTGAGGCATTCGATCTTCGAGTAAAGCAGCGTGCAGGTGCCGCGCTCGAAGAGGCAGAGGCGAAGTACCGCGACTTGGAAGCTCGTCTCGCGGCAGCGCGAAAGGAGCGCGACAGTCTGTACGAGAGATTGCGAGAGCGCGAAGAGGCGGAACGTGCTCTTGGCAACCGACCGCTCGACCAGGTCAAACGGGAACTCGACGCCCTGATCAAGGAGAACAAGTCCCTGGCCGATCGCCTTGCCAAGCGCCCGAGCGAGGACATGGTGGCGCGCCTAGAAATGCTGGAGCGCTCACAGGAAGAGTGGGAAGCGGATCGTGCGCGACTCTCCCAGGAGCTGATGGCCAGCCGCGCCTCGGTCGCCCGATCGGCGATTGCCGTCACCGAACTCGAGTCGCTCCGGGATCAGAAGGCCGCACTAGAGACCGGGAGGGACTTGCTGCAGGCCGCCCTGGAGGAACTCCGGAAGGACGTCGACGAACGCATTCGGCGGTCCGACGGGGTCAGCCCCTTCCCGTCATGCAGTCAGATGGATGGCGACGACGCCCTTCAGGGCCGCGTGCCGATGTTCGACGAGATTCCGGATCTGGCTGCGTTCTGCGGCGACCTGCAGAACCGAGTCGCCTTCGATCCGACGTCGGGCAAGGAGCTGTACTACTCCCTGTCCGACATTCGCTGCTTTCTCGCCGGCATGGCGATGAGCAGGCTCCATCTTCTACAGGGAATCAGCGGGACCGGGAAGACGAGCCTGCCCCTAGCCTTTGCTCGCGCCCTGGGTGCCGGGGCCGCCCTCATCGAGGTGCAGGCCGGGTGGAGGGATCGCCAGGATCTCATTGGTCATTTCAACGCGTTCGAGCGGCGTTTCTACGAGTCCGAGTTTCTGCAGGCGCTCTACAAGGCTCAGTGCCCGCGCTACGCGGATGGCGTCTTCATCGTCGTTCTGGACGAGATGAATCTCTCGCACCCGGAGCAGTACTTCGCCGACTTGCTTTCCGCGCTGGAGCAAGACCCGCAGTATCAGAAGCTGGATCTGATGACTGCCGCTGTGGAGCCGGCGCCAGCCCTGCTTCAGAACGGTCGGACCCTTCCGCTGCCGCAAAACGTCTGGTTCGTTGGTACGGCGAACCACGATGAGACGACCAAGGACTTCGCGGACAAGACCTACGATCGCGCTCACGTGATGGAACTTCCGCGCCATCGGGAATCGTTCAAACCCAAGAAGACGAGGGCACGTGCTCCGGTATCGCTCGCGACTTTGAAGGGTGCATTCGAAGCAGCGCAGAACGCGTACCAGCAGCAAGCGGCTGCAGCGTATCGATTCGTGGACGCCCAGTTCGCCGAGATCTTGGGGCGCCGATTCCGGGTCGGCTGGGGCAATCGCCTGGAACGACAGATGCTCAACTTCGTTCCTGTCGTCCTGGCCGCCGGCGGCACCATGACCGAGGCCGTGGACCATATCCTGGCCACGAAATTGCTACGCAAGATTCGCGATCGGCACGATACGCGACCGGAAGACCTCGAGGCTCTGCGCCTGGCGGTCGAAGAGGCATGGCCCCGTCTCGGCTCGCAGGGTGAGCCGGTGAAGTCGACCAGCATCGTTCGGGCGGAGCTGCGGCGTTTGGGCGCCGATGAAGCTGAATGACGTATAGGTTCATCGACAGGTTGCTCGGACATGCCAGTGATGTCCAGGCGGGGGATCTGGTCCTCGGCAGATTCATGGTCGAGCCGCTGGGCGATGACTCCACCTTCTGGAACTCCGTTGCCATAGCGGAGCCCAGCTTCTGCGTCCCCGATCTCCGAGGGCACTGGCAGTTGATGGAACCGGGTCGCGAGCGAGTCGAAGGAACGATGTCGCGAGCGCAGGTTCTGGACCGGCTGGATGTAACGAGCATTCTGGATGTCGGAAACAGCGTCAGAGAGGTTCTCTCGTCGGGCGGCACTTGGCTGGATGCGCTCGACGTGTCTCCCCTGGTTCCGGGAATGTCTGAGCGAGCGGAACTGCAGGAGTTCGAGAAGTTGCTCGCGGACCGTCTCGGCCATCTCGTCGAAGTCTGTCAGCGACCCCGGACCCACCTCAGGGTGGAGGTCGAAAGAACAGCGGTGGCTAGGGCCCGGCGGCTTGCAACGCAGGCCCCCAGCTATCTCGCAGCGCATACCGAGGATTGGGACCGCCCGACTCTGCGTGCCGTCATACCCAAGCGCATCCTCTCGTTGGTCCGAGAGGACCAATTCGATATCTACGAGAACAGGGTCGCTGTCCGTCTCGTCGATCATCTGGACGCGTACCTCTCACGGCGCGTGAACGAGGTCGCCAGGCTGCTTCGCCTATTCAACGAAGTCGGGGATCACAGCTCCACGGCAGGACAGGGCTCCCACTGGCGGCAGAAGCGGGTCTACCAACTCTGGGGCGACTCGCTCGATGCCGGAGAGGCCCGCCGCAAGGCCGAGCGCACCCTCGAGCACCTGAAGTTGCTGAAGTACTCGGTTTCTGGCCTGATGGACTCAGTGCTGTATCGCGAGGTGCCGCGGCGCGCGTTCGTGAGCACGACACTGACGATGACGAACATCCTCGCGAACGACGTCCACTACCGCAGGGTGGCGGAAGTCTGGTTGGCTTGGGCAAGGCTCGGGCTCGAGCAGTCCCCTAGACCGGACAAGTACTTCGAGGAGATGCAGGAGCTCTGCCGCTGCTTCGGAGGGCTTTCGCTCCTGCTCGTCATCAGAGGGCTGAGCCAGCTCGGTATCGACCCCGTGGACCTCTCGCAGGCTCTCGAAGGAAATGAGATCGACCTTGAAGGGCGGGGCACCCGAGCTCGACTCTCCTGGTCATTGACCGACGGCACATTGCGCCTTGCGGTCGACGGTGCGAAGCCCTTGAGAATCGTTCCGATCCCCGCGTCGGTCGCGATGTTCGATGACGAGAATCTGGCCAGATTGATCCGTGATGCCGATGAGGCCGCGACCCAACAAGAGATCACGCTGGTTCTCTATCCGAGTCCTTCGTCTGAAGCTGCACTTCGGCGCATCGCCCCTGTCCATGCGCATCGATTGAATGCTCTTTCGCACGAGGTCGCCGAGCGAGGACGGGGACGTGCAGGATTCCTGCCGGTCTCGCCATGGGACTTGTCCAGCGTCGAGCGCGTCGCGCGTGAGCTTCGATGGGTGATCACGGCGCCGAGGTTCCTTGCTTATCCGCCGGTCCTGGCCGCTCCGCCAATACCCAACATCGCGGACAGCGCGGCGTGGATCGAGACCACCGGCGCCGGCGTGGTCGTTACGCGCGCGCCTGAAGTGCATGAGGATCTCCGCCTTACGGAGCGGCTAGCCGCTCTGCGGAAGCGGCTCGAGGCTCTGGAGGACGAGCACGAGGACGTATCCCAGCAGCTACGACTGGCGGTCCGAGATGGCGGTGCGAGCGGGCCGCTGAACGCTCGCAAGAAGGCGTTGAATGCCTCAATCACTGACCTTAGATCGCAGATCGATTCCCTGGCCGACTTTTCGAAAGCACTGGACGCCGCCATCGGACTCGTGAAATCGCTGCTTTCTTGCCCAACCTGCGGGACCATCGCCGACCCGAGGCGAGACTTCACGGCCGGCCGTGGGCATCGTTTCTCCTGTGTGTGCCCCGATTGCGCCACTGAGTGGGGGACGGAGGCGTGCCCGACCTGCAAGGCGTGGATTCCCACCTTGATGCCTGCCGTGAGTTCTTTGGCCGCGCAGGACTCGGCGGTGGGGTGGCTGGATCGCTTCCTTGGAGCGGATGTCCTTGCCGTCCCCTATAAGACCGAAGATGGCGCTGTGAGCTTTGTGTGTCCGTCATGCGGGCATGGCGGCAAGGCTTACATGGCATCGACGGAGCCTCCCGATGACCGGCTGTGAAGCAGAGGCTGGAACGACGGAGCAGGTAACCACAACATGACAGCTCAGATCGCCGAAAGGCTTCGCTATCAGGGGGAGGATGTGGCGATGTGCACCAACCCCCTGAGCGACTTCTTCGCCATGGGTGGGTTCAACCCGCGATTCGAGTCGAACTCCACCGCCCTATGGCGCGGTTATGTCGGGCGATGGGAGATCGTCGATGGCAGGCTCTATCTGGTCGAGCTGCACGGGACCCTGGAGGACGGAACCGAAGCGTCCGTTGCCACCATCTTCCCGGACTTCCCCGACAGAGTCTTCGCGCACTGGTACTCCGGCACGATTCGCATTCCGCAGGGCAAGCAGCTCGAGTACGTTCACATGGGCTACGGCAGCACGTTCGAACGAGACCTGTTCCTGGACGTGGAGCGTGGTGTCGTGAAGAGCACCCGGGTACGCCACAACGGAACCGCAGAGTCCGAGAGCGCACCTGATGGCTACGACGTTGGGGCCATGGCCGTGTTCCCTCGGTCCAAGAAGGACGATGCGGAGGGCGCGTGATCTACCTGTATTGGTACCTGGGGATCGGCGTCGCGGTTCTTGCCGTTGTCTTCGGCGCGCACCAGCTGACAAAGAAGGACGAGCCGGAGTCCCTTCGTGACCTTCTCGATGCCGTCAACCCTGACCGCAGGAAGCTCTCGTACCGCATCCTGAACAACGTGGTGGCTCCGGTGCTTGCCGCCGTTGCTGTCGTAGTCGTCTGGCCCGCTGCCCTCTACATGAAGGGCAAGGAGATCGTCGGGAAGAAGAGCGAGTCGGCGCTGGACGAAGAGCGTGAGTTTGCGGTGGAGCGCACTCACCTGCAGGAGCGTCTGACCGTTCTGCAGATCGAGGCCCGCGAGGTGGTCGCGGATCCGTTGGGTGCGGTCCCAGATCTGCCATTCGGCCACCTGAATGCAGCTTGGAAGACCTTCGTTGAAGAAGTCGGAGCGGACGATGAACTTTGGTCGCTCGGACGGCATCGTGACGGTAAAATTCATGGCGAAAATGCGATTCGCGACAATGGCTTAGGGCGTTCGATGCCCAGCCTTCCCAGGTGCCTCCCTGACCAACATGGACCCGCATCAACGGCGGCGGGAACGGTCGCGGGAGTCGATAGATGCCGATAGATCTCGAAAGCTAGCCATCGTGGACGCGCCGACTGTTCTCGATAGATGTCGATCGATGGTGAAAGCTGCGCTCGGGGATCCCACTCGAAGTGACGGTACTTCTGACGGTAAAACAACCGCGGTTCGAGCTGTTCGTCAAGCCCATCAACGACTTACAGAAGCCGTTGATGATTGAGTGGGAATGATTCGGCGTCTTTCAGGGTCGATCGAGATCGATCGAAAAGTAGGCCTAGGGAAGCGCTGAACAAATGCTGATTTCAACGCATCCCCGGGGTAAAAAACGCGCGGCGAGCACGAATTTGCGCGGGGCAGGTCAGACAGCGCCGGCCGCGTGAAGTAGCGGCACAACTGCTCCAGCCGCTTGCGGTCGTCCGCCTCGATCCGCACCGCGGCAGCGGGTCGCCCCACAGCAGCGTGGCCACGGTCTTGCCGGCGTTGTCCTTCAGCGGCAGCTTGAAGCGGCCGCCGGCCTCGTTCAGATACTTCATGCCGGTCCTTTTCGCATCGCGGGTCGCGATGATGCCCACACGCGGCGCGATCGCTGTTATGGTCGGCCCTGCTGCGGCGGCACGTTGTCGGCCGCAGCACACCCCTGCGGCCGAGCACGGGCCGACTGGCGTGGTTCGCGTGCGGGGCGCTTCAGTGTGCCGTGCTTGGGCTTCGTGAGTGGCTCGCCGATGGCCGTCATCAGAACTGCAACGACGGAGCGACTCCACCCGATGTCCCAGCTGATCCACAACATCAGCTTCCCGATCACCGAGCCCGGCGCACTGACGCAGGACCAGTCCTATTTCCTGCTGCGCGAGCACGATCAGGTGCTGCGTCTGCGCTTCCACGACTACGGCGAGATTTACAAGCGGCCGGGCCTGTACGAACAGCTGTTCTACGAACGCCTGCGCTGCAGCTCGCCCGCCAAGGCGCGCGACGTGCTGCTGAAGGTGCTGGCCGACAACCAGCAGGACGTGCACGGCCTGCGCCTTCTGGACCTGGGCGCGGGCAACGGCATGATGGGCGAGCTGCTTGATGCGGCACGCGTGATCGGCGTCGACTTGCTGCCCGAGGCGCGCGCCGCCTGCGAGCGCGACCGGCCGCATGCCTACGACGCCTACTACGTGACCGACATGGCGCACCTCGACGCCGAGACGGCGCGGCAGATGAAGGGTTGGCAGCTGGACGGCATGACCTGCATTGCCGCGCTGGGCTTTGGCGACATCCCCGTGGCCGCGTTCGCGCAGGCCTTCAACCTGATCGCCGCCGGCGGCTGGATCGTCTTCAACATCAAGGAAAGCTTCCTGCACGAAGGCGACCGCACTGGCTTCTCGCGCCTGGTCAAGGAGCTGATGCTCAGCGAGACGCTGGAGCTGCACCACCTGGAGCGCTACCGCCACCGCCTGTCGATTGACGGCGAGCCGCTGTTCTACTTCCTGATGGCCGGACGCAAGCGCTCCGACATCGGCGCCCGCTGGCTCAGAGCGGCCGACTGAGCGCGCCGGGCCCTGCACGGCGGCCGGCCCATCTTCAGCAGGCCTGTCTCGGCGCTGTGTTACGTTCGGACACATCCGGACCAGACGCAGACACTGCCGGTCCATTCATCGAGAAGGAGGAAATGCATGAACCTGGACCCTTTCATCACGGCGATGCAGCAGTCGTTCGGCAACCATCTGCCCCAGATCCTAGGTGCCATTGCAGTCTTCATTCTGGGCTGGATCATCGCCACGGTCGGCCGCGCGGCGACGATGCGGCTGCTGGGCCTGCTGCGTCTTGACCAGCGCGTCCAGGAAAGCACCGGCGCGCCGGTGAAGCTGGAGAGATCGGTGGCGCTGGGTGTGTTCTGGCTGCTGCTGCTGGTGACGCTGGTGGCCGTGATGAACGTGCTGGACCTGGCCGCACTGTCCGGTCCTTTCGCGCAGATGATGAGTGACATCGTCGGCTACCTGCCGCATCTGGTGGCGGGCCTGGCATTGTCGCTGGTGGCCTGGGTGGTGGCTTCGCTGTTGCGCAGCCTGATCGTGAAGACGCTGAACGGCACCACGCTGGATGAGCGGCTGGCCCGGCATGCGGGCATGGCGCCGGTCAGCCGCTCGGCCGGCAGCGTGGTGTTCTGGCTGGTGCTGCTTATGTTCCTGCCTTCGGTGCTGGCGGCCTTCAGGCTCGAAGGCACGCTGAGCCCGGTGCAGACGATGCTGTCGCACGGGCTGGAGATGGTGCCCAGCATATTCGCCGCGGCGGTCATTGCTTTCGTGGGCTGGATCGTTGCGCGCGTGCTGCGCGGCCTGGTCGTGAACCTGCTCAGCGCGGCGGGCGCCGATCGGCTGAGCGAGCGCGCCGGCCTCGATGGCTCGGTCAAGCTGACGCGGCTGCTGGGCACTGTCGTCTTCCTGCTGGTGCTGGTGCCGTCACTGATCGCGGCGCTGGATGCGCTGCACATCGAAGCCATCTCCGGCCCTGCCACGCTGATGCTGACCAAGCTGCTGGACGCGGTGCCCAACATCATTGCCGCCGCCGTGGTGCTGACGCTCACCTGGTACGTGGCGCGCTTCGCCGCCGCGCTGCTGGAGCGGCTGCTGCAAAACGCTGGCTTCGACGCCATGCCGCAGCGCGTCGGCCTGCAGCATGTGTTGCACGGCGCGGCGCTGCCGTCGCGCCTGGCGCACTGGGCAGTGCTGTTCTTCGCCATGCTGTTCGCGGTGGTGGAGGCGGCCGGCCTGCTGGGTTTCTCGCAGGTGCGCGACGTGATCACCACGCTGATCAACTTCGCCGGCGACATCGTGCTGGGCGGGCTGGTCCTAGCGGTGGGCTTCTGGCTCGCCAACCTGGCCCATCAGGCGATCGACCGCGCCAGCGGCCCGCATACGCGCGGCCTGGCACCAGTGGCACGCATCGCCATCCTGGGTCTGGTGATCGCCATGGGCCTGCGCGCGATGGGCATCGCCAACGAAATCGTCCAGCTGGCCTTCGGGTTGTCGCTGGGCGCGGTGGCGGTGGCGGTGGCGCTGTCCTTCGGCCTGGGCGGGCGCGAGGCGGCCGGCAAGCTGATGGACCATTGGCTGGCGCGCTGGCGCGGCTAGGGTCCGGGGTCACGATTTCCTTGTCTTGCCCGCAGCCCGCGAATCCAGTTCCCGTAGATGGCTCAGGTGCTCGCTGATCCGGCCTTCCAAACCGCGAGAAGTGGGGATGTAGAAGCGGGGAGGGTGGATGAGGTCGTCGGGGAAGTAGGTTTCGCCCGCGGCGTAGGCTTCGGGTTCGTCGTGGGCGTAGCGGTAGGCATGACCATAGCCCAGTTCCTTCATGAGCCTGGTTGGTGCGTTGCGCAGGTGCAGGGGCACGGGGCGGGAACCGTCCTGCCGCACGAAGCGGCGGGCGTCGTTGTATGCCACGTAACCGGCGTTGGACTTGGACGCGCAGGCCAGGTAGAGGATGGCCTGTGCCAGGGCCAGCTCTCCTTCCGGACTGCCCAGGCGGGCGTAGGTCTCGGCGGCATCCAGGGCGAGGCGGGCGGCCCGGGGATCGGCCAGGCCGATGTCCTCCCAGGCCATGCGCAGGATGCGCCGGGCCAGGTAGTGGGGGTCGGCGCCGCCGTCCAGCATGCGGGTGAACCAGTAGAGGGCGGCGTCCGGGTTCGAGCCCCGTACGCTCTTGTGCAGGGCGGAGATCTGGTCGTAGAAGGCCTCGCCACCCTTGTCGAAGCGACGCAGGGAAGGGGACAGAGCCTGGGCGGCGAAAGTGGCGTCCACCCGATTGACGCCGGTGGCACGGGCGGCCACGGCCAACTGTTCTGCGAGGTTCACCAGGCGGCGGCCGTCGCCGTCGGCGTAGGCCACCAGGAGCCTGCGGGCCTCGTCATCCAGTTCCAACCCCAGCCTGGCCCGTTCCATGACGCGAGTCAGGAGAGCGGACAGATCGGCATCACCCAGGGGTTCGAGGACATAGACCTGGGCACGGGAAAGCAGGGCGCCCACCACCTCGAAGGATGGGTTTTCGGTGGTAGCGCCAATGAAAGTGACGAGACCCGATTCCACATGCGGCAGAAAGGCATCCTGCTGAGCCTTGTTGAAGCGGTGTACCTCATCCACGAAGAGGATGGTCTGACGGCCCTGGCTCTGGTTGACACGAGCCCGCTCCACCGCTTCACGAATCTCCTTCACACCGGCCAGCACGGCTGAAATCTGGATGAAATCGGCGTTGAAGTGCTGCGCGGTCAAGCGCGCCAGGGTGGTCTTGCCCACGCCGGGCGGGCCCCAGAGGAGCATGGAATGCAGGCGACGGGCATCGAAGGCCAGGCGCAGAGGCATGCCCGGGCCGAGCAGGTGGTGCTGACCGATGACCTCGTTCAGACTGGCCGGGCGCAAGGCCTCGGCCAAGGGGACGTGATGGCTCTTGCCGGCGCCACCGGGGACGGGTGGCGCGAAGAGGTCAAGGGATTCACTCGTCGCCAAGGACATCCACGCCCTTGGGCGGTTTGAAGCGGAACAGGCTGCTGCCCAGTGCGGGATTGCGCTCCAGTCCGGAAAAACGCAGCAGGGTGGTTTGCCCAAAGTTGTCCTGGAGCTCCATGGTGGTCAGGTCATTGCCCTTGAAGCCCAGGCGGACCTTCGCAAAACTGCCTTCCTTGCCCTTGGGCGTGGCCTCCAGCCATTCCAGACCAGCCTGGTCACCGCCCGGTTTCAGCTCGAAAAGCTTTTCCAGGTCATTGTTGCCCGCCAGCAGGGCAGCCGGGCTTTCGCCTATGGCCTGGTCCAGCTTGCGTACGGTGACCTGATCGAGGTCTTCGTCGTGGATCCACAGCTTCTTGCCATCCCCCACGATGACCTGTGAGTAGGGCTTCTTGTAGACCCAGCGGAACTTGCCTGGTCGGGACAGGAACATTACCCCGCTGGCCTCCTGGGCCTTGCGCCCACTGGCGTCGAAGACCTGCTGACTGAACTGGGCCTTCAGGGTGCGCGTACCCCCGACGAAGGCATCCAGACGGGCCCGGGCATCCGCATGCACGGGAAGAGATGTAGCCAGAACTGCTATATATGTGAGTATGATGCGAATCATTTTGAATGTTTTACGTGAATAGTGGGCAGGGCTCGCGACCCAGGAGGGGAGACCATCAAGAATCCCCCCGGGGACCCAGGACTTCCCGGTTACCGTTGCTCTGCATGGGAGACACCAGGCCGGCCCGTTCCATGGCCTCGATGAGGCGGGCGGCGCGGTTGTAACCGATGCGCAATTGCCGCTGCACCGAGGATATGGAGGCACGCCGCGACTTGAGCACATAGGCCACGGCCTCGTCGTAGAGTGGATCGGCCTCCGCATCCCGCTCGCCATCCTCTCCACCTTCATCCCCGTCCGGATCGGCCAATACGCCTTCGTCGTATTGGGGCGGTCCGAGTTCCTTGAGCCAGGCACAGACCCGGTGCACCTCATCGTCCGACACGAAGGCGCCATGCACGCGGGTGGGCATGCCATGTCCCGGAGGGAGGTAGAGCATGTCGCCCTGGCCCAGCAGGGATTCGGCACCCTGCTGGTCCAGGATGGTGCGTGAATCGATGCGGCTGGCCACCTGGAAGGCCACACGGGTAGGGATGTTGGCCTTGATGAGCCCCGTGATCACGTCCACGGATGGTCGTTGCGTGGCCAGCACCAGGTGCACGCCGGCGGCACGGGCCTTTTGCGCCAGACGGGCTATGAGCTCTTCCACCTTCTTGCCCGCTACCATCATCAGGTCCGCCATCTCATCGATGAGCACCACGATATACGGCAGATGATGCAAAGGCTCCGGGTTCTCGGGGATGAGGGTGAAGGGATTGGTGAGGGGGTGGCCGGTATTGCGGGCCTCCTCCAGCTTTTGGTTGAAGCTGGCGATGTTGCGTACGCCCAGTGCGGACATGAGGCGGTAACGCCTGTCCATTTCCACCACGCACCAGTTCAGGGCCGAGGCCGCCAGGCGCATATCCGTCACCACCGGGGCCAGCAGGTGGGGAATGCCCTCATAGGCTGACAGTTCCAGCATCTTGGGGTCCACCATGATGAGGCGCACGTCATCGGGCGTGGATTTGTAGAGCAGGGACAGGATCATGGCGTTGATGGCCACGGACTTGCCGGAGCCCGTGGCTCCGGCCACCAGCAAATGTGGCATCCTGGCCAGATCGGCGACGATGGGATTGCCGCTGATGTCCTTGCCCAGGGCCAGTGTCAGGGGGGCGGGGTTGTCGTTGTAGACCTTGGCCGACAGGATCTCCGCCAGACGCACCATCTGGCGCTGGGTATTGGGCAGTTCCAGGGCCATGCAGCTCTTGCCGGGAATGGTCTCCACCACACGGATACTCACCACGGACAGGGAACGGGCCAAGTCTTTGGCCAGATTGGTGATCTGGCTGCCCTTCACGCCGGAGGCTGGCTCCACCTCGTAGCGCGTAATCACCGGACCCGGGTATGCCGCCAATACCTGCACATCGACGCCGAATTCCCGCAGTTTGCGTTCGATCAGACGGGAGGTGGCTTCCAGACTGACTGCATCGACCTGGGCGGTGGTGTGGGTGGCTTCATCCAGCAAGTGCAGGGGAGGGCGCATGGAATCAGGCGTATCGTGGAACAGGGTGGCCTGGCGTTCCGCATTCACGCGTTCGGATTTCTCGATGGCCGGGGTGGCCGGCGAGATCCGTACCGGCTCCTTCTTTTGCCGCGTACGCTCGGCGCGCACCAGTTCCTCGCGTTCCGTTCGGGCCTCCTGCCCGAGCTTGCGGTCACGGGAGACATGCCAGATCTCCATCGCCTTGTGGGAGAGCCCCACCAGCACCGTGCCCACCCTTTCCGAAAGGTTTAGCCAGGACAGGCCGGTGAACATGGACAAACCTGCACCCCAGGCCAGAAGCAGGAACACCGTACTGCCATCGAATCCGAAAATCCGTTGCAAGGACCTAGACAGGGCACCTCCCAGCATGCCTCCCATGCCCAGGGGCAGGTTCAGATCCAGGGAATGGAAGCGCATGGATTCCAGGGCGCTGCTGGACAACAGGAACATCAGAAAACCCACCAGGATGATGAGCAGGCCATGGGGGTGAAGCGGGTCTTCCGGGCGGTCACCGATGCGGCGATATCCCCACCAGATGAGGAACAGGGTCAGGATCACCCAGGCCCAGGCCGATATGCCGAATAGATACAACAACAGGTCCGCCAGCCAAGCGCCAAACTCGCCGCCGGCATTGGAAATGGGCTCGCCCGTGCCCGTCCTGGACCAGCCCGGGTCGGCGCGGCTGTAGGTCATCAGCACCATACACAGATACAGACCCAGAGCCACGGCCGTAAGCCACCACGCCTCTCGCAGGATGGCGACCATCCTCGGTGCCAGGGGCTTGCGCCGTACGGCCTGTTTCCTGGAAACCGGGCGGCGGGCGCTGCGCGCGTTCTTCGCAAACATGGCGCGCACTATAAAGTAAGGCGCGGCATCCCTCCATGCCACCCGCGCCGGGCTACCCCATGCCTCGTCCGAATGACGCTGAATGTATATTATGTAAAGTTGTAATCCTGGATGGCTATACCGCGCCCGCGCGCATCTCCAATCCGTCCCCAGGCCGCTGGTAATATAGCCGGACGGTTCTCCGTGAATCTCCATCCCCGGGAATCCGGTTCATGGGGTTTGGCTGTAAACCCGCCTGCCGGGCATGACAGCCAGGACATCTTTTCTTGGGAGTTGCTATGTCAGTGAAACATGCTCGTCTGCTCATCCTGGGTTCCGGTCCAGCCGGCTACACCGCTGCGGTCTACGCCGCGCGGGCGAATCTCGCCCCCGTCCTCATCACTGGCCTGCAGCAAGGCGGTCAGCTCACCACCACGACCGATGTGGACAACTGGCCGGCCGACGTCGAAGGCGTACAGGGGCCGGATCTCATGACGCGCTTCCAGCAGCACGCCGAACGCTTCAACACCGAAATCATCTTCGACCACATCCACACCGCCAGACTTACGGAGAAACCATTCACCCTCCTCGGCGATGCCGGCACCTATACCTGCGATGCCCTCATAATCGCTACCGGTGCCTCCGCCATGTACCTGGGTCTGGAATCGGAACAGAAATTCATGGGCAAGGGCGTATCCGGTTGTGCCACCTGTGATGGTTTCTTCTATCGCAACCAGGAAGTGGCTGTAGTCGGTGGCGGCAATACCGCCGTGGAAGAGGCCATCTATCTCTCCAATATCTGCAGCAAGGTCACCCTCATCCATCGCCGCGACAGCTTCAAGGCCGAAAAGATCCTGGTGGACCAACTCATGGCACGGGTCAGGGAAGGCAGGATCCACCTCGAATTGAACAGTGTCCTGGAGGAGGTTCTGGGCGATCAGTCCGGCGTTACCGGCGTGCGGCTCAAAAACGTCCGAACCGATGCCACCCGGGAGATGGCCGTGACCGGTGTATTCATTGCCATCGGCCACAGGCCCAATACCGAACTGTTTGCAGGCCAGCTGGAAATGGAGCATGGCTATCTCGTCACCCAGGCCGGCCGTCACGGCAACGCTACCCAAACGAGTATCCCTGGGGTTTTTGCAGCCGGTGACGTACAGGACATGATCTACAAGCAGGCGGTCACCAGCGCCGCATCGGGCTGCCAGGCCGCGCTGGATGCCGAACGCTATCTTGATGACAAAGATTAGGAAATACGGCCAGGGCCTTGAAGGAATGGGGAATTCACGTCCTGCCACGAATGCGCACGCAGTCGATGAAGATGCCTTGGTCTTCCGACAGGCCATGGTGGATGTCACCCCGCTTACGCCACATGGTCGCAATCCGTCTTATCCCTCCCGTCCGCTTCCCCTTCCCCGCTTTCTGCTCCGGGACGAGCAGGAGGCACTGGCCGCCTCGCTGGAAGACCCCATCCAGTGGGACGTGGACACGGAATTCGAAGCCGATGTTTCCTTCCTCCGTCCCGGTCTGTCCAGGCAAACCTTGCGGCGTTTACGCAGAGGTGAATGGCCGCCACGGCTGGAGCTGGACCTGCATGGCCACACGCGGGCGCAGGCCAAAGGTGAACTGGTGGCTTTCCTGCGCGACTGCAAGAGGCGCGGTATCCGCTGTGTGCGCATCATCCACGGCAAGGGTATGCGTTCCAAGAACCGCGAGCCGGTATTGAAGGCGCATGTGCGGCACTGGTTGATGCAGCGTGATGAAGTGCTGGCCTTTGTGCAGGCCAGACCGGCGGATGGAGGGAGTGGCGCGGTGGTGGTGCTGCTGCGGACGGGCGGACAATGAGCAGGAGGAATCGGCGCTCCGCATGGTTGTCCGAGCGGGTCGACCAGGGAAGGGCGGCATGGCGGTACTGGTGCCGTGACCGATCTTTCCCTTGCCTGGATATCCCTTGGGCTGTTAGCATCTCTGAGCTTTGCGTCCGACATGTTGCCGGACCGGCCCAATCCACACATCCGCACAGTTAAGGTGCCCCGCCAGTCGGGGTTCTTCGCGGGTGGCGGTCAAACCTTAACCCAGGAGCAGTTCATGTCCGTGACCATGCGTCAGATGCTGGAAGCCGGTGTGCATTTTGGCCACCAGACCCGTTACTGGAATCCCAAGATGGCCCCCTACATCTTCGGCCAGCGCAACAACATCCACATCATCAACCTCGAGCAGTCCCTGCCGTTGTTCGTGGAGGCTGCCAAATTCGCGCGCCAACTGGCAGCCAATCGGGGCAGCATCCTGTTCGTGGGTACCAAGCGCCAGGCCCGGGACATCATGGCGGAGGAGGCCAGCCGCTGTGGCATGCCCTATATCTCCCACCGCTGGCTGGGGGGCATGCTGACCAACTTCAAGACCGTAAAGCAGTCCGTCAAGCGCATGAAGGAGATGGAGACACAGTTGGTCGACTCCACCCTGATCAAGAAGGAAGCCCTGCGCCTGCAGCGCGAGTACGACAAGCTGCGGAACAGCCTGGGTGGCATCAAGGACATGGAGCGCCTGCCCGACGCCCTGTTCGTGGTAGACGTGGGCTATCAGAAGATCGCCGTCACCGAGGCCGCCAAGCTGGGTATTCCCGTCATCGGTGTGGTGGATTCCAACAACAGCCCCGAGGGCGTGGCGCATGTGATTCCCGGCAACGATGACTCCGCCCGTGCCATTCGCCTGTATGCCCGTGGGCTGGCCGATGCCATCCTGGAAGGCAAGGCCAACATGGTGGAGGAGCTGGTTGCCGCCGCCGGGGACGAATACGTGGAAGTGGACGCCGGCGAAGCGGCTGCCCAGTAGCCATCTCCGGACGCTGGGGTAGGCCCCCTGGATCGCAGCAACTCGACGCCCCGCACCCCGGGGCGTTTTTACAGACCTTAGGAGAGAAAAAATGGCTGAAATCACCGCTTCCATGGTGAAAGAACTGCGTGAACGCACCGACGCGCCCATGATGGATTGCAAGAAGGCGTTGTCCGAGGCAGGTGGCGACATGCAGAAGGCCGAAGAGATCCTGCGCGTGCGTTTCGGCAACAAGGCCGCCAAGAGCGCCGGCCGCGTGGCCGCCGAAGGCGTGGTGGCCATCCATGTCGCCGCCGACGGCAAATCCGCCGCCATGGTGGAGGTGAACTGCGAGACGGATTTCGTGGCCAAGAACGACGACTTCCTGGCCTTGGCCCGGGCCCTGGCCGAGATGGTGCTGCATCGGAACCCCACCGACGTGGCCGCCCTCTCCGCCCTGCCCTACGGTGGCAAAAGTGTGGAAGAGGTTCGCACCGAGCTGGTGGGCAAGATCGGCGAGAACATGTCCATCCGCCGTTTCACACGCCGGGATGCCACGGGCAGATTCTCCAGCTACATCCATGGCGGCAGGATCGGCGTATTGGTGGACGTGAGCGGAGACAAGGCCGTGGCCAAGGACATTGCCATGCATATCGCCGCCTCCAAACCCAAGTCCCTGGATGCCTCCGGTGTAGCCCCGGAGCTCATCGAAACCGAGCGACGCGTGGCCATCGAGAAGGCCCGGGAGGCCGGCAAGCCGGAGGCCATGCTGGAAAGAATCGCCGAGGGCACGGTGCAGAAATTCCTCAAGGAGGTCACCCTGTTGTCCCAGCCCTTCGTCAAGGACGACAAACAGAGCGTGGAACAGGTGCTGAAGGCCCACGGCGCCCAGTGTCATGGTTTCACCCTGTACGTGGTGGGTGAAGGCATTGAGAAGAAGGTCACCGACTTTGCCGCGGAAGTGGCCGCTGCCACCAAGGTCTGAGCGCATATGACCGCCATTGCCCGCATCATGCTCAAGCTTTCCGGCGAGGCCCTGATGGGGCCCAATGCCTTTGGCTACCATGCCGGGACCCTGACGGCCATCGTCGGACAGATCCGGGATGTGGTTGAGCTGGGTACGGAAGTGGGCATTGTCGTCGGCGGGGGCAACCTGTTCCGCGGCGCCATCGGTGCCCTGTCCGGCATGGACCGGGCCACGGCGGATTCCATGGGCATGCTGGCCACGGTCATGAATGCCCTGGCCCTGAAGGATGCGTTGCAGGCAGCCGGCATGGAGGTCCGTGTGCAGACCGCCGTCACCATCGCGCACGTGGGCGAGCCTTTCGAGCGGGACAGTGCAGTACGCCACCTGGCCAGGGGCCGCGTGGTGATCTTTGCCGGCGGTACCGGCAACCCCTTCTTCACCACCGACACGGCCGCCGCCCTGCGTGGGGCGGAGATCGGCGCCGACCTGATGCTCAAGGCCACCAAGGTGGATGGTGTGTACAGCGCCGATCCCAAGGTGGATGCGGGCGCCACGCGTTACGACCAATTGACCTTCGACGAGGCCATCGCCCGCAACCTGGGTGTGCTGGATACGGCCGCCTTTGCCTTATGCCGGGAACAACGGCTGCCCCTGGCCGTGTTCAGCATCTTCAAGACCGGGGCCATGCGACGCGTGGTCCTGGGCGAGCCGGAAGGCACCCGGGTCATACCCTGACGAGGAGACAGACATGATCGCCGACATCAAGAAAACCGCCGAAGACAAGATGAGAAAATCCGTGGAGGCCCTGCGTGTGGAGTTCACCAAGGTGCGTACCGGTCGTGCGCATGCCGGTCTTCTGGATCATGTCAAGGTGGACTATTACGGCAGCATGATGCCCATCAGCCAGGTGGCCAACATCAGCATCATCGATTCCCACACCTTGGGGGTGCAGCCCTGGGAGAAAAAGATGGCGGCTGCCATCGAAAAGGCCATCCGCGACTCCGATCTGGGTCTCAACCCGGCTTCCATGGGCGAACTGGTGCGCGTACCCATCCCGGCCATGACCGAAGAACGGCGTCGTGAACTGGTAAAGGTGGTGCGCGGCGAGGCCGAAGGCGGCAAGGTCGCGGTACGCAACATCCGCCGCGATGCACTCGGCCATCTCAAGGAGCTGCTCAAGAATCACGAGATCGGTGAGGACGAAGAGCGCCGCGCCGGGGAAGACATGCAGAAACTCACCGACCGTTACATCGCCGAGATCGACAGATATCTGGCGGAAAAGGAAAAGGATCTGATGGCGGTCTGACTCCGGACACCGGCGGGATCCGTCGTGATCAAGCGGTTCTTCAGCTCCACGGTGGACATCCCCCGGACCGCCGCCGTGCCGCGTCATGTGGCCATCATCATGGATGGCAACGGCCGCTGGGCGAAGAAGCGGCTCATGCCTCGGGTGGCCGGCCATGCGCAGGGTGTGGAGCGGGTGCGGGACATGGTGCAGGCCTGCATCGAGCGGGGAATCGAGTACCTCACCCTGTTCGCCTTCAGTTCCGAAAACTGGCGCCGCCCCGCGGATGAGGTCGATCGCCTCATGGAACTCTTCGTTCTGGCCTTGGAAAGGGAGGTGGAGAAGATGTGCCGCAACGGCGTGCGTCTCAAGGTGGTGGGAGATCTGCAGCGTTTCGAGCCACGTCTGCGCCGGCTCATCGATGAAGGCGAGGAACGCACGCGGGAGAACCGGCGCCTGACCATCACGGTCTGCGCGAACTATGGCGGGCGCTGGGACATCCTCAACGCGGTGAACGCCTGGCGGCGGGAACACGGCGAAACCCGGGCGCTGCGCGAGGAAGACCTGACGCCCTACCTGTCCATGTCCTACGCGCCGGAACCCGATCTGTTCATCCGCACCGGCGGTGAGCAGCGCGTCAGCAACTTCCTGCTCTGGCAGCTGGCCTATACCGAGCTTTATTTCACCGATACCCTGTGGCCGGATTTCGATGCCCAGGCCCTGGACCTGGCCATCGCTTCTTACCGGAAGCGCGAGCGCCGCTTCGGGCGTACGAGTGAGCAGCTCCAGGAAAGCTGAGCTGGTCTTGCTCACCCGCATCCTCACCGCCCTGCCCCTCATCGCCGGCTTCCTGGCCGCCCTGTTCCTGGCCCCGGCCTTGGTGTGGCTGGGCATCATGGCCCTGATCCTGTTCCTGGGCGCCCTGGAGTGGGGGGGTCTGGCACGGCTGGACAGACCGGCCGCCTACCTCTATGCCGGCCTCCTGACCCTGCTGGGCCTGGGCCTGGCCAACCAGACCGGGGATGTCGGCTGGATCTACTGGGCCTCCCTGGTCTTCTGGCTGCTGGTACCCGCCGTACTGTGGCGGGAGCTGGCCCTGCGCAATGTCCCCATGTTGCTGGGCCTGGGGTTCCTGGTGCTGGTGCCCACCTTTCTGGCCATCCTGCAACTGCGCACCCAGTCTCCCGGCCTGCTGCTGGCGGTGGTGGGCCTGGTGGTCATGGCCGACAGCGCCGCCTATTTCTGCGGACGTCGCTTCGGCCGCAGCAAGCTGGCCCCCCGCATCAGCCCCGGCAAGACCCGGGAGGGGGCCTTGGGGGCCTGGCTAGGGGTCTCCCTCTATGCCTTGATCCTGCACACCCTCTGGCCCCAGGCCCTGGCAGCCGGCTGGCCGGGCGTCCTGCTGGCGGCCTGGTCCCTGTTCGTGCTTTCCGTGCTGGGGGACCTGCTGGAGAGCTGGATCAAGCGCCAGGCGGGGGTGAAGGACAGCGGCACCCTGCTGCCCGGCCATGGCGGCGTGCTGGACCGCATCGACAGCCTGACGGCCACCCTGCCCACCGCCTGCCTCATTCATTCCTGGATGTCATGAAGAACCTGACCATTCTGGGTGCCACGGGCACCATAGGCGTCAACACCCTGGACGTGGTGGCCCGCCATCCCGACAAGTTCCGCGTCGTGGCGCTCACCGGACAGAGCCAGCTGGAAAGGCTGGCGCGGCAATGCCACCGTTTCCGCCCCAAATATGCGGTGGTGATGACCCCGGACAAGGCCCAGGCCCTGCAAGCCATGCTGACGGGTCTGGATACGCGGGTCATGGCCGGGATCGAGGCCCTGGAATACGTCGCCGCGCTGGACGAGGTGGACAGCGTCATGGCGGCCATCGTTGGTGCCGCCGGACTGCGCCCCGCCATGGCGGCCGCTCGCGCGGGCAAGCGCGTGCTGCTGGCCAACAAGGAAACACTGGTCATGGCGGGCCGCTTCTTCATGGATGCCGTGCGTCAGCACGCCGCCACCCTGCTGCCCATAGACAGCGAACACAACGCGGTCTTCCAGGCCCTGCCCAACGGTTACAGCGGTGATCCGGACAGCCACGGCGTGCGCCGGGTCCTGCTCACCGCCTCGGGTGGGCCCTTCCGCGCCCGCGCCATCGAGACCTTGCGGGATGTGACGCCGGAAGAGGCCGTGGCGCATCCCAACTGGGTCATGGGGCGCAAGATCTCGGTGGATTCCGCCACCATGATGAACAAGGGCCTGGAGGTCATCGAGGCGCACTGGCTATTCGATGCCCACCCGCGGCAGATCGAGGTGGTGATCCATCCGCAGAGCATCATCCACAGCATGGTGGAATATCGTGACGGCTCGGTACTGGCGCAGCTATCCAACCCCGACATGCGCACCCCCATCGCGCATGCCCTGGCCTATCCGGAACGGGTGGAGGCCGGTGTGGGCTGGCTCGACCTGGCGAAGATCGGCACCCTGACCTTCGAATCCCCGGACTACGCACGCTTTCCCTGTCTCAGGCTGGCCTACCAGGCCCTGGCCGCAGGCGACGCCGCGCCCGCCATCCTGAATGCTGCCAACGAGGAGGCCGTGGCTGCCTTCCTGGGACATCGCCTGCCCTATCCGGGCATTGCCGCCACCCTGGAAGCGGTGCTGGACAGATTGAGCGGGCATGCAGCCACCAGTCTGGAGGACCTGATGGCGGCGGATGCGGCGGCGCGGCGCCAGGCGCGCGCGTGGATTGCCGCCTTGCAGCCCGCGTGATGCATCCGCCACGGGCGATTCGCCGCAGGGTCGCACGGCCGCGGGGCATCGCCCACCGGGGTGCCTCACTGCGCCCGGAAGGACAGCCCATGGGTTTTTCCCCACGCTTCCCCAAGGAAAAGACCGCGCGTGGACCGTTCCACCTTGCCTAAAGAAAAGGCGGGCATTGCCGATGTAACGGCGTTGGCGGGGGGAAAACCCATGGCGGTATTCCGGCGGGAAGAGGAGATGGCGGGAAGCACACTGGATATCCACAAGCAGCTGGCCATGGCCCGGTTGCCCAGCCTGCCTCAATCCCTGCTGCGCATCATGGAGCTAGCCGCGCGCGATGACGTGGGCCTGGCGGAAATGGCTGCCGTCGTCGCGCGCGATTCCGGCCTGGCCGCCAAGGTTCTCGACACGGCCAATTCCGCCTACTACAGCCGCGGCCGCCGGCTCGACGGCATCGATCAGTGCCTGTCCGTCATGGGAGTGGACCAGGTGCGGCGCATCGCCCTGAACCTGTCCGTGGCCGAGCTCTTCGGGGCCTTCCAGAAAAGCGGCGGCCACGACATGCGCCATTACTGGTTTCATGTGCTGTGCGTGGCCATCACGGCGCGCGAGCTGGCCCGGCGCCTGCACTATCCCAATCCCGACGAGGCCTATCTGGCCGGCCTGTTGCACGACGTCGGACAGCTCGCCCTGCTGAGTGTTGCCGCGGACCGATATCTGCCCCTGTTCAGGACCGCCACCGGCGAGCAGAGCCTCATGGCGGAGGAGCAGAAGGCCTTCGGCCTGACCCACGCCGAGGTCGGTGCCTGGCTGGCGCAGCGCTGGCACATGCATGCATTCTTCGCGGATGCCCTGCTCTACCACCATGAACCCCTGGCGCGTCTGCAGGGTGCGCATCTCCTGACCCAGGTCGTGAATCTGGCCAACCTGTTCAACAATCTGGGGGAGGGTGAAGTCCAGCTCGATGACGCCGGGCTGGCGTACTGGTCCCTTGGCCTGCACGAGGCCCGGGACCTCGTGCAGGTCGCGGAGACCGAGGCGCGGGCCATGGCCGATGCCCTGGGCATCGAGATCCTGGCGCGCATGCGGCAGACGCCCTTCGGCCCGCGGGGGGATGAAGACGCGCGCGATCGCCTGGCACAGGCCGTCTCCGGTCAGCTGGAGGCCCAGATCATGCTTCCGGACTCCGTGGAGCAGGATGCGTGGGCCGATTCCTGCCGGGAACTCCTGCGTGCGGCGAGGATGCTGTTTTCCACCACCGGCGCGGCGCTGTTCCAGGCCGAGGCGGAACACCTGCAGGCTCAGCCCGGAGACGCCGATGATGCGCGCCTGGCCGAGATACGCATCCGCCTATCGGCCACGGATTCCGTCATCGTACGTGCGTTCGCGGGCACACCCGGTGTGCTGGATGCAGACCAGGCGGACCACCACCTGGCCGACATGCAAGTGCAGCGCATCCTGGGTGGCGCATGCCTTCTGTGCCTGGGCCTGCGGCATGAGGGTCAGCCACAGGGGGTTCTGGTCCTGGGGCTGGACACGCCCGTTGCCCGGGAATTCCTGCAACGTCAGGTCCTGATCTCCGCCTTCGCCCGTGCAGCGGCCCGTCACCTGGCCGTGGCCAGGGCGCGCGGGCTGCGGGAACAGGACCTGCGCCACGACCTCCAGACCCGCTTTCAACATCAGGCCAGCAAGGTGATCCACGAGGCAGGCAATCCCCTGGGCGTGGTGCGCAACTACCTCCGCCTGCTGCGGGAGCAACTGGCCGGACGCCAGCAGGCCCAGGCGGACATGGATCTGGTGGAAGACGAGCTGCGACGCGTGGCCCGTATCCTGCAGGACCTGCGCAATACCGATGGCATACCGGCCGCGGTCGGGGAAGGCGTGCACATCAACGCGCTCATCGAGGAGGTGATCCGCTTCTGTCGTCTGGGGCATCCGGAACTGGAGCGTGTGCGGACCGAACTGGATCTGGACAGCAGCCTGACCAGCATCCGGATACAAGCCGACAAGGTCAGGCAGGTGTTGACCAACCTGATCTTCAATGCCGCGGAGGCCATGCCGGGTGGCGGCCGGTTGTCCATCTCCTCGGCGCAGTGGCACGCGTCCAAGGACAGGCGCTGTGTGGAGATCATCGTGCGCGACACGGGTCCGGGGCTGCCCCCGACGGTGCTGGAGCAGTTCGGCCAGCCCGTGCCGAGCCAGAAGGAAGGCGCGCACCAGGGTTTGGGGCTCCATATCGTGCGTGGGCTGGTGGACGAGCTGGGTGGTACGATGCACTGCCAATCCAGTCCGAAGGGCACCAGTTTCAAGATCCTGCTGCCGGCCAATGCATAGGTGATCCATGGTTGCATGGCAAGACCCCACTACCGGAAATGCCTGGATCGGCCGCCCCGGCGCTGGGGAGGACACAGCCGGTCCATCGGACGATGCAAGGCGCATCCTGCTGGTGGAAGACGACGTACGCTTTGCCCACAGCCTGCACCGCCTGCTGAGCGGATCGGGCTACGAGGTGAGCATGGCCCATACCGGTGGTACTGCCCTCGGCCTGCTCTCGGACGGGAGTTTTCATGTGGCCGTGGTGGACATGAACCTGCCCGACATGAGTGGCCATGCCTTGATCCGTGCCATGCATGACAGACAGCTCGATACCGCTGCCATCGTGCTCAGCGGCGATACCCACATCGATGCCGCCATCCAGGCCCTGCGGGTCGGGGCCCTGGATTTCGTGCGCAAACCCGCCGAACCCGGCTTGCTCCTGCACTCGGTGCGCCGCGCCATCCGTCAACGCTGCCTGGAGCGGGAACATCGGGAGATCCAGCGCCGGCTGCACCGCTCCGAACGCCTGCACCGCTATCTGGTGGACAAATCTCCCGACATCATTTTCATGCTGGACCGCGAGGCCAGAGTCTTCTTCGTCAACAGCCGGCTCACGGACCTGCTGGGACTGGAGCCGGAGGCCATCCTGGGCCGGCACATCAGCCAGTTGGTATACGAACCCGATCGGGAGCGGGCCCGGTACATCTTCAACGCCAGCAAGCTCACGGATGCCTCCAGACATACGCTGGAGGTACGGCTGCGCAGCGTGTCCGCGCCAAAGGGATATCTGCATTTCGAGCTCGTGCTGTGCGCGGCCACCCCGGACGAGGACGATCACGACGGCCCCATCGACGAAGAACATTACTATCTGGTGGCACGGGACATCACGGCACGTCAGGACGCGGAAGAGCGTGCCCGTTTTCATGCCAACCACGATGCCCTGACCGGCCTGCCCAATCGCAACCTCTTCCGCGACCGTTTGACCCTGGCCCTGGTGCAGGCCCGGCGCAGCCGGGAAAGGCTGGCCGTGCTGTTTCTGAACGTCGATCGTTTCAAGAGCGTCAACGACCTGTATGGGCATGCCGGGGCCGACGAGCTGCTGAGCCTGATCAGCACGCGCATCCAGCGCTGCCTGCGGGGAGGAGATACCCTGGCCCGCTTTGGCGGCGACGAGTTCCTGTTGCTGAACACCGGCGTTCTCGACAGCGAGGAGGTGCTGGCCGTGGTGGGCCGTATCAACGCGGAGCTGGCCGAGCCCTTCTCGATCGGCGACAAGCAGGTCTACCTTTCGGTCAGCGCCGGCATCGCCCTGTATCCGGAGCACGGCGAGGATGCCGAAGCGCTCGTCCGCCACGCCAAGGTGGCCCTCTATCACGGTCGCATCACGGGCAGCAGCAGCCAGACCTTCTTCATGCCGGAGATGGGCGCGTCCAGGGACCACCGGGTCAATCTGGAACATGACCTGCGTCAGGCCCTGGAGGCGGATGAATTCGAGCTTTACTACCAGCCCCAGATGGGCCTGCGTGACCGGCATTTCCGCGGCGTGGAGGCCCTCATCCGCTGGAACCACCCGCGCCTGGGCCTGTTGCCTCCGGCGGAATTCCTGCCTTTGGCCGAGGAGACCGGGCACATCGCCGAAGTGGGCGACTGGGTCATCCGCACCGCCCTGAAGACCCTGCACAGGTGGGAAGGGCGTGGCATCGCGCCCGCGCGCATGGCCATCAACATCTCGCCCCGCCATCTGGAGCAGGCGGATTTCGTCGAACGGTTCATGCGCTGGGTACGGGAATATCAGGTGTCGCCCGGACGCCTGGAAATCGAGCTGACGGAAAACCTGTTCATCCGGGACCCCGGGGCCATGGTGCAGAAACTCCAGGATCTGGCGGCCCAGGGCGTGAGGATCGCCATCGATGACTTCGGCACGCAGTATTCATCGCTGAGCTATCTGCAGACATTCCCCATCCACACCCTGAAGATCGACAAATCCTTCGTCTGGGAGATCGACCGGGAGAACCGTCAGCACGCCATCATCATGGCCATCATCTCCATTGCCCACAGCCTGGGCCTCAACCTCGTCGCCGAAGGCGTGGAAACCGAAGCTCAGCTGAAATTCCTGCACACGCATGCCTGCGACGAAATCCAGGGTTATCTGGTGAGCCGCCCTCTGAGCGAGACGGATCTGGAGCAGATCCTCAAGAACCAGCGCCAACCCATGCCCCTGACACCCTAAATCCGGAGCCCGGCCCGCACCGGGGCGACCCACACCATCAGGCCGTGGTCTTGCCGGCCAGTCGCATCCAGGTGGAAACCACCGTATCCGGATTGAGGGACAGGGAATCGATGCCTTCCTGCATCAACCACTCCGCCAGCTCCGGGTGATCCGAGGGACCCTGGCCGCAGATGCCCACGTACTTGCGGTTGCGCTTGCAGGCGGCGATGGCTTCCGCCAGGAGCTTCTTGACCGCCGGGTTGCGCTCGTCGAAGGCGGCGGCCACCAGGCTGGAATCCCGATCCACCCCCAGGGTGAGCTGGGTGAGGTCGTTGGACCCGATGGAAAAACCGTCGAAGCGCCGCAGGAACTCATCGGCCAGGAGCACGTTGGCAGGGATCTCGCACATCATCACCACCTTGAGCCCGTCCCGTCCCCGTTCCAGGCCGTTTTCCGCCATCACCGCCAGGGCGGCATCCGCCTCTGCCAGGGTACGCACGAAGGGCAGCATGACTTCCACGTTGACGAGCCCCATGTCCTGCCTGACCCGCCGGATGGCCCGGCACTCCAGGGTGAAGGCGCGGCGGAACTGGGGGCTGGCGTAGCGGCCGGCGCCCCGGAAGCCGAGCATGGGGTTTTCCTCCTGCGGCTCGAACTGGATGCCACCGATGAGATTGGCATACTCGTTGGACTTGAAGTCCGACAGGCGCACGATGACCCGTTGCGGCCAGAACGCGGCCGCCAGGGTGGCGATGCCCTCCGCCAGCTTTTCCACGTAGAAGCTCACCGGGTCGGCGTAGCCCTTGATGCGGGCATCGATGGCGGCCTTGACCTCTTCCGGCATGCGCCGGTACTCGAGGGCGGCATTGGGATGGATGCCGATGGCGTTGTTGATGATGAACTCCAGGCGCGCCAGGCCGATGCCGCGGTGGGGCAGCATGGCGAACTGGAAGGCCTGCTCCGGATTGCCCACGTTCATCATGATCTGCACGGGGATGTCCGGCATGGACTGCGTGATCCGTTCGATCCTCTCGAACTTGAGCAGGCCGGCATAGATGAAGCCCTCCTCGCCTTCGGCGCAGGACACGGTGACGTCCTGACCATCCCGGATGGCCTGAGTGGCGTTACCCGTGCCCACCACCGCCGGCACCCCCAGTTCCCGGGCGACGATGGCGGCGTGGCAGGTACGCCCGCCCCGGTTGGTGACGATGGCCGCTGCCCGCTTCATGACGGGTTCCCAGTCCGGGTCCGTCATGTCCGCCACCAGCACGTCTCCTGGCTGCACCTCGTGCATGTCGGCCACGTTCTGGATGACCCGGGCCCGGCCCTGGCCGATGCGGCTGCCGATGGCTCGGCCCTGGGTGACCACCGTCCCCTGCTCCAGCATCTTGTACAGGGTCTGCACGTTGCCGCTGCGGGACTTCACCGTCTCCGGACGGGCCTGCAGGATATAGAGTCTGCCGTCCAGGCCATCCCGGCCCCATTCGATGTCCATGGGGCGGCCGTAGTGGTTCTCGATGGTGATGGCATAACGGGCCAGTTCCAGGAGCTCGCCCTCGTCGAGGGCAAACTGCTGGCGCAGGTTGTGGGGCACCTCCTCCACTCGGGTGGAGCGTTCCGCCGCGGCTTCGTTGGCGAACACCATGCGGATGGCCTTGTCCCCCATGGTCTTGCGCACCACCGGGCGCTTGCCGGCCTGCAGCATGGGCTTGTGCACGTAATATTCGTCCGGATTCACCGCGCCCTGCACCACGGTCTCCCCCAGGCCGTAGGCGGCATTGATGAACACCACATCGCGGAAGCCGGACTCGGTATCCAGGGTGAACATCACCCCTGCCGCGCCCAGGTCGGAGCGCACCATGCGCTGGATGCCGGCGGACAGGGCCACTTGACCGTGGTCGAAACCGCGGTGGACCCGGTAGGCGATGGCGCGGTCGTTGTACAGGGAGGCAAAGCAGCGCCGTACCGCATCCAGCAGATTGTCCACGCCCCGGATGTTGAGGAAGGTTTCCTGCTGGCCCGCAAAGGAGGCATCCGGAAGGTCTTCGGCGGTGGCGGAGGAGCGCACGGCAAACAGCAGGTCCTCCCCCGCCTCGGCGCACATGAGGCGATGCTCATGACGGATGGCCACCTGCAGTCCGGCCGGCAGGGGTGCGGCCAGCACCCAGCCACGGACTTCCCGGCCCGCTTCCGCCAGGGCCACGGTGTCCTCCACGTTCAGGTGGGCCAGACGCGCGTTGATACGCCGATCCAGATCCTCCTGGGCCAGGTGTTCCCGGAAGGCGTCCGCCGTGGTGGCGAAGCCGTCGGGCACCCGCACCCCCTTGTCCTTCAGGTTGTGGATCATCTCTCCCAGCGAGGCGTTCTTGCCGCCCACCCGTTCCACATCCCTCATGCCCAGGGTCTCGAAGCGTTCCACATACCGCACCGCATCGTTCATTCCGCTCTCCATATCACTAACCCGAAAGCCCGCCGTGGTCCTTGCCTCGACCCGGTCTATCTTATCCGGCCCGGCGGCACAAGAGCGGTGCACGGACCCGGGCCGCTTGGCGAAGCTGCGCCGCCAAGCGGCCGAGGCCAGGCGCTGCCCGCCCCTTTCGCTGTGCCCCCCCTTTTTGGGGAAAGGCCGGATCAACTCTTGCGTGTCTCGCAGTGACCCGTACCGCAACCGCCGCCCGCGCACATGCCGCTGCACCCCGCGCCCTGCTTGCGGAAGGGCCCCAGCTGCGGGTTGCGCCGGGCGAAGCGCTGGTACAGCCGGTCCACGCCGATGCCCAGCAGCATCAGGGCGAGGATCAGGCCAATGGTGATCAGGTAGGTCAGCATCCCGGTCCTCCCTATTCCCCGGCGCCCAGACCGGCAAAGCCCATGAAGATGAGGGACAGGAGCCCGGCCAGCATGAGCACCAGGGCCGTACCCTGCACCACGTTGGGCACGTTGGCCAGTTGCAGACGCTCGCGCAGGCCCGCCATGAGCAGCAGGGCCAGGCTGAAGCCTGCCCCGCCGGCCGTGGCGAAGGTCAGGGCCTGGATGAAGTCGTACTCCCGCGCGGTCTGGAACAGGGCCACACCCAGCACGGCACAGTTGGTGGTGATGAGGGGCAGATAGATACCCAGGGCCCGGAACAGGGCCGGGCTGTGCTTCTTCAGAACCATCTCCACCAGCTGCACCGCCGAGGCGATGACCACGATGTAGGCGATGAGGCGCAGAAACTCAAGATGGAAGGTGGTCACCAGCCAGTTCAGGCCGAAGGCGCACAGGCTGGCCACCAGCATGACGAAGGTGGTGGCCGCCCCCATGGGCAGGGCGGTGTCGAGCCTGCCCGACACCCCGAGGAAGGGACACAGGCCCAGGAACATGGCCAGCACGAAGTTGTTGGCCAGCAGGGCGCCGAAGAAGATCTGGGGCAGGGTCTCAGACATGGGCATGCCCCTGCGCCGGCTTGTCGGATGCCACCGGTGTCTTGCGGCGGTTGAACCAGTTGAAGAACAGCAGCCAGGCACCCAGCACGAAGAACCCCCCCGGGGGCAGCATCATCACCACCCAGGGTTGGAAATCGGGACCGAACAGGGAGATGCCGAAGAGCTTGCCGGCACCCAGGATCTCGCGCACCGCCCCCAGTGCGAGGAGGCCAATGGTGAAACCCATGCTCATGCCCAGGGCATTGAGCAGGGCCCTCAGGGGCGGGTTGCGGGCGGCATGGGCCTCGGCCCGGCCCAAGATGATGCAGTTCACCACGATGAGCTGGATGAAGGCCCCCAGGGCCTCGTAGATGGCCAGGCTGATGGCCTGGATCAGGTAGTCCACCACGGTGACGAAGGTGGCGATGATGAGGATGTAGGTGGCGATGCGCACCTCCCGGGGCACGATGTTGCGGATCAGGGACACCAGCAGGGTGGAACCCGACAACACGAAGCCGGTGGCCAGGCCCATGCTCAGGGCATTCACTGCGGACACGGACACCGCCAGGGTGGGGCACATGCCCAGCATCATGATGAACACCGGGTTCTGCTTCCAGATACCTTCCAGCAGTTCTTCCAGGTTGGAACGGGGTTTCGGGCCGGGCAGGCTCATGTCAGCGCGCCTCCTTCAGACTGGCGAGATGCGGTACCAGCAGCGGCAGCAGCCGGCCGGCGCTGTCATTGATGCCCCGGCCCACGGCCTTGGACGTGATGGTGGCACCGGAAATGGCGTCGATCTCCCAGGGATGTTGCTTGCTGCCCTGTTTCACCACCCGGATGGTGTTGGCCAGGGTCTGTGGATCGGCGCCCAGACTGGCGTCCAGGGCCTGGAAATTTCGCAGGAAGGCGGAGTCGGTGGCGATCTTGTCGCCAATGCCCGGCGTCTCGCGCATGTAGATCACTCCCATGCCGTTGATCACCCGTCTAACCGGGTCATAGGCATAAAGCACCCGCACGGTATCCGCATAGCCCCTGGCTGCCCCCTCGGCGGCGATACCCCGCAGCTTCCCGGCGGTATCGTAGGCGGCATAGAACTTCACCGCCCCGTCCGGGACATTGCCCTGGGCCGGCACGAGGCCTCCGCGCGTGGCAAAGTATTCGTCCACCCGCTGCGCCCCAGGAATGATCTGGAATACCGCCCGCTCCAGGGCGATCTTCCTGTTGGCCGTCACCGCTTCCTGGGTGCCCTGATAGGCGGAGACGATGAGGATGCCACAGAGGCCGGCCACCAACCCCAGGGTGCGCAGCATGGCGGTGCTGGAGGCAGGCTGGGGCAAGGGTGCGTCCAGTCGCGGCGGCGCGCTCATGAACGGCTCCACAGCCGGGGGTGACCAAACACCCGGGGGGGGGTGAGCCGGTCGATGAGGGGGGCCAGGGCATTGCCGAAGAGGATGGCATACATGACGCCTTCGGTGAGGCCGCCGAAGTAGCGGATCATCATGGTCAATACGCCGATGAAGACGCCATAGAGCCACACCCCCAGGGGAGTCACCGGCGAAGTAACCATGTCCGTGGCCATGAACATGGCACCGATCACCAGACCACCTGAGAGCAGTGCAAACAGGGGATCGGGGTAGCGTACCGGATCCATCAGCTGGAAGATCCAGGCCGTCAGGGCCGCACTGGCCAGTACCGCCACCGGAATGCGCCAGTCCAGGAAGCGTCTGGCCGCCAGGTACAGGCCACACAGCAGGATGAGGATGGCGGAGGTCTCCCCCGCCGAGGCGGTGACCGCGCCGCTGAGGAAGTCGATGGGGCTGGTCAGCACGTTCTCGAACTTCCAGCGCGCCAGAGGCGTGGCGCCGGTAAACCCATCCACCGCCGCCTTGGCCCAGGCCGAGATGTCCGGCGGGGTCATGAAGGGCAGCGTCCAGGTGGTGGGCACGAAGGCGCTGAAGCGTTCCGGCGCATAGGCCGGCACCCAGCTGGTGATGGCCGCCGGGAATGCCGCCTGTACGAAGGCACGGCCCACCAGGGCGGGGTTGAGCACGTTGAAGCCCAGACCACCGAAAAGGGCCTTGCCCAGGGCGATGGCCATGAAGCCGGCAACCGCCCCCATCCACAAAGGGAAGGCCGGGGGCAGGGTCAGGGCCAGCAACAGGCCGGTGATGGTGGCGGACCCGTCCGACAGGGTGCTGGCCACGCCGCCCAGGCGATTGCACAGACGCTCCGTAAGGAGGCAGCTGGCGATGACGGTGATGATCAGGGCCAGGGCAGAAAGGCCGTACTGCCAGACCGCAAAGGCGGCGATGGGCAGCAGGGCCAGCACCACATGCGACATGATGCGTTCCACGCCGAGGTTGCGCTTTACGTGAGGCGCGGTACGCAGTTCGGTGAGGGGGCTGGACATGCCGGGGCGTCCCTGAGATGCGCCGAAGGAATCAGGCCGCCCGTTCCCGCAGGATGGCCTTGGCCACGCGGAACTGCTGCACCAGCGGGATGTTGGAGGGACACACGTAGGTGCAGGAGCCGCATTCGAAGCAGTCCCCCAGATGAAAGGTGCTGCCCATGGCGTCGTACTCCGCCTTGGCCGCCAGCATGCCCAGCATGGAGGGATTCAGGCCCATGGGACAGACCCGCAGGCACTCCCCGCACTTGATGCAGGGGCGGACACGGCGGTCCTGCCCGCTGGGAATATGACGGTCGTCGAATACCAGGATGCCGGACACCCCCTTGGTGACGGGCACGTCCAGGGAAGCCACGGCCTGACCCATCATGGGGCCCCCCAGAATGATCTCCCGGGCGCTCACCCCGGGGGCCCCGGCCCAGTCCAGCACATGACGCATGGGGGTACCCAGGGGTACCCAGTAGTCGCCGGGCCGGGCGATGCCCGGGCCGGTCACCGTCACCACCCGTTCGGTGAGGCCATGGCCCTGGGGCAACAGGCGGCCCATCATGGCCAGGGTGCCGACGTTGTTCACCACCACGCCCAGTTCTGAAGCCCGCTTGCCCGTGGGCACGTCCAGGCCCAGCAATGAATGTATGAGCATCTTCTCGGCGCCCTGGGGGTACTTGGTCCGCACCGCCTGCACGTCGATAAGACCGTTCTCGGGGAGCTTGCGGCGGATGGCCTCCACCGCGTCCTGCTTGTTGTCTTCCACACCGATGACCGCCCGCTCCGCCCCCAGGGCCCGCAGGGCATAACCGATGCCGGTGATGAGGTCGTCGGTGAGCTCCAGCATCAGACGATGGTCGCAGGTGAGATAGGGTTCGCACTCGCAGCCGTTCACCACCAGGGTGTGCACCCTCCCCTCCTTGGGCGGGGTGATCTTCACATGGCTGGGGAAAGCCGCGCCCCCCAGCCCCACCAGACCCGCATCCCACACCGCCCGCACGATCCCTTCGGGTGTCAGGCCGTCCATGTCCTGCGGCTCACCCCATCCGTATTCCTGGGTGGAAGCGTCGAATACCCGCAACACGATGCTGTCCATCCAGGTCCCCTGGGCCGTGGGTCGCGGCTCGATGGCCTCCACCACCCCGTCCGCCGGGGCATGCAGGGGCACGGACATGAAGCCATCCGCCCGGGCGATCGGCTGCCCGCGTACCACCTCCTGGCCTGGCTGCACCATGGGCAGGGCCTGCTTGCCGATGTGCTGGTTCAGGGGCAGGGTCAACTGCGTGGCAAAGGGTAGACGCCGGATGGGTATGGTGGCGGTGGACTTGTTGTCCGCCGGATGTATGCCCCGGGGAAAGGTCTTATTCAGGAATGGAAAATACGGCATGCAGAATGGGAAGAGGCCCACCCTGTCTCTCCTCCTCGCCTCCGCACGCCCCACCCTCATCCCGCATCCCCCATGGCCATGGACCGGTGAGCGAAAAGTCCCCAGCCCAGGAGGAAGACGGGCTCCGTGCTGGAGCAAGGATTTTTTCGACCGTCCCGCATGCCTCGATGTCCCTCAGTTGTGCTTCGCCGCCCGGGCCACGAGCTTTACAACACCGGGTTCGTTCATGTCCCAGGGCGTACCGGGGTGGATGCAGCCAGCCGTGCACTTTTCCGCCGCCTTCACCAGGTTGGCGAAGGTGGTGCCCTGGGGGTTGATCACCACCACCTGCTTCCGGTCGTTGTACTGGAAGGCCTTGGGCGCCAACTTGGTGCACTCGTCGCAGGCGGTGCATTCCGGGGTTTCGATCCACACCGGCTCGTAGCCGTCGGCATTGGCAGCGGGACGGCCGCCGGCCACCGCGGCGGTGGCGCCGGCAGCAGGCATGGGCATATCCGCCGCCACGTCACCGCCCATACCGCCACCCAATGCGGCCAGGCTGGCGGAAATCTTCCGCACCAGATCGGACCGGGCCCGCTCGGCGATGGCCTCTTCGTCCACGGCGGGACGGTCCAGGCCGGCCACGTTCTTCAGCTGCTGCCAGAAGTTCTGCCGCTCGATGCAGGACTTCACCAGTTCCTGGGAGACGATGACCCGCATCAGGCGGTTCTTCTTGTCCACGGCCCAGATGTAGGGAAACTTGCCCTCCCGCTCGTCCTCGCCCAGCTTGAGAAAATCCGTCAGCAGCACCATGTCGTCGTTCCAGGTCTCCGGCGGGGCCTTCTTGAACTGCTTGGCGAAGCGGCCTTCCGTCAGGGCGAAGTCGGCGAAGGTGAAGGGCAGCGTCATCTTCTGCTCGACGCCCTCCTCGTCCTCGTAGGCCAGGGTGTACTCGGGCCAGTCCTCATCCAGGGCCGGGTTGCCTTCCAGGGACACGCACTCGCTGAAGGTGATCCCCAGGTCCGGGTCGTAACGGAACAGGGGATAGGCCCGGGATTCCACCGCCATGCGCGACTGCTCCACGGAGCGGTCGTCCCCCACGCCGTGCTCCACGGGGCACACGGCGTAGATGTTGAACAGGGCGGGACGGCGGGAGTTGAGGCCCTCGATGTAGCCCTCGATGAGGTGGGTGGGACTGGAGATGGCGCTTTGCAGCACGTAGCTGGTGCGGTGGGCCATACCGATGAGGCTCATCTCCTTGCGCACCTCCTGCTTGCCGCGCATGGCCTTGCCGTAGGGCGACATGTCCGCGACCTGGCCCACGAAGGTGGAGGTGGCGGCCTGGCCGCCGGTGTTGGAATACACCTGGGTATCCACCACCAGGATCTTGACGGGCTTGCCGGTCATGAGGGCCCGGGACAGGTTCTGGAAGCCGATGTCGTACATGGCGCCGTCGCCGCCGATGGCCACCACGGGTGGGCACAGCTTCCATTCCTCGTCGCTGAACCGCTCCCAGGTGAAGTGGGTGAAGAAGCCGTCCTGCTCTTCCGGCCTGTAGCCCTTCTCCAGTTCAATCTCGGCCATGCGCACGGCCTTGAAGCCTTCGGCCATCTTGGCCATGTGTCCCTCGAAAAGTCCCAGGGCCACGGAGGGGGAGTCCTGGAACAGGTGGGAGGTCCAGGGGAAGGGATAGGGGTTGTAGGGGAATGTGGAGCCCCACACGGAAGTGCAGCCCGTGGAGTTGACAATGCCCATCTCGGCACGGCCCCGCTTGGTGGGACCTTCCACGTAGCGCCAGCGCAGGTCCTTCAGCTTCTCCAGCAACTGGGTGGCCCACTTGAGCCACAGGGAATCGATGGGCTGGCCGGCGCCGCGGGCGGAAAGCTGCTGGGACAGGGCCGCGAGGGTCAGGTCATGCCCCTGGTTGGCGTCCACCGCCTCCAGCACGGCGCGGGTGTCGGTGAAGTCCACGCTCTCGGTGAGCTTCATGCGGATGTGCTTTTCCAGGCCCATGACCAGGCCGTCGATCTTCTCCACGAAGGCCCGGACCCGGGGCTGCATCAGGGCGGTGACGGTGCCGGTGAACAGGTGGATGGCGGTCTTCTCGCCGCAGCCCAGGCAGGCGCCGTCGCCGCAGGCCATGGAGGCGTAGTTGCGCTTGTCCAGCAGCAGGGTCTCCAGGGCGCCGATCTTCTCGTCCAGGTCGTCGATGCGGCTGAACTTGGCGGGGGTGCTGGGCAGGTCCAGCCAGAATTTCCAGTCGCGGCGCAACACCTCGATGGATTCCGTGGTCTGGGTGACCATGCGCAGGGCGTCGTCCTCGCACACCTCCACACAGAGCTTGCAGCCCTTGCAGGTATAGGGGTTCACGGTGATGGAGAACAGGCCGCCGGCGCCCTTGGCCTTCTTCTCCCGGGTGGTCCAGTAGGGCTTGGTGGCGGCGAACTTGAAGCCGTCCAGGGCCTCCTTCAGCAGTTCGAACTCGCCAGCCAGCCGCTCCCGGTCCTCGCCCTGAGCCGGGTCTTCGGCAAAGGCCTCGGCACAGGCCAGTTCCAGCAGGGCGCGCACGTCCAGACCGTCGGCAGGCTTGTCATCCGCATACAGCTTGGCGCGCAGCTTCTTCTCGATGGTACGGCCGGCCTTGCGCAGGAAGCGGGTGGGTCGGCCGCCCAGCTCGATCTTCTGCACAGCGGTGTTGAGGATGTCGGCCACGTCGGACACCAGGCCGGGGATGGCGGAATCCGGGCACTCGGTGTAGCAGTTGCCACAGGCGGTGCAGTTCTCGGCGATCCATTCCGGGTGTTCGAAGCGTATCTGGGTCATGTCCCGGAACACGCCGGTGGCGGCGGGGATCAGGGCCAGCCCCATGAAGGGGTCCACCAGGTTGTCGGAGCCCTGACCGGTGGCGTAGAAGCTGCCGGTGCTCTCCCAGAAGCGGTGGATGTCCGCCGGCTTGAAGCCCTGATCGCCGGCACTTTCGGGCTGCTGCCTGAGCATTACCGGCAGGCTGGGTGCGGTCCGCACCATGGCCTGGCGGGTGCCGACCTTCTTTACCTGGGCAGGGATTTCGTGGATTTCCTGATAACCGCGCTTCACCACACGCAGATTGTCTTCCACTACCCGCTTGCCCTTCTTGCCGAACTTGGCGGTGAGCTGCTTTGCTATGGCGGCGAACAGTCCCTCCTCTTCCAGGCCGGCCCGTTGCATGACATCGGAGGCGCGGAAGAAGGCGCCCTGGAAGACGTTGCCCTGCATGCGCAGTTGCAGATCCGGGTTGCTGGCCTCTTCCCGGGCGATCTTGAAGGCATCCAGGTAATACACCCGGATGCCGTTGTCGGCGATGAATTTCTGGGCGTGTACCGGGAAGCTGGCCCACACGGCCTCTGGGCTGCCCAGGTTGCTCTGGATGATGAACACGCCGCCCTTGGCCAGGCCGGAGACCGCATTGGTGTGGCCGAACACGGAGGGGTCCGGAGACAGCACCACGTCCACGTGGGTGTATTCGCAGTGGATGCGGATGGGCTCGGGGGCCGCCGACAGATAATAAGTGGTGGGCATGCCCTTCTTTTCGGAACCGTACTTGGGGTTGGCCTTGATGTCCCAGCCCAGCAACTCGTAGAGGGTCATGGCCAGGTTCTTGCCGGTGGTCACCGCGCCCCAGCCGCCCACGGAGTGCATGCGCACGGCGATGGCCTTCTCGGGCAGCAGGTTGGGGTTCACGGAACCCTTGAGGGCCATCGACTGGATGCGGGGATAGGCCGCCAGGAGTTCCTGCTGGCGGATCTCCTGCTTGGGGTTGGCAGGCCGCTCCCGCGCGAAATCCACGGACAGGTAATAGAACGGGCGCCTGGCGCCACCGGGCAGCATGTTCTCCACCGCGGCGATGAGCCCCTCGGGCTGCAGATCCCGGGAACCCAAGCCGTAGCAGCCGGAGTACAGGCGGGGCATATCCCTGGCGGAGGCATAGCTGGCGTAGCCGGTATAGGGTGTATCCCCTTCGGCACCGCCGTTCTCCAGACATTTCGTCACGCAGGCTCGCACTTCCCGCATCAGCGGCAGGTCCTCGGACATGGGTTGATCGGTGCGCTCCAGCACGGCCACGCCCTTGCGGCCCTTGAGCACATGGCCCAGCACGTCGCCCGGGAAGGGGCGGAACAGGGTCATGTTCACCACCCCCACCCTGATCTTCCTTTCCTGACGCAGCCAGTCGGCCACGGCCTCGGCCTGCACGCACATGCTGCCCTGACCCAGGATGAGGTAGTCCGCATCCTCGCAACGGTAGGTCTCCACCCGGTCGTAACGGCGCCCGGAAAGCTCGTTGAACTCCGCCATGCAGCGGTCCATGATCTCCGGGATATGCCGGAAGAAATAAGGACGCTGGGCCGCCACGGTCTGCATGTACGCGTCCTGGTTGGACACCGCGCCGGACACCATGGGAGCATCCACGTCCCAGATGACGGGTACACGGCGACGCCTGGGCCCGTAGATCATCTCCTGGGCGGGAGTGGGGGTGGCGATGATGTCGTCCGCCCGGCCCAGGTATTCCTCCACGAAGGCCCGCTCGGGCACCAGCACGGGTTCGATGAGGTGGGTGGTAAGAAAGCCGTCCATGGCGACGATGGCGGGGGTGAGGGACAGTTCGGCCGTCTTGCGGGCGATCATGTTCAGGTCGGCCGCCTGTTGGGCGTTCTTGGCGAAGACCTGGATGAAACCGGTGTCGTCCACGCAGTGGTAGTCATCATGGCCGCAGTGCACATTCAGGGTGGCCTTGGTGATGGCGCGGCAACCCAGGTTGAGCACATAGGGCAGGCGCTTGCCCACGGCGCCGTAGAGGGATTCGTGCATGAAGGCCACGCCCTGGGCGGAGGAGAAGTTGGTGGCGCGCAGACCGGCCATGGCCATGCCGGCCGTAACCCCGGCGGCGGCGTGCTCGGACTCCGGCTCAACGAAGATCAGGGGGCGGCCGGCCGTGTTCACATGCCCGGCGGCGGCGGACTCGGCCCAGTATTCGCCCATCTGCGTGGAGGGGGTGATGGGGTAGGCGCCGGCGGCGTCGGAGGCTTCCCGCTCTACCAGGATGACCGCAGTGTTGCCGTCGATGGCGTCGCGCACCCCCGGATATCTCACCTCCTGGGTCTTCCTCTTGGCATCGATGCCCAGCAGGTGCCTGTGCAATAACTCCTTGATCATGAGGTTTCTCCTCTCGCTCCCGAGATCCGGCATGGGTCTATGCGCCACTTTCCAGCGGCAAAGGGGTGGTGCGCAGGATGCGCTTGGCCCCACGTCCCTTCTTCGCCTCATGCCTCTCCAGCCAGACGATGGCACCGGTGGGACAGCGCTCGATGATCAGGGGGGTGGCCAGGTCATTCCTGGCGTAATCGATGACCGCCAGTTCCCGCTCCAGACGCATGAGGCCGGCGGGGGCATCGGCCACGCACTTGCCACAGGCGGTGCAGGCCACTTCGCATTGCAGTTCGGCGGTGTCGCCATCCGCCCGGTTCTTGCAGGCCACCCACAACTGGTGGGAAATGGGCTGCAGGGAAAACAGGTCCTTGGGGCAGACCTCAATGCAATCACCGCAAGCCGTGCACCTGTCTGCGTCCACCACGGGCAGGCTGAACGGGTTCATGGTGATGGCATCGAAGTCGCAGACCGTCTCGCAATCCCCCAGGCCCAGGCAGCCCCAGGCACAGGCCTTGCCTCCACCGCCGGCCACCGCCGCGGCACGGCAGGTCCCCAGGCCTTCGTAGCGGGCCCGCATGCGGGCCACATGGTGGCCGCCGGCACAGGCCAGCCGGGCCACCCGCTTTTCCATCTTGCCCGGGTCCACCCCCAGGAACCTGGCGATGAAGACGTTGGCATCCATGGTGTTGACCGTGCACCGGGCCGGCTCGATGCGGCCGGCCACCAACTCCTCGGCGAAGTTGCGGCAGCCGGCAGTGCCGCAGGCGCCACAGTTGGACCTGGGCAGCATCTCTTCCACCCGGTCGATGCGTGGATCCTCGAAGACATGAAGACGCCGGTTGGCCATGGCCAGCATCCAGGCCAGCATCAAACCCAACAAGGCCATGAACACACCAGCGTAGATCAGGCTACTCATCGGTCTCTCCGTCAACTCCCCGACGATAGGTGGCAGCTCAAGGATGGCTCGGGATCAAAAGGTCTTCATAATTCCTTTTTCCAGTCTATAAATTATTCAATCATTGATACTTGCAATTGTTTCAATTTTGTTTATTTGTCTATTCAATAATATACCCCTCCGCCGGAGGTGCTCATGGCCGCGGTCCCCCCGCTCTACTACAAGAACAGTCGCCTGAAGCAGCTGCGCGCCTTCACCCAGGTGGTGCGCAGCGGCAGCATCTCTCGCGCGGCGGATAAGCTGTTCCTCTCCCAGCCCTCCGTATCCCTGCAGATCCAGGCCCTGGAGCGGGAATTGAGGGTCACCCTGTTCGAGCGTCGCGGTCCCAGCCTGAAGCTCACACCGGAAGGGGAGGTGCTCTACCAGCTGGCGGACCCCCTGGTGGAAGGCATCGACCGCCTGCACGAGAACTTCGCCGCCCAGTTCGGTAAGATCGACTCCGGCGAGTTGAACATCGGCGCAGGGGAATCCACCATCCTCTACATCCTGCCGGAGCCGGTGCGGCGCTTTGTGGCGGCCTACCCCGGGGTGAGCCTGAAGATGCACAACGTCACCGGCCGGGACGGACTCAAGATGCTGCGGGCCGACGAGATCGACTTTGCCGTGGGTTCCATGCTCGATGTACCCGAAGACATCGAATACAAGCCGGTGGTGACCTTCGATCCCATGCTTATCACCCCGCTGGATCACCCCCTGGCGGTCCAGGACCGGGCCGGGGAAAAGGTCAGCCTGGAGGACGTGAGCCGGTACGGCCTGATCCTGCCCCCCAGCCACCTGTCCACCTGGCGCATCGTCAAATACGTGTTCCAGCAGCACAACCTCACCTTTCGCGTGACCCTGGAGGCAGGCGGCTGGGAGGTGATCAAGAAATACGTGGAACTGGGCCTGGGCATCTCCATCGTCACCGACATCTGCCTCACCGCTGACGAGAAGCTGGCTCGCATCCCCCTCACGGAATACTTTCCCCAGCGGGGCTATGGTCTGGTGCTGCGCAAGGGCCGCTTCACCTCGCCCCAGGCCCGGGGCTTCATCGACATCATGGAGCGGTATTACGCCGAAGCCGGCGGGGCGGCAGGCCCCCCAGCGGCGCGTGCCTCGTGACTGGCCCTGGCAGCGGGCCGGGGCTATAGTGGCCGCCCCACCCCGTCCTGTCCCACCGCGTCGAGGCCATGCCGTCCAGCCGCCCCGTGTTTTTCATCTCCGACCATACCGGCCTCACCGCCGAGGTCATAGGCAAGAGCCTGCTGTCCCAGTTCAGCGGCCAGCATTTCCAGATCCACAACCTGCCCTTCATCGATTCCCTGGACAAGATCCGTGCGGCAGTGACGCGGATCGACACCACCGCGCGGGAATGTGGCCGGCATCCCCTGGTGGTGGCGACCCTCACCGACCCCAGCGCACGTGAACTGCTGAAGACCTGCGACGCCCTGGTCATGGATATCTACGGCCACTTTCTCGGCATGCTGGAATCGGAGCTCGGGGCAGCACCGCAGCCCCGGCGCGGCCGTGCGCATGGCATGCAGGATCTTGGGGCCTACCACTCGCGCATGGACGCGGTGAATTTCACCCTGGATGCGGACGATGGCCTGAACCCGGGCAAATATGCCGTGGCCGACCTGATCCTGGCGGGCGTGTCACGCAGCGGCAAGACCCCTACCTCGCTGTACATGGCCATGCAGTACGGCCTGCGGGTGGCCAACTACCCCCTGACCCAGGACGATTTCGACAGGCCCGGCCTGCCTCCCCTACTGCACCCCCATCTGGGCAAACTGTGGGGCCTGACCCTGGCCCCGGAGCGTCTGGCGCAGATCCGCGAAGAGCGCCGCCCCGGCAGCCGGTACGCCACCCTGGAGACCTGCCGCCGGGAATTGCACGAGGCGGCCGTGCGCCTGCATGCGGCCGGGGTACCCGTGGTGGACAGCACGCATCGCTCGGTGGAGGAGATCGCCGCGCTCATCAAACAGTCCCTGCCGCCACCGCCGCATCAGGAAATCTGACGCAGGCGCTCGAACAGGCAGACGGCGGCGGCGGTGGCCACGTTGAGGGATTCCACACGCGCGCGCATGGGGATGGAAAAAGGGGTGCAGACGGCCTGCAGCTCCGCGCTCAGCCCCGCGCCTTCGTTGCCGAAGGCAAAACCCACCCGCCCGCGCAGGTCCAGCTGGAACAGACTGGTTCCATCTCCCGGCAGACCGGCATGGACCGGGGCGGCGAAGGCCCTGGCCTCGGCCACCAGATCCACGCCTTCCCGCAGGGCCAGTTGGAACTGGGCCCCCTGTCCACCCCGCAGGCTCTTGGGCGACCAGGCCTCGGCGCAGCCCTGCGACAGGCATACCCGCGCCATGCCGGCGGCGGCTGCCACCCGCAGGATGGCCCCGAGATTGCCGGGGTCCTGGATATCTTCCAGCAACAGCAGACCCTCTGGCAGATCCCCTGCCCTGTCCGTCCGGCCAGCCGGAACGGGGATACGCGCCAGCAGACCACTGGGAGTTTCCAGCGGCGTGAGCGCCGCAAACAGGCCGCGTGTCAACTCCAGGACGGGGGTACCCGCAAGTGTTCGCACCCATTTCCGGCGCAGCGCGGGTACACAGCCTTGCGCCAGGATCAGGAGGTCGGGGACATGGCCTGCGTCCAGGGCCGCCTGCAGCAGATGCTCGCCATCCAGCAGGGTCTGGCCGGTCCGGCGGCGCGCGCGTGGGCTGCGCGCCAGTTCCGCGAGGGCCTTGAAGGTGGGGTTATCCCGGGAGCGAATCAGGTGGGGGGTGTCGCTCATGGGCAGCCGCCCACCGCCTCGGCAGGGCAGACGTGTCCGTCGGACCAGACCGCGTTGCCCAGTTGCGTCTCCCGCAGACGCACGCCGTTCAGAAAGGCATGACGCAGCACCGCGTAACGCAGGTCCGCGCGGGTCAGATCCGAGCCGCTGAGGTCCGCCCCCGTCAGGTCCGCACCGGATAGGCGCAGGCCCTGCAAATCCGCATTGCGCAGATTGGCACCCACCAGGTTGCCATAACTCAGGTCCGCACCCGCCATTTGCGCGCCTTCCAGATTGATGCGCGCCATGCGCGCATTGCGCGCCACCACGCCGGGCGCCACGAGACCCCGCTTGTCACAGGCATCCCAGTTCACCGCCTCGGCCAGCGGCGCATTGCACTGGGCCTTGAGATCGATGCCCGTCTCGATGTCCGTCCGGCCTTTCTGACCCTGCCAGATGAGATAGATGCTGCCCACCAGCACGAGCAGGGCCAGCAGGCCCGCGCGCAGTGGAGGCCGGCGCTCCCGTCCGATCCGCAGGAGGGCATCGGTCCGTGCCAGGTCCTGGGCCAGGGCCTGTTGCGCCTGGCGTTGCCTGTCCAGGTCCTGGGGCTGGGCCATGTCGATGCCCGCCCCCTCGCCCAGCCAGCGCTCCCGGGCCTGCTGCCTCTCCTGCAGCCAGAGCTGGTGTTCGGCATCCGCGGCGGGCGGAACGGACCCCTCCAGGTCGTCGAACTGTCCGCTTTCCCGGATGCTGAGCCAGTCCTCCTGGTCCAGGCTGATCAACCAGTCCGGGGTGATCTCCCCATTGCGCAAGGCCTCCCGGATCTGCGGCACGGGGAAGGGGCCGATCACGCGGTCCTGCTGGCGCAGATACCAAAGGGGCTGGGACATGCTGTTTCCGGGCGCAAGCGATGTGGTGGGAGGGATTGTCCCCAGTGCGCCCGCAAAACGAAAGGTTGCCGGGCTCCGCGCGACCGCATCGTGCCGATGTACGGACCCGCCCCGCTTTCCCACGGCGCACCGCGCGCAGCCCGCCGCGCCTGCGTCGGCGACGCCCACGTGTCGGCCCACAAAAACAGCCGGCACGCAGAAAATATGTTTCATATATAACAATATGTATAATATATTTCATACATTGCATCTTGCTGAAAAAGGAGCCCGAGCGTGTACTTTCTTGCCCTGTTCGTCAGTCTGCCCACCAAGGCATCGACCGGTCGCATGCGCGTCTGGCGTTCCGTCAAGGCGCTGGGCTGCGCGACGCTGCGCGATGGGGTCTATCTACTGCCCGATTCGGCAGACAGTGCCACGGCGCTGGACGAGGTGGCGGCACAGGCGCTGGAAGCAGGCGGCAGCGGCGAGGTCTATAGGCTATCGGCATGTGACGAGGCCCAGGAAGCCGCATTGCGCACGCTGTTCGACCGTGGCGAGGAGTACGCCCGCGTCGCCGCCGAGATCAAGGAATTCGGGCGTACCCTGGCATGCATGGATCAAGCGCTTGCCGGGCGTAGGCTGCAGTCGCTCATGCGACGCTTCGAGCAGGTGATGCGCACCGATTACTTTCCCGGCGAGGCCCAGCGGCAGACCCTGGGTCTGCTGGACGACCTGCGCGACACGCTCACCCGGCGCATGTCTCCCGACGAGCCGACCACCTGTCAGGCGGAGATTCCAAGGTTGCAGCGTACCGCGTTTCAGGGCCGGACCTGGGCCACGCGCGCCCGTCCGTGGGTGGACCGACTCGCCTCGGCCTGGCTGATCCGGCGTTACATCGATGCGGATGCGCGCATCGTCTGGCTGACCAGCCCCGCCGACTGCCGCGCTGACTGGCTCGGCTTCGATTTCGACGGTGCCACCTTCAGCCATGTGGGTACCCGGGTCACCTTCGAGACACTGCTGGCAAGCTTCGGGCTCGATTCCCACCCCGCGCTGGCGCGGCTGGGCGAGCTGGTGCATTGCCTGGATGCGGGGGGACTCCCGGTCGCCGAGGCGCCGGGCATCGAATCGCTGCTCGCCGGCCTGCGCGCTTCCGAACCCGACGACGACACACTGCTTGCCCGCGCGTGTGAAATCTTTGACTGGCTGCGTCAGAGTTATGAGGACGAGAACACATGAACGCCCCGCCACCGGTCCGGCCTGCCCACCCATCGTTCGGGGAGGCCTTCCTCTACTGGCTGAAGCTCGGCTTCATCAGCTTTGGCGGTCCCGCCGGGCAGATTGCCATCATGCACCAGGAGCTGGTGGAGAAGCGCCGCTGGATCTCCGAGCATCGCTTCCTGCACGCACTCAACTACTGCATGCTGCTGCCCGGCCCCGAGGCCCAGCAGCTCGCCATCTATATCGGCTGGCTGCTGCACCGTACCTGGGGTGGCGTCGTTGCCGGCGTACTGTTCGTGCTGCCTTCCCTCTTCATCCTCGCGGCGCTGACCTACATCTACCTGGCCTTCGGCGACATCGCCTTCGTGCAGGGGGTGTTCGATGGCCTCAAACCGGCGGTGGTGGCCATCGTGGTGTTCGCCGCCTGGCGCATCGGCACGCGCGCGCTGAAGAGCGGCATCCTGTGGGTGCTGGCCGCCCTATCCTTCATCGCGATCTTCGTCTTCCACGTGCCTTTCCCCTACATCGTCATCGCCGCCGGCATCCTCGGCTTCATCGGAGGCAAGGTGGCTCCGGACAGGTTCAAGATCGGTGGGGGACATGCCGCTGCGCACAGGAATTACGGGCCGGCCCTCATCGACGACGACACCCCGCCCATCTCCCATACGCGCTTTCGCTGGTCGTATCTCCTCATGCTCCTGCTGGTGGCGCTGGCGATATGGGTCGCGGCCATGGCCTTGCTGGACCACCCGGTGCTGCGGAACATGGGCGAGTTCTTCACCAAGGCGGCACTGGTTACCTTCGGTGGTGCCTACGCGGTGCTGCCCTATCTCTACCAGGGCGGTGTCGAACACCATCAGTGGCTGACCGGCGCGCAGATGATCGATGGTCTGGCTTTGGGCGAGACCACGCCGGGGCCGCTCATCATGGTGGTGTCCTTCGTCGGCTTCGTCGGCGCCTGGACCAAGGAGATCTACGGGCCCGACGCCTTGGCGCTGGCTGGCTTCGCGGGTGCCTCGGTAGCCACCTTCTTCACCTTCCTGCCAAGCTTCGTGTTCATCCTGGCCGGCGCGCCCTTCGTGGAATCCACGCACGGCAATCTGAAGTTCACCGCACCGCTCACCGGCATCACTGCCGCCGTGGTGGGCGTGATCCTTAACCTGGCCCTCTTTTTCGGCTGGCACGTGATCTTTCCCGACGCCACGGAGACCGCGCCGTTTTCCGGCAGGTTCGAGTGGCTGCATGCACTGATCTCGGTGGCGGCCTTCATCGCCTTGTGGAAGTACAGGCAGGACATCATGAAAGTGCTTGGCGTCTGCGCCGCCATCGGTCTCGCACGCAGCTATCTGGTTTGAGTGGCCTCATGCCCTTCGAAACGAAGCCGTACGTCCTTGGTCCCGCACGCCCACCCGGCCGGAAGTGATGCTGCTGCCCGCCGGCGTGGCGCCCGAGGCGCGTTTGCTGCTTTTCGGCCGTGCGCTGCGGTCCTTCGCCGACGGCTTCGTGGCCATCCTGCTGCCAGTCTACCTGCTGGCCTTGGGACTGGGCAGGTGGGAGGTCGGGCTGATCAGTACCGTCACCCTGCTCGGCTCGGCACTGGCCTCCCTGGCGGTCGGCCGGTGGGGACATCGCTGCGCGCCACGCAGGCTACTGCTCGCCGCCACGTGGCTGATGTGCGGGACCGGCCTGCTGCTGGCCGGTCTCACGGACTTCTGGCCATTGCTGCTCGTCGCCTTCGCCGGCACGATGAATCCCGGTTCCGGCGACGTCAGCGTTTTCATACCGCTGGAGCACGCCCGTCTGGCCGAATCGGCGCATGGCGAGGCAATTACGCACCTCTTCGCGCGCTATACCTTCGTTGGCGCCTTCTGTGCGGCGGCGGGCGCGCTGGCGGCGAGCATCCCGCAAGCCCTGACGGATGCCGGCATGGCCGAACTCGATGCGTTGCGCCTCATGTTCGTCGCCTACGGGATGGCCGGCATCACGCTCTTTTTCCTCTACCGCGAACTGCCTGACCACCCGGTTCACGGGCAGGTGGTGCCACCCACGCCCCTGGGGCCTTCTCGCGCCATCGTCATCCGCCTGGCGGCGCTGTTCTCGGTCGACGCCTTTGCTGGCGGTCTGCTGGTACACACGCTGCTGGCGCTGTGGCTGTTCGAGCGTTTCGACCTCTCTCTCACCGCCGCGGGCCGGTTCTTCTTCTGGTCCGGCCTGCTCTCGGCCGCCTCCCAACTCGCCGCACCCTGGATCGCGCGTCGCATCGGCCTCGTCAACACGATGGTGTATACGCACCTCCCGTCGAGTGTCTGCCTGATCCTCGCCGCCTTCGCCGACAGCCTGCCGGTGGCACTCGCCTTGCTGTTCCTGCGCAGCGCCCTGTCGCAGATGGACGTCCCGACACGCTCGGCCTTGGTGATGGCGGTGGTGACGCCGGCCGAGCGCGTCGCGGCGGCAAGCTTCACCACCGTACCGAGGAGCCTGGCGGCCGCCGCCAGCCCGGCCATCGGTGGCGCGCTGTTTGCCGCCGGATGGATGGCCGCGCCACTGGTGGCCTGCGGGGTGTTAAAGATTGCCTACGACCTCGCGCTCTGGCGGGCGTTCCGGCGGCACGCGGTTCACTCCTCCTGAGGGCGTCTCGGCATGTGCCAAGTGCCACAGGCAGCCGCCGGTCCATCCTGGATTTGCCCTTCCGGCACAGCAAGCATCCGAGCTCCGCCCTTCCGAGTACCCTGGGCAAACCGAGGCCGCTCAATCCGAACGCAGCAAGCACCCGAGGCCGGTCCATCCGAATGCGGCAAACATCCGTGGCTTGTCATTCTCCGAACGCCGTGAGGAATCTTCAGAAGCGGAGGGCCTGTACCGCGTGGTCCCTGCACGTGGTGCCTCACGCGCCGCGATTGCCCCGTTGCATGCATGCTCCCCGCACCCTACACGCCACGTGTGAAGAACAGGCCACTCATGCCCAGGCCGACAAGGATGACGAGGGCACGCACCCAGGCCACCGGCAGGCAGCGGACCAGGCGTGCCCCGGCCCAGCCACCCAGTGTGGCAAACAGGGCCATCGCCAGGGCCGGTGGCCAGACGATGGCCCCTCCCAGGGCATAGGCCAGCACCGAAACCACCGACAGGACCGCCGAATTGAGATTCTTGAGCGCATTGGCCGTATGCAGACGCGATTCCCCCACCAGCGGGTACAGGGCAAGCAGCAGGATGCCCACGCCACCATTGAAATAACCGCCGTACGTGGTGACCAGCAACAGGCCCGGCGGACGCCAGACGCGTGAACCACCTTCGCCGCGACACCAGCGCAGCAGACGCGGACCGGCCGCGAACAACAGGGTGGCCAGCAACAGCAGCCAGGGCACCACAGCGGCAAAGACACGGGGCGGGGTGAACAGCAGGAGCAGGGCCCCGCTCACCCCACCCAGGGCGCTGATCGACATTTCCCGCCACAGAAGACCGCGGGGCACCTCCGCCAGTTCGCGCCAAAACCCCAGCACGCTGCCGAAATAGCCGGGGCAGACCGCCAGGGCGCTGGTGGCATTGGCCTGGATCGGTGGCACCCCTGCCCACACCAGGGCGGGGAAGGTCAGGAAGGTGCCACCCCCGGCCAGGGCATTGAGCCCTCCGGCCAGGAGGGCGGCCCCGGAGAGGAGCAGCCAGGTCGCGACATCGAGCATCTTGTAACCCGCATCCAGGTGGACGGACGCCGGATTGTGCATGGGTATGCAGATCGCAGAAACCGGACCGGTCCAGACCAACCAATCCACCTCACAAAAAAAAGCCCGGTCGGGTGACCGGGCAAATCCACCTAAGAGGAGGATGGAGGAGACAACACTGATAATGCTTACGGACGTAAGCAAGAGCACCAGTGTCATAAGTATTCTCTAATATATGGATTGTCAGGACAACTCCCTGCATGTCGGGTCGCGGGCCCCTCGGTCGGAGGCGTTGCGTGTTTGCTTCATCCTGCCGGGACAGTAGGGTGCGCACGCTAATTGACGGGGTTCCCGCGAAGTAGGACGCTACCGCTAGTTTTCAACCGGTGAGGCTGCCATGCGCATAGAGACCCTGGAACACATCCGTACCCTGGCCTTGGTGGGCCATGGCGCGGCGGGCAAGACCACTCTGGTAGAGGCTCTCCTGGCCCGGAGTGGCGCCATCGCCACGGCGGGCAGCATCGAACGCGGCGACACGGTCTGCGACTACGACCCGCTGGAGAAGACACACCAGCATTCCATCCAGGTGGCAGTGGCCCATCTGGAACACGCGGGCTGTCGCATCCATCTGCTGGATACCCCGGGCTATCCGGACTTCATGGGCCAGGCCATGACCGCCCTGGATGCGGTGGAAACCGTGGCGGTGGTCATCGATGCCAGGAAGGGCATCGAGCTCACCACGCACCGCATGATGCACTGGGCCCAGACCCGCAAACTGTGCCGTATGGTCATCGTCAACAAGATGGATGCCCCGGACGTGGATCTGCCCGCTCTGTTGGCCGACATCCAGACCGCCTTCGGCCAGGAGTGCCTGCCCGTCAACCTGCCCGCGGACGGCGGTTCCCGCGTGACGGACTGTTTCTTCAACCCCAGCGGCGATGCCGATTTCCTTGGGGTAAAGGCCGCCCACGAGGCCCTCGTCGATCAGGTGGTGGAAGTGGACGAAGACCTCATGGCCCTCTATCTGGAGCAGGGCCACGTGCCCGTGGAAGACCTGCACGCACCCTTCGAAAAGGCCCTGCGCGAAGGCCACCTGGTACCCGTATGTTTCACCTCCGCCCGCCTGGGCACGGGAATACCCGAACTGCTGGACATCATCGTCAGGCTGTTGCCGCATCCAGGCGAAGGCAACCCCCCCCTGTTCGTGCGGGGCGAGGGCGAGGCCGCCAAGCCCCTGGTGGCCGAGCCGGACCCGGACAGGCATGTGCTGGCCCATGTCTTCAAGGTGGAGATGGACCCCTATGTGGGGCGTACAGCCGTCTTCCGCGTGCATCAGGGCACGCTCACACCGGACACCCAGCTCTACATTGGCGAGTCGCGCAAGCCTTTCAGGGTTGCTCACCTCTACCGTCTCCAGGGCAGGAAGCTGGAGCCCGTGGAAGCCTGCATCCCGGGTGACTTCTGCGCCATCACCAAGGTGGATGAGCTGGCCTATGACTCGGTGCTGCACGATGCGCCCGAAGACGACCACATCCACATGCGCCCCCTGGAATTTCCGCATGCCGTCTTTGGCCTGGCGGTGCGGCCAAGGAAGAAGTCCGATGTGGACAAGCTCTCCGACGTGCTGCACAGGCTGCGCATCGAAGACCCGGTCCTGCATGTGGACCACGATCCCTCCACGCACGAGGCGGTGATCCGGGGTCTGGGGGAGACCCATCTGGCCACCGTCCTGGAAAGGATGCGGGAACAGTTCCGTCTGGAAGTGGATACGCATCCGCCTTCCATCCCCTACCGCGAGACCATCACCCAGACGGCGGAGGGACACCACCGGCACAAAAAGCAAAGCGGCGGCGCCGGCCAGTTCGGAGAGGTCTTCCTGCGCATAGAACCCCTGCAGCGAGGCGCGGGTTTCGAGTTCGTGGACGCGGTCAAGGGGGGGGTCATCCCGGGCACCTTCATCCCCGCCGTGGAAAAGGGGGTGCGCCAGGCCATGCAGACCGGTGGCCTGGGGGGCTATCCCATGCAGGACATCCGCGTCACCGTCTTCGACGGCAAGACCCACCCGGTGGATGGCAAGGAGATCGCCTTCGTCACCGCCGGACGCATGGCCTTCCGTGCAGCGGCCGCCAATGCCCGCCCCATCATCCTGGAGCCCTTCGTACGCATCGAGTTGACCACGCCGGAGGCCAACATCGGCGACGTGAGCGGCGATCTGTCCGGACGCCGGGGCCAGATCACCGGCCATCAGTCCGGCCGGGGCGGCATGCAGACCCTGCTGGGGCTGGCCCCCCTGGCCGAACTCGACAATTTCCAGTCGCGCATCAAGTCCCTGACGGGGGGACAGGGGGCCTACAGTCTGGAATTCAGCCACTACGAGGCTGTACCCCCGCAGGTGCAGCAGAGGCTCGCGGCCGACTACAGGCCCGCGCGCGAGGACGACTGAGCCCTGCCCGATAGGCTAGATCGCGGCCCGTCTGGCGGACGAACCTGGCACGGGCCGACAAGCTACCCGCGTGCCCTCGAAGTGGCGCGCGGAGGTCCGGACGATCTGCATGACGCACCAGGCATCGTTCAGAACGCGGCGGGTCCTCCCCGGGCGGGCATCCCATGCCGCGCCGACCCATGAACCGTCTCCCCCGCGTCCCGCATTCCAGGTTTCACGCATGCCGCAACTTCAGTTTCATGGAAAACAGAGTGGCGGCCACGATCATGCCACCCCCTATCCACTCCGGGGCATCCATGTGCTCGCCCGCCAGCCACTGGCTGGACAGGGCGGCCACCACCAGTTCGAACAGCATGATGACGATGGCCCGGTTGGCCGCGGTCCAGGCCAGGCCGTGCTGGATGGCGAAGGTGGCCAGGAGCAGGACCAGGCTGACGCCCACCACGATTCCCCAGTTCGCCACGTCCAGGTAGGCCATGGCCGCCACCGGCCTGCCTTCCATGCCCATGCAGGCCAGGGCCACGGCGCCCACACCGATGAAGGTCCACAGGGATCGGGTCTGGATGGGGATTTGCCGGCCGCCGCGGGAGGACACATTGGTCAAGGCAAAGGCCACACCGGCGCTCAGGCCCAGCCATTCTGCATGGTTGGCGGGCAGGGGCCATTGCCAACCTGCCTCCCGGGGCCAGCCCAGCATGACATAAGCCCCGGCCAGGGCCAGGGCGATGATGGCCCAACCCCAGGGACCTGCCCTTTCCCCCAGGAGCAGCCGGGCAAACAACACGGTCCACAGAGGCGCCAGATAGAACAGCAGCATGACCCGCATGACCTGGCCGTCGATCACCGCCAGGACATAGGCCACATTGGTCCAGCCCGCGCTCAAAGCCAGGGTCAGGAGCCAGCCCCATTGGCCCGAAGGGGCGCGCCAGCCGCCCAGGCGAGCCCAGAAAAGCAGGGGCGGGATGCCCAGGCCATAGGTCAGCAGGGAGGCCAGGCTGCCGGACAGGCCTGCCGCTTCCAGCAGACGAAAAGGGTACCAGACCAGGCCCCAGATGCTGGCGGCCAGCAGCAGGCTGAAGGGGGCAAGGCGGGGGCTGACCGACATATATAATCATTCCTTTCCCACATGGTAACCGGGCCCAGCACCCCTCATGAACCCACGCCTGAGCCAACTCCAGTCCTACCCCTTCCAGAAGCTCCGGGAACTGCTGGGCGGCGTGACGCCCAACCCGGACCTGCAGGCCATCAATCTATCCATCGGCGAGCCCGGGCACGCCACGCCTGCCTTCATCCGCCAGACGCTCGCGGACAACCTGAACGGCCTGGCCCGCTACCCCGCCACCCAGGGCAGCCAGGCCCTGCGCCAGGCCATCGCCGACTGGTGCGGACGGCGTTTCGATGTGGAACTGGATGCCGCCAGCCAGGTCCTGCCCGTGAACGGCAGCCGCGAGGCCCTGTTCGCCTTCGCCCAAACGGTCATCGACCAGACCAGACACGTCAAACGGGTGCTCTCCCCCAATCCCTTCTACCAGATCTACGAAGGTGCGGCCCTGCTGGGCGGGGCCAAGCCCTTCTTCCTGAACACCCCGCCGGACAACGGCTTCCGCCTGGATTTCTCCATCATCCCGGAAGACATGTGGGAAACGGTACAGTTGGCTTATGTGTGCTCCCCCGGCAACCCCACGGGCAAGGTCATGGAGCTGGATGAATGGAAGGCGGTCTTCGATCTGGCGGACCGGCATGGCTTCGTCATCGCTGCCGACGAGTGCTACTCGGAGATCTACCCCGACGAGGACGAACCACCGCTGGGGGCCCTGGCCGCTGCCCAGTACCTGGGCCGGGGTCTGCGCAATCTGGTGGTGTTCAATAGCCTGTCCAAGCGCTCCAACGTACCCGGCCTGCGCTCCGGCTTCGTGGCCGGGGATGCGGACATCATCCGCCAGTTCCTGCTTTACCGCACCTATCACGGCAGCGCCATGAACCCAGCGGTGCAGGCCGCCTCCCTGGCGGCCTGGCAGGACGAGGACCATGTCGTGGACAACCGTCGCCAGTACCGGGAAAAGTTCGCCGCCGTGCTGCCCATCCTCAGGGATGCTCTGGCCTTCGAGACTCCGGACGCAGGCTTCTACATCTGGGCCCGGGTGCCAGGGGGGGACGACGCTGCCTTTACCCGGGCACTGTATGCCCAGCAGCATGTGACCGTGCTGCCCGGCTCCTTCCTGGCGCGGGAAGCCCGGGGCGTGAACCCGGGCCGGGGCTTCGTGCGCATCGCCCTGGTGGACAGCCTGGAGGCCTGCGTGGAGGCTGCACAACGCCTGGCCACCTTTGCGCAAGGATATAACCCATCGATTCAATAAACCATTGCAAGGCACTGAAGGAAAAAAGAAATGAACGATTTGCAAGCCATCATCGAGGAGGCCTTCGAGCGTCGCGCCGAGATCACCCCCCGCAACGTGGAGCCACAGGTCAAGGATGCCGTCATGGCGGTCATCGACCTCCTGGACATGGGTCAGCTACGGGTGGCGGAACGCGCCGAGGGACAGACCTGGTTGACCCACCAGTGGATCAAGAAGGCCGTGCTGCTGTCCTTCCGCCTGGAAGACAACAGCTTCGTCAAGGGCGGCTACACCAACTACTGGGACAAGGTGCCCAGCAAGTTCGCCGACTTCAACTCCAAGGACTTCCGTGAAAGCGGTTTCCGCGTCGTACCCCCCGCCACCGCCCGCAAGGGGTCCTACATCGCCAGGAACGTGGTGCTCATGCCAAGCTACGTGAACATCGGCGCCTACGTGGATGAAGGCACCATGGTGGACACCTGGGCCACCGTGGGGTCCTGCGCCCAGATCGGCAAGAACGTGCACCTGTCCGGCGGCGTGGGCATCGGCGGCGTGCTGGAGCCGGTGCAGGCCGGGCCCACCATCATCGGCGACAACTGTTTCATCGGCGCCCGTTCCGAGGTGGTAGAGGGAGTGGTGGTGGAGGACAACAGCGTCATCTCCATGGGCGTGTACATCGGCCAGTCCACCCGCATCTACGACCGGGAGACAGGCGAGATCCACTACGGGCGCGTACCCGCCGGCTCCGTGGTGGTGAGCGGCAATCTGCCGTCCAAGGACGGCAAGTACAGCCTGTACTGCGCGGTCATCGTCAAGAAGGTGGACGAGAAAACGCTGTCCAAGGTGGGCATCAACGAATTGTTGCGCGGCATCTGATTCCTGTCCCGAAGGAGCCCAGGACATGTCCCGGTTGAGCCAGGGCGAGGCGGAAAAGCTCATCGCCAGCATCGTCATCCCACCCCGCCCCGGTGCGGTGGCGGCGGTGGTGGCGGAACAGCAGGGCAACGACCCCGACCTGGGGCGCATCGCCCGCATCATCGCTGCCGACGTGGGCCTGACGGCGGCCATGATCAAGACCGTCAACTCCCCCTTCTACGGCCTGCGTCAGAAGGTGACGGATATCCAGCGCGCGGTGTCCATGCTGGGCCTGAAGAACGTGGTCACCCTGGTGACCAGCCTGTCGCTGCGCAATGCCGTGCCGACCCAGGGCCTGGACCGGTTCTGGGACAGCGCGGCGCGCACTGCCCTGATCGCCGCCTACCTGGCTCAGCAGCTGGGCTGCGTCGCCAAGGAAGAGGCCCACCTGTTCGGCCTGTTCCATGATGCGGGCATCCCTCTGATGATGCGACGCTTCGAGGATTTCAAGGAAACCCTCAGGCTGGCCAACGGCGAGCCCGTGCGCGCGTTCACCGACGTGGAGGACGAACGCCACGGCACCAACCATGCCACGGTGGGCAGCCTGCTGGCCACCAGCTGGCAGCTGCCGGAGCATCTGCGCGTCGCCATCGCTCGGCACCACGAGGCAGGTGTGTTCCAGTCCGGGCTGCCGGCGGAGTCCCTCAACCTGATCGCCATCGCCCATCTGGCGGAACACATCGAAAGCGGCCACTCCCGCCTGAGTGCCGATGCGGAATGGGGAAAGATGGGACCGTCCGTCCTGGCTCACCTGATGATGGCTGAGGAGCATCTGGACGAGCTTCGGCGGGATGCGCGGGAAATGCTGGAGGAGTCGGGACTCTGAAGCCGTCCCCCGGGACCTCGGCCCCCGCCTGGCAGTTCTGGATCGACCGGGGCGGCACCTTCACCGACATCGTCGCTCGGGCGCCGGATGGTCGCCTGAGCCGGCACAAGCTGCTGTCCGAGGATCCGGAGCATTACCGGGATGCCGCCCTGGCAGGCATGCGCCGCATCCTGGGCCTGGGTCGGGACGATCCCATTCCCCTCGGCCTCATCCACCAGGTGAAGATGGGTACCACCGTGGGTACCAATGCCCTGCTCACCGGGACGGGGGAGCCCACCCTGCTGGTGGTCACCGCCGGTTTTGCCGATGCCCTGGAGATCGGCGATCAGGCCCGGCCCCACATCTTTGCCCTGCACATCCGCAAGCCCACGGTCCTGTATGCCCAAGTGCTGGAAGCCCGGGAACGCGTAGCCGCCGATGGCACCAGCCTGCAGGCCCTGGATGAAGATCACCTGAAAACGGCCCTGATCCAGACCCATGGCCAGGGCCTCCGGGCCTGTGCCATCGCCTTTCTGCACGGCTGGCGCAATCCGGAGCATGAGTTGCGCGCCGGCGAGCTGGCCCGCCAGGTGGGTTTCACCCAGGTGTCTCTCTCCCATCGGGTCAGCCCTCTGGTGAAGTTCGTGCCCCGGGCGGAGACGGCCGTGCTGGATGCCACCCTGTCGCCCCCGGTGACCCGTTACGTGGCCCAGGTGGCGGCGCAACTGCCCGGGGATGTCACCCTGGAATTCATGCAGTCCAACGGCGGCCTGGTGACGGCCGCCGAGTTCCAGGGCAAGGACAGCGTACTCTCCGGCCCCGCCGGCGGCCTCATGGGCATGGCCAAGGTGGGCCGGGCGGCGGGCTTCGAGCGGCTCATCGGTTTCGACATGGGGGGCACCTCCACGGATGTGTCCCTCTACGCCGGTGAATTCGAACGCAGCCTGGACACCCGCATCGCCGGTCACCGCATCCGCGTACCCATGCTGGGGGTCTACAGCGTGGCCGCCGGGGGCGGTTCCGTGCTCAGGTTCGATGGCACGCGCCTGCGGGTGGGTCCGGAATCCGCCGGCAGCCGGCCCGGCCCCCGCTGCTATCGCCGGGGCGGGCCCCTGGCGGTGACCGATGCCAACCTGCTGCTGGGCCGCATCCAGGCGGATTTCTTTCCGCATGTGTTCGGCCCCGGCGGCGATCAGGCCCTGGACCGGGAAGCCGTAAAGCTGGCTTTTGCCGAACTGGCCCAGACGGTGAACAGCGCCCTGGGGCTGGATTATGGCCCGGAGCGCCTGGCCGAAGGCTTTCTGGACATCGCCGTGGAGCACATGGCGGATGCCATCCGCCATATCTCCCTGGCACGGGGCGTGAACCCGGCCAAACACGTGCTGGTGGGCTTCGGCGGGGCCGGTGGCCAGCATGCCTGCGCCGTGGCGGCCCGCCTGGGCATGAACAGGGTCCTGATCTCCCCTTTTGCGTCGGTGCTGTCGGCCTATGGCATCGGCCTGGCGGAGCAGCGGCAGCTGAGCCTGGAGGCGATCGAACAGCCCCTGACGGAATTCGACCGGCCCCTGCCCTCCCCCGCCGCCGGTATTCTGCGCCGAGCCCTGTTGCGCTACGACGGTGCCGATACGGTACTGCCGGTGCACCTGGATCATCCCCAGGCCATGGCCATGGCCTTCCATGCCGAGCATCGGCAGCGTTTCGGCTTCGCCAGCCCGGAGCGGGGCATCGTCTGCGTGGCCCTGGAAACGGAGCACCTGCACGCGGGCGGTGAACCCATCGCGGAAACCGGCATGCCGGACATCCCTGCCCAGCCCCTGGGACAGCGTCCGGTATACCTGCGGGGGTCATGGCAACTGGCCACCCTGTATGCCATGGAGAGCCTCTGCGCAGGTCAAAGCCTGACCGGGCCGGCCCTGCTGCTGCAGGTGGATTCCAGCATCGTCCTGCCGCCGGGCTGGCGGGCGGAAAGGACCGTGCGCGGCGATCTGCTGCTCAGCGCCCTGGGCCATGAGAGCCACCGCCCGGATCCCACCCGTCCCGATCCCACCTGGTTGACTCTGTTCAACCGCCGCTTCATGCGCATTGCCGAAGACATGGGGCGGGTGCTGCAGAACACCGCCCGCTCGGTGAACATCCGTGAACGCCTGGACTTCTCCTGCGCTCTCTTCGACGGTCAGGGCCGACTCATCGCCAACGCTCCCCATATCCCCGTGCACCTGGGCAGCATGGGGGAATCGGTCCAGGCCATACGGGCACGCTTCGGGCCCGGTCTGCAGACGGGGGATGCCTACCTCATCAATTCCCCCTATGCCGGCGGCACCCACCTGCCGGACCTCACGGTGGTCATGCCGGTGATGGATGGGAATGGACTGCGGTATTTCACCGCCACGCGCGCCCACCATGCGGATGTGGGTGGAATTTCCCCCGGTTCCATGCCCGCCGCCAGCCGGCACATCGACGAGGAGGGCTGTCGTACCGACGGTCTGCTGATCCTGCGGCAGGGCCGCTTTCTGGAAGCCGAGGTGATGGCCTGGCTCCAAGGCCATCCCCATCCTGCCCGCAACCCGCAACAGAACCTGGCGGACCTTCAGGCCCAGGTGGCGGCCTGTGCCCTGGGTGCCCAGGGTCTGCAGGCCCTGGAAAAGGAAGTGGGGGCCGCGGCCGTGCCCGCCTACATGGGCTTCGTGCAGGACGATGCCGAACGGGCGGTGCGACGCCTGCTCACCCGCATCAAGGGCGGCAGCTTCATCCAGCCCCTGGATGATGGCAGCCGCATTCAGGTACGGATAGGCATACATGCCTGTCAGGGCCGGGCCGTCATCGACTTCGCCGGCACGAGCCCCCAGCTGGCGGGCAATCTCAATGCCCCGGCCAGCATCACCCACTCCGCCGTGCTGTATGTCTTCCGCACCCTGCTGGCGGAGGATATCCCCCTGAATGCCGGCGTGCTGCGCCCCCTGGATATCCGCCTGCCCGCCGGCTGCCTGTTGAACCCAGTCTGGCCCGCCGCCGTGGTGGCCGGCAACGTGGAGACCTCGCAGAACGTCGTCGATGCCCTCTACGGTGCCCTGGGTACCCTGGCGGCAAGTCAGGGCACCATGAACAACCTGAGCTTCGGCGACGGCATGCATCAGTATTACGAAACCCTCTGCGGCGGCACCGGCGCGGGTCCAGGTTTTCCTGGAACCTCGGCGGTGCACAGCCACATGACCAATTCCCGCCTCACGGACCCGGAGGTACTGGAGCTGAATTTCCCCGTGCGCGTGGAATCCTTCGGCATACGCCGCGGTTCGGGTGGGCGTGGACGCTGGCAGGGCGGCGACGGTGTGGTGCGGTGTCTGCGGTTTCTCGCTCCCATGCAGGCCGATCTGCTGGCCCTGCGCAGGCGGGTGGCTCCTTTTGGTCTGGGTGGCGGGGGCCCGGGCCTGCCGGGCCGGCAGTGGATCGAACGCCGGGATGGAAGCGTGCAACCCCTGGCCGGCATCGCCGGGTTTCACCTGCAGGCAGGCGATCTCTTGCACCTGGAAACTCCGGGCGGCGGCGGCTATGGTGAGCCGGCGGAATCGGGCGGCAGAGATCCGGATTGAAGACTTCGCGCAAGTTGCCGATAGGTGCGGATCGAGAGCCTATCCACAGACAGGAGTAACAATGGTCCACCTTCGCAAGCTCACCATTCGTGCCCAGCTCCTGCTGCTGCTGGCGGCGGTGTTCTCGCTCTTCCTGTTTTCCGCCCTGGTCTCCAACCAGGCCGTCAACAAGGCCAGGGCTGAATTCACCCGTTTCATCGCCCAAGATCAGAAGCTCCTGCTGCACTACACCGAGCTCTATGCCAACGGCCTGCAGATGGGCCAGGCGCTGCGCAACATCATCCTAGACCCTGCAAACCCCAAGGCCCACGAGAACTTCGAGAAGGCCAGCAAGGAGATGGACGGCCTGCTGGTCCAGACATCGGAACTGGTCAGGGGCGACCCCGCCAAGACGGAAGTCATGGATCGGCTCCGCCAGTTGCGGGAAGTGCAGAAGGGCTACCAGAACGACATCAAGGGCCAGGTCGACCAGGGATTGATCGAAGAGGCCAAGACCCGGCTCAACAAGGACGAAACCCCGGCCTGGCGGGAAATCCGCGCATTGCTGCTGGAGCGGCTCAAGAGCCAAAAGGCCTACATCGATGCGAAGGACGCAGATTTACAAGCCAGCATGCAGCACACCCAGCGCCTCAGCCTGATCCTGAACGCGCTGGCGGTACTGTCAGGGCTGGGCATGGCCTTCGCCATCATCACCAACGTGCTGGGTCAGATCAACACCCTGGGCACCTCCATCGAGGCCCTGGCCCAGGGTGAGGGCGATCTGACCGCACGCCTGCCCGTCCAGGGCAACAACGAGCTTTGCCGGGTCTCCAGCGCCTTCAACCAGTTCGTGGAGGGGCTGCAGGGCATGGTCAAACAGATCAAGACCAACGCGGATCAGCTGCACCAGCTCTCGGCCGGCCTGGCCCAGTCCTCATCCAGCCTGCGCACCGCCACGGCGGGCCAGACCAGCGCCCTGACCTCCACCGCCTCCGCCGTGAAGGAGATGACCAGCAGCATCACCTCGGTGGCGGACGGGGCGGAAAGGGTCAAGCAGGTCTCCGCGGACAGCGCCGAGTATTCGGACCAGGGCCTGAGCATGATGGGTCAACTGGGTTCCGCCATGACCGGTGCACAGCAGGCCGTGCTGGCCATGTCGGGCTCCGTGGGTCAATTCCTGGCGAGCACGCAAAGCATCATCGGTGCCACCCAGCAGGTCAAGAACATTGCCGAGCAGATCAACCTGCTGGCCCTCAACGCCGCCATCGAGGCGGCCCGGGCCGGTGAACAGGGGCGCGGCTTTGCCGTGGTGGCGGACGAGGTGCGCAAGCTGGCGGAAAAAACCTCCCTCTATGCCAACGAGATCAGCAACGTGACCGCGGACCTGGAAAACCGCTCCACCCAGGTGGAGACCTCCATTCGGCAGGGCGAGGCCGCGCTCGAGGAAAGCACACGCTGCAGCGGCGAGGTGTCCGGTATCGTCCACCAGGCCCATTCCGCCGTGCTCAATGCCCGGCAAGGGGTGGAAGAAATCGCCGCATCGGTCAAGGAACAATCCCTGGTCAGCAACGAAATCGCCAGCAATCTCAACCGCGTGGCGGATCTGGCGGCCAGCACCGAACAGGCCATCAGCCAATCCGACCACACGGTCCAGGAGCTCCGGCAACTGGCGGACACCCTCTTGAATACGGTCTCGCATTTCCGCAGCTGACCACCGGGCCCCGTGCGCCAGACGCAGGGCCGTCCCTTCTGGACCGGATCATTTCCGACGTAAGATGCCGCGTCCGCTTTTTCCCCTTGGCAGCATGCGTCTGCGTCTCCTCCTGTCCATCGCCTTCCTCGCCTGTCCGAGCATCTTCCCCGCGCACGCCTTCGAGGTGGCTGAGTTCAAGGCCGGCATGGCGCAAGTGGAGGTGAAAAACCAGCTCATCGCCAACTGGAACTTCGACCGCGTGCTGGAGCCCTCGGATGACGTGATCCTGGCCTACGACAATGACCCCAACGTGGCGCGGCGCTACCAGTTCCGCTTTTGCAAGGGCAGGCTGGTGGGCTTTGAACAGGACGTGCGCCCTTCCCTCAGATCCCTGATCATCACGGTGAACAATTACAACAACAAATACGGCCAGCCCTTCCGCGTGTATTCCAACACCCATGTGGTGAGCAACGGCGAGAAGGCAGTGTTCGCCCTGTTCTGGAAGGACGGCTCGGACACCATCGGCGTGAAATACATCGTGCTGCCCAATGTGGAACAGATGAGCCTGGCCTTCGATGCGCAGAATCTCTGTTACCCCACGCCCCGCCTGTAGGGCGGGAAGGCGCGGGTTACAACTCCAGCAAGAGGCGGGCCGGATCCTCCAGGGCCTCCTTCACCATGCGCAGAAAACCCACTGCCTCGCGGCCGTCGATGAGGCGGTGGTCGTAGGTCAGCGCCACGTACATCATGGGCCGGATCACGACCTGACCATTTTCTGCCACGGGCCGGTCCTGGATCCTGTGCAGGCCCAGCACCCCAGACTGGGGGGGGTTGAGGATGGGCGTGGACAGCAGAGAGCCGAACACGCCGCCATTGGAAATGGTGAAGGTCCCGCCTTCCAGGTCCTCCAGGGTCAGCTCCAGGCTGTTGGCACGGTGTGAGAAGTCGGCGATCTGACGCTCGATCCCGGCGAAAGTCATGCGGTCCGCCTGACGCAGCACCGGCACCACAAGGCCGCGTTCCGAACTCACCGCCACACCGATGTCGTAGTAGTCGTGGTAGACGATGTCGTGGCCATCCAGACTGGCGTTCACCTGCGGGTACTCCTTCAGGGCCTGGCACACAGCCTTGACGAAAAAGGACATGAAACCCAGCTTGACACCATGTTCCTGCTGGAAGCGCTCTTGGAAACGCTTGCGCAGTTCCATCACCGGCCGCATGTCGATCTCGTTGAAGGTGGTGAGCAGGGCCGCCGTGTTCTGCGCCTCCTTGAGGCGCTCGGCGACACGCTGACGCAGGCGGCTCATGGGCTCGCGCCGCTCGATCCGGCCATCTTCCGCGACGGGTGGGGGACAGGGCGGACAGTCCGCCGGGCTTGGAGGTCGTATGGCGTGTTCCGTCCGCGAGGGGGGCGCCGGACTGGCCGACTCCCTGCCGCGCAATCTCGGCGGCAGGAATTCCCCCGTCGGCGCGGCAACCGGGCTGACGGCGGTTGCAGGCCCGTCACGTCTTTCTGCCATCGGCATGTTCCTGGTATCAACGATGGCCAGCACATCTCCCGCTCTGGCTTCACCCCCGGCCGGCACCCGGATTTCCCGCAGTATCCCGGCGGCGGGAGCGGCCACTTCCAGGATGACCTTGTCCGTCTCCAGTTCCGCAAGGACTTCGTCACGCGCCACCGCCTCGCCCACGCCCTTGCGCCATTCCAGCAGGGCAGCGCTTTGCACCGACTCGGACAGCTCCGGCACAGTGACCTCAACGAGATGAGACATGGCAACCCCTTCAGGATGTTGGATTACAGGCATTCAGGCCCAGGGCCCACCCGGGAGACGCCCGAGGATAGAACGGTTGCGCGGGCAGTGTCCCACCAAGTGGTGTAAGAGCTGAAGTGCCTGGTGTTGCCCGGTAGGCCCCGCATGCGGGGCCTACCGGGCGGGCGCGATCGGGTGGTCATCGAAGGACTCCGGTAAGGTTTGGGTAGCGACACTCAACCC
>JAKQCX010000010.1 GCA_029558905.1 Pseudomonadota bacterium
AGGTTCGCGGCGAGATCGCCCTGGACGGCCTCAAGTCGTCCGGTTCTGATGTTCTCGAAAAAGCTCCGCACGGACGCTTCTTGCTCCGCGCGCGGCCCGCATGCGCTCAGTAAAAGCGCAACAAGAACGAGAAGTGTGGAACGCGCCATTGGAAACCCCCAGAGCATCTAAGCTCTGGGTTGCAAGCGGGTCAACTTTCGCTAGCTCCGATAATCCCCGTTGATCTCGACATAGCGCTTGGTCAGATCGCAGGTGTGCATGGTCGCGCGGCCGTTGCCGGGGCCGACAGTCACAGTGATCTCCAGGCTATCGCGCTTCATGTAGGCGCTCATCGCCGCTTCGTCGTAGTCGGCGCTGACCATACCATCGCGCGCCGCATACAGATCGCCGAAGCGCACCGCGATCATCTCGCGCTTCACGGGCTGATCGGCGCGGCCGATGGCCATGACGATGCGGCCCCAGTTCGCGTCCTCGCCGGCGATCGCGGTCTTGACCAGCGGGCTTTCGCAAATGGTGCGCGCAATGGCTTTGGCGCTGGCGTCGCTCGCCGCGCCCTCGACGTTCACTTTCACCAGCTTGGTGGCGCCTTCGCCGTCGCGCACGATGGCCTGCGCCAGCTGCATCATGAGCGCGGTGATGGCATCCCGCAGGGCGGGGAAGCGTGCATCATCGTCGTCCATGATCACCGGCGCCTGGCCGGCCGCCCCCGTGGCCACCAGGATGCAGGCGTCGTTGGTGGAGGTGTCCCCGTCCACGCTGATGCAGTTGAAGGAGCGGTTCACCGCGTAGCGCAGGATGGCTTCCAGGGCCTCGCAGGACACGGGCGCGTCGGTTGCCACGAAGCACAGCATGGTGGCCATGTTGGGGTGGATCATGCCTGAGCCCTTGGCGATGCCGGTGACCACGAAGTCCGTGCCCCCCAGCGAGACCCTGCGGCTGGCGGCCTTGGGTACGAGGTCGGTGGTCATGATGGCCTGCGCGGCCTCCGCCCAGTTGGCCGGTTTCAGGTCCGCCACGGCAGCGGGCAGGGCCGCGACGATCCGATCCACCGGCAGGGGCTCCAGGATCACGCCGGTGGAAAAGGGCAGCACCTGCTGGGGCTGGATACCCATGAGCCGGGCCAGCGCGGCGCAGGTCTGGCGCGCCCGGGCCAGGCCTTCCTGTCCGGTGCCGGCATTGGCGTTGCCGGTGTTCACCACCAGGGCACGGATGTGGCCATCCCCCATCAGGTGCTCACGACACACGCTCACGGGCGCGGCGCAGAAGCGGTTCTGCGTGAAGATGCCCACCACCTCCGCATCCGGCGCGATGGACATGACCAGCACGTCCTTGCGTCCCGGCTTCTTGATGCCGGCGGAGGCGATGCCCAGCTCGATGCCGGCTACGGGCAACAGGGCGGCGGGGTCGGGGGGAGACAGGAGGACGGGCATGATGACAGCGGCGGTGGAGGAATGCCGGCATTCTAAGGAAGCGCCGCGCAAAAGCCACGCCGGCCGCGCACCGCCCCAGGCGTGAGCACGAGCGCGGCCGTCTCGCACGAGGCCTGGTCATTCCCGCCATCGTGACCGTGACCACCCTTGTCATCGCCTCCATGGCTACCCGGTCATTTCGGCCGTAGGGGGAAATCCGGCCCGCATGGTGTCCTCGAGCGGCCTGCGGGTGACGCGTGCCCGTCATTTCGACCGCAGGGAGAAATCCGGTTCCGTGTCCGTGGTCGAAGGATTCCTCACTGCGTTCGGAATGACAGCCTGAGTCGTTCGGAATGACAGCCTGGGATGCGCGGAATGGCAGCATGGGATGTGTGGAATGGCAGCCTGGGATGTGTGGAATGGCAGTCCGGATGTTTGGAGTGTCGGCCTGGAATCAGCGGCATCGTGACGGGCCAGGCTGGGGCAATCCCACGGTCCGGGGTGTTGGACCGGTGGCTCACGGCGTTTGAGTCGGCGGTCTGGGCGGTATCCTCGAGCAGCCCGCGGGTGACGTGTGCCTGTCATTTCGACCGCAGGGAGAAATCCGGTCCCGTGTCCGTGGTCGAAGGATTCCTCACTGCGTTCGGAATGACAGCCTGGGGAGCTCAAAGCCAGTGCACCATGCCGTCCGTGAACACCAGGACGCTGCGGATGCGCTTGTCGGGATAGAGGACCTGGGCGGCCTGGTGATAGGCGGTGATCTGCTGCAGATGGGGCTGGGCGCGGCGGACGGGATCCGGCTCGTGCAGGCCGCCGCTCTTGTAGTCCAGCACCCAGACTTCCCGGGCGAATTCCACCAGGCGGTCCATGCGTGCCACGCGGCCCTGGGCGTCCAGGTACTCCAGTTCGTTGTGGGCGCGCAGGTACCGGCTAGGGTCGAAGGCCGGGGCCAGTTCGGGCAGGGCCAGTATCCGTTGGCCCAGGGCGGCCACGTGCGCGGCCTGTTCTTCGTCCATGTCCAGCAGGGCGGTGATGGTGTCCTCCGTCAGGCCGTTGCCGCGATGTTCCAGCCAGGCATGCAGCAGGGTGCCGAAGGCGGCCCGCTCGTCCTGCGCGGGCCGGTGGTTGCCGATGGGGGGGATGTCCGGGGGCAGAGGGTCGGGGGGGGGCGCGTCTTCGGTGTCGCCCGGTCTGGGTGTATTGAGCCAGGCCATCTCCGGCAGGCCGGCCGAGTCGGCGTGCTTCAGGGCAGTCGCCAGGGGTTCCAGCCAGCCTGCCTCCCTGTCCGGGTCGTCCTGGGCGACGCCGCTCACGAATAGGGCCTGGCGCGCGCGGGTCATGGCCACGTACAGCAGGTTGAGACGCTCCACCCGCGCCAGCTCCCGTTCCTGGCGGAACAGGGCATCCCGTCCCGGCCCGCGCCAGTCACGCGGGCCATACAGGGAGAAATGGGTGGGACGGTCCGCCTCCGGGGGCCAGTCCAGGAGCACGCCGCTATGCCTGTCCCTGCTGCCACAGGCATCCGCCTTGATGAGGAAGACCACGGGTGACTCCAGGCCCTTGGCGCTGTGGATGGTGAGCATGCGCACGCGCTCGCCGGCGGCAGCGGGCGGCTCGCCGGGACCGTCCTTGCCGGCCTTCTCGCGCAGGCGGCGCAACTCGTCCAGGAAGCGGGGCAGGCTGGGGTAGCGCCCGCCGGACAGGGACAGGGACAGGGCGAGAAAGCCCTGCAGGTTGGCCAGCACGCCGGGACGCAGGTGCGCCGGCAGCGTGCGCGCGTAGTGGGCGCTTACGTCTCCCTCGTGGTGGATGCGGTCCAGCAGGTCATGGATGGGCAGCCGGCCGGCCTGCTCGCGCCAGCCTTGCAGCAGGCACTGGGCGCGCCGCACCCGGGATGGCGCGGTATCGCCGCGCGCCATCCCGTCCAGGCGGCTCCACCAGTCCGGACCCGGTGCATCGGCCAGGGCGAGCAGGTCCTCGTCCGTGAGGCCCATGAAGGGTGTGCGCAGCACATGCGCGAGGGCCAGGTCGTCGCGCGGGTCCACCAGCCAGGTGAGCAGGGCGGTGAGGTCGCGCGCCTCCAGGGTGGCCAGAAGCTCGCCGCGCCGGTCCGTGACGAAGGGGATGCCCGCCGCCTTGCAGGCATCCTCGAACACGGCGATGTCTGCGCGCGTGGCATAGAGCAGGGTGATGTCGCCGTAGCGGGCGGGGCGGAGCGTGCCGTCCTGGGGGTCACGGACCAGCAGACCGCCCACCACATCCCGGATTCTGCGTGCCACCCAGGCAGCCTCGTGGGCGCGCCTGTGCGGGGTGCTCGGCGGGGGGGTGGTCAGGGGCAGCCGGTAGGCGGACGGTGGGGGCAGGTCCCTGTCCGCCGGCGCCGTCACGTGCAGTTCGCACCAGCCCGGCAGCCCGGTCTGGTGCGCGCGGTGGCGCTCGAAGCCGGGATACTCCGGCCGCCCGTCGAACAGGGCATTCAGCCAGGCCACCACGCGGGGGGCGCAGCGTCGCGTCTCGTTCTGCGGCAGGTACCGGGCACCGTAGCGCGCCGTCAGCCAGGCTGCGGCGGTGTGGAACAGGCGCGGCTCGGCGCGGCGGAAGCGGTAGATGGACTGCTTGGGATCGCCCACCAGAAACACCGTGGGACGTGCGCCGTCCTGGCCGTAGGCCTCCAGCCAGGCGCGCAGGATGCGCCACTGCAGGGGGTTGGTGTCCTGGAACTCGTCGAGCAGCACGTGCTTCCAGCGGACGTCCAGCTTCATGAACACCGCCGCCGCCGCGTCCTCGTCCGCCAGCAGGCGGGCCGTCTCCAGCTCGGCATCGGTGAAGTCCAGGACAGCCCGTTCCGCCTTCAGGTCCTGGTAGGCGCGCAGCCAGGCCTGACCCAGGGTCAGGCCCAGACGGTTGAGCCACAGCCCGCGCTGCTCGGCAAGCCGCTGGCGGGTGGCGCCAAGACGCTCCGCCAGGCGCTGATGCAGATCGGCATAGTGCCGGGCATCCACCTCCCCCAGCCGGTCCACCATGGTCTTGCCCGGCTTCAAGACACGCGGCTCACCCTTGTCGGTCAGCAGGGCGGCGCAGAGGTGCCCGAAGCAGGCCTCTGGGGCCGTGTCCCAGGCGTCCAGGGCGGCCTGCAGGGATGCCGCCTGCCTGGCCCTGCTTGTCAGGCTCGCCGCCTCCCGCGCCAGGTAGCGGCCATAGGCCTGCACCTCGGCACGCAGCCCCGGCGCGGCGAACAAGGCCCCCATGAGGTCGGTGTCCTCCGTCAACCCCAGTTGGCTGGCCAGGCGGCTGCAGGCCAGCTCGGGGTCGCCGCCATGGCTCCACCATTCGGCGCGCCTGGCCAGCAGGTCATCCAGTAGTTCCTGCAGGCCATCCAGGGAGAACTGCCCGGTCAGCGCGACGAAGGCCCGCGCCGGGGGCGCGTCCGGTCGCCTGCCCAGCAACTGGGTCAGGGCCAGCCAGGCCTCGTCGCGCAACAGGGCGGTCTGTTCCAGCACCTCTCCCGCCTGCCGGCGCGGCAGGGGCGCATGTTCCAGCAGGTGGAAGAACCAGCCATGAAAGGTCGTAAGGAGCGGCCCGGGCCGGGCGGTGAGCACCGCCTCCAGCAGGCCCCGGGCCCGGGGCAGGGCGGCCCGGGCCTCGGCCGGGTCCAGGCCGCGCTGCAGCAGGAAGTCCACCGCGTCGTCGTCCGGCAGCAGGGCCAGATCACGCAGCCAGTCATCCAGACGGCTGCGCATCTCCTCCGCCGCCCTGCGCGTGAAGGTGATGGCCAGGAGCTCGGACGGTTCCGCGCCTGCCAGCATGAGGCGCAACATGCGCGACACCAGCAGCCAGGTCTTGCCGCTGCCGGCGCAGGCCTCCACCACGACGCTGTGGCTGGGCTCCAGGGCGGGCAGCAGGGCGGGATCAGGCAGCCTGGAGGACATGGGCAGCCGCCCCCTTCGGGGGGATGGACACTGTACGCATGACGCGGGTCACGAGGGGATACGCGGCCAGTGTAGCGCGGGGCGCGCGTGCCCCGAAGTCCGCATGCGCACGGCTGGCACGCGGCTTTCACAGGCGCGCCGGACCCCTGCGCGGCGGTTGCCCGGGTGCCTTCGCCCCCGGGTGGACTGCCCATCTGCGGCATGCATGTGCCGCAAAACGTCACCCCCGCGCCGGGCTGCGTGCCGTCCCGACCGGGCCGTGAAGTGGAAGTGGCGGGCCGCGCGCGCCGACCGGCCGGGCAACGCGGCGAAGGCACCATCTACGCGAGGCCTTCTCGCCGCACCCTGCGCTCCGGTAGGTGCCGCCTGAAGGCCCTAAAGAAAATCCCGGCCGCTCCGTTACAACCCACGGCAGGGGTGTGGCAATGGTTGGCACGCATCTGGCTAGTACCTTCGCGCCACGCCTCCCCTGGCAGTGCCAGAAAGGGCCGGCGAAGGGTGAATTTCTTAACCAGGAGAGAACATCATGATGCAAATGCGTATGCGTTCCGGCCAGTCCGGCTTTACCCTGATCGAGCTGCTGATCGTCGTGGCGATTATCGCCATTCTGGCTGCCATCGCGGTCCCGAACTTCCTGGAAGCTCAGGTACGTTCGAAAGTCTCTCGTGTTCGGACGGATCATCGTTCTTTGGCCACCGCCATTGAAGCGTACTATGTAGATAATAACAGTTATCCGGCCGCTACGAACACGAAGGCGCAGTCGGCGTATGCGTTTGCCCCCACGGGCAAGTTGGACAAC
>JAKQCX010000001.1 GCA_029558905.1 Pseudomonadota bacterium
GATCGGCAGGCCGCCATCAGCCTGCTTCAGGAACCCGATGATCTGTTCTTCGCTGAATCTGCCCTTCTTCATGTCCGTCATTCTCCAGGGTTTGACAGACTTCTCTACTTCAGAGTGGTACGGCAGGTGGGGAGCAGGTCATCGGTTCCGAACCTTTGCGTCCTGCCACGATCGCCATGAGAACTGCATGGCCCTTCAGCGGCGGACGCTTGCTTGTCAGCCCGTAGTCGTCCGCGACCAGACAGATAGGCCTGATCTCGCACGGATGGAAAATCCCGCGCGCGCCATGCATAGCCAACGCTTATCAAGACCATCGGCAATAGCTCTTGGACACACTGCAAGATGCCGTCCATATTTGGCTCCATTGAACCCGGTTACGCGACATGTACGTCAAACTGGCTGATGCCTATGCAGATACCGCCCTGGGCCAGGAAGCCCAGGATTTGCTGTCCCCCTGCGTGCAATGCGGCCAATGCACCTTCATCTGCCCTACCTTCCGCTTGCTGGATGACGAATGGGACGGGCCCCGGGGACGCATTTATCTGATCCAGAAGCTGATGGAGGGCAAGTCTCCCGAGACCGACGAAGGCCTACTGCCTGCCTATACACTCACCACTCTCCAGGGGCGCAGCCTGGAAGCCAATCTGCAACTCCACCTGGACCGCTGCCTGACCTGCCGCTCCTGCGAAGCCGCCTGCCCCCAGGGGGTGCGTTATGGACGCCTGCTGGACATCGGCCGGGAGCTGGTGGAAAAGAAAGTGCGCCGTCCCCTGAAGGAAAGGCTGTGGCGACGAACCCTGCGCGCCGTGCTGCCCTATCGGCACCGCTTCACACCCCTGTTGCGCCTGGGCCAGACCCTGCGGCCCCTGCTGCCCGACAACCTGCGCACCCGGATACCCACCCCCCGGACTGCGGGCCCTTGGCCGGACCGAGCCCACAGACGCACCATGCTCGTCTGGCAAGGCTGCGTGCAGCCCGCCCTGGCACCGGACATCAACGCCGCCGCGGCCCGGGTGCTGGACCGTTGCGGCATACGACTTATCCCGGCCAGCGACGGCTGCTGCGGCGCCCTGAGCCAGCACATGAGCGCCATGGGAGAGGCCCGCGACCACATGCGGCGGAACATCGATGCTATGTGGCCACACATCGAGGCCGGTATCGAGGCCATCGTCCTCACCGCCAGCGGCTGCGGCGCCCATTTCCGGGATTACGGCCACCTGCTGCGGGATGACCCGGCCTATGGCGACAAGGCCCGGCGCGTATCCGAACTCACCCGGGACATCGCCGAGATTGTGGCTGGTGAATGGGAGAAAGGCACGCTGGCGCCTCCCCCCCTGTCGGAAAAGCCCCGCCGCATCGCCTTCCAGGCTTCGTGCAGCCTGCAGCACAGCCAGCGGTTGAACGGCGTGGTCGAAGGCCTACTGCGTCAAGCCGGGTACAAGCTGGTGCCGGTGCGCTATGGCTTCATGTGCTGCGGCTCCGCCGGCAGCTATTCCATCCTGCAACGGAAAATCTCGGAGGGCCTGCGCGGCCTCAAGCTGGAGACCCTCCTTTCCACCAGGCCCCAGGCCATCGCCACGGCCAACATCGGCTGCCTCACCCACTTGGCGGCGGCCTCACCCGTGCCCGTGAATCACTGGATAGAACTGCTGGACGAAACCCTGTCTGCCGCGGTCCCGCACTGAGCCGTCGGCGCGTCAGGCCACCGGCCCCTCGCCGATGCCAGGCATGCCGACGAAGTGCTCCGGGGCGTGAAAGTCCGAGATCCAGCGCATCACCCCAGGATAGGGCCCCACCTCCACGCCACCTTCCGCCGCCAGGGCAGCATAGGGGAAACAGGCGATGTCGGCGATGGTTGGACCGGGCCCGGCCAACCACTGCTGCGCCGAGAGGCGGGACTCCAGCACCGCAAGGGCCAGTCGGGCGGTTTCCTGGGCGGCCTGGAGGTCGCCGGCCAAGCCGAATTTCATGATCACCCGGGCGCGGAACAGCCCCGTGGCAATTTCGTTCTGGGCCTGTTCCAGCCATTGCATGACCCGACCGAAATGCTGTGGGTCCTGGGGCAGCCAGCACCGGTCGGGGTCATGGCGCATGGCCAGGTAGCAAAGGATGGCCGTGGAGCCCCAAAGAACGACCTCTCCGTCCAGGAGGGTGGGAATCTGGCCCCGGGGGAGCGCCAGATAGGCCTCGTCCACTTGGTTACAACCGTCCCGCATGGCCACCGGCACCCGTTCGTAGGGCAGATCCAGGAAGGACAATAGCAAGCGCACCTTGTAGGCGCTCCCCGACAGTTCCCGGTCATATCATCCCGGCAATAAAATATCACATCATGATAAAATGCCGGGCATGGAAAAAGTTGATGCCCGCAAGCTTCCCCGAGACGCCCAGGACGAAATACGCCGCCAAGCCATGCGCATGCGTGAAGAACTGAAATTGCCCTGGAAGGAAATTGCCCGGGTGGTGGGCGTCAATGTGAGCACGGTCATCGGCTGGCCAAAGCGTTATCAGCGAGAAGGCACGTCCGGTCTCAAATCCAAG
>JAKQCX010000018.1 GCA_029558905.1 Pseudomonadota bacterium
AAGGCACCGGAAAATCCATGGCCTTGACTCTGGGCGGATGCTGTTTTGCTTCGCATCCGTAGTGTAATGCTCCATATCGCATATAGGTACAAGCCCTAAGTGCTTGCAAATACAGCATTTCCAAATTCCCGAACGGCATTAACCCTAAACCGGGTGCTGCGCTTATGTGGTTCGCGCGACCCCCGGAAGGGCGAGCGGTTGCCCGTTGCCGTCGCTCGGACCGATACGGAATCACATGAACAAAGGATAAAACATATGAAAAAGCACATTACGACGCTGTCGACTGGAATCGAGCCGAGTCCTGAATTCGCAAAGAAGGGCTTGGCTGAGTATGCGGTCAATGTCGGCACCAAATGCAGTCACGACTGCCTTTATTGCAGTACTGGTTCGTCCCTGCGCATGCACTCGTCCTTCAAAGAGGCTGGGGAATCCCCATTCCGCTTCGGCTACGGCATCGTCGACCCCGACACTCCGGAACGTGTTGCTCGTGAGGCTGGTCGCCTCCGCAATCGTGGACTGGTTCAAGTATGTACCACCGTGGACGCCTGGGCTCCCGAAGCGCAGGATCACCAGCTCGGGCGTCGCTGTTTGGAGGCGATACTGAGCCAACCTGGGTGGAACGTGCGGGTTCTGACCAAGAACGTCGCCGTGCAGGAGGACTTCGACCTCATTGAAAAACACCGGGACCGAGTATTGGTCGGCATCAGCTTGACTGCCACGCCAGCCAATGAAACCCAGATGACCGTTGTTGAAGCGCGCGCGTCCAGGATCACTGAGCGACTGGCCGCACTGATGGAGGCTCACCGACGCGGTCTTCGAACGTACGGGATGCTTTGTCCATTACTGCCAGGTATCGCGGATGATTATGATTCTGTTTCTGAACTGGTTGAGGCCTACTTGGCCTTCGGAGCTGAAGAAATATTCGTTGAGCCGGTGAACCCGAGAGCTTCGGGTTTGAGACTGACCCAGGAGGCGCTGTTGCAGGACGGGTTCGTTCGAGAAGCCGAGTCCGTGGAGAAGATCCGCTCCTGGCAGGCTTGGTCGGACTACTGCGCGAGATTGATGGGCACGGTCCAGCAGGTGATGGCCGAAAAGCGGCTGTTGGAGAAACTGCGCTTTCTCTTATATCCCGGCCGCCTCACGGACTCGGACCTCCAGCGCATACGAGCCAACGACGCGGGGGTCAAGTGGCTCGGCAATTAAGTGCGGTCATAAATGACTCACGTCCAAAACACCTTGGGTGCGTGCAGACAAAATCAGCAAAAGCGAAAGCCCGTTTCTTCAGTCCAGTCCTTCACCGGCACCTCCTTGGCGGTGTGAGTAGCTGGAGCGTTTTGTCTGCACGCTCTCAATTTTCCGCGGTAAACTATGCGGGCTGCCTCAACTAAAGCTGCGCGAAACCAAATTGCCGAATGCAACTGAAACATGATAGAAACGTCGGGCGTTGGGCAATCCGGCGGGGGCTCGTCGGGGCTGGGCATGGGCCGGGAAGATTGCCGACGCCGACACGTGTTTTGGCAACACTTGGCAACAGCAAACGTGCGGTTCGGGACCTTTTGATGCATCGCGTAGGGTTTGAAAGTCATTTATAACACGTTAAACCATAGGAAAATGCCAACATTAGAAAAAGTTTCTGTCATGATTCGAATCCCTTCGCTCGCTCCATTTTATTTTCCGGAACCCGCCTCCGCAAAGAATCGAAGAGCCGCCGCGCGCGCCTGATGAATAAACTGCGTTCGAACCTGGAGCAGAACCTGGGCGGGGTGGCGCTTTTAGTCCTGGGAATCGGCTGCCTGGTTGTCTTGCGGCCGTTTGTTTCCGCCTTGCTGTGGGCGGTGGTGCTCTGCTTTTCGAGTTGGCCCCTGTATCAGCGCCTGCTCCGCCTGCTGGGCCACCGGGCGACCCTGGCCGCCACCCTGATGACCCTGGTCATGGTGCTGGTGTTGTTGCTGCCGTTTGTCCTCATCGGCACCACGCTGGGCAACAGCATCAAAGACCTGACCCTGGCCACCCGCAACTGGATCCAGGACGGGCCGCCTCATCCGCCGGCGTGGCTCGCCCGGGTGCCCGGCGTCGGCGCAACGGCGGTGGACTACTGGCAAAGCCTGGCCCAGGACACGGCCCGGCTATGGGCGCAGGCGCAGCGGTTCATTGAGCCGGTCAGCGCCTGGCTGATCCGGGCCGGCCTGGCCCTCGGGGGCGGCCTGCTGGAATTGGCCCTGAGCATCTTCATCGCCTTCTTTCTGTTCCGGGACGGCGTCTCCCTGGCCCGGCGGCTGGCGGCGGCCATCGGGCGCATCGGGGGCGAGCGCGGTTATTACCTGCTGGGAGTGGCCGGCCAGACAGTGCGCGGGGTTGTCTATGGCATCCTGGGCACCGCGCTGGCCCAGGCGATTATGGCGGGCCTCGGGTACCTCCTGGCGGGCTTGCCCGGCCCGGGCCTGCTGGCCCTGCTGACGTTCTTCCTCTCCGTCGTGCCGGTGCTGGGCACGTCCCTGGTCTGGGGGCCGGCGGCGTTCTGGCTGTTCAACCAGGGCTCCACCGGCTGGGCCATCTTCATGATCATCTGGGGCCTTGGCGTTGCCAGCCTCGACAACTTCATCAAGCCCTGGCTCATCAGCCAGGGCAGCAACCTGCCGTTCATCCTGATCTTCTTCGGCGTGCTGGGCGGCGCCCTGGCCTTTGGGTTCATCGGCGTCTTCCTGGGCCCCACGCTGCTGGCCGTGGGATATCGCCTGGTGGAGGAATGGTCCGCCGGCGCGCGGGAAACAGCGGCCGGCGGCGAAACGCCGCGCCCGGAATAATCTCCACCCTCCCTGCTCCCGCGTCCGGCTCCGGGCTAATCCTCGGCGCGCTCGCCCGGAGGGGACATCTTCACAAGCTTCGGATCAAACTGGCCCAGGACGGATACCAGGTCGCTCTGGGCGGCCATGACGTTGTGGATGTTCTTATACACCATCGGCACTTCATCCAGCCCCGCCGAAAGCAGGGTCACCCCCCGCGCGCGCAGGTAATGCTTCACCGTTTTCCAGTCGAAAGTCCGGTGGGCCTGCGTGCGGCTCATGACGCGGCCCGCGCCGTGCGCCGCCGAGTTGAGGGATTCGGCGTTGCCCTTGCCGCTCACCACAAAGCCCGGCGTGGCCATCGAGCCGGGAATGATGCCCAGCACGCCCCGCCCCGCGGGCGTCGCGCCCTTGCGATGCACCACCACCTCGCGCTCGACGCCGTCCACCCGGTGCCGCTCTTTCCAGGCAAAATTGTGGTGGTTCTCCAAGTCCAGCCGCACCTGCGCGCCCAGGTGGGCGGCGATATGCCGGTGAATCAACGCGTGGTTGGCCGCCGCGTAGCGCCCCATCAACTCCATCGCCGCCCAATACTCCTGCCCCGCCGCCGTGTCCAGCGGCAGCCAGGCCAGCCGCTTTAATTCGCCCGGCAGGCGCGGTAGCTGGCGGGCCGCGAGCCGGCTGTAATAATCACACACCGCCGCGCCCGTGCCGCGGCTGCCGCTGTGGCTGAGCAGGGCCACATACGTGCCCGGCTCAAGCGACTGAATCTTTTCGTGCGCGGTGAACCGCCCGAACTCGACAAAGTGGTTCCCGCTGCCGCTGGTGCCCAACTGCGCCCAGGCCCGGTCCTTGTTCTCCCGGGTGACGGGGCTGACCGACCAGTCGGCGTCCATCACCTCATGCCACCGGCGCGGCTTGAAGTTCGACCCCACGCCAAACCGCGTTTCTGCCGCGAGGGCGCGCGCCAGCCGCTCCAGGGGCCGATCCAGCTCGCGCAGCGGAAGGTCCAGCACCGTCAACTTCATCCGGCAGGCAATATCCACTCCCACCGCGTACGGAATGACTGCGTTCTCCGTCGCCAGCACCCCGCCAATCGGCAGCCCGTAACCCACATGCGCATCCGGCATCAGCGCCCCCGCCACCGCCACCGGCAACTGGCACGCCCGTTCCATCTGCCGGACCGCCTCCGCCTCCAGCCCTTCGCCCCACTGGCGATACCGGGCCGGCGCCGCGCGCGGCGGCGGCGCCGACTGCAGGGCCCGGGCAAACGCCCCGCGCAGCGGGTCCGCCGTGAA
>JAKQCX010000025.1 GCA_029558905.1 Pseudomonadota bacterium
CATTCTACCCGGTGCCGGCCTCTCCGCCGGACGGCCGCCTCACAGCGTCTTGCGATAGACCTGCGAATTGCGCTGGTAGTTGTAGAGCGCGCGCTTCTCCTTCGGCAGGTCGGACACCGCCACCGGGCGGAACCCGCGCTCGAGGAACCAGCCGGCGGTCCGTGTCGTCAGCACGAACAGCGCGCCGAGGCGGTGCTTGCGGGCGCGCGCCTCGATCTCCTGCATCAGCGCCTCGCCGTAGCCTTCGCGGCGGAAGTCCGGGTGGACCGCCAGCGCGGCCAGTTCGCCGACGCGCTCCTCCGGGAACGCGTAGAGCGCGGCGCAGCCGATGATCTGGTTGTCGTACTCCGCGACCACGAAGCGCTCGATCTCGGCTTCGAGGCGCTCGCGCGAGCGGCGCACCAGGACGCCCTGCTCCTCCAGCGGCCCGATGATCTGCAGGAGCCCCTGCACGTCGTCGATCGTCGCGTTGCGCAGGTGCGCGAGCGGCGCCGACGAGATCATCGTGCCCACGCCGTCGCGCGTGAAGAACTCGAGGAGCAGCGCGCCGTCCATGTGGCGCGACAGGAAGTGCGCGCGCGCCACGCCGTTGTCGCAGGCGCGGACCGCGCAGGGCAGGTAGTGCCGGACGTCCTCGGCGAGGTGCTTGTCCTTCGCGAGCAGCGCCTCGGCGTCGCGGGTCGACAGGTCGGTGAGCAGGCGCTTGCGGCCGTTGCGCACGCCGTCGTTGTCGATCAGGAACACGAGCTTCTGCGCCGTGAGCCGGACCGAGACCTGCATCGCGACTTCCTCGAGCGCGAGGTTGAACAATTCGCCGGTGGGCGAGTAGCCGAGCGGCGAGATCAGCACGATGTCGCCGTCGTCGAGCCGCTGCCGGATCGCCTCGGTGTCGATCCGGCGGACCTCGCCGGTGAGCTGCATGTCGATGCCGTCGACCACGCCCATCGGCTTCGCGGTGATGTAGTTGCCCGACGACACGCGGTTGTACGCGCCCGCCATCGGCGAGTTCGCCATGCCGAGCGAGAGCATCGCCTCGATGCGGCTGCGCACCTGTCCGGCGGCCTCCAGCACGCAGTCCATCGTCTCGGCGTCGGTGATGCGCAGGCCGGCGTGGTAGCGCGAGGGCAGGTGCTGCTGCGCGAGGATCGCCTCGATCTGCGGGCGCATCCCGTGCACGACGACGAGCCGGATGCCGAGGCTGTGCAGCAGGTTCAGGTCGTGGACGATGCCGAGGAACGATTCGTCGGCGACGACCTCGCCGCCGAAGGCGATGACGAAGGTCTTGCCGCGGAACGCGTAGACGTAGGGCGCCGCCGCGCGCATCCACTGCACGAAGCCGCGCATCGCGGCGGACCGGGCGTCGGGGGGACTGGAGGGATCGCGGGCCATCGGCGGAATCCGGCGCGATTATAGCCTTCGCGCTCGCCTATAATCGGGCTGCCTCGCGCCTGCGCTATCCGATGCGCGGCGCCTCCCGCCGACGCCCGCCGGGCCGGCCCGATGACGAGCCCGCTCCTCGCCGACCTCAATCCCCGCCAGCACGAGGCGGTCACGCTGCCGCACACGTCCGCGCTGGTGCTCGCGGGCGCCGGCAGCGGCGAGACGCGCGTGCTCACCACGCGCATCGCCTGGCTCATCGCCACCGGCCAGGCGTCCCCGCTGTCGATCCTCGCGGTCACCTTCACGAACAAGGCGGCGCGGGAGATGCTGCTGCGCCTGTCCGCGCTCACGCCGGTGTCGGTGCGCGGGATGTGGATCGGCACGTTCCACGGCCTGTGCAACCGGATGCTGCGCGCGCACCACCGCGACGCGAACCTGCCGCAGCTCTTCCAGATCATGGACACGGCCGACCAGCTCGCGCTGATCAAGCGCCTGTACAAGGCGCACGGGCTGGACGCCGAGCGCTACCCGCCGCGCGAACTCGCCTGGTTCATCGCGAGCGCCAAGGAGGCGGGCCTGCGGCCGCAGGCGGTGGAGGCGGGCGACCCGTTCGCGCGCGCGCGCGTCGAGCACTACGCGCTCTACGAGGCGATGTGCCAGCGCGAGGGCGTCGTCGACTTCGCGGAACTGCTGCTCCGCAGCTACGAACTCCTCGCCGGGCGCGACGCGATCCGCGAGCACTACCGGCGGCGCTTCTCGAACCTCCTGGTCGACGAGTTCCAGGACACGAACCTGCTGCAGTACCGCTGGCTGCAGCTCCTCGCCGGGCCCGACGCGGCGGTGTTCGCGGTCGGCGACGACGACCAGTCGATCTACGCGTTCCGCGGCGCGAACGCCGCGAACATGCAGCACTTCGAGCGCGACTTCGGGCGGCCGGAGCGTCCGGCGCGCCTGGTGAAGCTCGAGCAGAACTACCGCTCGCACGGCAACATCCTCGACGCGGCGAACGCGCTGATCCGCCACAACCGGTCGCGCCTCGGCAAGGAACTGTGGACGAGCGAGGGCAAGGGCGAGCCGATCCGCGCGTTCGCGGCGCCGACCGACCTCGACGAGGCCGCGTTCGTCGTCGACGCGGTCAAGGGCATCGCGGACGAGGGCGTGCCGCTCTCCGAGATCGCGTTGCTCTACCGCAGCAACGCCCAGTCGCGCGTGCTCGAGCATGCGCTGTTCAACGCGGGACTGCCGTACCGCGTCTGGGGCGGGATGCGCTTCTTCGAGCGCGCCGAGGTCAAGCACGCGCTGGGCTACCTGCGGCTCGTCGCCTCGCCGGAGGACGACGGCGCGTTCCTGCGCGTCGTGAATTTCCCGCCGCGCGGCATCGGCGCGCGAACGCTGGAACAGCTGCAGGACGCGGCGCGCGGGCGCGGCACGAGCCTGTGGCAGGCCGCCTCGAGCGGCGCCGTGGGCGGCAAGGCCGGTGCGAGCCTCGGTGCGTTCGTGACGCTGATCGAGAAGCTTCGCGCGGAGACGGCCTCGCTGCCGCTCTCCGAGGCGGTCGCGCAGGTCAACGAGGGATCGGGGCTCGTCGCGCACTACCGCTCGGAGAAGGACGGCGAGGACCGGATCGAGAACCTCGAGGAACTTGTGAACGCCGCGCAGGGCTTCGTGCGCGAGGCCGAGATCGCGGGGGACGCACCGATGCTCGGCGACCGCGTGTCGCCCGACGCGCCGGTGCCGGACGAGGGGCCGTCCGAAGGCGCGACCGACCCGCTGACGGCGTTCCTCGCGCACGCGGCGCTCGAGGCGGGCGAGACGCAGGAGGCCGAGGGCAGGCCCGCGCTGCAACTGATGACCGTGCACTCGGCGAAGGGGCTCGAGTTCCACACGGTGTTCGTCACCGGCCTGGAAGAGGGCCTGTTCCCGCACGAGAACAGCCTGAACGAGATGGACGGGCCCGAGGAGGAGCGGCGACTCATGTACGTCGCGCTCACGCGAGCGCGGCGTCGGCTCTACCTGACGCACGCGCAGTCGCGGATGCTGCACGGCCAGACCCGCTGGCACGTCGCGAGCCGCTTCCTCGACGAACTCCCGCGCGACCTCGTCGCGTGGCTCTCGCCCGCACGCACGCGCACCGGCGCGGTCGAGGTCGACGAGGCGGAGTGGGGCCGCGCGGCGCGCGCGCCGGCGAAGGACGCGGACGCGCCGGGCTGGCGGATCGGCCAGAACGTGCGGCACGCGAAGTTCGGAGTCGGCGTCATCGTCGGTGCCGAGGGCCGCGGCAGCGACGCGCGCGTGCAGGTCAACTTCCGCGACGTCGGCGTCAAGTGGCTCGCGCTCGAGTACGCGAAGCTCGAGGCGGCGTAGGGCCTCGCGGCACGACGGGCCGGCGTCCGCGCGGGAACTACGAGGGAAGGCCGGCCCGCGACGTCGCGAAGTAGTCGTCGACCGCCGCCGACGCCGACGGGAAGAAGCGCTCGTGGCCCACGTCGTGGCCCGCGAGCATGCGGTGGATCTGCTCGCGCAGCGGGCGGTTCGCGCGCGCGAAGCGGAGATCGATCCCGCGATCCTCGAATTCGTCGTGCAGGCCGGTGAGGACGTCGGCGGCGGTGACGTCGATCTCCCACACCGCCTGCAGGTCGAGCACGACGACTCTCGCCTCCGGCGTCGCGGCGTAGACGACTTCGCGGATGCGGTCGGCGACGTGGCGCGCGTTCGCGAACACGAGCGGCGCATAGAGGCGATAGACGACGGCCCCGGGCGTCGACTCGCCCGGCTCGTCGTCGTCGAGATCGTGGAAGTGACGATCCCCGGGGCGGCGCCGCAGCACCGCGTCGCGCGGCCGCGCGACTTCGACCAGCACTTCGAGGAACGCGAGCGCGACGCCGATCAGCATGCCCGGCAGCACGCCCAGCACGAGCACGCCGATCGTCACGCCCATCGCGATCAGGAACGCGTGGCGCTCGAGCTTCCACAGGGCGCGCAGGCCGCGGAGGTCGAGCAGGTGGATGCCCGCGGCGACGAGGATCGCGGCCAGCGCGACGCGCGGCAGCCACGCGAGGAACGGCGCGAGGAACTGGGTGAACGCGACGAGCAGCACGAGCGCGACGAGTTGCGTCCGCTGCGACGTGGCCCCGGCGGCGTCGCCGGCGATCGAACGCGAGCCGCTCGCGCCCACGCTGAAGCCGCCGGCGAGCCCGGCGGCGACGTTGGCCGCGCCCAGCGCACGCAGTTCCGCCTCCGCATCGACTTCCTCGCCGCGCCGCTCGGCGAGCGTGCGGGCGAGCAGGATGCCCTCGGCGAAGGTGAGGAACGCGAGCGCGAGCGCTCCGCCGGCGAGATCGCGGACGTCGGCGATCGTGACGTCGGGCAGCGCCGGCGCCGGCACGCCCGCAGCGATCGCGGGGAGCATCGCGACGCCGTGATCGCGGAGCGAGAAGGCGGCGTCCGCCGCGATGGCGAGCGCGCACGCCACGAGCGCGCCAGGCACGCGCGGGGTCCATCGCCGGCAGGCGAGCAGCACGGCGATCAGCGTGCCGCCGAGGACGAGCGTCGGCGCATGCGCGACGGCAGCCGCGCTCGCGGCTTCGATCACGCGCGCGCCGAACGTCTGCTGCCCGGATGAGACGCCGAGGAGCGTTCCGAGTTGCGAGACGATCAGCACCAGCGCCGCGCCGTTCGCATAGCCCACGATCACCGGCCGCGCGAGCGCGTCGGCGGCCTGGCCGAGTCCCAGGCGCGCGGCCGCCAGCAGCACGACGCCGGCCATGATGGCGACCAGCGCGGCGAGGGCCGCGGTGCGCGCCGGATCGCCCATCGCGAGCGGTGCGACGATGCTGGCGGCGAGAAGGGCGATCGTCGTGTCCGGGCCGACGATCACGCGCCGCGACGGCGTGAGCAGCAGGAAGACCGCCATCGAGCCGATCGCCGCGTAGAGGCCGGCCGCGGGCGGGAGGCGGACGAGTTCCGCGTAGGCGAGCACCGACGGAATCATCACGACGGCGACCGTGGCCCCCGCGAGCGCGTCGGCGCGCCACGCTCCCGGCGTCCGGGTGAGGATCTGCGCGAGCCCGGGAAACGCGCGACGCCAGCCGGAGGATGCCGTCGCCGCCATGCGGAGCGGGTCAGTCGCGCGGAGGCGCCGCCGGCGTCAGCGGCGCGAGCGTCTCGCCGGCGTGGAACACGTCGCGGTAGCTCACGTAGTCGGACACGTGCAGCGTCGCGGCGAAGAAGAACGCGTAGGGCATGAGGAGCGCGATGGCGAGCACGCCGACGGCCGAGGCGGGCAAGGCGGACGAGACGAGTCCGAGCGCGAGCGCCGGCAGGAGACCGCCCAGGGCGAACACGGCGATGCCGTAGACCGCGAGCGGCCGCCAGTTCGCGAGCGCGGCCTTGAGCGAGTAGCCGAGCGCGGCGGGCGCGGACAGGTCCTGGAACACGACGAGGCCGGGAGCGAACCAGAGGGCCGCGAGCGTCGGCAAGGCGACGAGGACCGCGAAGGCCATCGCGAGCACCGTGCGCGGGTCGCGCAGCGTCGCGGTCAGCGTCGCGGCCCAGGCTTCGCGGGCCACGTCGTCCGCGGGCGCCGGCGACGAGAGCACGTCGAGCAGACGGCCGCCGTCGACGAGCGAGGTCGCCATCACGGCGAACGCGACGCCGACGACGAACACGAGGCCCAGCACCAGGAGCGCCGCGAGGTTCGAACGAAACCCCAGGAAGAGGTCGCGCACGCGCGGCAGGCCGCCACGCTCCTGCGTCCAGGCCGCCGCCAGGAAGCCCACGGCGAACACCGGCTTGACCAGCGGCACGGCGAGCTGGCCGGCGAGCGGCACGAGTTCGATCGCCATCATCACCATGTAGTAGGTGGCGAGCATGAAGAGCCACGGCAGCCGGGCGCGCGAGAACAGGAGCCACGCGTCGCGCAGCCACGCGACGCCCCGGCGGGGCTCGTGCACCGTGAAGACGATGTCGCGCGGCGTGTCCGGGTTCGCGTTCACGCGGCGTCGGCGATCGGGAGCGTGGGGGCCTCGGTCGCGCGGTGCGCGAGGATCCGCTCGAAGACGGCGGGATCGTGCGCATGCACCAGTTCGCCGGGGCGCGGCAGGTGGAGGTCGTAGAGACGCGACAGCCAGAAGCGCAGCGCCGCCGCGCGCAGGAGCGTCGCCCAGTGGGCTCGCTCGTCGCGCGTGAGCGGCCGCAGCCGCTGGTAGCCGTCGACGAACGCGCGGGTGCGGCCGGGATGGAGCGCGCCGTCCGGTTCGCTGCACCAGTCGTTCACCGCGATCGCGAGATCGTAGGCGAGGAAGTCGGTCGCAGCGAAGCCGAAGTCGATGATCCCGACGACCTTGCCGTCCGCGAACAGCACGTTGTCGCGGAAGAGGTCGCCATGGATCGCGGCCTTCGGCAGCGTCATGCGTCCGGCCGCCGCCTGGAAGGCGAGTTCGTCGTCGAGGAGGCGCGCCTGCCCCGCATCGAGGAACGGGTGCACCGACCGCGCCGCGCGACGCCACCACGCGGCGCCCCGCCGGTTCGCGAGGCGCGCGCGGTAGCTCTGCGAGGCGAGGTGCAGCTCGGCCAGCGCGCGACCGACCTCGATGCAGTCGTTCTCGTCGGGCGAGAGGTGCGCCTCGCCGTCGACGCGGTCGACGAGGCTCGCGGGCTTGCCGCACAGCATCGAGAAGTACGCGCCGCTGCGGTCGGGCGACGGCGCGGGGACGGCGACGCCCGAGCGCGCGAGGTGCGCCATCAGGTTCAGGTAGAACGGCAGCTCGTCGGCGGGCAGGCGCTCGTAGAGCGTGAGCACGTGGCGGCCGCGCTCGGTCGTCACGAAGTAGTTGGTGTTCTCGATGCCCGCGCGGATGGGCTCGCAGGCGACGAGCCCGCCCAGCGGGTAGCGGGCGAGCCAGCCGTCGAGATCCTCGGCCGAGACGGTCGTGTAGACGGACATGCGGCAACGCGCGCTTCGCGCGAAGGGGTCAGCGATGGCCCCTGCGGGCGCTCACCACGAGAACAGCCGCCACTGGGGCACGCTCAGCGATTGATCGAGGCTGTCCCGGCGGAGGAACCCGGTGCCGTCGCGATTCGGAAGGAGGAAGTACGGCGGGCCCCCGCGCGGCGTCACCCGGACGTACTGGAGCACGCCGCCGACGCGCACCTCCTCGGTGCTCTCGCGCTCGCGGTGCGTGATCGTGACCTGCTGCTCGAGGTCGGGATCGCTCGCGAACGCAGGCGGCGGGAGGGCCGCGGCGTCGGCGGGGATCGGAGGCGGCGGGGGTGGCGCCGTCTGGGCCTGTGCCGCTCCGGCGGCGAGACCGAGCAGAAACGGCACCGCGGCAGCGAGGCGGACGAAGGGGCGCATGGTCGAATCGCTTCGCAGCGGGGAAGGCGGCTCGATTCTAGCATTGCGCGCCGCTGCGAGCGGTCGTGCGCCAACTCGCGTTCCCTGCGCACACGGAGTGTCGGGAGCGTCGCATCCGAGATGCATCTGCCACGACCGCGTCCTGCGCACGATGGGCGGCCCCACTGTGGGTCGGCCTTCAGGCCGACGCCATTCATCGCACCGACGCGAACGCATCGCCTTCGCATCGGCGCGAACCCCGTCGGGCTGAAGCCCGACCCACGGATGTGTCGATGCCGCTTGTCGGGCTGAAGCCCGACCCACGGATGTGTCGATGCCGCTTGTCGGGCTGATGCCCGACCCACAGCGCACGGCGGTCCTCCCGGTGCCGGACGCCGGAAGCTCAGAGATTCAACATCCGCTGGCGCTCCTCCTGCGTCGGCTGGAACCCGCGCCCCTCGTAGAAGCGGAAGATCGCCTCGACGATCGCGTCCGGATCGTCGATCGTCTGCATGAGGTCGAGGTCGTGCTCGCCGACCATGCCCTCGCCGACCAGGTGCGCCCGCATCCAGTCGACGAGTCCCGACCAGAACGACGAACCGACCAGGATGATCGGGATGCGGCGCGTCTTGCCGGTCTGCACGAGCGTCAGGCACTCGGAGAGTTCGTCGAGCGTGCCGAAACCGCCGGGGAGGACGACGTAGGCCGAAGCGAAGCGCACGAACATCATCTTGCGCGAGAAGAAGTACAGGAAGTCGAGCGAGACGTCCTGGGCGCTCCGGTCGCCCTTCTCGTGGGGCAGGTTGATGTTGAGTCCCACCGAAGGCGCGCGGCCGGCGTGCGCGCCGCGGTTCGCGGCCTCCATGAGCCCGGGGCCGCCGCCCGAGATCACCGCGAAACCCGCGTCGGAGAGCTTGCGCGCGATCGTGCGCGTCGTCTCGTAGTACGGATGGCCTTCGCGGATGCGCGCGCTCCCGAACATCGAGACGGCGGGGCGAACGCCGCGAAGCCGTTCGGTGGCGGCGACGAACTCTGCCATAATCCCCAGCACCCGCCACGCTTCCTGCCCGTTCGTCGAGTACATCGCCTGCGGGTCGATGACCGGCGGGATCTTCGGCGTCGTTGTTCGCATGCCCAGGCTCGTCCTCGTCGACGGTTCGTCCTACCTCTATCGCGCGTTCCACGCGCTGCCGGACCTCCGCACGCGCTCGGGAGAGCCCACGGGCGCGCTGCGTGGCGTGCTGTCGATGTTGCGCCGGATCGTCGACGACGACAAGCCGGACTACTTCGCCGTCGTCTTCGATGCGCCGGGCAGGACGTTCCGCGACGACCTCTACCCGCAGTACAAGGCGAACCGGCCGCCGATGCCCGACGACCTGCGCGCGCAGATCGAGCCGCTGCACGAACTGGTGCGCGCGCACGGCTGGCCGCTGCTCTCGGTCGAGGGCGTCGAGGCCGACGACGTGATCGGCACGCTGGCGAAGGCCGCGAAGCGGCAGCGCATCGACACGACGATCAGCTCGTCGGACAAGGACCTCGCGCAACTCGTCGAGCCGGGCATCACGATCGTCAACACGATGAGCAGCGAGACGCTCGACGAGGCGGGCGTGCTCGCGAAGTTCGGCGTGCGCGCCGACCAGATCCTCGATCTGCTGACGCTCACCGGCGACGCGGTCGACAACGTGCCCGGCGTCGACAAGGTGGGGCCGAAGACGGCGGCGAAGTGGCTCGGCGAGTACGGTACGCTCGACAATCTCGTGGCGCACGCGGCCGAGGTCGGCGGCAAGGTGGGCGAGAACCTGCGCGCGTCGCTCGCATGGCTGCCCAAGGGGCGGGAACTCCTCACCGTTCGGACCGACTGCAAGCTCGATGTCGGGCCGAAGGACCTCGTGCCCGCCGCTCCCGACGGCGCGAGGCTCAGGGCGCTCTACGAACGCTACGGTTTCAGGAGCTGGCTGCGCGAGGTCGCGGGCGGCCCGTCCGCGGGCATGCCCGCGGACGCCGCGGGGGCGATCGCCGCGCGCGCGGCGAAGGAGGAAGCGCGACGCTTCGATCCGGAAGCGAACGCGGGCACGGCGAAGGGCAAGCCCGCGGACCTCTCCTACGAGTGCGTGCTCGACGCGAAGGCGTTCGAGCGCTGGCTGGACGCGATACGCGCGGCGCCCCTCGTCGCGTTCGACACCGAGACGACGAGCCTCGACCCGATGGCCGCCGAGATCGTCGGCCTGTCGTTCGCGATCGCCCCGGGCCGCGCCTGCTACGTGCCGGTCGCCCATCGCTACGCCGGCGCGCCGGACCAGCTCGACCGCGACCGCGTGTTCTCGGCGCTCGCGCCGTGGTTCGCGGACGCGTCGCGCGCGAAGCTCGGCCAGAACGTCAAGTACGACGAGCACGCGCTCGCGAACCACGGCATCGCGCTCGCGGGCGTCGCGCAGGACACGCTGCTCGAATCCTACGTGCTCGAGGCGCACCGCCCGCACGACATGGACAGCCTCGCGTGGCGCCACCTCGACTGGAAGACGATCTCCTACACCGAGGTCGCGGGCAAGGGCGCCGCGCAGATCGGCTTCGACCAGGTGCCGGTCGAGCGCGCGACCGAGTACTCGGCCGAGGACGCCGACGTCACGCTGAGGCTGCACCGGGCCATGCACCCGCAGATCGCAGCTGACGCGAAGCTGCGTCGCGTGTACGAGACGATCGAGCTTCCGGTGCGCGAGGTGCTCTTCCGCATGGAACGCAACGGCGTGCTGATCGATGCGGAGCTGCTGCGCGCGCAGAGCCGCGAACTGGGCGAGCGCGTCGTCGCGCTCGAGCGGAAGGCGTTCGAACTCGCGGGCGGTCCGTTCAACCTGGCGTCGCCGAAGCAGCTGGGAGAGATCCTGTTCGAGCGGATGAAACTGCCGATCGCGAAGAAGACCGCGACCGGCCAGCCGTCGACCGACGAGGAGGTGCTCGAGGCGCTCGCGGCCGACTACCCGCTGCCGAAGGTGCTGCTCGAGCACCGCGCGCTCGCGAAGCTCAAGTCGACCTACACGGACAAGCTGCCGCAGATGGTGAATCCGCGGACCGGACGCGTGCACACGACGTTCTCGCAGGCGACCGCGGTGACCGGCCGTCTCGCGTCGTCGGACCCCAACCTGCAGAACATCCCGGTGCGCACCGAGGAGGGCCGGCGCATCCGCGAGGCGTTCGTCGCGCCGAAGGGCCGGGTGCTGGTGTCGGCGGACTACTCGCAGATCGAGCTGCGCATCATGGCGCACCTGTCTGGCGATGCCGCGCTGGTGCGCGCCTTCGCGGAAGACCGCGACGTGCACCAGGCCACCGCCGCCGAAGTGCTGGGCAAGTCGCCGGACGCCGTGACGCCCGAGGAGCGCCGCTCGGCCAAGGCGGTGAACTTCGGCCTCATCTACGGCATGTCGGAATTCGGTCTGGCCCAGCAGCTCAACGTCGAACGGACCGTGGCTCGGGCCTACATCGACCGTTATTTCGCCCGCTACCCCGGGGTCCTGGACTATATGAACCGCATCCGCGAGCAGGCCCGGGACGTGGGCTATGTACAGACCCTGTTCGGGCGCCGCCTGTGGCTGCCGGAGATCCGCCGCGGCGGTCCTCGTCGTCAGGCCGCAGAGCGGGCTGCCATCAATGCCCCCATGCAGGGCACGGCGGCGGACCTCATCAAACTGGCCATGATCGCCGTGCAGGCCTGGCTGGACCAGGCCGGTCTGGGCTCCCGCCTCGTCATGCAGGTGCACGACGAACTGGTGCTGGAGGTGCCGCTTGCCGAGCTTGCGCGCATCCGCACGGGCCTGCCCGAAAAGATGTGCGGCGTGGCCGAGCTGGCGGTACCCCTGAAGGCGGAGGTGGGGAGCGGGCCGAACTGGGAAGCGGCACACTGAGGGCGCGAGGCGCGTCTAACCCGGCTTGTCCACCCAGCGCGCCGCCGCCATGTCGTCACTCTCCCGCGCATCCACCCATTTCCCGCCCTCGGGCGTGGTCTCCTTCTTCCAGAAGGGGGCCCGGGTCTTCAGATAGTCCATGATGAACTCGCATGCGGCGAATGCATCGCCGCGGTGCGCGCAGGCCACCGCCACCAGGACGATGGGGTCCGTGGGCAGCAGGGGACCCACCCGATGGATGACGCAGCCATCCAGCACCCGCCAGCGGCTGCTGGCCTCCGCGACGATGGCAGCGAGGGCCTTTTCCGTCATGCCGGGGTAGTGCTCCAGGGACATCGAAGACACAGCCCGGCCGGCGCTTATGTCGCGCACCAGTCCTAGAAAGGCCACCACGGCCCCCACCCGGGGATTGGTCCGATGCAGGGCGGCCACCTCGGTGGCCAGATCAAAGGCTTCGCTCTGGACAAGGATCTTCATGACGGGAAAGGCACGCGGGCCGAACTTGCAGGTCGTATCTTGCTACGATTTCGGCAAATAACCACTACTGCTTGCGCGGGTCACCTTTCCCCCTCGTCGATTTCGCCACGACGCCGCTGGATGCCAGCCTGCTCCACATGGGTGCGCATGATCCGCCGCGGCTGACCCTGTCGCCCGTCATCGCCATGTTCGTGCACATACCGCACTCATGCTGGCCGGGCACACCGGCCATGACCAGGCCATATTCGCAACACCGCGGAGGACATCCCCCTGACGGATGCGCGGGGCAGAGTCCCGCCGGTGCACGCCAGCCGGGAACATCCCTGCGGCGAGCCCCCGCCTCTCACTCCCGCAGGTGCTCGCACTGGCCCCGCTCGGGCACCACCACTTGCCAGCCCAGGCGCGTCTGCAGCAACCGGGCAAAACCCAGGGCGGTTTCCTCCTCGCCGTGGACCACGAAGGTTCGGCGGGGCGGCACCCTGAAATGCGCCAGCCAGCGCAGCAGGGCATCCCGGTCCGCATGCGCGGACAGTCCTCCCAGGGTGTAGATGTCCGCCCGCACGGGTACCGTCTCACGGAACAGGCGCACGGACGGGACACTGTCCACCAGCTGCCGGCCCAGGGTGCCGGCCGCCTGGAAGCCGGCGATGACGATGCTGCTCTCCCGGCGCGGCAGATTGTGCCTGAGGTGATGCTTGATGCGACCCGCATCGCACATACCCGAGGCGGAGAGGATGATGGCCCCCGCGCTGATGCGGTTCAGGGCCATGGAGTCCTCCACACTCTCGGTCATGCGCAGGTAGGGGGCGTCGGGACTGCTGCGGAACCAGCGCAGCAGTTCCACGGTTTCCTCGTCCAGCAGACCCCGGTGCTTCAGGGTGATCTCCGTGGCGGCATTGGCCATAGGCGAGTCCACGAAGACGGACAGGTTGCGTGGCAGGCGTCTGCTCCGTACCAGGTCCATGAGCAGGAACAGCAATTCCTGCGTACGGCCCACGGCAAAGGCAGGGATGATGACGTTGCCCTTTTTGCGCAACAAGGTGTCGCCAATGGCGTGCACCAGCTCGTCGCGCGTCTCCTCCATGCCCTTGTGCAGACGGTTGCCGTAGGTGGATTCCACCAGCAGCACGTCCGCCGTTTCGATGGGTGTGGGGTCGTTGACCACCGGCCGGGCAGGCATGCCCAGATCGCCGGAAAACACCAGCTTGGTCTCCCCGCCGTCCTGCGTCAGCCACAACTCGACGATGGCGGAACCCAGGATGTGACCCGCATCGCGAAAGCAGACCCGCACCCCGGGATGGGGCCGCACCATCCGGTCATAACTCACGCCCCGCAGTAGTTTCAGAGCCTCATGTGCCTGGGTGACGGTATACAGCGGGGCCCGTTCATGCGCATGTGCCTTGCGCATCTTGTGCTGATCGCAATTGGCCCATTCCGCCTCCTTCTCCTGGATATGGGCCGAGTCCGGCAACATCACCTCCAGCAGATCCCGAGTGGCGCGGGTACAGTACACCGGACCGCGAAAGCCCTTGGCCACCAGGCGTGGCAGCAGACCGCTGTGGTCGATGTGCGCATGCGTGAGAAGGACGAAATCCAGGGTCTGCGGATCGAATCCTGGATACATGCGGTTGGCGGCCTCGGCGTTGCGATCGCCGTGAAACATGCCGCAGTCGATGATGCCGCGCAGCCCCGCCGCCTCCAGCAGATAGCAGGAACCAGTGACTTCGCGCGCGGCGCCGAGAAAGGTGAGCCTCATGTCGCAAGCATACGCGCCAAACCCTGTGGAGGCTGTCCCTGGGCCATAATGAGTACACCATGCACGATGCCGACAGGGGCCCGGAAGCCGACGATTACCAGCTCGCCGAGCAGGATCCCCTGTCCTCTTCACCCGCCACGCCATGGTGGCGCAACTGGAAGGTGATGCTGCCCCTATGGCTGCTCATGCTGGTGCTGGTGTGGCTGGGCATGCATTTCCAGGTGGACCATCGCATCATTGCCGGCAGCGTGTTCGTGGTGGGTCTGGTATCCAACGCCTTTGCCTGGCTGCTGGGTGTGATCGCCCTGGTACCGCTCGTCGGCCCGCTGGTGGTGAAAATCCTCTCCATCGGTTTCATCTGGCTACTCAATGCCCTGGGCTACCTGGTGTCCATCGTCGCCATCCGCCGCGGCTATTCCCGTGACGTGCTGACCTATCGAGGGCTGACCCTGGCTTTGCTGGTGGGTATCGTCATCGGTTATGTCCTTGGCAAGCTGATCTAGGAAGGCGTGGCTGGATGCGCCACCGCAACCCAAGGAGCACGGACAGGAAGTTTCCCTCTGCGTCCAATGATCACGCCTGATGCGGAATGATGATCCCCGACGTATGGAATGGCGGGTTGCGGGCTTTCCAGCGTCTTCCTTGCCGATAGAATCAGCCCTGCAATCCATCTTTACGGAGCTCGCATGCAAGATCCCAACCACTCCGCCTCCTTCTGGATCGGCAACGCGCTGCTGGGCCTGGCCCTGGTGGTATTGATCTTCCTGGGCCGCCTGTGGGAGATGATGGGTTCCCTGGCCATGCTCTTGTGGATGGGCATGGCCGGCGCGGGCATCTACCTGGTCACGCGGGACAAGGGACCTTCTTCCTGATCGGCTACGGGCTCCGCCATGAACCGTCCCGTCCGTTCCGCCAGCGGCCACGATCTCACACCCCCCAGCCCCGAACAACGCGCGGCCCTGGCCGCCGGGCTCAGTCCGGAAGAACGCCGTGTCCTGCTGCATCAGGGCACCGAACCGCCTTTCTGTGGTGACCTGCCGCAGGAAGAACACCCGGGGGTATTCGCCTGTCGCCTGTGTGGCCTGCCTCTGTTCCGCTCCACGGCCAAGTTCGAGTCCGGTAGCGGCTGGCCCAGTTTTTTCCAGCCATATGATCCGGACCACATCCGTTATCTGCAGGATCGCAGCCATGGCATGCTGCGCACCGAGATCCGCTGTGCCCGCTGCGATGGCCATCTGGGCCATGTGTTCGACGACGGCCCCGCGCCCACGGGCCTGCGCTACTGCCTCAACTCCGTCTCCCTGACCTTCCACGAAGAACCCGCCTCCTCAAGCAATCCGCCCTCCGCCCGATAATGGCGCATCGGACAAAGGGGATGCCATGGATCGACAAGAACGGCTGCGCCAAACCCTCCAGACCCTGGTGCAGGACCTGCGCAGCAACCTGCAGGAAATCGGCCAGGATTCCCTGCCCCAGGCCCAGCTCGTGACCAACACACGGGATCGCCTGCGCTACATCGCCAGTCTCACCGAACAGGCGGCCAGCCAGACGCTCAATGCCACCGAAAACATCGGGGAGCGCCTGCGCGGTCAGCGCAGGGAAGCCAGCTCGCTCGCCCGGCACACCCGCTCCCCGCGCATACGCGCCTTTCTGGCCAGTCTGGAAAGCGAGCACAGTCTCTCCGCGGACGAACTCTCGGAAGTCATCCAGGCCCAGGCCTTCCAGGACCTGGTCGGACAAGTGATCAACAAGCTGCTGGTCACGGTGGAGAGGATGGAGAAGGGACTTGCCCATCTGCTCATCGAGGAGGAAAAAGACCCGGGGCTGTTGGCCGGGCCCCAGGTGAAGGTCGAAGAACGGATCAGCCAGGACGACATCGACAGGCTTTTCGATTGAGTTCCTGCCGACCGCGCACAGGGCGGAGGGCGCGACCGGCGCGCCACCCGCGCGAAGCTACAGGCCGAGTGCCTTGGCCACGCCCGCGCCGTAGGCGGGATCGCACTGTGTGCAGTTGGCGATGTGACGACGCTTGACCTCTTCCGGCGCATCGCCCATGGCGCGCGCGGTGTTGTCGAACAGCACCTGCTGCTGGGCGGGCGTCATCAGACGGAACAGGGCGCGCGGCTGGCTGAAGTAATCGTCGTCGTCCTCGCGGAAGTTCCAGTGATCCGCGGCGCCGTCGATCTTCAGCGGCGGCTCGCGATAGTCCGGCTGTTCCTGCCACTGGCCGTGGCTGTTCGGCTCGTAGCCGAGGGTGCCGCCGAAGTTGCCGTCGACGCGCATGGCGCCGTCGCGGTGGTAGCTGTGCACCGGGCAGCGCGGCGCGTTGACCGGGATCAGGCCGTGGTTGACGCCGAGCCGATAGCGCTGCGCATCGCCATAGGAAAACAGGCGGCCTTGCAGCATCTTGTCGGGTGAGAAACCGATGCCCGGCACGACGTTGGCCGGGTTGAAGGCGGCCTGCTCGACCTCGGCGAAATAGTTGGCCGGGTTGCGGTTCAATTCCAGCACGCCGACTTCGATCGGCGGGTAATCCTTGTGCGGCCAGATCTTGGTGAGATCGAAGGGGTGGTAGGGGACCTTGGCGGCGTCGAGTTCGGGCATGACCTGCACGTAGAGCGTCCATTTCGGAAAATCGCCGCGCTCGATTGCGTCGTACAGGTCGCGCTGGTGGGTTTCGCGGCACTTGCCGATGGCGGCTTCGGCTTCGGCGTCGGTCCAGTTCCTGATGCCCTGCTGGGTCTTGAAGTGGAACTTGACCCAGAAGCGCTCGTTTCGCGTGTTGATGAAGCTGAAGGTGTGCGAACCGAAGCCGTGCATGTGGCGGTAGCTCGCGGGAATGCCGCGGTCGGACATGACGATGGTGACCTGGTGCAGGGCTTCCGGCAGCAGGGTCCAGAAATCCCAGTTGTTGCGCGCGCTGCGCAGGTTGGTGCGCGGATCGCGCTTGACGGCGTGATTGAGGTCGGGGAATTTGAGCGGATCGCGCAGGAAGAACACCGGCGTGTTGTTGCCGGCCAGATCCCAGTTGCCTTCCTCGGTATAGAACTTGATCGCGAAGCCACGGATGTCGCGCTCGGCATCGGCCGCGCCCCGCTCGCCGGCGACGGTGGAAAAGCGCACGAACAGATTGGTCTGCTTGCCGATCGCGGAAAAGATGCGGGCGCGGGTGTAGCGGGTGATGTCGTGGGTGACGGTGAAGTGGCCGTAGGCGCCGGAGCCCTTGGCGTGCATGCGGCGCTCCGGGATGACTTCGCGATCGAAGTGGGCGAGCTTCTCGAGGAACCAGACGTCTTGCAGCAGTTGCGGCCCGCGCGCACCGGCGGTCATCACGTTCTGGTTGTCGACGACCGGGCAGCCGGCGGTGGTGGTGAGATTCTTCGTTCCCATGGTTTCGCTCCTGTAGAGATAAGGGGTCGGTCAGTGAAGGCGAGCCCCGGGATGACACGCGGGACACGGACCCGAACCCATAGTCTATGCAGGCGCGATTTTCTAAGCCAATCGCATGCGGCAATGATATGGATAGACGCAGACTATCTTTTCCATGGAATAAATTGCATTGTTATCAGTGCACATGGATACCACTGATGGCAACCATACAGACGTACGGACGATATAGGTACTTATGTACCAATGTCATGGCTTTGTATGCTAGTGTTGCGCACGCATTCATGTGTCGATAACCGCCGGACAGGCCGTGAGCCTGAATCCTCGGCCTGCAGTTTTCACCCATGTGCAACCGCTTGGCCGATCCAGGCGACCACCCTCCCTCATAGAGCAAGGAGAAACCCCCATGACGAAACAATCTCCCCTCGCGGCGGCTGTGCTGGCCTGCCTGAGCATGGCCGGCCCTACCCAGGCCGAGGACCTGCACATCAAGGTCATCGCCGCCACCTGCGTCAACTGCCATGGCCAAGGCGGCCAGAGCCTGGGGGCCGTGCCCAGCCTGGCCGGTCAGGACGTCGCCTACCTGCAAACCGCCATGCTGGAGCAACGCTCGGGCGTGCGCGAGACCACGGTCATGCGGCGTTACATGAACGGCTATACCGACACCGAAATTGCCAAGCTGGCCGAGCATTTCTCCCGGCTGAAGTAAGAACAAAAACCATCAGAGGAACGAAAATGAACCCGAATCGCCGCCAGTTTCTGCACGCATCCGTCGCCTCCATGGCCCTTGCCGCCGCGTCCGGCAATGCGTTCGCCAAATCCGGCAAGTCCCACCCCCATGTGGTGGTGGTGGGTGCCGGCTGGGGGGGCGCCACCTGCGCCAAGTATCTGCGCCTGTGGGACCCCGGCATCCAGGTCACCCTGATCGAGCCCAACCCACATTTCATCTCCTGTCCCATGTCCAACTGGGTGGTCGGCGGCTTCCAGGATTTCGATTATCTGGTCAAGAGCTATGACAACCTGCCCCGATATGGCATACAAATGTTGCAGGATCTTGTGATCGGCGTGGATGCGGACAAGCAGGTCGTGCGTACCCGGGGTGGCCGGCGGATCCGCTACGACCGTCTGGTTCTGGCGCCCGGCATGGAATGGATGACCGAGACCGTGGAGGGTTACGAGGATGGTGCCAAGGCGCAAAAAGTCATGCATGCCTTCCGCGCCGGACCGGAAACCCTGCTCCTGCGCAAACAGCTGGAAGCCATGCCCGATGGTGGCGTGTTCATCATTGCCAGCCCGCCCCGGCCCGGCCGATGCGTGTCCGGGCCTTACGAGCGTGCCTGTGCCGCGGCCCACTACTTCAAGCAACACAAGCCCAAATCCAAGATCATCATGCTGGATGGCGACATCGATATCGTATCCAAGGGCCCGATGTTCAAAGCCGCCTGGAAGGAATTTTATCCGGGCATGATCGAACACCGGCCCAATAACCTGGCCATGGGCTTCGACCACAGGGAGATGGTCGTGCGCACCGAATTCGAGGACGTCAAGGGCGACGTGGTGAACATCATCCCCCCGCAGCGCGCCCCCCGGCTGTGCAAGGACGTGGGCGTGCGCAACGACGCCCTGGACCGCTGGTGTGGCATAGATTTCGTCACCTATGAGTCCACTTCAGTGCCCAAGGTGCATGTGATCGGTGACCCGGTGTTGTCCAACATGCCGAAATCCGCGCATGTATCCAACAACCAGGCCAAGATCTGCGCCGCCGCCCTCATCGAGATCCTGAACGACCGGCAGCCACTGCCCACCCCCGTCATCGGCAGTACCAGCTACTCCATCACCTCGGATCACACCTCCGGCTCCATCGCCGTGGTGATGCGCTACGACCCGGCGAAGAAGGCGTACATCCGCCAGCCTGAAGGTGGCGCCAACACCCGCCACAGCGAGCTCGATTTCGCGTATGGCCGGGCCTGGCACGAGAACATGTGGGCTGACACCCTGGGCTGAGCCCGAAAACATCCGACCGAGAAGTGATGCGACGAAGAACGGGGCCATGGCCCCGTTCTTCGTGCGTGGCACGCGCCCGTCCGGGGCGCAGGAGACTCACGCCATCATTTCAGTACCACCAACACCACGCGCCGGTTCTTGATGCGCCCTTCCCGCGTCTTGTTGTCCGCCACGGGATGAGCCTCGCCATAGGCGACCACATTCATGCGGTGCAGGGGTAGCCCGGCACTGGTGTGCAGGAAATCACGCACGGACTCGGCACGCTGCCGGGATAGCCGCAGGTTGGCATTCGCCAGACCGGTCGTATCGGTGTAACCCTGGATTTCGATGTATACGCCCTTGCCGTCCTGCTTGAGTCGATCGGCGAAGTCCAGCAGAGTCCGCTGCGCCGGCTCGTCCAGATTCGGGCGCGACAGGGCAAATCCAACCGATTCATTGAGCACCACCTCCGCCAGCAACCGGCCTTCGGCCAGGCGCCCGGCCGCCTGGGCCCGTTCCAGGGCCTCGCGCGCCGTGGCGGAGGTTATGGCATCGCTGGCATCGTTGCGTGTCAGGCGATCATCCAGCCCCACCAGTTGCCTCTCCGCCTGCCCCAGGCGGTCGTTGGCCGTCCTGACATCCGCCAGGGCCGTATCGACTCGTTCATTCACCTGGCCCATGGCCCGGGTATTGGCACCGATATTCTGGTCCAACTCCGCCAACCGGTCACGCACGGCGGAGATCTCCTCCCGTGTGGCCTGGAGCGCCGCCTCGCTAGCCGTACCGCGCCGCCCTGCTGCTGCCAGGCCCGATTCAAGCTCGCCGATGCGCATATTGCTGGTCTGCAGGCTGGATGTATTGACATTGATGCGGCGATGTACTTCGGCTATAAGCACATCCACTCGATCCAGGCGGTTCTGCAGCTCGGACGGATCCGCAACCGACGGCGTCCGGGCCACCGGGTTCGTGGGTGGCTGCGTGGATGGGCCGGTGGCTTCCGCGCCCGACTGACCCGGGACCGGGTCCTGGAGCAGCGCGGTGCTCACGGAGGCACCCGGCACGGATACCGGGCGCGATACGGCTGGCGTATCGGCGCCTGACACGGGCACCGGTTCACTGGCGGGCACGGAAGTCGGCGCAAAATCCGACCCGGTCTCCGGCATGACGGCGTGGGCCGCGCCGGTCGGTGGTACACGCACCAGTTCCCTGACCTCGGCCTCGACCGCCGAGAGCCTTCCATCCACCCGATGCAGGCCGTCGGACGCCGTATCCAGCCGCTGATCCGTGCGACCCAGTCGTTGCCCCAGCTCAGCTTCCAAGGCGCTCACCCGGCCATCCGTCTGCGCCAGGCGCGTCACCGTGACATCCAGCCGCTGTCGGGTGGCGTCCAGCTGTTGTTCCACCATTGCCAGGTGCCGCTGGCTGGCGAGGATATAACCGGCATTGGTCTCGATACGCTGATGGGCGGAACTCATACCCACCTTCAGCTCCGCCAGATCGTAGTGGGCGCCTGTCAGGGTCGTCTGGGTGTCATCCAGGCGCCGGTTCAGGGCGGCATGACCCAGCTCCGCCCGGCCGATACGCTCTTCCGAAGCCTGGATACGGGATGCCGTGGCATTGAGGCGTTGATTGGCCTGCTCCACCAGTCCTTCCAGGCTGGAGATGCGTGTGCCCACGGCAGCCACTTCCTGCTGTACGAAATCCCGGGTGGCGCAGCCTGCCAGACTCAGGGTCACCAACAGGGGCAGCAGGGACGTATGGGGAAAGACGGTCCGCGTCATATGGGCTCCTTGCAGTATGGTGGTGATTTCAGGCCGGCGGCAAGCCAGAAGCATAGGGCATGGGCTTGCAGTCATGCACGGCATTCGGATGGCTTCACATTCACGTGGATTGACTATGTTGAAAGAACCTGCGTCACGGCGTGGGTCCACGACTATCAAGGAGAGAGTACATGAGCACCCGCCTCGGTCAGGGCAGTCCTGTGCAGCTTGAACGCCGCACCCATCCCCATCTGCGGAGTCTCTTCAACGAGGCCCGTGCCCGTATCGACGACTTCTTTCAGGACGCCGGCAACTGGGCAGGCACTCCCATCGACTACCTGGCCCTGAGAGTGGTGCACGAGACCTATCCAGACCTGAAGCCCGAGGATGTGCGCATCCTGGTGGGGGCCATCGAGCGCCGTTACGGGCAGGAACAGCGCTTCTCCCAGCAGGATTTCCAGCGCTTGAACGCTCGCCGCTGAATGCGCGTGTTCCACTGCGGGGCAGGGGGCCGGTTCCCGGTCGAGGGGGTAAGATGCGCCTTTACACATGAACACCCGCCATGGATTACGCCTTTCTGCGCATCGCCCACATCGCCACCGTCCACATCAGCCTGGCCCTGTTTCTGTTGCGCGGTTTCTGGATGTGGCGGGACTCCCCCCAGCTCCGGAGGCGTTGGGTGCGCACCCTGCCCCATGTCAACGACACCCTGTTGCTTGTGACGGCCATCGCCATGCTGGTGGCGGCCAATCTCAATCCCCTGCAGCACCCCTGGCTCATGGCCAAAATCATCGGCCTGCTGGCCTACATTGGCGTGGGTACCGTGGCCCTCAAGCGGGGGCGTAGCAAGACCATGCGCCTGAAGGCCCTGGTGGTGGCGGTGGGCATCTACGCCTACATCGTCGCCGTAGCCATTAGCAAGCAGGTCGTCCCCGGAGTGGCTTGATGCCGGCCCTCCTGGCTGCTCTGCCCGCGCTCGAGGCCCGGCGGGAAGTCCTGACGGCCCTGCGCCACGAACTGCATGCCCATCCTGAACTGGCCTACGACGAGCGGCGCACCAGTCAGCGGGTCAGTGACTTCCTGAATGCCTGCGGCATTCCGGTGCACCGGGGCCTGGCGGGTACCGGCGTGGTTGGAGTCCTGAAGAACGGCGACAGTCCCCGCATGATCGGCCTGCGCGCGGACATGGATGCACTGCCCTTACAGGAACAGAACACTTTTCCGCACCGCTCCCAGCATCCCGGCAGGATGCATGCCTGCGGCCACGACGGACACACCGCCATGCTTCTGGGGGCAGCGGAATACCTGGCGGCCACCCGTGACTTCAACGGTACGGTGGTATTCATCTTCCAGCCGGCGGAAGAAACCGACGGCGGCGCCCGAGTGATGCTCGAGCAGGGCCTGTTCGAGCAATTCCCCGTGCAGTCGGTGTATGGCATGCACAACTGGCCGGGCCTGCCGGCGGGAGAATTCGCCGTACACCGGGGTCCGGTGATGGCCAGTGCCGACCAGTTCGACATTCTCATCCAAGGCCATGGTGCGCACGCCGCCATGCCGCAACAAGGCAAGGACCCCCTGCTGGCGGGGGCCGCCCTGACGCAGGCCCTGCAGGGCATCGTCAGCCGCAACCTGGACCCGCTGGATGCGGCGGTACTATCCGTGACCCGTTTCTTCGCCGGCGGCGAGGCCTACAACATCATCCCCACCGAGGCGAAGATCGGCGGCACGGTGCGCGCCTTCCGACCCGAGGTACAGGATCTCGTGGAAGGCGCCATGCAACGCCTGTGCTCCGGCATTGCCGCCGCCCATGACGTACAGGTCCGCCTGGACTACCGACGTGGTTACCCACCCACCATCAACACCGTGGCGCAGGCGGAATCCTGTATTGGCGTACTGTACGGCCTGGTGGGAGCGGAGCGTGTGCGCACCGACATGAATCCTTCCATGGGTGCGGAGGACTTCGCCTTCATGTTGCGCGAGCGGCCGGGCTGCTATGTGTGGATCGGCAACGGCCCGACGGAAGGGGGCTGCATGCTGCATAACCCGCATTACGACTTCAACGACGCGGTACTGGCCCTGGGGTCCAGCTACTGGGTGCGCTTGGTGGAAACGCTGCTCTCGGCGAAATAGTTCACACGGCTGCGTGGCTGCAGATAGTCGTACACCGCCCTGTCCAGTTCGTCCGGCCGCAGGACCTTTTCCACCTTTAGGTCTTCCATTTCCGCCAGATCCAGCCACAGGGCCTCTTCCTTGGGCACATCCGGGTCATGGAGCAGCAGACCGGGATGCAGCAGGCGCCCCGGATTCACGCTCATCACCAAGCCGATGGCGCCATTGCTGAGTTGGACCAGGCTGCCGGGTGGGTAAACCCCCATCGCCTGGATGAAGAGCTGCATCAGCCGCGCATCGTACTTGCCGGCTTCGCGCCGGAACATGTAACGGATGGCCTCGGCCGGACTCATGGAGTCCGCCGGATTGACTCGATTGCAATAGTTGTCGAAGGCATTGGCAATGCAGACGATGCGAGCCAGCAGGCCGATGCCCTCAGCCTGCAGACGATCCGGAAATCCCGTGCCGTCCAGCAGCTCATGATGCATGGCCACCACCTCCAGAACCGACGGGGCAATACCCGGCAGCAGGCGCGCCATTTCCACGCCATAGCGCACATGCTGCTGGTAGAAATTCCTCTCCGCCGTACTCCAGGCCGTCTTTTTCAGCAGGATCTGGCTGGGCACCTTTTCCTTGCCCAGGTCGTGCAGCAGGGCACCCAGGCCCAGATCGCGCATGGTTTCCGCGTCCAGACCGGCGGCCTTGCCCAGCATGAGGGACAACACAGTGACGTTCAGGACATGATAGTAGGCATTCTCGTCCCCGGCCTTGGCATTCATCAGGTGCAGGACAACGTCCTTCTCCGCCAGCAGGGAGTCCACCATCTCGGCAACCAGCCCCTGGGCCTGGGCCAGGGACTGCGCGGGGCGGGAGAACAGGTCGCGCAGCAGACCCTTCACCGTTGCCATACCGGTGCTGAACCTCTTCTCACAACGACCCAGGGCCTCGCGTTGCAGGCTCAGTTTTTCACGTCGGGCCTTCTTTGCCTGCCACATGGCCGCCACCTCGGGATCCGGCTGCGCCGGAGATCGCGGCGCGGAGGGCGCATCTCCCACTGGCGCTGGCAGGGGCGCCAGATCGCTCTTCTCGCGCACATAGATCACATGCTGGATCCCCAGGCTGCGCAGGGTCTTGAGCTGCTTTTCGTTGCGGATCTTGAAGCTGTTGAACAGGAAGGGATGCTCCATCCAGTCCTCCAGACGGATATAGAGTCCCACCCGCAGCTGGTCGATGCCGATACGTTGATCCCGTGCGTCCATTTATGAAAGGATTGAAATGGTTGGCCATGCTTTTGCGGGAAATGACGCCTGCATATCGTCATCCACGCCTGAAACTGTAATTGCAGAGGAAGAACCCATGGGTCTGCAGACCGCCACCCTGGCCGGAGGCTGCTTCTGGTGCCTGCAATCCGCCTTCAGCCGGTTGCAAGGCGTGGAACACGCCACTGCCGGCTACATGGGCGGCACCCTGGAGCAACCGGATTACGCACGGGTCTGCACCGGCGAGACCGGCCATGCCGAGGTGGTGCAGGTGCGCTTCGACGCACACGTCTTGCGTTTCGATGAATTGTTGGAGGTGTTCTTCGCCCTGCACGACCCCACCACCCTGAACCGGCAGGGTAACGACGTGGGCAGCCAGTATCGTTCCGCCGTTTTCTTTCATACGCCGGAGCAGGCCGCCCAGGCGCATGACATGATCGCGCAACTCACGCATGCGCGTCTGTTCGTCGATCCCATCGTCACCCAGGTATGCCCCGCCACCACCTTCTGGCCAGCGGAGGACTACCACCAAGGCTATGCCGAGCGGAACCCTACCCAGGCCTACTGCCGCTTCGTGGTCGCGCCCAAGTTGGCCACATTACGCGCCCGCTTCGCGGCACGTCTCAAACCCTCCTGAGGCTCCCTCCATGAAACCCACATCCTGGAATATTGACTTATGATTCAAGGTGTTCGACCAGGATACGTCCATGGAGATCCCGAGCCTCAGCGCGACGACACTGACCGCCCCCCGGGCGATTCGCGGGGATGAGCCGAGCGTGCCCGCGCGATCGACGCCCCCTGTGCAACGTCACGATGACAGTGCGGTGCGCGGGAAGGATGACTCGGCAGGCGCGCGCCAGGTGGACACCGAGCAGGCCGCTCACGCTCCAGCGCGGGCGGCACTGGGTCGTGTCCGCTTCGAGATGCAAGACCATACCCGGGTGGCCAAGTATTTCGATACCCGGGATGTTCTGATTTACCAGGTCCCGCCCGCCGGGCACCTCTATCTGGTGAAGATTCAGGAAAACACCAGTCGACACCGGGTGGACACCGCGGCCTGAGCCCCGATGCATTGCCGGGACCAGGCAGTGCGCCCGGGTCAGCCGAAGGTCTTTCTGCGGTGGCGACGCTCGCGTTGCGCCCTGTTGGCCTGGCGCTGGGTCAGGGGCTTGGCCTTGCGCGCTTCGAATGGATTGGGGTTGGCCTTGAAGTCCACCCGCAGGGGCGTTCCGACCAGATCGAAGGCCTTGCGAAAGGTGTTTTCCAGATAACGCCGGTAATCCTCGCCGATACCTTCCAGATGGTTGCCGTGCACGACGATGACGGGGGGGTTGCTGCCACCCTGGTGGGCATACTTGGGCTTGGGCCGGAACAGGCCGGATTTGGGAGGTTGGTGTTGCGTCACGGCCTCATGCAGAATCTTGCTCAGGCGCGGCGTGGACAGCTTGGCGAAGGCGGCGGCATAGGCCTCATCCACGGATTTCAGTAGCCCCCTCACGCCCTGGCCATGCAGGGCGGAGATGAAGTGGAAGCGGGCGAAGTCCAGAAATTCCATGCGCCGCTGCAATGTGCGCTTCACCTGGTCCCGTTGGTAGGCGTCCAGACCATCCCATTTGTTGATGGCCACCACCAGGGCCCGGCCGGCTTCCAGGATGAAACCCGCCAGATGGGCATCCTGATCGCTGATTTCCTGGCGCGCGTCCAGCACCAGCAGCACCACGTTGGCTTCCTCGATGGCTTGCAGGGTCTTCAACACGGAGAATTTCTCGATCGCCTCGAACACCCGGCCCTTGCGCCGCACGCCCGCCGTATCGATGAGTGTGTAGGGCCGCCCGTTCTGTTCGAAGTCCACATGGATGGCATCCCGCGTGGTACCCGGCTGATCGCAGGCGATGACCCGCTCCTGCCCGACCAGGGCATTCATCAGCGTGGATTTGCCCACATTGGGACGCCCGACGATGGCGATCCTGGGCCGGTCTGCCGCAGCCGGCTCCTCCGCGCTCTCGGGAACCCCGGCCAGCACCTGCTCCATGAGTTCCCGCACACCTTCGCCGTGCGCGCTGGAAATGGCCAGGGGTTCGCCCAGGCCCAGTTCATGGAATTCGGCACAGGCCACGTCCCGGTTCATGCCTTCCACCTTGTTCACGGCCACGAATACGGGACGATCTGCACGCCGCAGACGCTCGGCAATGATTCTGTCCTGTGGGGCAATGCCACCGCGGCCATCCACCAGGAAGACGATCACATCGCCCTCGTCCACGGCCTGCAGAGTCTGTCTGGCCATTTCCGCCAGGATGCCCGTATCCACCACTGGTTCGAAGCCGCCCGTATCCACCACCAGATAAGGCTTCTGCCCGACTCGGCCATGACCGTAATGACGATCCCGGGTCAGACCCGGCTGATCATGCACCAAGGCATCCCGACTCTTGGTGAGTCGGTTGAACAGGGTGGATTTGCCCACATTCGGGCGTCCCACCAGGACGACACTGGGTTTCATGTTGTGCGGCGACGCACGGACCTGGGCCAGTCCGCCACTCTGCCCCTCACTGGATTTTCAGTGCGTAGATCCCACCCTGCGCGGTCTGCGCCACCAGGCCGGATTTCAGCGGCAGCATAACGCCACGTATGGCGCTGCCATCGGTGGGCACCCGCGCCGAGAAGGCCCCGTCGTCCGTATCGACCAGATGCACATACCCCTGAAAATCCCCTACGGCCACATAGCGTTCCGCCACGGCCACCGGGCTGGACAGGTCGCGATCCCGCAGCCTGTCCTGCTTCCACGGATTGGTACCGCGTATCTTGTCGAAGGCCAGCAGCGCTCCCCGCTCGTCCACCACGTAGAGCATGCGTCCGTCCATGTCCACGCCACGCCTGGCAGACACGTCCCGGGCCCACAGACCGCTGCCGCGCGCCGGGTCGAAGCAGGCGACCCGACCCTGGTAGGCGGCCGCGCAGATACGCGCACCATCCAGGGCCAGGGGGCCCACCACGTCGGCAATGCGTTCCAGCTCGGTGGTGCCCCGCGGCAGGGCCACGTTGGATTCCCACAGAGACGCGCCATTGTTCAGGGCCAGGGCGGACAGGCGACCTCCGGCATGCCCTACATACAGGGCCTCGGGGGTCAGGAGCATGTGGCTCTGCTCGCGCAGAGTCAGGGCTGGCAGGGTGCGCTCCGTATCCCAGCGCAGCTTGCCATCGGCTGCCTGCAGCAGATATACATGGCCATTGTTACCGCGCGCGGCCACCATGCCGTCGCCGGCAACGGGAGGCACCAGGATCTCACCCGACAGCCTGGCGATCCAGGCCGGAGCGCCGTCCCGGGCATGGTAGGCCAGAACCTCGCCTTTGGGCGTACCCACCAGCACCAGGCCCGCGCCGACACCCACGCCGGCCGACAGGACCTGTCCCGCTTCCACGCGCCAGATTTCTCGCCCGCTGGCCAGATCCAGCTTGATGATGCGCCCGTCCCGAGCGGCGGCATACACAAACTGGCCATCCGTGGCCGGCGAGAAGATGTAGGGCCCGGCACTGCCCACGGTGGCTTCCCAGGCCCGGGCCAGCCCCACGCTGGGCTTGAATTCAACCAACTCGGCCGGTTTCAGCGTGGTTTTGCCGGCACCGAACCAGCCACCCAGGGTGGAGGTCACGGAGGAACAGCCCGCCAGGGCAAGCACCACGGGCAGAACGTAGACAGTGGAATGCATGTGGGATTTCACCTCACCCCCCCAAGGCATCCAGGCGCATCTCCAGCAGCGGCTTGAGAGAGCTCTTGTCACCCAGCTTGTCGAGGGCTTCCCGATAAGCGGTACGTGCCGCGTCGTTCTGGCCCTGCGCCACCAGCACATCGCCCCTGAGCTGGGCCGCCAGGCCGGCGAAGGCCGGTGCAAAGGGTGCCTGCAGCAGGGCCAGGGCACCGGCCAGGTCTTTTTCCTCGAACTTGAGGCCAGCCAGGCGCAGGCGGGCCAGTTGGCTCGTGCCTTCATCCCGGGCATGCTCCAGGGCAAACTCGTACTGCGCCCGGGCGCTCTTCAAGTCACCGGCCTCATAGTTGATGCTGCCCGCCATCCAGGCAGCGGGTGTGGCATAGGCACTGCGTGCATGCTCGTCCATGATGCGTGCGGCGGCTTCCCGCGCGGTCTTCGCATCATTCATGCTGGCCGCGTCCACGACCCGATCGAACAGTACGGAGGCCTCGGCCGCCTGGTTGCGATTCCAGGTCTCCCAGGCCCGCCATCCGGCCGTGGCCAGGAGAAAGATCGTCACCCCCCAGATCACCTTGTTGCCGTGCTGCTTCCACCACGCCTTCGCTTCGTCGAGCTGTTCCTGTTCTTCCAGATCGAATGCCATAATCAGAACCCTTTCAAAATTTCCACGGCCCGCCCCAAGGCAAACCGGCGCTGCTCGCCTTGGGCGCGCAATGGTTTCACGGCCACCTCGCCCAAGGCCGCCTCGTCATCGCCGATGATGATGGCATGCCGGGCACCACTGGCATCGGCCCTTTTCATCTGCGCCTTGAAGCTGCCGCCGCCGGCATGCAGCAGCACCCTCAGGCCGGCATCCCGCAGGGACTCGGCCGCCATGCGGGCAAAGCGGCCCGCGGACTCGCCCACATTGACCACGTAGGCATCGGGAGCAAGGGCTCCAGGTGCCAGGCCGGCTTCCTGCATCATCACCAGCAGACGCTCCACCCCCATGGCATAGCCGCAGGCGGGCGCGGGCTTGCCTCCCATCTGGGCCACCAGGCCGTCATAACGCCCGCCGGCACAGACCGTGCCCTGGGCACCCAGACGATCCGTGACCCATTCGAAGACGGTGTGGTTGTAGTAATCCAGCCCGCGTACCAGGCGAGGATTCACGCGGTAGGGAATACCGGCATCGACCAAGCCCTGCCGCACGGCGTCGAAATGCACCCTTGCCTCCTGCTCCAGTTCATCCAGGAGGCGGGGTGCGGCCTCCAGCATGGCCTGCATGGCCGGGTTCTTGCTGTCCAGGATGCGCAGCGGATTGCCGTGCAGGCGGCGACGGGCGTCCTCATCCAGATCGTGCACATGGGCCTGGAAGTAGGCGACGAGCTTTCCCCGGTGCCGGGCCCGGGACTCGGCCCCACCCAGGGAATTGATCTCCAGGTGAATGGCCTCCGCCAGACCCAACTGGCGCCACAGGCGCGCCGTCATGAGCAGGTGTTCGATGTCCAGGTCCGGACCGGCAAAGCCCAGCGCCTCCACGCCAATCTGGTGAAATTGACGATAGCGCCCCTTCTGTGGACGCTCGTGGCGGAACATGGGACCCCGATACCACAGGCGCTTGCCACCGTCGAAGAGCAGGTTGTGCTCGATGGCGGCGCGCACGGTGGAAGCCGTGCCTTCCGGACGCAGGGTGAGGGATTCGCCGTTCAGCTCATCCACGAAGGTGTACATCTCCTTCTCGACGATGTCGGTGACCTCGCCGATGGCACGCCGGAACAGGCCGGTGTGCTCCAGGATGGGGGTACGGATCTCACGATAGCCGTACAGATCCAGCCATGCCTCGACCATGGTTTCGAAGTGCCGCCAGAGAGGGGAATCGGCGGGCAGGATGTCGTTCATGCCGCGCACGGCGCGCAGGCCATTGCTCATAACTGGGTGCCGGAAAGCGGGAAAGGGCGCAGGCGCATCAGGCAGCATCCCTGCCGTACGTTCGTCGCACGTAGTCCTCGACGATGACCTGGAAATCCTCAGCGATCCGGCCTCCCTTCAAGGTCACGGTCTTTTCGCCGTCCACGTAGACCGGGGCCACCGGGACCTCGTTGGTCCCCGGCAGGGAGATGCCTACGTTGGCGTGCTTGCTCTCGCCCGGGCCGTTCACCACACAGCCCATGACCGCCACGCTCATGTCCTCCACGCCCGGGTAGGTGTCACGCCATACCGGCATCTGCTCGCGCAGCCAGTTCTGGATCTTCAGGGCCAGTTCCTGGAAGACCGTGGAAGTGGTACGCCCACAGCCGGGACAGGCCGTCACCAGGGGGGTGAAGGAGCGGATGCCCAGGGTCTGCAGGATTTCCTGGGCCACCTGGACTTCCAGGGTACGGGGCTCGTCGGGTTTGGGCGTCAGGGAGACACGAATGGTGTCGCCGATGCCTTCCCGCAGCAGCACGGCCAAAGCCGCGGTCGAGGCGACGATGCCCTTGCTGCCCATGCCCGCCTCGGTCAGACCCAGGTGCAGGGCGTAATTACAGCGGCTGGCCAGGTCCTGATACACGTCGATGAGATCCTGCACACCGGAGAGTTTGCAGGACAGGATGATGCGGTCGGCCCCCAGACCCAGTTCCTCCGCCCGCCTGGCGGAATCCAGGGCGGAAGCGATGAGAGCGCGGCGCATCACTTCTTCCGGTGACGCGGGCACGGGACGCTGGGCATTCTCATCCATCATGCGGGCCAGCAGTTCCTGGTCCAGGCTACCCCAGTTCACTCCGATGCGCACGGTCTTGCCATGGCGGGCCGCTGTTTCGATCAGGGTGGCGAACTGCTCGTCCTTTTTCGCGCCCCGCCCCACATTGCCCGGGTTGATACGCAGCTTGGCCAGGGCCTGGGCGCACTCCGGCACGGCGGTCACCAGGCGATGACCGTTGAAGTGGAAATCCCCCACCAGGGGCACACTGCAACCCAACGCATCCAGTTTCTCGCGGATGCGGGGGACGGCACGGGCCGCGTCTTCGGTATTCACCGTGATGCGCACCAGTTCGGAACCGGCCTGCCACAGGTCGTAGGTTTGGCGTACGGTGGCCACGACATCCGCCGTGTCGGTATTGGTCATGGACTGCACCACCACAGGGGCACCGCCCCCCACGGGCACATGTCCCACCATGACCCGCCGCGTGGGATGCCGCGTGATCCTCTTGCGCATGGTCATTCCAGGGTCAACCGCGCCACCCTCTGGCCTATGAACGGGGTCAGATCAATGTTCTGGCCGTCATAAGTCAGGCGTACCTGGGCAGCCTCGCCCACCACCAGCTGGAAGGGCGCGACACCGGCGATCGTATCGCCGCCGCCCGCGCGTATGAGTCTGGAATAGCGCCTGCCCTGGCCGTCCACCACCTGTACCCAGGCATCCGCATGGGCCTGGAAACGCAGGACATGACCCAGGACCGGAGCAGGGCTCGCCCGGGGCTCGGCTCGGACGGGCTCATCCCTTTCGCCGATGGGCGCGGCGGCCACCTCGGCCGGGACGGGGGCGTCCGCCGGCGTCGGGTTTCGGCGCACGGTCGTCACGACCGGGGGTTCCGTCCCGGGATCCGCCTCATCCCGGACAGCCGCGGGTGGCGCGTCCGCGACCGGAGGAGCCACGGCAGCAGCGGCGGGCGGTTCCATATCACGGGCCTGCTGCATCGACGCATCGTGCACGGGGACATCGACCACCAGGGTGTCCTCGCCCTGTCGCAGCCACTGATAGAGCAGGGCCACAAAGAGAATGAACAGGACCAGGATCGCGAGCGGTACCAGGAGCCAGCGCTGCAAGCCGCTCTTGTTGAGGCTGAGTCCTTCACTGGGTGCGGTGATGGTTTCGGAAACCGTCGCCTGGATCTCCAGGGGGAGCATGAAATCGTCCGGATTCAACCCCACCAGGCGAGCGTAGTTGCGCACGAAGCCACGCAGAAAGACATCCGCCGGCAGGCGGGAGGCATCCTCGTCCTCCATGGCCTGCACCTGGCGTACGGTGAGCTTGAGCTTGGCTGCCACATCGGCCGTGGACAGATTCTTTTCCGTCCGGGCCTGAGCCAGCAGCTGGCCGTAACCAGGACGCAGGCCCTCGTTCACAGGAGCTCTCCCGTCTGGTCATACTGGCCCATCATCAGCCACTGGGTCTGAAGCGCTTCGGGATAGCGTCGCTTCAACTGCGTGGCGAAGCTGTTTTCCGCGGCGTGGTCCCCCAGGCTGCGTTCCACCCGCACACCCAGCCACAGGGCCTGTGCATTCAGCTCGGTCAGATTGGCCAGTTGCTTGAGCTTGCCGCGGGCGGCCAGCAAGCGCCCGGTGCGGTATTCCACCTCCGCCATGCCCAGCAGGGCCAACGGCTGATCGGGGGCCCGGCGCAGGGCACGTGCAAAGTACCTTTCCGCCTGGGTGACATCCGCCTTGCCAAGGCTGCAGACTCCCGCGTTGGCCAGGGCCGTCTCCGGCGTGGCGTACAGTGGGTTGGCCAGCGCGGCCTCGAAACGGGACAGGGCCTCTTCCGTGCGTCCGCGATGGCAAAGGAACAGGGCGTAGTTGTTGAGGGCCTCGGAATACTGCGGCTGCAGGGCAATGGCCCGCCGATAGGCATCTTCCGCCTCCTTGTCCTCGCCGAGTTCGCCACGCACCAAGCCGAGGATGTTGTAGGCCGGGGCATAGGAGGCTTCCGCCGCGAGGGCCTCCTTCAGCTCACTGAGCGCCACACCATACTGCCCCCGGGCAAAATAACCGGCCCCGAGCTCGGTATGGATGCGGGCCCGGTTTTGCTCGCTGCCACGCGTGGCATCCGTCGCCCCGCTCAAGCCGGGAGACGGCGTGGCGCCGCAGGCGGCCAGCAGCCAGGTCACGGAAAGAAACATCAGCATCCGTTTCATGCCGGCAACTCCTTCAGCAAGTGGATGCGCTGCGACACACGTCTGGACCTGTCGTGAACCTGGCCAGCCAGCTGACCGCAGGCCGCATCGATGTCATCGCCCCGGGTCCTGCGCGTGGTGGAAATCCTGCCTTCGGCCATGAGACGCTGGGCAAAGCGGCGCACCGTCTCCGCGGAAGAGCGCTTGAAGCCGGAGTCCGGGAAGGGGTTGAAGGGGATCAGGTTGAACTTGCAAGGCACGTCCCGGGTGAGTCGCAAGAGTTGCTCCGCGTGTTCCGGCTGGTCGTTTATTCCGGCCAGCATCACATACTCGAAGGTGATGAAGTCCCGCGGGGCGTGTTCCAGGTAACGCAGGCAGGCCGCCATCAGCGCCTCGAGCGGATACTTCCTGTTGATGGGCACCAGCCGCTCGCGCAGCGCGTCATTGGGGGCATGCAGGGACACTGCCAGGGCCACGGGCTGAACCTCCCGCAGCCGGTCCATGGCCGGCACGATGCCCGCGGTGGACACCGTCACCCGCCGGCGCGACAGGCCATATGCGTGGTCGTCCAGCATGAGGGATAGGGCCGTCATGGTGTTGTCGAAGTTGAGCAGGGGCTCGCCCATGCCCATGAGCACCACGTTGGAAATGAGCCGCTCACCCTTCGGATCCCGGCCCATGGCCCGGTTGGCCCACCAAAGCTGGCCGATGATTTCCGCCACGCTCAGGTTGCGGTTGAAACCCTGGCGGCCGGTGGAGCAGAACGCACACTCCAGGGCGCAGCCCACTTGGGTGGACACGCACAGGGTGCCGCGTCCGTTCTCGGGAATGAAGACGGTCTCGACCCGGTTGTCCGGTCCCACCTCCAGCAGCCACTTGCGGGTGCCGTCGGCGGACAGTTGCTCGTGCACCAGGCGCGGGGGACGAATCTCCGCCACTTCCGGCAACCTGGCGCGCAGTGACTTGGCCAGGTCGGTCATCTGTCCGAAGTCGTCCACCCCGTACTGATGCAGCCAGCGCAGGACCTGGCGGGCACGGAAGGGCTTCTCGCCGATCTCGGAGAAGAAGCCGGCGAGGCCGGACAGGTCGAAATCCAGCAGGTTGACGCGGCTCAAGAGCGCCTCAGCGAGAGAAGATCTCGCAGCCGGGGAAGAAGTAGGCAATCTCCACGGCGGCGGTCTCGGGGGCATCAGAGCCGTGCACGGCATTGGCATCGATGCTCTGGGCGAAGTCGGCGCGTATGGTGCCCGCATCGGCCTTCTTGGGATCGGTGGCGCCCATCAGCTCACGGTTCCTGGCGATGGCGTTCTCGCCCTCCAGCACCTGGATCATCACGGGCCCGGAGGTCATGAAGTCCACCAGATCGCGGAAGAACGGGCGCTCCCTGTGCACGGCATAGAAACCCTCGGCCTCGGTGCGGGACAGCCAGGCCATCCTGGCGGCAACGATCTTCAGCCCATTGGTCTCGAAACGGGAATAGATCCTGCCAATGACGTCCTTGGCCACGGCGTCGGGTTTGATGATGGAAAGCGTGCGTTGCATAGCCACGATGGATCACTCCGGAAGGGTATGAAATGGAAGATGTTGAATTGACGCGAAAAAGCGCGCGCAAGGTAGCATGAAACGCCCCTAAAATAAAGGCGATCCGCCCTTTATGGCGGCCTTGGCGAGGAGATGGAAATGGCGGTAGAGGCAGGCCAGCCCAGGCCCGACGATGCAGGCAAGAAGGCCCTCGTGCGCCTGGTCGTGGCCGGTCTGGTCATCAGCATGGCCCTGATCGGACTCTGGTGGCTGGATCGAGACGGGAAGGCCCCGACGCGAATATCGACCAGCACCGCACCGCAACCCGTCCCGATCCTGCCCGCGCCTGCACCGGATCTCCCGCCCCCAGTGGCCGATACGGACCTGCCGCGGGAAGGCGACACGCCCGCGGCCGATGCGGGACAGGACACTCCCATGCCGGAGGTCGCGGCGGAGCGTCCTGCCCCGCCAGAGCCTCCACCTCCGCCCCGGGTACACAACACCCCCGGACCCGTTGCCCGAGCCGCCCAGCCTATGGTGGGCATGCGCCAGACCCCTGCCCCACCCACCATACCGGCCGCGGCGCAACCCGCTGCGTCCGCGGCACACCCGCCGACCACGGGCGGGTTCCTGCTACAGATCGGGGTATTCGGCAATCCAGCGCGGGCCGTAGAATTGGTGCAGAGGCTGCAACGTCAGGGCATTCGGGCGCGCACGGAGACGCGTGTCCAGGTGGGTCCCTTCCCGACCCGGGAAGAAGCGGAAAAGGCCCGGATCGAGATGCGCCGTCTGGGGCTGGACGGCATGATCACCACGCCGGCGACCACGCAATAGCCCAGCCGTCCTCACCCCGGAACTCAAACGCGGCCCCCAACCCGGCGACCCAGGCTACCTGGCCATTTATCTCCAGCACTGGCAGCCAGGCCCGCTGCCAGGGAGGAATGCCCGCCTCCCTCAGCAGGTCTTTCAGGCTGCGCCGGGCCTGGCGTGCATCCCGGCGCATGCGGTCACCCGGCTGACGGTGCCGCAGGCGAGCATGAGACGGCAGCCTCACCTCGCCTGCCCCATGCGTGAACTCCAGCGTCCCCGCAGCCCCCAGATCCATGCGGGGCTCACCCCGCCAGACCCGGTCCAGCGGGGGTACCGGCGCAAAAACCGCGCGCGGGACCACCAGTACCTGCTGCCGAAAGCACACCACGCTGCGATCACCGAAATCGAGGCGCAAACCGGCCGTATCCGTCGCATCGCGCAGCTGGCGTGCCGCCTCCAGCAAACCCGCGCGGCTCACCTGACCACCCGCGCGTTCGACGATGGAACGCAGCAGGTTGCGTGCCCGGGGTTCGGACAGGGCGCGCACCCGGGACAAGGCCAGTCTCGCCTGCCCCGGAGGGTTGTCCGCGTCCAGTTCCGCCAAATCGTCCAGCAGGCCCACCCATTCGGCGAAATGGCTGGCAGAGCGGGCCAGGGCCGTGGACAGGCCTGGCATGGCCGCTTCCAGCCCGGGCAGGAGCGCATGGCGCACGTGGTTACGCGCCAGGGTGGGATCCTGGTTGCTTTCGTCTTCCACCCAGACCAGGCCATGCCGCAAGGCGTAGGCCTCCAGCCCATGCCGGGCAAGGGCCAGGAAGGGGCGCAAAAGCCAGGTGCCAGGCCTGAGCAGCCGTGCCTCCGGCATGGCGGCCAGACCCCGCACACTGGCGCCACGCAGCATCTGCAGCAGGACGGTTTCCGCCTGGTCGTCGCGATGCTGGGCCAGCAGCAGGGCATCGGTCCGCAGCACCCTGAATACCTCATAGCGGGCCTGACGGGCGGCCGCCTCCAGGCCCTTGCCGGCAGGTCGCACCTGTACGCGGGCCATGGACAAGGCGACGCCCAGAGACGCGCAAAAGTCCTGGCAATGCGCGGCCCAGACATCAGCGAGAGGGGAAAGACCGTGGTGTACGTGTACGGCGGCCAGCATGCGCCGTTCCAGCCCCGGCACCCGAGTCAGTGCATGCAGCAAGACCGTGGAATCCAGTCCGCCCGAGTAACCGACGGCTATGCGCCCACCGCCAGGCAGATGCCTGGCCAGGCAGGCGGCTACGGCATGTACGGGATCCGCGGCGAGATCAGCCGCCGCGGCCTTCCTTGAACTTGCCATAGCCCATGAGGCGGGCGTATCGATCGTTGAGCAAGGCGTTGAGGGGGCGCTCGCGCACCTCGCTCAGCGTGGCGGACAGGGCGATGCGCAGATTTTCCATCATGCGTTCCGGATCCCGGTGAGCTCCTCCCAGGGGTTCGTTCACCACCTGGTCCACGAGGCCCAGCGCCTTCAGGCGGGAGGCCGTGATACCCAGGGTCTCGGCGGCGAGCGGGGCCTGCTCGGCGCTTTTCCACAGGATGGAGGCGCAGCCTTCCGGAGAGATGACGGAATAGGTGGCGTACTGCAGCATCAGGAGCCGGTCTCCCACGCCAATGGCCAATGCCCCGCCGGACCCTCCCTCGCCGATCACCGTGCAGATCACCGGGACCTTCAGCTGGGCCATGGCATAGAGGTTGCGGGCGATGGCCTCGGATTGCCCACGCTCCTCGGCATCGATGCCCGGGTAGGCACCTGGGGTATCGATGAAGGTCAGCACGGGCATGCGGAACTTCTCCGCCATGTGCATGAGGCGCAGGGCCTTGCGATAGCCTTCCGGTCTGGGCATGCCGAAATTACGGTATTGGCGTTCCTTAACGTCGCGGCCTTTCTGATGGCCGATGACCATGACGGGATCACCCGCGAAACGTGCCACGCCACCGACGATGGCGGGGTCATCCGCGTAGGCGCGGTCTCCGTGCAGTTCCTCGAACTCGCTGAACAGGGCCTGGATATAGTCCAGGGTGTAGGGGCGCTGCGCATGGCGGGCCACCTGGGAGATCTGCCAGGCATTCAGCTTGGCGTAAATCTGTCTGGTGAGGCTCGCGCCCTTCTTGCGCAAGCGCTCGACCTCCTCGGAGATGTCCAGGCCCGCATCACCGCGTACCTCGGACAGTTCCTCGATCTTGGCCTCGAGCTCGGCGATGGGTTGCTCGAAATCGAGAAAGGTCACCTTCATGGGAAAACGGCCTTCATGCTATGCGGCGATCTTCAGGAGGGTCTCAGTGCTGGTGGCCATGTGGCCCATGCACGTGGCCATGGGCCACTTCTTCGCTGCTGGCGGCGCGCACGTCCTGCACGTGACAGTGCAGACGCAGGGATTGCCCCGCCAGGGGATGGTTGCCATCCACCACCACCTTGCCATCGGCGATGTCGGTCACGGTGTAGATCAGGCGGAATTGTTCGTCTTCGCTGCTGCCCTCCAGCTGCATGCCCACCGACACGTCCTCGGGAAACATGTGCGCGGGTTCCACACGCACCAGATCCGCGTCGTATTCACCGAAGGCATCGCCGGGCTCCAGCACCAGGTCCAGGACCATGCCGGTGGCCTGGCCCTGCAGCGCGGCCTCCACCTTCGGAAATATGCCGTCATAGCCACCGTGCAGGTAGATAGCGGGGTTTTCCGGGCTGGCCTCCTCCAGCAGTTCGCCCGACAGGGTGGTGAGGGTATAGGTCAGGGTGACCACGGTGTCCTTGTCGATCAGCACTTCACAGCTCCTGCACCAGTTTGAGGATTTCCGCCGCGTGCCCCTTGGCGGTCACGCCATAGAGCGCGTGACGAACGATGCCCTTGCGGTCGATGACAAAGGTGGATCGAGTCACGCCTTCCCGCATCACCCCATCCACTTCGCGCCGGTTCAGCACACCGTAGGCCCGGCAGGCAATTGCATCACGGTCCGCCAGGAGACGCACGCTGATGCCATGTTTGTCGCGAAAGGCGCCATGACGGATGCAGTCGTCCCGGGAAACACCCAGGACAGAAGCCCCCAGACGGGTGAATTCCGTTTCCAGATCGCTGAACTCGATGGCCTCGGCCGTGCAGCCCGGCGTGTCGTCCCGGACGTAAAAGTACAGCACCACGGCCCCCGCCCGGGCGCCCTTGAACAAGTCGCTCAAGCGCAGAATGGACATGTCTGCATCCGGCAATTCAAAGTCCGGTGCGGGGTCTCCCGCCTTGACGGCACCTGCGTTTTCCATCCTGGCTCCTCAGCAATTCGGCCGCCGGAATTATAGGGGCAAAGCATCTCCCGGCATGGGTGACATTGGCATCGGAAAGCCCCGGATGCGCCGCGTGGCGGATCAGCAAAATCCGCCGCAAATCGTGCTGGCACTACAAAAAAAATTTGCTAGAATTTTTGCGTCAGTGATACGTGACCAGCGTATTTCTTGATAACCCAGCCGTTCAACACCTTCGTAAGGAAAAACCAAATGAAATATTCCGTTCTGCTCGCTGCCCTGCTGGCCGTGTCCCTGTCTGCCTGCGGCAAGAAAGAAGAAGCCCCGGCCACCGAACCTGCTCCTGCCATGGAAGCCCCCGCTCCCACCATGCCAGAAGCCGCTCCTGCCGATGCCGCTGCCCCGGCCCCGGCCGATGCCGCCGCCCCGGCCGAAGGCGCCGCGCCCGCCGGCACGGAAGCGGCCCCTGCCGCGCCCGCCAACTGACACTGGCGCGTCGTTCTCCAAAAAGTCGGCCGGCCGTGTCAGAACGGTCGGCCGACGACCCCTCCAACGCCCCGCTTTGCGGGGCGTTGTCTTTCGGGCGCAAGGCCACAGAAGGCCGCACCAGCTGCCCGCAAGGCCTTGACGTTCTCGCGGGGAACCCGGCAATCGCCTTGTGATCCGGTACCAGGCGGTCGAGCAGCCGCATCGCCTCGACGTTGCGCCGATACCCGCACTCCAGGCGGCGCGGTGGCGGGCACGGTGGGCGCAGGGATGCAACTTGGGCAGGCCGGCCTTTTTGCCCCTTCCTTGTCAGGGTTTCATCAAGGCAGTCGGATCTTCGATGCTCCGACCAGGCAATTTTGCCCGCTCAAACTACAACACATTGTTTCCATTGATGTCATGAGTCTGGTATGACATCTGCGTTGCGGGGTGCGTCACATAGGAGATCATCATGCACACCACGCACGCACTCATCCTCGCCGGCCTCCTGGGCCTGACGGCCCATGCTACCCAAGCCTCCATCCTTACCGTAGATGGCAATCTGAACGACTGGGGCCTGCACCGAAACGGCCAGGCCAGCGACTGGCTACCCGATCCGGCCCTGGGACTGGTCCATGGCAAGACCTACATCGTGGAAGACCAGACTGGCGGAAGCAATACCTATCTGAATCCGGGCTATGGCGGTCAGGCCTACGATGCCGAGGCCCTGTATGTCTACCTGAACAGCACCCATCTCTACATCGCCCTGGTAACGGGACTGTCCCCCCAAACCGCGAACAATCCCGCGCAGAACAGCTATGGCCCGGGCGACTTTGCCATCGATTTTCACGACCACGGCACAGCCGGCAGCTTCGAGTTCGGCATCCAGACGACCGGTCCCGATGCCGGCGGTGTCTACAGGAACGTGGCCTGGGATTACGGCATCTGGGATGCGGCCGGCAATCATAATCCCGCGCACGCGGATCCCCTGCATCCCACCTCCATTCTGAGCGGCGAACGGGTGGCCCAGGGCAGCCTGGTCTATACCGACATCCCCTTCACCCACATGGGCATTCACCGGAATGACAGGCACTATGTCATCGAGGCCGCCATTCCGCTGTCCGCCTTTGCGGGCTACAGCGGTGGCTTTGACGTGCACTGGACCATGAACTGCGCCAACGACATCCTCTCCGTAGACCCGGACCTGACGGCCATGGTGCCCGAACCAGCCAGCCTGGCCCTGCTGCCCCTGGGGCTGGTGGGCATGGTGGCCCTGCACCGGCGCGGATCGGACCGTCTCAACCGAGATGTGCGTCAATGAACCGGCGCACGAAATGTTCGGGCCTGGCACTGTGGAACCGGTCCTTTTCCTCCCCGTCCTTGAACAGTAGTACGGTGGGAAAGCCACGGGCCCCATAGCGGCCAGCCAGTTTCATGTTGTCACCCTCATCCACCTCCACCTTGGCCAGGCGCACCCGGCCGGCATAGGCGGGAATCACACGTTCCAGCACAGGCGCCAGGAAATGACAGGGGCCGCACCAATCCGCCCACAGGTCCACCAGTACCAGATGGTGTCTGGAGGCCTCGAGCACATCGATATCGAAGTGGTGCAGATCGGTATCGAAGATGAGTCTGTCGCCCACCCCGATGGTGTGCTGGTGATCATGATGTTGCAGGGTCATTCAATGGCTCCGATGGGCTGTACGGGGAAGGACGACAGGCGCCGCAGGGTGTCCTGACGATAGAACTGGCACAGTTGCGCATAAACGGCCGGATAGGTCGCGAATACCAGCTCCGGCCACTCGAAGAAATATTCCGACATCACGGCAAAAAATTCCGCCGGACTCTCGGCGGCGTAGGGGTCGATCTCGGAGTCCTCCATGCCCTGTGGCCGGGCAAGGGATGCACGGAGATCCGCGTAGGCCGTGGCAAAGGCGGTGCTCCACGCCTCCCGCCGCATGTCCGCGTGCAGAGGTGGAAAGCCATTCACGCTGCCACTGTTCATGTCCAGCTTGTGGGCGAACTCGTGGATCACCACGTTGTAGCCCTCCCTGTGACCAGACATGCGTACCGAATCCAGGGACAGCACCAGGGGTCCGCCCTCCCAGGCTTCGCCACTGCGCACATGGCGTACCCGATGCACGATGCCGAATTCATCCGTCTCATCTCCTTCATGCGCGAACTCGCCCGGGTAGAGCACCACCTCGTTCCAGCCCCTGTACCAGCGGGTTCCCAGATGCAGGATGGGCAGCGCGGCCTGAGTGACGATGGCGGCGATGTCCAGGCCACCGGGATCCGCGCCTGCCACGGGCGAGAAGCGCTTGCCCGCCAGCAGCTCTTGCGCCAACAGCAGCAGGTGTCGGCGATCCACGGCGGGAAATCCGGCGAACACAGGCAGGTCCAGGGCAGCCGCCCACTCGTCCGTGGTTGGCGCCGGCACGGGCATGGTCCGGGAAAACAGGGCCCTGAGCAGGGATATCACCCCGCACCGCCTCCAGCCATCGCCGTCATTGCCCACACAGGCATGTGATCGCCACCTCCATCCTCTCGGTGGCGTCATTCTACGTCTACGCCCCACGGCAGACCGATACCCTTGCATGCGCGCGCCGCGGCCCATGCCGGCCGGGGAACGAAGGCGGATGAGCCGGGATTCTCGGCATGCATCGCATCTTTTGCTAGCTTGTAGCTAGCAACTCGACAATCAGGAGGATCAAATGACCGTTGCAGCGCTCGAGCACTGCCTGATCGGTACGTCCGCGGTCTTTAGGACGATGCTGCAGACCCTGGAAAAAATGGCCACCTTCGACGCCCCGGTGCTGATTACCGGTGAAACGGGCTGTGGCAAGGAAGTGGCGGCACGCGCCATCCACTATCTCAGCCCGCGACGGGATCGTCCCTTCGTACCCCTGAACTGCGGTGCGCTGCCCGACCATCTGGTGGAGAACGAGCTCTTCGGTCATCGCCGCGGCGCCTACACCGATGCACGCGAGCATCATCCAGGTGTGATCGCCCAGGCCGAGGGAGGCACCCTGTTCCTGGACGAAATCGATGCCCTGTCCGCCAAGGCCCAGGTGGCCCTGCTGCGCTTCCTCCAGGACGGCAGCTACCGCCCCCTGGGAGCGGCATCCCCAACCCAGGCCAATGTGCGCATCCTGGCCGCGACACATGCCAATCTGGCGTTGGCCTTGGAAAAGGGCAGCTTTCGGGCCGATCTGCACTATCGCCTCAACGTCCTGGAACTGCGGGTGCCGGCCTTGCGGCAACGCCCCGAGGACATTCCCCTGCTGGCCAGCCATGTGATCCGCGAAACCGCCGGGCGTTATGGGCTGCAGGAGAAACCGTTACACCCGCAAAGTCTGGACTGGCTCATGCGGCAGCCCTGGCCCGGCAACATACGAGAGCTGGAAAACTGCGTGCAGCGCGCCTTCCTGCTGTCGGACGGAGCCCTGGTGATGGTTCGGGAAACCCGCTTGGGTGACGATGCACCCCAGCCGCCGCGGGCCTCGCCCGAGCCTTCCACATCCCTGCATTTCAATACGGCGCGGCAACAGGCGCTGCTTGCCTTCGAGCACGCCCACCTGAGCCATCTCATGCAACTCAGCGCCGGCAACGTCACCCAGGCCGCCCGGCTTGCCGGCAAGGAACGCCGTTCTCTGGGCAAGCTGCTCAAGGCACATGGCATCGAGCCGGCTCGCTTCCGTATGGCACAGTGACACCCAGGCCGACGCGAAGGCTGTCGGGAAATCGTGATGGAATGGGTATTTTTCGACCCATCCACTCGCGGCACGTCATGCATCCAGTTGATAGGAAAGAGATTTTTTGCGCGGTGCGCTGGCACGGCGATTGCGTGAGGGCGGACGCCCATTCCCGGAGACGCAATGTCCACGCAAACCTCTCTGCCCCAGATCGCCGCTGGCATCCTGGCCTACCTCCAGCGGCATCCGAATGCCGCCGACACGGCCCGGGGCATTGCCCGCTGGTGGCTACCCGCACCCCTGGGACAGGACGTGGAACTGGTGGCACACGCCCTCGACACCCTGTTGCAGCAGGGGCTGCTGCATCGTCAAGTCAATGCGGATCGACAAACCATCTATTCCGGTCGGGACGCTCGCGGCCAGGGTTGATGGATGCATCCGGGTTCAGCCGCCCGCTTGCAGGGTCACCGGCACCTCCAGCGTCCTGTCCGCCCGGCGCACGGTGAGCGTGACCGTATCCCCCACACGATAATCGTCCAGGCGGCTCAGCATCCCGTTCACGCCCGTAACGGCCTTGCCATCAACGGCGATGATGGTATCTCCGGGCACGATCTCCCCATCACGGGTCAGGTCGGCTCCATGCAGTCCTGCCTTGTCCGCGCCCGACCCGGGCGCGACACGCAGGATCACCACCCCCTCGATGCCGTAATGGCGGGCCAGACGCTGATTGAGGCGTTCATCCACTTCGATGCCCAAAGCGGGGCGGATGATCTTGCCTCGGCGTATCAGTTCGGGCACCACCCGGTTGACGGTGTCCACGGGCACGGCGAAGCCGATGCCGGCACTGGCACCACTGGGGCTGTAGATGGCCGTATTGATCCCGATGAGGCGACCGGCGGAATCCAGCAGGGGGCCGCCGGAATTACCCGGATTGATGGCGGCATCGGTCTGGATCAGATGATCGACGCTGGGGCCGCCCTCGCCACCCAGGGAACGGTCCAGCGCCGAAATGATGCCGTTGGTGAGGGTCCAGTCCAGCCCGAATGGATTGCCGATGGCAAAGACCTTCTGTCCCACCTTCAGATCGCCGCTGGTCCCCAGGGGCACGGGAGGTGGCCGCTGGAAGCCTACGCCAATCTTCAGCACGGCGATGTCGTGCGCCGGAGAAACCCCCACCAGGGAGGCATTGAACGCACGCCCGTCCGCCAGTTTCACGGTGGCCGCGCTGGCGTTTTCGATGACGTGGAAATTTGTGATCACATGGCCCGCATCGTCCCATATGAAACCGGAGCCGGTGCCGCGTGGGACGGAAAACACGTTGCGCGTCCAAACATCCACCACCTCCGCACGGGTGGAAATGAACACCACGGAATCCCTGGCCTTCTCGAACAACTCTATGGTGGCCTGCTCATCCGCCGCCAGATCGCCCCGGGCCGTCACGGTACGCGGCGCGGCCTCTGGCCCGGGTGCCAGCCAGCCCACCAGATCCGGTAACGCGCGCCAGATCAGCAGCAACAGGGCCGCGGCCAGGGTGAGCCAGAACAGGCGAAAGAGGAAACGGTCTTGCCCGGAAGTGGACATGGCTGTGGAACCGGTGGATGAGTGCATGCGCAGGCTAGGGTACCGCCCGCGACCCTCACCGGTCACGCGTGGCCGGCAACGATCCTGGACCGCACCGGGGTCTGCGAGCCCCACGGCGCTGCAACGCTGGGGCTCGCGCCCTCATGGCTCACGCGCCAGTCCGTGCAGGTGCGCGCGCAGACGATCCATCTCTTCCAGCATGTCTGCAACCAAGGCTGCCAGTTCGGGAACGGCGTCAAAATCCCGTTCGAGCTGGCGCATCCGTCGCGCCCGCAGCAGGGCGGGCCCGGAAAAGCGCCATACACCGGCCACGCTCTCGGCATGTGGAAAGAGTCCTTCGTCCAAGTGGCGCATCAGCCAGGTCGGCTCAACTGCGCAGGCGGCGGCCACCTGTTCCAGGGTGAGCCAGCTCTCCTCCATGAAGCTGCCACTCAACAGATCATCCTCCTGCATGCTCACTTCCTCCCACGTGGATCAAAGCCCAGATCGCGCGCCATGGCCTCGTAGAGTTCACGGGCCCGGGGCGTATCGGCGGGTGGCAGGGCCACCTGGAGTTCCAGCAACAGATCCCCGGGCGGGTCACCGGGGATACCCTGGCCGCGCACACGCAACTGGCGCCCGCCCTGACTGCCTTCCGGAATGCGCACCTTGACCGTGCCACGCGGCAGATCCACACCCACCACGGCGCCCAGGGCGGCCTCCCAGGGCGCCACGGGCAGACTCAGGCGCAGGTCGCGCCCTTCCACCCGAAAGCGCCCGTGGGGATTGAACTGGACTTCCAGCAACAGGTCGCCCGCCGCGCCAGCCCCCAGGCCCGGCGCCCCCTGGCCTGCCAGACGGATCACCTGGCCGGCGCGCACACCCTTGGGGATCCTCACATTGAGAGTGCGGCTGCTCAACACGACCCTGCCCTGCGCATCCGTCTTGGGGGTGCGCAGGCTGATCTGGCGGGTGGCGCCGCTGAAGGCATCCTCCACATCCAGCATCACCTTGGCGTAATGGTCCTGTCCCTGTGCATGGAAGCCGGTATGCTGACCGTGCAGGCCGCTTCTGCCCATGTGCCCGAACAACTCGGCAAAGAAGTCGGAGAAGTCCGCGCTCTCGCGTGACGAAGTGCCCTGCCCGGAAAACTCGAAGCCGGCATCCCAGCCCGGCGGCGGACGAAACTCCTGGCCCGTGTGATAACCCTGGCCCAACTGGTCGTAGGCCGCCCGCCTCTCCGGATCGGACAGCACCGCATAGGCCTCGTTCACATCCTTCATGCGCGCTTCGGCATCCTTCTCCTTTGACACGTCCGGGTGGTATTTGCGTGCCAGCTTGCGAAAGGATTTCTTGATGTCCTCGGCCTTGGCATCCCTGGACACCCCCAGGATCTCGTAATAGTCCCTGTATTGCATGTTGCTCCTCTGCTCCCGTTTCCGGGCAGTGCCTGGTCGGCAATCCCCGCATAGATGGTGATTTCCCGCCAAAGGTCAAGCCATTGAAGTCATGAGACTCATACCTACATTGCATGGCAAGGGCGCCGGGTGGCGCCCGTGAACCTGGAGGAATAGGACCATGTTGTATCGCACTCTGTTTCCCCGCGACCTGTTCGCGGAACTCGACCGCCTGCAAAGGGAGATGCAGCAGGCCTCCGAATGGTCGCCCAGCATCCGTGGCCTGACCCGGGGCTACCCCGCCATGAATGTGGGTGGTAACGCCAAGAGCGTCGAAATCTATGCCTTTGTCCCGGGCATCGATGCCGCCAGCCTGGACGTACAGATCGAAAAGGGCGTGCTCACCATTACGGGTGAGCGCAAGAGCGCCGAGATCCCGGAGAAGGCCGCCGTGCACATCGATGAACGCTTCGCCGGGCGTTTCCGCCGTGTGGTCACCTTGCCCGACGACGTGGACGCCAATGCCGTGGAAGCCCGCTATCGGGATGGCGTCCTGCACATCAGCGTGGCCCGCAAGGAGGCCGCCCAGCCCCGCCGCATCACCATTCAGTAAGGAGGAACCCATGGCCGAAAGCAAACCCCATCCAGAAACCGCCCTCCTTCCCCCCGTGGACGTGGTGGAAGATGCCAGCGGCATCACCCTGTATGCCGACCTGCCAGGCGTGCCCAAGGACAGCCTGCAACTGCGCATCGAGGCGGAAACCCTCACCATCGAAGGCGAGATCGACCTGGACATACCCGAGGGTATGGAGGCCAGCCATGCCGAAGTCAGCCTGCCCCGCTATCGCCGGGTATTCACCCTCTCCAAGGAACTGGACAGCACCAGAGTGGAGGCCGCGTTCAACCACGGAGTCCTGACGCTGCGCATTCCCAAAGCGGAGCATGCCCAACCCCGCAAGGTGGATGTAAAGATCCTCTGAGCCCTCCCATGCCGGGTCGCAATCGACCCGGCGCGGGGTGTGCCGCGGGTCCGGCATGCCCCGCCCGTGCCCGTAGCCTTCCGTACAAACCCCACCAGGCCGTGCCGGGCCATGGTGCGCGTGCATGGCACGGCCCTTGCGCATGCAATGCTCGACGACAGACCGTGTTTTCGAGGAGGACATGCCATGACCCGCCAGCCCCGCCGCGCATCCCCCAGCCCACGAACCCAGATTTCCACGCAACGCAGGAAGGCCTGGGCCACACTCAAGGCCAGCCTCAACACCCTACCGGACAGCATCGATATCCGTGACTGGGTATACCAGCCCAGCCTGATGCCCGTGCCGCCGAGTCTGGTGAACTGCCACCGCGTACCCGAGATCCTCGACCAGGGCAACGAAGGGGCCTGCACCGGCTTTGCCCTGGCGGCTGTCGCCAATTTCCTGCTGCACAGCCAAGGCCAGAAGCGGCGCGTCAGCCCACGCATGCTCTACGAACTGGCGCGGCGCTACGATGAATGGCCAGGGGAATGGTACGAAGGCTCGTCCGCCCGGGGGGCCATGAAAGGCTGGCTGCGCCACGGCGTGGCGAATCGCAGTCTGTGGCGGGACGACCAGCACGGCGCCAACCATATGACCCAGGATGTGGTGCGTGACGCCATGCAATGTCCCGGTGGCGCCTACTACCGGGTGAACCACCGCCAGGTGCGCGACATGCATGCGGCCCTGACCGAGGTGGGCATCCTCTACGCCACGCTCATGGTGCACGATGGCTGGATGGAGCCCGGTCCGCGCACCATATCCGTGCCCTATGTGCGCAATGGCCGCCAGGCCAGACTCAAGCTGCCCATCATCACACGCCAGGGACAGGCCGACAGCGGTCACGCGGTGGCCATCGTGGGTTATGGCGAGCACGGTTTCATCATCCAGAACTCCTGGGGTGTCGGTTGGGGCGCGAATGGCTTCGCCCTGTTGCCCTATGAAGACTACATGCTGCATGCCACCGATGTGTGGGTGGCCCAGCTGGGCGTGCCAGTGAGCGTGGACGTGTGGGCGCAGGAAGAGAAGCGGGATGCCAGTGTCTCCGAGGGTGCCGCGCGGGCCCTGCCGGCCCTGACCCTGGACAGCCTGCGGCCCTATGTCATCGATGTGGGCAACAATGGGGAGTTGTCGCGCAACGGGGATTACTGGACCACGCCCGAGGACCTCCGGCGCCTGGTCACGCAGGACATCCCGCAGACCACCCAGGACTGGAAGAAGCGCCGCGTCATGCTCTACCTGCACGGTGGCCTCAACAGCGAGAAGGATGCCGCCAAACGCATCGCTGCCATGCGTGGCCCCTGCCTGGCCAACGAGATCTACCCCCTGCACGTGATGTGGGAGACAGGCTTCATGGAATCCCTCGCCAGCTATTTCGGCGACTGGTCCAGCCACGCGGACAAGCTCTCCGGACGCAGCCTGCTGGACAGCGTGGGCGAGGGCCGGGACTGGATGATCGAGCGCAGCCTGGCCTTCCCCCTGCGCAAGCTGTGGGGCGAAATGAAGGAAAACGCGCGTCTGGCCTCGGACCATTCCCAGGGCCAGGGTGCCATGCAGCTGCTCGCCCAGGACATCCGCGCCGCCGGCAAGGAAAAAGGCAAGGATTGGGAGCTGCATGTGGTGGCCCATTCCGCCGGCAGCATCTTCTTCGCCTACATGCTGCGCCACGTCCTGGACCTGCAACTGCCCTTGCGCAGCGTGCAGTTTCTGGCCCCGGCGGTGACTGTGGAGGTATTCCGGGAAAAGGTCTTCCAGCACGCGCAAGCAGGTGCGTGCCCCATGCCCATCCTCTATCTGCTTTCCGGCGAAGCCGAACTGGCGGACACGGTGGGTGGGCAGCTGGTGTATGGCAAGTCCCTGCTCTATCTGGTTTCCAACGCCTGTGAAGAGAAACGTGGCACACCCATCCTCGGCATGCTGCGCTTCCTGGAGGAAAACAAGGGCATGTACGCCGCCTACCAGGCGGCCGATGCTCGGGGCCTGCCGCAGCTGATCATCACAGGCGCGCAGCAGGAAGAACCGGAGCATGCCAGGACCTCCAGCCGGAGCTCCAGCCATGGCGGCTTCGACAACGACGTGGCCACCATGAATTCCGTGCTCTACCGCATTCTCGGGAATGCCCCGCTGCGCCCCTTCAATGCCCGGGATCTGGCCTACGGATAGAGAAGATTCCGCGGACGGCCTGCCTGTCCGGAAGCGGATGCCGCATGGATTTTCAGCACATCCAAGCACAAGAGCCCCCGTTCCAAGGAGATCGCGGGGACCCGTGCCGCCAGGCGGGCAACGCCGTGGGCCTGGCGTTTTCAGGGGGCGGCATCCGCAGCGCCACCTTCAATCTGGGCATCCTGCAAGGCATGGCCCGGCGTGGTCTGCTCAAGCATGTGGATTACCTGTCCACCGTCTCCGGAGGCGGCTACATCGGTGCCTGGTACATGGCCTTCCTCAAGCGTCAGGCGCAGAACCAGCCCATCCAGGCTGAAGACATGCTCGACCCGGAGGGCCCACGTCGCCCCGGCGAGCCGGTGGAACACCCCTCCATTACCTGGCTGCGCCGCTTCAGCAACTACCTCACGCCCCGCACCGGCCTGTCCGGAGACAGTCTGACCCTGGTTTCCACCTACCTGCGCAATCTGTTGCTCAACCTCATCGTCATCCTCAGTTTCCTGGGTGTCCTGCTGCTCGTGCCCCGGGCCCTGGCCTGGAGCGTGCCCTATCTCTGGTATCTGGAGATCCTGCCCTTCCTGGCCACGCTGCCCCTGGTGTTCGCCGTGCTTTCCCTGCCCGTTCTGCTGCTCAACATGCACCAGGGCACACGTGCCGCGGAGCCCTGGTGGAAAAGCCAAGCCGGGGTATTGCTGCTGGTGGTGCTGCCCGCCATGCTCGCCGCCTTCTTTCTGAGCCTGAGCCTGGCCTCACCGGCCTTTGGTCCCTGGACCGCGCATGCAGCCCGCATCCTGACGCGGCACATGCCTTTCCTGGGCAGCCGGATGCTGGACGACTCCCTGTTGATCACCCAGTTCATCGCCACGCTCATCTATCTCGTGCCATGGATCCTGGCTGCGGTATGGATCTGGTTCCGGCGGCGGGACATCCCGCGTGCGGCCGCTCCGGCGCTCGTCCTTTCGGCACTGGGCACCAGCATCGCCGCCGGTCTGATGTTCTTCGGCCTGGCCCACCTGGCGGCCCTCACCTTTCCGACCCCCTTCGAACTGGTCATTTTCGGTCCACCCCTGGTGCTGACGGCGTTCATGTTGCCGGTGGCCCTGCACATCGGCCTGGCCCGGCGCCGATTTTCCGACATGCAACGCGAATGGTGGGCACGCCTGGGAGGTTGGCTGCTGACCCTCATGCTGGCCTGGCTGCTGCTGTTCGGCCTGGCCTTCTTCGGCGCCCCCCTCCTGGGACTGCTGAATGACTGGGTGGCCACCAGCGGCGGATTGGCCTGGGCGGCCACCACCCTTTGGGGTGTCCTGGCCGGCAAGTCGGCAAACCGCAATACACCCGGAAAGGGCCTGCGCGAAACACTGCTGGGCCTGGCACCCTGGGTGTTCCTGCTGGGTCTGCTGCTGCTCCTGAGCCTGGCCATGCAAAAGGGCCTGGAAGCCCCCTGGGAGGACGCGCCCGGGCGAGGAACCAGCACGGTCGCGCACACCATGCCGGGTAAGGGCCTGGAAGCGTGGCGCGCGGCCATCGCGCCCCAGCATGGCGCGGTCTCCTTGGAGTCGGTAGCCGGCGCCGGAAGCGTGCTGCTTACCCTGTTCGCGCTGTTCGGCTGGCGCATCGACATCAATCTGTTCTCCCTGCACAACTTCTACCGCAACCGGCTCACGCGCTGCTACCTGGGTGCCTCCCGCCATTGTGGCGAGCTGGACCGCGGCTGGCCCGGCTGTCGCAAGCCCGATGCCTTCACCGGCTTCGATCCGGACGACGATCTGGCGGTCTCGGAACTGGGGCCACGGCCCTATCCCCTGTTCAACACCGCCTTGAACCTGGTGGGCGGTGAGGAACTGGCCTGGCAACAGCGCAAGGCGGCATCCTTCTGCATCACCCCACGCAGCAGTGGCTATCAGTTCCCACCGGGGATGGCCGATGCGCAGATCCAGCCCACCTACGGCCCCAGCGACATCTTTATGTCCGGGGAATCACGCAGCGGCGGGATACGCGTGGGCACCGCCATGGCCATCTCGGGCGCGGCGGTGAATCCCAGCATGGGCTTCCATTCCTCCCGGGAAGTGTCCTTCCTGCTCACCGTGTTCAACGTGCGCCTGGGTCGCTGGGTGGGGAATCCAGCACACGCCGCCACCTGGCGCAAAACCAGTCCGGGCTTTGGTGTGCGCTACCTGTTTCTCGAGCTGTTCGGCATGACCTCGGCAAGGCGTCCCTGGCTGAACCTGTCGGATGGGGGCCACTTCGAGAACCTGGGACTGTACGAACTGGTACGCCGGCGCCTGCCTTACATCATCGTCAGCGATGCCGCCGAGGATGCGGACTATCACTTCGATGACCTGGCCAATGCCATCCGCAAGGTGCGCGCGGATTTCGGCATCGATATCGAAATCGATGTCTCCGGCATGCGTCCCAGCGAGCCAGGCGGACGACAGCGGACCTGCGCCACGGTGGGCAGCATCCGCTACGATCGGCTCGACCACGGCCTGCGTCCCGGTGTGCTCGTCTACATACGTCCCGGCCTGACCGGCGACGAACCCGTCGATGTGCTCGGCTACGCCAGCTTGCACCCGTCCTTCCCCTTCCAGAGCACCACGGACCAGTTCTTCGACGAGTCCCAGTTCGAAAGCTACCGCCAGCTTGGGCTGCATATCGCCAAAAAGGTATTTGCGGAAGCGGCGCAGCGCCAGCCCACGCGCAGGGGATTTTTCAATGTCGAGGCCTTCTTCACCGTACTCAAGGAAAGCTGGCGCGGCCGGCTGGCGGTCGACCCGGACAGCGCGCAAAGGCTGCACATACGCCTGGACGACCTGTTCGAGCGCCTGCGCAAGGACCCGGATCTGGCCTTCCTGTCCGCGGAGATATTCCCAGAATGGCCGAATCTCATGGGCCGGCCACCCACGCCCCCGCAGCTCCCGCCCTTCGAAGCGCAGCGCCGCGCCGGCTTCTATGTATGCCGTGAGATCGCCCAGTTCATGGAGCGCGCCTACCTGGATCTGAACCTGGAAGAGCATCATGACCACCCGGACAGCCGGGCCTGGATGAATCTGTTCCGGCACTGGTCCTGGTCACCCATGTTCCGGGTGACCTACGCCATCACCGCCTCCACCCTGAGCGAACGCTTCCAGCGCTTCTGCGGACGTCACCTGGATCTGCGCCTGGGAGATGCGGAGATCTGCCTGAGCACCCTGTCCGAGGCGGCACTCAATCGCCTCAACTTCCTCGAGCGCGACCTGGTGAAAAGACTGCTGGCGACAGCCCCCGACCGCGAGGGCGCGTCAGGGCATGACCTGGTGCGTTTCGAACTGGTGGTCGCCAACCCGATCGACCATGCCAAGGCGGCGCACTTCGCCTTGCTGCACTTCCATTTCGGCTTTGCCCTGCTGGAAGATCGGCAGCTGGTCTATTTCCGCGTACAGGATCACCTGCGCCGTATGGGACTGGCACGGCAGGCCATGAGCCTGCTGCTGGCACGCGAACCGGACCTGGTCATGGACCTGGAAGCCTGCACCCGGCGACTGCGAGGCGTGGATGTCCCGCAATCGGAATCGAGGGTCCTGTACCAGTTGTACCAATCGGTCCAGCACATCCAACACAGCCGGGACCCCCTTCCTTCCCGGGCATCTTCCACAGGAGGACGACATGGAGACACTTAGATTCGGCGCCCGCGGCAAGGAAGTGGAACGTCTGCAGAAACGCCTTTTAAGACTGGGTTTCCCCCCCGGCAACATCGATGGCGATTTCGGCCTGGGCACTGAGGCTGCCGTCCTCGCATTCCAGCGCGGCAAGGGTCTGCTGGCGGATGGCGTCGCCGGGCCCCGCACCCTGAAGGCCCTGGGGCTGACGGAAGACGACACCCTGGCCTCGGTCATCCCCCGCATCACACCCCAGCTGGTGTCGCGTCTGTTTCCATTCACCTTCATCGGCAACATCAAGGTTCATCTGCCTTTCGTCCTGGCGGGTCTGGAAGCCCACGGCCTGGTGGATCGGCCCATGGTGCTCATGGCCCTGGCCACCATCCGCGCGGAATCCGAAGGCTTCGTGCCCGTATCGGAAGACCGCTCGCGTTTCAACACATCCCCCAATGGTCATCCCTTCGATCTCTATGACAAACGGCGGGACCTGGGCAACCGGGGTCGTCCGGACGGCGAGCGCTACCGGGGGCGCGGGTTCGTGCAGCTCACCGGCCGTGACAATTACGCGCGCCATGGTCGCCAGATGGGCCTCAAGCTGCTCGAGCAGCCGGATCTGGCTTGCCAGCCGGACATCGCCGGCCAGCTGCTGGGCTCCTTCCTCCGGGACAAGGAGCGGGAGATCAAGCAGGCCCTGGTGGCCGATGACCTGCGCGTCGCCCGCCGTGCCGTCAATGGCGGCAGCCATGGCCTGGACCGCTTCAGCGACACCTATCTGCGCGGACTGGAGCTGCTGCCCGACATGCCGTAACCGTAGGCCGGCGATACGACCCGGAATCATGTCGGCCGCGTCCCGACCGCCACCACCTTGGTGGTAGCGGCAATCATCCCATGGAGGTATCGAGCCCTACCCCGGCTGGACCGTAATCCATGCAGGACACGACGCCGGATACTGCAGCCTCTCCCCCTCCCCGTCAGGAAAGCACATGAACCAAAAGCGGACCCACTCCCTGCAGGCACGTATCCTACTGGCCATCAGCCTGGCCTTTGTCCTTGTCCTGCTGGTCTCCAGTGCGCTGACCTATCGCAGCGAGCATGCCCTGGCCGAAAAGATCGGCATGGACAAGGCCAAGGACATGGCGCGCACCTATTTCGATGGCGTCAACCGCATGATGCTGTCCGGTACGACGGAGCAGAAGGAGGATCTGCGCCAGTCCATGATCGCCCAGGGCAGCCTGCTGGACGTCGGCATCGTGCACGCCGGGGATGCTCTGCGGGACATGGCCCGAAAGGCTTCGCCCCCCCGGGATGAACTGGACCGTCGTGCCCTGGCAGGCGAGACCGTGCATGTCCTGGTGGAGACCGATGACGGGCGCAACGTCATCCATGTGGCACCCCTGAAAGCCAGCCGCAACTATCTGGGCACGAATTGCCTGGGCTGCCATCAGGTCCCGGAAGGCACCATCCTGGGGGCCGTGCGGGCCACCTATTCCCTGAAGGTGCTGGACGCCCAGATCCGTGAGAACCTGCTCATCAACGGCCTGGTCAATCTGGGCCTGTTCATCCTTGGCCTGGGCCTGGTGATCTGGCTGTTGCGGCGCATCGTGATCCTGCCCCTGACATCCATGCGTCAGTCCATGCAACGCATCGAGGCGCAAGCCGACCTGAGCCACCGTCTCACGCCTCGGGGGGAAGACGAGGTGGGCGTGCTGTCCCAGGCCATCAACAGCATGCTGGCCAAGTTCACCAACAGCCTTACCCTGGTGGCGGAGACCTCCGGGCACCTGTCCAGCGCGGCGGAGCACATCGCCAGCGTCTCGGAACGCACCGCCGCGCAGGCAGGCAGGCAGCAGGCGGAAAGCCAGGATGCCGCCAGGCATGTGAGCGATCTCAAGGACATTGCCGCCCAGGTGGGCGGCAATGCACAACATGCGGCCGCCGCATCCGTGCAAACGGACCAGGAAGCGATACGCGGCATCGAGATGACCCGCGAAGCCATCCGCGGCATTGCCAGCCTGCTGCAGGAGATTTCCCAGGCCGTGCAGGCCATCGGCCAACTCAACGATAGAAGCCGGAATGTGAGCCAGGTACTGGATGTCATCCGCGGCATCGCCGAGCAGACCAATCTCCTGGCCCTGAATGCCGCCATCGAGGCCGCGCGCGCGGGAGAGGCCGGACGCGGCTTTGCCGTGGTGGCGGACGAGGTGCGCAAGCTTGCCACCCTGTCCCAGGATTCCACACGCAGCATCGAAGAAACTGTGCGTCTGCTACAGGCGGAAGCCGGCCAGGCCGTGCTCGCCATGAGCAATGCGCGCGACAAGGCCGAACTCAATCATGCCCAACTGGATCAGGCCATGCAGAGCCTGGATCAGATCGTGGCAAGGATCGCGCAAATCCGCGCGCTCAACGACGACATGTCGCAGGCGGTGGAACGCCAGTGCGACCTCACGGAACGTGTCAACCAGCGCGTACAGGCCGTCAACGATCTTGCCGGCCGCACCGCCCAGGAGGCCATGGAGAGCCGCGCCCAGAGCGAAACCCTGGTGAACCTGGCGCGGGAACTGAATGGCCTCGTCGGGCGTTTCCACCTGGGCTGATCACGATCGGGCGGTTGGCGGACGGGTGGTCAGGGCTGCAAGGGCACCGCTTCGCAGGCCTTGCGTCCCACGGCGCCGGCGCAGCGAAACACAGCGCCATCCGCGTGGATGACCCAGACGTACTGCTCCCGCTCGCAGGAAAAGGCCACGATCCTGGACGCCCGGGCGGGCAGCCCCGTCAGCCGTATGCATTGGCTGCGGCTCAGGCACCACTGCACGGAGCCATCCTCAAACCCGATGAAGGCCTGGCGGTCGTTGTAATCCCCCATGCGGGGTGAACACACATGCGTGGGCAGGACATTGCCCGGACCCTCGGCCCACGCCATCGCGGCCGCGGCCAGAAGAGCAGCGAGCAGCAGGACAGACAGACCATGTCCGTGCGCCTGCCGCAATCCCGCCTGGCCGAGCGCGGGCGGATGCATTTCAGTCCTGGTGCGCAACAAGTGCGGGCCATCTGCGCCTGGGTGGGCGGTGCCATCGCGCAAGGTCCCCACGGCTCGACCACAAGCCCGCCCCGCACGGCCCAGTCCCGTCATCCAATCCGGCCTGCCCGAAGACGCCTACCGTTTCGCGCACATGGCCCGTGTCGGGCCCTAGCGCTCGAAAAAAACGGCCTGCCCGAAGCAGGCCGCATTGAATTGGGCACACTGACCTACACCACACTGCCGAAGCTCTGATCCTGTGCACCCGCCAGTGCCTCCAGGCCAGCCAGCCTGAACCCCTGGGACACGGGGCCCTGGGGGAAGAGCCGATAGAGCTGCTTGATGCCGCCCTCGGCATGGAAGTGCTCATCCAGGGCATCGTGCAGTTCGCGGAAATTGATATTGCCGTCCTCCTGTCGGGCATGGTAGTCCTGCAAGGCACGAATCACCCGCCAATGGGCCGGGGTCAGTTGCAGGTTTTCACGCCGGGCCTGCTGTTCCGCCATATCCCGGGACCAATCCGCGGGGGCGTGGGGGAATTCCGGATCCGTATGAAATTCGTAGCCGGGTCTTTCGATGCGTTGCGTGCTTTGGTTCATCTTCATTCTCCTCCGGTTGTCTCCACCCGAGTACCGGTGGAGATACCACTTCACACTAGTCGAACCGGCCCGGCATGCAAGCCGGTTATGATATGCAGCACAGCTCTGCGCCCACACGGGCCAGGGATGGCACCTCACCGCAAGACGCTCCACAAGTATCCGCCCACATGCCCGACTCCTGGAAAGACAGCATCTATCAACAGCGGGAACGCCTGGGCCGTCTGCTGCATGAGCCCCTCGCCCATCTGGCGCAGGCCTGTGCCCCCGCATGGGAAGACCGGCAGGCCCTGAATGACGTGCTGTCGCAGGGGTTTGCCCACATCCCCCACTGCAAGTTCCTGTACTGCGTGGCCACGAACGGTATCCAGATCTGCGACAACGTGGACCTGAACGGGCTGGTGGCCGGGCATTTCGGCCGTGACCGCTCCATGCGGCCCTACATGAACGAGGCCGTGCCGGTGTGGGGTTTCCTGCTCTCGGATGCCTACATCAGCCTGCTGGGCAAGCGCCCTTCCCTCACCGCCCTGCAGATCGTGCGCCGGAATGAGAGGGTATTGGGGTATCTGGGGGCGGACTTCGACCTGCGGGATCTGCCCGCGCATGGAGACCGTTACCAGGAATCCAGCGAATGGCGTCAGATCCGGGGTGATCCGGCCATCCGCGGTACCGTCATGCAGCAATGCCGGGTGGACAGCCCCATGGACCGCAGCCTGGACCAGTCCATGTCCATTCTGGAGGAGCTGATGACGGAGCGGGGCGTGTTCCAGGCCGTCATCCACTTTTCCAGCAGCCGCGCCACGGTCTGGACACTGGACGACCCTTACCGTTATCGACTCCTGGATCAGGAAGCCCTGGCGGACCCGGACATCTGCCTGGTATATCCCGCCATTAGCTATCCCGCCGAGGTCCTCATCCCCAAGCAGGACATCGCCCCCATCCTGGAGACCCTGAAGGCCCTGCGCATGGCGGACGAAAACATCTATCTGCGCATGGCCTCCATCAACCTGTTCAACGGCATGGTCAGCCTCACCTTCTCCTGCGACGGCAGCCACTACATGCGCTGGGATGAATTCCTCGACCGCAACCTGGGGTTCTGGCTCGGGGCGAGCTGATTCCGGCCCCGCTGGCCGGTAGCGGCGGGGCACTGCATCCTGGCAGGCGTGGCGCTTGCCCTGGCCGGCACCGGGTAGGTATTTTCCAGGAGGCGGTCGAAACACAAGCAATGCGGCTGACATGCCTCGCCGTGGCACAAGACCACCGGGGCACGCACGCCGGCCACACGACACTCGTTCTCGGGCTCCGGGCCATGGCCAGGGTGGGCCCACCGCATGCCCCCTTGCCCACCTGTTGCCAAGCCGCTCCCACCCGTGCAGCGGGCAGGGCCATGACCAGTCCGAGTCCCGCGCACATCCGGCGCGGTAGTGATGGATCCGCGGTGTGCGCAGCGGATGGTCTGCCCATCATGCAACACCTTCCCGCTCCTGCCTGCTCCCGTCCCGTCACGGCGAAAAGGACCCGGTCCGTGTCGAACAACTTGACAGCACTGGCCCGTTCTTGTGATCGGCGTCGTATCGGGCAAGGCCATGATCCGATAACTCATTGATGACACGAATGAATTTTTTTATGTATTTATGGCACCATAATTGCTTATACCCACTCAGGCAATCTTCCCCACCATAGGAAATTGCGAATACCCCACCTTGTAACGCCTCTTTGGAGATCCACCATGAACAAACTCCTGATCCCTCTCATCCTGGCTGGCGTCTTCGCGCTACCCGCGCATGCCGACACGGTGTACTGGACCGACTGGACATCCACCTCGGCAACCACCAGCCAGGTCTCCGGCACCCTGCAGGTGGGTGCCACTTCCGTGGCGGTCACCTACAGCGGTGCCTATGCCTTTGCCCAGACATCGGCTGGCACCAATTTCTGGAGTCCCGATGCGCCCTACACTTCCAGTCTGGTGGACAACGCACCACCGGCGTCCGACATCATCGGCCTGGCTCAGGGCGGCACGAAGACCATCCTGTTTTCCGAGACCGTGCAGGACCCCCTCATCGCCCTGGTGAGCTGGAACGGCAACACGGTGGACTTTGGCGTACCCATCCAGATCGTGAGTACCGGTCAGGGATACTGGGGAAATGGCAGCGCCATCCTCAATGCGGCCGGCACGGGTTTCTTCGGCAACGGGGAAGTGCACGGCGTCATCCGGCTGCCGGGCGCGCACACCTCCATCACCTTCACCGACACGAGCGAGAACTGGCACGGCTTCACCATTGGCGTCGTGGGGCTGGCCAACCAGGGTGGCGGAAGCAACGGCGTGCCCGAACCCGCATCCCTGGCCCTGCTGGGCATCGGTGTCGCCGGCTTGCTCGGCCTGCGCCGCAGGACGCGGGCCTGAGTCTCAGGCCGCTTCCCGGGCCGCGCGCTTGCGCTCGTGCTCCTTCAGGTAGCGCTTGCGCAGGCGCAGGGCCTTGGGGGTGATCTCCACCAGCTCGTCCTCGGCGATGAATTCGATGGCGGATTCCAGGCTCAGGGCGATGGGGGGGGTGAGGCGCACGGCCTCGTCGCTGCCGGAGGCGCGCACGTTGGTGAGCTGCTTGCCCTTGATGGGGTTCACCACCAGGTCGTTGTCGCGACTGTGTATGCCGATGATCATGCCTTCGTATAGTTTTTCCCCGGGGTTGATGAACATGCGGCCTCGATCCTGCAGTTTCCACAGGGCATAGGCCACGGCCTCGCCGTCCTCCTGGGACACCAGCACGCCATTGCGCCTTTCCGCCACGCCGCCGGCGGATACGGGGGCATAGGCGTCGAACACATGGCTCATGAGACCCGTGCCGCGGGTCATGTTCATGAACTCGCCCTGGAAGCCGATGAGACCGCGCGCGGGGATGCGGTATTCGATGCGCACCCGGCCACGGCCATCCGGCACCATGTCCTGCATCTCGCCACGACGCAGACCCAGGCTCTCCATGACCGCGCCCTGGTGGCCTTCTTCCACGTCCACGGACAGGATCTCGTAGGGCTCGCACTCCACCCCGTCCAGCACCTTCCTCACCACGCGTGGACGTCCCACGGCCAACTCGTAGCCTTCCCGCCGCATGTTTTCCAGGAGGATGGACAGGTGCAGCTCGCCTCGTCCGAAGACGTCGAACACGTCCGCGTCCCGCGTGTCGTGCACGCGCAGGGCCATGTTGGTGAGCAGCTCCCTGTGCAGACGCTCCCGAATCTGGCGGCTGGTGACGAACTTGCCCTCGGTGCCGGCCAGGGGCGAGGTATTCACCATGAACTGCATGGACAGGGTGGGCTCGTCGATCTGTAACAGGGGCAGGGCCTCGGGCAGTTCGGGGTCGGCAAGCGTGGCGCCCAGCACCAGGTCCTCGATACCGGTGATCTGCACGATATCTCCCGCCACGCCCTCATCCAGTTCGATGCGATTCAGGCCCTGGTAGCCGAAGACCTGGCCCACTCTGGCCTTGAGTGGGTTGCGCTCGTGTTCGGCCATCTCTTCTTCCGTGCCGAAGAGCACCGTGACCGGCTGGCCCGTCCTGATGCGGCCCCGGCTGATGCGGCCCACGCCGATGCGGCCCACATAGCTGGAATAGTCCAGGGCAGAGATCTGCAGCTGCAGGGGCGCGTCCGCCTGGGTGTCCGGGGCCGGTACGTGTCGCAGGATGGTGTCGAACAAGGGCTGCATGTCCACCCGCGGGGCCTCCAACTCCAGAACGGCCCAGCCGTTCAGACCGGAGGCATAGACGATGGGGAAGTCCATCTGCGCGTCCGTGGCCCCCAGCTTGTCGAACAGATCGAAGGTGAGATTCACGGCGTTGTCCGGATTGGCACCGTCACGGTCCACCTTGTTCACCACGACGATGGGGCGCAGGCCCAGGGCCAGGGCCTTCTTGGTGACGAAGCGGGTCTGGGGCATGGGACCTTCCACCGCATCCACCAGCAGCAGCACGCCGTCCACCATGCCCAGCACGCGTTCCACCTCGCCGCCGAAGTCGGCGTGACCCGGCGTGTCCACGATGTTGATGTGCACTCCCTGGTATTCCACCGCCGTGTTCTTGGCCAGGATGGTGATGCCCCGCTCCCGTTCCAGGTCACCCGAGTCCATGACCCGTTCCGCCACCTGCTGGTGGGCGGCAAAGGTGCCGGACTGCCGCAGGAGCTGGTCCACCAGGGTGGTCTTGCCGTGATCCACGTGGGCGATGATGGCGATGTTGCGAAGGGCGCGGCGCATGTGGGTAACCGGGTCATCAAAAAGCTTGGAATTTTATCAGTTCGACACGGAACCAACCCCCTACCGCGGCAAATCGTGATCCTGGGTCCGTACCCGCAATTGCCATCCGTCACGTCGAAGCCTGGAGCAGATATCGACAAGCGCATCGCGCGCTTGCCCCGCGTGTCGCACACGGCGGGTTCGCGCTATATAGGTCATCAAATATACATATTTTGTAAAGCATGATTACGTTTATAACGTGCAAGGGAGACAGACATTCTGTAACCGATTGATTGCATTGGCGGTCAGCCCGCCCTTCTCCTGGCACGCTTCTTGTGAAGGCCGAACCAGACCCGGCTTACCCAACGCCTGGCTGGATTCCAACCCGATCAAGAGGAGACCGTTCCCATGGTGGAGACCTTCTACGAGGTGATGCGACGGCAGGGCATCACCCGCCGCAGCTTCCTCAAATTCTGCAGCCTGACCGCCGCCTCCCTGGGGCTGGGCCCGGCCTTCGTGCCCCGCATCGCCCACGCCATGGAAAGCAAGCCGCGCACCCCCGTGCTGTGGCTCCACGGCCTGGAGTGCACCTGCTGCTCGGAGTCCTTCATCCGCTCCGGTCATCCCCTGGCGAAGGACGCGGTGCTGTCCATGATCTCCCTGGACTACGACGACACCATCATGAGCGCCGCCGGCCATCAGGCCGAAGCCATCCTCGACGAGGTCATGGGCAAGTACAAGGGCAACTACATCCTGGCGGTCGAGGGCAACCCGCCGCTGAACCAGGATGGCATGAGCTGCATCATCGGCGGCAAGCCCTTCATCGACCAGCTCAAGCACGTGGCCAAGGACGCCAAGGCCATCATCTCCTGGGGGTCCTGTGCCAGCTGGGGCTGCGTGCAGGCGGCCAAGCCGAACCCGACGCAGGCCACCCCGGTGCACAAGGTCATCTTCGACAAGCCCATCATCAAGGTGCCGGGCTGTCCGCCGATCGCCGAGGTGATGACCGGCGTGATCACCTACATGCTGACCTTCGACAAGATCCCCGAACTGGATCGCCAGGGCCGGCCCAAGATGTTCTACAGCCAGCGCATCCACGACAAGTGCTATCGCCGGCCGCACTTCGACGCGGGTCAGTTTGTCGAATCGTTCGACGACGAGAACGCGCGCAAGGGCTACTGCCTCTACAAGGTGGGCTGCAAGGGCCCCACCACCTACAACGCCTGCTCCACGGTGCGCTGGAATGATGGGACGAGCTGGCCCGTGCAGTCGGGCCATGGCTGCCTGGGCTGCTCGGAAGAGGGCTTCTGGGACAAAGGCTCGTTCTACGACCGGCTCACCAACATCAACGCCTTCGGTGTCGAGTCCAACGCCGACAAGGTGGGCGTGGCTGCGGCCGGGGCCGTGGGCGCGGCCGTGGCGGCGCATGCGGCGGTGTCCATGCTCAAGCGCGCCTCCGACAAGAACGAGCCGGCCAAGGCCGACCACTGATCCAGCACAAGGAGCCACGCACCATGGGCGCCAACGACCAGACCCCCTTCGCACTCGACAACAGCGGCAAGCGCATCGTCGTCGATCCTGTCACACGCATCGAGGGGCATATGCGCTGCGAGGTCAACCTCGACAGCAACAACGTGATCCGCAACGCGGTGTCCACCGGCACGCTCTGGCGGGGGCTGGAGGTCATCCTCAAGGGGCGCGACCCGCGCGACGCCTGGGCCTTCGTCGAGCGCATCTGCGGCGTGTGCACCAGCAGCCACGCGCTGACCTCGGTGCGCGCCGTGGAGGATGCGCTGGGCATCAAGATTCCCAAGAACGCGCACCTGATCCGCGAAATCATGGCCAAGGCCCAGATGGTGCAGGACCATGTGGTGCACTTCTACCACCTGCACGCGCTGGACTGGGTGGACGTGGTCGCCTGCCTCAAGGCCGACCCCAAGAAGACCTCCGAGCTGCAGCAACTGGTGTCGCCCGCGCACCCGCTGTCCTCGCCGGGCTACTTCCGCGACATCCAGAACCGCATCAAGAAGTTTGTCGAGAGTGGCCAGCTTGGGCCGTTCAAGAACGGCTACTGGGGCTCCAAGGCCTACATCCTGCCGGCCGAGGCCAACCTCATGGCCGTGGCGCACTACCTGGAGGCGTTGGATCTGCAGAAGGAATGGATCAAGATCCACGCCATCTTCGGCGGCAAGAACCCGCACCCCAACTACCTGGTGGGCGGCATGCCCTGCGCCATCAACATTGACCGCGACGGCGCGGCGGGGGCGCCCATCAACATGGAGCGGCTCAACTTCGTCAAGGCGCGCATCGACGAGGGCAACGCGTTCTATCGCAACGTCTATCTGCCCGACGTGCTGGCCATCGGAACGCTGTACAAGCAGGCGGGCTGGCTCTACGGCGGCGGTCTGGCGGGCCTCAACGTCATGGACTACGGCGAGCACGCCAAGGTCAGCTACGACAAGAGTACCGACCAGTTGCCCGGCGGTGCCATCATCAATGGCGACTGGAGCAAGATCCACCCGGTCGATCTGCGCGACCCCGAGCAGATCCAGGAATTCGTCACCCACTCCTGGTACAAGTACGCCGACGAAACCAAGGGCCTGCACCCCTGGGACGGCGTCACCGAACCCAACTACGTGCTGGGCGCCAAGACCAAGGGCACGCGCACCGACATCCACGAAATCGACGAAAGCGCCAAGTACTCCTGGCTCAAAGCTCCGCGCTGGCGCGGCCATGCCATGGAGGTGGGGCCGCTGGCACGCTACATCCTGGCCTATGTGCACGCGTCGCAAGGCAACAAGTATTGCCAGCGCGCCAAGGAGCAGGTGGACTTCCTGGCCAGCATGGTCAACAGCGGCATTCCCAAGGCGCTGGGCTTGCCCGAAACGCAGTACACCCTCAAGCAATTGCTGCCCACCACCATCGGCCGCACGGCAGCCCGCTGCCTGGAAGGCCAGTACCTGGGCGAGTTGCTGCTCGAAGACTGGCACTCGCTCGTGGCCAACATCAAGGCAGGCGACACCGCCACGGCCAACGTCGAGAAGTGGGACCCGTCCACCTGGCCCAAGGAGGCCAAGGGCGTGGGCTCCTCGGCCGCACCGCGCGGCGGCCTGGCGCACTGGATCCGCATCAAGGACGGCAAGATCGACAACTACCAGTGCGTCGTGCCCACCACCTGGAACGGCAGCCCGCGCGACGCCAAGGGCCAGATCGGCGCCTTCGAAGCCGCGCTGCTGGGCACACCCATGGTCAACCCGGAGCAGCCGCTGGAGATCCTGCGCACCCTGCACTCGTTCGACCCCTGCCTGGCGTGCTCCACGCACGTCATGGGGCCGGACGGGCAGGAACTCACCTCGGTCAAGGTACGCTGAAGGCCTCGGAACGACATAGGAGACAAACATGCGAATGAACACTGTTGCAGCCAAGGGCCTGCTGACCATTGCCCTGTGTGCCCTGGGCGGAGCGGCCCAGGCCCATGTGGGCCACGAGGGCGGCCATGCCGCCACCTTTGTCAGCGGACTGGCACACCCCGTGTCGGGACTGGACCACCTGCTGGCCATGGTGGCCGTGGGTCTGTGGTCTGCCGTGGCCCTGCCGCAGCGCCGCTGGCAGGCGCCCGCGGTGTTCGTGGTCGCCATGGCCCTGGGGGCCTTGCTGGCGCACCTTGGGGCTGCACTGCCCCTGGGTGGCGCGCTGGAAGTGATGATTGCCGCCAGCGTGGTGCTGCTGGGCGCGCTGCTGGTCAGTGGCGCGGCACTGCCCGCCGGGCTGGGCCTGGGGCTGGTGGGCGCGTCGGCCCTGTTGCATGGCACGGCCCACGGGCTGGAAATGGCTGCGGGTGCTTCCTTCCTGGCCTATGGCGCGGGTTTTGTGTTGTCCACGGCAGCGCTGCACTTTGGCGGCATGGGCCTGGGCGTGCTGCTGCAGCGTGTGCGGGCGGTGCTGCCGCGCGCGGCGGGAGCCCTGATCGGCGGCGCGGGCCTGGCATTGCTGCTGGCCCGCATTTGAGCGCACTGGCAGCGCACGGTCCCACCCCCCCAGGAGGCGCGCATGAACCCCTCGACCCCCCAGAACCTGGCCGACATCACCGGCATCGACGAACGTACCGTGGCGAATGCGCCGCAGGTGCGCTCGGTCTATGTGTACGAGGCGCCGGTGCGCGTGTGGCATTGGATCAACGCATTGGCCATCACCGTGCTGTGCGTCACCGGCTACCTCATCGGTTCGCCCCTGCCCAGCGTGAGCGGCGAGGCCAGTGACCATTTCCTCATGGGCTACATCCGGTTTGCCCATTTCGCGGCAGGCTATGTGTTCGCCATCGGCCTGGCCGGGCGCGTGTACTGGGCCTTCGTGGGCAACCACCATGCCCGCGAGATGGTCACGCTGCCCGTGCTGCGCCTGGCCTACTGGCGTGAGGTGTGGGCCATGTTCACCTGGTACCTGTTCCTGCGCCCGCGCCCCAACCAATACGTGGGCCACAACCCGCTGGCACGGCTGATGATGTTCGTGGGCTATTTCCTGCTCTCGCTGTTCATGCTGGCCACCGGTTTTGCACTGTATGGCGAAGGCCTGCAGGCCGGGTCCTGGGCCGACCGCATGTTTGGCTGGCTCATCCCTCTGCTGGGCCAATCGCAGGGTGTGCACACATGGCACCACCTGGGCATGTGGGCCATGGTGATCTTCGTGATTGCGCACATCTACGCCGCCGTGCGCGAGGACATCATGGGCCGCCAGAGCATCGTCAGCACCATGGTCTCCGGCTACCGCACCTTCAAGGATTGATTGCCGCCATGCCCGGCACCGCCCGTCGCCATGCCCCTGGGGCCCAGCGCCTGCCGCACCCGGCGGGTGTGCCCCTGCGCTGCCCACCCCATCCGGGGCGGTTTCTGGCGCGGCACTTCCTGCGTCCGCTCTCCCTGAGTCAGACCGAAGCAGCGCGCCTGCTGGGCGTGTCGCGGCGCAGGCTCAATGAAATCATCCAGGGCCACCGCGGCATCACCCCCGACACCGCCATCCGTTGCGCCATGGTGTTTGGCACCGATGCCCTGTTCTGGTTGGCCCTGCAGTCCCGCTGGGACAGCTTCCACGCCTGGAAGCACCTGCGCAGCATGGCGTGGGTTCACTGAGTCGTTCTTCCTCCCCTTTTTGAGTTCATTGCACACCATGGCCTCTCGCTCGCCTGAAAACGCCTGTAACCCACCCCGTGACAGCCTGCAGCACATCGTCGTGCTGGGCATTGGCAACATGCTCTGGGCCGACGAGGGCTTTGGCGTGCGCTGCGTCGAGGCGCTGCAGCAGCGCTTTGAGTTCGCGCCCCATGTGGAACTGGTGGATGGCGGCACGCAAGGGCTGGCGCTGCTGCAGTACGTGCAGGAGGCCGATGCGCTGCTGATCCTCGACGCTATCGACTACGGGCTGGCGCCCGGCACGCTCAAGGTGGTGCAGGGCGATGAGGTGCCCTGCTTTCTGGGCGCCAAGAAAATGAGCCTGCACCAGACCGGCTTCCAGGAAGTGCTCATGGTGGCGCAGCTC
>JAKQCX010000027.1 GCA_029558905.1 Pseudomonadota bacterium
GCGTGCGCCACATCCGCCGGAAACGTATCCAGCAGGGCGGACAGCTTGTGTCTTGCCTCCAGGGAGTAAATTATCTTCCCCGCCATAACGAGCTTTTCCAGCGTGCCGTATTCATGGCCGAACTCGATCTCTGCGGCGAAATACCTGCTCCATGGCGAGGGCGCGTTCTTCGGATGGTGCATAGTCATCACCGCCGTATCCCAGCCCAAGGCCCGGAACATGGCATCGTGTTCCAGGAAGACGACGTCCGAACCGCCCCGGCGGTAGTTATAGGTATTGAGAGAAAGGAGGCGCATTGTCTTCGGGTTCATTCCTTCATTGGTGCTCTGTGCGTCGCAATATCCGGTCCTTTCCACATCCGCTTGATATTTCCAGATATTGTGCGGCGAGCCGCTCCGCTATGTGTCTGTAAGTGCGGTTTTTCATTACCCATTCCGGACCGCGTGCGCCCAACGCGGCTGAGCGGTCGGGCTCATTCAACAGGTCAATGATGGCATCGGCGAAGGCCTCGGCTGACCATGCCACGCATATCCCCGCACCACTGTCTTCTATCACTGCGCGCTGCTCTGGATGGTCGTTCGCCACTACCGGTCTGCCCTGCGCCATATATTCAATCAGTTTGGTAGGGGATGCGGAGCGCAACACAGCATTTGGATAAAACGGAGACACGCAAACTGCCGCCTTCCCCACCTCGGCCAGTGCTTCCCGCATCGGCATACGACCCAGGAATTCGACGGAGCCCGCCACCCCGAGCCGATGTGCTTCTGCCTCCAGAAAGGCGCGGTCTCGTGGGCTGTCGCCCTCGCCTACGAGAACCAAGCTTGCGTCAGGCCGGACAGAGCTTATGCGCTTCATTGCCTCGAGCAATATTTCTAGTCTCCTGATCCTGGCCATCGTCCCGAGGTACAGGATGGTGCTGGCCTGAACCTTCTGTCTTGGCAGGGCGAGCAGAGATTCATCCACACCCATGGGCACGGGTGTCATTTTGTCCCGTGAAATGCCATGTTTACATACATCCTGTCGCATCTGCTCACTTTGCACGAATATATGTGTCGCAGCGGGCATGATGATTCTGTAGAGCAGCCAGCCGCTTATCCTGCCGGCCAGCCAGGATAGTGTCGGAATTCTCGCTCGCCCCTCGCGCGCATCGAGCACACGTGATTCAGGAAAGGGGTAGGACAACCAATAGATGAAACAGCGTTTGCGTAGTTTTGCGGCAATCAGGCACAACACTGCGGACACGAACTTGTCACGCACCTGGATCAGGTCATAGTCGCCGCGCAGTGCCATCCAGAAGGTACGAAGATCGGCGACGAGTTCCATTCGCTTGGTATTTATGGCAGCACCGATACCTTCGCCATTTGCACGGCCGATCCAATAGGCATTGGCACCATTCCATATTTCCTGTCGCCATGCCGGCGATGGCTCGGGGTCGAAAACTACCCAGTCTATATCGAAAAGTTCTTTCCCCAGAAAGGCCCCGAACAAGACAGACACGTCTACTCTCGGTGCTGCCCTTCGCCCACCCACGACGTATAGCAACCGCAGCCTTTGTTGAGTCATATATCACTCAATGGATTCATCGAGGACATGACAACCACAAGAATTTCCGTATATCCTGCTCTTCAACGCGCAAAACCGATGCTGGAGACCGACTGCGGGGGAAGGACGATATGCATGGTGCCGGAATTATCGAATGCCAGCGTGGGCTTTGCCTCCTGAACGGTGATGCTGCCAGCGGATGCATAGTTGTTTGCCTCCAGATTGGCGTCCGCGACATAACGATGGCGCGCCTCCACCACGCGGGCCGCGAGTTGCGGGATCAGCACTTCCACACTGATCGCCTGCGGCGCGCGGTTGACCGCCCACAGGGCAAAGCGGTCGCGCTGGAGATTGGTCATGACGGTGGCCCGCAGGTCATAGCCGCCGGCATAGCCGCTGCGGTTGTTGCTGCGCAACTGTGTTTCGAGCACGACCGGCAGCATGTCTTCGCGTAACAGACGCAAGGTCTGAAAAACGACGCTGGGGCGGAGCGCTCCGCTCTGATCCGCGTGGAACATCGGCCAGGGGCCTTTCGTCGTGGCCAGGCTGTGCGCGAACACCCCGGCGATTTCGGGTATTTGGGTTGCCAGGATGACGGCATCCGCAACACCCAGCGCGGCCTCCAGGTTCGCCGTCTTGGGCCAGCTGTTTTTCCAGCCCGCGCTGTTGTCATAGACGTGGGGAATGTCGCGGCCGAATTCGGTTATCCAGATGCGGGGGTTGGCGATACCGATCTTCTTCGCGTTGGCGAGCGTCCCGCACACAACCGCGAAACGACGCGGAACCTCACGCGAGGCCGGCGGGGCATCGAAATATAGATGATGCGCGTATTCCGTGGTGACATCGCGCAGGCCAGACATGACGTCCTGGTTGTAACCGGACACGGTGCGGGAGAGCTGTGCCTTCCAGTCCTGCAGCATCGCCACCGGCTTGCCGCTCGGCCGGGCTGCGTTGATGGCATTGCCGAAGGTGCCGGCAATCGACACATATTTGGCCGGAGACCAGGATTTCGTCGGGCCCCGGTCGAGTTCGTTGCCCAATTCCCAGCGCAGCACTGGATCGGCGCCCGCGCTTGCCTTGGCTTTCGCGTAATTGACCCAGGCGGTGGCGCTTTCCAGGAGGGGTTCAGTCTGCGTCTCGCCTGCTCTGGTGCCGTAGAGATTCAGTACGACCCATGGCTTTCCCGCGACGCTGTGAACGAAGTCCAGGAATTCATCAAAGCCGAAATTCACCGCCACGGGGTTGAGCCAGGACACGACCTTGCGCTTTGGCCGCATTGCGTATTGGCCCACGGAATCGGCCCACTGGAAGCTATTGGCGCCGCCCCCTCCGGGGTAGCGATAGACAGCACCGGGGAATGCCTGGAGATAGGCCACTACCGCGGGGTTCACACGTCGCGTCGCCGCTTCCCAGAAGGTCGTCTGGAAGCCGACCCATTCCAGATTGAAGCCGAAGAATTCGGGTGTCAGTTCCCGAAGGCCCTGCGTCACGGTAGGGACAGCGATGCGGTAGTCCGCCGCCGCCTCGATGCTTACCGTGGATTCGCAACTGCGCCCCGCCGCGCCTGCCGTCGGGACATGGGCGAGTACGCCGCCCAGGAATGCCAGGGACAGCAAGAGATTGATGATGTGCCTTGTCATGAGAGGTCCTCCTTAGGGGCTGCGCGAGTTTCCATGCGCCGTGAATGGCGTGTGTCCGCTGGCTTCGCGTCAGGCCGGCTGACGGTGTGGCTCAGTCTCGACACAGCCACGACATAGCCGAGCAGCAGCATCAATACCGCCTGGTAGCTCAGCTCGAACACAAACGATTGGTTATGCAAGAGGCTGAACGCAAACACGGCGATCCCGGCGCGTGCCGCTCGGATATTCATCCCGGTTTGCGTACCCCGATAATGCTCCATGAGCCTGCCGGCGAGTCTGAATGCGCTGACGAATAGACCGATGGTGGCCGCCAGCCCCAAGACCCCCGTCTCCCAGAGCAGGGCGGACACGCCGGTGAGTCCCACCCCATAACCTAGGTAGCGCGTCGACGCGAGCGTCCTCACGGAAAGTCCCGTCCCGGAATCCTTTGATGATGCTGCACCATGGCCCACGAACGTCTGCAGCAGGTTACGCATGCCATGCTCGGACCACCAGAATGGGTACACGGTCGTGCGATTCAGGATATAGCGGCCATGTCCCCGGTCGCCGATGTTGTAGTCGATGGTGTTCTGGATGAAGGATTCGAGATCCCTGTTCGCGCCCTGGTTGTGCTGGCGCATGATTTCCGCCTGTCCCCAGAGTATCCCCAGCAGCACGGGGATGATCAGAATGGCAAAACCCAGGAGTACGCCAATCCTATGCTTGAGGTAATCCCAGAAAACCACACCCAGGGCGAGAGGCAGTGCGATCAGAACGATTTTTGCCTCGTTCAGCATGGTGGGTATCAACAGGAATACCGAGACAGCGAGGGTGGCCCAGCCACCGATCTTTCGGCGTCGCCAGAATCCCGCGAGGATGGCTATGCAGATTACCTGCACCATTGCCAACAAGGCATTGGCGCCGCCGCCATATTTGCTCCCCACGAACGTACCGACGACGACATCCACCTGTGTCAGGCCCGTCCGCTGCTGCGTGAGAAAAAGATATTGGTGCAGCACGGGGATTATTTGGATGAAGCCGAGAAACACCAGGTAGTAGAGGAATGCGTTTGCGTGACGCAGGCTCATGGGTACGAACATGAAAGCCAGGAGAATGCCCCAGACCTGGAAGTGGTTCTTCAGGCCCACGATGATGTCGAAGCTCAGCCCGTCGTTATAGAGCGTGGATACCGCAACGATGGAGAAATACAGCAAGGCCCAGAAGAGGATGGGGTTGGGTTGCCCTGGTTTTCCCCGAGGCGCGTTCATTGCATCGATCATGTAGCGTATGACCGCCGCCAGGCCGAGAAAAACGGCGGCGATTACAAAGGCCCAGCGGATCGGTCCTGCCTGGGGCAGGTATAGGCCTGTCAGTCCGGCGACGGTGGTCGAGCCGATGACTACGAACCACAGCAGTGGAATGGGCACAAGCACAAGGAAGATACTGCACAGGAGCGCGACGACGACACCCGTGTTGAAAAGGCTCCCCGTCGAGGCCGCAAAGCCCGCGACGATTGCCAAGGAGATGACTGCCGCAATGGATAGTGACCAACCGAGCAACAGGCCCGGGGTCGGGAATTTTGCGGTTCGCAAGGTATTCATGGGCGGGTACTCTCGAGGTTTTGTGTCATTCGGGTATCCGTTGTTCAGAAGCGGTAATCGAAGAGTTCGATATCCTCTCGGTAAACACGGCCGACTATCTCCCTGCATTCCTCGTCATAATAATCGTGGTAATCCTTCCTGCCGGAACTGTTCAGGTGCTCCAGGTGGGCATCCACGCCAAGATGTCGGGCGATCCTGGCAAAGTCTTCGTTGATATTCTCGAAGCGTCCGACAAAATCTACCGCCAGCCTACCTTCGGTCTTCAGGAAGTAGCTTTGGGGATAGAAATGCTGTTTCGTCCAGATGTTCTTTGTATTGACCCAACCCCTGACGAAATCCGTGAAATTTCCATAGGAGGCGAGGTTGTCCCGTGCCCATTCCTCGTCGTCGCCGTTGAATCCGCCATTGGAAAGAAACATATAGGCCGAAAGCAGACGATCCCATGGATTCCGTACAAAGGTAAACTTGAAGTAATCAGCGAATTCAGCGGGTGAGAATACATGCGCAAAATCATCGATGGGCGCGTGTCCACCCCCCAGGCAGCCAAACAGTTTTTTCGACACCGACACGCCCGCTGCCTTGGGTATATGCACGAAAATACAGCGATGCTCATCGAATGGTTTCAAGGAATAACCACGTATTTCACAGGTCCTGAGCTTCTTGAGGTGTCGGTAGCGGCGCCCAAAGACAAGCCGGCCAAGCCGGATATGCAGTTTCACCGGGGGTGCTTCCATCGGTTCATGTCCTGTTGGTTTGTCCGCGGCGCAGGAGCAGGAGATCCTGGCGGCTCACGATGCCGAGCACGAAGGATCCTGCAGCAAAGATCGCCACTGCGGCGGTGGTTGCCATGGCGGTAATGATCAGCGTATTGGTGCTGAAGGCGTGTACGGCATAGGCCACACCCGCGGCAAATATGCCCAGGGCAAGCAGTTTCAGCCATGTGCCCGCTCCGGGCGACACATCGCAATCCACCTTACGCAGGTGAAGTGACAGATTAAGGATTACGACGGCGAAGTAGATGAGGGGCGTGTAGGGAAGTATGGTCAAGGCATGGCTGGAGACCGTTGTGAACAGGGCGATACCATAGAAAGCCAGCCCGAGCAGTGCAGCGGGTATCAGGCGAAGAGTCACATCAAGCGCGGTAAGCACGATCTTTTGCAACACGATCTGCGAGGACAGCACAAGTTGCAGGAGGGTGGGTATGAGCAGCCACCAGTATTCCGTATAGCGGTTACCCGCAAGCAAGGAGGTCAGGGAGCCACCCATGCCGATTACCAGCGCCATGGCAGGCCCGAGGATCATGAGATTCATGACATACAGAAAGCGTACTCGCTGTCTCAAGGTTGCGAGATTGCCATGCTCGATGTACTTGGCGATCAGGAGTGGTTCAATCAGCATGTAAAGGAGCTGTGTCGGCAGGTACTGACGCGCCTTTTCGACAAGGCTCTGAAAGAACCCATAGGCTGCGACAAATTGCGGCGGACACAACGCCGCGATGATCAAGCGCATGACCGCGCCTTGGGGCGGTATGGCCAGCAGATTGAAAAGATAGTTGTAGCCGGCGACCTCGATAAGGCCTTTCCTCTGCGGCCAGGGTATCTGACGGCCTATGTCGACCTGCGCGCTGTCGGCATGCGGGTTGACTACGGCACGGATCACCAGATGCGCAATCACCGCGCCCAGTACCTCGGGTACTGCGAGTATCATGACTGCCTGGGCGAGGCTGATATGGGTTCCGGCATAAACAAAGTACAGGGCAAGGGCCAGCCGGCTGCCCCATTGGGCGACCAGTACGCGAGTAAGCAGCCGTTGATGCATCAGGGACTGGAATACTGCGCTTTGTACCTGGAAAACACTACCACCCATCACCGCCATCGCGATCAAGGCCGGCGAGATGCTGGCACTTCGGGGAATCGCGAAGAGGCTGGTCAACGGCTGCCATAACAGCACGATCGCCAGGGTAAACAGGAGGGCTGCGCCCGCGCGGTACAACGTGATCATGCGTATGAACGAGGCCAACTGGCTGGGTTTGCCGTTGAGGACACCATCCGGAACATAGCGCGCAACCGCACGTTCCAGGCCCAGGCTGGAGACACTGGTACCAAGCATTATCAGTCCGGTTAGCGCGGTGTAGGCGGCATAGTCCACGGTGACCATGTAGCGGACCATTAGAAGGATGGTCAGGAAGCTGGCTACCCCCCCCGCCACGCGCCCACCGAGATAATGCAAAGCCCCGCTCAATGCCCTTTCTTTTGAATAGATTGACATACCAACGCCCTGGGGCGAATTTCCCTTCTTGGTTTCAGCACTCGATCTTCTGCGTGCCGATTCGTTTTGTGACCGTCCCGCGTTCACGGTCATCACGCATCTTGGTTCGTTCGTCCGCGGTCGGTCCCTGTGCTTGTTGCGGCTCGCGAGCTGTCACGGTATGGATCAGGCATTATCCGGCCTGAGCAGCTCGGCCGAATATGCGCCGCCTGCTTTCCGGAGATATTGCTTCCATCAGGGAACGGGAGAAATCGTCCTGGATCCTGTATGCGGCGGCCTCATCCGCCTGAATGGTGGAAATGCGGAAAAGGAGTCCGTCAGGGATTTTTCCCGCCAGTCCGTATTTTATTTGGTTTATTTTCCACTCCAGCCCTTTGATGCTGACGGTGTCGCCAATCGTGGTCCAATATGTGATTGGTTCGATGCGTGTACCTTGTTTCGCCAACAACCGTTTGATGGGAATCACCCCATCGCCGGTAGAAAAGACATCACTGCTGTTCTTCAGAATCTGAAAACCCTGGGCGGGGTAACAATACTCGGGTTTGTGCACAGACATCGAGTCGCTCTGGTCGCCACCATAGGCGATCGACAGCATGATGCGATCGTTATGCGAATTGATGTAGGTCCGAGTGAGCGTTTGGTTGTAAATCCGATTGATGGCCTCCTGTTGTACCGGATTGGCGATCAGCGGCACGATGTTCTCGTCCATCTTCCAGTCCCCGAATTGCTTCGGGATCAGCGTTTCGAGATCGATCCTGGGGCCGGCGTCGGCGAGCCTGTGCGTGGGCTTGAGCGCCAGGGCCAGGCCGGCGGCGGCAAACATGAGAAAACCGATGATGAGGTGTTTGAGGCTGAACGGTTTCATGTCCGATGCTCCCGCTGGGTTGCTTGCCCGACGGGCTGCGCCTGACCGCCCGAGGCTTGGGATAGGTGGTGGACGTGTCGGCGAGGGGGGTTGCGGGTCAGGGTCCCGGTATTTTTGGCTTTGGCTTTGCGGTTCATGACGGGATGGGGTTCAGGCTCGCAGTGGAGCGTGCAGGATTCCTCGCTGCGCTCGGAATGACAGGGGACGCTCGGAATGACAGGGGACGCTCGGAATGACAGGGGACGCTCGGAATGACAGGGGACGCTCGGAATGACAGGGGACGCTCGGAATGACAGGGGGCGCTCGGAATGACAGGGGGCGCTCGGAATGACAGGGGGCGCTCGGAATGACAGGGGGCGCTCGGAATGACATGAGGGCACTGGGGATGGCAGGGCGGCGTTCGGCGGGACAGGGCGACGTTGGGGATGGCAGGCAGGTGTTCGCACGGAGTGGATGCTGGAGCATGTCAGGTGCCTTGCGGGCCGGTGGGTTGGTGCGGGCGGTCGGGGAAGAGGAAGCCGAGCGCCCAGTCGACCACAAACAGGAACAGCAGGCCGACGACGAACAGCAGGATGCCGGCGAAGCCGTGCAGGAAGCCCTGGCCGGCCTCGTCGCCCAGGTGGTAGGTGACGAGGATGAGCAGCATGACGCGCACCACGTTGGCGGCGAAGGCGATCGGCAGGATGGCGGCAATGAGCAGGAGGTTGCGTGTGGGGCTGGTGCGGCGCATGAGGTACAGGTAGAGCAGGCCCATGGCCGACAGGCTGAACATGGAGTGCAGGCCGGAGCAGGCGTCGGCCACCAGGAGCTGGTAGGGACCCACGGTGAGCATGACGCCGCTGCGGGCGATGGGATAGCCGGCGGCATACAGCACATTCTCGGCGATGATGGAGATGTATTGCTTGAGCGGGCCGGTGGCGGCGTCCACCAGGAAGCCGGGCAGGGGCACCATGAACAGCAGGAAGAACAGGGCGAACCACAGCGCGCGCGCGGCCTGTGTGCCCTGGGTGATTAGCAGGGCCCCCAGTATGACGGGGACCTGCGAGCCGACCTCGAACAGCAGGATGTCCTGCGAGCGGCCCAGGGCGTAGAGCAGCAGGCCGATGATGAGCAGGGCCCAGCCGCTGGTGGCCGGGCCGCGCGCGGGGTTGCCCGGCTGCAGGAAAACGGTGCGTTTTTGCCAGATGAGGTACAGGGTGACGGCCAGGACGATGGGACCGTGGGCCTGTTCTTCGCTGTTCCACAGGCCGTGCGCGAGCATCCAGTAGGTGGGCAGGTAGAGCGCCAGCAGGCCGGCCAGCACCGGCCACCAGATGGCCAGCAGGCGGGGCGCGGCGAGGGTCTGGCCGGTCATGCCTTCAGTCGAGCACCACGGCACCGACGACCTGGGCGCCGGTGAAACTGATCTTGTCCTTCATTTCCGCCAGGGGGGCCAGACGGCTGACGTTGCGGCGCGTGCTGATGAGCATGCCGCCGGCCCGGGCGGCCACGACCTGGTAGTCGGCGGCCAGTTCGGCCGGGGCGGTGTCCAGGAGGATGATGTCGTGGCCGGGTTCCAGCCGCGCCAGCAGGCTGCCCAGGGTGGGGCGGGCCAGGAGTTCGGCGGGGTTGGGGGGGGGCGAGCCGGCAGTGAGCACGGCCAGGGTGCTGAAGGGCTGGACGGCCTCCACCTGCAGGGTGGCGACGCGCTCGGCCAGCAGGTCGGACAGGCCCAGGCCGTTGCCCAGGCCGAAGATGGCCTGCTGGCGCGGCTGGCGCAGGTTGGCATCGATGAGCAGCACGTTGCGGCCCATCTGCGCGAACAGCACGGCGAGGTTGGCGGCCAGATAGCTGGCGCCTTCGTGGCTGCCCACGCTGCCGATGGCCAGGGTCTTGCGGCCATCCCTGAACCAGCGCAGGAGCAGTTCCGAGCGCAGGGAGCGCAGGGCTTCGGCCTCGCGGCTGTAGGGGTCGAAGGCGGCGATGAGTTCGGCACCGAGTTTGGTGTTGGCGGCCGGCAGGGTGGGGTATTCGAACTGGCGCGAGAGGGCGGTGCGGATGTCGTCCGCGTTCACCAGGCCAAGCCGTTGCGCGGCCTCGCCAAAGCGCAGGTCCTGCTCCTTCTGCAGCCTGAGCACACGTTCCATGTCCTGGGGTTTGAGCTTGCCGGCGGCCTGCAGCAGCGTTCCGATGTGATCGTCGCCGCGGGGGCTGCCGGCGGGTGTAACGGCGCTCTGTTCGCTGGAAACTGGGGTCATGGCTGTGCCTTTGCGGATGGAGGGGTGGGTTTGCGGTGAATCCCGGTGCCGCGCTTGTCCGGTCTCATGCCTGGGCCGGGCGGTTGCGGCGGAACAGGCGGCGCGCGCCCGCTGCCCGGCCGCCGGTCTTCTTGAATTCCGCCAGTACGGGGATGCCCAGGGCCTCGGCGATGTCCTGGCCAGAGCGCACGCGGCGGTCCAGTACCTCGGCGAGGAAGCCGGCACCCACGCCCAGCAGGCCGCCCAGGAAGATGGACAGCAGGATGTTGAGCAGGATGCGGGGTTGAGAAGGATCGACGGGGGGGATGGCCGGGTTGAGGACGGCCAGGTCGGTCTGCGTGGACTGCGCCTCCATGCGGCTCTGGCCGTAGCGTTGCAGGGCGGAATCGTAGATGCGCTGGGCGTTTTCCACGTCACGCGCCAGGAGGGCGGCCTCTTCGCGCTGGTTTTTCAGTTCCAGCACCCTGGCCTTCTGGCGTTCGAAGGCGGCGGACAGTTCGCTCACGCGCTGGCGGGCGGCACCGGCGGTGGCGCCCACACCGCGGGTGGCGGTGCCCAGTTCGGTGGTCAGTTGGGCCTTGTAGGTGTCCAGTTCGGCGCGCAGGCGCAGAAAGTCGGGGTGGTTGGCGCCCACGCGCTTGCCCAGCTCGGCCAGCTTGCCCTCGGTCTGGGCGATCTGCACCTTGAGGTTCTGCACCACGGGGCTGTTGCTCACCTCGGGCAGGTTGCTGCTGTCCCGGGCGCGGGAGCTGGCGTCGAAGGCCAGGGACTGGGCCGACACCATCTGGCCGGCCAGGTCGGACAGGCGGCGGGTTTCCACGTCCAGGCGCTCTTCCGCTTCGACGATGCCCTTCTCGCGCTGGTAGGCGGTGAGCTTCTGCTGGGCCTGCTCCAGGTTGTCCCGCAGTTGGGCGATCTGCTGATCGAACCACTCGGCGGTCTGCCTGGCGGGGGCCAGGCGCAGTTCCAGGTTGGTGTCGATATAGGTCCTGGCGAAGGCGTTGGCGATGGTGGCGGCGAAGCGCGGGTCGGTGCCGGTGAAGGCGATGTTGATGACGCTGGATTCGCGCGAGGGTTCGACTTCCAGCTTTTTCTGCAGCACTTCGATGAGCCATTGCTCGATGGTGCCCTTGCCCCCGGTGGCCTGCATGAACTGTTCACGCGTGCCGGGGGTGTTGGCCAGGTTCAGCGTGCGCACCACCTTGCCCGCCACGTTGGCGCTGCGGATGATGTCCACCTGGGTGGCCATGTAGCCGGGGAACATCTGCGCCGGCAGGAGCTGGCCGGTGAACGGGTCCTTGCTCTTGGAGTCGACGATGAGGGTGGCGCTGGCCGTGTACTCGCTGGGCAGCAGCAGGCTGACCACGGTAGTGGTGGCGACGGTGATCAGCAGGACGCCGAGGATGATCCACTTGCGGGCGTTCAGGATCAGCAGGAATTGGGAAAAGTTCATGGCGCGCGGTCCTCAGAACAGGCTTTCCTTGACGTAGATGACGTCGTTCTTTTGTACCGGGTCGGCCAGATGGGCGTCGATTTCCCGCATGGTGCCGCCGGGGTCCAGGCGCAGGATGCGCATGCCTTTCTGCGTGCCGCGCGGGGTCAGGCCGCCGCCCATGGACAGGGCCTGCACCACGCTCATGTCCTGTTCCAGGCGGAAGGCGCCGGGACGCTGCACCTCGCCGTAGATGTAGAACATGGGCTGGCGTGCGACATTGATGAGATCGCCGTCCTGGACCTCCACGTTGCTGGCCTCGCCGCCGGGCTTGAACAGGGCGATGAGGTCGATCTCGCGGTATTCGGTCTTGCCGTCGCGTGTACGGATGAGGGTGGCGGTGTCGGCGCCGTCCGGGATGACGCCGCCGGCCAGGGCCAGGACATCGGCCACGCGGTTGGTGCGTTCCAGGTTGTATTTGCCGGGACGGTTGACCCGGCCCAGCACAGAGACCTGCTGGCCGCGGTACTGCACCACGTTGAGGCTGACGAAGGGCTTGAGGATGAAGCCGCCCTTGGAGAGGCGCGCGGCGATCTCGACTTCGCCCTGGGCCGGGGTGATGCCGGCGAGCTTGATGTTGCCGATCAGGGGGAAGCTGATGCTGCCGTTCTCGCCCACGCGTGCCTCCGTGGTGAGATCGGGCTGGCCGTAGACGGTGATGCGCACCACATCGCCCGTGCCCATGCGGTAATCGTCGTTGCCCGCGCTCCAGGCCGGCACGGTCATCAGCATCGCGCCCAGGAGCCAGATGGCTGCCCATAGTCTTTTCATGTGTGTCTCCGGAAGGTCAGGTGCAAGTTACTCGATTCAGCCCGCATGTAAAACCCTGGCGGGATTCGCGCGGGGAGGGTGGATGCCGGTGTCGTTCGCATGTTCAGAAGTCTCCCCGCACGCTCACGAACAGGGTGCGATAGCGGAAGTCTTCGTTGGCGAGGTTGGACGAGCGCCGGCCGGCCTGTATGCCCACGTCCAGCGATACGGCCCGGGTGGGCATGTAGCGCACGACGAGATTGGCGTTGGTGGTGTCGTCGTCGCGCCGGGTGAGACCCGACAGGGCCCCGGGGTCGCCGCGGAAATCCCGGTTCTCGAAGTTCAGGCCGGCGTTCATTTGCCATTTTTCCCGTATCAGCCAGGCCGCGTCCAGATTGAGGCCGCGCTTGAGCACCGAGCTGGCGTTGATGTCCGTGGCGCCGCCCAGTTCCTGGTAGAACGCGGCGTTGACGCGGGTCTTGGCGGTGGGCGACCAGTCGGCACCGACACGCGCGGTGACACCGCTGTGATCGGGGCGGTCCACCAGGCTGGGGGCGGGCAGCGGCGTGGGCTTGAGTCGGTTGTCGTACCGGCGCTTCACCCAGCCGGCCTGGGTGTTCAGCGAGAGCTTGGCACTGAGTTTCCATTCGCCCGTGAGATTGAATTCGTCCTGGCGGAAGCTGTTGTCGGCCACGTACTGGACCGGGACGAGCGCCATGACCTGCATGTTGGGGTAATCGGCCTCGAGGTGCCGGAGCTGGGCGCCCAGGCGGCTGCCCTTGCGGGTCAGGTAGGCGATGTTCAGCTCCTGGTTGTCCTGGCGCACGTCCTGGGAGCGCTGGCTGGGCGCGCTGTGGGTGTTGTCCAGCGTGCCCAGGCCGCCACCCACGCGCCAGCGTGGATGCGGTTCCCACTCCGCGCGCACGAAGCGGCGTTCCCGCCGCTCGTGGTTGTCCACCAGGCCGATGTTTTCGAAGCCGCTCTGGCTGGTGACCCTGCTGGCCCCCAGCTGGCCCGACAGACGGTTGCCCAGGCGCCAGTTCCAGCGAGCCTGCAGGTCATCGCCGTCGAAATCCAGGAAATCGTTGCGCGCGTAGCGGATCAGGGTCTTGGCGGCGCTGGCCACGACCTGTTGCCGGCCCGGCTTCCAGTCCACGTTGATGCCGGCCTGATACAGTGCGTAGCGGTCCTGTTTCGCGTAGCCCGGTGGCAGGCTCGAATACTCGCTCCTGGCCAGGCGGAACAGGTTGCTGTCCTGGAAATGACCAGCCGACACGAAGGGGCGGAAGGTATCGCCTTCGTGGCCAGTGGCCAGCCCCGCCCAGCCTGCGCAGCAGATGGCCAGCACGGTCTTCAGCCAGACCCTCACCAGTCTCACCAGTAACTCCAGCGCCCCGAGCTCAGCACGTAGGCCGCCAGTCCGCCGTTGGTGACCGCATGCGCCAGCACGGGTGCCCACAGGTTGCGCGTGCGCATGTAGAGCCAGCCATAGCCCAGGCCGGCAACGAGACCGGCGAGCCACTGCAGGTGCTCCAGCGCGAACAGGGTGCTGGCGATGAGCAGGGCGCGCACGCCGATGCGCGCCGGATCGAGGGCGAGGAAGTCATGCTGCTGGAGCCAGCGCTGCAGGAAGGAGCGCCAGAACAGCTCTTCCATGACGGGTACCACCAGGGCCGCGCCGGCAATGCGGAAACCCACCAGCCACCAGTCCATGCCGCCGTGTGCGTCGCGCGGGTCGTAGCCCGGGCCCAGGTCATCCAGCAACATCCAGCCGCTGTCCATATTGACCCACAGCACCAGCACCAGCACACCCATGCCCACGCTGAGCAGCAACTGTCCGGCAGTCAGGCCCCAGGTCCGCAGTTCGTGGTAATGGTGCCAGAGGATCGCCAGACTCAGGGCCACGAGGCCGGCCTTGATGGGGTACACCACGCGTACGTCGAATTCCGGCGCCAGATCGGGCAGCACACCTTCCAGGGCCAGTAGCCCGATATAGAGGGCAAACGGCAGACTGCGGGCGAGAATGGGAGACATCGCTGGATTCAGACCATGGGTGCGGGTTGCGGGATACATGCGGCCGGCAGGCCAATCGCGCGCTCCCTGCACCGTGCGTCCAGGCCTACCTGAGCCCGGAAATGCCCTTGCTCATGGACTCGTCATGGTCTTCGTCGGGCTGGACGACCGGCGGTGAGGTCGCTTCGCCGTTGGTCGGCGCGTCCTGCTTGCCGGCATCGGCGAATTCACCCAGGTATTCGATCTTGGCCGCCGTGCGCAGGGCTTCCAGCTCGGCCCTGGCCGCCTTCTGACGCGCCTGCTGCTGCAGGGCACGGGCGATAACCGGCCTGGCCTGTTCCAGGGTGACGGGTTGCGTCTGCGAACCGGCATTGACCAGCACCAGCAGGCCCGCCGGCGTATTCAGCACCATGGCCTGGCCTTCCGGCATCTGCGCCAGCCTGGGCAGGATCCCCATGGGCAGCTGCTCGGCCGGCTTCACACCCTGGGCGGCCTGGAAGGGGATGTTCTGCGATTTGAGCCAGGCCCCGAAATCCACGAGGGTCTTGGAGGCGGTGAGCTGCTTGCGAATCGAGTCGCGTTGCGCCTGCGGCGCGCGGATGTTGATTTCCTGCAGGCGGTAGAGCTTGCGCTGGGAAAAGAGCTCGGGATGTTGGTTGTAGTAACCGTTGATCTCCTCGTCTGTGGGTTCGGCCGGGGTGCCCAGCTTGCGGCTCAACCAGGCATCCGCCAGGATCTGGCGCCGCGCCGCGTCCAGGGCCTGCACCACGTCCGGATCCCGGTCCAACTTGTCGGCTTCCGCCTTCTGCACCAGCAGGGTCTGGTCCACCAGGCTCTTCACCACACGCAGCGCGGCCGCCTTGGCCTGATCCTGCTCGAGGTTGGGAATGCGCTGCAACGCATAATTCACCTGGTGCACGGTCAGTTCGGTGTCATTGACCTTGGCCGCCACCTGGGTCGTCTTCTCGCCGCCCGCGGCTTCCTCCTTCTTGTCGCCGCAACCCGCCGCCAGCGCGGCGGCAATCAGCAGGGGCAGGTACAGCTTTCCGGATACTTGCATGTGGACTCCTCGAAGACGGTTGGCTGGGGATAAAACGAGGCGAATGCTACCGCAAACATCCCGATGCCGGGCGCCGCGGACATCTGCGCACGCCGGTGTCTCGGGATGCGCCAGTCATTTGTCGATGCACCGACCACGCCATGACGGAAGTGCGCGCCGGCATCCAGGGTGTTTTGGCATGCAGCTGTCATCTGTGGATGCGCCTGTCATTTCGACCGGAGGGAGAAATCCCGGCTTGGGTGGCAGGCAAACGAGCGACAGGAACCCAGGCTTGGGTGACCGGCCCCTGGATTCCTCGCTGCGCTCGGAATGACAGCCCGGGCGCCGGAATGACAGCCCGGGCGCCATATGGTGCCGGGCTGTGCGGTTTCGCTGGGGAGTCAGTAGGCATTGCGATCTCGCCAGACCACCAGGATGGTCTTGACGATGATGACCAGGTCGAACATGAGCGACCAGTTGCGTATGTAGTCGATGTCGTACTGGATGCGGGCCCGCATCTTGTCCAGGGTTTCAATTTCACCGCGCAGGCCATTGACCTGGGCCCAGCCGGTGATGCCGGGCTTGACCTTGTGGCGCAGCATGTAGCCCTTGATGAGCTTGCGGTATTGCTCGTTGTGGGCGACGGCATGCGGGCGGGGACCCACCACGCTCATGCGGCCCTGCAGCACGTTGATGAACTGGGGCAGCTCGTCCAGGGATGTCCTGCGCAAAAAGGCGCCGACGCGGGTGACGCGCGGATCGCCACGGCTGGCCTGGCGGATCTCGCCACCATCTTCGCTGACATGCATGGAGCGGAACTTGTATACCAGAATCTCGTGGCCATCCAGACCATAGCGGCGCTGCTTGAAGATGATGGGTCCGGGGGAGGAGAGCTTCACGGCGAGGGCGATGACGAGCAGCACGGGCCAGATCAGGAGCAGGATGAGGCTGGCGATGAGGATGTCGCTGATGCGCTTGCCGATGCCGGATACCCCCAGGGTTGGAGATTCGGTGAGGGCCACCACGGGCATGCCGTGGATGTGATCGACGCGGGCCTGGATGAGGTCGGAGATGAAGATGTCCGGCACGAAATAGACCGAGGCGGTGGTGTCGCGCAGGGCGTCCAGCAGGGCCAGGGTGCGCGGCTGGGAGGCCATGGGCAGGGTGATGTAGACCAGGTCGATGCCGTTGTGGTTGACGTAGTCGTAGAGCTCGCTGAGCTTGCCGAGCAGGGCGCTGGCATCGTCGAGCTTGGTGCGCTCCAGGGCACGGTCGTCAAAATAGCCCACCACGTCTACGCCCAGGGCACGGTCCCGCGCAAAACGCGCCTGCAGCGAGGTGCCCAGGTAACTGGCCCCGACAATGACGGCGCGGCGCCGGCCGCCTTCCAGCAGCAACAGGCGCGGCAACTGCCTGCGTACCAGACGGTGCGCGGCGAACATGGCCAGCGGGGTAATCAATGCCCAGGCGATGATCAGCCGGGGCGGAAACCAGGTCAGGTAGCCGGTGGCGAACCCAAACAGCAGCAGGAGCCCGACCAGGAAGAACCAGGGCATGGCCACATCGTTCCAGAAGGCACGCAGGGTGACTTCCGGCCACCTGCCGGGAAAGGACAGGGTGAAGGCGATGAGCGCCAGAATGGGGTAGGGACCGCGGAAGGGCTCATCGAAATAGAGCGCGCAGCCTACCAGCACCAGCACGACCAGCAGGGGGTCGAGCAGGATCTTGGTCAGGGTGACGACGGACAGCTGCTGCCTGAACAGCCACAGGTTGTGGTTTGTCATGGTTTGTTATTGGAGCACCGGCTAATGGGCCGACGCGACGCGGGCATGCCTCCCGGGGATTCCCTACCCGAATGATCCTTTACGGACTATCCGGCGATGCCATCGAGCCTCCGTGCGAACCCCTGCACATATTACCGGCACGTGGTGCGTCGGACGAACCCCATATTACTACCAGATGCCGTCCAACAAAAAACGGCTTCCCGAAGGAAGCCGTTGTGCGATTCGCATCCTGGATGCGGCGTATTACTTCACCGCGGTGCGACGACGGGCCAGGAAGCCGATGATGCCCAGGCCTGCCAGGAACATGGCGTAGGTTTCGGCCTCGGGAACGGGAACCGTGGTGAGGCCGATGCCGGCGTATTTCTTCTCGATGAAGGCGGCGCTCGCCGGGTTCAGGCTGCTGGCGATGAGGATGTTCTGCAGGGTGATGTCGACGCCATCTCCGCCCCAGCCCATCATGCCCGCGCTTGCGCTGGCGCTCCAGCCGGTGGTGCTGAAGGTCTGCAGAGAGGCCACGGTCGCGGTCGTGGGGGCCGAAGCCATGATGCTGGAGATGGAGTAGTTCGTGCCCGGCGCGTCCATGTCGCGCGCGATGAACTGCCCGCCCACACCTACGCCCTCGAAGCCGGCGAAGTTGGTGTTGATGTTGTAGTAGTCGCCCGCCTCGCTCAGGGAGGCGCCGGTGATCCTGTGGCCAGCGTTGGCGGTGACCTTGATGTTGACCGTTTGGTTGGCTATGTCGAAGCCGGCGCCGTTGGCGGACTGGGCGATGAATGTGGTGGGGGTGAAGTAGAGCAGGTCGCCCGTGACGGTGGGGGTGCCGAACATGCCGGTCAGGGCGTCATCGAAGGTGAAGCTTACCGTGGAACCCGCGATGGTGACGGGAATCGCCTGGGCCTGTCCGGCCAGGGCGGCTGAGGCGATCAAGGCGGCAATCGCGATAGGTTTGAGCTGTGTTTTCATCAATTCAGGTCTCCCACAACCATGGTTTCAAATACATCCGCTACACGCGAGGGGTGCATGGATCTCCGTGCCGAATACGAAAATACTCGTGGCCGGAAATTCTTAGCAATACCTGGGCCAAGTCAAAAACTGATTATATCCATCTGTTTCGTAAAGTATTTTTTGCGGGCACAGGCCATGCGGCGAGAACTTTGGTGCGAGGTGTAAGGAAATTCGACACTCTCGACAGCCGCCCGGGGCGGGTTCGCCCGCCTTGCGGGGCTGCGCACCGGCGGTGTCCCGCTTGCCAGGGCCGCCGCTTTCCGGTTTGCGTTGCGACGTGCATTCCCCGGAAGGGCGCGGGTGAGCTGCGTGATTCGCGCCCGCCAGGCGGGATGCGGCAAGGCCGGGCCGTGGCCGGATGCGTGGGGCCTTGCGTGGAGTATGTACGGTTTTTGGCCGCAAAGATTGGCCACACGGACAAGGTACTGGGGGTGAAAGTGTAAAAAAATCCGACAGGCCATGCGGTGGGGGGTCAGGTTCCGCAGACCGTTTCCAAGCGGGTTGACCGGACAAATAAGCACGAGCGGGTGATTCGTGTCCGCCGCCAGGGCGGCGTCCCGGCGCGCGTACCATCATGTTTGTGCGCTGCAGGGTTATGCTTGCCGCTGTGCCAGCATCCTTTCACGCATGAAGCGCATCACCACCCAGAACTGGCTGGAGCCTGACAGTCCCGGGGCCCAGGCCGGCACGCACCCGAGTGTCTGGCGCGATGCCTTCCTCTCCATCCACCTGGACCGGGGCGTGCCGGTGGAGGTGGCCACCCTGTTCGAGACGGCCCGGGCCAGTGCCCTCTACGGCCTGTTCTTCGCGCCGCTGGTGGGGTTGGGGGTGGAGCAGTGTTATCGCGCCCTGGAGACGGGCATTCGCGTGCGCTGCGCCCAGGCGGGCTTGCCGGTTTCCCTGCAGGATAGGCAGGGCCGGCGGCATGCTCTGTCCTTCAGCCACAATCTGCGCCAGCTCCAGGACCGTGCGCTGATTCCGCCCGCCGATGTGGCCCTGTGGCAGCAGGTGGGGGAGCTGAAGAACTGGCTGGCGGCGCTCCGGCACACCGATGCCATGGCGCGGGAACACGCGGTCACGGCCCTGAGCCGGGCCGCCGGCCTGTTGAACGGTCTGTTTGCCTGATGCCGGCGCATGCGGGGGATAATGCTGCTCTTTGTGTCTCCTCGCGTGCGATGTCACAGCCCGTTTCCAGGCCTTGCCCCTTCTGCGTATTGGAGCCCGCCCGCATCCTGGCCGAAGACGGGCTGACCGTGGTGTATGCGGATGGCTTTCCCGTCTCTCCCGGTCATGCGGTGGTGATCCCGCGGCGCCATTTCGCCACCCTGTTCGAGGCCACGGAGGCTGAACAGGCCGCGCTGCTGCGGGCCATCTTCGCATGCAAGCGCATCCTGGACGCGCAACACCAGCCGGATGGCTACAACATCGGCATCAACCACGGTGCCGCCGCTGGACAGAGCGTGCCGCACCTGCACGTCCATATCATCCCGCGCTACACGGGTGATCGGGAGGATCCCAAGGGTGGGGTACGCTGGGTGTTGCCGGACAAGGCCCGGTACTGGGCCTGACACGCGTCGGCGCATCCCGCGCGTGCCGCACGCGCCGGGCGGACCGATAATGCGCCGCACATGTCCTGAAGGGAGGATGGGAAACGTGGCAAACATCGTTCAGTTACTGCACAGCATGGTGCAGAAGAAGGCCTCGGACCTGTACATCACCGCCGGCGCGCGCATCAGCCTCAAGATCGAAGGCCGGGTCCTGCCCACCTCGCTGCCCGAGCTGACCGCGGAGACCGCGAAAGAGCTGGCCTACGCACTCATGAGCCCGGGGCAGATCCAGTCCTTCGAGGCCAGCAAGGAAATGAATTTCGGCTATGGCATCGCCGGTGTCGGGCGTTTCAGGGTCAATGTGTTTCAGCAGCGTGGCGCGGTGGCCATGGTGGTGCGTCACCTGCCCACGGTGGTGCCTACGCTGCCTGAGCTCGGCCTGCCCGCCGTGCTGGATCGCCTGGCCCTGGAACGGCGCGGCCTGGTGTTGGTGGTGGGGGCCGCGGGCGCGGGCAAGACATCCACCATGGCCGCCATGCTCGAGCGCCGCAACCAGTCCATGGAGGGCCACATCCTCACGGTGGAAGACCCCATCGAATATGTGTATCGGCACAGGAAAGCCCTGGTCAATCAGCGCGAGGTCGGCACCGATACCGCTTCGTTCGAGGTGGCCCTGCTCAATGCACTGCGCGAATCGCCGGACATGATCATGGTGGGCGAGATCCGGGACCGCTCCGCCATGGAGCAGGTGATCAGCTATGCCAATACCGGCCATTTCTGCCTGTCCACCCTGCACGCCATCAACAGCTATCAGGCCCTGACCCGCATCATCAGCTTCTTTCCCCTGGAGACCCGCAACGCCGTGCTCTATGACCTGGCGTCCTGTCTGGTGGGTATCATCGCCCAGCGTCTGGTGCCCACCAAGGAAGGGGTGCGCGTGCCGGTGGTGGAGGTTTTCGTGGTGAACTACCACATCCGCGAGCTGATCCGGGAAGGCCGCATGGCGGAGATCCGGGAGGTCATCGAGAAGGGCCATACGGATGAACTGCAGAGCTTTGATTACGCCCTGATCCAGTTGTACCGGGCCGGGCGGATCGATTTCGAGGAGGCCCGCGCCTATTCCGATTCACCCCGTCAGTTGCATCTGCTGGCCTGTGGCGCCGATGCGGAGAGCCAGACGGATTTGACTGACATGCCCGCTCTGGGCCTGCCGGCAAGCCTGATTCCGGATTTGCCCGGGTCCGACCGGGGTTGAATGCCGACCGGCCTCGTCCGAGGGGTATGCGTCCGGACGGGTGGTCTACAGCCTGCCCGTGTGCGCCAGGAAGATCGCCCGTGCCTGGTGGAGATTGCGCCCCAGCAGCATGGCGCTGGCGGCCAGCAGGCCCAGTCCTGGCAGGGCCAGCGGCGCGTGCAGCCACGGCGTGGGCAGCAACAGGAGCACGGCCGCCAGGTGCAGACGGAAGTGCCAGCGCGCCTTGGCATCGGCGACGAACTGGCGCATGTTCGGAATCTTGCCCGCACCAGCCCGGGTCTGGGACTGCAGATGAAACCAGCCCAGGAAGGGCACGATCTTGTAGAGCATGCCGTTGACTGCCGAGGCGGCGAAACCCAGCAGGAAGAGCAGACCCAGCAGGAGCTGCAGGCGGTCGCGCCCGGCATGGGTCTCCAATACCAGGAGCGGCACGAGCAGGGCCGCGGCGATGAGACTGCTCATGCCCAGGCGCCAGAAATCCAGGGTTACATCCGCCAGCTTGCGTCGGCGCTGGTGTTGCAGCCCGAGGGTGGCCAGCGCGAAGGCCAAGGCGGATGCCATGCCGATCAGCAGGCCCGAGACTTCCATGCCCGGCCTGGCTCCCCGCGGTACGAACCAGGCCAGGCCGAGGAGCAGCAAGGCAACGGGCATGGCCCAGGTCAGGCTGGCGATCAGGCCGCGTGGATAGGGTGGGGTGAGCTGCAGCATGGGAACCACCTGGTAGGCCACGCCGATGACCAGGATCAGTATCCAGCCGCCCAAGCCCCAGGCCGCATGCAGGTCCGTCAGCTCCATGGGGTCGGACAGGTGCCATAAACCCGCCCGGTTCGCGGCCAGGGCCAGGCCCAGGATGAAGGTCACGACCAAGGCCATCCAGGCCTGCCGCATGGGCCAGGCGACATGCGGCAGGGCGCGGGCCCGCGCGAGGCTGGCCAGGGTGCCGAGCAGAAAGGGGACCAGGCCGACCGTCAGGGCCAGGGCGGCCAGACCTAACAACACGGGATTGCTGCCCAGGAAGCCCAGCGACAGCAGCAAGGCGCCACTCCCCAGACCGCCCAGGGCCAGCCAGCCGATGAGGCGGGCGGCGGGTACCGGCGAGCCCACGACCACGGGCAGGATCTGTAGGACCGCGCCGGTCATGACCATGCCCAGATAGCCCAGGGTGAGCAGATGTGTGAGAGCCAGGGCCTGGGGCGTCCAGCGGCCGGCCAGCCAGTCATCCACCGAGACCATGGCGAGCATGGCCGCAAGGATCAGGAAGACCGGGGCGGCCAGAAACAAGCGCAGCGGCGTGCCTAAGGGGGGGGCCTGGTCGTAGGACAGACCGGGGCTGGCCATCAGGATGGGGTGTGCGGGTGTGTGATCAGCACTTCGAAACAGCCTTCCCCGATGGGGCGCACCACATGGTGCAGACCCCTGTCGCGCAGCAGCGCATAGAGGGGAGTTGGCTCGCGGTGGATGAGGAAACGCAGGGTCTGACCAGGGCGCAGGTCATTCAGAGCCGGCAGTACGCGTTCCATGGGTTCCGGAGGTTCCAGCCAGCGCCCATCCACCAGCACCACGGGTTCCATGCCGGATGCTGGTGGATGGGTATGTCGGGGTGCTGCGACAGCGGGATCAGGTCATTTCGAACAGCAGCAGCATGCCGAAATGGAAGACGATGAAGATGAAGAAAATGTAGGCAACGGCCAAGTTTTCGCTTTTCTGGAAGAGGTACTGGATACCCATGTCCACTCCTTGGGTTTGTTGAGGGTCGGAGAGATTATTATGTACACAAAACGGGCCGGCATTGACTTTGCTCAACTACCGCCGGTTGCGCCTGTCATCACATGCCGGACAGCAGACGGTCGGCCTCGTCGGCCAGAGCCTGATCCATCATGGGATAGAGGATGTTTTCCTCCTTGAGGTTGTGCTGACGCATGAGCATGAGCAGGGTTTCGGACAGCCCCAGATAGCGTTGGCCGTCACGAGCCTGCAGGGCCTGTTCCATGGCAGCGATGGCGTCGCGCATCTGTTCGTGCTCCGAGCGCATGACGAAGGTGGGTCCACCCTTCATGCCGGTGCGGTTTTCAAAGGCGGTGAACAGTACTTCATCTTCCTGGGAGAAGTGGTGCAGGGTATCCCGGGCGAAGGCCTGGAACTGTTCCTGTGCACGTGGCCAGTCTCCTTCGGCCACGGCGTTTTCCGCCGCGGCGAACAAGGTGTCACAGTGCTCGTGCTGCTTGGCAAGGGTCTGTGAAAAATGGGGCATGGCATGACCTCCGTGATCTGGCATGGCAGGGATTATGGAAACGGACCGGGCAGTCAACCTTGACTAAAGGCAACCACGCGCCCGTGGCCTGCCCGTCAAGGCCGCATGACCCTGCCTGCGACATTGGCAAGCCTGATTTCGGTCAAGACACAATCGCATGGGTCATGGGAGCATGCGCGCTATGCTGATCGCACTCGTTGCCGCGACCCTGGTGGCCTTGCTGGCCGGCCAGGCCTTACCCAAGGTCATTGCCGCCGCCCCGGCCTTCTGGGCGCACATCGTCCTGGCCATGGGGGTGATGACCCTGATCACCGCCGCCATGCAGCACTTCGTGCCCGTGCTGGCCCGTACCCGGGGAGCGAGCCCACACATGGCGCGCCTGCCCCTGCTCATGCTTCTGGCGGGCAGCCTGGCCGTGCTCGCCCTGGGGGGATGGATAGATTTCTACTGGGTGAGCGTGGCGGCCTTGCTGGGGCTGGTGGGCATGGCGGTGATGGTGGCCTGGATGCTCGACCGGGCGCGCCAGGCGCTGGGGCGTCCGCATCCCGGTCTCAACTGGTATGGGGCGGCCATGGTCTGCCTGGGTCTGGCCCTGGCGGCGGCCCTCATGATCCCTCTGTTCCCGGACTGGTACCATGCCCTGCGGGCCTTTCACCTGCATCTGAACCTCTATGGCTTCGTGGGTCTGACCGCCGTGGGGACGCTGCAGGTCCTCATGCCTACCGCTGCGGGCCAGGCGGATCCCCAGGCCGCACTGCGTCTGAGGCAGGATCTGAAATGGGCCCTGGGAGGGGCCTTGGCGATCGCCATCGGTCAGGCTGCCTGGCCGGTACTCGCCTGGTTGGGCGTGGCCCTGTGGATCTGGGTGATGGGGCGCATGGGCTGGGCCTGGTGGGGTTTGCATCGCGCGCGCATATTGAGCCTGCATGGCGCCGAACCAGTGCTGGCCGCTGCCTGGCTGGGCTATGTGGCGGCCTTGATCGGTGTGCTCCAGGACCAGGCCAATCCGCTGGCCCAGTTTCTGCCGGCCTTTCTCATGCCCCTGGTGACCGGCGCTGCGGGGGTGCTGGCTCCGGTCTGGCTCAACCCCGCCCGGCCCGCCAGCCACGCGACGGGACGACAGGCGCTGAACCGCTGGGGCAGCGTGCGTGCCGTATTTTTCCTGGTGGCGGGCATTCTGCCCCTGCTTGGCTACCAGTGCGCCGGCATGCCGGCCCTGACGGCCCTGATCTGGTTCGGCATCCTGTTCGCCGTTTGGCTGTACTACCAATAAAGGACCATGGAACCGGATATATCTTCGCCTGTTCGAATGACCTAGCATCTAGGGGTGGCATTCACAACCGCGCCTGCGGGCGCACTTTTCGGAGCAAGACATGAATTGCATGCAACGCAGTGCCTTGGTTGTCTCCCTGACCGCCCTGTTCAGCCTGTCTGGAGCGGTATATGCGCAAGATGCGGCCCAGGCGGAGGCCGCGCCCGCCCCGGCCCCACAGGCCACGGACGCCATGCCGGATGCGGCGCCCGGCATGATGCGTGGCAAGGGTGGCATGGGGCCCGGAGGCGGCATGATGGGCATGGGGCCCGGCAAGGATTGTGATCGACCGGGCATGGGCATGGGCATGGGGCCCGGGTCCGGTAAGATGGGCATGGGCATGGGCATGGGACCTGGAGCCGGCAAAATGGGTATGGGACCCGGCATGATGGGACCCGGAATGGGCATGGGTCCAAACTGCCAGCGCATGGGTGAGGGCAGGCCCGGATGCGCCATGCATCAGGATCTGGACCGGCGGGTGGGAGACCTGGAAAAGCGTCTGGACATGATGCAGATGATGATGAAGATGATGATGAAATAGCGCGCCGGAGTGGACACAGGGCGGGTGCTACACTCGCCCGCCATGTCCGTTTCCCGTATCCATCTTCTTCCTGATCTCCTCGTCTCCCAGATTGCCGCCGGGGAGGTGGTGGACCGACCGGCCGCGGCCCTGAAGGAACTGCTGGAAAACAGCCTGGACGCGGGCGCCCGGGACATCCGGGTGGAACTGGAAGAGGGTGGCATCCGCCTCATGCGCGTGACCGACGAGGGCGTCGGCATGGGGCCTGGTGACCTGCCCCTGGCCCTGACCCGTCATGCCACCAGCAAGATTGCCAGCCTGGAAGACCTGGAACGGGTGGCCAGCCTGGGTTTTCGTGGCGAGGCCCTGGCCAGCATCGCCGCCGTTTCCCGTCTCACCCTCACCAGCCGTCAGGCCGTGGCCTCACATGCCTGGAGACTGACGGCCCAGGATGGCCAGGTCAGCCAGCCGGAACCCGCAGCCCTGGGCAAGGGCACGGTGGTGGAGGTGCGGGACCTGTTCTTCAATACCCCGGCGCGGCGCAAGTTTCTCAAGACCCCAGGCACGGAATATGCCCACTGTGACGCTGTCTTCCGCCGTCTAGCCATCGCCCATCCCGCGTGCGCCTTCACCCTGATCCACCAGGGCAGGGTGGTGCGGCGCTTTCCCGTGCAGGACTGGCAGGCACGCGCCCTGGCGGTCATGGGGGGGGAGGATGAAAATCCCTTTGCCGCAGCCGCCCGCATCCTGGATGAGCGGGCCGGTCCCCTGCACCTGTTCGGCCTGGCGGGACTGCCGGCCTATTCCCGGGCCGGTCGGGATGCCCAGTACCTGTTCGTCAATGCCCGCTTCGTGCGGGACAAGCTGCTGAATCATGCCGTGCGAGAGGCCTACCGGGACGTGCTGCACCACGAGCGCCATCCGGCCTACGTGCTGTTCCTGGAGCTACCGTCGGAAGGCGTGGACGTCAACGTGCACCCGGCCAAGACCGAGGTACGTTTCCGGGATGGACGGAGCGTACATCAGTTCGTCCTGCATGCCTTGGAACGGATCTTGGGACGGCCTGCCATGGACCTGTCCGGTGATCCACCCATCGCACACGCTTCGGTACGTGCCCTGGACCGGGCCTGGCAGCCCCCTCTCCGGGAAGCTGGCTCCCCGGTCCAGCAACGGCCCGGACAACAGGCGGGCATGGCGCAGGTTGGCGAACCGTCCGCGTATTACGCGGTCGTGGCCGGGGCCCTTGCGGAGGTCGGCCTGCCGGTCCCGGCGGAAGCCGAGGAGCCCGAGGCTCTGCGGATACCGCCACTGGGCTACGCCCTGGCCCAGCTGGCGGGAATCTATATCCTGGCCAGGAATACCCACGGCCTGGTGGTGGTGGACATGCACGCGGCGCACGAACGCATTCTGTACGAACGCCTGAAGACCGCCCTCGAACGGCGCCGGCTGGCCAGTCAGCCCCTGCTCATCCCGGTGGTGTTCACCGCCACGCCCCTGGAAATCAGCACGGCGGCAGAGGCCGGCCCTGCCCTGGCGGATCTGGGCTTCGAGATCCACGCCGTCTCGCCCACCCACCTGGCCCTGCGGGCAATGCCCGGTATGCTGGACCAGGGCGCGGGGGAAACCCTGGCGCGCGAAGTGTTGAAAGAGATGGCGGAATTCGGTATTTCAGCAGCCCTGAGCGCGCGCCGCGACGAACTGCTGGCCACCCTGGCCTGTCATGGCGCGGTGCGCGCCAACCGTCGTCTGAGTGTGCCCGAGATGAATGCCCTGCTGCGGGACATGGAGGCCACGGCCCGTGCAGATCAATGCAATCATGGCCGGCCTACCTGGCTCCAGCTGACCTTGGCCGACCTGGACAAGATGTTCATGCGAGGAAAGTGATGTCCGAAAAAGCCGCACCCAAACCCTTTCCCATTCCCGTCAAGCCCGCGCTGGCCGAACGCAGCCCCGAGGACGAACTGGCCTCATCCTGCGCCAGTGGAGAGCCCTATGCCCTCATGGTGCTGGGGGACTCCATGCTGCCTGAGTTCGAGGAGGGGGAGATCATCGTCGTGGAGCCGGAAGGAGTGGCGCGGGATGGCTCCTATGTCATCGCTTATCTGCCGGACGTGGAAAAGGAGGATGAGCGCTACATCTTTCGTCAGCTGGTGCGGCATGCGGAGGGCTGGATGCTCAAACCCCTCAATCCCCTATACCCCAACATTCCCATCGACGGCATCCTCTCCGTGGTGAAGGGGGTGGTGATCATGAAGAAAAAACCCGGCCGCCGCCGGGCCATGAAGGAGTACACCTGAGCCGGCAGGCCAGGTCAGCGCCCGAGGATGACTTCCAGGACGAATTTCACTCCGGCGTAGGCCAGTACCAGACTGGTGAAGCCGGCCAGGGTCCAGGAGATGGCGGTGCGTCCGCGCCAGCCATAGATGTGCCGACCGCCGAGCAGGGCGGCGAAGATCAGCCAGGCGGCGAAGCCGAATACGCTCATGTGGTTGAAGGGCACGGGCTTGCCGAAGATTTCCTGGGAAAAGCCGATACCGGAGACGACCGTCAGGGTAAGCAGCACGAAGCCGGCCTGGATGATGCGGAAGAGGAGTTTTTCCAGGGTCAGCAGGGGGGGCAGGCCCGCCAGCATCCTGGGGGGCACGGCCTGGTGCAGGTGCTTCTCCGCCAGGGCGATGAGGATGGCGTGCAGGGCGGCGATGCTGAGCAGGCTGTAGGCGGCAAAGGCCACCAACAGGTGCCAGTGGAACAGCGGGGCATCCGTATGTGCCAGGGGCGGACCCGGTGGCATGAGGATCTCCAGCAGCACGCTCGATCCCGCCAGGGCCAGCACGAAACCCAGCACACCGGCCAAATGATAGCGCCAGGCGGCGGTGGTATAGGTGAGTACCGTGAGGGCCGAGACGGCGGACAGGGATACGGCGAAGCCCAGGTGCAGGCCATCCTCGCCCAGGATGTCACGGTGCAGCAGGAAGAGATGGGGGACCAGGGGTACGATGGGCAGCAGGCGTGGCAGCCAGCCGGTCCGACAGCATCCGGGCAGTCCGGGCCAGAACCAGATGGCCAGGCCGAAGTAAGCGATGATGCAGATGGCCTCTAGCATGACGGGCGCTGGGTCCCCCCGAGTTTGGGTTTGTTAGACTCCGCGAGTTTATAGCAACTCCCTGCCCACCATGTTCGAGAATCTGAGCGACCGCCTTGCCCGCGTAGTCAAGAACCTGCGCGGCCAGGGCCGCCTCACAGAGGTCAATATCCAGGATGCCCTGCGAGAGGTGCGCGTGGCCTTGCTGGAGGCCGATGTGGCCCTGCCCGTGGTGCGCGACTTCATCGCCCGGGTAAAGGAGCGGGCCATGGGGCAGGAAGTCCTGCAGAGCCTCACCCCGGGGCAGCAGCTCATCGGTGTGGTGCACAAGGAGCTGACCCACCTCATGGGGGACCAGGCCGCGCCACTGTCCTTTGCCACCCGGCCTCCGGCGGTGTTCCTCATGGCGGGTCTGCAGGGCGCCGGCAAGACCACATCCACCGGCAAGCTGGCACGCGTGGTCCGCGAGACGGGCAGGAAGAGGATCCTGGTGGTGAGCTGTGACGTGTACCGTCCCGCTGCCATCGATCAACTGCGAACCGTGGCGGGCCAGGCGGAGGTGGACTTCTTTCCTTCCTCCGGCGAGCAGAAGCCCGCGGACATCGCCCGCGCCGCCCTGGATCATGCCCGGCGCCATCTCTATGACGTGCTCATCGTGGATACCGCCGGGCGGCTGCACGTGGATGAGGCCATGATGGCGGAGATCAGGGCCCTGCACGCCTTGCTGAATCCGGTGGAGACCCTGTTCGTGGTGGATGCCATGCAGGGTCAGGACGCGGTGAACACCGCCAAGGCCTTTGGCGACGCCCTGCCCCTGACGGGCGTGATCCTCACCAAGCTGGATGGCGATGCCCGCGGCGGCGCGGCCCTCTCGGTGCGCCACATCACCGGCAAGCCCATCAAGCTGGTAGGGGTGGGAGAAAAGCTCACGGGCATCGAGGTGTTCCACCCGGAACGCATGGCCAGCCGGGTGCTGGGCATGGGGGATGTGCTCTCCCTCATCGAGGAGGCCCAGCGCACGGTGGATCAGGCCGAGGCCCTGAAGGCGGTACAGAAGCTCAAGAGCGGCAAGGGCTTCGACCTGGAAGACTTCCTCTCGCAGATGCAGCAGATGAAGAAGATGGGCGGCCTGGGCGGCCTCATGGACAAGCTGCCCGGGGCAGGCCAGATCGCGGCGGCCGATCTGGCCAGGGGCGAGAAGGAGATGCGCCGCATCGAGGCCATCATCCACGGCATGACACCGGAGGAGCGCCGTCGTCCCGATATCCTCAAGGCCAGCCGCAAGCGTCGCATCGCGGCCGGCTCCGGGGTCCAGGTGCAGGATGTGAACCGCCTGTTGAACCAGTTCGAACAGGCCCGCAAGATGATGAAGATGATGGGCAAGGGTGGTGGTCTGGCCAAGATGATGCGGGGCATGAAGGGCATGTTGCCCGGCATGCGCTGATCGTCGGCAGAACAATGGCTTGAAGTGCTTGGAATGGCGGTGGGCTTGGCGTACAATGCGCGGCCTTCCGGCCGCTGGGTGCGAGCCACCTTTGTGTGTACGCCGGTAACCGTACTCTAGAGGACTGCAACACCATGGTGACCATTCGTCTCGCCCGCGGCGGCTCCAAGAAGAATCCCTTCTACAACATCGTCGTGGCGGATTCCCGCAGCCGCCGTGATGGCCGCTTCGTCGAGCGTATCGGCTTTTACAACCCCGTGGCCCGGGGTGGCGCCGAAACCCTGCGCCTGGCCCAGGATCGGCTGACTTACTGGCAGGGTGTGGGCGCTCGGATGTCCGACACCGTTGCCCGCATCGTGCGTGGACAGAAGCCCACTGCCTGACGCGGAACGGGTCGTGATGGGGCGGGTGACCGCCCCCTATGCCGTCCAGGGCTGGATCCGGATCCAGCCTTACACGTCCACGCCGGGCAGCCTGCTGGATTACGGGTTCTGGTGGCTGGGCCCGGCTGATACGGGTTGCGGCTGGCGTCGATACCAGGTCCTGGCAGGCAGGGTTCACCGCCATGGCCTGCTGGCGCAATTGGCGGACGTGCGGGACCGAACCGCGGCGCAGGCCCTGCAGGGGATGGACGTGGCCGTGGACCGCGCGGAATTTCCGGGCACCGATGCGGACGAGTATTACTGGGACGACCTCATCGGTCTGGAGGTGGTGAACGTCCAGGGTATGGTCCTGGGCGAGGTGGCGGGTCTGCTGGAAACCGGCGCCCATGATGTGTTGCGGGTGGGGCATGCGCGCGGCGAGCGCTTGATCCCCTTCGTGCATGCCTATGTACGGGAGGTGGATCGGCCGGGCCGGCGCATCCTGGTGGAGTGGGACGCGAACTGGGACCAGGACTGAACGGATGCGGGCATGGTGCCGAGCTACCACGTCATCACCCTGTTTCCGGAGATGTTTAGCGCCTTGAGCCAGTCCGGTGTGACGGGCAGGGCGATAGACAGGCAGTTGTGTCGGTTGAGATTCTGGGACCCCCGGGATTTCACCCTGGACAGCTACCGTACGGTGGATGACCGGCCCTTCGGGGGCGGGCCCGGCATGGTGATGCGGGTGGAACCCCTGGATCTGGCCCTGACGGCGGCGAAGACCGTCCTGGAGCGGGAAGGGGTGGCCAGGCCGCGGCTGGTGCATCTCACGCCCCAGGGGCGGCGGCTGGACCAGGCCATGGTCGAAGGACTCGCCCTGGAGCCAGCCCTGGTGCTGCTGGCGGGGCGTTACGAAGGCATCGATGAGCGCCTGTTTGCGCGTCACCCACTGGAAGAGCTTTCCATCGGTGACTATGTGTTGTCCGGCGGGGAGTTGCCCGCCATGGTGGTGCTCGACGCGGTGATCCGCCAGCTCCCCGGGGCCCTGGGCCACGCGGATTCGGCCCGGGAGGATTCCTTCGCGCAGGGCCTGCTGGACTGCCCGCACTACACCCGGCCCGAGGTGTACCTGGGCCTGGAGGTGCCGGTGGTGCTGAAGAGTGGTGACCATGCCGCCATCGCCCGCTGGCGCCTGTGCCAGTCCCTGGCCAGGACACGCCGGCGCCGACCGGACCTGCTGCGGGGCCGGGCCCTGTCCGGGCTGGAACGCTCCTTGCTGCGGAAGCTGGAGGACGAATTCGGCGATGGGCCGCAAGACCCGTCGCAAGAAGGAACCCGCTCAGGCGGGGATTGAGAAACGGCGTCATGTATCCACGGATACCTCGGACGCCCGGAGTGTTGAGGAAAGCGAAGATGAATCTGATCGAACAGCTGGAAAAAGAAGAAATGGCCCGCCTGACGGCAGGCAAGACCATCCCCGAGTTTGCCCCCGGCGACACCGTGGTGGTGCAGGTGAAGGTGAAGGAAGGCAACCGGGAGCGTCTCCAGGCCTATGAGGGTGTGGTGATCGCTCGGCGCAACCGGGGCCTGAACTCCGCCTTCACCGTGCGCAAGATCTCCGCGGGTGAAGGCGTGGAGCGCACCTTCCAGCTCTACTCCCCCCTGGTGGCTGCCATCGAGGTGAAGCGTCGCGGCGATGTGCGCAGGGCCAAGCTCTACTACCTGCGCCAGCGTTCCGGCAAGTCCGCCCGCATCAAGGAAAAGCTGGACTACACCAAGAAGGTCAGCAAGGACTGAAGCCCCGCCCCATACCCGACAGAAGGCCGCCTGAGGGCGGCCTTCTGCTTTTGGCCCCCGCGCCGTGCATGCGGCCTCCAGCTTACTGCACCGCCTTCACCAGCACGGAGACGGCGCTGCCCAGCAGCAGCCAGCCCACCAGGCGCTGCATCTGCAGGTTGCTCAAGCGGGTGTGGATATGGCTGCCGCTGTACAGGGCGGCCAGCACGATGGGCAGGGCCCCCAGGACGTGCAGCCAGATGCGCCCATCCAGCAGCAGGCCGGCGACGAGGAAGGTGGCGATGCGGATCAGGCCTTCCATGAAGAACAGACCGGACAGGGTGGCGCGCAGGACGGTCTTGTCCTGGATGCGGTGGGACAGATAGATGACGTAAGGGGGACCACCGGTACCGAACATGCCGCCCACGGCACCCCCGGTCAGGGCCGCGGGGTAGGCCCACAGGGGTGAGACAGGGGAGAAGGGTCCGGGGCGCAGCAGCAGGAAGCGCAGGGCGAACGCCAGGATCAAGGCGGCCAGGGCGTGGAGCAGAGCGGTGGCCGGCAGGGACACCAGTAGGGTCGTGCCGAGGATTACACCGACCAGGGAGACGGGCAGCAGGCGCTTGATCTCCGCTTTCACCACATGCTGGAAGTGCAGACCGCCGATGATGGCCGAGGCGGAAAAATCTGCCAGCAACATGAAGGGCACGACCTGGGGCAGGGGAAACTTCAGGGCCAAGAGGGGCACGGCGATGAGACCGGAACCAAATCCCGAGATACCGCGCACGAAGTAAGCCAGCAGGAGCACCAGCAGGGCATAGACGAGGTCGGCGACGGGCATGGCGGGTATCAGGGCTGTGGAACGCAGACAGGGCGCGCATTACACCACAGGCCCGGTGTCCGCGCCGATCGGCTCGCGCGCGGCCCGTGCAACCGCATTTTTCGGGATAATCCCGCATCCCGATATTTGGAGCGAGCATGCCTGCCGTCCTGCCCAAGTCATCCTTGCCGGACCTGGTGATCCTGCAATTCGACAAGGCCCTGCGCACGGTTTTTGCGGGCGCGTCCAGCCGTCGCCCACATCCGGATGCCGGCCAGGCGGAAGGGGACATGAGCGTGGCCGAGAAGCGGCATGCCGCGGGCCTCATGCGCATCAACCACAGTGGAGAGGTGTGCGCCCAGGCCCTCTACGCCGGCCAGGCCCTCACGGCCCGCAACCCCGAGGCCCAGCAGGCCCTGCTAATGGCGGCGGAGGAAGAGACCGAGCATCTGGCCTGGTGCGAGCGGCGGCTGCGGGAACTGGGCAGCCACAAGAGCCTGCTGAACCCCGTCTGGTATGCCGGCTCCTTCGCCCTGGGGGCCCTGGCCGGTGCCCTGGGGGACAAGTGGAATCTGGGTTTTCTGGCAGAAACCGAGCGCCAGGTGGAAGGTCATCTGGACAGTCATCTGGATAAGCTCCCCGCCCGGGATGCCCGCAGTCGGGCCATCGTCGAGCAGATGAAGGTGGACGAGGCCCGGCATGCGCACACCGCGGTCGCGTACGGCGGGACTGAACTGCCCGGACCGGTGAAGCGGGCCATGCGCATGACCTCCAGGGTGCTGACCCTGCTGGCCTACCGGCTGTGAGGCGGGCATGAATTTCACGGAGCGTGTGGCCAGCCTGCCCGAAGTGCGTGCTGTCTCGCGCCTGGAACTGCAGGGGCCGCGGGGACAGCGCGAGAACATCGAGAACCGGCCCGGCAGTATGGGCTCGGTACGGATCTATGCCTATCTGGCGGGCAAATATGGCCAGATCGATGTGGACGCCGCCCGGGAGGGGGTGGAACTCTATGCTGAGCACGGCGAGGATGCGCGCCGGCATGCGGGCAGGCATCCCAACATCGATCGCCTGTTCGCAATCCTGGCGGGTGGCGGGACTTGGCGGTTGTGCATCGTTCCGGAAACGGCGTGAACCGGACGCGATGAGAAAGACCCGCCGCGGCGGGTCCTATCGGGGTAGTCGGCTATGGCTGGCCTAGCGTGCGGCCGGGCAGGCGTCGTCTCCGGGCACCTTGCCGGGGATGAGCAGGAACTGCTCGAAGGGGCCCATGACCTTCATGGCTTCGACCTTGGGGCCCTCGAACTTGAGGCGGCCGAACATCATGGCGCGCATGGGCCCGTATTCACCGGCACCCATCTCGCGCCAGCGCTTGGTTTCGGCGTGCATCTGATAGTCCATGGCGTAATCGAGGCTGGCATGCTGGATGGCGCCGGCATAGGCGCAGGTGGTCTTGCCGCCCCTGGTGGAGATGGTCATTTCCACCTTGGTGTTCTCACCGCAGTCCGTACGGTACATGTGGATTACCTTGTAGCCGCGGCCACCGTCATTCTTGGCCCATTTTTCCGCCAGCTCGTTGGTGAGTACGGGGTTGGTGTTCCAGTAGTTGCAGGCCTGGACCGCCCACTCGGCGGACATCAGGGGGGCGGCCTGCGCGATGCCGCCAGAGCCAGCCAGCAGGGCGAGGGTGATCAGGGTCTTGCGCATGGGGGTCTCCTCATTGTGGGGGTGTGGAACGGGAACGGGCACGAAGGGTAGTCGGTTGACCGCCGGGCTGTCAAAACCCCCTGGGGCGGAAGGGTTCAATGCGGCAGATGCTGTTTGAGCGCGCCATACAGCCAGGTACCTTGCAGCGCACCGGCAAGCACCACCATGGCCCCCATGGAGCCGGTGCCCACCAGGGCAAAAACCGGTCCCGGACACAGGCCGACGAGTCCCCAGCCGAAGCCGAAGATGAGGCCGCCGAAGATATAGCTCCCGCGCCCGGGGAGCTTGCTCGGGATCTCGATGGCCTGCCCATCCAGGGACTGTCCGCGCGCATGGCGCCGGATGAGCTGAATGCTCACGAAGGCCGTGAGGATGGCGGAGAGCAGGATGCCGTACATGTGAAAGCTCTGGAAATGGAACATTTCCTGGATGCGGTACCAGGATGCCGCTTCGGATTTGATGAGCACGAAGCCGAACAGTACGCCGGAGCAAAGATAGGGCAGGTAGCGGAGCATGCGGGCCTCAACCGATCAGCATGTGCGGCATGAAGAACCAGGAGGCCAGCAGACCACCCGTGAAGATACCCAGCACGGCATACAGGGAGGGCAGTTGCAGGGTGGACAGGCCGGTGATGGCGTGGCCCGAGGTACAGCCACCGGCATAGCGGGTGCCAAAGCCCACCAACACGCCACAGGCGAATAGGAAGGTGAAGTTGCGCACGCTGGCTCCGAACAGCTCATCCGGTACCAGGCTGTCAGCGGGCAGGAGAAAGCCCCAAGAGAGCAGCATGTCCTGGGTGGCCTGGGCAAGCTGTACAGGGTTGGGATCCGCGAACACGACTCCGGCCAGATATCCCCCCAGGCCCGTGCCGGTGACGAATACCAGGCTCCAGACATGTTCCTTCCAGTCGTAGCGGAAGAATTCCACATCCACCTTGCCCGGCTGGGTGATGGCGCAGAGGTGGCGCAGATTGTTGGAGATGCCGAAGGAACGGTTGCCGATGAACAGCATGAGCGGAACCATGAGGCCGATGATGGGGCCGGCCACATACCAGGGCCAGGGTCGGGTTAACCAGTCCATCCTTCTTTACCGGCCTGCCAGGAGTGAGCGGAATGATTGAGCAAACCTTCGTTTGCATGGGATGAGGGTCCGAAATGGGCCATCACGGTCGGGTCTTGCCTTCCACCAGGTCGATACGGCGCTGCAGGTGCCGGATCGCATCGGCATCACCGGCGTCACGGGCACGGCGGAGCTGGACTTCCAGCCAGGTGAGCAGGGGGCGGCGCCAGCCCCGCTCCGAGGCGGTATCCACCGCCATGGCCAGGGTCTCGGGTCCGGCCCTGCCCTGGCGCAACAGCAGGCCGGCGGCGATGAGCCGGGACAGGGGATCCTGGATGCCGGCCACGGCCCGGTTGGCGCCGGTATCCTCGCGCGCGGCCACCAGGTCGGCATAGCGAGGTGGCAGGAGCCCGCCATCCAGCCCGTCCCACGCACCCCCCAGAAAACGGGCATAGGCCCGATCCGCCGGGGCGGCCTCCGATGCCAGCGGGGCGTAGGCCGCGCAGGCCGTGAAATCCAGGGCGGCCGCACGGGTGCCGCAGGCCGCCAGCTCCAGGCGGGCCAGCAGATCCAGCCGGCCGCTGCGGGCGAGCTCGGCGCGGCTCTTTGCCAGGGCCAGATCCGCCGCCCGTGTATCTCCTTCCAGCCAACGCGCCTGGAAGTGCTCCAGCTGGCCCACGGCATTCATCTTCCAGTCCGGCGGGGGAGGCGCGCTGGAGCAGCCCGCCATGAGCAAGGCGGCCGCCAGGCAGGCGGCAATCGTCGTCTTCATCATGGTGTCCTGATCTCCACGTCGCGGGCGAACGGCCATTTCTTATTGATCTCGTTGATGAGGTGGTTGACCTTGCGCACGCTGTCGTCGATCTCCACCCGCAGCTGGGCCATGTCGGTGGTGGCCTCCTTAACGTTGCCGGTGATGACCGCCACGTCGGCGCTGGCGGTCTGGGCCGAGGCCAGGATGGCGTCCGCCTTCTTCAGGCTTTCCCGCACCTCCCCCAGCATCCGGTTGACCGTGGCCACCGACTGGCGCGTGTGGTCCATGACGCCGTCGGGCCCGAACACCTGGGTGTCGGCCTTGGCCAGCATGCCGTCCACCTTGAGGGAGATGCCGTTCACGTTGCCCATGAGGGTGTTGGCCTGCTCGATGATCTTCACCACCTGCCTGGCCTTTTCCGGGCTGCCCATGACACCTCCCAGCACACCATATTCCCCGGCCATGCGCCCGGTCATGGTCTCCACATGGCCCAGGGTGCGGTTGATGGGGGCTTCCGCCTGGGTCATGGCCACCACGTTGTCCAGCAGGGTCTGTACGCGCTGCTTGATGACGGCGATGTCCGTGGGGTCCTCGCCGGTCAGCAGGGGCAGGGTGGCGCCGTCCACGAGGGGCCTTTCCCTCAGATCGGCCGTATGGGCCTTGATCCTTGCGCTGCCGATGAGGCCTTTCTCCAGGGTGAACTGGCTGTTGTGACGCAGCCATTTGGCATCCCGCTTCGGAATGGCGACTTCGATGAGTACCTTGCCGTCCTCGCTGAGGTCCATCTTCTTGACCTCGCCTATGGGGAAGCCGGAAAAACTGACCGGCATGCCCACGCTCACGCCCTCCGCATCCGGGGCGGTGAGGTTAAGGGTCTGTGTGGGTTCGAACAGGCCGCGCGCATAGAGGCCATAGAACACCAGACCCAAGGCCAGGAGTACGGTCAGGCTCAGCAGCAGCCCCACCTTGAACTGCAGGTTCTTGATCAGCGGGGCGCGTACAGGGGCTCGTTCCATCTGTAATCCAGGATCCAGCAGTGGTTGAGTCGGTCATCCAGGCGGCGGAGCACATCGTCCACGAACGGAGGATAGCGGGTATCGGGCAAAAGCATAGCCGGCCGGTCGATGAGCAGCAGGTCGGGGCGGCCCACCACCGCACGCAGCAGCTTGGCGACGAATCGCTCCTCGTGCGTCAGGGCCGGGTCGCGCTTGTAGGCGGCGTCGGCATAGCCCACCTGGAGCAGGAGGTTCCAGGCCACGTCCGCCGCGTCCAGATAGGACAGGTTCTGGACGTACTGGGGCACCACGGCGATGTTTTCCAGCACTACCAGATTGGCGCGCAGCGGCAGCTCGGCGGACACCAGGGCGGCGCCGGGCTGGGCTTCGATGAGCGCGCGCCGGGCGGCATCGTGCGCCAGCCACTTCAGATGTATTTGAAGGCTAATGAGGCCACCTCGATGAGCATCAGCACGAAGAACAGGCGCACCATGCCGCGCAGCACGGAAATGGGGGCCATGAACAGCATCCTGGGGGTGGCCAGGCCTTCCGCCACGGGGATGATGGTGACCGCCAGGCCGAAGGCCAGGCTCTTGAGCCAGATGCCGGTCATGATGGCGGCATCGAACACCTTGCCCATGACACGGGTGAAATCCGGCAGGCTCCAGAGCTGGAAACCGTATACCGCCAGATAGGCCAGCACCAGGGCCAGCACGCTGGTGATGGCGGTCAGTGCCAGCACCGACACCACGCCGCCAATGACCCGGGGCATGAACTCCATGCGCAGGGTGTCAACGCCTGCCTCCTCCAAGGCGTCTATTTCATTGTGGATGCGCATCAGGGCCACCTCGGTGTTGATGGCCGAACTGGAACGCAGGGCCACGAACAGGGCGGTGACCAGAGGCAGGATCTCCAACACGAGGATGCGCATGCTCATCTCCAGGGCGAAATCCGACTGACCGATGCGGGCCGCGGTAGAGACCACGATCTGGATCAGCACGAAGGAGAGCAGGGCGGCGAATAGGGTAAAGGGCAACAGGATCTGCCAGGCCGTGAAGTAGATCTGCTTCATCACCACCATGCGCGTGGCACTGTTGTAAGCAGCGGGTGTGGAAGCGGCGATCAGGGCCTGGGCCGCGAAACGGAGGATGCCCTGCCAGGTGCGCAACAGGGCAAGGGCCGCCGTGCCACGGCGGATGAGGAAGTCACTGAGCCATGCCATGCGGGAATCATAGCAACCCCGCATGTATCATTGGGCCAGCAAGAGAGAGGGGAATACCGACATGACACGCATGCTGCATTTGCTGTGCCTGGGCCTGCTGACCCTGCCAGTCTGGGCCGGTCCCGGCACCCTGATCAAGGATGAGGACCTGAAGTCCTCCCCCAGTGTTGCCGCGGCCCGCGTGGCCGCACTGGCCAAGGGCAGCAATGTGGAGATCCTGGCACGTCAGGGGGGATGGACCCAGATTCGTGCCGGTGGGCATACCGGCTGGGTACGCATCCTTTCCGTGCGGGCGAACACCAGTACCGGCAGTGCCGCGGATATCGCCGCCCTGGCCAGCAGGCGTGACAGCCGTGTGGTGGCGGTGGCCGGGGTGCGGGGCCTCAATGAGGAGGAATTGAAGATGGCCCGCTTCGACGCCCAGGAACTCCAGTCCATGGAGCGATATCGTGCCACGGCGGCCGACGCCACGGGCTTTGCCCGGGCCGCCGGTCTGAGCCAGCGGCGGGTGCCGTATCTTCCGGCACCCGCGCCGGCCGGCAGCGATCCCAATGCCGGCCCCAATGCTTGGGGAGGTGTGCAATGAAGCGCCCTGTCAGGACCGTCCTAGCCTTGGTGCTGACGGGTTTTCTGGGGCTGGGTCCCGCCCAGGCGCTGGATCTGGGCTCTGCCCTGAAGTCCATCCTGAAGGAGAAGATCAAGCCCAAGGACAGCCAGCAGACCCTGGACACCCCGCCAGGCACCCAGCAGCAGGTGCAGCCGGCCGCCGAGAAGCCCCGGGATCAGCTTCTCAAGTCCCTGCTCGCCGGCAGCACCAGTCAGGCGGACGAGGTGCGCATCGGTCAGCGGATTGCTGGCAACCTGCTGGGTGCCGTCCCCCTGGTGCGTGACGACGGCCTGCAGCGCTACGTCAACCGCGTGGGGCTGTGGGTGGCCCTGCAGGGTGAGCGTCCAGACCTGCCCTGGCGCTTTGGCGTCATCGATAGCGAGGACATCAACGCCTTCGCCGCTCCCGGGGGGTATATCTTCATCACCAAGGGACTCTACCGACGCCTCAACAACGAGGCGGAACTGGCAGGAGTATTGGCCCACGAGGTGGGACATGTGCTCCGCAGGCATCATCTCAAGCTGTTGCAACAGAGCCAGGCCATCGCCGCCGTGGGCAGCCTGCTGGGCAGTAAGTTCAAGAGTGAGGATCAACTGGTGCAGAACATCATCGGCAATGGCGCCGAGGTGGTGGCCCGCGGTCTGGACAAGGACGCGGAATACGAGGCGGATCGCATCGGCGTGGTGCTCACCGCCCGGGCAGGCTATGACGCCTACGCCCTGCCGGCCGTGCTGGCGGATATCGGACATGTGGCCCAGGGTGACAAGCGTGTTTCCCTGCTGTTCAAGACCCATCCCCACCCGGAGGAGCGTCTGGGACGTCTGGCCGAGGCGGTGGACAGCCACCTGGATGATGTACCCGCGGGTCAGTCCGTTGCCGGCCGCTTTTATCGCCTGAGGTGAGGCGATGGCCTGGAGCCAGCGAACCCGACGCTCCCTGGGGCAGTTCGCCGCGGGCGTGGCGTTCCTGCTCGTGCTCCTGGGTCAGACCGCTGGCCTGTACGAGCTGTATTTCGTGGAAAAGCTGGACGCGGCCCTGTATGACGCCAAGCTGCGCATATTTCAGGACAGGCGCGTGGACGAGCGCATCGTCATCGCCGACATCGACGAGAAGAGCCTGAAGGAAATCGGCCGCTGGCCCTGGCCCCGGGAGCGCATGGCCCAGCTCACCTCCAACCTGTTTCAGCAATATGGCGTCGCGGCGGTGGGATTCGACATCCTGTTCGCCGAGCCGGATCAGAGCTCGGGTTTGCCCGTGCTGGAACGGCTGGCCCGCGGTCCGCTGGCGGGGGATGCCGGTTTCAACGCCAATCTGGCCCGTCTGCGGGACCGCCTGGATTATGACGGTCACCTGGCCAAGGCCCTGGCGCAGGGCCCGGCGGTCTTGGGTTTCTATTTCGGGGTCCAGGCCGGGCACTCCAGTCAGGGTGAGCTGCCGCAGGCCTTGCTGGATTGCGGACTTCTGGAGCAGCAGGGCATCCGGCCCGAGCGGGCGGAGGGTTACAACGCCAATCTGGCGCGTCTGCAAGGCCAGACCCCGTTCGCGGGTTTCTTCAATGCCCATCCGGATTTCGACGGCGTGATGCGTCGCATGCCCATGGTCATGGCCCACGCGGGCAAGTGCTACGCTTCCCTGTCCCTGAACCTGGCGCGGGCCGGCATGGGCAGCGATACCCCCCGGGTGATCCCCCCGGGACGCAGTGGTCACGGCCTGGCCCCCGCCGCCCTGGATCTCGATGGCCTGAAGCTGCCCCTGGACAAGCAGGCCCTGGCTCTGGTGCCGTATCGCATCATGGGAGCCTTTTCATACATCTCCGCGGCGGACATCATCGCCGGGCGCACCCCCGCATCCCAGCTGGAGGGCCGCATCGTTCTGGTGGGTTCCACCGCTCCGGGCATCCTGGACCTGCGGGTCACACCGGCGGAAAAGGCCTTTCCGGGTGTGGAGATCCATGCCAACCTGATCTCCGGCATCCTGGACGAGACGGTGAAATGGGAGCCCGCCAACCAGCAACGCATCCTGACCCTGGGGGTGTTGTTCCTGGGCCTGGCCCTGGCTGCGGTCCTGCCCTGGCTGTCCCCCGTGTGGGCGGCCAGCCTCGCGGGCAGTCTGCTGCTGCTGCTGCTGGGGCTGGATGTCTATGCCTGGACCGGCATGCAGATGAGCCTGAACCTGGCCGCTCCCTTGCTGGTGGTGGCAGGGCTGTTCGTGCTCAACATGAGCTGGGGCTTCTTCACGGAGGCGCGTTCCAAGGCGCAGATCACCCGTCTCTTCGGCCAGTACGTGCCCCCGGAACTGGTGGACGAGATGGCTCGGGACCCGGCACGCTACAGCCTGCGGGGCGAGTCCAGGGTCATGAGCGTGTTGTTTTCCGATATCGTTGGTTTCACCAGCATCTCGGAAAAACTGGAGGCCGCCGAGCTGGCGGCCATGCTCAACGTCTATCTGTCCGCCATGACCCGGGTGGTGCAGGAGGGCCGTGGCACCATCGACAAGTATATCGGTGATGCCGTCATGGCCTTCTGGGGCGCTCCCATGAGTGACGAGCACCATGCGCGTGATGCCGTGCTGGCGGCACTGGCCATGCAGGCCGCCCTGAGCGAGCTGAATCCCAGGCTGGAAGAGCGGGGCTGGCCGGCGGTACGCATCGGTGTGGGCGTGAATACCGGCCGCATGAGCGTGGGTAACATGGGCTCGGAATTCCGCATGGCCTATACCGTCATGGCCGATGCGGTGAACCTGGCCTCCCGCCTGGAGGCCCTCACGCGCCAGTATGGTGTGGGCGTGCTGGTGGGCGAGGCCACACGCGAGGCCTGTCCGGACCTGGCCTTCCAGATCGTGGATCGGGTACGGGTCAAGGGCAAGGATGTGCCCGTGGCCATCCATGAACCCCTGGGCGTGGCCGCGGAACTGTCCTCCGAGCGTCTGGCGGAGGCCAGCGCCTTCGAGGCCGCCTTCGCCGACTACCAGGCCCAGCGCTGGGACGAGGCGGAGGTCCGGCTCATGGAATTGCGCAAGGGCAATGCCCGCCGACTGTATGACGTCTACCTGGATCGGGTGACCCACTTCCGCTTCAATCCGCCCCACGCCGATTGGGATGGCGTGTTCACCTTCACCAGCAAGTGAAGGACGAGTCATGAAAATACGCGTACTGGGCTGTTCCGGCGGCATCGGCGATGGCCGTCATACCACCAGCTTTCTGGTGAACGATGACGTGCTCATGGACTGCGGCACCGGCGTGACCACCCTGAGCCATGCCGAGCTGTGCCGCGTCGAGCATGTCTTTATCACGCACAGCCACCTGGACCACATCTGTTCCCTGCCCTTGCTGCTGGACAGCGTGGCCGGCGAGCGGGCACGCCCCCTGACCCTGCATGGCCTGCCGGAGGTCCTGCAGATTCTCCAGGATCATGTGTTCAACTGGCGTATCTGGCCGGATTTCGCCCGCATCCCCGATCCGGAGGCCCCATTCCTGCGTTACGCAAGGCTGGATATCGGCCAGACAGTGGACCTGGCCGGGGTGGAATTCACGCCCATCCCCGCCAACCATGTGGTGCCGGCCGTGGGCTTCCTGCTGCGGGCCGGAGGGGGCAGCCTGCTGTTTTCCGGTGATACGGCCCACCATGAGGCCCTGTGGCGAACGGCGGCCACGACCCCGGATCTGCGCCATCTGGTGGTGGAATGCTCCTTCCCCGATGCCTTGGCGGAGCTGGCCGAGGCCTCGAAGCACTACCGACCCGGGACCCTCGCCCCGGCCCTGGCCCGTCTCGGGAACGGCCCCGCGGTCTGGATCAGCCATCTGAAGCCTGCCGGCGAGGCCGCCATCATGGCCGAACTGGCGCAACAGGGTGCCACCCGGGCCCAGCCCCTGTATCAGGGTCAGCTCTTCGAACTTTGAAACGGCGTCCCGTGGCGGGCGAAAAAAAGGAGGGGATCGAGCCCCTCCTTGTGCACGTCGCAGCGCCCAGGCTTACAGGGCCAGGGTATCGTTCAGCACGTTCTCTTTCCAGGAACGCATGTAGGCCAGTTCCAGCTCGCTCTCCTCCTTGGAGACCCCGTTGGCATTCTTGGGCGGCACCATGGATTTCGTCTTCGCATCCCAGCGGTATACGGTGGCCACGTGAAAGGCCGTGCTGTTCGTGCTGGCGGAGTAGCAGGTGTTGGTCACCACGGGAGCCGGGTCGGGCTGGCGGCCGGCGAAGATCTCCGACAGGCCATAGGCGCACATCTTGGCGGTGTTGTTGGCCACGGAACCGGACTTGGGGAAGTTGGTCAGCGTCGAATCCCCCAGGACGTGCACGTTGGGCACCACCTTCGACTCGAAGGTGGTGAAGTCGATGGTGCACCAGGTGCCATTGCTGGCGTCGCGCACACCGGCCATGCCGCAGATCTCGGCGGCGCGCATGGGCGGCACCACGTTGATCACGTCGCCCTTCACGTCGTCGAACTCGGTACCCACCATCATGGTCCGGGCGTTCACGGAGCGGGGCATGTTGTTGGGCCGGTAGTCGATCATGCTCTTGTCGGTGCCATAGCCGTAGTGCTTTTTCCAGGCGGCCAGGAACAGCCCCTTCTTGGAGGCGATGTCTTCGTTGCCGTCCAGGACGATGACCTTGGAGCGGGGCTTGGCCTGTTTGAAATAGAAGGACACCAGACAGGCACGCTCGTAGGGCCCAGGAGGGCAACGGTAGGGCGCGCGTGGTACGGACATGACGAACACGCCGCCGTCGGGCATGGCTTCCAGCTGCTTGCGCAGGGTGGCGGTCTGGGGGCCGGCCTTCCAGGCGTGCATCACGGTCTTCTGCGCCTCGGCGTCATAGCCTTCCACCTTGTCGAACAGAATCTCGATACCGCCGGCCAGTATCAGGCGGTCATAGGCAAAGGTCTGGCCACCTGCGGTCTTGACGGTGCGCTTGTCGGGGTCGATGGCCACGACGGTATCCGCCACCCAGCGATCGGCGATCTTCTTGATGTTGTCATAGGGACGGGTGATGTCTTGCATTTGGCTGAGGCCTGCCAGAACCTCGTTGGAGGTGGGGCAGGAGACGAACTGGGCGTTGGGCTCGATGACGGTTATCTCGACCCCGGGTGTCCACAGCTTCATGTAGCGCGTGAAGGTGGCGCCACCGAAGCCCGCGCCCACCACCACGATCTTGGGCATGGCGCCACCCACCGTGGCGGTGCTGGCGCAACCGGAAAGCGTGCCCAGGGAAACCGCACCCGCTGCCCCGGCGGAGGCCTTCAGGAAATCACGACGATCAAAGCTCATTTTGTCTCTCCTCTATGCCGCGGGTCAGGGTTTGATGGCCGCGAAGTACTTGGCCATGGCCTCGTATTCCGCATCGGTGTAGCCACTGGCATGCTTGCCCATGACCGTGGCGGGTCGGCTGCCATCCCGGAAGGCTTTCATCTGGTCGACGAAGTACTTCGCGTCCAGCCCGGCCAGACTGGGAATCGCGCCGGAGCTGCGGCCGTCGGTGCCATGGCAGTAGGAACAGTTGGCGGCCATGAAGCGGGCCCGGGTATCCACCGCCTGGGCCGTGGCTACGGTACCCAGCATGCCCGCGACCAGCAGGCCCAGGGCGAGTTTTTTTGTCTCCATCACATCCTCCAGAAAGAAAAGACGGTTGCCCGTCACCAGGGTCGAACTTGAATGAATCAAGTTCTGATATGAATGAGGCATAGTTTCACGGGAATTTTTCCCGGGTCAACAAGCAAACTCTAATATTGCCGCGGCTTGCGGCTAATTTTTTGCCCCCAGGGCGCGTGCCTGCTGATGCGAGGCGTCCATTTCCGCCTTCTCGGCGGCTGCGCTCCAGTTTTCATCCAGCCACCCTGCCAGGTGGCTCTGTACCAGATCGCACAGGGCGTGGATCCACAAGGGCCGGTCGTTGAGGGCGGGAATATAGTGGAACTCCTTGCCGCCGGCCTGGAGGAAGCCGGCCTTGCCCTCCATGCCGATCTCTTCCAGGGTTTCCAGGCAGTCGGCCACGAAGCCCGGGCATACCACGTCCACCCGGCGGGTGCCGTTCCGGCCCAGTTGTGCCAGGGTGGCACTGGTGTAGGGCTGCAGCCATTCCGCCCGACCGAAGCGGGACTGGAAGGTGATGCGGAATCGTTCTGCCGGCAGGTCGAGGGCCTCGGCCAGCAGACGTCCGGTTTTCCGGCATGCGCAGTGGTAGGGATCACCGAGTTCCAGGCTGCGGCGCGGCACGCCATGGAAACTCATGACCAGCACGTCGGGCCGGCCCCGCTCCGCCCAGAACATCTCGATGCTCTGGCGCAGGGCCTGGAGATAGCCGGGGTGGTCGTGGAAACCACGCACGGTGCGCAATTCGGGGGGCGCGCGGGTGCGCAGCAGGGTGGCGTACACCGCATCCAGGGCCGAGCCCGTGCTGCTGGCCGCATACTGGGGATAGAGTGGCACCACCAGCAGGCGATTCACCCCCCTGGCTCTCAGGGCGGCAATTTTGTCGGCTACGCTGGGCCGGCCGTAGCGCATGGCGTAGTCCACCAGTACCGGTTCCCGTACCCGCTCACCCAGATGGCCCTGGAGCAGGCTGGCCATGTGCCCGGTATGCACCTGCAGGGGCGAGCCGTCCGCGCGCCAGATGGCGGCGTATTTCCCAGCGGATTTTCTCGGCCGGGTGTTGAGGATGATGCCGTTGAGGATGAGCCACCAGATGGGTCGGGGAATTTCCACCACCCTCCGGTCCCAAAGGAACTCCCGGAGATAGGGCCGCAGGGCCTTGGTCGTTGGCGCCTCGGGGGTGCCCAGGTTGATGAGCAGCACACCGACGCGGTCGGGCTGTCCATGTTGATAGGGCGGTTCGGGCAGGTAGAAGGCCATGCGGCAGGTTCAGCGTTTGAGCCCCAGGGTGAGCACGCCGGCGGCCACCAGACCGATGCCCAGCCATTCCCTCGGGCTGGGACGCTCACCCAGGAACATGTAGGCGAAGATGGCCACCAGCACCAGGCTGAGCTTGTCTATGGGGGCGACCTTGGAGGCTTCCCCCAGCTGCAGGGCACGGAAGTAGCTGACCCAGGAGGCACCGGTGGCCAGGGCCGAGAGGGACAGGAACACCCAGGTGTGGGCGGACAGGTGCAGGGGGTTGCTCCACTTGCCCGTGGCCAGCACGAAGGCCGTCAGCACCAGCAGGATGACGGCCGTGCGGATCAGGGTGGCGAGGTCGGAATCCACATCCTGCAGGCCGAGCTTGGCGAAGATGGCGGTCATGGCCGCGAACACCGCCGAGAGCAGGGCCCAGTGGAACCAGTTCAGACCGCCGAGCATGGGGCGGGCTGACGCATGTCCAGGAGCCGCAGATCGGGCCGTCCCTGAAGCATGGGCGGGCACCAGAAATAGGCCCCGGTGAGCGGCCGGGTGAAGCGGAACAGGGCATCGAGGATGCCGTCATCCTGGCCCGTCATGCGCCGGAGCTGGGCCTCGAAGGCACGGGCATCCCGGCCGAAGGCCAGAAACATCAGACCGGACCGGCCACAGTCCGACCAGGGCATGGAACGGCGCAGCACAAAGGCCTCGGGCTCGAAGTCTTCCTGGGCCGTGCGCTTCACGTGGGCACTTTCCGGGGCATCCTCGATTTCTTCGTTGTCCGCCTTGCGCCGGCCGAAGCTGTGGTCCTGCTCCAGGGGCGTCAGGGTCTGGAAGCGGTCCAGATCATGCACCCACTGCTGCAGGGCGGCGATGCTGCCACCATCCAGGCCGGGCTCCTGATCGCGGGTGAAGGCGGCGGCCAGGGCAGCCTCGCCCTGGGGGTTCTCGGTGCCGTCCTCGTAGCCCGTGAGGTCCAGGCTGTTTTCGTAGCGGAAGGCTTCCAGGTTCTGGGTCAGGTGGAAGGCGGGGGCCAAAAGCCTTTCGATGTCGCGGCCCTGGTGCAGCAGGGTGCCTCGATCTTCGCCGCGCAACCAGCACCACAGGGCCGTGGGCGTGGCAGGGATGTCCACCGCGGCGGACTGGTAAGCGGGAAAGTCATGCAGGCCAGGCACGCAGCGGCCCAGCGCGGCCACCAGGGGCAGGCCGATACCCAACACCACATGTTCGCCGTCCACGCTTGCGGCCAGGCGCTCCAGGGTGGCGCGCATTGCCTCCGGGTCCTGGCCCGGGGCCAGGTGAAATTGCAGATGCCGGGCGGCGGCAGGGATGGGGGCGAGAATGCCGGGCTGGAACGGGATCACATGGTCTCCTGGGTATTCTGGATTCAGGCTACAGGGTACGGGTCACGGCGTACAGAGGGCGGGGGCAGTGCCCCGCATCAGTGGTAGGACAGGGCACTGGACAACAGCCGGGCGGTGATGTCGACGATGGGGATGACCCGCTCGTAGGCCATGCGCGTGGGGCCGATGACGCCCAGGGTACCCACAACCTCGCCGTTCACTTCATAGGGGGCGGCGATGACGCTGCATTCGTCCAGGGGTTCGACCCGCGATTCCGCGCCGATGAAGATCTGCACGCCATTGGCGCAGAGCCCCACATCCATGAGCTGCAGCAGCTCGGTCTTCTGTTCGAACAGGCCGAAGAGTTCCCGCAGTCGACTCATGTTGGTGGACAGTTCCGGTGTGTGCAGCAGGTTGCGCCCACCGGCCAGTACGTATTCCTTACCGGCATCTCCGAAGGCCTCGCTGCCGGCCTTCACCACCGCCTCCATGAGGCGACTGATGTCGGATTTCAGCTCCACCAGTTCCCGCGCCAGGCGGGGCTGCACATCCACGAAGGACAAGCCGGCGAAGTGCTGATTGAAGTAGTTGGCGGCCCGGGTGAGCTGGCTGGGGGTGAAGGTCTTGTCCGTGAGCAGCACCCGGTTTTGCACCTCGCCGTCCTGGGTCACCAGGATGAGCAGGATGCGCTTTTCCGACAGGGGCAGGAATTCGATCTGACGCAGGGATGGGTTGCGCCGCTTGGGGGTCATGACCACCCCGGCATAGGCGGTGAGTTCCGCCAGCAGGTTAGAGGCGGTGGCAATCAGGCGCTGTGGATCGTCCGGGATGAGACTGGCTTCGATCTGGCGGACCTCCCCCCGCTCCAGGGGTTTCACCGTGAGCAGGCTGTCCACGAACAGGCGATAGCCCTTGGGTGTGGGGATGCGGCCGGCCGAGGTGTGCGGGCTGGCGATGAAGCCCCCTTCCTCCAGGTCCGCCATGATGTTGCGGATGGATGCGGGGGAGAGGTTGAGTGCCGTGTGTCTGGACAGGGTGCGGGAGCCGACGGGCTGACCGTCCTCGATGTAGCGTTCCACCAGGTGTTTGAGCAGGATGCGGGCGCGGTCGTTGAGCATGATTTCGATCCGGGGGGCATGGCTATAATTTCACGCCATGAAACCCGATTTCAAGACAATAGCCCTGGTGGGCAAGTACAACAGCCCATCCAGCGCCTCTTCCCTGTCCAGGCTGGCCCATTACCTCAAGGCCAAGCACTATACCGTACTGCTGACCTGCCACATTGCCGAGACCTGCGCCATAGCCGGCTTCCAGACCCGGGCCCTGAGCGGCATCGGCCAGGAGGCGGACCTGGCCATCGTCATGGGGGGGGATGGTACCTTCCTGAGTATCGCCCGCGCCCTGGTGGACTCCCGTATCCCGCTGGTGGGCATCAACCTGGGGCGCCTGGGCTTTCTCACGGATGTGTCCCTGGACACCATGTTTTCCACCCTGGACGAGATGCTGGGCGGGGAATTCGTGACCGAGGAGCGCGTCATGCTGGAAGCCAGCGTGGAGCGGACGGGGGAAGTCCTCATTCATGCCCATGCCTTCAACGACGTGGTGGTGAACAAGGGTTCGCAGGGGCGACTCATCGAGTTCGAGATATATATCGACGACCAGTTCGTCTACAGTCAGCGCGCCGATGGCCTGGTGGTGTCCTCCCCCACCGGTTCCACTGCCTACGCCCTTTCGGCCGGAGGCCCCATCCTGCATCCCTCCCTGGAGGCGGTGGTCCTGGTACCCATCTGTCCCCATACCCTGTCGGCCCGGCCCATCGCCGTGAACAGTCACTCCGAGATCGAGATCAATGTCATCCATGCCGATGACGCCCGTGTCCACTTCGATGGCCAGCTGCATGCCGATCTGCAGGTGGGCGACCGGGTGGTCATCCGCCGCGCCCACAACAGCGTGCGCCTGCTGCATCCCGTTGGGCACAGCTACTACGATACCCTGCGTCAGAAGCTGCGTTGGGGAGAGAAGCTGTGATGCGAAAGGAAAAAGGGGGGAGGGCAAGGGTAATGCCGGCCTCCCGCCCTGCGCAGGCCCATCGCCTGTCCCCCCGCGCAGTCGATTTTCCCCGGCACTGGCACGCATGCTGCTGTCGCTGACCCTCACGGATTTCGTCCTGGTGGCGCGGCTGGAGCTGGACTTCCACCCCGGCTTTTCCGTGCTTACCGGCGAGACCGGCGCGGGCAAGTCCCTTCTTCTGGATGCCCTGGCCCTGGTGCTGGGTGAGCGGGCCGAGGGCGGCGTGGTGCGGGCGGGCGCCACCCGGGCGGAGATCGGCGCCGAGTTCGACCTGTCCGGCATGCCGGCTCTGATCGCCTGGCTGGCGGATCAGGATCTGGCGGCCGATGGGCAGACGCTGCTCCTGCGTCGCGTGGTGGAGAGCGGAGGCCGTTCCCGCGCCTTCATCAATGGCCGGCCGGCCACCCTCCAACAGCTCAAGGCGGCCGGTACATTCCTGCTCGATATCCATGGTCAGCACGCGCATTACTCCTTGCTGAAGGCGGCGGAACAGCGTCGTCTGCTGGATGCCTATGCCGGTGCCGCGGAACTGGCGCGACAGGTGGCGGAGGCCTGGCACCGCTGGCGCGCGGCACGTGATCACCGCCGGGCGGCCATCTCGCAAAGCGATGGCTTGGCGGCGGAGCGCCAGGAACTGGCGGAGACGGTACGTGAGCTCGAGGCCCTGGAATACGGTGAGGAGGACTGGCGCATCCTGCAGGAGGACCAGCGCCGCCTGGCGCATGCCGCGGAACTCCTGCAGGGGTCCCAGCAGCTGGCCGACGCGCTGGAGGGGGACGAGGCCGGGCTGTCGCAGCGCCTGCGCGGCGTGCGTCTGCGCCTGCTGGAGCTGGCGCAACTGGATGCGGCCCTGACAGACCTGCGGGACAGTCTGGATGGCGTCTCGGAAGTGATCCAGGACACGGCCCGGGAACTGCGTCGCTACGCGGACCGGGTGGATCTGGATCCGGAAGCACTCGCGCGGGTGGAGTCACGCCTTGCGGTCATCCAGGCCGCGGCGCGCAGACACCACATCCGCCCCGAGGCCATACCCGATACCTTGCTGCACGCCAGGGCCCGCCTGCGGGAGCTGGGCGAAGCGGCCGATCTGGTGGCCCTGGAACAGGCCGAGCGGGCATGCGAGGCGGATTATCATCGTCTGGCCCAGGGCCTGAGCCGCCTGCGCGCGCAGGCAGCGGACAGGCTGGGCCAGGCCGTTACCCGGACCATGCAGCAATTGGCCATGCAGGGCGGGCGCTTTCGTGTGGACCTGCCCACCTGTGAGCCGTGCGGACAGGGTGTGGAGGAAGCGAGGTTCCGGGTTTCCACCCATTCCGGCCAGGCCCTTCAGGATCTGGCGCGCACGGCTTCGGGAGGCGAACTCTCCCGCCTGGGGCTCGCCCTGCAGACGGTGCTGTCCGGGGTCAGTGGTGCGGCCACCCTGATCTTTGACGAGGTGGATGCCGGCATCGGTGGCCGCGTGGCGGAGATCGTGGGCCGCCTCCTGGCCGAACAGGGCAAGGACCGTCAGGTGCTGTGCGTGACCCATCTGCCTCAGGTGGCCGCACGTGCCGACCAGCACTACCGTGTCAGCAAGGAATCGGTGGCAGGGGAACTGCGGACGCGTGTGGTACTGCTGGATATCGCCAGCCGCCGGGAAGAACTGGCGCGCATGCTGGGAGGACTGGAAATCACCGAGGTCACGCGCCGTCATGCCGCGGAGATGCTGGATGTGAGCGGGCCTGCCGGAGGGGTTCGGGCCAAGCCTGGCTGAGGAAACCTGGTTGCCGGGCCGGAACGGTGTCCCGTGCGGCGGGCTCTACGGACTTGGAGCCGGTTCCGGCGCCTCAATCCGTCTTGGCCCGCTGATCCTGCGCGTGTTTGTTGGGGCAGTCTTCCCTGAGGCATTCCACATAGAGATACAGGGCGTGCTCCGCCAGCCTGAAGCCGCGTTCGGCGGCCACGGCCTTCTGGCGCTTCTCGATCTCCGCATCGTAGAACTCTTCCACCTTGCCGCACTGGATACACAGCAGATGGTCGTGATGCCCGCCGCGGTTCAGCTCATAGACCGCCTTGTCGTTGTCGAAGTGATGGCGGATGAGCAGGCCGGCCTGCTCGAACTGGGTCAGCACGCGGTAAACGGTGGCCAGACCCACATCCACGTTATCCAGGACCAGCAGGCGATACACGTCTTCGGCAGTCAGGTGACGCTGATCCGACTGTTCGAACAGGCTCAGGATTTTCAGGCGGGGGCCGGTGGCCTTGAGACCCATGGTCTTGAGTTGCTGCGTATTGGTCATTGATCTGCTTGGATAGGGGTCTATAGCACTCGGAGGTTGCAGGCTATCATACCGTGGCTTTCATCTTCGACTCGCCGGGCGTCAGTACATGCGATCAGTCCTCCTGCTAATCCCCCTGCTGCTGACCGGCTGCGGCAGCTGGAGCCATCCCATCGACAAGCTCGGCCCCTACAAAATCGATGTGCAGCAAGGCAACGTGATCAGCCAGGAAATGCTGGGTCAGCTCAAGCCCGGCATGACGCCGGCGCAGGTGCGCTTCATCCTGGGTTCTCCATTGGTGCAGGACCCTTTCCATCCCAACCGCTGGGACTACGTCTACAGATATCAGAAGGCAGGCCGGCTGACCGAGCAGCGTCGTGTCATCGCGGTGTTCGAGGACGGCCTGCTCAAGGCGGTCGAAGGGGATGTGGTGGCCGCGGGGCAAGGGTCTGCCGCTCAGACCGGGACCGAAGGGAATACCCCATGAGCGCGGGTGATGCTGTGCGCGTGGTCATCGCCGGCGCATCCGGACGCATGGGACGCGCCTTGCTGGAGGCCGTGGCCGACGCGGCCGACATGACGCTGCACGCCGCCCTGGAGCGGGAAGGGAGCCCTTGGCTGGGGCATGACGCGGGCGAGCTGGCGGGCACCCAGCTGGGGGTGCGCATCTCCCAGGATATGTCTGCCGCCCTTGCGGGCGCGGATGTCCTCATCGACTTCACCCGGCCCGAGGCCACGCTGCGCCATCTGCAGCTGTGTGGAGAAAAGGGCGTGGCCCTGGTCATCGGTACCACGGGGCTCGATGCCGCCGGCAAGGCGGCCATCGCTGTAGCGGCCGGCTCCGTTCCCGTCGTGTTCGCCCCCAACATGAGCGTGGGCGTGAATCTTTCCCTCAAGCTGCTGGACACGGCGGCACGCATCCTGAACGATGGCTTCGACATCGAGATCGTGGAGGCGCATCACCGCCACAAGGTGGATGCGCCCTCGGGTACGGCCCTGCGCATGGGTGAAGTGGTGGCCGCCGCACTGGGTAGAGATCTCAGAGAATGTGCCGTATATGGACGCGAAGGCGCGACCGGTGAACGGGATCCCCACACCATCGGTTTTGCCACCGTGCGGGGCGGCGATGTGGTGGGGGAGCATACGGTGATGTTCGCCGGCATCGGCGAACGCCTGGAGATCACGCACAAGGCCTCCAGCCGCATGACCTTTGCCCTGGGAGCCCTGCGCGCCGCCCGCTTCGTATGCCAGCGTGCATCCGGGCTTTACGATATGCAGGATGTGTTGGGACTCAGGTAGTGCCTCGATCCGGGGGGTTGGTATGAAACAGGTGTCATGCGCCTAGCATTCAGGTGGGCCGGACTGGGGCTGGCCGGACTGCTCGCGCTGCAGGCGGGGGCGGTCGATGTCATCGCCAACAGGTCCGTACCCGTCAGCCAGCTGAGCCAGGCCAATGCGCGCGCCATCTTCGGCATGCGTCAGGTCAAGTGGCCCGATGGCAGTCTGATCCGGGTCTTCGTGCTGCCCGATGGCCATCCCTTGCACAGCGCGCTGTGCAAGGAGCGTTTGAATCTCTACCCCTATCAACTGCGGCAGTCCTGGGACCGCTTGGTCTATTCGGGCATGGCCCAGGCGCCTGTGATGGTGGAATCCGAGACGGAGCTGATCAGCAAAGTGGCGGCTACACCAGGGGCCGTCGGCTATGCCAGCCGCGCGCCGAGCAACGAGAAGATCAGGGTGATCCATGTGGATTAGCAAGCAGATTCCATGCGTGTTGGTGCTCGGCCTGTTGCTCCAGACCGAGCCCTTGTCTGCCGCGGATGACCAGTTGCAGTGGCATGGCTTCCTCAGCCAGGCCGTGGTGCACACCAATGACAACAACGTGGGTGGTCACAGCGACGATGGCCTGGGTCTGGACATGCGCGAGGTCGGGGCAAACGTCTCGTATCGTCCGAACGGGGACTGGCTGTTTTCCGGCCAGCTCCTGGCCCGCTGGGCAGGTGCTTCCGACGAGGGCGACCCACGGGTCGATTACGCCTTCGCGGATCGCACGCTGATCAGCGATGACAGCCGACGTATCGGTATCCAGGTCGGCAAGGTCAAGAATCCCTATGGGCTGTACAACACCACACGGGACGTGGCCCACACCCGCCCCGGTATCCTCATGCCCCAATCGGTCTATCTGGACCGGATCAGAGACTTCTATCTCGCGGCGCCAGGTGTATCGCTGTACGGCAATCATGTGCACGCCGACTGGGAAATCAATTGGCGTGTCAACGCGATGCGGCCCGAAACGGACAGCAAGGACCTGGAACACCTGTTCATGCTGCGGGATTCCCCCGGTTCGTATCATGGGCGGAATTCCTGGTTGGGGCAGATCCTGGCGGAGCGGGATGGAGGCAAGCTGCGGCTCGGCCTTACGCTGGGCCAGGTGAAGGCCCGATACCGCCCCGGCATGCCGGATGTATTCAGCGCGGGGGAATCGACCTTGAAGCCACGGCTGCTGTCTCTGGAGTGGAACAGTGAAAACTGGAGCATCACCGGCGAGTATGGACGGATCAGAAACCAGGGGAGGGGCTACGGGCCGTTCGGTGCCGGACTCGAGGACCCCAACACGGTGGAGACGTGGTACCTGCAGGGTACGTACCGCCTGGATCCGGCCCTGCAGGTGTATCTGCGCAGGGATGCCTTCTATCTCAACCGGAAGGATCGTCACGGCGCCGGATTTGCCGCCGCGACCGGCTTGCCGCCCTATCTTGGCTATGCCGAGGGCTGGGTGCTCGGCGCCAGACGGGACCTGGGGGCCTGGGCGTTTTCCGGTGAAGTGCACCGTACCGAAGGCACCGGCTGGCTCTCGCCCATGGATACGCCGCTTCTGTCCCAACGCAAAAACTGGCGCATGCTCCTCCTCCAGGCCGCCTACCGTTTTTGATCGCGGCCGCCATGTTCCTCAGTATCCGCTGGCAGATCATCATCCTGGCGGGCCTGGTCATGGCGGGCATGGCAGCGCTGTATTCCCTGCAGCAGCAATATGATCTGAGCAGGCAGTTCAGCCTGGACCAGGCCGCCTATCGTGAACGCCTGCGCGTGACCGCCAGCCGCCTGCTGCATGCCCAGAATGACCGGCTGCAGGTGCTGGCACGCATGCTGGTGGAGACCCCTGCCATCCGATCCGCGCTGCGCGCGGGAGACGGGGAGCGCTTGCGCGAGGCGGTGGAGCCGCTGTGGTCCGAGTTGAGCCTGAGCCAGGGCCTTTCCACCCTGGTGTTCTTCGATGCGGATCAACGCGTGCTGGGCCAATGGGGCGCGGGTGCGCCCGCGCCCCTGGTGGCGCTGGCCGAACGGGCCGAACGCAACGAAATGCCTCAGGTCTGGGTGAGCTGCGGCGCGCGCTGCGAACATCAGGTGGTATTGCCCACCACGCAGCATGGCCGGCCTTTGGGGACGGTGGCCCTGGTCTCGGGCCTGGAAGATGTGGTGCTGGACCTGCGCCGCCTGGGAGAGGGGGAGGTGGCCGTGCTCGCGGCCGGGGGCAATGGCGCGCACGATCGGCTGAAAAACATGCGTCTGCTTTCGGTAAGCGGTGGCGAAAGTGCCCACAGGATCCTGCGCGCGGCACAGGCCAAGGCCTGGAGCGAGAACTACATTCCCGTGGTCGTGAATGGCGACACCTGGCATGTCATGACCTTTGCTCCGGATTTTCCTGGGGATGGCCTGTTGCGCCTGGCCGTGGCGGCGGACGTGACCCGCGGGGTGCGCAACATCGAGCTGGCCACCTGGCGGAACCTGGCCTGGGGCGGCGGTGTGCTGCTGCTGGCCCTGGTCGTCATGTATTTCCTGCTGCGTCCGGCCATGCAGCGCATACGGAGGGTGTCCGGCCTGCTGCCACTGCTGGGCCAGGAGAAATTCATGGAAGTGGCGGCGGCCATCCCGCAGAACCCCGAGCACTGGCTGGAGGACGAGATGCGCGTGCTGGAACGCCTGGCATTCGATCTGGCCTATCAACTGCAATCCCTGCACGACGCAGACAAGGCCCATGCGGCGGCCCTTTCCGCGCAGGCCACCCAACTGGAACAGGAGCGTGATCTTGTGGCGGGCCTGCTGGATACGGCCCCCGTGCTGATCATCACGTATGGTGGCGACGGTCGCATCCGCATGGCCAATGCCTTTGCCGTCGCGGACAGCGGTTTCCGGCGTGACCAGCTGGTGGGTCAGTCGTTCCAGCGGATGTTCATGCATGCAACCGAAATCGATGAGTACAGGCTTCGCCTGGAGGCCATGCACCCGGGCGATGTGGTGCATGGCGAGGGCAGCTTCAGGCACGGAGTATTGGATGAACCACGTGATGTGGTCTGGTTCCATTCCTGCCTGGATGACGTACAGGGCGAGCGACTCTACCTGTCCGTGGGTCTGGATGTTACCGAGCACCGCCTGGCGGAACGACGCCTGCAGACACTGGTGGAACAGGATGTGGTCACCGGCCTGCTGAACCGCCATACCTTCAAGCGCCGTCTGGATGGGTTGTTGTCCCGGGCCGGTAAGGGCGTGGTGATCGTCAGTGATATCGATGAATTCCGTTCCATCAACGATCTTGATGGGCATGAGGCGGGCGACCAGCTCCTGGTGGCCTTTGCCCGGCACATCCAGAATCTGTACCCGGCCCCGCTCTATGCCGCGCGTCTGGGCAGCGATGAGTTCGCCCTGGTGTACCCGGATCTGAGCAGTGCGGACGCCATCCTGATCGGTCGTCTGCTGAGTCGGGTCGCGGCCCAGCGGATCTCCGATCACGAGGGCACGCTCAGGCGCAGCCTTTCCGCCTGTGTGGGCCTGGTGGTATATCCCGAGCATGGTGAGAGCGCCGATGCCCTGCTGGGCAATGCCGAGCTGGCGCTTGCCAATGCGCGTGCCAAGGGGCATGGCTCCTGGCATCTGTATTCCGACCAGGAATCCTACCGGGAGCAGGCGGACCGGCGTGCCTACTGGCTCGAAGAGGTGGAAAACGCCCTGGACGAAGGCCGCTTCGTGCTGCATTTCCAGCCCATCGTGCAGGTGGATACGGGCAAGATCAGCCACCACGAGGCCCTGTTGCGTCTGGTGGGCCAGGATGGCAAGCTGATTCCACCGGGCTACTTCATCGATGTGGCGGAAAGCACGGGCCTGATTCGGCGTATCGACCGCTGGGTGATGCAGGCCGGCGTGCGGGCCGTGGCCCGCCACCACGGCGCCCGGATCGCGCTCAACCTGTCCAGCCGCAGCTTCGAGGACGATCTGACCTTCGAAACCCTGCAGTCGTCCCTGGCGCAGGAGCAGGTGGCGGGCGAGAGCCTGTTGCTGGAGATCACCGAGACCGCCGCTCTGGCCAATTTCTCCGCGGCCAAGCGCATCATGGCCAAGTTCAAGGAACTGGGCTGCGCCTTTGGTCTGGATGATTTCGGCGTCGGCTACAGCTCATTCCAGTATCTCAGGGAACTGCCGGTGGATTTCGTCAAGATCGATGGATCCTTCATCAAGAACCTCACCAAGAACGCGGATGACGTGGTGTTCGTGCGCGCCCTCAACAGCGCCGTGCAGGGCTTTGGCAAGGCCACGGTGGCGGAGTTCGTGGAGGACGAGGAGACCCTGGACATCCTGCGGGAGATCGGTGTGGACCAGGCCCAGGGCTATCTGCTGGGCCGGCCCGGGCCGGAGATACGGGCAGGGGACTGAGCAGCCGGTAGACGCGTGGGCGTTTTCCCTCGTCCGCTCGGCTGCCGCATGGCCCTTGTTTCCGGCCCCTTGAAGCCGGAAGCTTGAGCCCTATTTACCCTCCCATCCGCAACAGGGGAGATGACCCATCATGACCGAAACCGCCTCCGAGTCCACCAGCAAGGAAACCCTGGGCTTCCAGGCCGAGGTGCAGCAACTGCTGCACCTGATGATCCATTCCCTCTACAGCCACAAGGAAATCTTCCTGCGGGAACTGATTTCCAATGCTTCCGATGCCGCCGACAAGCTGCGTTTCGAGGCCCTGTCCGACCCGGCACTGTTCGAGCAGGATGCCGAGCTGAAGATCAGGGTCAGCGCCGACAAGGACGCCAGGACCCTCACCATCCGGGACAACGGCATCGGCATGAGCCGGGCTGAGGTCATCGAGCACATCGGTACCATCGCCAAGTCCGGCACGCGCGAGTTCTTCGGCAAACTCACTGGTGACCAGAAGAAGGATGCCCAGCTCATCGGCCAGTTCGGCGTGGGTTTCTATTCCAGCTTCATCGTCGCCGACCGGGTGACCCTGACCACCCGCCGCGCCGGCCTTGCCGCCGAACACGGTGTGCGTTGGGAGTGCGGCATGGATGGGGACAGCGCCGGCCAGTACACCCTGGAGACGGTGGAAAAGGCCGAACGCGGCACCGACATCGTCCTGCACCTGAAGGCGGACGAGGCCGAGTTCCTGGAGGAATGGCGTCTCAAGTCCATCATCCGCAACTACTCGGACCACATCGCCATCCCCGTGGAATTCATCGACGAGAAGGGCGAGGCGGAAACGGTCAACCGTGCCAATGCCCTCTGGGCAAGGCCGAAGAGCGAGATCGGCGAGGACGAATACAAGGCCTTCTACAAACATGTGGGCCATGATTTTGAAGACCCCCTGGCCTGGACCCACGTAAAGGTGGAGGGCCGGCAGGACTACACCGCTCTGCTGTACATCCCCGCCCATGCCCCCTTTGACCTGTGGGACCGGGATGCCAAGGCAGGGGTGAAGCTCTATGTGAAGCGGGTGTTCATCATGGAAGATGCCCGCAAGCTCATGCCCGCCTACCTGCGCTTCGTGCGCGGGGTCATCGATGCTGCCGACCTGCCTCTCAACGTCTCCAGGGAGATCCTGCAGCAGACCCGGGACATGGAGATGATCCGCAACGGCTGTGTACGCAAGACCCTGGACCTGCTGGACGACCTGGCGGAGAACCGTCGCGAAGACTACGCCAAGGTGTGGGAATACTTCGGCAAGGTGCTGAAGGAGGGCGTGGGCGAGGACTTCGCCAACAAGGAGCGTATCGCCAGGCTCCTGCGATTCCGCTCCACCCAGGCGGACGAGGAGACCGTTTCCCTGGCGGACTATGTCGGCCGCATGAAGGAGGGGCAGGACAGGCTTTACTATCTGACGGCCGACACCCTGGCCGCCGCGCAGGCCAGCCCCCACCTGGAAGTGTTCCGCAAGAAGGGGGTGGAAGTGCTGTTGCTCACCGACCGGGTGGATGAATGGCTGGTTTCCAACCTTTTCGAATTCGAAGGCAAGTCCCTGGTGTCCGTGGCCAAGGGCCAGGTGGACCTGTCCGCCATCGCCGGCGAGGACAAGGACGCGGAAGCGAAGGAGGAAGCCAAGGCCGAGGAGGCCAAGCCGTTGCTGGAACGCCTGAAGAAGGCACTGGAGGGCCGGGCCAAGGACGTGCGTGTCAGTGCCCGTCTGGTGGACTCCCCCGCCTGCCTGGTGGCCGACGAAGGCGACATGAACCCCAATCTGGCCCGCATGCTCAAGTCCATGGGTCAGGCCGTGCCCGAGACCGTCCCCATCCTGGAAGTGAATCTGGACCATGCCCTGCTCAAGCGCATCGAGACCGCGCAGGAGACCCGTTTCGACGAACTGGCCGGCCTGCTCATGGACCAGGCCGTGCTGCTGGATGGCGGCCAGTTGACCGATCCCGCGGGCTTCGTGAAACGGGTGAATGGCTTGCTGTTCGGCTGAGGCCGGGCCTCGCCAGTGCCAAACGCCGGCAGTGCCGGCGCCTGGCATTGGGTACCCGGAATCAGAAGCTGTTTTCGCAGGAAGAGCCAGCGGCGGAAATGTACCCGAAGTTCGCGCGCGGTAGCGGCAGAGTGGTCCTCTGAGCGACCACAGGAGGGCCCCGGGTCGTCATGCGAGCTTGGCGTGCAACCCTGGAGGCCTAGGGGACGATCGGCAGCAAGGGGGCATGAACGGACGCAGCCGGTCACCACTCCCACTTCAGCTGGCTCGCGTCGAGCGGCGTCCCGATCCCCCAGCCAATTCCAGACGCCCATTTGTTGCGTCCGGCTTACTCCTGCAACAGCGTCACCTGCGTCTTCGCATTGATCTTGTCGATCTCCAGCAGCACCTCGCAGTACTCCGTCTGCTCGTCCACGGGGGTGGGATCGTCCGCGCAGCTGCAGCCGGCGATGATGCCAGTGTAGAACAGGCCGGCCTTTACAAGCAGGCGGTCGCCTGCGTCCACGGTGCTGAGGATCACGGCCTGGGGCGGGGTGTCGGTGGCGTAGCTGCTGCCGGCCAGGCCCTGTTGCAGGGGCAGCTCCGCCGGACCCAGGCGGGCGATCTCCGCCTTCAGCGTGTCGCGGAAGGCCGAGGTGCCCCAGGCCTGCAGACTTGCTTCCAAATGCATCTCAGATTCTCCGGGTTGATTGGGCATGGCGAGTGCCATGAGACATGATCTCAGGGTGTGGCCGACATGGCTACGCTCCATGCGAATGGTGGCGAACCTTCGCCGGACGTGTGCGGCACGGCCTCGCTCCATGCAAGAAGTTCGCTCCCGATGCAAATCCGCTTAGACGCCGGGCGAAAAGGGAATAAAATCCGGGACCCATTACACATCCGTACCCTATAAGGAAATCTCATGAGCAAAGGGCTGCAATTACAAGACCCGTTCCTCAACGCCCTGCGCCAGGAGCAGGTGCAGGTTTCTGTCTATCTGGTGAACGGCATCAAGCTGCAAGGCCACATCGAAAGCTTCGATCAATATGTGGTGCTGCTCAAGAATGCGGTGACCCAGATGGTCTACAAGCACGCCATATCCACCGTGGTGCCCGCCCGTCCAGTGACCCTGCAGCGCGCCGGCGAAGATTCCTGATCTAGTGCCGCCGCATGTTTGAGCGGCCCGAGGCTGGGCTGGCCGTGGTGCTGGCCTCCCTGGATTTTGGCGATCCCGATCATGCTGAAGGACTGAATGAGCTGAAGCTGCTGGCCAGCAGCGCCAGCCTGCGGGTGGTCGGCGTGGTGGAAGGCAAGCGGGCCAAGCCGGATGCGGCATTGTTCGCGGGCTTGGGCAAGGCGGACGAGATCGGTGCCTTAGCGCGTCTGACCGGCGCGCGGCTGGTCATCTTCAACCATGAGCTCTCCCCCGTGCAGGAGCGCAATCTGGAACGTCGTTTGCAATGCCGGGTACTGGATCGCACCGCGCTGATTCTGGATATCTTCGCGCAGCGGGCCCGCAGCAACGAGGGCAAGCTGCAGGTGGAACTGGCCCAGCTGCGGCATTACGCCACCCGCCTGGTGCGGGGTTGGACGCACCTGGAACGGCAGAAGGGTGGTATCGGCCTGCGCGGTGGCCCCGGCGAGACACAGCTGGAACTGGATCGGCGCATCATCGCCCAGCGTATCCGCACCATCGAGAGCAGGCTGGAGAAGCACGCACGCGGCCGCGCGGTGCAGCGCCGCGGTCGTCAGCGCGGCCGGGTCCTGTCCGTTTCCCTGGTGGGGTATACCAACGCGGGCAAGTCCACCCTTTTCAACAGACTGACCCATGCCGGGGCCTATGCGGCGGATCAGTTGTTTGCCACTCTGGATACCACGTCGCGCCGGCTCTGGGTGCCGCAGGCCCACAGGCAAGTGGTGATCTCCGATACCGTGGGCTTCATCACGCATCTGCCGCATGCCCTGGTGGCAGCCTTTCACGCCACCCTGGAAGAAAGCGTGCACGCCGATCTGCTGTTGCATGTGGTGGATGCCGCCAGCACCAACCGCAGCCGCCAGATGCTGGAGGTGGAGAAGGTGTTGCGGGAGATCGGCGCGGAACACGTGCCACGGATCCAGGTCATGAACAAGATCGATCTGACCGCCACGGAGCCTCAATTGGCACGGGATGAATATGGTAAGATCGACGCCATTTGGCTCTCCGCGAGGACAGGCGCGGGCATTGACCTGCTTCGGGAAGCCTTGGGCGAAATTGCCAACCAACCTGTCCATGATCGCGAGTTCGGGGCATCGCCCAACACGGATGCGGAAACCCATGCAACTGATTAAAGATCTCCTGCGCGCGCCCTTCTGGCTCGTGTGGCGCTACCTGTTCGGGCCCCTGGCCGCCGTGCGCAGGGGTGTGCCCTTGGCCATGGCCTGGAACGATCCACAGTGGGGCAACGGCGGCAAGCGTGACGGCCCGCCGGACCTGGACGAACTGTGGCGCAATTTCAACCGGCGCCTGAATGGTCTGTTCGGCCGCAAGGGCGGCAACGGCGGAGGGGATTCCGGCGGTGGGCGCGAGTTCCGGATCCCCGGAGGTGCCGGGCTGCTGCTGGCCCTGGCCCTGCTGGTGTGGGTGGCTTCGGGGTTCTACATCGTTGATGCGGGCGAGCGGGGTGTGGTACTGCGCTTCGGCAAATACGTGGAAACCACCCATCCCGGCCCCCGCTGGCATCTGCCCTATCCCGTGGAAACGGTGGAGGTCGTGAATATCGAGCAGGTGCGCACCGCGGAGGTGGGCTATCACAACAACGTCAAGGCCAAGGTGCTGTCCGAGGCCCTGATGCTGACGGACGACGAGAACATCATCGATCTGCAGTTTTCCATCCAGTACACCCTGAAGGATCCGGAGGACTACCTGTTTTCCAATCGTGAGCCGGACATCGCCGTGAAGCAGGTGGCGGAAACCGCCATGCGCGAGATCGTGGGCAAGAGCAAGATGGACTACGTCCTGTACGAAGGGCGCGCGGACATCGCCATCCGGGCCACCAAGCTCATGCAGGACCTGCTGGACCGCTACAAGACCGGCATCAGCATCAGCAAGGTGAACATGCAGCAGGCCCAGCCACCTGAACAGGTGCAGGACGCCTTCGACGATGCCGTGAAGGCCGGTCAGGACCAGGAGCGCCTGAAAAACGAAGGCCAGGCCTACGCCAACGACGTGATTCCCAAGGCCCGGGGTGTGGCGGCCCGTCTCATCGAGGAGGCCAACGCCCACAAGGCCCGCGTGGTCGACCAGGCCGAGGGCGATGCTTCCCGCTTTTCCCAGATCCTGGTGGAATACAACAAGGCTCCGCAGGTAACACGTGAGCGTCTGTACCAGGACGCCATGCAGCAGGTCCTCTCCAATACCACCAAGGTCCTGGTGGATGACAAGCAGGGCGGCAACCTCATTTACCTGCCCCTGGACAAGATCATGCAGTTGACTGGCGCCTCCAGCCAACCCGTCCCGCATGAGGCACAGCCCGCGGCGCCCGTCGCCCCTCCCGTCGGTAGTCAGGACAACCTGTTCCGCTCACGGGATGCCTTCCGCAGCCGTGACCGGGAGGAGCGGCCATGATGAAGAATCCCGTCAACCTGCTCGTCGTCCTGGTGGCGCTCCTGCTGCTGCTGTTCTTTTCCATGTACACCGTGGATCAGCGTCAGGCGGCTATCGTGTTCCAGCTGGGAGAGGTGGTCCAGATCAACAAGAAGCCCGGGTTTTATCTCAAGTTTCCCTTCATTCAGAACGTGCGTTACTTTGATACCCGCATCCTGACCCTGGACGCGGCCGACCCTGAGCGCTTCATCACCTCCGAGAAGAAGAACGTGCTGGTGGACTATTTCATCAAGTGGCGCGTGTTCGATGTGGAGAAGTACTACGTCAGCTTCAATGGTGATGAGCGCCGTGCCGAGAACCGCCTGTTCCAGACCGTCAACGACGGCATGCGCGCCGAATTCGGGCGCCGCACCGTGCACGACGTGGTATCCGGCGAGCGCGACGATGTCATGGACCTGCTGCGCACCAAGGCCGACCAGGATGCCCGCCGCTTCGGCGTGCAGGTCATGGACGTGCGCATCAAGCGCGTGGACCTGCCCACGGAGGTGAGCGAATCCGTTTACCGGCGCATGGAAGCGGAGCGCAAGCGGGTGGCCAACGAGTTGCGCTCCACCGGTTCGGCCGAGGCGGAGAAGATTCGTGCCGATGCCGACCGTCAGCGTGAAATCATCATTGCCGAGGCCTACCGGGATGCCCAGCGCAGCAAGGGTGAGGGCGATGCCAAGGCTGCCGCCATCTATGCCGCCGCTTATGGCAAGAACCCCGAGTTCTACGCCTTCTATCGCAGCATGGATGCCTATCGTCAGAGCTTCAACGGCAAGAACGACATCCTGGTGCTGCAGCCCAACTCGGAGTTCTTCCGCTACATGAAGTCGCCGGGCGGCCAGGCCCGGGGCGGCAAATAGGCGCACGCCGGCACCCGCGTGGATGATGCCGAGACGTACGCATGACCCTGGGCGACATATTTTTTCCGGCCCTGGCGCTGATGCTCGTGCTGGAAGGCGTGTTGCCCTTCATCGCGCCGAAGGTGTGGCGCGAAACCTTCGCCCGCATGCTGCGCTTCAATGATGGTCAGCTGCGCTTCATGGGGCTGATTTCCATGCTGGCGGGGCTGCTGCTGCTCTGGTTCAGTCGCATGTGATGCCGGTCTGATCGCCACATGATCCCCGCCTGGCTCCTGCCCGAATACATCGAGGACATCCTGCCGCCCTATGCACGGGCGGCCGAGGAGCTGCGCAGGCGCCTGCTGGACCTGTTCGACGGTCATGGGTATGAGCTCATCACCCCGCCCTTGGTGGAATATCTCGAGTCCCTGCTGACCGGCGCGGCCCGGGAGCTGGATCTACAGACCTTCAAGGTGATGGACGGCCTGTCTGGCCGCATGCTGGGCGTGCGCGCCGACATGACGCCACAAGCCGCCCGCATGGATGCCCACCTGCTCAACCGCCAGGGCGTGACCCGGCTGTGCTATGCCGGCCCGGTGTTGCGTACGCGGCCGGCCGGCATGCTGGCCAGACGGGAGCCCATCCAGGTGGGGGCGGAGCTCTTCGGTCATGCCGGCATCGAGGCGGACCTGGAGATTCAGGCCCTGCTGCTGGCCGCCCTGCGCGTGGCCGGCTTGCCGGACATGCGCCTGAGCCTCGGACACGCGGGCCTGTTCCGTGCCATGGTGGCCGGCGCTGGACTGGAGATCCGGGCTGCGGAATCCATGTTTGCCGCCCTGCGTCAGAAGGACGGCCCCGAGGTCCTGGCCCTGGGCACGGACCTGGACCCGGTCTGGCGGGAGGCCTTTCTTGCCCTGACGGAGCTCTATGGCGGCCGTGAGGCCCTGGACCAGGCCCGGCATACCTTGCCTCGGACCCGGGACATCCATCAGGCCCTGGATGACCTGTCACGGTTGATGGATGCGGCGAAGGATGCCCCCGTGAGCGTGGATTTGTCGGATCTGCGTGGCCACGGCTATCACAACGGCGTGGTCATGGCCGCCTATGCCGGTGGCCAGGCCCGGGCCGTGGCCCTGGGAGGACGGTACGATGGCGCAGGTGGAGTATTTGGCCGCGGCCGGCCCGCCACGGGTTTTTCCCTGGACCTGCGCCAGATCATGGATTGCCTGGCGGAACCGGAGGCCCGGCGCGGCATCCTGGCCCCCTGCGAGGAGGATGCCGCGCTGAGATGCCGCATCGAACAGCTGCGCCAGGCAGGTGAGCGGGTGGTCATCGAGTTGCCCGGACAGCAGGCTTTCCGTGGCGAATCGGGCTGTGACCGCGTGCTGGCGCGTACCGCAACGGGCTGGGACCTACAACCCATTCAACCCATCTCCTGATCGACCAAGGAATCGCAATGAGCAAGAACGTCGTGGTGATCGGCACCCAGTGGGGTGACGAAGGCAAGGGCAAGATCGTGGACTGGCTGACCGACCGGGCCCAGGGCGTGGTGCGTTTCCAGGGTGGACACAATGCCGGCCATACCCTGGTCATCGGCGGCAAGAAGACCGTGCTGCATCTGATCCCCTCCGGCATCCTGCGGGAAGGCGTGCGCTGTTACATCGGCAACGGCGTGGTCTGCTCCCCCGAGGCCCTCATCGAGGAAGTGGACATGCTGGCGAAGGGCGGCGTGGATGTGGCCGGCCGCCTTACCATCTCCGAGGCCTGCCCCCTGATCCTGCCGCATCATGTGGCCCTGGACCACGCCCGGGAAGCCGCCAAGGGTGCAGGAAAGATCGGTACCACCGGCCGGGGCATCGGCCCGGCCTATGAAGACAAGGTGGCCCGGCGCGCCATCCGCATGCAGGACCTGCTGCGCCGCGAACGCTTCGCCGCCAAGCTGGGCGAGGTGCTGGACTACCACAACTATGTGCTCAAGCACTACTTCAAGTGGGAGACCGTGGATTTCCACAAGACCCTGGATCAGGCCATGGAACTGGCGGAGAGGATCAAGCCCATGATCGGCGATGTGCCGCGCCAGTTGTACGAGGCCAACAAACGGGGCGAAAACCTGTTGTTCGAGGGCGCCCAGGGTACCCTGCTGGACATCGACCACGGTACCTACCCGTTCGTGACCTCTTCCAACTGCACCGCCGGCGGCGCCTCCACCGGCTCCGGCATGGGGCCTTCCGCCATGCACTACATCCTGGGCATCACCAAGGCCTACACCACGCGCGTGGGTTCCGGCCCCTTCCCCACGGAGCTGTTCGACGATAACGGCAGGTGGTTGGCGGAAAAGGGCAATGAATTCGGCGCCACCACCGGCCGGCCCCGGCGTTGCGGCTGGTTCGACGCCGCGGCGCTCAAGCGTGCCATCCAGATCAACGGTATCTCCGGTCTGTGCGTCACCAAGCTGGATGTGTTGGACGGCATGGATACCGTGCGCATCGCCACCGGATACAAGCTGGATGGCGAGATATGCGACATCCTGCCCGTGGGTGCGGAACTCCTGGCGGACTGCGAACCCGTGTATGAAGACCATCCCGGCTGGAAGGAGAGCACCGTGGGTGTGAAGACCTTCGACGGACTGCCGGCCAATGCGCGCAAATACCTGGACCGCATGCAGGATCTCTGCGGCGTGCCCATCGACATCATCTCCACCGGTCCGGACCGTGAGGAGACCATCGTGCGCCGGCACCCCTTCGCATAACGGCCAGGAATTCCGGGGGGCGCCAGGACCGTGCTTGGACCAGTGGCGATGCGCAGCCTCCTGCGCCTCCTGCCGGCCTTTCCCGCGTTGCTCCTCGCGGCCTGCACGGAGCCACCCAACAACCCCTATCCCGCCGGTCAGTCCCGCCAGTCCGTGCTCTATTCCGCCTTTTCGGAGCGGCCCAAGCATCTGGACCCGGCCCGCTCCTACAGCGAGAACGAGTACGTCTTCATCGGCAATATCTACGAGCCGGCCCTGCAGTACCACTTCCTCAAGCGGCCCTATGTGCTGGAGCCTTTGACCCTCACGGCCATGCCCCAGGTGCGTTATCTGGATGCCCAGGGCCAGCAGGTGCGTGCTGACGGTCCGGTGAGCTTTTCCGAGTATGAGCTGCGCCTGCAGCCGGGTATCCGCTATCAGCCCCATCCCGCCTTTGCCAAACGCCCGGATGGCAGGCCCCGCTATGTACCCATGGATCCGGCCGAACTGGCGGATATCGAACGTTTTACGCAGTTTCACGAGACCGGCACACGGGAGCTCACCGCTGCGGATTACGCTTTCCAGATCCGCAGACTGGCGGACCCACGTGTCCAGTCCCCGCTGCTGGGCTTCATGCTGGATTACATCGTCGGCCTCGAGGCCCTGAGCCAGGCCATTGGCGAGGAAGCGAAGCGGGGAGCCAGGGAGCGCTTCATCGACCTGGAGCGCTTCGAATTTCCCGGCGTTACCGTGGTGGATCGTTACACCTGGCGCATCCGCATCCATGGCAAGTATCCCCAGTTCCAGTACTGGCTGGCCATGCCCTTCTTCGCGCCGGTGCCCAGGGAGGCGGAACGGTTCTACCGCCAACCGGGCATGGCGGAGAAGAACTTCACCCTGGATTGGCAACCCGTGGGCACCGGGGCCTACTACCTGGCGGAGAACGACCCCAACCGGGTCATGCTGCTCAGGCGCAATCCCCATTACCACGAGGATTATTTCCCCGCGGGTCACCCCGACGCGGGCAAACGCCTGCCCATGGTGGACGAAGTGATCTACTCCCTGGAAAAGGAGAACGTGCCGTACTGGAACAAGTTCCTGCAGGGCTACTACGACGCTTCCGGGGTGAGCTCCGACAGCTTCGACCAGGCCATCCGCATCGGCGCGGATGGCAATCCCGACCTGACACCCGACATGCGTGCCCGGGGCATCCGGCTTTCCACCAGCGTGCGCACCTCCAACTGGTACCTGGGCTTCAACATGCTGGATCCGGTGCTGGGCGGCTTGGCGGAAAGGCAAAGAAAGCTGCGCCAGGCGCTGTCCATCGCCCTGGATTTCGAGGAATACATCTCCATCTTCCTGAACGGCCGGGGCCTGCCGGGCCAGGGACCCCTGCCACCGGGCATCTTCGGCGCGCGGGAGGGTAAGGCGGGCATCAACCCGGTGGTGTACACCTGGGACGGCAAGCAGGCCCGCCGCCGTCCGCTGGCCGATGCCCGGCGCCTGCTGGCCGAGGCGGGCTATCCCGGTGGTCGGGATGCGAGGACGGGTGAGCCCCTGACCCTGTATCTGGATACCATGGACAGCGGCCCCGAGGCCAAGTCCCGCCTGGACTGGTACCGCAAGCAGTTCGCCAGGCTGGATATCCAGCTGGTGGTACGCTCCACGGACTACAACCGCTTTCAGGACAAGATGCGCAAGGGCAATGCCCAGATGTTCGAATGGGGCTGGAACGCGGACTACCCGGACCCGGAGAACTTCCTCTTCCTGCTCTACGGCCCCAACCGGAAGGTTGGCAATAACGGCGAGAATGCCGCCAACTACCAGAACCCGGCCTTCGACCGGCTGTTCGAGCAGATCAAGGAAATGGAGAACGGCCCCGCGCGTCAGGCCCTCATCGACGAGATGGTGCACATCGTGCGCGAGGACGCGCCCTGGGTGTTCGCCTACTACCCCAAGAGCTTCGCCCTGCGCCATGGCTGGGTGATGAATGCCGAGCCCAACCTCATGGCCCACAACCAGCTCAAGTACCGACGTGTGGACGGCGCGGCCCGGGCTGCCTACCAGCAACGCTGGAACCGGCCCGTATGGTGGCCTCTGGTGCTGAGCCTGGCGTTGCTGGTGACGGCCATCTGGCCGGTGGCGGCGTCCTACCGCAAACACCTGCGCGCGGCCGCCCGTGCTTGACTACCTCGTCCGCCGCCTGCTGTACGCCCTGCCCATCCTGCTGGGGGTGAACCTGCTCACCTTCGCCCTGTTCTTCATGGTCAATACCCCGGACGACATGGCCCGCATCCATCTGGGGGTGAAGCGGGTGACCCCGCAGGCCATCGAAGCCTGGAAGGCGGAACACGGCTATGACCGGCCGCTGTTCATCAATACCCAGGCCACCGGCGTGGACCAGGTGACGGATACCCTGTTCGTGGACAAGTCACTGGGCCTGTTCGCCTTCGATTTCGGCATGGCCGACGATGGCCGCGATATCGCCCGCGAGATCAAGACCCGCATGTGGCCCTCCCTGGCCATCGCCCTGCCCACCTTTCTGGTGGGCCTGCTGTGCTACGTGAGCTTCGCCCTGCTGCTCACCTTTTTCCGCGGTTCGGCCCTCGACCGGGGAGGGGTGATCCTGTGCGTGGCCCTGATGTCCATTTCCGGCCTGTTCTACGTCATCGGCGGCCAGTACCTCATGGGCAAGCTGTGGCACTGGTTCCCCATCTCCGGCTGGCAGCCCGGGCTGGATGCCTGGAAATTCCTGGTCATGCCGGTGGTGGTGGGCCTGGTGGCAGGTATCGGCGACTCCACGCGTTTCTACCGCGCCCTGTTCCTGGAGGAGATGGGCAAGGACTATGTGCGTACTGCCCGGGCCAAGGGCCTGTCGGACCTGCGCGTGCTGTTCCGGCATGTGCTGGGCAACGCCATGATCCCCATTCTTACCGGTGTGGTGGTGGTGATCCCGCGCCTGTTCCTCGGCAGCCTGATCATCGAATCCTTCTTCGGCATTCCGGGTCTGGGCAGCTATACCATCGACGCCATTCAGGCCCAGGACTTCGCCATCGTGCGCTCCATGGTGTTCCTGGGTTCGGTGCTCTACATCGTCGGCCTGGTGCTGACGGACATCTCCTATACCCTGGTGGATCCCCGGGTGAGGCTGGAATGAAGCCCGTCCTGCTCTGGTCCGATGCCCTGCTTTTCCTGCTCATGGCGGGCGTGCTGGTCCTGGTCTGGAGCATGCGTCACGAGGACTGGTTGCGCGATCCCTGGCGCCATGTGATGCGCTCCCGTATCGGTGCCGGCAGTGCCCTGCTGCTGGTCGTCTTCCTGGCCGTGGGTCTGCTCGATTCGCTGCATTACCGTGAGCGCCTGCCGCGGGAGGCGGGCCCGCCCGGCGCGACGGCGCAGCATTCGGGCGAGGTGCTCTCGGCCCTGGACTGGCTGCTCACCGACCTGCGCACGCGCACGGAGAAGACCTATTCCGCGCCCCTGGCTACCCACCTGTACGTGAAAGAGAGCATGAAGGGGCCGGACGGGCGGGAAGTCCGGGACTATCCACCCCTGCAATATCCGCGCGGCCACCTGCTGGGTACCGACAAGGTGGGTCAGGACGTGCTCTATCTGTCGCTGAAGAGCATCCGCACCGGGCTGCTCATCGGTAGCCTCACCACCCTGGTGATGTTGCCCTTCGCCATCACCCTGGGCATGGCCGCGGGCTATTTCGGCGGGCGGGTGGATGACTTGATCCAGTACGTCTACACCACCATCAATTCCATCCCCGGTGTGCTGCTCATCGCTGCCGCCGTACTGGTGGTACAGGCACAGATCGAGGCACATCCGGAACTGTTCGACACCGCCGCCGCGCGGGCGGACGTGCGTCTGCTGGCCCTGTGCGCCATTCTGGGCATCACGGGCTGGACCGGCCTGGCCCGACTGCTGCGGGGAGAGGTCCTGAAGCTGCGCGAGATGGAATTCGTGCAGGCGGCCCGGGCCTTTGGGGTCGGGCGTCTGGCCATCCTGTCGCGCCATCTCCTGCCCAACGTCATGCATCTGGTGCTCATCACCGTGGTCATCGACTTCTCCGGCCTGGTGCTGGCGGAGGCGGTACTGTCCTATGTGGGCGTGGGTGTCGACCCGGCCATGAACAGCTTCGGCAACATGATCAATGGCGCGCGCCTGGAACTGGCACGGGAGCCGGTGGTGTGGTGGCAGCTGGCGGCGGCCTTTGTCTTCATGTTCGTGCTGGTGCTGGCCGCCAATCTGTTTGCCGATCAGGTGCGCGACGCGCTGGATCCCCGAATGGAGCGCAAGTCATGAGTCGGCGTGGTCTGCGGGTGGAAGGCCTGCGCGTGCAGATTTCCCAGGCCGGCCGCCTCCTGGTGCCGGTGGACGACGTCGGTTTCGCCATCGGCGCCAACGAATGCGTGGCCCTGTTGGGGGAATCGGGCTGCGGCAAGTCCCTGACCGCCCTGGCCCTCATGCGCCTGCTGCCGGAGGTCGCCCAGGTGACGGCCGGTCGTGTGGACCTGGGCGATACCGACCTGCTGGGCCTGCCGGAGCTGGCCATGCGCGGTGTGCGTGGCGGGCGGCTGGCCATGATCTTCCAGGAGCCCATGACCAGCCTGAACCCGGTGATGCGCGTTGCCGACCAGATCGGCGAGGCCCTGGCGGCGCATCGGGGTCTCGTGGGGGAGGCTGCGCGCGCGGAGGTGGAACGCCTGCTCCAGGCCGTTGGGCTGGATGCCGGCCGCCAATGGGACTATCCCTTCCAGCTCTCCGGCGGCCAGCGTCAGCGCGCGCTCATCGCCATGATGCTGGCGGGAGAGCCGGAGGTGCTCATCGCCGACGAGCCGACCACCGCCCTGGATGTGCTGGTGCAGGATCAGATCCTGAAACTGCTCAAGGACCTGCAGACCCGGCGTGGCATGAGCCTGTTGCTCATCACCCATGACCTGGATGTGGCCGGAGACATGGCCGACCGGGTGGCGGTGATGTATGCCGGTCAGATCGTGGAGTGGGCAAGCCGCGCATCCCTGTACGCCACACCCAGACATCCCTATACCCGCAAGCTGTTCGCCGTCCTGCCCCGGCCGGAGCGCAGGGGCCAGCGCCTGGATAGCCTGCCAGGGCGCGTCCCGGCGGCGGATGCGCAGCACCTAGGCTGTCGTTTCGCCGACCGCTGCCCCGAGGCCTTTCCCCGCTGCCACGGCGAGGCACCGAGTTTGCTGCAAGTGGCTCCGGACCATGCGGTACGCTGCCATCTGTTTTTCCCAGCGGACATCGGAAACGGGGCGTCGGCGCGGGTTGCCGCGCCAATCTCCCCCCCCCCTCCTGCCCGGGTCGAGTCCATGCAGCCCGAACCGGGAGAACCGGGGCCGCCACGGGGGCGCGCAGCGGATGCGCTGCTGGAAGTGCGTGACCTGGCCGTGCACTTTCCCATCCGCCGGGGCCTGCTGCGCCGGGTGGTGGGGAGTATCAAGGCCGTGGATGGCGTCAGCCTGAGCATTGCCCCGGGAGAGACCCTGGCCCTGGTTGGGGAGTCCGGTTGCGGCAAGACCACACTGGCCCGGGCGGTGTTGCGTCTACTGGAGCCCACGGCGGGCCAGGTCATGCTGGCGGGCAGGGATCTGGCCGGGCTGCGGGGTGAAAGGCTGCGGCGCTTGCGCAGGGAGATGCAGATCGTGTTTCAGGACCCCTTCTCCAGCCTCAATCCGCGCATGAAAGTGGGGGCCATCCTGGAGGAGGGCATGCGCTCCCTGCTGCCGGAGCTGGATGCGCAGGCCCGCTCGGAACGGGTGGCTGTCCGGCTGGAACAGGTGGGGCTGCCGGCGGATGCCGCGGGGCGCCATCCACATGAATTTTCCGGTGGGCAGCGCCAGCGCATCGCCATCGCCCGTGCCCTGACGGTGGAACCCCGCCTGCTCATCCTGGATGAGCCCACCAGCGCCCTGGACGTGTCCGTACAGGCCCAGATCCTCAATCTGTTGGCGGACATCCAGGCCCGACAGGGGCTGGCCTACCTGTTCATCACCCATAACCTGTCGGTGGTGGGCTATCTGGCCCAGCGGGTGGCGGTCATGCAGGGTGGCAGGGTCGTGGAGGAGGGCAGGGCGGAAACACTGCTGGCCCGGCCGCGATCGGACTATACCCGGCGGCTGCTGGCGGCCGCGCCCGGACACTTGCGTGCATGACGCGCGTGCCACACGGGTGGGCAAGGTGCTTCACCCCGCGCTGGCAGGGATGTGCAGTTCCATGCCGGGCGTGATCTGACCCTCGATGTCATTGAGCCGCTTGATTTCATCGGCCTTGACGTCGTAGTGCTGCGCCAACTTGGTCAAGGTCTCGCCCGCGCGTACCGTATGCGTGCGCAAGGCGGGGGATGTGCCAGGCTGGGCCTGGGTCAGCCTATCCTTGCCACTGGACTTGCCGGCAACGACACGGGGCACCACCAGATCCTGACTGTGGGTCAGTTTGCCCTTCCAGAGCCGCAGGGGGTTGTGTTCCTTGAGCCAGCCCACGGTGACGTCGAACCTGGCGGCGATGCGTGCGGCGCTTTCACCCTTCTTCGCGGCATAGGTCTGCAGGTTGCCCTTGTCCAGGCCCAGGCGGTGCAGGTTGAACTGGAAAGTCTCCACCCGATCGGTCGGCAGCAGCAGCATGTCCTGGGTTTCCGTATGGATCACCCGACGCTGGAATCCCGGGTTCAGGGCCACCAGTTCTTCCATGCTCATCTCCGCCAGCCGCGCGGCGGTGCGTGCCTCGATCGGGCGCTTCAGTTTGATGGGCATGAAGTAGGGTTCGTTGGCCATGGGCGCCAGACGCACGCCGAAGGCCTCCGGGTTCTGGATGATGTTGCGCACGGCGATCAGCCTGGGTACGTAGTTGCGCGTCTCGGCGGGCAGCCTCAAATCGGCGTAGCTCTGGGCAGTGCTGCGTCTCTGTGCACGCTGCACACAACCCTCGCCACAGTTGTAGGCCGCCAGGGCCAGCTCCCAGTCGCCGAACATGCCGTACAGCATTTCCAGGTAGTCCAGGGCGGCCTGGGTGGCCTGCAGGATGTCACGGCGGCCGTCATACCATGCATTCTGATCCAGCCCGAAGACCCGGCCGGTGGATGGAATGAACTGCCAGATGCCGGATGCCTTGCGAGGCGACTGGGCCATGGGGTTGAAGGCCGACTCGATCATGGGCAGCAACGCGATCTCCATGGGCATGCCGCGTTTCTCCACCTCTTCGGCGATATGGTAGAGATACGGGCGACTGCGTTCGGCAACCCGCTCCAGGTGACCTGGGTGGCTGGAGAACCAGCGTTCATGGATACGGATCAGGCTGGGACTGGAGTCAGGCAGGCGGAATCCTGCACGGATACGGTCCCACAGATCGTTGTCCCCGGCGAGGGCATTGCCGGCCATGGCGTAGCTGATCTTGAGATCCGGAGGGCCCGCATCCGCAGCCAGCAGGGGAAATCCGCTCAGCGTCAGGCTCATGGCCAAGATGCTTGCGGTCAAGCGGTGTCGCATGGGAATCTGTTGCGCGATTGCAATGGCTTGAAGACGCCGCATTCTAACGCCGGTCCTGGCCTTGACCAAGCCTTGGACTCCGACAGGCGGATCTTGCCGGAGGGCTCGATGCGGTCTGGCCAGCTCGGGTGCCGCCTGGGCCGTACCCCGCCGCACGCGCCCGTGAGTGCGGTCAGCGTTTGCGGGAACGCGCGGCAAGACCCACCAGGCCAAGGCCTGCCAGCAGCATGGCCCAGGTTTCGGCTTCCGGCACGGGTGTGACCTGCCAGCCGATGTCCTGCATGGCGGCGTAATCCAGGTCGGTGAAATACTTGCGTGTGCCTTTCAGGATGGTCGGGTTCATGGCAGCCTCCTGTGCATTGCCGCTTACCAGGCTCATCGTACCCGCGGCCCAGTGGGAATCATCATCGTGGAGAACCACCGCGCCGGTTGTGGGGCCGTTGAACATGCCGCCACCCACCAGGTTGCTGAAGGAGTCGGCGGTGCCGAAGCCGAGCACATGCGCGAGTTCGTGTATCGCCACGGAATAAAAGTCGGACTGGCCGGGGGTAATCCCACTGGCATCGGTGCCGAAGTACCAGCTCGCGGTATTGCTGAAGCTGATGTTGCCGCCCCACAGGGCAAAGTCGGTGGCGCCGCCGCCCGTCACCGTACCCTGGCCTCGGCTGATGGCATCCGTACAGAAAGTCCCGAAGCCACCGCAACTGTAACCACCGGGGCCGCCCAGGCCCAGGGTGCTGGAACCCAGATTGGCGGCGCCGACATAGACGCGAATGACGTCCGTGGCGAAATCCTGCTGGGACAGGATGATGTCCGGGGCGAATGGATTGGCGGGATCGAAGAAACGTATGGCGAAATCGTTGCCGCCGGCCGAATCGATGGCCGCGAGGCTGTCGGCGAAGCGTGTCTCGAAGGCCGCGGCGGCGGCACCCAAAACACTCTTGCCTTGGCTGGTGAAAAAGCCCGCCGTGTCGTAGCTGTAATCGAATTCGATCTTGATGTTGGCTTGGGCCAGGCTGCTCAGCATGAGCAGGAGACCCGTTGTCAGTGCGCGCGCCTGCATGACCTTCTCCGGTGATGGGGTGGTGTTGCAGTGTACTAGAAAATGTCCTTCCAGCAGCGCAACCGGGCGAAGGCGGCACTGCCGCTCGCCAGCGGCAGACCATCGTGCCGCGCGATGGCCATGCGCACGCTGGCCTCATGACAGCGCAGGAAGGGGTTGACCGCCCTTTCCTCGGCGATGCGCGTGGGCAGGCTGGGCAGGCCGGCCTCGCGATGGGCCCGGGCCCGCGCATGGTAGGTTTCCAGGGCGGGATTGTCGGGTTCCACCTCGCGCGCGAAAGCGATGTTCGCCAGGGTGTATTCATGCCCACAATACAGTTCGGTCTCGGCCGGCAGGGCGGCCAGGCGCCGCAGGGAGGCGTGCATCTCTTCGGCGCTGCCCTCGAACAAACGGCCGCAGCCACAGGCGAACAGGGTATCCCCGGCAAACAAGCAGCCATGGCCGTGGTAACAGACGTGACCGCGAGTATGGCCCGGGGTTTCCAGAACCTCGAAGCTCAGACCCAGTTCTGGCACCTGGACCCGGTCAGCCTCGCCGACCGGGTGGGTCACGCCCGTGATGCCCTCCCGGCGCGGGCCATGGACCGGCATGGACCAGGCCTGGAGCAGGGCGGGCAAGGCACCGGTGTGGTCGTGATGATGGTGGGTGAGCAGGATGGCCACGGGCCGGGCATGCTGGCGCGCCAGCCACGCTAGAATCGCGTCTGGCTCTCCCGGATCCACCAGCGCCACCGCGCGGCTGTCCGCGTGCGTGCCCTCGATTGCCCAGATGTAGTTGTCGCGCAAGGCCGGGATGGGCGTCACATGCGGCATGGTTTCTTCTTGGATGGACGACACCTCATTCTATGCAGGCCTGGTTTGAAAGCGATGTCGGTCGTTATGTCCTGGCGCGGGAACAGGCCTGGTTCGATGCCGTCAGCGCGGATCTGTTCGGGTTCAATGCCCTGCAACTGTGCGGGTGCGGCCAGGATTTTCTGCGGGCCAACCGCATGCCCTACCGTTTCTGCGCGGGTCTGGACCAGGGCCAGCTCCATTGCCTCGCCGAGCAGTTGCCGCTTGCCAGCCAGAGTCTGGATCTGGTGGTTCTGCCTCATGTACTGGAATTCTCACCCGATCCGCATGAATTGCTGCGCGAGGTGGAGCGGACCCTGCGTCCGGAGGGACGGGTCTTGATCGCCGGTTTCAATCCCTTCAGCCTGTGGGGCGTGCGCCGCCTGTTCAGCAGTCGTGAGGCGGGCTGGCCGTGGCAGGCACGCTTCATCCATCTGGCGCGTCTGAAGGACTGGCTGGCCCTGCTGGGCTTCGACCTGGTGGGGGGGCGCATGGCCTGCTATGCGCCGCCGATCGATCGGCGGCGGTGCCTGGAGCGTTTCGCCTTCCTGGAGGCGGCCGGCGACCGCTGGTGGGCTCTGGGGGGCGGCGTGTATCTTCTGCACGGCGTGAAGCGGGTACGCGGCATGCGCCTCATCGAGCCCAGGTGGGATAAGGGCTGGACGGCGCGCCCCAGCCTGGCGCATACGCCGCGCAAGTCGGCACAGTAACGGATCTACGGCAGTTGGGTGAAGCAATTGGAAAACACGGCGGATCAGGTGGTGGATCTCTACACGGACGGGGCCTGCAAGGGCAACCCGGGTGTGGGTGGCTGGGGGGTGCTGATGCGCTATGGCCAGGTGGAAAAGGCGCTGAGCGGTGGTGAGCCGGCCACGACCAACAATCGCATGGAGCTGCTGGCGGTGATCCAGGGGCTGCGTGCCTTGAAGCGTGCCTGCAAGGTGCGGGTGCACACGGATTCCCGCTATGTGCAGCAGGGGATTTCCGAGTGGCTGCCCAATTGGATGCGTCGCGGCTGGAAGACCGCGGCGGGCGGCGCGGTGAAGAATCAGGACCTGTGGCAGGCCCTGGCGCGGGAGGCCAGCCGTCATGAGGTGGAGTGGCACTGGGTCAAGGGGCACGCGGGGCATGCCGGCAACGAGCGTGCGGATGCCCTGGCCAATGAAGGCGTACGCAGCATGCTGGGAGGGATGCCGTGACGCGTCAGGTGGTGCTGGATACGGAAACCACGGGTCTGGATCCGGCCCTGGGGCACCGGATCATCGAGATCGGTGCGCTGGAACTGGTCAACCGCCGCGCGACGGGGGCAACCTTCCATGTCTATCTCAATCCGCAGCGGGACATCGATGCGGGCGCGGTGGCGGTGCACGGGCTGACCAATGAGTTTCTGGCCGACAAGCCATGCTTTGCGCATGTGGTGCGGGAATTCCTGGAGTTCGTGGAGGGGGCTGAACTGGTGATCCACAACGCGCCCTTCGATGTGGGGTTCCTGGATGCGGAACTGCGTCGCCTGGACGAGGGTCCCCTGGCGCGGCACTGCGCGGTGCGGGACACTCTCAGGATGGCCAGGGAGATGCACCCGGGTCAGAAGAACAGCCTGGATGCCCTGTGCCGGCGTTACCAGGTGGACAATTCCGGGCGGAATTTCCATGGCGCCCTGCTGGACGCCCAGCTGCTGGCCGAAGTGTACCTGGCCATGACCCGTGGTCAGGAGACCCTGGGCATCGATGTGACGCCGTCGCGCGCGGACATGGGGTCCATGTCCGCGCAACCCGCGCGCCGGCGCAGTCTGAAAGTGCCGCGCGCCACGGAGCGGGAACGGGCCGCGCATGTCGCGTATCTGCAGGCGCTGGCGAAGGATTGCGCGGATGTGGTGCCCTGGTGACGGAAGGTCCGGCATGCTGAGGGGATGGCGCGCCATTTTCCTTTTGCCGCTGGCCCAGGGCGCGTACGGCATGGAGCTGAGCGAGGCGGATTTCCTCGGTCCCGGCACGACGGTACTGAGCGCCAGCCGCCTGCGGCAGCCGCTCATGGATACCCCCAATGCCGTCACCATCCTCGACCGCGCCACCCTCGAGGCCAGCGGCTACCATGACTTCTCGGATTTGTTCCGCTTGGTGCCGGGGATCTATGTGGGGCGCATGAATGGGTGGTTCCATAACGTCACGCACACCATGGCGGACGAATATGCGCGCCGCATGCAGGTGCTGGTGGACGGGCGCTCGGTCTATCTGCCCATGGTGGGGGGGGTGCGCTGGGACCTGTTGCCCCTGGCCATCGACGATATCGAGCGCATCGAGGTGGTACGAGGCCCCAATGCCGCCACCTTCGGCGCCAATGCCTATACCGGCGTCATCAATATCATCACGCGACATCCGGAGGATGTCCGCGGCAGGATGCTGCATGCCGTGGTCGGCGACCACGCCCACCGCGAGGGCTGGTTTCGCTGGGCAGGGAGCGCGCCTTCCGGCAGCCATCGCCTGACCCTGGGGCACCGCCAGGATGGGGGGTTCAGCGGGCTGCATGACAATGAAGACAGCCGCGTGCTGAATTACCGTGGTGAGTTCGATCTGGTCGGCACGCGTTCCCTGGGTGTGCAGGCAGGGGTCCTGTATGGGGAGCGGGGCGATGGCAGTCTGAGCGACGTGCTCGCCCAGCCGCACGAGGCGCGTGTACGTTCGCGTTTCGCGCAGTTGGACTACCGCCTGCCTTTGAGTGGTGGAGGCGAGTGGCTGGGCAAGCTGTCCTATGACCACCTGACATCGGATGCGGACATCCCCACGGCATTGCTGGCGGGCTCCCACTACGAGGTCAAGCTGGACACCACGCGCTGGCATGGTGAATTCCAGTTCAACGGCGATCCGGCGCCTGGCATGCGCACCACCTGGGGGGGCTATCTGCGCAGGGATGGAGTCCGCTCCTACCACTATCTGAACACGCATGACGCGATCCATGTGGACTCCAGGGGGGTCTTCGCTCACCTGGAATGGCGCATGACACCCACATGGCTGCTGAATACGGGTGCGTTCCACGAGAAATACCCCGGTGTGGGCAGCAAGCTGTCACCCCGACTCACGCTGAACTGGCAGCCACATGTCAACCACACCCTGCGGGCGGGCGTGTCCAGGGCCTACCGCAATCCGGTCGTGTTTGAAACCCGGGCGGACTGGCGCCTGCGCCTGCTGGACGCCAACGGCGGCGTGCTGGGGGTGTTCGGGCCCTATATCCGGGCCACGGGCCAGCTTAGGCCGGAAAACATGCTCAGCCGCGAGATCTCCTATCTGGGCCTGTGGCCCGAGGCGGGGATTGCGCTGGATGTCAGACTGTTCAAGGAGAGGATCGGCAATGTCATCAGCGCGGAATGCGCCACCGGCAATAACTGCAAGGGGCTGTCGCCCCCAGACAGCCGGGATTTCGTCCACACCGGTGGCACCAGCCAGACTGGCCTGGAGACCCAGTTCAAGTGGCGCCCCAGCGCGCAGACCCAGGTCCTGGTGAACTACGCCCTGCTGCACATCGACAGCCATTTCGATGAAAGGCGCTATTCCCCCCGCTACCTGGCAGGCCTGCACCTGATGCACACCTTGCCGGGAGAAATCGGCCTGACCCTGTCTCATTATCGGACAGCGGGTTTCGAGCCCATCGGCCAGGGGGCCCTGCCCGCATCGCGGCGCTGGGACATGCGTCTGGCCAAGTTCTATCGTTTGAGGACATACCGTGCCGAGTTGGCCCTGGGGGTCGAGAATCTGGGCGATGCGTATTACGAATTCTCCAAGTCACCGGGCAACCAGTTTGATACCCGCGCATACCTGCATCTGAAACTGCATTTCTGACATCTTGAAGAAAAAGAGGGGAGGCATCATTCGGGTGGGGACCTGGCTGGCTCTGCTGGCCCTGTTCTGCCTTCCTGTCCGGCCCCTGTGGGCGGATGGAGAGGTCCACCTGCTGCTCAGCGAGCCCGAGGCCGCGTATGTTGCGGCCGGCCAGGCCTTCCGCGAGGCGCTGGGCGGTACCCGTCCCGTGCAGACCTGGCTCGTGCAGGAACTCGGCCCGGAACGACTGCGCTTGCTGACCCGGGAGAACAATCTGCTCGTGCCCATCGGCATGCGCGCAGTCCGCTTCGTGGCCGAGCAGCATGCGGGGCGGGCCACGATCCTGGGCTTGATGGTGCCCAGGGCCACCGTGGAACGGATCGCCTGGCCGGAGGAGCTGCGCAGGACGCGCCTGGCCTTTGTCTACATCGATCAGCCCGTGGAGCGTAGCCTGGCGCTGCTGACCGCCCTGATGCCGGAGAGGAAGCGCTTTGGCGTGATCGTTTCCCGGGAGAACGGCAATACCCTGCGGGACCTGGAGCGCGAGGCAGCACGGCGTGGGCTGCTTCCACACGCCGCCGTGGTGGAAAGCATGGGAGCCGCCCGAACCGCCCTGCACCGCATCCTGCAGGACAGTGAGGCCCTCGTGCTGTTGCCGGACAGCCTGGTGCTCACGCACGTCAATCTGCAGAACCTGCTTCTCTCCAGCTATCGCGCGGGAGTGCCGGTGATCGGGTTCTCTCCGGGGCTGGTGAAGGCCGGTGCTGTGGCGGCGGTCTTTTCCTCTCCGCAACAGATCGGCTGGCAGGGCGGCGGCATGGCGCAACGCTGGCTCGCGGGTGGCGGCCTGCCGGCATCCCAGTACGCGAGCCGGTTCTCCGTGCGCATCAACGACCATGTGGCCCGCTCCCTGGGCCTGGACCTGCCACCCGAGGCCAGGGTGGCGCGGATGCTGGGTGCGCAGGATTGAACGTTCACCGTCTTATGCGGTGACGCCATAGCCGCCGTCCTCGATGGCCCGGCGGATCGTGGCGAAATCGGACTGGCCGGGGTCGTGATCCACCTCCACACGGCCACTGCCCAGGTCCACGCGCACCGCGGAGACCCCGGGCAGGGCGCCCACCAGATTCTTCACGCTGTTCACACAACCCATGCAGGTCATGCCGGTCACGGTCAGGGCGAGGGTATTCATGCGCTGTCTATCCTTCTGTGCGTGCGGAGAAAATCTGCCAGCCGGCCATCCGCGCCATAAACCTCCCTGCTGGACAGGGAGTGGCGCAATACCTGCAGGGCGGCCTGGGTACGGCGCATCTGCTCCTCGATGAGGCGCGCATTCACGCGATTGAGCCGGTCGGTGGTATGTGCGAGTTCCACCAGTTCCTGCCAGGCCGGGGAAGATGGGGATTGGGCCTCGAGACGCTGGCGCAGGTCCGCCAGTCCCGCGGGTGGCATCCCACCCGCCTGTTGCGCCAGTTCCCGCCATTGCTCGGCCAGCTCGTGGTGGATCTCCTCACGCCGGGGCAGCAGGGCAGCCAGCCGGTCGGCGTCCCGCAGGGCCAGGGCTTCTTCCTCCAGCAATCGCGCATAGCGTGTCAGTGTCTGGTTGAGCCGTACCAGGATGCTCTCAATGGCGTTCACTGCCTGCCTTGCCGACTGATCAATTCGATGGCCTCCTTGATCAGGGCGTCGGCCACGGCCTCCGCGTCCACCTTGAAGCTGCCCTCGGCAATGGCCTGGCGTATGGCTTCCACCCTTTTCGGATCAGCGAGTTCCATTTCCGCCAAGAGCACCTCCAGTTCTTGTAGTTTGGCGGCATTGCCCGTCAAGGCCACCTCGTCCTGGACGCCATCCTGCTGAGTACGCCGGGCGAGGGCACGGGCCTGTCCCCCTTTGGTTTCCTTGATCCTGGTCGTGCCATCGACCTTCGGTGTGCTATCGATCTTCACGCGCGTGATTCCTCGTTTCATTGGGTCTTATCGGCAGGCCGACCCGATCCTTTAACCCGTGCCATGGGCCCATGGCGACCTGTTTCAGGGGTGCACCTCCACCTCGCCGCGCGCATTGGCCATGCCCTGCACGATGCGGCCCGACGGCATCCTGACACGTACCGGCGCGCCCGCCCGCGCCGCGTTCAGGGCCTTGCCCTCCTGTGCCACGCTGAACCCCTGCCCCTGTGCATGCACCCGTACCCGGGTCCCTGCCTGGATGATGTCCGGCAGTATAAGGTCCTGTATGCGGATGGGCTGGCCGGCTTGCATGGGACGCAGGGTTACGGCACCGGCGGGAATTTCCCGTACATAGCCTGCGGGATCCTGTGCATAACGCACCCTGCCCGGCGCTACGTCGTCCATGCCCAGGGGGTGGCGCGCCGGCAGGGGCCGCTGGGTGAGTAGGGCCGGTCCGTCCATCTCGATGCGATAGCTTAGATAGAGGCTCCAGGGCGTGGGCGCGGCGCATCGGACTCCCAGGGAGCCGTTGCCCCAGAGATGGGCACCGACCGGCAGAAAAAACCGCAGCTGCGCGCATGCCCGCAGCCGCAGCCTGGCATCCAGTGGCCCCGCCTCCACGTGGACCCGGGCCTCGGGGTAGTGCTCCGCTGCCTGACTGCTTAGCCAGGAAATGGCCAGCTGGCGCAGGACCTGCGGCTCGTCGGCGTCCGCCATCCCGGGCTGCGCGCTCACCAGCCAGGCCAGCAGCCAGAAGAGCAGGGAAGTGCGGATCGTCATAGGAGATCGGGGACAGTGGTAAGAAAATGACTATATTTTTTTAAGTCGCGCACAAAGTTTATCCCGAGTCCGGCATGGTCAAGCCTACCCAACCCGCGGAAATCGCCCGTGAGGCCATCCGTCTGCTGGCCATGCGGCGCCAGCCACCCACGCCGGATCATTTCCGGCGCGCCTACAACGAGGTGGCGGGGCAGCGGGCCCTGCCGGCGGACGCGGCAGCAAGGCAGGAAGGCCCGTCGGAAATACACTGGGCCGAGGTGCTGCGCCCCCTGTTCAGGCAATGGGACATCCACCAAAGTGGCCTTACCCAGGCACGCAAGCGCGAGATGCTGGAGCGGGTACTGATCAACTTCGGTCATCAGGGCCCCCTGCTGCAGCAAAAACTCGGCGCCCTGGCCCGTTCCTGGGCCGAGAGCGCACCGGCCGGCATGGTTCTGGGCGAAGACGGAGCGGGTATCCCGGAGGCTACGCCGGTTCACTCGCGCTTGTCCGGGGTGACGGACCCGGACGGGGACGAGGGCCGCATGCGATGCATGGCAGCCCTGGCCGTGCACCTGCGGCAACTGGCCAGCAGCTGTGAGCCGTACTGGCCCGAACTGTCCCAGCGGGCTGCCGCCCTGGGACACGAACTGGCCACCACCAGGCACCTGCAGCCGCGGCAGCTCGAGGCCTGGTCACGGCTGTGGCGCGAGATACTGATGCGGTCCGAGGACAGCCAGGTCCTTTCCGCCGGACTGAAGCGTCTGATGGGCCTGCTGTTCCTGAATATCGGCGAGCTGGTGGGCGACGAGGCCTGGCTGAGCGGGCAGCTGGCCGCCATGCGGAATCTCATGGCGGCGGAGCTGCAGGCCGACACCCTGCTCGAGGCGGAGCGCGGCCTACGCGACCTGACCCGGAAGCAGGGGGCGATCAAGGCAGGCCTGGACGAGGCCCGCGACAGGCTCAAGGCACTGATCACCACCTTCGTCGATCATCTGAGCGAGATGAGCCGCAGCACGGACGGCTACCGCTCCCGTATCGGTGGCTATTCCACACGCATCCGCCAGGCCTCGGACCTGGACGAGCTGGACGACGTGGTGCGCGGACTGACCATGGACGTATCGGCCCTGCGGGATGCCCTGGGCAGGAGCCACGCCGAGCTGGAGTCGGCCCGTGCCGAGGCGGAGCAGGCCCAGGCCCGTATCCACGCACTGGAGCAGGAGCTGATCCAGGCTTCCGGCCTGATGCGGGAGGACCAGCTCACGGGGGCCCTGAACCGGCGCGGCATGGACGAGGCCCTGGCCCGGGAGCTGGCGCGCAGCCAACGCATGCACACCAGCCTGTCGCTGGGTCTGTTGGATATCGATCACTTCAAGCGCCTCAACGATCGCCTCGGCCACCAGGTAGGGGACGAGGCCCTGCGTCATCTGGCCGGAGTGGTGAAGGCCATGCTGCGGCCCACGGATATCCTGGCCCGCTATGGCGGCGAGGAATTCCTCATCCTGCTGCCCAATACCCGGGCGGAGGAGGCCGCGGAAGTGCTCCGGCGGGTACAGCGCGCCCTGACCAAGAAATTCTTCCTGCACGACAACGAACGCCTGCTCATCACCTTCAGCGCCGGCGTGGTGGAGCGCGGGGACGAGGACGAGGGCAGGGACCTGATTGCCCGGGCGGATGCCGCCATGTACCGCGCCAAGCAGTCGGGTCGCAACCGGGTGGAGGTGGGATAGCGGCAATGCACGCCGATCCTCTGGCCGGGCTCCCGGCAAGCTTTGCCGGTGTCGGGCGTGAATTGCCGCGGGCATCCCACCATCCGCCTTGAAATTCCTGTGATTGGCGCTGAACGCGGGCGCATGACGTCTGCCTTCGGTGCTGGCACTTCGCTTGCTAGGAAAGGGTCGATTGGTATATTCGCCCAAGCTGGCGGGGGTGTACGGATGCTGCACAAGATCGACCAGGAAACCGCCTTCGTGCGGGCGGCGCTGAACCTGCGGGCGAGGCGTCAGGAGGTGCTGGCCTCCAACCTGGCCAACTCGGATACCCCCAACTACAAGGCCCGGGACCTGGATTTTGCCTCCGCCCTGCGCGCGGCCCTGGGAGGCAAGGGGGGGAGCCTGGGCCTGACGCGCACCCAGCCCGGTCATCTGGACGGCCGGGGCATGCCGGGCGAAGCGATGGCCGCCCTGAAGTATCGCGCCGCCGTGCAACCCAGCCTGGACGGCAACACCGTGGACATGGATGTGGAGCGGGCCCACTTCACGGATAACGCCATGCATTACCAGTTTCTGCTGGAGCGGACGCGTTCCACGTTCAGCACCCTCAAGCTGGCCCTGGGCCCGGATCGATAGGGGGCCGGAGGATGGGTCCGTGCGCGGAAACGGCTGCATCCGGGGTGAGTCCCCGCGCCGCGCATGACAGCCCGCGGATCCCGCCGCGTCTTCCCGGCACGGGGGGTGGCGCATGAGCCTGTCCAGCGTGTTCCATATCGCGGCCTCGGCCCTCACTGCGCAGTCCATGCGCCTGAATGCCGTGGCCTCCAACCTGGCCAACGCCGATTCTGCGCAGTCCTCCACCGGCGAGGCGTACAAGGCCAAGCAGGTGGTCTTCCAGGCCATCCCCATGAGCCCCGATACCCCTTGGGCCCAGGGGGTGCGCATGCGTGAGGTGATCGAGGACCCGGCGCCGCCGCGCCTGGTGTATGACCCCAGGCATCCCCTGGCGGACGCGGCGGGCTATGTAACCTATCCAAACGTGGATCCGGTGGAGGAGATGGTGAACATGCTGTCCGCCTCCCGTTCCTACCAGACCAACGCCGAGGTCATGGACACGGCCAAGGGTCTGATGCAGCGCACACTGGCCCTGCTCCAGGGCTGATACAGGAGAGATCGCATGAGCATCGGCGCGACCCAGGAGGCCTACACCACCGTCCGTTCCGGCACGGCGTCGGGCATGGCTGCCTCCGGCGGCGTCCAGGAGATGAGCGACCGCTTCATGAAGCTGCTGGTCACCCAGCTCAAGAATCAGGACCCCATGAACCCCATGGAGAACGCCGAGCTGACCATGCAGCTGGCGCAGATGTCCACGGTGGAAGGGGTCAACAGGCTGAACGACGGCCTGGCGGCCCTCGATGCCTGGTTCCGGGCTTCCCAGGTCCTCCAGGGCGCCGGCCTGGTGGGGCGCCAGGTGCTGGCGCAAGGGGATGTGCTGCGGCTGTCCGGTTCCACCGCCGTGGGCGGCCTGGTGCTGGACAACGTGGCGGACAGCGTCAGGGTGGATATCCACGATGCGGCGGGCAATCTGGTGAAGTCCCTGGATCTGGGTGGCCAGGACGCCGGCCTGGTGCGCTTCGTCTGGGACGGCACCAACGCCGGCGGCATCGCCCAGGCCGATGGCGTCTACACCTTCCAGGCACGGGCCATGGCCGCCGGCGAGGACGTGACCAGCACCGGCTACGCCCTGGGACAGGTTCTGAGCGTGGCGCTGAATGACGGCGCCATGGAGGTCGAGGTTGCCGGTCTGGGCAACCTGGCGCTGAGCCAAATCCGGCAAATTTTCTGAGGGGGCTGAGATGGGTTTTCAACAGGGCTTGAGCGGGCTCAACGGCGCGGCCAGGAGCCTGGACGTCATCGGCAACAACATCGCCAACGCCAGTACGGTGGGCTTCAAGTCTTCGCTCACCCAGTTCGCCGATGTCTATGCCACCTCGCTCTATGGTGCCGGCGGCCTGCAGGTGGGCATCGGCTCCAAGGTGGCCGACGTGGCGCAGCAGTTCGGCCAGGGCAACATCAGCGCCAGCGACAACGCCCTGGACCTGGCCATCAGCGGCGAGGGCTTCTTTCTGGTCAACCAGGGCGGTGCCACGGCCTACAGCCGCAACGGCCAGTTCCATCTGGACAAGCCGGACACCGGTGGCATGAGCCACATCATCAACAGCCAGGGTCTGCAGGTCATGGGTTATGGCGTGGACGCCTTCGGCAACATCGTCACCGCCAGTCCCGGGCCGCTGCAGGTCTCCTTCGCGGACATCGCTCCCCGCGCCACCACCGTGGCCAACCTGGTGGCCAACCTGGATTCCACCAAGAGCGCACCCGGCGTGGCCTTCGCCACCAACAACGCCGCGAGCTACAACGATGCCACCTCGGTCACCGTGTACGATTCCCTGGGCAACGCCCATGCCCTGACCCTGTATTTCGTCAAGACGGGCGCGAATGCCTGGAACATGTACGGAGATATCGATGGCAGCGGTATCGGCAACGTCGACCTGGGCGCCGGTGCCGGCAACCCCGTCGCGCTCAGCTTCAACGCCTCCGGTCTGCTGACCACCGGCATGCCCCTGAGCGGCGTGGCCGCGGCCGTGACTAGCGGCGCCAGCACGCCCATGACATTTGCCCTCGACCTGTCGGGCGCCACCCAGTATGGCAGCAAGTTCGGCGTGAATTCCGTGTCGCAGGATGGCTATGCCTCGGGCCGGCTGGCGGGGCTGTCGGTGGCCAAGGACGGCACCATCCAGGGGCGCTATACCAACAGCCAGTCCAAGACGCTGGGTCAGGTGGCCCTGGCGTATTTCGCCAATACCCAGGGCCTGCAGCCCATCGGCAACAACCTGTGGATGGATTCCGCCGAGGCGGGCCAGGCCGTGATCGGTGCCCCGGGCAGTGGTGTACTGGGGGTGATCGAGTCCGGCGCGGTGGAGGAATCCAACGTGGATCTCACCGCCGAGTTGGTGAACCTCATCGTCGCCCAGCGCATGTACCAGGCCAACGCGCAGACCATCCGCGCGCAGGACCAGATCCTGCAGACCCTGGTGAACCTGCGCTAGGCCACGGCGGACAGCGATAACCCATGGACCGTGTGATCTACATCGCCATGACCGGAGCGCGGGAGGTCACCCGCCAGCAGGCGGCGGTGTCGCACAACCTGGCCAACGTCGCCACGCACGGTTTCAAGCAGGAACTGAATGTGTTCCGCGCTCTGCCCGTGGTGGGGGAAGGGGCGAAGACGCGGGCCTTCGTCCTGGAAACCACGCCGCGCACCGACTTCGCGCCCGGTACCCTGCAGGAGACGGGCCGGGCCCTGGACGTGGCGGTGCGCGGTGCGGGCTGGATCGCGGTGCAGGATGCCCGCGGCCAGGAGGCCTATACGCGCATGGGCCACCTGCAACTCAGTGTCAATGGCATCCTGCAGACCAGCAATGGCTACAACATCCTGGGGGATTCCGGTCCCATTGCCGTGGCGCCGGATCAGGATGTGCTGATCGGCAAGGATGGCACGCTCACCTCGGTGCCTGTTGGCCATGGGCTGAACGCCGTCACCCAGGCCGGGCGCCTGAAGCTGGTGAATCCTCCCGAGAGCGGGCTGCGCCGCGGTGAGGATGGCCTGTACCGCATGGTTGACGGCCAGCCGGCTGAGGTGGACGCCAATGTCCAGGTGGTGTCCGGCATGCTGGAGACCGCCAACGTCAACCCGGCCGAGGCCCTGGTCTCCATGATCAGCCTGGCGCGCCAGTTCGAGATGAACCTGCGCATCCTGCGCGCCGCCGACGAAAACCATCGCAGCGCCGACAAGGTGCTGAGCCTGAACACCTGATCACCCGGGAGGATAGCCCCCCATGCTGCGTTCCCTGCATATCGCCCGCACCGGCCTGGAGGCCCAGCAGACCCAGCTGGATGTGATCTCCAACAACCTGGCCAACGTCTCCACCACGGGCTTCAAGCGCAGTCGGGCGGTGTTCGAGGACCTGCTCTACCAGATCATCCGGCAGCCCGGCGCCAACTCCAGTCAGCAGACTCTGCTGCCTTCCGGCCTGCAGCTGGGCGTGGGGGTACGGCCCGTGGCCACGGAGCGCATCCATACCCAGGGCAGCCTGCAGCAAACCGGCAACACCCTGGATGTGGCCATCAACGGACGCGGGTTTTTCCAGATCCAGATGCCGGACGGCACCCTGGCCTATACCCGCGACGGCTCCTTCCAGGTGGACGATCAGGGCACCCTGGTCACCGCCAGCGGCTACATCCTCCAGCCGCAGATGCAGATCCCACAGGATGCGCTGCTGGTGAGCATCGCCCGGGATGGCGTGGTGTCCGTCACCCAGCCGGGCAACCCGCCGGTGATCACCCAGCTGGGCCAGATCCAGCTGGCCACCTTCGTGAACTACGCCGGCCTGCAGAGCGCGGGCGAGAACCTTTTCCTGGAGACGGCGGCCTCCGGTCCCCCGCTGGTGGACAACCCGGGCCTGAATGGCCTGGGGGTGCTCAACCAGAGCTTCATCGAGACCTCCAATGTGAACGTGGCCGAGGAACTGGTGAGTATGATCATCACACAGCGGGCCTACGAGCTGAATTCCCGCGCCATCACTACTTCCGACCAGATGCTGCAGCGCCTGACCCAGATCTGAGGCCGTGACCTGACGAGCCGAACATGCGACCCCTCTTCATTGCCCTGTCGTTCCTGAGCCTGACGGGTTGTGTCAGTGGCGTGCCGGAGACGCGCATCCAGCAGCCCCTGAGCATGCGCCCGCAGGCTGCGCCGCCGGCACTGGAAAACGGTGCCATCTTCCAGACCAATGCCGTGGCCGGCCGGCCGGGCATGAACCTGTTCGATGACCGGCGCGCCCGGCGCGTGGGGGACACCCTCACCGTGCTCCTGGTGGAGAAGACCGAAGCCAAGCGCAAGTCGGAGACCACGGACGAGCGCAAGGCCAATGCCCGCATCGACATTCCCAAGCCCCTCATCCTGGGCAGGAACCCGCCCATGATCGGCGCCACCGCCTGGGACGTGTCCGCCGGCAACAAGATCGAGCTGAAGGACAACGAGACCAACAGCAACGAAATCAAGGGCGCCATCACCGTCACGGTGGTGGAGGTGCTGGCCAACGGCAACCTGCTGGTGGCGGGCGAGAAGCAGGTGCGCATCAACCAGGATACGGAATTCATCCGCCTGGGGGGCGTGGTGAACCCGCTCCTGCTGAGCGCCAACAACACCATCAGCTCCACCCAGCTGGCCGACGTGCAGCTGGAGTCCACCAACAGCCAGCAGTTCGACAAGAGTCAGCTGGCCGGTCTCATGGCCCGCTTCTTCCTGACCCTGCTGCCATTCTGAGGGGCCATCATGCGTGCGCCGACTTTCCTCTTTTCCATCCTGCTGGTAGTTTCCCTGGCGCATCCGGCGCGGGCCGAACGCATCAAGGACATCGCCAGCATTGACGGCATCCGCGTCAACCAGCTCGTGGGCTATGGCGTCGTCGCGGGCCTGGACGGCACCGGAGACAACTCTGCCCTCACCGGTCAGGGTCTGGCCAGCCTCATGGGCAATCTGGGTCTGGCCACGGGTCAGAACCTGGCCACCAAGAATGCCGCTTCGGTCATGGTCACTGCCCAGTTGCAGCCATTCATCAAGCCGGGACAGCACATCGACGTCACCGTGTCTTCCGTGGGGGGCGCCAAGAGCCTGCGCGGCGGTACCCTGCTGATGACCCCCCTCAAGGGCGCGGACGGCCAGATCTATGCCGTGGCCCAGGGCAGCCTGCTGGTGGGCGGGGCCGGGGCCTCGGCCGGCGGCTCTTCCACGCAGATCAATCACCTGTCCGCCGGGCGCATTCCTGCCGGTGCCACGGTGGAGCGGGCCGTGCCCAGCCGGGTGGGGCAGGGGGATTTCGTGCACCTGGAGCTGAAGGAGATGGATTTCACCACCGCCACCCGCGTGAGCGAGGCCATCGGCCGGAAGTTCGGCCAGGGCACGGCCATCGCCCTGGATGGCCGTGTCATCCAGGTCAGGGCCCCGGCCGATCCGGGCCAGCGCGTGGCCTTCCTGGCCCAGCTGGAGAATCTGGACCTGGAGCCTGGCACCCCCACGCCCAAGGTCATCATCAACGCGCGCACCGGTTCCATCGTCATGAACCAGCTCGTGGCCTTGGAAAAGTGCGCCATCGCCCATGGCAACCTGTCCGTCACCATCACGGCCGAGCCCCAGGTGTCCCAGCCCGGGGCCCTGTCCGGGGGCAGGACGGTGGTGACCGAAAAGGCTGATGTGCAGGTGAAGAGCGACAAGGGAGAGTTGATGGTGCTGCCCACCAGCGCTTCCCTCGGCGACGTGGTGAAGGCTCTCAATGCTGTGGGTGCCACGCCGCAGGACCTGCTGGCCATCCTGCAGGCCATGAAGGCCGCCGGTGCGCTGAAGGCGGAGCTGGAGATCATATGACCGCCCTCGCGCTCCCCACGCTCACCACCCGCCCAAGGGGCGGTCCGGCGGAAGGGCGTGCCTGATGCTGGCCGCACCGGACCGCCTCGCATTGGACGTGGCCGACGTCCAGGCCCTGCGCGCCCAGGCCGCGCGGGGCGACAAGGCAGCCCTGGCGAGTGCCGCCCGCCAGTTCGAGGCCCTGCTGCTGAGCCAGCTGCTGAAGGGCATGCGCCAGACCCGCTTCAGCGCCGAGGACGACCCCCTGGACGGTGGCGAGGCCATGCAGTTGTACCGCGACCTGCTCGACCAGCAATGGGCCGGCCAGATGAGCAAGGGGCGGGGCCTGGGATTCGCCGACATGATCCTGCGGGCCCTGGAGCGCCAGCCGGCCGGTGAGGCTGCGCCCGCCGGCAGGTCCCCGGGAAGGGACGTCCGGCCGGCGCCCGGGTCCCCTGAACCCCGGACCGCTCCGGCGGTGCCGCGATCCACGGCCGCGGACCCCCACACCGCCACCGACTTCATCCGGCGCATGCTTCCCCATGCCCGGACCGCGGCCCGCGACTCGGGCGTGCCCGCCGAGTTCATCCTCGCGCACGCGGCCCTGGAATCCGGCTGGGGCCGTTACGAGATCCGCGATGCCCAGGGCCGGGCCAGCCACAATCTGTTCGGCATCAAGGCCGGGCGGGGCTGGGAGGGGGCGGTGATGGACTCCCTCACCACGGAATACCGTGAGGGCCTGCCCCTGAAACTGAACCAGCGCTTCCGCGCCTATGCCGGCTACGACGCGGCCTTTGCCGACTACACCCGGCTCCTGCGTGACCGCTACGGCGCGGCCTCGCAGGCGGGACCGGATGCCGGCGCCTTCAGTCGGGGTCTGGCGGCCGGGGGCTATGCCACGGACCCTGCCTATGCCGACAAACTGCAGGCCGTCATTGCCACCGTGCGCCAGGCCGGAGTCCAGGCATGAACACCCTCGTGCTGGCCGGGCTGGGGCAGCGTAGCCTGAGGGCGCCGCTCGGCATATGGGCCGCATCCCCCATGCGGTCTCACGGCATCCCGGATGACGGTCCGCAGATCTTTCGGCGCCCACTCGGATAGTCGACAGGAGCTTGCCATGGCATCAGGAATTCTCGGTATCGCCCTGACGGGCCTGAATGCGGCCCAGGCGGGCCTGCGCACCACGCAGCACAACATCGCCAATGTCAATACCGCGGGTTATCGCCGCCAGGAGACGATACTGGCCACCGCCCGACCACAGTCCACCCTCGCAGGCAGCTTCGGCAACGGGGCAGACGTGGATACGGTACGCAGCCTGTACAGCCGGTTCCTGGATAACCAGCTGCTCCAGGGCCAGAGCCAGCTGGCGCACCACACGTTCTACAGCGCCGCCGCCGGTCAGATCGATCAGTTGCTGGGAGATGCGGACAGCGGCCTGGCCACCGCCCTGGACCGCTATTTCAACGCCATCCACGAACTGGCCGACGATCCCGGCTCCGGCGCTGCGCGCCAGCTGGTGCTGTCCGCCGGCAATTCCCTGGCGGGACGCATCAATATCCTGGATGCGCAATTGCGCAGCGCCATCGCCACCGGCAATGGCGAGCTCGACCAGATGGTGGGCCAGGCCAATCTGCGTGCCGGCCAGATCGCCAGGCTGAACGCCGAGATCGCCCGGGTGGAGGCCGCCCAGGCCGGCCAGCCCGCCAATGACTTGCGTGATCTGCGCCAGAAGCTCATCGGTGAGCTCAACGAGGTGGTGAATGTCTCTCTGGTGCAGCAGGGAGACGGGCCCGCCAGCGTCTTCATCGGCAATGGCCAGCCCCTGGTGCTGGGTGACCGGGCCTACAGCCTGGGCACGGCCGTGGACCCCGGCAACAGCATGCTGCGCGTACCCACCATCGACCTGGGGGGAACACCCATGCGCCTGCAAGCCGCCCAGATCACTGGCGGCAGGATGGGTGGGCTGCTGGCCTATCGCGAAGACGTGCTGCTGCCCGCCTTCGATGATCTCAACGACATTGCCGCGGCCATCGCCTCGGAGGTGAACGGAGTGCATGGCGGAGGTCTGGACTACAACCTGAATCCGGGTACGGATTTCTTCACCGATCCGGCCAGCGTGCCTGCCGGCGATTATGCCCGCAGCATGCGCATGCTGCTGTCCAGCGCCGACCGGGTCGCCGCCGCCGGCGCGGGCGCCACGGGGCCCGGCGACAACGCCAACGCCCTGGCCCTGGCGGCCCTGCGCTTCAAACCCGTACTTGCGAGCGGCACCGCCAGCTTTGGCGAGGCCTATGGCCAGACCATCGCCCGTACCGCCAGCCACGCCGCGCAGGCGGATGTGAACCTGTCCGCCTTCACCAGCCTGGTGCGCTCGGCGGAAGCGGACAGCCGCGCCGTGTCCGGGGTGAACCTGGACGAGGAGGCGGTCAACCTGATCCGCTTCCAGCAGGCCTATCAGGCCTCCGCCAAGGCCATGCAGATCGCCGCCGGCCTGTTCGATGAGGTCCTTGCCGTCGTGCGTTGAGGAGGAGACCCATGCGTATCGATTCCCTGACCTATTTCAGCAGCGGCCTGTCGGGCATGCGCGAGAGCCAGAGCGGGATTGCGCGGCTCACCCGGCAGCTGGCGAGCGATCGCCGGGTGTTGCAGCCCAAGGACGATGCCTTGGCCATGCAGCGCATCCTGGATCTGTCCAGCCGCATCGCCACGCGCAGCCAGTTCGCCGCCAACCAGGAACGGGCCGACCTGGCCCTCAAGTACGCCGACACGGTGCTGAACGAACTGGGCAAGACCCTGGAGGAGGCGCGCAAGCTGATGGCCGGCCTGAGCCCCGGGCATGACGCCGGCCTGCGTAACAACGTCGGCCAGCAGCTGGCCGGTCTGACGCGGCACCTGCTGGCCCTGGCCAATACGCGGAACCCCAGCGGTGATTACATCTTCGGTGGTCATGCCACCACCGCCGCTCCCTACGCGAATGCGCTGACTGGTGCGGCCACCGCCACCACCTACAGCGGCACTCCCGCGAGCCCCGGCAACACCGCCCCGGATGGGCAGACCGGTCCCGGTGGCTCCCGCTGGCTGGAAGTGGAAGCGGGACGCTACGTGCGGGTGAACGACAACCTGGACACGGTCTTTCAGTCCGGTACCGCCAATGACCTGCTGCAGCAGCTGGATGACGCCGCCGCGAGGATTCCCGGTACCGCCCTGACCCAGACGGACATCGACAACTGGAATGCGCTCATCGGTACGGCGATCGGCAGGCTGGATGGCATGCGCCACCGGATTGCCGCCGCCAGCGTCGAGGTGAGCGACGTGCGCGCCACCACGCGTGCCCTGCTGTCGCAGGAGCAGGATGCCCTGGGCGAGACCCAGAAAGTGGATCAGGCCGCGGCCGTCGTGGAATTGCAGTTGCGCCAGACCGTGCTGGAGGCGGCCGGCGAGGCCTATGCGCGCATCGCGGGGCTGTCCCTGTTCAGCTCCCTGGGGTGAAGCAAGGGGCCGTGCACGCGCGCATCAGGCCTGGGCCGCCTCGTCCTCGACGGGTCGGCCAAAGTAGTAACCCTGGGCGTGCGAGAAGCCCAGACGCATCACCCTGTCCAGCAGCGCCTCGGTTTCGATGCCCTCGGCCACCAGTTCATAGCCCGCGCTGAGCACCATGTGGGCGATTTCCTCGATCATGTGGCGTTGTCGCGCATCGTCCGACTCCAGCAGACGCACCATGGAAATGTCGAACTTGACCAGATCCACGGGCATGGAGGCCAGATAGCGCAGGGAGGAGTAGCCGCTGCCAAAGTCGTCCAGGGCCACCAGGGCCCCGGCCTGACGCAGCCTGCGGATGTTGACCGTGGCGAGCTCCATCTGGGTGATGAGCGTGGTCTCCGTGATCTCCACCACGATCTTGCGGTTCCGCTCCGCCTCCAGCAGGGCCACCAGGGCGTCCATCACCCGCGCGTTGATGACGCCGGCGGCGGACAGGTTGATGGACACGCCCTGTGCGGGCGCCAGGGTGCCATCGTCCATGTCGCGGTGGATGGCGCGCAGGATGGCCAGGTCGAATTCCGCGTCCAGATTGCGATCCTGGATGATGGGAAAGATCTCCCGGGGCTGGATCAACTGCCCTTCGAAACGGATGCGGACCAGGGCCTCGGAGTACTCCTTTTGCAGGTCATGCAGGCGGACCACCGGCTGATAGGTCATCTCCAGCAGGTCCGGGTCCTGGATGGCACGGAATACGGCATTGATGGGACGGCTGGCCACCAGGGATTCCACATTGCCCAGGGCGGGTGTGTAGAACACGATCTTCTGCCCGCCGGGCCGCTTGGCGGTATACATGGCCAGATCCGCGCGCTTCTGCAGTTCCGAGAGGCTGATGCGCTCACGCGTCTCCGGGATGTCCTGGGCGATGGCCACGCCGATGCTGATGGTCACCGGTTCGGACAGGCCGTTCTGGCGGAAATCGTGACTGAGGATATGTTCCAGGCAACGTTCCGCCACGGTCTGGGAATGACGCACATCCGTATCGATGAGCACGGTGGCGAACTCGTCGCCGCCGATGCGGTAGAGCCGGTCATCGACGCGCAGCGCCTGCTGCAGGCAGCGCGCGATGGCCTGGATGACGGCGTCTCCCACATTGTGGCCATAGGTGTCGTTGATGGCCTTGAAGTGGTCGCAGTCGAACAGCAGCAGGGCCACGTTGTCCAGACGGCGGTCGCGGGCGGCCTCCCGCCAGTGTTCATCGAAGGCGCGTCGGTTATAGGCGCCGGTGAGGGCGTCGCGCCGGGCCTGATCGAAGAAGTCCTGGCTGGAGCGTTGCAGGTCGAGGTGCAGCTCGGCCAGGCGCGACTGGTAATCGTTGAACGAGCGCCACACATTTTCCAGTTCCTGGACCGGCAGTGGCAGGGCCTCCAGGCCCTGGGGCGCGATCCGGCTATGGGTTTTCTCCCTGAGCGCGTCGATCTCCCCGGACAGGTGGCGCAGCGGGCGCACGAGCATGCGTTCCAGCAACACGGCTGCAATGAGGGTGGAGATCAGGAGGGCCAGGGCCAAGCGTATGGTGCTGCTTTCCAGCAGGCGCTGGAATTCCTGCAATTGCGGGTTGTCCTGGGCGCGGATACGCAGATGCGCCAGGATCCGGCCGGTGTCCAGGGATTTGCCCACGGGCAGGTCGATGCGCAGGCTGTCGAGGTCGGCGTAACGGTAGGCGCGCGCCTGTTCCAGTTCATTGCGGAAATCCAGGCGCAGGCCCAGATAGCCCAGCAGGAGGGTGGCGGCGGAGTCCGCGTATACCGGCGTGTAGTAGTACAGGTTTTCGTGACCTGCGTCGCGGATGAGCAGGCTGGTGGGCGGTTTTCCGGGCACGCTGGTGGGCATGGGACGCGGCCCATTCGATCCGGGCAGGATGCGCCCCGATTCGTCGTAGAGGGCCACGGCCGCGGTTTTCGTGGCGAGCAGGCCGGAGTTGTGTACCCGCTCGTCACGCCAGAGGGTGTAATACTCGCGAAAGGACAGTTGCTGCCGGGTTTCATCCCATTGCGCCAGGCTGTCCCCCATGGCGCGCATGCGCCCCATCACGATCTGCACACCTTCGGCCAGTTCCTGCCGCGCCGTCTGATCCTCGTAGCTCTGGAACCTGAGCCGGGTCTGGCGGATCTCCTGCCAGAAATACAGGCCCATGGCCAGCAGGATCAGGCTGGTCAGCAGCAGATGCAGGAGTGCCAGGTGGCGGATGCTCAGGGGTTTCACCGCCCAGCATCCTTGAGCTCCGCCAGGACCAGATCCATCAGGTCGAACTCGTGCGGGCCATCCATGAAGTGGTTGGCGCCTTCGATGATGCGCACGCGCGCATGCGACCTCTTGAGGCGGGCCAGCCAGTCCTTGCCCAAGCGGTCGTCCTGGCTGCCCATGATCATGCTGACGGGGACCTTGACCTGATCGATGGCCGCCAGGATGCGATCCGGACCCCATTCCGCATAGCTCAGGAGGTCGGCCGCGGGCGCGCGGTATTCCTTGCAAAAGGAGAACTGTTCCTTGACGAGCCGCCGGTCGGGACCCGCGGCCTGGGCACGCAGACGGCGCAGCAGGGCGGGACGCGCCGCTTCGCCGATCTTCAGGCTGCCTTCCACGATGCTGATGCCGATGAGCCGGGAGATGGCGGCATCCGGCCGTTGGGTCATGTAGCTCAGGGTGTAGAGATTGCCCATGCTGTGTCCGGCCAGCACGATGTTTGCGAATCTGCGTGCCTTGAGCCAGGCCACCCATGCGCGCAGTTCAGCCACGCCGTCGCCCAGCGCGTGCGTGTGGATGGCCTCGCAGGCCAGGCTCTGGGCGCGGCGGGGGATCCCCAGGGAGAGGGTGGGCGCCAGCACGGTATAGCCCTCGCCGGCCAGACTGTCGGCCAGCCGGTGGAGCGTGGGGTAGGCATGGGTCTGCAGGAATCCGTGCACCAGCAGGACCACCGGCTTGCCCGGAGTGCCCGGGCGGAAGTCCGCCTGCAGCACACCGTGGTTGGGCAGGGTGAGTTCCATGGTCTCCGCCCGGGCGGACAGGCCGGCCAGGCCCAGCAACAGGGCCAGAGACCACGACAGCAACTTTGCCATTCAGAGCTCCTTGCTTGCTTCCCGGCCGTTACACTTCAGAGATGGAACTGGAGGATGTTTTTGCTGAAGAGGGGCGGTTATCCCGGGTGCTTCCCCACTATCGGCAGCGCAATCAGCAACTTGAGATGGCCCGGACCATCCTGGCCGCCCTGGAGGGACGTCGGCGTCTGGTGGTGGAAGCGGGCACGGGCACGGGCAAGACCCTGGCCTACCTGGTACCCATCCTGCTGTTCGGCGGCAAGGCCATCCTCTCCACCGGCACCAAGACCCTGCAGGACCAGCTCTTCCAGCGCGACATCCCCGCCGTGCGGGAGGCCCTGCAGCGGCCGGTCACGGTGGCTCTGCTCAAGGGGAGGTCCAATTACGTCTGTCCCTATCACCTGGAACGGGCCCTGCGGGATGCCCGCCTGCACAGCCGGGAAGAGGCCTTGCATCTGCGGGCCATCGCCCGCTTCGCGGCTTGCTCGGAGAGCGGTGATCGCATGGCCTGCGCCGATGTGCCCGAGGATTCCCCGGCCTGGGGCTGGGTCACGTCCACGCGCGATAACTGCCTGGGGGGAGAGTGTCCCCACCATCGCGAGTGCTTCGTGCTCAGGGCCCGCAAGAAGGCGCTGGAGGCGGACGTGGTGGTGGTGAACCACCACCTGTTCTTCGCCGATGTATGGCTCAAGGACGAAGGCGCGGGGGAACTGCTGCCCGCCAGCAATGCAGTGATCTTCGACGAGGCCCACCAACTGCCCCGGACCGCCAGCCTGTTCTTCGGCGAGCATGTCACCACCGGCATGCTGGTGGACCTGTGCCGCGACGTGCGTGCCGAGAGCGCCATATCCGCGCCGGATTTCGACGATCTGCCCCGCGCGGCCGGCGACCTGGAAGCCGCCGCCCGCCTGCTGCGCCTGACCCTGGGGCCGGGTCCGGTCCGTCTGCCCGCCTCCCGGGCCCTGGAGCGGGAAGATTTCCTCCTGGCCCTGGAGCAGCTGGGCCAGTGCCTGGCCCGGCTGAAGGTCCTGCTGGGAGGCCAGGCCGAGCGGGCGGAAGCCCTGACGCGCCTGCATGAACGCTGCGTGGAAGCGGCAGGCAGGCTGGAGAAATGGCTGGCGCCAACCGTGGAAACGGACCTCGTGCGCTGGCTGGAGGCCACGGCCCATGCCGTGCTGTTCCACGCCACGCCCCTGAACGCGGGGGACCTGTTTGCGCGTCAGATCGAGGACGACCCGCGGGCCTGGATCTTCACCTCCGCCACCCTGTCGGTACGTGGAGATTTCAGCCACTATCTTGCCGAGGCCGGTCTGCCGGACGTCCTCACCGGGATGTGGGACAGCCCCTTCGACTATGCCCGCCAGGCCCTGCTCTATGTGCCGGAGGGCATGCCGCACCCCAATACCCCGGACTATACCGAGGCGGTGGTGGCGGCGGCCTGGCCCCTGCTGCAGGCCAGCGGCGGCCGTGCCTTTCTGCTGTTTACCAGTCTGCGGGCCATGCACGAGGCCCACCGCCTGCTGCAGGCCCGCCTGGCCCAGGCCGGACAGACCATGCCCCTGTTGCTGCAGGGCGAGAAGGGCCGCAGCGAACTGCTGGCCGACTTTCGTCGCCTGGGCAATGGCGTGCTGCTGGGCAGCCAGAGTTTCTGGGAAGGCGTGGATGTGGCCGGGGATGCCCTGTCCCTGGTGGTCATCGATCGGCTGCCCTTCCAGCCACCGGATGATCCGGTGCTGTCCGCGCGGGTGGATGCCCTCAAGCGGGCGGGAAAAAATCCCTTCTTCGATTACCAGCTGCCGCACGCGGTCATCAGCCTGAAGCAGGGGGCCGGACGTCTCATCCGCCGGGAAACGGACCGGGGTGTGCTCATGATCTGCGACCCCCGCCTGGTGGACAAGCCCTATGGCCGCCGTATCTGGCAGGCCCTGCCGGCCATGACCCGCAGCCGCAGGCTGGCGGACGCCGTGGACTTTTTTGCCGCTGGCCACACATGACTGCCGACAACAGCCTCTTACAGTGGGGACTTGGGTCCGTTCTGGCCAGCCTGGCGCTGCATGGCGGCATTGTCCGCGCGGCCACGGAGACCATGCAGATCTTTCAGACATCTCCTGTGGCCGGCTTCCAGTATCACGCCGGTCCGGCCCTGTTTCCCCTGATGCGGGTGGGAGATCCCTTGCGGCTGATCCGGGAGCCGGACAACCCCCATGATCCCCGGGCCGTGGGCATATATTGGCGTGGCGCGCAGATCGGTTACGCCCCGCGGCTGGACAATCAGGACCTGGCCCGTTTCATGGACAAGGGTCACCGTCTGGAAGGCCGCATCCTGCATCTGCAGAGGACCCGCGACCCGTGGAAGCGGGTCCTCATGGAGATCGTCATCGTTGAGGCGGCGGAGAATCCCTGATGTCGTTGCGCTAAACTCGCCTGCATACGCGTGTCTCCCCGTCCCTGCCCCATTTTCTGCCCATGCGCCTGATTGCCTTCGATACCGCCACCGAATGGTGTACCGCCGCCCTGTGGCTGGATGGTGCGCTGCACTGGCGGGAGGCGCGGGCAGGTCAGCGGCACTCCGACCTGCTGGTGCCGATGATCATGGACCTGCTGGCAGAGGCGGGGCTGAAGCTGGGCCAGCTGGATGGCCTGGCCTATGGCATGGGGCCGGGCTCCTTCACCGGCCTGCGCATCGCCTGCGGTGTGGCCCAGGGCCTGGCCCTGGGCAGCGATCTGCGCGTAGTGGGGGTGTCCACCCTGGAGGCCCTGGCGCAGGAGGCCTGGAACCAGCGCCGGGCGGACCGGGTGCTGGCCTGTCTGGACGCCCGTATGCAGGAGGTCTATGCCGGCCTGTACCGGCGCCAGGACGAAGGCTGGCTTTGCCAGGCCGGTCCCTTGGTGTGCGCGCCCCAGGACCTACCCGCCCCGCCCGCCGCGGGCTATACCGGCGCGGGTCCGGGATTCCTCGCCCATGCCGGGATGACGTCGGCCTGGCCGGTACCGCTGCTGGCGGTGGCGGGTGAGCTGATTCCCCATGCCCGGGCCATCGCGCACCTGGCGGTCCCGCGCCTTGCCCGGGGTGAAGGCCTGCCCGCGGAGGCCGCCGAGCCCCTGTACATTCGCGACAAGGTGGCCCTGAAGATCCGTGAGCGGGCGCACACGTCCATGGCATGAACGCCGTCCCCAAACCCGGGACCATGCGGTTCCGCCCCATGCAGGAGGCGGACCTGGAAGAGCTGCTGCGCATCGAACGGGCTGCCCATGCCTATCCCTGGACCCTGGGCAATTTCCGCGATTGTCTGCGGGCAGGCTATTCCTGTTGGGTGGGGGAGATCGACGGGCGGCTGGCGGGCTACTGGCTGATGATGCGCGTGCTGGACGAGGGCCATATCCTGAACTGCTGCATCGCGCCGCGCTGGCAGCGCCAGGGATATGGGCGCCAGATCATGGCGCATCTGCTGCAGGTGGCGCACGCCCACAACACGCAGTGTCTGTATCTGGAGGTGCGGCCCTCCAACGCGGCGGCGCGACGCCTGTATGCCAGTCTGGGCTTCGCCTGCATTGCCCAACGGCGGGATTACTATCCCGCGGACGGCGGGCGGGAAGATGCTCTGGTGATGAGGCGGGTACTGTGAGCCCGGGGCGCGCCGAACGTCTGCGGGAACTGGGTCTGTGGCCGGTCTGGCGGCTGACGGAGCAGCGACCTTCGGCGGCACGGTCTTCTGATTTGGCGGTTGGGTGCGCCACCGCACACGCGCAGCCGCCCACACCCGATACCCTGGACTGGACGGATCTGCTGGCCACGGTGGCTGCCTGTACACGCTGCGGCCTGCACCAAGGCCGTACCCAGTCGGTGCCCGGGACGGGTGACCGCAATGCCGATTGGCTGCTGGTTGGAGAGGCGCCGGGTGCGGAGGAGGACCGTCTGGGAGAACCCTTCGTGGGCCAGGCCGGCAAGTTGCTGGATGCCATGCTGGCGGCCATCGGCCAGCGCCGGGGAAACAATGTCTACATCGCCAATGTGCTGAAGTGCCGTCCCGCCGGCAACCGCGACCCCGACCCCCACGAGGTGGCCGCCTGCCTGCCCTATCTGAAACGTCAGATCGACTTGATCCGGCCCCGCATCATCCTGGCCCTGGGCCGTTTCGCCGCACAGAGCCTGCTGCGCACCGATACTCCCATCGGCCGCCTGCGCGGCCGGGTACACGACTACCTGGGCGTGCCGCTGGTGGTGACCTATCACCCGGCCTATCTGCTGCGCAATCCCGCGGACAAGGCCAAGGTGTGGGAGGACCTGGTGCTGGCGCGGCGTACCCTGAGCCAGGCCGGGCCCGGGTAATGAAGAAGGCCGGCCTGGCCGGCCTTGCCCAGGGTGCGGGTTTACAGGTCGCCCGCGGCGGCCGCCTGCAGCATCTCGTCCATGCGCGCGTTCAGATCGATGGCGCCCTTGAGCAGCTCGGGACTGATGCCCAGCTGACGCTCGAAGCCCTTCACCCAGTCCAGGCTCCAGTCCAGCATGAGGATCCAGAGCTCCTTGTTGCCATCTTCCATGATGACTACGCGGCAGGGCAGGAAGACCACGAATTCCGGGCTGATCTTCAACAGATCCCGGGCCACGGCGATGTCGCAAAAGGAATATACCTCGATGCGCGGCGATTCCTTGTCGTTCAGCACGGCCTGGAAATCCTTCCACATCTGGTTCTCGCCCACGAACTTCACGTTGAGCTGGTTGGCCCGCAGCATGAGGGATTCCTTCACGTCCGCGAAGCTCAGGCCAGGCTTGACCTTGTACTTGCGCGCGAAGTAGTTCATGGAATCCGCCATCTGCATGCCCATGATATTGGTCATGATGGGCAGGGCCATCTGCATCATCTGGATCTTTTCCTGCTGGGTGACGGCACGCCGCATCATGTAGGGCTTGCCGGCCGGCTGGGACGAATGGGGCGCCAGCACCGCCAGTGGGTTGAAGGGAAAGGTGGGGGGTGGGGTGTATTGCAGGTAGGGATTGCCGCTACCAGACCCACCGAGCGCCGGTGGCGTCGCGGGTGTTTGGCTTCCGGCCTGCTGGGCCTGGGCGGACAGGCTCAGGGTCATGAGGCTGGTGACGAGCAGGGTAAGCAGTGGGTTGAGCATGACGGTCTCCTGTTGAAAGGTATACGGCACCTCAGCGATTGGTGCATCAAGCCAGCAGTTGGGCCAGGACGTAGGGCAGGATCCCACCCGCCTGGAAGTATTCGATCTCGATGGGTGTATCGAGTCTTAGCTTCACGGACGCATTCTGGACGGAACCATCGGAACGTTTTATGACCATGGTCAAATCTTGTTGCGGCGTGATGCCGTTTTCCAGGCCCAGCAGATCGAAGCTCTCATCCCCCTTGAGGCCCAGGCTGGAGGCATCCATGCCATCCCTGAACTGGATGGGCAGCACGCCCATGCCCGCCAGGTTGGCGCGGTGGATGCGCTCGAAGCTCTTGGCGACGACGGCCTTCACCCCCAGCAGCTGGGTGCCCTTGGCCGCCCAGTCCCGGGAGGAACCCGTGCCGTATTCCTCGCCGGCGAACACCATCAGGGGGGTACCCTGCGCCTGATAGGCCATGGCGGCGTCGTAGATGGGGGTCTGTTCGCCCCTGTACAGGGTCACGCCGCCCTCGCTGCCGGGCAGCATCAGGTTCTTGATGCGCACGTTGGCGAAGGTGCCGCGCATCATCACCTCATGGTTGCCCCGGCGGGCGCCGTAGCTGTTGAAATCCTTCTGCTCCACACCGTGGGCCAGCAGGTATCTGCCTGCCGGGGCCGTGGGTTTGATGCCGCCGGCGGGGGAGATGTGGTCCGTGGTCACCGAGTCGCCAAAGATGGCCAGGGCGCGGGCTCCGCGGATGACGGCATCGGGGCGGGCCTGCCGCAGGAAGAAGGGGGGCTCCTGGATATAGGTGGAAGCTGCATCCCACGCATAGACCTGGCCCACCGGCGCGGGCACGGCATCCCACAGGGGGTTGCCGGCTCCCAGATCGCGGTAGCCGTCATACACGCCGGTGGCGGTGGAGAAGGGCAGGGCAGCGGCCACTTCCTCGTTGCCGGGCCAGATGTCCCTGAGGAACACGGGGCCGTCCCTGCCTTGACCCAGGGGTTCGCTGGCCAGGTCGATGTCCACCCGACCCGCCAGGGCCAGGGCCACCACCAGGGGAGGGGACATGAGAAAGTTGGCCTTCACGTTCTGGTGTATCCGGGCCTCGAAGTTGCGGTTGCCCGAGAGCACGGAGCAGACCACCAGGTCCCTGTCGAGGATCTCCTTTTCGATGGCCTCGGGCAGGGGGCCGGAGTTGCCGATGCAGGTGGTGCAACCATAGCCCACCACGTTGAAGCCCAGCTGCTCCAGATAGGTCATGAGGCCGGCGCGGTGCAGATATTCGCTCACGGCACGGGAACCGGGGCCCATGCTGGTCTTCACGTGTGCCGGGGTGCGCAGGCCTGCCGCCACCGCCTTCTTGGCCAGCAGGCCGGCGGCCAGCATGACCCCGGGGTTGGAGGTGTTGGTGCAGGAGGTGATGGCGGCGATCACCACATCGCCATGCCGCAGGCCCTCCCCCTCACCCCCTCCGGTGTCACCCTTGCCGTAGCCACCCTGGTCCTTGGGCAGCTCCAGCAGGGTCTCGAAGGTTTCCTTCAGGGCGTACAGGTTGATGCGATCCTGGGGCCGCCCGGGGCCGGCCACGGAAGGCTTCACCGTGGACAGGTCCAGGCGCAGCACCTGGCTGTAGTCGCACGCACCGGCCGGGGGAATGCCGAACATGCCCTGGGCCTGGTAATAGGCCCGCATGGCGTCCACCCTGGCCGGTTCCCGGCCGGTGGTGAGGAAGTACTGGCAGGTGGCCTCGTCCACCGGGAAGAAGCCCAGGGTGGCGCCGTATTCCGGGGCCATGTTGGCGATGGTGGCGCGGTCGGTGACGGGCAGGGCGGCGGCGCCGGAGCCGAAAAATTCCACGAACTTGCCCACCACTCTGGCGCGGCGCAGCATCTCGGTGATGGTGAGGACGATGTCGGTGGCGGTGATGCCGGGCTGGATCTGGCCGGTGAGCTCCACGCCCACCACGTCCGGGGTGAGGAAGTACACGGGCTGGCCCAGCATGCCGGCCTCCGCCTCGATGCCACCCACGCCCCAGCCCACCACGCCCAGACCGTTGATCATGGTGGTGTGGCTGTCGGTGCCCACCAGGGTGTCCGGGTAATAGACGCCGTCCTTTTCCATGACGCCCCGGGCCAGGTATTCCATGTTCACCTGGTGCACGATGCCCACGCCGGGCGGTACGACCTTGAAGGTGTCGAAGGCCTGCATGCCCCACTTCATGAACTGGTAGCGCTCCCGGTTGCGCTGGAACTCGATCTCCATGTTCTGCTTGAGGGCGTCGGGTTTTCCGAACACGTCCACCTGTACCGAGTGGTCCACCACCAGTTCCACCGGCGCCAGGGGTTCCACCTTCCGCGGATCCTTGCCGGCGCGGGCGGCGGCCGAGCGCATGGCGGCCAGGTCGGCGAGCAGCGGCACGCCGGTGAAGTCCTGCAGCAGGATGCGGGCCACCACGAATGGGATTTCCTCACTGCGCGGGGCATTGGGCTGCCAGCCCGCCAGCTCGCGCACGTGCCGTTCGGTGATCTTCCGCCCGTCACAGTTACGCAGCACGGATTCCAGCACCACGCGCATGGACACCGGCAGGCGGGAGATCCTGCCCAGACCCGCTTTCTCCAGCTGGGAGAGGGCGTAGTACGTGCCGGTCTTGCCGTGACCGGCATCGAAGGTCCGGCGGGAGTCGAAGGGATTGTTCATGGCCTGAGCGTGGGTTTCGTTGGAAAATAAGCCAATGATTTTACCTGTCCTTTCCTACTTCCCGGTGCCTCCATGCCTGATCTGAAGCAGCGTGCCCTCGACTATCACGCATTCCCCCGTCCCGGAAAGATCTCCGTGGAATCGTCCAAGCCCTGCGCCACCCAGGCCGAGCTCTCCCTGGCCTACACCCCGGGCGTGGCCGAGCCCGTGCGGGCCATTGCCGAGGACCCGGAGAATGCCTACCGTTTCACGAACAAGGGCAACCTGGTGGCGGTCATCACCGACGGCACCGCCATTCTGGGTCTGGGCAACCTGGGCCCCCTGGCCAGCAAGCCGGTCATGGAAGGCAAGGGCATCCTGTTCAAGCGCTTCGCCGGTATCGACGTGTTCGACATCGAAGTGAAGGCCCCCAGCGTGGCGAGTTTCATCGAAACCGTGGTGAACATCTCCCCCACCTTCGGCGGCATCAACCTGGAAGACATCGCCGCGCCCCACTGCTTCGAGATCGAGGAAGCCCTGAAGGCCCGTCTCGACATCCCCGTGTTCCACGACGACCAGCACGGCACCGCCGTGGTCATGTGCGCCGGCCTCATCAACGCCCTGGAGATCCAGGACAAGCGTCTGGAAGACATCCGGCTGGTCTGCCTCGGTGCTGGTGCCGCCGGCCTGGCCTGCATGCGCCTGCTTATCGCCATGGGCGGCAGGAGGGAGAACATGACCCTGGTGGACAGCAAGGGCGTCATCCACGCCGGCCGCACCGACCTCAACGCCTACAAGCGTGAGTTCACCAAGGAAACGGAAATGCGCACCCTGGCCGACGCCATGGCCGGCGCTGACGTGTTCATCGGCGTGTCCGGCCCCAACCTGGTGAGCCGGGATATGGTGAAGAGCATGGCCGAACGGCCCATCCTCTTCGCCATGGCCAATCCGGACCCTGAAATCACCCCGGAGGAGGTACATGCCTGCCGTGACGACGCTCTCATGGCCACGGGCCGCTCCGACTATCCCAATCAGGTCAACAACGTCCTGGGCTTTCCCTATATCTTCCGCGGCACCTTCGACGCCCGCGCCAAGGCCATCACCGAGGCCATGATGATCGCCGCCGCCCGGGCCCTGGCCGCCCTGGCCCGGGAGCCCGTGTCCCAGGCGGTGCTCGACGCCTATGAATTGGACAGGCTGGCATTCGGGCGCGACTACATCCTCCCCAAGCCCTTCGATCCCCGGCTCATCGAGTGGGTACCGAAGGCGGTGGCCGCAGCGGCCTGAGCCGGCACCGAGCCATTTGTCCATTCGGCCCCCGCCGCGCGCGCATGACGCGGTTTTTTCTTCGTTCCCGGTTTTTCATTGCCCGAAGGCCCGCAGTTCCTCCACCAGGCTGCGGCTGGCATAGAGGCGCTGGCTGGCGTAGGCCTGCAGGTTGGCCAGGGTGCCGGCCGATGGGGCGTCCGGATCCAGCTGCAGCCGTGAAAGCTGCGCAAAGCTGTCTTCGTAGGGCTGGGCAATCCGGGACTCGATCTGGCCGGCCAGTTCCTCGAAGCTGAGGCCACCCTGGCGCGCCTGTCTCTGGATTTGCCGCCACTGGTCATGGATGTGGGCTTCGGTATGCAGGAAGGTGCTGATGCCTTGGCGCGCCCTCAGTTCTTCGCTCCAGCGGTAGCGGGGCTCGGGCATGCGGACAAGGAGGTGTACGCAGGCCAGTGCCAGCATGCCGGCAGCCAGCAGCCGGAGCGGGCGTCCGCCGGGACGGGGAGCCAGGACCAGACCCGCCAGGATGCCGCTGACGAAGCCACCCACATGCGCGTAGTTGTCGATGCCGCGGATCCGCAGGCCGAGGAATATGGCCAGGCCGCAGAATACGGCGGCGGTCCGGAACAGGCGCCTGAACTCATGGCTGCGTTGTTCATGCCGCCCCAGCCACAGGTGGCTCAGCAGCGCGCCATATACGCCGAAGATGGCGCCCGAGGCACCCCCGGACACGGCCTGCTCGCCTTGGGCATAGAGAGACAGCAGATTGCCTGCCAGACCGGCGGTGAAATACAGGACGAGGAAGCGCAGCGGACCGTACATGCGTTCTACCAGACGGCCGCTGTCCCACAGGGACAGGCTGTTCAGTGTCAGATGCAGGAGACCGAAGTGCAGGAACATGGCGCTGCCCAGACGCCACCATTCGCCATCCTTGGTGGCAGGCCCGAAGTTGGCGCCCCAGGCCAGCTGCAGGGCGTTGGAGGTGTGCCACAGGCCCGCCCCCTGCCAGAGCATGGCCGCAAAGACCAGCATGTTGGCGGTGATCAGCAGGATGGTGGCCGGGATATGGGGCCGGGTGGCCAGAAGCCGGTCGAACAGGAAGGGGGAGGACGTACCGTTCAAGAAGGCGTGCGCAGGGGGTGGGCGCCATATTGGCATTGCCGCGGAAGGCAGGCAATGCGGTGACGCCAACGCAAAGATGTGCAAGGTCCCGGTGCATGGAACGGGATTGCATGTGGGATGCGTGGCACGGCGTGATAACATGCCGCACTTTCGCCCTGGATCCCGCGGCTGGGCAAGAAAAAAGCCGGCTCGCGAGCCGGCTTTTTTGACTGGTGCCCAGAAGAGGACTCGAACCTCCACACCCTTGCGGGCGCTAGGACCTGAACCTAGTGCGTCTACCAATTCCGCCATCTGGGCAGGAAGGCGCGAATCTTAGCCATCGCATCGAATACATGTCAACGAAAAAAGCCACCCCCAAACCCGAGCCGTCCGAACCCGTCCGGTCATCCGGGACCCGCCAGGACAAGGCCCGCCAGCGTGGTCTGAAGGCCGTCCGCAAGGCCCTGCGCTGGCAAGACCCGCACCTGGAACGGGAGCGCGGGAAATACGGCCAGCCCCTGCCCAGCCGGGAGTTCATCCTGCAACTGCTGAAAGAGGCGGGCGAGCCGGTAGACGCCGAGGGCTTCGCATCCCGCCTGGGCCTGGAGCCCGAGGAATACACCCCATTCTTCAATCGCCTGCGCGCCATGCAACGTCAGGGCCAGCTGATGTTCAACCGTCGCGGCGCCCTGTGCCTGCCGGAGAAGATCGAGGTGAAGAGCGGCAGGGTGGAGGGCCACAAGGACGGCTTTGGCTTCTTCATCCCAGACGACGGTTCTGGCGATATTGCCCTGCCTGAAAAGGAGATGCGTGGTGTGCTGCACGGCGACCGGGTCATGGTGCGGGAGCATGGCGTGGACCGCCGCGGGCGCAAGGAAGGCAAGGTGGTGGAGGTGCTGGAGCGGGCCAACACCCATCTGGTGGGGCGTCTCTACCGCGAGCGGGGCTATCAGTGGGTGGTGGCGGAGAACAGGCGCATCAGCCAGGACATCCTGGTACCCGACCACGCCGACATGGGGGCCAGCTCCGGCCAGGTGGTGATGGTGGAAATCGTCGAACAGCCCACCCGCCAGGCCCCACCCGTGGGCAAGATCAGGGAAGTATTGGGAAACTATGCCGATCCGGGCATGGAGATCGAGATCGCCCTGCGCAAGCACGCTCTGCCCCACGAATTTTCCCCGGAGAGCATTGCCCAGGCGCGCAAGCTGCCCAAGGGCGTGATCAAAAGAGACCTGGCGCCGGAAGGCGATCTGGTACGCGTAGATGCGCGGGACTTGCCCCTGGTGACCATAGATGGCGAGGACGCCCGGGACTTCGACGATGCGGTGTGCTGCCAGGCGGAAGGCCGCGGCTTCCGCCTGTGGGTGGCCATTGCGGATGTATCCCACTATGTACGCCCCGGCTCCGCCTTGGACCGGGAGGCCTACGAGCGGGGCAACTCGGTGTACTTCCCCCGCCGGGTGATTCCCATGTTGCCCGAGGAACTGTCCAACGGCCTGTGTTCCCTGAACCCCAAGGTGGATCGCCTGTGCATGATGTGCGAGATGGAGATCTCCGCTGCCGGCGGCATCAGGAAATATCGTTTCTACCCGGCCGTCATGCACTCCAAGGCCCGGCTCACCTATACCCAGGTGTGGGACTGGCTGTCCGGGGCCGACAAGCCGCCCGGGGAGCAGGCCTGGCTGCTGCCCAGGCTGGAAAGCCTGCGCAAACTCTTCATGGTCCTGCAAACGGCCCGCGAAAAACGCGGGGCCATCGATTTCGAGACCCTGGAGACCAGGATGCTGTTCGATGCCCAGGACAAGATCGAACGCATCGTGCCCGCCTTGCGCAACGATGCGCACAAGATCATCGAGGAGTGCATGCTGGCGGCCAATGGTTGTGCGGCTGACTTCCTGAAGAAGCAACGACATCCCTTGCTCTACCGGGTGCACGAGGGGCCGGCGGCGGACAAGCTCGTGGCCCTGCAGGCGTTCCTCGCCGAGTTCGGGCTGTTTCTCGCGGGCGGGGACGATCCCCACGCCAAGGACTACGCCGATCTTCTTGCACGCATCAAGGGTCGCGCGGATGCCCAGCTGCTGCAGACCGTCCTGTTGCGCTCCCTGCGCCAGGCCCAGTACAGCCCGAAGAATACAGGGCATTTTGGCCTGGCCTACGATGCTTACACCCATTTCACCTCCCCCATACGCCGCTACCCGGACCTGACGGTGCACCGCGCCATACGCGCATGCCTGAAGGGCGAGACCTACGCACCGGGTGACTGGGAGGCCATCGGCCGGCACTGCTCCATGACCGAGCGCCGGGCCGACGAGGCCACACGGGACGTGGTGGCCTGGCTCAAGTGTTACTACATGCAGAACAAGCTCAACGAGGAGTTCGACGGAGTCATTTCCGCCGTGGTGAGCTTTGGCGTCTTCGTCACCCTGAACGAGGTCTTCGTCGAAGGCCTGGTACATGCCTCGGAGCTGGGGACGGACTACTTCCATTTCGACCTGGCCCGTCACCAGATGCTGGGCGAACGTACCGGCCGCCGCTACCGCCTGGGAGACAAGGTACGGGTAAGGGTAGTGAGCGTGGACATCGAGACTTCCCGCATCGATTTTTCCATGGTGGAGGAGATCGCCAAGTCCAGGCGCGCCACCGGGAAGAGATCGCACACCCCATGAGCTCACGCCAGTTCATCCACGGCTTTCATGCCATTACGGCGCGCCTGCGTCATCACCCCGAGAGCCTGCAGGTCATCTATCTGGATCAGAACCGGCACGACCGGCGCGCCCGGGACCTGATGCGGGCGGCCGCGGATCGGGGCGTGCGCGTGATCCTCACCGATGGCGCACGCGTGGACGAGATGGCGCGCGGCAAATCCCAAGGCGTGGTGGCCCAGGCCCTGCCCATCCAGCTGGCCAGGGACCTGGACGAGGTGCTGGAAAACCTGAACGAACCGGCCCTGTTGCTGGTGCTGGATGGTGTGACCGATCCGCACAACCTGGGGGCCTGCCTGCGCAGCGCCGATGCCTTCGGCGTGCATGCGGTCCTCGCCCCCAAGGACCGTGCCGCGGGCTTGTCGGCCGTGGCCGTGAAAGCCGCCAGCGGCGCGGCGGAATCGGTACCCTATTTCAGCGTCACCAATCTGTCTCGCAGCCTGCGCGCGCTGCGTGATCAGGGCCTGCTGTGCATCGGCGCTGACGATGCCGCCCCCCTCACCCTCAGGGACGCGGATTTCACCGTGCCTGCCGCCCTGGTGCTGGGGGCCGAGGGCGCGGGCATGCGCAGGCTGACACGGGAACATTGCGATATGCTGGTGCGCATCCCCATGTATGGCCAGGTGGAAAGCCTGAATGTTTCCGTATCCGCCGGCGTCTGTCTGTACGAGGCCCGCAGACAGCGTTCCGTCTCGTGAAGAAGGGATCCATGCAACATAAGACTCAACTGGATCAGGCCTGGAGCCTGCTGAATGACGCGGATCTGCTGGTCAGCGCCACACAGATCGAGCAGACCCTGGATATCCTGGCCAGCCGCATCGGCGATGCCCTGGCGGATCGCATGCCCCTGGCCCTGTGCGTCATGGGCGGGGCGGTGATCTTCGCCGGCAAGCTCCTGCCACGCCTGGGCTTTCCCCTGGAGTTCGACTACCTGCATGCCACCCGTTACCGGGATGGCACCCGCGGGATGGACATCGAATGGTGTGCCCTGCCTCGCAAGGACGTGCGGGGGCGTTGCGTGTTGCTGCTGGACGATATCCTGGACGAAGGCCATACCCTGGCGGCGGCCAAGGCCAGGCTGCTGGAAATGGGCGCGGCACAGGTGTGGATCGCGGTGCTGGCGGACAAGGACCTGGGGCACAGCAAACCCGTGACGGCGGATTTCATCGGCCTGAGCCTGCCCAGGCGCTATGTCTTCGGCATGGGCCTGGACGCCTATGGCCTGTGGCGCAACCTGCCGGCCATCTATGCCCTGAAGGAGGAGCGAGACAAGCATGGGTAAGCTAGGCATCATCGGCGGCTCGGGCCTGACCCAGCTGCCCGGTCTGGCGGTGACCCATCGACAGGTGATCCGCACCCCCTTTGGCGAGCCGTCCGGGCCCCTGATCTTTGGCGAGCTGGACGGTCACCCCATCGTCTTCCTGGCACGGCATGGCCATGGTCACACCATCCCCCCCCACCTGGTGAATTACCGGGCCAATATCCAGGCCCTGCACGACCAGGGTGTGAGCCATGTGGTCTCCGTGGCCACGGTCGGGGGCATCCACCCGGACCTGGGACCGGGCAGGCTGTGCGTGCCGGATCAGATTATCGACTATACCCATGGCCGGGAGTCCACCTTCGCGGAATACAACGGCAAGCCGGTGCATCACGAGGATTTCACCTGGCCATACTGCGAAGCCATGCGTCAGCACTGTCTGCGGGCCCTGCGGCAGACGGGAGAGGTCTGCCGCGACGGTGGGGTCTATGCCGCCGTGCAGGGCCCGCGCCTGGAGACCAGAGCGGAGATCGAGCGCCTGGCCCGGGACGGTGCCGACATGGTCGGCATGACCGGCATGCCGGAGGCCTATCTGGCCCGGGAAATCGGCCTGTGCTACGCTGCCGTGGCGGCGTCCGTGAACTGGGCTGCCGGTCGGGAGGGCAGCACCACGGGCGTCTCTTTGCACGGGGTCGAAACCACCCTGACGCGTGTCGTCGAACGTCTGCATGCCGTGCTCGCCAGCCTGGCGCGCATGGACTATGCGTCGGTGCCGCCCGCCATGCCCGACGCGGGCAGGTGATCCTCGGGCCGGATTGGGCTCATTCCACCCGGGCTTCCGCGCGCAGGGCCTGGACGTGGCGGCGTATGGCCAGCTGCTGCAGCTGGTTGGCGATGCGTCCCTTGATGGACTCGTAAGCCGGAAAATCCAGGGTGCGGGTGTCCGTCAGGCGCAGGACATGCCAGCCATACTGGGTCTTGACGGGGCTGGTCGCCGTTTCCCCCTTCTTCAGCCGCGTCATGGCCTGGGCGAATTCCGGCACCAGATTGGCGGGCACGGTCCAGCCGATGTCGCCGCCATTGTCGGCGGAGCTGTCCTTGGAATATTTTTTTGCCAGGGTCTCGAACTTGACCTTGGGTTTCTTCAACTGGGCCAGGATGTCGCGGGCCTCCCTTTCCGTGCTCACCAGGATGTGGCTGACACGATATTCCCGGTCGCCGGTCTTGGCCTTGGCCTGGTCGTATTCGGCCTTCATATCCGCCTCGCTCACGGGATTCTTGCGCACGAAGTCTTCCACTGCGGCCTTGGCCAGCAGTTCGCGGCGCTGGAATTCCAGCGCCGCCGCCACGCTGGGTTCCTTGTCCAGTCCCTTGCGTGTGGCCTCCTGGACGAGCAGCTCCGAAGCCACCAGGCCATCGCGCAGGGCATCCGGAGTGAGCGCCTCCGCCGGCAGGTTGCGCGCGATACGGCTCTGCCGCACGAAGTCCATGTACAGGGCGGGGATGGCCACGCCGTTTACCCTGGCGACGGGTGTGTCGGCTTGAGGCTCGGGTCTGTCTCCGGCCGGTGCGACGGTATCCGCGGCCAGGCCGGGAACGGAGAGTGTGGCCATCAGGGCCAGGACGGGCAGCATGCGTGGCATGGAAATCCTTGGTGGGTGAGAAATGGATGGCAGCAGAGTGGACGCCCGGGGCGCCGCTGGGTTCCCTACAGCTCTTCCGGCGTCAGGGCAGTGACGGACAGCGCATGGATGCGGGTGGGCATCAGGTCTCCCAGGGATTGGTATACCAGGCGGTGGCGCGCCACGCCGCTTTGACCGGCAAAGGCTTCGGCGATGATGGTCATGCGATAGTGGCCACCACCGGAACGGGCCCCCTCATGGCCGGCATGCAGGGCGGACTCGTCCACGATGTCCAGATACGCGGGTGACAGGCTGGCCAGACGGGCCTGCATTTCGGCCACGATGTCGCTCATGGCAGCACCCGCCTGAAGGGACGCACATCCACCCGGGCAAAGACACCGGCGGCCAGGTATGGGTCTGCGTTGGCCCAGGCCTGCGCGGCTTCCAGGCTGTCGAAGGCGGCGACGACCAGGCTGCCGCTATAACCCGCGGGTCCCGGATCGGGGCTGTCGATGGCGGGGAACGGGCCGGCCAGCAGCAGTCGGCCCTCCGCGCGCAGCTGTTCCAGGCGATGCAGGTGGGCCGGGCGCGCGGCCAGGCGAGACTCCAGGCTGTTGGCGGCATCCTCGCCGAGGATGGCATAGAACAGATTCATTCCTTTTCCTCGCGGGCCTCCTGGGTCGGCATGGCATCCAGGTGGCGGGACAAATAAAGGGTCTGGCCAATGATGAATACCAGCATCAGGCCCAGGGAGCCGAACATCTTGAAATTGACCCAGGCATCGGTGGAGTAGTTGAGGGCCACATACAGATTGGCCACGCCCATGAAGGCAAAGAAGCCGGCCCAGCCCAGGTTGAGCCGAGTCCAGACGACGTCCGGAAGGGAGAGCTGTTTTTCCATCATCAGGCGGATCAGGTTGCGCTCGAACAACAGGGGCGCGAGGCCCAGGGCCAGGGCGAAGATCCAGTACAGCACCGTGGGCTTCCACTTGATGAAGGTTTCGTCGTGCAGGAACAGGGTGAGACCGCCGAAGCCCACGATGAGCGCAAGCGAGACCCAGAGCATGGTGTCGATCCTGCGATACCGGAACCAGGCCCAGGCCAGTTGCATGAAGGTGGCCAGGATGGCCACCAGGGTGGCCAGGAAGACGCCGGGCTTGGTGGCGGTTTCCAGCTGGATGCCCAGGCCCGCCAGGATGGCGTTGGCCGCCACGGGAAAGCTCTCGCCCAACTCGTAGGCGGCGAAGAACAGGATGATGGGGAAAAGGTCGAAAAGGAACTTCAAGTCAGCGATCCTCGTGCGAAGAGGCAAGCGGAAAGGCCCTTCGGGGCCGGCGCAGGCATTTTGCTATGATCGCCGGTCTTGTCACAAGCACGCTTCCATGCCGGTTTACGATCTCCACAGCCATTCCACCGCCTCGGACGGTGTGCTGTCGCCCGTTGCACTGGTGCACAGGGCCATCGGCCAGGGCGTGGATTTCCTGGCGCTCACCGATCACGACGAGCTCGCGGGCCTGGCCGCCGCCCAACAGGCCGCTTCCGGCAGCCGACTGCGGCTGGTGCAGGGCGTGGAGGTGTCGATCACCTGGCACAGGTCCACGGTGCACATCGTCGGCCTGCACGTGGACCCGCGGGAGCCCATACTGCGTCAGGGTCTGGCCCGTAATCGCGCCGGCCGACGCGAACGGGCCCAGCGCATGGCAGATGCCCTGGCGCGTATCGGCATACCCGGCGCCCTGGAAGGGGCCTATGCCCATGCCGTCAACAAGGACCTCATCGGCCGCACCCACTTTGCCCGCTTTCTGGTCGAGACCGGGGTGGTGAAGGATGTGAAGACCGTATTCACGAAGTATCTGGTACAGGGCAGACCGGGCTATGTGCCGCACGAATGGGCCAGCCTGCGGGAGGCCCTGAACTGGATCCATGCCGCCGGCGGTCAGGCGGTACTCGCGCATCCGGGGCGCTATCGCTTCGGTGGCGAGAAACTGCGCTTGCTGTTGTCGGAATTCCGTGATTTTGGCGGGGAGGGCATGGAAGTGATCACCGGCAGCCATGGCCAGGACCAGGTGCCCCTGTTGGCCGATCTGGCCGTGCGGCATGGTCTCCTGGCTTCGGTGGGCTCGGACTTCCACGCCCCGGGAGAGGGTGGACGGGAGTTGGGCAGCGTGCAGGGCAAGCCCATGCGCCTGCCCGAGCGTTGCACGCCGATCTGGTCGCGCTGGTGAGCCCATGGCATTGCATCTGAGCCTGCATCCGGACAATCCGCAGGAGAGGTCGATCCGCGAGGCTGTGAGGGTGCTGCGCCAGGATGGGGTCATGGTCTATCCCACGGATTCCTGCTACGCCCTGGGCTGCGTGATCGGCAACAAGACGGGCATGGAACGCATCCGCGTCCTGCGGGGCGTGGACGAGCGACACCACTTCACCCTGGTGTGCAAGGATCTGTCCGAGATCGCCCATTATGCGCGCGTGGACAACCGGCAGTACCGCATCCTCAAGGCCGCCACGCCGGGCAGCTATACCTTCATCCTCGAGGCCACGCGGGAAGTGCCCCGCCGTCTGCAGCACCCCAAGCGCAGCACCATCGGTCTGCGCGTGCCGGGCCACGCGGTGGTGGCCCGGCTGCTCGCGGAACTGGGCGAGCCCATCCTGTCCATGACCCTGCAGCTGCCCGGAGACGACTTGCCCCTCAACGATCCGGAGGACATCGTCGCGCGCCTGGACAAGCGGGTGGATGTCATCCTGGATGCCGGCCACTGCAGCCTGGACCCCACCACGGTCATCGATCTGCATGTCGAGCCGCCGGAGCTGCTGCGCAGGGGCGGGGGCGATCCGGGCAGACTCGGTTTTTGACGAGGCCCGGCAATTGGAACTGAACCTGATCCAGAAGATCGCCGTGTTCGCCCTGCCGGTGATCTTCGCCATCACCCTGCATGAGGCGGCGCACGGCTATGCCGCGCTGCGTTTTGGCGACCGCACCGCGCAGATGATGGGGCGCATCAGCCTCAACCCCCTGCGCCACATCGATCTGGTGGGCACCATCCTCGTGCCCGCCATCACCGTGGCCCTGGGGGGCATCCTGTTCGGTTGGGCCAAGCCCGTGCCGGTGAACTTCGGCAATCTGCGCCATCCCAAGCAGGACATGCTGTGGGTGGCGGCGGCCGGGCCGGCGGCCAACCTGGTCATGGCCATCTTCTGGGCCGCCATGATCAAGCTGGCCATCGTCGTGCCCAGCGGCTACTCCCAGCCCCTGGCACTCATGGGCATGGCGGGGGTGACCATCAATGCCATCCTGGCCACCCTGAACCTGCTGCCCATCCCGCCCCTGGATGGCGGACGCATCGCCGTCAGCCTGCTGCCCCCCAGATGGGCCTACCTGCTGGCCCGGTTGGAACCCTACGGTCTGTTCGTGCTCATCGCCCTGCTGGCCACCGGTATCCTCGGGATGATCATCGGTCCCCTGTACCAGGGCATGGAGCAACTTCTCATGAAGCTTTTCAACATCATCCCCTGACCATCGAACACTGTCATGTATGCAGATCGCGTTCTTTCCGGCATGCGCCCAACGGGCCACCTCCACCTGGGCCATTACCACGGCGTCCTGAAAAACTGGATCCGCCTGCAGAACGAGTACGAGTGCCTGTTCTTCGTGGCCGACTGGCACGCCCTCACCACCCTGTACGACAGCCCCCTGAGCGTCCACGACAGCACCTGGGAGATGGTCGTCGACTGGCTGGCGGCCGGAGTGGACCCGGCCCGGGCCACCCTGTTCATCCAGTCCCGGGTCATCGAGCACGCGGAACTGCACCTGCTGCTGTCCATGATGACCCCCCTGGGCTGGCTGGAACGGGTGCCCACCTACAAGGACCAGCAGGAGAAACTCACGGAGAAGGACCTGTCCACCTACGGCTTTCTCGGCTACCCCCTGCTGCAGTCGGCGGACATCCTCATTTACCGGGCCAACCAGGTGCCCGTGGGCGAGGACCAGGTACCACACATCGAATTCGCGCGCGAGATCGCGCGGCGCTTCAACCATCTCTATGGCAAGGAGGCCGGCTATGAGGAGAAGGCGGAGGCGGCGGTGAAGAAACTGGGGGGCAAGAAGGCCAAGCTCTACCAGGAACTGCGCACCCGCTTCCAGCGGGAAGGCGATGCGGCAGCCCTGGATTCCGCCCGGGCCCTGCTGGCGGAAACCCAGAATCTGAGCCTGGGAGACCGGGAAAGGCTCTACGGTTACCTGGAAGGCGGGGGCAAGATGATCCTCACCGAGCCCGAGGCCCTGCTCACCGAGGCCTCCCGCATGCCGGGTCTGGACGGGCAGAAAATGTCCAAGTCCTACCACAACACCATCTCCCTGCGGGAAGACCCGGAAACCGTGACCCGCAAGATCCGCACCATGCCCACGGACCCGGCCCGTGTGCGCCGCAACGATCCCGGCACGCCCGAGAAGTGTCCGGTGTGGCAGCTGCATCGGGTCTATTCCAGCGAGGACGTGCAGGCCTGGGTGCATCAGGGCTGTACCAGCGCCGGCATCGGTTGCCTGGAGTGCAAGCAGCCGGTGATCGACGCGGTGCTCAGGGAGCTGGCGCCCATCCAGGAGCGGGCGCGGCTCTTCACGGAAGACCCGGACACGGTGAGGAACATCATCGCCGATGGCTGCGAGAAGGCCCGGAACCTGGCCCGGGAGACCATGTGGGACGTGCGCGAGGCCATGGGTCTGCAGCATGGCTGAGCCGGGCCGCGGCTACTCCGGGTTGAAACTCCCGGCTTCGGCCATACCCATGAGCCTGAAACAGGCAAGCGCAACATCGCAAAAATCATGACCGAAGACCAGCATCCCATCGAGGGCGAGCTCATCGGCCCGGAGGACGACCGTGGCGGCACGGCCAACCTGCCGGCCCAGACCCTGCCTGCCACCCTGCACATTCTGCCCCTGACCGAAAAGCCCTTTTTTCCAGCCCAGACCCTGCCCCTCATCATGAACGAAGGGCCCTGGATGGAGACGGTGAAGCGCATCGGCCAGACCGGTCATCATCTAGTGGGTCTGGTTTGCGTGCACGGGGATTCCTCTGACGACGCCCGTCCGGAGGACTTCTATGGCGTGGGCACCCTGGTGCGCATGCATCACCCCATGCGGGCCGATGGCAAGATCCAGTTCATCGCCGAGGGACTCAGCCGTTTCCGCATCGCGGAATGGATCTCGCCCCAGGCGCCCTACCTCGCGCGGGTGGACTACCCTGCCGAGCAGCGCATGTCCGCCGCCCTGGAAGGTGAGACCAAGGCGTACGCGCTGGCCATCATCAACGCCATCAAGGAGTTGTTGCCACTCAACCCCCTTTATTCCGAAGAGCTGAAGTTCTTCCTCAATCGTTTTTCGCCCAATGAGCCGGCTCAGCTGACGGACTTTGCCGCCAGCCTGACCACTGCTCCCAAGGAAAAGCTGCAGGAGGTGCTGGAATCCTTCAATCTGCGCAAGCGCATGCAGAAGGTGCTGGTGCTGATCAAGAAGGAACTGGAGGTGGCCAGGCTGCAAACCCAGATCCGCGCCCGGGTGGAAGAAAAGATGACCGATCAGCAGCGGGAATTCTTCCTGCGCCAGCAGCTCAAGGCCATCCAGCAGGAACTGGGCATCGCCAAGGACGACCGCACCGCCGATCTGGAGCTCTACCAGGGCCGCGTCAAGAAGCTGAAACTGCCGCCGCACGCGGAAAGGAAGATCGGCGAGGAGATGAACAAGCTCTCCGGCCTGGAGCACGGATCACCGGAATACACCGTCACACGCAACTATCTGGACTGGCTGACGGGCCTGCCCTGGGGCAGATTCACCAAGGACAAGCTGGATCTGAACCGGGCGCGCAAGATCCTGGACCAGGATCACGACGGCCTGGACGACGTCAAGGAGCGCATCGTCGAATTCCTCGCCGTGGGGGCCATGAAAGGCGAGGTGGCCGGCTCCATCCTGCTGCTGGTGGGCCCCCCCGGAGTGGGCAAGACCTCCATCGGCAAGTCCGTGGCCCGCGCCCTGGGGCGCAGGTTCTACCGCTTCTCGGTGGGTGGCATGCGCGACGAGGCGGAGATCAAGGGGCACCGCCGCACCTACATCGGCGCCATGCCGGGCAAGTTCATCCAGGCCATCAAGGAAGTGGAATCCCAGAACCCGGTGATCATGCTGGACGAGGTCGACAAGATCGGCGCCTCCTACCAGGGCGATCCGGCCTCGGCCCTGCTGGAGGTGCTGGACGCGGAACAGAACGCGGAGTTCCTGGACCACTACCTGGACGTGCGTTTCGACCTGTCCAAGACCCTGTTCGTGTGCACCGCCAACCAGCTGGACACCATCCCTGCACCACTGCTGGACCGCATGGAGACCATCCGCCTGTCTGGCTACCTCACCGAGGAAAAGGTGGCCATCGCTCGCCATCACCTCTGGCCCAAGCAATTGAAGAAGGCGGGACTCAAACGGGGTCAGGTCGGCATCACGGCTGCCGCCATCCGCAGGATCATCGAGGGCTATGCCCGGGAGGCGGGGGTGCGCCAGCTGGAGATGAGCCTGGGCAAGGTGATCCGCAAGTCCGTGGTGCGCATCGTGCGCCAGGAGGCGGAAAGGCTGCGCATCACCAGCGACAACCTGGAGACCTTTCTCACCGACCCCCCCTACCTGCCCGAAAGACCCATGACCGGGGTGGGGGTCATCACCGGCCTGGCCTGGACGCCACTGGGCGGCGCCACCCTGAGCATCGAGGCCACGCGTGTGCATACCCTCAACCGGGGCTTCAAGCTCACCGGCAAGCTGGGCGATGTGATGAAGGAGTCGGCCGAGATCGCCTACAGCTACATCACCAGTCATCTGAAGCCCTACCAGGCGGACACGAAGTTCTTCGATGAGAGCTTTGTGCATCTGCACGTGCCCGAGGGTGCCACCCCCAAGGATGGGCCATCGGCCGGCATCACCATGGCCACGGCCCTGCTGTCCCTGGCGCGCAACCAGAAGATCGAGCGGCCCCTGGCCATGACCGGCGAGCTGACCCTCACCGGCAAGGTGCTGGCCGTGGGGGGAATCCGGGAAAAGGTCATCGCTGCCAAGCGCATGGGCATCCATGAGCTGATCCTGCCCGCCGCCAACAAGCCCGATTACGACCGCCTGCCGGACTACGTCAAGGCGGGCCTGGATACCCGCTTCGTGCGGCATTACCGGGATGTGGTGAAACAGGTGTTCGGGACCTGACTTGCGGCGGATTCGCTGCAACCGGGCGGTAATTGCCCCATGTGCGTCCCGGCGCTAGGGAAAACCCACTCGCGGACTTAAAATCCGCACGTTTCGTACTTGTTTTCCCACCTGCCCAGGCAGGAATGCCCACATCGGACCGGCCTTCCAGCCCTCGTTCGCAGCACAGGCCTGCGCGGGCAGCGGAAAAGACCTGGCATGATCACAGGACAGCCCCGCTTCTGGCGGAGAGGGGGGGATTCGAACCCCCGATGGTGTTGCCACCATGCCGGATTTCGAATCCGGTGCATTCAGCCGCTCTGCCACCTCTCCGGGTCGGTTCCGGGCCTCGCAGGCCCGTGGTCGGGCAGGCCCGTCATTCTACCCGCAATCACGCGGCCGCTGAGCGGGAGAGCATGCGTCGCTTCATGAGGCTAGTGTGGGGTCTGTCCCTGCTGGTCTGGCTGGCCCTGGGCGGCTGCGGACGCAACCTGCCTCTTCCCGGCGCGGGTGGCGAGCTGGTGGTGGGCATGCGCAACAGCCCCACCACCTACTACACCGACCAGCAGGGGGAGCCGGCCGGCTTCGAATACGACCTGGTAGCCCGCTTCGCGCAAACGCAGGGCTGGCGCTTGCGCGTGGTGCTGTTGGACGACCTCGATGAGCTGCTGACCACCGTGCGAGAAGGACGGGTGCACCTGGCCGCGGCGGGTCTGACCGCTACCCCGGCGCGCAAGCGTGAGCTCGCCTTCGGTCCGGCCTATGGCGAGGTGAAGGAATGGGTGGTGTGCAATGCGAAAGGGCCCATCCCCCGCGACATCTCAGGCCTGGCGGGCCTGCGCCTGGAAGTGGTCGCGGGCAGCAGTCACGCGGAGTCCCTCAGGCGCCGCGCGGACCGGCAACCCGGTCTGCAATGGGTGGAGGTGAAGACCGCGGGTTCCGAGGAGTTGATGGAGCGGGTCGATATGGGCCTGACGGACTGTGCCGTATCGGATTCCGACAGCCTGGAAGTGGCGCACAACTTCCATACCAACCTGCAGGATGCCTTCGTGTTGCAGGAGGGTCAGCCCCAGGCCTGGGCCCTGCGCCAGGGTGCGGATGTGGTCCTTGCCCGCAAGTTGAGCACCTTCTTCCAGCACATGCACAAATCGGGCGAGCTGGAAAACCTGCGTGAACGCTATTTCGGGCATGTCAACCGCCTGGCGGACGCGGACGTGGCCGGCATCCTGGAGCGTCGCTCCACCCTGCTGCGCGCGCTGGAGCATAGTTTCCACGAGGCGCAGCAGCTCACCGGCCTGGACTGGCGCCTGCTTGCGGCCGTGGCCTATCAGGAGTCGCAGTGGGACAACCATGCCGTCTCACCCACGGGGGTGCGGGGCCTGATGATGCTGACGGAAGCCACCGCCAATCATCTGGGGGTGAAGGATCGCCTGGATGCCCGGGAAAGCATCCTGGGAGGGGCCCGCTACATCACCCAGCTGCGCGATGGCCTGCCGCGGGAGGTGCCGGAGCCGGACCGCATCTGGCTGGCCATGGCGGCCTACAACCTGGGCCTGGGGCATGTGCGTGATGCCCGGGAACTGGCCCGGCGCCTGGGCAAGAATCCGAACTCCTGGCGCGATATGAAGGATGTCCTGCCGCTGCTGGCACGCCCCAGGCATCACGCCGGTCTGCGTTATGGCTACGCCCGGGGGGGGGAGGCCAGGGCCTTCGCGGAAAACGTACGCATCTATTACGACATCCTGACGCGTTATGAAAAACCATACCGCGACATCTGGCCGCTGGGGCAATCACAAGAACCAGCGCGCAAGTCCTTTATCCTGCGTCTGGCCCAGTCATTCGGGGTGCCCTGACGGCTGCGTGCGTCCGTGGGGAGGAAAGGCGGAGGCCCGCTATCGTCGCAGGCCGTGCCCACGCCCGTGTCTGGGAGGGCACAGGAGGGGGAGGTAAAATCCAGGCTCGTCCCCGTAGAGCATCCCATGTCCGGTCTTCCCCCCGTGCCTGCCTTCGTCCATCTGCGCCTGCACAGCGAGTATTCCATCCAGGATGGCCTGCTGCGGGTGGATGAGGCGATCAGACAGGCGCGGGCGGACGGCATGCCGGCCCTGGCCCTGACGGACCTGGCCAATGTCTTCGGTCTCATCAAGTTCTACAGCGCCGCGCGCAGGCAAGGCATCAAGCCCATCGCCGGCTGCGATGTGTGGGTCGCCACCCCGGAGACTCCGGACAAACCCAGCCGGCTATTGCTGCTGGTACAGGACGACACCGGCTGGCGCAACCTGTGTGAACTGCTCACCCGGGCCTACCGCGGCAACATGCACAGGGGCCGGGCCCTGCTGCGGCCGGAATGGTGCGATGGTGGGGCGGCGGATGGCCTCATTGCCCTCTCGGGGGGACACCTGGGGGATGTAGGCCAGGCCCTGCTGAACGACTCCCGCGACGCGGCCCGGCGGTTGGCCCTGGCTTGGGCGGCACGCTTTCCGGATCGCTACTATCTGGAGATCCAGCGTGACGGACGCCCGGAATGCGAGCTGCACCTTGGCCATGCCCTGGACCTGGCGGAGGAGCTGGATCTGCCCGTGGTGGCTACCCACCCGGTGGAATTCCCCACCCGGGAGGACTATACCGCCCACGAAACGCGGGTGTGCATCGCCGAGGGCTACACCCTGGCGGACAAGCGCCGACCCAGGGCCTTCACCCCGGAGGACTACTTCAAGACCCAGGCGGAGATGCAGGCCCTGTTCGCCGACCTGCCCGAGGCCCTGGAAAACACCCTGGAGATCGCGCGGCGCTGCAACCTGACCCTGGAACTGGGCAAGAGCCGGCTGCCGGACTTCCCCACGCCCAATGGCTTGGCCCTGGACGAACACCTGCGCGCGCAGGCCCGGCAGGGACTGTCTCGGCGCTTGGCGGCGCTCTACCCGGATGCGCCAGCGCCGGCGGAGAAACAGGCGGAATACACGGCACGCCTGGAGCTGGAGCTGGACACCATCATCCAGATGGGCTTTCCCGGCTACTTCCTCATCGTCGCCGACTTCATCAACTGGGGAAAGAACAATGGTGTGCCCGTGGGCCCGGGCCGGGGTTCCGGCGCCGGCTCCCTGGTGGCCTATGCACTGGGTATCACGGACCTGGACCCCCTGGCCTATGCGCTGCTGTTCGAGCGCTTTCTCAATCCCGAGCGGGTCTCCATGCCCGACTTCGACATCGACTTCTGCCAGGATAACCGCTGGCGGGTGATCGAGTACGTGCGGGAAAAGTATGGTGCCGAGGCCGTGAGCCAGATCGCCACCTTCGGCGCCATGGCGGCCCGGGCGGTGATCCGGGATGTGGGGCGTGTCCTCGACCTGGGCTACAACTTCTGCGACCAGCTCTCCAAGATGATCCCATCCGCCCCGGGCAAGAACGTGAGCCTGGACGAGGCCCTGGAGCAGGTGCCGGAACTGAGGGCCCGCTACGAGCAGGAAGAGGAGGTGAAGGCCCTCTTTGACCTGGCGCGCAAACTGGAAGGGCTGACCCGCAACGTGGGCATGCACGCCGGCGGCGTGCTCATCGCCCCGGGCAGGCTCACGGATTTCTGCCCCCTGTACAACACCGAGGGTTCGGATTCGGTGGTGTCCCAGTTCGACAAGGACGACGTGGAGAAGGTCGGTCTGGTGAAGTTCGACTTCCTGGGCCTCAGAAACCTCACCATCATCGACCTTGCGATCAAATACATCCAAGCCCTGGAGCCGGGCCTGGAGCTGGATCTGGCCACCCTGCCCTTCACCGACCCGGCAGCCTACGACATCCTGAAGAAGGCCAACACCACCGCCATCTTCCAGGTGGAATCCGAGGGCATGAAGAAGCTCCTCGTGAAACTGGAGCCGGACCGTTTCGAGGACATCATCGCCGTGCTGGCCCTTTATCGTCCCGGTCCGCTGGGCTCCGGCATGGTGGATGACTTCATCCTGCGCAAGAAGGGCAGGCAGGCCATCGACTATTTCCATCCGGACCTCAAGGCCTGTCTGGAGCCCACCTACGGCGTCATCGTCTACCAGGAACAGGTCATGCAGATCTCCCAGATCATCGGCGGCTACACCCTGGGAGGAGCGGACCTGCTGCGTCGCGCCATGGGCAAGAAGAAGCCCGAGGAAATGGCCAGGCATCGGGAGACCTTCAGCCAGGGTGCCGTCGCGAAGGGCTACGATGCAGGGCTGGCCATGCGTCTGTTCGATCTCATGGAAAAATTCGCGGAATACGGTTTCAACAAGTCCCACACCGCTGCCTACGCCGTGGTCACCTACCACACCGCCTGGCTCAAGGCCCACCACACCGCCGCCTTCATGGCCGCCACGCTTTCCTCCGATCTGGACAACACCGACAGCGTCAAGGTGTACGTGGACGATGCCCGGAAGAATGGCCTGACCATCCTGCCCCCGGATGTGAACCGGTCCGGCTACCGCTTCGTGCCCGTGGACCGCAAGCGCATCCGCTATGGCCTGGGGGCCATCAAGGGCACGGGCGAGGGGGCCATCGCCAGCCTCGTGGCCTGCCGCGAGGAAGGCGGGGCCTTCACCGACCTGTTCGATTTCTGCCGCCGGGTGGACCGGCGCATCGTCAACCGCCGGGTCATCGAGGCCCTGGTGCGCGCCGGGGCCTTCGACGGGCTGCATGCCGACCGCAATGCCGCCTGCATGAGCGTGGGTCTGGCCCTGGAATGGGCCGAGACGCGACAGTTGCATGCTGCCCAGGGCTCTCTTTTTGGTGATACGGCCCTGGACGCTCCCCCCGAGCTGGTCTGTGTGCCGCCATGGTCCCCACGGGAACGGCTGACGCAGGAAAAGACCGCGCTGGGCTTCTATTTCTCCGGCCATCCCTTCGATGCGGACCGCTCCCTGCTCCAAGGGCTCATGAAAGGTTGCCTGAAGGACGTCAGACCCCAGCCCCACGCGCAGCTCTTGGCCGGGGTGGTGGCGGCCGTGCGTACCCAGATGACGCGCCGGGGCAAGATGGCCTACGTTACCCTGGATGACGGCCAGGGCCAGGTGGAAGTGGCCCTGTTCACCGATCTGTATGACGCCAACCGTGCGCGCATCCGGGAGGATGCCCTGCTCCTGGTGGCTGGCAAGGTCAGTCTAGATGACTATTCCGGGGGCCTGCGGGCCGTCGCCGATGAGGTCCTCGACCCGGAAGAGGCACGCACCCGCTTTGCCACCCGGCTGCATCTGACATTGGCGGACGGCCTTGCCGGCAGCGTCGACGCCCACCGCCTCATGCAGGCCCTGGCCCCCTATCGGGATGAAAGAGGCTGTGCCCTGAGCCTGGGCTATCGCAATGTCGCGGCCAGCTGCGAGCTCATCCTGGGACCGGCCTGGCGCTTGCGCCTGGCGGATGACCTGCTAGCCGCCCTGGGCGGGTTCGGCGAGCTTGAGACGGCCTACAGCGTGGTGCTGAAGAACAGCCGCGAGCGCGGCGAACGGATCAGGGCGGTGGCGTGAAGGCGGAACAGGCGCAGCGCTGCCCTCAAGCTGGCACAAACCGGTATGAGGTTCGATGGGGAGGGGCCACGTGAGCAGCGACGTCATCGATCAATCGGAAAAGGTGGAGCAGGTCGAGGAAGAGGTCCGCCATCTGGCCAAGGTCCAGGGCGAGCTGTGGAGCGACCTGCCCACGGACCTCTACATCCCCCCCGACGCCCTGGAGGTGATCCTGGAGGCCTTCGAAGGCCCCCTGGACCTGCTGCTGTGGCTCATCCGGCGCAACAACCTGAACGTGCTGGACATCAACATGGCCCAGCTCGCACGCCAGTACATCGATTACGTGGAGATCATGCGCAGCCGCCGTCTGGAGCTGGCGGCGGAATACCTGGTGATGGCCGCCATGCTCATCGAGATCAAGTCCCGCATGCTGCTGCCCCGGCCGGAAAGTGCCCGGGAGGAGGGAGAGGAAGCGGACCCCCGCGCCGAGCTGGTGCGTCGCCTGCTGGAATACGAGCAGATGAAACAGGCAGCACGCGGACTGGATGGCCTGCCCCAGCTGGGTCGGGATTTTCAGGCCGTGAGCGTGCACATCACTGAATTGGCGGCCCGGCGCCTGCCGCAGGTGCGCGCGGAAGACCTGCTGGAGGCCTGGCGGGCCATCCTCAGACGTGCCAACCTGCAGCGCCACCACCGCATCGGCCGCCAGGAACTGTCGGTGCGGGAACACATGAGCCGGGTACTCAGGCAGCTGCAGGCACGTGGACGCTGCCTGTTCCAGGACCTGTTCGAGATCCAGGCAGGCCGCTCCGCCCTGCTGGTCACCTTTCTGGCCCTACTGGAACTGGCGCGGGAACGTCTGGTGGATATCGTGCAGAACGCGCCCTTTGCGCCCATCCATGCACAGATGGCCCAGGCCCGGGCGTGGAACGATGTGAACGGCGGTCACGCCAGTGAAGATCCCGGCGCCGATCCTTTCCCAGCTTGAGCCGCAAGCTCTGAGCCTGCCGGAGATCAAGCGGATCTTGGAGACGGTGCTGCTGGCCGGTGCCGCCCCCATGAGCCTGGCGGAACTGAAGAAGGCTTTTCCGGTGGAACTCAACAATGCACTGCTGCGTGCCGCCCTGGATGAATTGCGTGGTGACTGGCAGGGCCGTGGGGTGGAGCTGGTGCAGCTGGCCCAGGGCTGGCGTTTTCAGACGCGTCCGGAATTCCAGCCCTACCTGGATCGCCTCAACCCGGAAAAACCGCCACGCTACTCCCGCGCCACCCTGGAAACCCTGGCGGTGATCGCCTACCGTCAGCCCGTCACCCGCGGCGACATCGAGGAGATTCGCGGTGTGGCGGTGAACACCCAGATCATCCGCACCCTGGAGGAACGGGGCTGGATCGAGGTGGTGGGGCACAGGGACGTGCCTGGCCGACCCGGGCTTTACGCCACCAGCAGGCAATTCCTGTCAGACCTGGGCCTGCGCGCCCTGGCCGAGCTGCCCCCCCTGCCGGAGCGGCTCAGGGACCTGGTGGTGGGCCAGCCGGATGTGGCGGAGAACACGCAGCTCCCGTCCACGCGACTGTCGTGCGACGAATAGGCCGTTGCCGCCCGATGGGGTGAATCTGGGACAATACCGTCCCGTTGGCCCACGCATCTCGCTCACATGCCCCGTCGTCCCCACAGCGTCAGTCCCCCGAAGTCCGCAGCGGATATCCAGGCAGGGCAGGGCGAAAAGCTTCACAAGGCCCTGGCCACGGCCGGAGCCGGCTCCCGCCGCGAAATGGAGACGCTCATCACCGAGGGACGGGTGAGCGTCAATGGCCAGCTGGCACGCGTGGGGGATCGCGTGCGGCCCGGGGACCAGGTGAGGGTGAACGGCCGTCTGGTGCGTCTGCAGTGGAGGAGGCAGTTGCCGCGCGTGCTGCTGTACCACAAGCCGGAAGGAGAGATCGTGTCGCGCGATGATCCGGAAGGCCGCGCCAACGTATTTGCCGGCCTGCCCGGCGTACGCGGTGGCCGCTGGGTGAGCGTGGGTCGCCTGGACATCAACACCGAGGGCCTGCTCATCTTTACTACCAGCGGTGAATTGGCCAACCGCCTGTCGCATCCGCGCTACCAGGTGGAACGCGAATATGCCGTGCGCATTCTGGGCAGCCTGACGGCGGAGCAGCGCCAGGCCCTGCTCACGGGCGTGCGGCTGGAAGACGGTCCGGCCCGGCTGGAAGGCCTGGTGTCCGCTGGCGGTGAAGGCGCGAACCAGTGGTACAACGTCGTCATCCTGGAAGGTCGCAACCGCGAGGTGCGGCGCCTGTTCGAGCACCTTGGACTTACGGTCAGCCGTCTCATGCGTGTGCGTTACGGCCCCATAGCCCTGCCACCCCGTCTGAAGCGGGGCATGCGCGAAGAGCTCACGGCACGCGACGTGGCCGCCCTCATGCAGTGGTGCGGCCTGGAGAAGCCCCCGCCGCGCAAGGACACGGCCCGCAAGAGCCGGGGCGGTGGGGGTCCGGATCGCCGCGACACCTCCCGCCCGCCCCGCGATCCTGCCGGCGGCAAGACTGGCCATGCCACACGCCGGCGGGCAACCTCCAAGGGTCGGGGGCGCTAGCATCGTCGATATATGCTGAAATGGCTGCTGACCCTGATCCTGGCCCTGTTGCTGAGCGGGCTCCTGTCGCATGGGCTGCGTGCCCTGGGCATGCGGCGCCTGCCAGGGGACTTCGAGATCCACAGCCGTCATGGACGTTTCGTCCTGCCCCTGGCCAGCAGCCTGCTGCTCTCGGCCCTGCTGGGGACCTTCGTGTTTCTGGTCTGACCCGAAACGAACAAGGCGCTCGGGAACGGACCGGAATCCAGGGCAGGGCGGGCCTCAACCTTCCAGGCTGAGGGGTACGCCCACCCGTTGCCAGGCCACTTGCCGGGGTTGGTGGGGCGTGGCCGGCGCGGACTGGGCCTGTTCGGCGCCGACCTGGGCCGGCACGGGCCGGACGGGCTCGGCGCAGAGTGGGCCGTTCAGGCTCAGCAGCAGGCCGAGGAGGGTGACGTGCTTGGCGGTCATGCGCTGTCCTCCAGGCATCAGTTCACGGTGTGGGCGGAATCGGGGCGGGCATAGGCCTCGCGTACGGCCATGTAGGCATGGTCGCACATCACCCGACGCTGCACCGCCGCGCCACCCAGGATTTCCGTGAGTTCCTGCAGCAGGCCGTACTGGATTTCTCGGGACAGGGGCACGCGACAGGCCACTTCCAGGGCATTCCACTTGTAGGCCGGGTGCTGGTCCCGCTCATAGAGGCGCTGGCAGGCCTCCATGAGATACCAGCCCCGCTGATGCTTGTCTTCGCCCTCGGGCTGCCGCATCAGGTCCTCGAACTGACTGCCCAGGATCTCGTTCTCGATGGCGGCGGAAAGCCCGCTGCCCCGGTTGCCCAGGGCCTTCAGGGCGGCATTCTGATACTCGCGTGCCCTGGCGGAGAAGGGGTCGGCGATGCTGTGTGCCAGACCCGCCCAATGCAGCAGGCGAGGGCGTTCCACATCGTCCGGGGGTAGGGTGGTGAGCAGGTAGTCCGCCAGGCCCTGGGCGCTCGCATCCCGGTTGGCGGTGAGCAGGTCGTGCAGGGCGCGGATAAAGGGTGGGCAAGGCTCGAGCAGGGTCACGTGCGATTTGATCCACAGTTCCCGGTCGATGTCCCGCAGGCGGTCCTGATTGTGCGGCGCGATGTTCTTGCGGCTGGCGGGGTTTTCCCAGTTCTGCACCGTGGTGACGGAGACGCTGGCCATCATGGCCAGGGCCTCCTGGGACAGACCATGGCGACGGCGCAGCCCACCCACCCAGTCCGCTTCGAATTCCCGCTGGCTGCTGTAGCGGCGGCGGGGGTTCAGCTGCCGGCTCTGGGCCAGCCATTGTTCGTGCAGGAATGGCATGAATGGTTCTCCTCGACGCATCTCACGTGGTTCAGGATAACCGGCCACAGGCGGATCGCCACCAACCGGGTTGGCCCACCGGTCAGGACCACCCGGTTGCAACCGGGTCGGTAACGCGCATGGATCGGTGAACCTAGATTGCAGGACATCCGGCAGGTGCCGGCATACCCAAGGGAGACTGTCATGCTTACCGAACAATTCGCCCTCATGCTGGTACTGGCCGCCGCGCAGCTGCATGCCCCCCAGACCACCAGTGTGCCCGCCGACCGGGATGTCCGTCAGGCCATGATCCAGGCCGTGAAGGAGCCGGAGCTGGTGACCGCCCTCAGTCTGCGGGCCAAACGGCTGGAGAGGCCCAGGCAGGATGCCGTCGTCAACCGGACCCTGCTGGCCAGCGTCCGCTGAGGCAGACAGGGGCAGGCGCAACGGTCAGGGGGCGACACGCGCCTGCCCCAAGAGCCGACACCACCGCGCTGCCAGGGCAGCCCGTGTCGGCTGCTCCTCTATACTGCGCATCTTCGCAACCTCGGGAAATCCCATGCGCACAAGACTTGTCGGACTGGTCACTCTCACCCTGGGTCTGAGCGCCTGTGCCACCGCCACGGACGAGCTCAAACCTTTCCCTGCCGCCGCCGCCGGATATCAGCGGCATGTCATCGAACTGCCGGCGCGCGGCGATGAAGCCAGCCACAAGGTGGAGCTCATCGCCGGCAAGACCCTGGAAATCGACTGCAACCTGCACCGTCTCGAGGGGCGGTGGCAGGAAAAAACCGTCACGGGCTGGGGGTACAACTACTATGAACTGGGCCCGGTGGGGCCGGGTCCGAGCACCATGATGGCCTGCCCCGAGAACAGCCGGAGACAGGCCTTCGTGCAGGTGGGGGGCGAGCCCATGCTGGTACGCTACAACAGCAAGCTGCCACTGGTGATTTACGCCCCTGCGGACGTGCAGGTGCGCTACCGCATCTGGTCGGCCGGACCGGAAAGCACACCCGCGCCCCCGCGCTGAGTGCCCCGGGGTGTGGCGGCCGGGCGGGTACGCCCGGGAACCCGTCAGTTCGTCATGCTCACCGGTATCCGCTGTGCCCCGAAGGCCCCTTCGTAGTGCCGGAAACGTCCGGCGATGGCGGTACCGCAGTTTGGGCAGCGGCCGTCGTCGCCGAGCCGGTATTCGGGAATCTCGTACAAGTCTCGCACGATGACGGCGCGTTCACAGTTGGGACAGAAGGTGGTGTCGCCCAGGGGGTCGTGGACGTTGCCCGTGTAGACATAGTTCAGCCCCGCTTCCAGGGCGAGCCTGCGCGCATGGCTGAGGTTGCTGGCCGGGGTGGGCGGGATGTCCGTCATCTTCCAGTCCGGATGGAAGGCGCTGAAATGCAGGGGCACGTCGGGCCCTAGTTCGCGCAGGATCCAGTCGGCCATGCGGCGGATCTCCTCGTCCGAATCATTCAGGCCGGGGATGAGCAGGGTGGTGATCTCTACCCAGACTGGGGTCTGTCTTACCAGGTAGACCAGGGTGTCCAGCACCGGCTGCAGGTGGCCGGAACAATACTTCACATAGAAAGCGTCGGACATGGATTTCAGGTCCACGTTGGCTGCGTCCATGTGGGCGTAGAACTGCGCCGTGGGCTCCTTGTGCATGTAGCCGGCGCTCACGGCCACGCTCTTCAGGCCCAGCGCGCGGCAGGCCGTGGCGGTGTCCATGGCGTATTCGGCGAAGATCACCGGATCGTTGTAGGTATAGGCCACGCTCAGACAGCCCATGTCCCGGGCGCGCTGGGCGATCTGCTCGGGACTGGCGATGTCCATGAGCCGGTCCATGTCCCTGGATTTGGAGATGTCCCAGTTTTGGCAGAACCTGCAGGCCAGGTTGCAGCCGGCGGTGCCAAAGGAGAATACCGAACTGCCGGGATAGAAGTGGTTGAGGGGCTTTTTCTCGATGGGATCCACGCAGAAGCCGGAACTGCGGCCGTAGGTGGTGAGGATCATGCGGCCGTTTTCCATCTTGCGCACGAAGCAGGCGCCGCGCTGGCCTTCGTGCAGCTTGCAGTCCCGGGGACAAAGGTCGCACTGGATGCGGTTGTCTGCCAGGGGGTGCCACCAGCGGGCGGGATGTTTGGACTCTTCGATGCTCATGTTGTGCTCTCCTCGATGTCGGACTTGCATTCTTCCCTGAATTTTTCCACCGTGTATCGGGACAGCCTCAGATTCGGAGACCAGTAGTCCCCGTCCAGGCCGGCCTTCCGTTTGAGCTGGCGGATGAATTCCCGCGGTGTGGGCAACTGTTCCCAGACCTGGGGCAGGAAGGTGGCCCGATGACCCGCGGCTTCCAGGATCACGCCATGCACGCCAGGCCGCAACTGCGCCAGGGCCTCGGCCTCATCGCGGAATTCGAGGGCCTCGGGCCGGGAGAGGATGGAGACCTCCACCTGGGTACGAGCCAGCTCATCGGCCGTCAGAGGCGGGAAGCGGGGGTCGTGGAAGGCGGCGGCGCGGGCGTTGCCTGCCAGGTCGTCGGCCAGGGAACGATGCGCTTCCAGGGTGCCCATGCAGCCACGCAATACGCCATCCTGGCTGAGGGTGACGAAGGTGGCGCCGGTTTCCCGCAGCCAGGCGGGCGGGGCGGAGCGCCGAAAGCCCTGGCCGAGTTCCCCGGCGATGGCCTCCCGCGCCAGGCGGGTGAGCTGGCAACCCTTGTCGGCCGTCTGGGGCCGAGGTGCCGGTGTGAAGGCAAAGGCGGCATAGCCCACCACCTGGTCCCGGTCACCGGCGGTATCGCCGGAGTTGCGCAGGTCCAAGAGGTGGGGCTGCAGACCGTGATGCTGGGCCGCCAGCAACAGGCCGTTGATGGGGTGGGCGCCACAGGCCTGCTCGCCCACCAGGTCGGCGCGCAGTTCGAGGATGGTCCGCGCCGTGGCCTGGTCCATGTTTTCGCTGGCCTGATAGGGCAGGTAATGCGACAGGTCGGAACTCACCACGATGAGGGTTTCATCGCCACCCCACAGCCGTTCCAGCACCTGGGCCACCTCCTGGGCGCTGGCCCCACCCACTGCCAGGGGCACCAGGGTGAATTCCTTCAGTACCTTCTGCAGGAAGGGCAGTTGCACCTCCAGGGAGTGCTCCCGGGCATGGGCCTCGGCCAGAACCTCCACTTGTGGCAGGGTCGCAATGCTTGCCATGGCCGCCTGATCCAGCGGGATGCGGCCCAGGGGGGTGTCGAAGGCATCCACCCCGGGCAGGGCCAGACCATGCACCCAGACGCGATGCACCGGGCCCAGCAACAGCACGCGGGTGACGCGTTCACGCAGGGGCATGAGCAGGCGGTAGGCACTGGCGGCGACAGGCCCCGAGTAGACATAGCCGGCGTGCGGCACGATCACGGCCTTGGGCGACAGGCCGAAATCCCGGGCATCGCGCAGGTAGCGCTCGAGGTCGCGGCTCAGGATATCGGGGTCGGCCGGGTAGAACAGGCCATCCACCGCTGGGGGTCTGACATTCATGCCCAGCCTCCATGTGATGTGATCAATTAGAATTTAGGGCACTGCGACCCCGATACAAGCCATGGCTCGGTATTTCGCCCTCCTGCCCGCCGCCGGCGTGGGCGCCCGCATGGCTGTCGGACATCCCAAGCAATATCTGGACATCCACGGCCGGCCCATGCTTTGGCATGCCATACGCGCCTTCGACACGCACCCGGGCATTGCCCGGGTGGTGGTGGTGATTTCTCCGCAGGATGACTGGTGGGACGGCTACGACTGGTCCGGCTTTGCGCGCCTGCGCATGGTGCGCCGGGGAGGCGCCACCCGGGCGGCAAGCGTGCTCAACGGTCTGGAGGCCATGGCCGATGAGGCGGCGGCGGATGACTGGGTGCTGGTGCATGATGCCGCCCGACCCTGTCTGTCACGCAGACTGCTGGACAAGCTGTTGACGGAAGTGGATGGAGATGCGGTGGGCGGCATCCTGGCAGCGCCCGTGGCGGATACCCTGAAGCGGGCCGGGCCGGGAGAACGCATCCGCGAGACCGTGCCCCGGGCAGGGCTCTGGGGCGCGCAGACTCCCCAGATGTTTCCCCATGGTCTGCTGCTCCGCGCCCTGCGCCAGGCGGGCACGGCGGTGACCGACGAGGCCGCGGCGGTGGAGGCCATGGGCTTGTCTCCCCGTCTGGTGGAAGGCGACCTCACCAACCTGAAGGTGACCTATCCCCGTGATCTGGAAGTGGCGGCCTGGTTGCTGGGCAGGCGTTGATCCGGCCGCGCGTGCCCGGCCCGCGTGCTTCGGCGGGGCGTCGCTTCAGTTCCCCCAGAAGCTGGAATTGCGGACTTCTAAACGGTAGGCGTCGTGGCAGCCGGAGCAGTAGGACAGGCTTTCGACCAGCTGGGTCAGGATCACGGACGGATCCTTCCTGGTCTCGGCCTCCCGGATCAGAGCCTCGATGGATTCCCGCAGGGCGATGCTGATCTCGGTGAATTCTGTCGGCAGGCGCTCGCGCAGGGATGCTGGGGTCCTGTTCAGCAACTGACCCAGGGGGCGGGCGGCCGTGGCCAGGGCCTGGAAGTCGCTGCGTGCGAGGGCGTGGTGCACGTTGAAAAGGTCGTGCATGAACTCCCGCATCGTGTAGAGAAACTGGTTGCGTTCCTTGCTCGTGACGCCGATGGGTTGACGATTGTCCCGCTCGGTGTAGCTTTCACCGGCGTTCGCCGGGAACTGCGCGAGGACCAGCAGCGCTACAACCCCCACGATCTGCTTCAGCATGTTTCGCTCCTGATTCAGGGTTGTGGCGAGGATAGCCTGATATGGATATACCGGCTACTGCTTGCGACGGCTGGTCTGCACGCCACGCACATGACCCACGCGTGTCAGGCAGCGGGTCAGTTGTGCGATGTCCGTCACCTCCAGGGTGAACTCCATGAAGGCGGTGTCCTGCTGCGAAACGGTGTTCAGACGGATGACGTTGACCTTTTCCTGGGCCAGGATTTCCGTGATGTCCTTGAGCAGGCCCGGCCGGTCCAGGGCCACCACCTCCATGTCCACGGCGAAGACGCTGCCGGCGCGGCCGCCCCATCCGGCCTGCAGCAGCCGGCCGTGTCGCTCCGCGGGCAGGCGCAGGATGACCGCGCAGTCGGCCCGATGGATGGTTACGCCATGGCCTTGGGTGATGTAACCGACGATGGGGTCCGGCGGAGCGGGCTTGCAGCATCCCGCCATCTGGGTCATGAGCCCGGATTCTCCCTCCACCAGCACGCTGGCGCTGGTAGCCTTGTGTCTGGCGGTCGAGACCAGGGGTCTTCCCTGCGTGGGCACGAACTCGTCGTGCAATACCCGCTCCAGCTGGGTGGGACTCAGGTCGCCGCGGCCCAGCGCGGCATAGAGCTCTTCGGTCCTACCGAACTTCAGGCGTGTTGCCAGCCTTTCCAGGTTGACGTTGGCCAGGTTGAGGCGATGGATCTCGCGGTCCAGCTGGGCTCGGCCTTCCTGGATGTGGGTGTCCAGGTCCTGCTGCTTGAACCATTGCCGCACCTTGGCCCGCGCCCGACTGGTCTTGAGCACGCCCAGATGGGGATTGAGCCAGTCCCGGCTGGGTCCGCCCTGCCTGACGCTGAGGATCTCCACGCGTTGGCCCGTCACCAGGGTGGTGTCCAGGGCAACCAGCACGCCGTCCACCTTGGCACCCCGGCAGCGATGCCCCAGTTCCGTGTGCACGGCGTAGGCGAAGTCCAGTGGCGTGGCACCGGCGGCCAGGGCGATGACCTTGCCCTGGGGAGTGAGGACGAAGACCTCGTCCTGGAAGAGTTCGTTCTTGAAGTGCTGGGCCAGCTCCGAGCTGTCGCCCACCTCCTGGCGCCAGGCCAGCAGTTGCCGCAGCCAGGCGATCTTGTCGCGCGTTCCACCGTGCCCTTCACCGGTCGTTTCGCCTTCCTTGTAGCGCCAGTGGGCCGCCACGCCCATTTCTGCTTCCTGATGCATGGCGAAGGTGCGGATCTGTACCTCCAGGGCCTTGTTTTCCGGACCCACCACGGCGGTGTGCAAAGACTGGTAGCCGTTGCCCTTGGGGCGTGAAATGTAGTCGTCGAACTGGCCGGGAATGGGCTGCCACAGGGCGTGCACCAGGCCCAGGGCGTGATAGCAGTCCTTCAGGTCACGCACCAGGACGCGCACGGCGCGCACGTCGTAGACCTCGTCGAAGGACAGGTGCTTCTTGCGCATCTTGGCCAGGATGCTGGCGATGTGCTTGGGCCGGCCACTGATGGAATGGCCGGTTACACCTTCCGCCTGGAGGGCCTCATCCAGCATCCGCACCACATGTTCGATGTACCACTCCCGGTCCAGGCGGCGTTCATCCAGCTGCCGGGCGATGGCACGGTAGGTCTCCGGCTCCAGGTATCGGCAGGACATGTCCTCCAGTTCCCACTTGAGCTGCCAGGCGCCCAGACGGTTGGCCAAGGGGGCGTAGAGCTCGCGTACGTCGGTGGCAATCTGGTGGCGCACGGATTCATCGCCGCTGGCCAGTTCCCGCATGGCCTGGGTGCGCTCTGCCAGCTTGATGAACACCACGCGGATGTCGTCCGTCATGGCCAGCAACATCTGGCGCAGGGCCTCGCTCTGGCCACCTTCCGCGCTCAGCTCTGTGAACAGGTGATCCATGCGTGCCAGCTTGGTCGCGCTACCCACCAGGTCCGCCAGCGGGGCGCCGAAGCGCCGGCGCAGGGTTTCAGGGCGGATGGCCTGGCCGGGCAGACCGCAGATCAGGGCGGCCGCCAGGGTCTCGGCGTCGAAGCGCATGCCCGCCAGGATGGCGGCGGTGCCCAGGGCATGCGCTACCAGCGGGGCACCGGTATCGGCCTGGATATCGGCGCCATGCGCCTCCAGCCAGGCCACGGCCTGGTTGAGCAGCTCCCATTGGTCTTCCGGGAATTGTTCCGCAAGGGCTGCCAGCCAGGCGATGGAGCTGTCCGGCTTGGTGGTCAGGGCATGGGATACCAAGGCTCAATCCCGGCTCTGGATCTCCCAGAACCGCCACCAGGGCCGCTCCTTCTTCAGATCCTGGCCGGTGAGGAAGGGGCTGTCGGGAAAGTTCTTGCGTATCACGCGCAAGGTATCGTCGCGCAGGTCGTCCAGACCCAGCTTGCCGTAGCTGTGCGCCATGATCACCAGGGCCTCTTCCAGGGCAGGGGATTGCTGGTAGTGCTCCAATACGTATTTGCCCCGGTTGGCGGCGGCCACATAGGCCCCGCGCCGGTAGTAATAGCGGGCCACATGCACTTCGTGCGCGGCCAGGGCATTCACCAGGTATTTCATGCGGGCCACCGCGTCCGCGGTGTACTTGCTCTCGGGGTAGCGCTCGGCCAGTTCCTTGAAGGATTCGAAGGCCTCTCGCGCCGCCTTCGGATCCCGCTCGCTCATGTCCTGGTCGCTGAAGCGGGCAAGCAGGCCCTGGTCTTCCACGAAGTTGGCCAGACCCTTCAGGTAGTAGGCGTAATCCACATTGGGGTGCTGGGGGTGCAGCTTGATGAAGCGTTCACAGGCCGCCACAGCGGAAACCGGCTCGTTGTCGCGGTAATAGGCGTAGGCGATTTCCAGCTGGGCCTGCTGCGCATAGGCGCCATAGGGATAGCGGGCCTCCAGCTTCTCATACAGCTGCACCGCCCTGTCGTAGTCGCCCGAGTTGAGTGAATCCTTGGCCGTGTAGTAGAGCTTGGAGGCGGACCAGTTCTTGGTTTCATCGATCTGGTCCGGCAGCAGGCCGCAGCCGGCCAGGGCGCCGAGGAGCACGATCAAGGCTAGAATTCGCAGCATTTTCACCCCCAGGAAGACCTGGCGGATTATACCCGCCACGCATGAGCGAGCCGCGCCACCTGACCATCCCTCCGGAGTTCGCCGGCCAGCGTCTGGACCAGAGCCTGGCGGAGCTGCTGCCGGAGTTCTCCCGCAGTCGCCTGGCGGCCTGGATCGATGCCGACCGGGTGCGGGTGAACGACGCGCCGGCGCGTCGCGGACGGAAGGTATGGGGTGGGGAGTCGGTGACGGTGAGCCCTGAACCTCTGCCGGCAGAGACCAGCCATCAGGCCCAGGCCATGGCGCTGGACGTCGTCTACGAGGATGCGGACATCCTGGTGATCAACAAGCCCGCGGGTCTGGTGACCCACCCGGGGGCAGGCAACTGGCAGGGCACCCTGCTCAATGCCCTGCTGCACCATAGTCCCCAGGTGGCGGGACTGCCGCGTGCGGGCATCGTGCATCGGCTGGACAAGGACACCTCCGGTCTCATGGTGGTGGCCAAGACCTTGGAGGCACGTACCCGGCTGGTGGCGGACCTGCAGGCCCGTGCCGTGCGGCGTGTCTACTGGGCCGTGGCCCGGGGGGTGTGGAAGAGCCGGACGGGCGAGGTGGATGCCCCGATGGGCCGCCATCCCACCCAGCGCACGAGGATGGCGGTGCTGGCCGCCGGCAAGCCCGCCCTGACCTACTGGCGCGTACTGGAGCAGTACGATGCCTGCGCCTGGGTGGAATGTCGCCTGTCCACGGGCCGCACCCACCAGATCCGGGTGCATCTGGCGCATATCGGCCATGCCCTGGTGGGGGATCCGGTGTATGGGGGCCGGGACCGCGGACCGGTGATCTTCCATCGTCAGGCTTTGCATGCCGTGCGTCTGGGCCTGGTACATCCCCGCAGTGGCGCGGCCCTGGAGTGGGAAGCCCCTCCCCCGGACGATTTCCGGGATCTGATCACCGCCTGCGGACGCGCACATGCAGCCTGACTGGATCCTGCCCGACTGGCCAGCCCCCGGGAGAGTGAAGGCCTGCATGAGCACGCGCATCGGCGGAGTCAGCCGCGGACCGTATGCCTGCTTCAACACCGCCACCCATGTGGGGGATGATCCCGCCGCTGTGGCGGAGAACCGGCGTCTGCTGCGCCAGCACCTGCCGGACGAACCCTGCTGGCTGGATCAGGTTCACGGGGTGGATGTGCTCAGGCTGGAATCGTTCCCATCCTCTCCCGCGCAGGGCAAGGGAAACGCGCCTCCCACGGCGGACGCCAGCATGACCCGGAGGCCGGGACAGGTATGCGTGGTGCAGACCGCGGACTGCCTGCCGGTGCTGTTCTGCGACGAGGCAGGCACGGTGGTGGCGGCTGCGCATGCCGGCTGGCGCGGACTGGCGGCGGGTGTGCTGGAAGCCACGGTGCGGGCCATGGGCGTTGCACCACACCGGTTGCTGGCCTGGCTGGGGCCAGCCATCGGCCCCCAGGCCTTCGAGGTGGGTGAGGAGGTGCGGGAAATCTTTGTCGGCCATCACCCCCTGACGGGCGTGGCCTTCCGCCCGGCCCTGCCCGGCACCCTGGACGGCACGCCGCGCAAGTGGCTGGCGGACATCTACGCCCTGGCACGCATCCGCCTGGCCGCCGCCGGGGTGGAGGCGGTGCATGGTGGCGACCTGTGCACCCATACGGACGCGGGCCGCTTCTTTTCCTACCGCCGTGACGGCAAGACCGGCCGCATGGCCTGCCTGATCTGGCTGCAAGGGTAGAATGCCAGCCCTTTCCGCCCCGCCGCGTCCATGAGCCTCTTGTCCCTCATCCTTCTCGCCAGCGCCACCGGGGGTCTGCTTTCCGTACTGCTGGCCAGCGTGGCCCTGCGCCTGCGGGCGGAGTGGGTGCCGGTGATGGTGAGCTATGCCATCGGCGCCCTGCTGGGGGCGGTATTCCTGGAGATCCTGCCGCACGCCCTGGAGCAGTCCGGCGGTTTTGAGCGCATGGGGGCGGTGGTCCTGGCGGGCATCCTGGGCTTTTTCGTCCTGGAGAAGCTGGTGCTCTGGCGCCACTGCCATGCCGCGCACTGCGAGGTACACGGTCCGCCCACCGGTGAGCAGGATCCGTATCCGCCCCAAGTCCATGCCCCCGCACACGCGCACGACCACGGTCGCTCGGGGATGATGATCACCGTGGGAGACACGGTGCACAACTTCGTGGATGGGGTGATGATCGCTGCCGCCTTCCTCGTGGACATCAAGCTGGGGGTGGTGACGGCCTTCGCCATCGCCGCGCACGAGGTGCCGCAGGAACTGGGGGACTTTCTCATCCTGCTGCATTCGGGCTACAGCAAGGCGCGGGCCCTGGCATTGAACCTGGTGTCCGGCGCCGCCATGCTGGCGGGGGCGGTCCTGGGCTATTTCCTCCTGGCGGACCTGCGCGGATGGCTGCCCTACATGCTGGGCATCGCCGCTGCCGGCATGATCTACGTGGCTGTGGCGGATCTGATTCCCGGTCTGCACAAGCGGGCGGAGCTGAGCCACACGCTGCAGCAGGTGCTACTCATCGGCCTGGGGGTGTTCACGGTCTGGGGCGCGAGCACCCTGGCGGAGTCCTGGATGGGGCCGGCGTCTGGGCATGGCCCGCATGAATACCCACAGGGGCAGTATCCCCAGGAACAGGACCATGGCCAGGGCCTTCATCCAGCCGCCCCCCACGCCGACCACCAGGGCCACCATGGAAATCACATAGGCATAACCGATGGCGAGGATGTACATGCGGGCGGACGCGGGACAGGACACGGCATGCCCGTACTGTACAGCGGCGGCCCGCGTCGGCGCATGCCCCGCCGCGACCCGCGGATGAGGGTCTTGCATGGCTTCCCGCCCGGGCAATCCGGGCGGGGCCGTCCCGGGTGGGCCGCATGAACACCGTCCCCAAGGTGGGCCTGGTCAGCCTGGGCTGTCCCAAGAACGCCTACGATTCCGAGCGCATCCTCACCCAGCTGCGCGCCGAGGGCTATCTCATCGTGCCCAGCTACCAGGATGCGGATCTGGTGCTGGTGAACACCTGCGGCTTCATCGAGGCCGCCGTGCTGGAAAGTCTGGACGCCATCGGCGAAGCCCTGCGAGAGAACGGCCGGGTCATCGTCACCGGCTGCCTGGGGGCGCGGGCATCCGTGATCCAGGACGCCCACCCCAGCGTGCTGGCGGTCACCGGTCCCCATGCCACCGCGCAAGTCATGCAGGCGGTGCACGCCCACCTGCCCAGGCCCCATGATCCCTACACCGACCTGATCCCCCCCGGTGGCCTCAAGCTCACGCCCAGGCACTATGCCTATCTAAAAATTTCCGAGGGCTGCAATCACCGCTGCAGCTTCTGCATCATCCCCAGCCTGCGCGGGGATCTGGTGTCCCGGCCCATGGGTGAGGTGCTGCAGGAGGCCGAGGCCCTGGTGCGGGCCGGGGTGAAGGAGCTGCTGGTGATCTCCCAGGACACCAGTGCCTATGGTGTGGACCTGAAGCACCGCACCGGCTTCCACGACGGCCGGCCGGTGAAGACCCGCCTGCTGGGACTGGTGCGGGAACTGTCCAGACTGGGCATCTGGGTGCGGCTGCACTACGTCTATCCCTACCCCTCCGTGGACGACGTCATCCCCTTGATGGCCGAAGGCAGGCTGCTGCCCTATCTGGACGTGCCTTTCCAACATGCCAGCCCGCGCATCCTCAAGGCCATGAAACGCCCGGCCCATGCCGAGAACGTCCTGCGCCGCATCGAGAAGTGGCGGGACATCTGTCCGGACCTGGCCATCCGCAGCACCTTCATCGTCGGCTTCCCCGGCGAGACCGAGGAAGACTTCGGCGAGCTGCTGGATTTCCTGGAGGCGGCCCAGCTGGACCGGGTGGGGGCCTTTGCCTATTCGCCGGTGGAGGGGGCCGCCGCCAATGCTCTGCCGGACCCGGTGGACCCGGACATCCAGCAGGACCGTCTGGCCCGCTTCATGGACGTGCAGGCGGACATCAGCGCCGCCCGGCTCAAGGCCCGGGTGGGCAAGGAAATGACCGTGCTGGTGGATGAAGCGAGCCGGGGGCGGGCCATCGCCCGCAGCCATGCCGACGCCCCGGAGATCGACGGCGTGGTGCACATCGCCCAGGGCCGGGGCCTCAGACCCGGCGATTTCGTCAAGGTACGCATCACCCGTTCCGGCGACCACGACCTGTGGGGCAAGCCCGTTTGAGTGATGCGATCTGGAAGCCGCATGTGGTGGTAGCCGCGGTCATCGAGGAGCGCGGCCGCTTCCTGCTGGTGGAGGAGGAGACCGACGCGGGCCTGCGGCTGAACCAGCCTGCCGGCCACCTGGAGGACGGCGAATCCCTGCTGGATGCCGTACGCCGGGAGGTGTTCGAGGAGACGGCCCACCGCTTCGAGCCCACGGCGCTGCTGGGCGTGTACCGCTGGCGCCATCCGGACAAGGGGCATACCTACGTGCGCTTCGCCTTCACCGGCACGGTCCTGGGCTTCGATCCCACGGCGCCCCTGGATGAAGGCATCGTGCGCACCCTGTGGCTGAGCGCGGAGGAGATCCGGGCCAGCAGCCCGCGCCACCGCAGCCCCCTGCTGGCCAAGTGCCTGGATGACTATCTGGCCGGCCGCTCCTATCCCCTGGAACTGCTCCATGAACTGGCGCCCGGCCGGGTGGACGACGCATGAGCCGTATCGTCGTGGGTCTGTCCGGCGGCGTGGATTCCGCCGTGGCGGCCTGGCTGCTCAAGCAGCAGGGTCACCAGGTGCTGGGCGTGTTCATGAAGAACTGGGAGGCGGACGACCTGGAGGAAGACTGCCCCATCGCCCGGGACTACCAGGACGTGCTGGCCATTGCAGGGGTGCTGGGCATCGAGGTGAGTCCGGTGAACTTCAGCCGGGAGTACCGGGAGCGGGTCTTCGCCTACTTCCTGCGGGAATACCAGGCCGGGCGTACCCCCAATCCGGACGTGCTGTGCAACGCCGAGATCAAGTTCAAGGCCTTTCTGGAACACGCCCTCGTCCTGGGGGCGGACCACATCGCCACGGGCCACTATGCCCGCCTGGAGGGGGACTATCCCCAGCGCCGCCTGCTCAAGGGCCTGGATGCCAACAAGGACCAGAGCTATTTCCTCTACCGCCTCGACCAGCACCAGATCCGGCCGGCCCTGTTCCCCATCGGCCACCTGGAGAAGGCCCGTGTGCGGGATCTGGCGCGCCGGGCCGGCCTGCCGGTGGCGGACAAGAAGGACAGCACCGGCATCTGTTTCATCGGCGAACGGCCCTTCCGGGAATTCCTGCAGCGCTATCTGCCCGTCCAGCCCGGTGACATCCTCGCTCCCGATGGCCGTGTGCTGGGTCAGCACCTGGGCCTCATGTACTACACCCTGGGCCAGCGCCAGGGTCTGGGCATCGGCGGGGTCAAGGGTGGCCGGGAAGGTGTGCCCTGGTTCGTGGCGGCCAAGGACCTGGCGCACAACCGGCTCATCGTCGTCCAGGGCCACGACCATCCCATGCTGTGGTCCGCCACCCTGGAGGCCACGGATCTGGCCTGGGTCGGAGAGCCGCCCCGCATGGGTGGCCGCTATGGTGCCAAGACCCGCTATCGTCAGCAGGATACCGCCTGCACGCTGGAGGTCCTGGAAGCCGACCGTATGGTCCTGCGCTTCGACCAGGCGCAATGGGCGGTGACACCGGGCCAGTCGGTGGTGTTGTATGCGGGCGCGACCTGTCTGGGGGGAGGGGTGATTCAGGTTGCGGGCACGGTACACCACACACCCGGCCTGGCCGTGTCCGGTACTCGGCATGCATCCTCGCGCCTGCGGGAAACCGAGTGAGTCGTGGGTGGCCATCCCGCGCGCAGCGGGGATTGCGGGCACGGGCTTTCTCCCCTGGGGCGAAGGGTCAGCCCCGCCACCGGCCGTAGTGCCGAGCCAGAGTCCTTCCGGACACCATGACCCGTCCTCTCGGGCCCTCCAGCCCATGGCTCCTCACTCCGGGCGCCAGGCCCGCCCTTCCAGGATCATGGTCTGCCATTCCGATCGCAGTGAGGAATCTTCCGGACGGCGTTTCATCGCCAGGTTGACCCGTCTGTAAGCGTCTCTCTACTATGCGGAACATCACACGGCCTCGGGCAGGCGCCGCAACAGGCGTCCGGCAAAAGCATCGGGGTGGCAGGGAAGGGCAGGAACAAGAACAGTCGGATAGGACACGGATGCCTGGGTTGCGCGCTTTGTGGACCGTTGCGTGGCACGTTGCCGGACGCAGGCTGTCGTCCGCCATACTCCTCGCGGGCGTGTGCGTGCCTGTCCTGGCACAGGAATCCGTTTCCCTGCAACTGCGCTGGCGGCACCAGTTCCAGTTCGCCGGTTACTACGCGGCCCTGCATCAGGGCTTCTACCGCGAGGCCGGTCTGGATGTCACCCTGAAGGAAGGCGGTCCCGGGACAGATGTCCCGGCGGAGGTCCTGGCCGGCAGGAGCGAATTCGGCGTCGGTGTCTCCAGTCTGGTCATCGACTACCTCAAGGGTAAGCCGGTACTCCTGCTCGGGCCGATCTTCCAGCATTCCCCCAACATGCTGCTGCTGTATGGACGCGACAGGCACCTGACGGATCTGGCCGGTCCTGCGGGTGGCAGGGTCATGCTCATGAGAGGTGGGCAGGACATGGAACTCAAGGCGATGTTCTTGAACGAGGGCATCGCCCTGGACAAGCTGCGCATCGTGGAAACCGGGCGTCATCTGGACGATTTCCTGGAGCGCCGCATCGAGGCGCTCAACGCCTACGTCTCCAACGAGCCCTACATCCTGGAACAGCGCGACATTCCTTACACCATGCTCAGGCCCCAGACCTATGGCATGGACTTCTACGGTGATGTGCTGTTCACCCGTCGCGGGCTGGCGGACGAGCGCCCCGAAGTCGTGGCCGCCTTTCGCGCTGCCTCCATGCGCGGCTGGCGCTATGCCCTGGATCACCCGGACGAGATCGTCGATCTGATCCTCCGTCACTACAACACTCAGAACAAGACGCGCGCGCACCTCGCCTACGAGGCCAGGCAGGTGCGTCGCCTCATCAATCCGGAGATCATCGAGATCGGCCACAGCAATCCCGGCCGCTGGCGGCATATCGCCGATACCTACCAGAAGACCGGACTGGTCCACGCCGCACGTCCGCTCGAGGACTTCTTCTACCAGCCCGGGCGTGGGGTCGACCTCGCCTGGCTCTATCGCGCGCTGGCGGTGATCGGCGCGATCGCCTTGGTCGTGGGCGGCGTCGCGGCCTATGTGCACCGCGTCAACCGCCGTCTGGCGCGTGCCCTGGACGAAAAGTCCCGCAGCGAGGAGCGCCACCGCATCATCTTTCAGACCTCGGCCTCGGCGGGATTCGTGTGGCGCGAGGGCTTCATCGTCACCGACTGGAATCGCCAGGCCGAAAGGACGTTCGGCTGGAAAAGGGAGGAGGTGCTGGGGCGCAGCTTCGTGGATTTTCTCCTGCCGGTCGAGGATCGTCAGCGCCTGGAGCCGGAATTCATGCAGATGCTGCAGGAAAATGTCCTGCCCCACAGCATCAATGACAACCTGACCCGCGACGGTCGGGTGATCACCTGCGAATGGCTCAATACCTGGCTGCCGGAGCGCGCCGGTGAATCCCGCGAGGTGGTTTCCCTGGCCACCGACATCACCGAGCGCGTGCGCCTGGAAAACGAGATTCGCCAGCTGGCCTTCTTCGACCCCCTCACCGGTCTGCCCAACCGCCGCCTGCTGCAGGACCGTCTCGGACGGGTGCTGGCCGCCGTGCGCCGGGATGGCCGGCATGGCGCGCTCCTGTTCATCGACCTGGACAACCTCAAGCCCCTCAACGACACACTGGGCCATGAAACCGGCGATCAGTTGCTCAAACAGGTGGCGCAGCGTCTGGAGGACTGCGTGCGCCACGCCGATACGGTGGCGCGATACGGGGGAGACGAGTTCGTCGTGCTGCTGGGAGACCTGGAAGCCGATGCGGCACAGGCGCGCGGTCAGGCCGAGGGCATCGCCCACAAGATCCTCAGGCGCCTGGCGGAACCCTACCGGCTCACGGCCAATCACGGCGCGGACAAGATAGAACACAACTCCACGGCCAGTATCGGCATGGCCCTGTTCGACGGTCACGAGGCGGAGGAAACCATCCTGCGGCGCGCCGACGTGGCCATGTACCGCGCCAAGGAAAGCGGCCGCAACCGCGTGGTGACCGATGCGGGGCCGGTGGTGGCCCTGTCGGTCGTGCGCATGTCCACGCAGGCCCTGCGCGAGGACGCTTGAGCGCGGATCGCGCGCCGCATTTCCACGACCGTCCTTCCCCGTTTCCCGCGCCGCCCGCGATGCGGGCAGTCAATGCAGCGGGGCTCAGCCGGGTGACTGGGTACCGAAGTCCCGCTGCGGGTGGGCCAGCATCCGGTAGGGCTTCGGGAACCAGGCCCAGTGGTCGTCCAGCCAGACCAGGCCGTCATAGGCCATGCCGGCATCCTGGCCGGGTGGAATGAGTTTCCAGGCCACCCAGACCCGGTGTGGGTCGAGCAGGTGGGCGATGGCGCGGTAACCGCCGGGAAAGGCCCAGGACAGTTCGTTGTCGTCCGCCAGCATGCCGGCTGGGGCGATGTGTATCTCCAGGCGGCAGCCGGACGCCGCAGCGGTCGCGCGCGGTGGGCTGGACCAGAGTCGGGCATATGCCTTGCGCGCGGTCTCGACGGCCTCCGGGCGGAAGGCCAGGGCATAGTCTCCCGGGCGGGGCACCAGGGCGGCCGCCAGGCGGCCGTCACGTTCCTGTCCAAGGGCGCGTAGCAGGGGTTCGAGCTGGTGTTCGAGCAGGGCGATGGCGTCGAGGGCCTGGCCATGCGCAGCCGCTTCGGCCGCCGGCTGCCTGGCCAGGGCCGCCCGCATGCTGTCGGCCGCCTCGGCGGCGGCCCGGGCCAGAGTGGCCTGGGCATGGCCACGCAGGGCATCCAGACGCTCGAGAAGGACGGTCGAGGGCATCCACCGGGCGGCCAGGATGCCGCGCAGCAGGGTGCGCTCGTCCGGGTCACGCAGCCAGTCCAGCACCTGTTCCGGCGTCACCCGGGGTACCAGGTCGCCGCCCGCCGGAGACGGCGTGGCGGGACCCTCCAGCAGGCGTAGTCGGCAGACCGGATTGAAGCTGTAGGTCAGGCGGGCCTCTTCGCCGGCCTCGAACAGGGCGAATTCCGGCTCACCTGCCACGATGGGTCGGCGGCTGGTCTCGACGCAACGCCAGCCCGCAGCTTCGAGCCGGTCGCGCAGGGTGGCGTAGGTCAGGTTCGGGTCGAGCACACGCAAGCCGGACGTGGGGTCGAAAGGTCCGCTGCGCGGATGGCGCCACCACCAGTGGCCGGGCGGCAGGCCGGATGGCACGGCGGCAGCCGGCAGCGGACCCCGCGCCCCTCCCATGTGGTACATCGCCGCGTCCAGTTCGGCCAGGCCGGTGCGATCGATGGCGGCGGCTGCCCCGGGGTAGTCGTCCAGCAGGATCTGAAGGGCGGAACGCCGCATGCACAGCCGTGGCCATACATCGCCATTGGGGGTCTCGGCCAGCCCGCGGGCGTCGGCCACATACCCGGACAGCAGATCGGGCAGGTCGGCCAGGCCGTCCAGGGCGGCGGCACAGTCCCGCCGGAAGGCGGCCAGACGCGCGGGGGATGGTGCCCCGGTGCGGGCGCCGTGCTCGTACAAGCCAACCATGGCCACCAGGGCGTCGTGAAAGTGTGTTCTGCGCGCCGTCCCGTCCTTGGCGGCATGGGCCAAGGCGTCCAGGACGTCGGTCATCCGCTGTTCGGCGCGGTCGTGAAAGGCATGACTCATCGGGGAATCGGTCTCTCGGCCAGCTGGCCATCGGTGATGATGATGACATGCCCGTCCGACCACACACGCGGGATCGCCTGCATCAGGCGCGCGCCCTCTTCGGCCAGACGGGTGGCGGCTGTGCCTTCGCGTATCACCACGACCGGCCGGCCGTTTTCGACGAGGATGAGCACCGGGCCGCTCTCGTCGCGGGCAAGGGCCAGGTATTCGGCCTCCGGCAGGATGCGCACCGGGGTGTCGGTGAACCGAGCGCGCTGCTCGGGCGGGACGTGGCGCAGCAGGTGCGCGCGCGGAGAGGACTCGGCCAGTTCGGCGCCGACCCCTGACAGGTGGGTGATCGGCGTGCCCTCGCGGATGACCACCGTCCGGCTGCCCTTCAGCTCGAGCACGCTTACCCCCTTGTCGCGCGCGTTCGGCAGGCGGCCGTAGGCGGCCGCCGGCAGCACGATGATGTCGGCAGCGGCGACGTCCGCGCGCAGTTCCGGTGGGACGTCGCGCAGCAGGGCGCGTCGCATGCCGGCGGACTGGGCTTCCGGGTCGTTGGCCGAGGCACGCGCCAGGCGGCGGCCGCCGTCCGGTGCGGCCAGGCTGTAGACCCGGCCGTCGCTGTCGCGGATGACGATCCCGGCGCGCTGTGCGGTCTCCAGCACGGCACGCGATATCGGCGCCTCCTGTGGCGGGATGTGCAGTTCCAGCCGGCCTAGCAGGAATTCCCCCCGGGCACCGAAGCGCGCCCGGCATTCCGCCAGGAGCGCCTGGTTGCCGGGCACGTCGGCGATGCGGCTGCCGGGCGGATAACGCTCCGCCAGTTCCACCAGGTGGGCGATGGCCAGGTCATCGCCGATTTCGGCGAGCTGGGTCTGTTTGCGCGAGATGATGGCCTCGCCGGGGACATAGCTGTCCACCCGCGGGTAGCCGCGGCTGCCTTCGGGGATGGCCAGCGCCACCTCGTTGTACGGCTGCCTGAGCGCCTCCTCGCGGTTGAAGGCGTTGCCGCTTTCCAGGCGGGCTTCGCGTTCACTGCGCTGCTCGGCGGTCTCCGGGAACAGGCGGCCGCGCCGGTCACCCTGCGCATGACCTTCCGGTGGCCGTTCCGGCAGGCTGGCGTCGGACTCTTCGACGTGTTCCCGCGCGCGTTCGGGCGCCATGCGCCGCTTCTCGGCGATCTCGGTCAGGCGGGTGGACTCGATGTCGGCCTCCGGGCGCCTGCGTCCAGGCGGTGCAGGCGGCTCGTCGCCGACGATGGCCTGGTGGGGCCGGCCGGCCGGTGCAGGCTCGCGCACCGGGGGCGGCGCGCCGGGCTCCCGGTGGCCGGCGGCCACGGCCTCGATCCGGGCCTCGGTGGCCTTCGTGGTGCGCATGATGTCGAGGTAGACCGGGCCGTCCGGGTCCAGCCAGGTGGTGCGGCCGTGGTAGTGCTCGCTCCATTCCTGGCGGGAGGCGAAGCGCTGGTGCACGTACTGGCCGGTGGCCGGGTCGACGTACTCGATGTCGATGCGCAAGCGCACCCCACCGGGCACGGTGGCGTCCGGCACCGGGGTGAGGGTGAAGGCGGTGCGGCCGCGGCCGACGCCCGGCACGTCGTACTCGATGAATTCGGTGGCCGGCCGGCCGGTGGCACGCGCAGTGGCGGCGGCGCTGGCGAGGTCGGTGCCCGACGGGCCGCGGTACAGGCTGGGGCCGTAGTCCGGATGGTAGTGCAGCATGGTCTCCGGCCGCGCCAGCTCGTTCGGATAGCGGATGCCGGTGGGCGAGCCGAGCACCACCATGTAGCGACCGGAGACGGCGTCACGCACGATGCCCACCTCGCGGCTGCCGCGGTGGGCACGCACGGTGGCATCGTAGGCGGCATAGGCCGCCTCCGGGCTGTCGTGCATGGACATGAAGCGGGTCGGCTGGGCGCCCTCCGCCATGGGCAGCTGGCTGCCCGGCTGCAGATGGCCGCGCCGCAGACCCTCCATCCAGTCCTCGTGGCGTTGGCGCAGGTCCGCCTCGCTGCCGGGCTCGCCCTTCAGGCGTGGGCCGCGCAGGTCGGGCGGCCCGCTGCCGTGCCGGATGCGGGTCTCCTCGTCCTCCTCGCCGGTGGGGCGCCGAGCGGTGGCCTCCGCCTCGGCGGATGGTCTGGCCTCCTTGGAGAACAGCCGGGCGGGTTGTTCCAGGTACTGTGGCCGGGGCTGGTCGCCTTCCGCGATGGCGGTCCGTTGGGCCGGGCCCAGGGCCTCCACGTCGACGAGGCGTTCGTGCAGGTTGCGCAGGGTGGTGGCGTTGCGCTCGATCTCGGCCGCCAGGTGTCCGGTGTCGCCACCGCCGCGCGCCTGCTCGGCCGCCAGAGAGTCGGCGATGCGCTGGTGGGCGTCGATCTCCAGTTCGATCTTGTCCCGGTAGAGGGTGATCTGGGTATCCAGGTCCAGGCTGTCCCAGCGTGCCAGGGTGGCCTCGTCCAGGCGGGCCGCCCGCTCGCGGGTGTGGGCGTCGCGGGTCTGCTGCAGGTGTGGCCCTTCGTCGGCCAGGCGGGCGATGGGCGTACCTTCGCGGATCACCACCACCGGCTGGCCGTGCTCGACCAGGGTCACCACCGGACCGGACTGGCTGCGGGTGAGGGCGTGGTATTCCGCCTCCGCCATGACGCGGATGGGAACGTCGGCGAACTCGGCGCGTTCCGCCTCGGGGACGTGGCGCAGCAGGGCCGCGCGCATGCCGTCCTCGACGAAGGGCTCGGGGAAGCGCGTGGCCACCGAGGCGGCCAGGCCACCGTGAGTGGCGATGTGGTCCAGGTTGAGGGCACGGCCGAGACCATCGTTGCCGTTGCGGCCGTGCCGGTCGAGGAACAGCAGGTCGTCGGCGGCGGTCTCCAGGGCGTGGGGTGCGAGGGGTTCCAGCCCACGTTCCGCACGTTCACGGGCGATGTCGTCGGCGGCAGCCCGCAGGCGGCGGGCATGCATGCCCTGGCCGGCGGCCTCGCCGGCCCCCTCGCCGATGCCCTGGACGAAGGCGCGCAGGCCGGCGTGGCCCATCTCGCCCAGGGCCTCGCCCAGGTCGCCGCGGTACTTGCCGCGCGTCGCGTCGACCGCCAGCTCGGTACCGCGACCGCCCATGGCACCCAGGCTGGAGATGCCGCCGCGCGCCAGTCCGCGACCGAGCATGGCGCGGGCCGAGCGGACGGTGTCGCCACCGGTGCCGGCGCTGAGCATGTCGTTGACGCCACCGGCGATGCGGCTGCCCAGGCCCGCGCGGGTACCGGCCCGCAGGGCGGCGTCGCGCACCTGGGCCCCGTTACGCGCCACCTGTTCGATGCTGTTGGTGATGGCGGCGGTGGCGGCCCCGGACAGGGCACCCTTGAGCAGGCCGGCGAACAGGGTGCCTACGGCGTCATCGCCGCCGCGTTCCCAGGTACGCTCGTCGAAGGCGGCGCCACCCAGGCCGCCGATGCCGCCGGTGATGGCACCGACGATGATCTGGTCCACCACCGGGTTGCCGGTGAACAGGCGCGACAGGGTGACCAGGGAACGGCTCGCCGTGCTGGCCGCCGCGGCGCCCTTGGAGGCCACCTGGGCGGCGGCGCCGAGCTGGGCGCCCACCCCGGCGGTGAGGGCCTGGACGGCGGTCATGCCGAGGTCGATGGCGGCCTGTTCCCAGCCGTAGCGGCCGCCCTTGATGGCGTAGTTGGCGCTCATGGAGGCCAGGCCGGTGATCAGGGCGGCGGCGATCAGGGGCGCTGCGGCGCCGCCGGTGGCCACGGTGATGACCGCCGCGGCGATGGCACCCAGGATGGCGAGCCCGGTGGTGGCGACGTCGGCGTAGGCGTCGATGCGCGCCGAATAGTTCTGCGCCACGGTTTGCGCCACCGCCGTGGTGGCGCGGAAGTGGTCGCGGTCGAGGCCGGTGTACTCGCCGGTGGGACTGAAGTTGGCCAGGCTGGAGTTGAGCTCGCCATGCGCGTTGAAGCGGATCGGCCCGCCGGCCAGGGTCTGCAGCTGGGCCTCGGTGTTGTTCATCACCTGCTCGGCCAGGCTGCCCTCGGCCAGCCAGGCACCGAAGGCGCCGGTCTCGCGGCGCTGCTGGGTGATGGCGAAGGCGGCATTCTCCAGGCGTTCCTGATCGGTGCGCGCGACGCCGCGCAGGGCACGTTCCATGCGCAGGCGGTCGTCGCCGGACAGCTCGGTGAAGGTGCCGCCCTCGCCGTAGGTGCCGAGGTCGGCGTCCAGGGAGCGGCCGGTCTGGCTCTGGTACTCGCTGCGCATGGCGGCGATCTCGTCGCGGTTCATGCGCTCGGTGAAGCGGAACAGCAGTTCCTCGTTGGTGCCGCAGCCCGCCTGGGCGTGGCGCATGGCCAGGGCGGCGGTGCGGGGGCTGGGGCGTTCGTCGGTGAGCAGGCCGGCGGCCAGGTCGCCGCCCAGGGTATCGCTGCCGAAGCGGCCGCGCATGCCGTCGATCAGGGCCTGGCGGGCGTTGTCGACCTGGGCCGGGTCGGCCTGGTAGTCCTGCGCCATGACTGCGTCGGGGTCGTGGCTCGTGTTCAGCCGTGTGGAGTCGCCGGCGTAGTTCTGTGCTGCCAGCAGCAGCACCCGTTCCCGGTCGGCCCGGGCGGCGGCGCGCGCCCGTTCGTTGGCCTGGCGCTCCTCCAGTGTGGCGTTGGGGTTGTCCGGCGTGAAACGGCTGTCGAACATCGCCCGGTCGATGTTGAGCGGGTTGGGGGGATCGCCGCTGCGCTGCATCTCCACGCCCAGCCGGGCCACCCGTGCCTGCACGCTGTCCGGGCCGTGGCGCAGCAGAGCGCCGGCCAGGTCGCGGTTGGCGCCGGTGAGGCGCATGGTGACGGTCTGCGGCTCGCCCTCGGGGCCGGCACCGCCGACGTAGACTTCGATGTCGCGGCTCACGTAGGCCACCGCGCGCTCCACCGCCAGCTGGTCGGCCGCCAGGGGTCGGCCTTCGGCGTCGGTGCTGGTGGCACCCGCCACCTCGCCGACGATGCCGCCCAGCTCGCGCACCACGGCGGCCCGGTTGGCCTCGGCGTCCACCTCCTCGGCGGCGCGCCAGTCGCCTTCACGGGGCGCCCCGGTGTACTGCTCGATGGCGCTGTGCACGGCGTCGGCGTTGCCGTCGCGGCGCGCCTCGTCGACCGCGTCGCGCAGGCGGTAGGCGTCGGCACGGGCGTGGTTGCCTGCGGCCAGGGCGTTGAACACCTCCAGGTCGGTGCCACCGAGGGCATCGCGGATGTCCGCCATCACCTCCGGGTGGGCGGCGCCCAGGGCGGCCGACTGCTCGGGCGACAGGGCACGCATGGTCGCCTCGATGCGCGCCTCGTCGTCGTTGAAGAAACCGGTGGAGTCGGCCAGTTCGCGTCGGGCGCCTTCCTCCGCGTTGCCGGTCAGATAGGCGTGGGCGGTGGCATAGTCGCCGCTGTTGGCGCCCAGGTAGTGTCTCAGGTCGCTGTCCAGGCTGCCGCGCCCGCTGGCGGTGGGGTAGGCGTCCAGGTCGAGGGCACGTCCCTTGGCCGTCGTGAGGCCGCGCAGGGCGGCGATCACGCCGGTCTCGTCCACGCTGCCGGCGAAGCCGCCCTCGAACTTGCCCGCCACGTTGACTGCCCGGGTGCGCAGGCTCTCCTCCACCTGGCTATCGGAGGTGGTGATCTGGCTGGCGAAAAAGGTGTCCGGCGTGAGGCGCTCGTCGTAGTAGTCCAGTTCCTCATCCACCTGGGCGAGCAGTCCCTGGGGGTCGGAGGACTCGCTGCCTCCCGTCGCTTTGGCGCAATCGCCGCGGGACGCCGCGGCGCAGCGCCCGGTGCCGCCGCCTGCGCCGGGCGCCGCCCCTCCCCCGCCGCCGTCCGCTCCCCCGCCGGACTGGCCGTAGAGCAGGCCGTCCAGGGCCTGCCGGGCCTCGCCCTGCTTGGCCCGGATGCTGGCCGCCATGCGCTTGGCAGTGGGCTGCGCCCAGGCCGCGGCGGCGTTCAGCACGGTCTGGGCCAGGCCAGCGAAGGCCTCGACGAAGCCGGCGCTGGCCTGGTCGAAGCTCCGCCCGGCCTCGTTGCCCTGCTGCTGCAGGGCCAGGATCAGCTGGTCGCGCTGCACCGCACTTTCCAGACGGTGGCCGGCCACCCGCTCGGCCAGACCGCGCTCCAGCTGCTCCCGGTTGCCGGCCAGACGGCCGTCCAGAGCGGCCGTGCCGCGTCGCAGGCCGGCGAGGATGCCGTCGGGCGCTTTCTTTGCCGTGCGTTCCACTGCCGGCGGGCCCCTGTCGGCCACGCCGCGCAGTGATTGCCGCAGGCCGTCGGCGCCGCGCCAGTAACCGGGAATGGCGCTGCTCGCAGCCCCCCGCACGCCATGGATGGCGCCCTGGGCCTCGCCGCGCAGCGCCCACAGTGTGGCGCGGGTCTGGCCGGTCAGGCGGCTCTTGGTGGCCTGCCGCTGGGTGGCGATGCGCTCTAGACTGGAGCGGCGCAGGTCCTTGAGGGCCTTGCGGCCGTCGCGGGTCTGCGCACGCAGGCTGGTGCGTGCTTCCCTGAGGGCCCTGGCCACGCTGTCGCGCGTCTGGGCGGCGGCCTGGCAGTTCTCCGCTTCCAGACCGCCGCGGTAACCGCTGGTCAGGCTGCATACCGTGCTGTCGCGCGAGGACGACCAGGCCTTCTTCTTGGCGTCGGCACGCTGGTTCAGGCGGGTGGCCTCGGGGTCGGTCCAGCGCGGGATGCGGGATTGCAGTGATTCGTTCTTGGCGCCCAGCATGGCGCCGCCGTCGATGGGATAGTTGACGGTGCGCTGGTCGCGCCAGTCGTTCAGGGCCAGCAGCGCCGCGTCGGCGGCGGCGCGGGCGTCGGCGATGGCGTCGTTGTAGGCGGCCTTGTGGCCCGCCACCAGCTGGGACACCACCGTGGCGATGCCGGCCGTGGCGCGCACCGCGCCGGCGTTGATGAGGCCGTAGGCGTTGCTGCCGGCCCGGGCGATGGCCTGGCGCGCGGTTTGGCTGGCCCCCTCCAGCTGCAGCAGGGCCAGGTCGGCGGCGTTCTTGATCTGCTCGGCGGCCAGGGCGGCGGCGGCGTCCACCGCCGCCAGATCCATGTCCAGGGCCGGCCTCACCTCGCCGGCATGGCGCGCATGGCCGGCTGCCATGGCCTCGATGGCCTGGTTGGCGCGCTCGACGAAGGCCTGCTGCGCGTGCCGGGCGGCGATGGATGTCTCCCGCCAGGCCTGGCGCGCGGTCTCGGCTGCCGCCTGACCTTGGCGCCGGGCCTCGGCCGGGTCGTCGCCGGCCGGCCTGGTGGCGGCACCCTTGTCGGGGCCCTGGCCCTTGTCCTCGCCCTTGGCTGGCGAGACCGGCGCGGCAGCGGGCGGGCGCGGCAGCTCCGCGGCGCCCAGTTCGGCCGGCAGTGGCCAGTCGGCCGCCAGGGGCTGCCACCGCGGGGGTGGCGGAGTGATGGGTGCGGCGTCCGCGGCCACCAGTTCGGTGGGCAGCGGCTCGGCAGCGCCGGATTCTCCGTCGGCCGCTTCCTCCGGTTCTTCCCAGGCAGCGCCGGACCCGGCCGCACCGTCTTCCCTTTTGCCGTCGGCGCTGCCCTCCTTGGCCGTTTCCTTGCCGGGCATGTCCTCGCCCTCTCCCGGGGCAGCCGGCGGGGTTTCGGCCTGCGCACCGGCCGGGCCTTCCACCCGCGCGGCCAGGTCGGGTTCATCGGTCCGCACCACCACCTTCGGCGGATGCGCCGAGGCGGGCGGCGGCGGCAGGCGGGGGGCGACCGGTGGCGGGGCCGAATCGCTGGGCGGATGCGCGCCTTCGGCACGGGCGGCGGCATTGGCGTCGATCTGGCGGGGCGGGGCCCACGCGCTGGCCGGCCGACCGGCGACGACGGCCTGGCCGGCGGCCGGCGGCACGGCAGGCTCCGTGCCCCGCAGATAGCGCGGCCAGGCGTCGCGATCCAGCTCCGGCTGGGTCGAAGTGAAGCGGGACTCGAAGCGGGTGGACTCGGCGTGCGCGGTCTCGCCCGCCTGGCGCCGCCGGGCCGGGCGCAGCAGCGGGCGGGCGCCCATCAGGCCGATCCGGCCAGGCCGGCCGGCAGGGTCTTGCCCAGCTTGCGGTACTCGGCCGCCAGGGCCTGCCGCAGGGCAGGCCAGGCGATGGCCTCGGCCGGCGCCATGGCGCGGGCGGCCAGCACCACGTTGCGGATGTGGCCGCCGGCCAGGTCGCTGCTCGCCGCCAGGCGGTTGAGGGCGGCATCGTCGAAGTCGTGCGCGGCGCCCAGGTGGGCGAGCCAGAGGGCGCGCCGTTCCCCTGCCCCGGGCATGGGGAACTCCAGGATGGTGTCCAGTCTGCGGCTGAAGGCGGAGTCGAAGCGTGCGCGGCTGTTGCTGGTGAGCAGGACGATGCCGTCGAAGGCCTCGATGCGCTGCAGCAGGTAGTTGGTCTGCTGGTTGGCGTAGCGGTCGTGGGCATCCTTGACGTCGGTGCGCTTGCCGAACAGGGCGTCGGCCTCGTCGAACAGCAGCACCACCTCGGCGTGTTCGGCGCGCGCGAACAGCTCGCCCAGGTTCTTTTCCGTCTCGCCGATGTATTTGCTGCTCACCGCCGCCATGTCCACGCGGTAGAGCGGCAGCCCGAGCCGGCAGGCCAGCCAGCCGGAGGCCAGGGTCTTGCCGGTGCCGGAGGGGCCGACCAGGAGGGCGCGCACACCGGGCCGGTAGCGCGCCCGCGCGGCCGGGCCCAGCCCGTCGTCCAGGTGGTCGCGCGCCCGGCAGCGGGCCGCCAGGTCTTCCAGTTCCCGGCGCAGGGTGGGTGGCAGGACCAGGGCCTGGTCGGGGATGTCGTCCGGCACCAGGCTCGCCAGACTGCCCAGGGCGCTCTGGCCGGTACCGCGCGCCACGCGTGCGACGGTGGCGACATCCACACGGCCGGCCTGATTGGCCTCGCGGGCCAGGCCGGCGATGCGCGCGCTGGCGTGACGGTGGGTGCGGCCGAGGGCGACGGCGGCATCTGCGTCGGCGCCGTGGAGTCGCCACAGATCGATACGCTCGGCCGCGTTCGGCATGGGCACATGCCAGGACGGCACCATCTCGCCGTCCCGCTCCCAGCTGCCCTCCGGCCCGCTGGCCAGCAGCAGCGGTCCGGAATGGCCGGGCAGGCGGGGCGCCTCGCGGCGCTCGCCGGGACCCAGCACCCCCTGTGCCACCGGGATGGCATCGTGCAGCACGAGCCAGGGGCCCAGACCGGCAGGCGGCTCGCCTTCGATGAAGACGGGCCGGCGACCCAGGGCATTGGCGATGGCCGCGCAGGCGGCGCGTGCTTCCAGCGGATGGCCGCTGCGTATCGCCAGGATAGGGTGCGCGCGGCTCGCCTGGACCGCGGCCTCGGCGCGCAGGGAGTCGGGCACGGCCAGGGGTTCGGTGTCGCCCAGACGGATACCGGGCCAGCGCCCTTCGCCTCCCGTCAGGGCGACGGCCAGGGCTTGCGGCAGGCGCAGGCGGGCATCGGGCAGGGGGCGATCGCCTGCCTCCAGGCGCAAGAGGCCGCTGGCCAGGGCCATGCCGTCCAGGAGGTCGGTCAGGGCATGCCGGGCCTGCTGGCCCTGCAGTTCCAGCAGGCTGGCCAGCAGGCCGAGGGTCGGATGGGCGTCGTGCCCGGCGCCCTGCAGCCAGGCCAGGGCGCGGGCCGCCGCCACGTCGGTGTCTGCGGCCAGGGCGAGAGCCACCGCTGCCAGTTCCACGTCGCTCAGACCCAGGCTACGGGTGAGCAGGGCCAGGCGGGCGTCGGCTGGCGGCGTGCGGGCGCGCCATTCGGCCAGGCTGGCGGCCAGGTCGTAGCGGCCCAGTTCCGCGGCCAGAGCGGCGAGCCAGCGGGCCTCCGGACCGGCGGCGGGCTCCAGGTGGTCGGCGGCCGGTGCCAGGGTGGCGAACAGTCTTTCGGCCAGGGATACCTCGGCCTCCTCCAGCCAGGCGGGGCGGGCCTCGGCGTTCATGCCTCTCCCGCCTCGTAGTGGAAGGCCACCACACGGCCGAACCAGGGCAGCCAGCCGGGGTCGAGGTCCAGGCCGACGCGGCGCACCCGGATGTCGCAGTCACCGAGGCGGAAGTGCACGTCCACATGGGTGGCGCTGACACTCAACCGGGCCGGGCGCAGGACCAGATCGGCCAGGCCCAGGCGGGCAACCCGGCGCAGCCAGCGGCGGGCGGCGGTGAGGAACAGCGCGGCCTGTCCGTCCAGGCGCCGCGCCGCCGCCAGGGAGGTGGCCAGCTCCGGCGCCGGGCGGCCGCGCGGCGGCGCGAGCCGGGGATCGGTCCAGGTGGCGGGGACAGGCGGCGGACGGCGGCGTGGATTGCCGGGGGTGACGCGCAGGACCGCAAAGATGGGGTCGGTGGGATCCAGACGCAGGCGGCGGGTGGCCGCGCGCAGGACGCGAGCGGGGAAGTCCTCCCGGCCGGGTGGATCGCACCAGTCGGTGATGCCCAGCCTGGCCATGAGGGTCAGCAGGAAGAGCAGGCCACCGGCGCGGGTGGGCGCGAGCCATGGGCGTGAATACGGGGTGATGTCCCGGGTTCGTGGTGACGAGGCATGCCATCCCGGCTGGAGTGGGTGCGGCGCAGGCCTCGCCCGTTCCGCGTCGGCATGCCGCGTGGGCATTCGCGCCCGGTGGGCCGTGGGTGCGGGTGGGGCTTCGGTGCATGGGGTGGCGGGCCGATCGGTCTGGCGTGGCGCATCCCGCGGCCGGATCGCAGGGCGTGCCCCGCGATTGCTGACGGATGTCGCTGCGGCGGGGATTGAGCCCACCTGGTCGGGCCGGACCACGGCCAGGCAGCGGCCCAGCCAGGCTGGCGTGACGGCAGTGGTGGTCGGGGCGTGCGCCGTCGCCTGGGCGCGCATGGATACCGGGTGCCGCATCGGGGCGGGCCATCGCAGGCGATCGGCCAGGGTCTCGCCCAGCTCGACCGGAACGGCGGCCAGCAGGGCATCCACGGCCCCTGCTTCGACCAGGCGTGTGACCCAGACGGGCAGGGCGGCCCGCGCCTCGGGCAGCGCGGCGAGGGAGAGGGCGATGCGCCGGATGTTGCCGGCGGGGGCGGTCTCGGGACGGTATTCTGGCACCGCGCCGCGCCAGTACCACTCCGTGGCCGTCTGGCCGCGTGCCAGGCGCAGGGCGAGCGCCACGCGAGCGTCGAGGCGGGAGGCAAAGCACACGCGATCGGCCGTACCGGCCGCCGCGCTGCCGCCCTCCACCCAGACACCCCCGGTCGCGGCGACCCGGCGCTCCAGGATCAGGGCCAGGGTCTGCGGCGAGGCATCGCGGGGCAGGCGGCCGAGGCTCAGCCGGCGCACCAGGTACAGCCGTTCGCCGTGGTCGGGCAGGCTGGCGCAGCGCAGGGCGTCCTCCAGACGCGGCAGCAGGCCACGCACCTGCGCCTCGGCCTGGGTGGTGAGGCGCAGGCGGCGGACACGGCGGTCGGGCATGGCCGGCTCAACGGAACTGGGTACGGCGCACGGCGCCGACGCCGAGGCTGATCGCCTCGGTGTGGGAATACTGCACGCGCACGTCGTCGCCCAGGTCCACCCTGGCGGCGGCGGTATGGACTACCTGGGCGGCGATCTCCCGTTGACCCAGGTCCGCCACCAGGGCACGCGCCACCAGGGTGCCGCCGCGGTAGAGCAGGGCATGCATGCCGACCTGGAGCCGGTCCGGCTCCAGGGCGGTGAGGGGGATACGCGCGCCCACCGCGATACCGGTCACCGGCCGGGCCATGCGCCCGGCCAGGATGCGGTCGATGGGCGCGTCGCTGGCAAGCAGCAGGCACATGCGCACGACGTCGTTCATGAGGCCCACGGCCTCGGCCTGGCCGGACTCGATCCGACCGAACAGCCAGTCCACGTAGGCCTGCATCTGGCGCCGGTCGATGTAGCCGATCTCGCTCCAGCGCGGCAGGCTGGCCAGGTTGCGCAGGCTGGGCGCGGCGTCGAATTCGGACAGCGTCTCCGCCCAGTCCAGCCGGATGGAGGGTGGCACGGCACAGAACCCTGCATAGAGGCAGGTGGCCACCCGGGTGATGTCCTCCAGTTCGGCGGCGGCCTCCCGGGCGACGCTGCCGTGGCCGCCCTCGGCCAGGTCGGCGAACGACACCATGGTCTCGGCCTGGCGTCTGAGGCCCTGCCAGGTGAGGCCGGCGAAGGCCGCGACGTCCAGGCTTCGGGCGGCGGCCAGACGGGGGGCCAGGGTCTCGGCCTGACGGCTGGCCACCCGCAGCATGGCGCTGGCCACCTTGCCGTTCGTCGGCGTGCCGGCCAGGGCCAGGCGCGGCTGGGCGATGCCGGTGCTGGCCCGCAGCGCGCTGGTGCCGAGCAGGCGTTGCAGGTGATCCACCTTGTCCAGGCGGCCGATCAGCAGCGGCAGCCTGACAAACCAGTTGGCGGGCGCCTCGCGCACCACGCGCAGCATGTCGAGCACCTCCTCCGGGGTATCCGCGCGGGCCTGAAGGCAGGCGGGCACCGGCGCCTCCAGCAGGCCCGGGTCCACCGCGTGGGTGGGGGTGGCGAGCAGGTTGTCCACTTCGCGCGGGCGCACGTAGGCGAGGAACTTGACCTCCTCGGCCAGCACCCTGGCGCGCCGGGCGTTGACGGCGGCGATGCGCTCGCTCTCCTCCGCCAGCAGGGCGCGGGCGACGCCGACGTCGTGGCGTGCCTCGGCCAGGTCGTCGTCCACCCCGGCCTGGCGCAGGCGGGTGGCGTCGATGGCGGCCAGCAGGTCGGCCAGCGCCCCTTCGCAGCGGTTCAGGGCGTCGCGATAGAGGGCCAGACGGCCCTCCAGCTGGCGCAGCATGGCGACCGTGCTGTCCGACAGGCTGACCGCCTGGGTGAACAGGGCGGCCTCGTCCACCGCTCCACCCAGCGATTCCGGTTCCAGCAGGGCGGCCAGCAGGGCTGCATCGGCCCGGAAGTCGGTCAGGCTGAGCTTGGGCGTGACGGCGTCCTTCGGGTAGTCGATGCCGGGCAGCAGCGGGATGGCGAAGTCCGCCAGCAGGGCCGGCACCTCGCCGCTGTCTTCTACCAGGAAGGTGTCCAGCAGCTGGAGCAGGGACGTTACGGTGCGATGCCGGTTGGCCAGGGCGTAGTCACGCGCCTCGGTGGAGGGCGGTGCCTTCAGGCGGTCGGCGATGGCCGTAGTGCGGATCTCGGACAGACCGAGCACCGGTGCCGCGTAGACGATGTCGAGAGGCGCGCGCGGTGGACGGATCAGCCGGGCCTGGGTGGCTGCCTGCATGCTGACGGTGCTGTAGCGCACGGCGGCGGGCGTCGCCGCCTTCATCCTGGCCGGCACCGCGGAGGCGGTGGCGGGTGCACCCGCCACGTTGGCCTGGTGGCTGACCTTCAGGGTCGCCAGGTAGTCCTTGATCTGGCCCTGCACGACGAGCGCGCTGTCCGACTTGGCGATGGCCGCCAGGGCCGGTGATACCGCCAGGCGCGCGGCATCCGTCGTGCTCATCATCATCTGGCGCAGGCGATGCATGTCCACCTGCATGTGGGCGAAGCCGAAATCGGTGATGTCGTCGGCGCGGTCGATGCGGCTGCGCAGGTAGTCGGCGAAGCCGGACAGACCGCGCAGCAGGATCTGCGACTGCTCGTGGCCGGACAGACGGGTGAACAGGGGCTCGCGCATCAGCTGGGTGTAGACCCGCACGGTACCGATGCGCGACGACGGCGTCGGGGTCAGCACGCCCAGGTCGTTGCGCAGGCTCAGCTTGGCATTCAGATAAGGGGTGTAGGCGGGCATCGGCTGACCGCCGGCCACCGAGAGCGGCCAGACCGTCGTTTCGGTCTCGCTGGTCTGGCCATTCGCCTGGTCGATCGTGCCGTGCACCCTGGTCGTGTCGCTGAATGCCAGGGTGCCGTCGTAGGCCAGGAACAGCACCATGCCGACGTGCATCCGGGTGGCGGCCTCGAGCTTGGCGCCGGTGGGCAGGCTCAGTTCCAGCTGCGTCCATGAGCCGGACTGGGGCAGGGCGCCGGCGCGCCGGGTCTGGGGTTCGAAGCCCTTGAAGCCGGGCGAGATGGCGTTCAGTTCCTTGATGCGGTTCTCACCCCAGAACATGAAGCCGTATTCGATGCCGCGCGCCTGGCCGGCGCCGTCCAGGCCATAGCTCACCACGCAGGCCCAGAGGGAACGGGGCGGCGTCAGCTCGTCCAGGTAGGCCCACACGCGCAGGCGGTCGTAGCTGCCGGACGGGGCGCCCTTGGCGTAATCCAGGCGCGTCTCGGCCAGGCTGTCGTACTTGAGCACGTGGCCGCGCCAGCCGCGCTGGGGCAGGTAGGTGATGTTGAAGCCACTGGCCGGGATGGCCAGGCTGGCCGGCTGCGGTCCGCCGCCCGGGTCGAAGATGTCGTCCGGGGCCGCGCTGGCCAGTTCCGGCAGGCTCGGTACCACGCCGCCATGGGGTTCGAAGGGTATCCAGAGGTCGTTGGCGGTGAGCAGATCCCAGGCCTCGTTGCCCTGCACGCGGGCGCCCAGGGGCAGGAAGTTGCAGAACCACTTGCGCCACTTGTAGGCGTCGCGGGCGCCGGCCAGACCGTAGGCGGCGCGGCCGTCGAACAGGGTGAAGGCCATGCCATCCAGGCCGACGAGGCTGCCGTCCGTGCTCTGCAGTCCGACCGCGGCGGCCGGCACCTTGAGCTGGGTCCAGACACCCGGAGTCGGCAGGTCGCCCACCCGGTGGTGGCCGGGGCCGTCGATGCTGCCGCCGAACGGGATCAGGTCCTCGCCCCAGTAGGCGCGGTGCTCCCAATTGCCGCCGCTGTGCCACTGCAGCATCAGCGCGCGGGGTGGATGGTCCGGGTCCAGGTAGACCCAGGCGAACAGGCTCTCGCCCGCATTGACCACGAAGGGTTCCCTGGCGCCGTCGAAGAAGTGCTGATGCACACCGCCCATCAGGGTACCGCGGTGGCCACCGCCGGGGGGCGGTTCGCCCCAGGGCGACAGGGTCTCGGCCTCCAGGGCCAGGCTGTCGTCACGCCAGTCCTCGATGGCGTGGGCCTGACCGTCGAGGGCGTGGGCCAGCAGGGCGGCCCGGTGACGCAGGCCCTGGCGGGCGCCCAGGTAGCGGGCGCGGACGAGCAGGAAGCGCTCCAGGGTCTGCTGGAACTCGGCATCGACGACCTCCTTGTGCAGCAGGCGCGGTTCCCAGGAGGCCAGGGGTACCGGCACCAGGATGCGGGCCGATTCCGGCCGGGCCGGGTCGAGGGGTGCCAGGCCGGCGCTCTGGCGGATGGCCAGGTCCAGCTGTTCCAGGGGGATGGGGGCGGCGTCCAGGTCGAAGCCGGGCGGGAAGAAGTCGCTCCGGTGCTGTTCCGGGTCGTAGGCGTTGCGGGGCAGCAGGCCCACCGGCGGGAGGCGGGTGGTGAAGGCGTCGGCCAGGTCGCCGGCCGGGGGTGGCGGCTCACCGGCGGCGGCGATCTGCTCGGCCAGTTGTTCGATGCGGGCCTGCCAGAGGGATGCCAGCCGGCTGTCGGCGGCCAGGGCGCCGCCGGCAAGGCGCAGACGGGCGTCGCGCGCCCGGCCGCCCTGACGCGCCACGCTGGCGCGGTCCAGCCAGAGCGGCCGGCCGAGGTCGTCCAGGGCCAGCATGGCCAGCGGCAGACCCCACTCCTCCCAGGGCAGGGTGGCGCCGGATTGCAGTTCCGCCTCGGCGCCGAACACCGTCCAGGCCACGGCGTTGCGCAGCTCGGTGGCGGGCAGCGCGGGCAGGGGGATCCATTCGTTCGGCCAGGGGTACCAGAGCAACTGCACGGCGTCGCGGCCACGCCAGTCCTCGTAGGCGGCCGCGGCATCGAGGTCGTCACGGCTGCAGCGCTCGCAGGGATTCAGGGCGTCGATGTCGGCCACCTCCAGCATGACCGGGCGCAGCACCAGGATGCCGATGCGCGGCAGGCTGGGTCGGTCGCATTCCGGCGCGCCCAGGCGGGCACCCGGGGTACGCGGTCGCACGCGACCGGCCTGCTCGGGGCTGTCGGCCGGACCCATGCCGCCGCCGTCGAGAAAGAACTCGGGCGGTGCCACCACCGGCAGATCGGCCAGCAGGCATTCCAGATCGCGGTTGAGCACGGCATCCTCGCCGCTCACCGTCAGACCGCGACCCCGCTCGATCGTCAGCCGGGTGGCGTGGAGGTCGCCGTCCGGCACGGTCTGGGCGTAGCCGACCTGGAGTCCATCCGCCACCCCCGCCACCCAGTCCTGCCCGCGCGCCGCCAGGTGGCCGGCCTGCCAGGCCTGACGCTGGCCCAGGGTGACCGCATCGAGGGCGCGGCCGGGGAACAGGTTGGGCCGGCGCAGCCAGGCCTGGGCCGCCTCGGCGGCGGTTTCCGGGGCCAGGGCGAGGACGCGCTCGCCGGGTAGGGGGGATGAGATGCTACGCGTGCTCATGGTGTTCTCCGCTGGGCGAGAGCGCTGCGCGGCCCGTCGGCAGGATGGACGGCGTCGGTGGGCGGTTCATTTGGGCTTCCTGGCGGTCTTCCCGGTGGCCGCCTTGGCGGTGGTGCGCCTGGCCGTGCCCGGTTTCGTCCCGCCGGACTTGACCGGGGTGGGCTCGGCCGGTGCGGGTCTGGCCGCCGGTGCGGCGGGGCGCGGGGCGACCCGGGCCACCAGGTTTTCCAGGTGCGCACGCGAAGCCGTGACGGCCTGGGCGTCCAGCTTGCGCCAGGCATCGTTGCTGGCCAGGCGGGTGAGGGTGGCCTTGTCCGGGGTGGCGCTGTCCTCGATGCGCAGCAGACCGTCACCGACGCCGCCTTCGGTCAGGTCGGCCGTCACCTTGAGCACGTCGGCCTGGGACAGGCGGCCGGCTTCGCTGCCGGCCTCGGCGCGGCTCTCCTCGGCCAGCGCCCCGAGGGCGGCGGCGGTCAGGCTGGGCGAGGCGGCAATGCGCGGCGTGGCCAGCAGGCCGATCACCTTGGGCGCGGCCGCCGCGCTGGCACCGGCCAGCACCTTGTCTAGGCTTTCCTTCAGGCCCAGGCCGGTGACGCGCGTCAGCACGTCACGCTCGATGGCAATGTCGTTGCCGCCCGCCACCGCCAGGGGGGCGCCGGCGAGGTCGTCGCGGTAGGCCAGGTTGCGCCGGCGCACGTACCAGAGGTTGTCCTGACGGGCCAGCTTGACCCACATGGCGTCGGAGGGATTGGCGACGTCCGGTTTCGCCAGCGGCAGGGGGATGCGCAGGCGCCGCAGGATCTCCAGCGGTTTGCGCTGCGCCACCTGGTTGGGGGCGGCGGGCTTGAGCGCGCGGGTGCGCGATTCCAGGGCGGCCAGGGTGGCGCGGAACTCGGCGCGCGGCACCGGCGCCAGGATCAGCACGGCGGTGAGGTCGAGGGCCGCCTCGGAGGCCAGGAAGTCGATGGGCGGCAGGGCCAGGGCCTCCTCTACCAGGGCGGGCAGTTCGTCGTCCGGAATGATGGAGAAATCCACGTCCACCATGGACGGAAAATAGCGCTGGGTGAAGTCGACGGTATCGATGCTGCCGGCCGGCAGCGGCCCGGCGGGCGGCAGCAGGGGGAACACGCTGGCGGCCGGGAAGGGACGTCCGCCCATGGCCGCCACCACGTCAGCGAGGTGGCCCTGGTGCTGCAACAGGTGGGCCAGGCGCAGGGCGCGCGGGGCGAAACCGAGACCGGGCAGGTCGCCGCGATCGGCGCCCAGTTCGCGGCGCACCATGGCCGCGTCGATCCAGGCGATGTTGTTGCCCGAGAGGGCCAGCATGGCGATGGGCAGGACGTTGGCCGAGACACCGTCCGTCTTGCCCTCGCCGAACAGGGCGCGGGCGGCGCGGCCGCGCCGGGCCGCCAGATCGTCGGCGGCGCCGTCGTCCTGCCAGGGGATCAGCACCACGGCGGTGGCCTCGATGACGTCCCCGTCCTCCACCGTGCGCGGGCCGGTCAGGCTGGTGGGGTAGGCACCCACCGGATTGGCGGTGAACTCCACCGGGCGCAGGGCCAGCACGAACAGCCCGGTGCGGCTGCGCATCGGCGGCGCCGGCAGGCGCGAGAGGCCGAAGCGCGCGGAATATTGTTCGGCCAGCGGGATGTCGGCGAGGTCGAGATCGAGATCGCGGGGCAGCAGCACCAGCTCGCCGGCCGGCGTGATGCCGTGCCCCACGGTGATGCGGATCGCCTGCGGGGTGGTACCTGGGGCCACGAACAGGCCCTGGGCGACGCCGCTGCCGGCGGCGCGGCCGAGGTCGGCCTCGCGGGTGAGGATGTACTGCTGGTCGCGGATGAGGTCGCGCGCGGCCAGGAAGCGGCCGTCGAAGTAACGCGGCCGGTCACGCCGCGGGTCGTCCACCAGCACGCCGGCCTGGCGCAGGGTCCTGGCTTCGTCGGGCTTGATGGTCGCGCGGGCGGCGCCCTGGGTGAGGTTCATTGCCATGATGGGCTCCGGTTCGTCAGGGTGGTCATCACAGTCCGTGCCACTGGGCCAGCAGGGCCTGGGGCGGCAGGAAGCGGCGGCCCCAGTTGTCGGTCACGGGGGCGTCGGTGGTGCGTCCGGGCGGGTCACCGGCGTCCACCGGCAGGAACAGCCGGCCCAGGAAGACGGCGCTGGGGTCGATGTCATCGGGCTGCTCGGGGGCGGGCGGCAGGGCCTGGCCGTCGCCCTGGTAGGCGCCCGGATAGGCGGCCAGGATGGCGTCCTGCATGGCGTCGCGGCGCGCGGCGGCGCTGGCGCCGGCGTCACCCACCGCGGCGGCACCGGGCGGCGGCGGCAGGCCGGTGTAGCTGTCGTCCAGGCCGGTGCGCGCTACCAGCCTGAGCTCGTAGGCATCACACAGGCGGGCGGTGGCGACGGCGTCGAGGCTGTCGTATGGGCCGCTGGCGAAGCTGGGCGACAGGCCCACCGGGCAGGCGGCGAAGCGTACGAAGACGTCGGCCACCAGGGCGCGCGCCGGCAGCACCGGCGCGCTGTCGGCCAGGCGGCGGGAAACGAAGCGCGCCGGATCGGCGTAGCTCGCCTGGACGAGGGTGGCGGCGTCCTGGCCGGTCCACCACCTGGGCAGGCGGATGCAGGCGGCGCGCGGGATTTCCACCAGGCGACCGAGACGGTCGACTGCCAGGCCGGGATCGACCCGCAGAGACTCCACCTGTCCGGATGCCTCCGGTACATGGGACAGCCCCAGGCCGGCCAGGGTGCCGCCGCCGGCCAGGAAGACCAGGGCGCGGGCCAGGCGGCCGCGGTGGTAGGTCTGTTCGTCGCTGAAGTCCCGGGCATCCAGCAGCATGCCGGTGGCGTAGGCCGGTCGCAGGGCGCGTGGCTGGTTGGACAGGGGATCGGCGGGCGGGCTCGGAAGGCTCATGGCGGGTTCCTTGCAGACGGTTCAGGTCTTCCCGCGGCGGGGCCTGCCCGCGCGAGGAAGCGGTGCGGTGGGGGTGCCGGGCGCGGGGGGCGTGAGCGGCCCGGCCGGAGCGACGATGACGCGGCCGATCCGCACTACCGCCTGCGCGGGTTGGGAGACATTGCCGCGGCTGTCCACCACCACGAGCTGGAAGCGGTGGGTGCCGGCGGGCAGGCCGGCGTCCACGACCACCCTGGGGGTGCGGGTGGTGACGGGTTGGCCGATGGTGAATGTGGTCATGGCTGGCCGAGGTAGGTCCAGATGTACTTGACGATGGTGCCGCCGCCCAAATCGAAGGACTTGGATCCGTTCAGTTCGAAGCTGGCGCCGCTGGCCACGCTGGCCTGGACGTTGAGCACGGCGGTGGGTGCGGATTGGTCGGCGACGATCACTTCCACTTCGTCCGCCTTCGAGACATTGCCGGAATCGTCCACCACCACCAGGCGGAAGCGGTGCCTGCCGATGGCGAGTGGCTTGTTGGGGTCGACGGTGACCTCGATGCTGGGGGTCGTGGTGGTGATATCGGTGTTGAGGACGAAGGTGGCCATGTTGACTCCTATGTGGGGGTTTCGGGGGGAAGCAGGCGCCAGCGATAGCTGGCGATCTGATGGCCGTCGGCCGGCCGGGAGGCGCCGCCGTCGAGGATGAAGCTGGTACCGTAGCCGGCCCGGAAGTCGGCCCCGGCGTCCGCCACCGGTGGCATGGCCACGGGACCGGCAGCGGCCAGACGGGGGTCGAGCAGGGCGCTGCCGAGGACGTAGTCGCCCATGCCGAGGACCGAGCGTTGCACCCGCGCGGGCCGGGGCGGTCGCGCCGGGCCGAGATAGGTGTCGACACCCACCAGGCTGGCGACCCCAACCAGCAGGGGCCAGGTGGCGGCGGTCACGCGCACGGCGACGTGGGCCGGCGCGGCCAGTTGAGCGATGCGCCGCAGGAGGGCGAAGTCCTGTTCCACCACCTCGCGGTGTACCAGGACGGTGGCCCGGTTGGCCAGACGGTCGTAGAAGGCCACGGCGGCGCGGTCCTCGGCGGCGCTGGCAGACTCCTCGCGGTACAGGGCCATCAGTTCGGCGCGCGCGTGGTCGCCGAGAAACAGGGTGTCGCCGACCACGGAGTTGCCGCTCACCATCAGACCGGGCAGCAGCGGGTCGTCCCCGGCTGAGAGGTCCACGCCGAGCAGGGTGGCGAGGATGCGGCGCAGACGGAAATCCTCCAGGACGACGATCTCGCCGCCGCTCACGCCGCCGCCGCTGGCGACCTCCAGGGCCAGCTCCAGGCCGCGCAGGGTGCCATGCCAGCGCGCCAGATCGGGGGCGACGGCCAGCCAGGCACGCCGCCGCCCGACCGGCAGGGCAGGGTCGAAGCTGACGCCGATCCAGCCGGCCAGCCATTCCAGACTGGCCTCCGGCACGGCATCCGGGTGGCTCATGAGATGGGCAGCGGCAACGCGATCCTCCAGTTGCGTGAGCACGCCCTCGAAGTTGGCCAGCAGGCGGCCGTTGAAGTCGGCGGGGGTGGCACGCGGCCGGTAGACGACGACGTCCGGCTCCTCGCGACGCAGGCGCCATGCGGCGCGGCCGTCGGCCACCAGCCAGGCCCTGCCGGTCGCCTCGACGGTGACGGCGGCGGCTTCGCCGGCATCCACCCCGGCCAGCTGCAGGCGGGTGCGCAGGGCATCGGACAGCGCGCCGCCGACGTCGAGGTCGGCGGTGAATGCACCGTCGATGCGGGCGACTTCCTCACCCGGCGCTGTGGCGGTGGCGCCGAACATGGATTCCCTGTACAGCCGGGGCAGATAGCGGTCGGCGTAGTCGAAGCGGCCGGCGTAGGCGCGCAGGGCGGCGATCTCCGGCCCGGCGCGGCCGTTGCCGGCCAGCTCTACGCGCAGCCAGAGGTAGCGGCCGGCGAGCTTGCGTACGCGCTGACGGCTGTTCTGGATCAGTACGCCGAAGAGGCCGCGCCGGTCGCGTTCGGGTGCCGCGCAGAGGAAGCCGGGGTGGCCCGGCAGTTCGCTCGCCTGGCGTTCCCAGACGGCGCGCGGCACATGGGGCATCGGCGCGGTTTCGGTGTCGCGTCCGAAGGCGTGCGGGTGCCAGGCCAGCAGATCGTCGGCGGCCGGCGGCCGGGCCTGGTCGGTAGCGGCCAGCCAGACCGTGAAGCCGCACTGGGCCGGGATGTCGGCCTCGGCGTAGAGGCGGTGCCAGACCGTGGTGTGGTCGCCGCTGTCCATCATGAAGGCCTGCAGGCCGGCCTCCGTGTCCAGGTAGCTGGCCGCCTCGCCGTCGCGGGCCAGGTTGGCGACGGACAGGGGGTGGAGCGGCTGCGAGCCGTGCACGCCGGCCGGGTAGTGGGGTGGCCGGGCGGGGCCGTTGCAGAACGGCGCCTCGGCCATGTCCTCGGCCAGGGGATAGACCTCGCCGGCGGCCGGCACCGTGCCCTGCTCGGCGTTGTCGAGATCGAAGGCGGGGGCGTCATGGCGGCCCGGCACACGCACGGCGACGCGCTCGCCCGCCAGCGCGGCGATGGCGTAGGCATAGTCGGCGCCGGCCAGGCGCAGCGGCTCGCCCAGGCGGGTCTGGTCGGCCAGCCAGGTGCGCACGTGGGCGTGGCCGTCGCCACCGATCCAGGTCAGCAGACGCGGCCGGCCGTCGGCGGTGACGCACAGGGCGAGGGCCTGCTCGCCGGCCGCCAGGGCAGTGCCGCGCAGCTCCAGGCGGGGCGGGTCGCAGTTCTCCGGGCAGGGCCGGAACACCGACGGGGCGTAGTCGTCGGCATGCGGCGTATGCAGGCGGCGCGGATGGCCGTGCAGGCGGGCGAGGCGCCCGCCGACCCGCTCCAGGGCCCAGACGCCGCCTTCCGGAGCGGCGGCCAGGCGCCAGGGCGCGAAGCCGTCGAGGCTCACGTCGGTGGCGGGGAAGCGGCCGCGCAGGTCGTGCATGTGGATGCGCCCGGGCAGGGCGACGTAGAGCACGCCGTCGTAGCCGGCGCACAGGTCGCTGGGAGTGTCGTCGAGGGGCAGCAGGGGGGCGTCGCCGGGCAGGTAGCTGGCCGCCCGCACCAGGCCGTCATCCCTGTCCCACCAGGCGACGTTCTCGCTGGCGTCCACCGCGCGCGGGATCGCCTCGATGGCGCCCTGGGCGATGGCATGCGCGGCGGCGGCGCCCAGGGCCGGGGCGAGGCGGCGCTCCGAGGCCAGGCGCAGCACCCGGCGGGCAGCATCCCAGAGCGCGTGGCGGCGGCCTGGGAACCGGCCAGCGCCCGCGAGTTGCCAGAACCTGAGGCCGTTGGCATCCATGGTGTCAGCCGCACATGTCCGGTACCACCGGCACTGCCACCGCGTTGGTGCTGGCATACGGGTTGGGCAGGGTGGCGGGGTCGCTGGGGGCGGTCTCGGCGTCCACCGCCAGCACGGCGAGCAGTTCGGGCAGTTGCCAGGGTGACAGCTCGAGGACCTGGGCGCCGTCCGCGGCGATGGCCGGCAGGGCCTGCCAGATCTCGTCGCGGCGGCGGAACAGGGAGAGACCGCGCACCTCGTCGACGCCGGCCACGCGGGCCACCTCGACCTCCAGTTCGCGACTGCGCACCGGCCGGCGCAGGGGCCATCCGGCGCCCTCCAGGCCACCGGGCGGCAGCGGCCAGAGCAGACGGCGCAGGGCCTCGCGCACGTCCAGCAGGGTCTGGTCGCGCGCGTGGCCGTCGCGCAGGCGGATGGCGACGCTGACCGCCAGGGGGACGTACTCGCAGCCGATCACGTAGAGCTCGGTGGCGAGCGGCACGCGGGCCGCCAGGTGGGCGTGCAGGCGCTCGATGAAGGGCCGGTCGGGCCGTGGGTTGGGCCGCGACGAGGCGGAGGCGGGGCCGAGCTCGGCGGCCGGCAGGGCCATCACGCTGACCACACCGGGCACCTCGAAGCGGCGGTCGCGTGGCTTGAAGCGGGGCAGCACCTCGACGCGGCCGACGTCGACGGCCGGCGCCTCCACGGCCAGACGGCGGTAGTCCTCCTCGGTGACGGCGCGCTCGCCGTGACGCAGGCGCGCGGGGATGCGTCGCTCGGCCAGGGCCAGGGTCTCGGCGTCCTCGCCGCCGGTGAGCGGCAAGGGCTGCAGGACCTTGATGGCGGGGGCGATGGCACCGTCGACGCGCATGCCCCGCAGCTCGCCCAGGCTGCCGGGGGGCAGGTTGCCGGCGCGGCCGCCGCCGAAGCGGCCGGACTTCAGGCGGATGCGCATGCCCGCCTCGGGCACGCGGCCGCGGGCGCCGTCGCCGAAGCGCAGCGTGCCGGCCTCGGCGTCCACCTCGTAGGCCGGGGCCTCGCGCGCCGCATGCGGATCGACATTGATGGCGGCGAGGTCGTCCACCCGCTGCCAGGGCTGGTAGCCGCGCCCGGGCTCCTCCACCTCGATGGCCAGGCTGGCGCTGTCGACCGAACCCTGCGGCAGGGCGAAGACCTGGTCGGAGGCGCCGTTGGAGACGCCCAGCACGCGACCGGCATGGGTGGCGCGTTGGTCGATGTCCACCGCATTGATGCCCAGCCAGGCCAGTTTGAGCTGCTCCACCGCCTCGTTCGGCTTGGGTCGCAGGCGCAGCCAGGCGATCAGGCGGGTGGCGCGTTCGGGGTCGTCCAGCCGTGGCGGGGCGTCGCCGACGCCGGCGCGCGGATTGGCGTCGACGTCGTTGTCGGGCGCCCACAGGTAGTCCTCGTCGGGCAGGCGCAGGCGCAGCACGCCGGCACGGGCGAGACCACCGCTGCTGTCGCTCTCGACGTGGAGGCCGAGGTAGGCAGTGTCGAAGGCGCCGCGTCCGCGCGTGGTGATCTCCCACAGCACCGGCACCGGCAGGGGGGCACTCACCGCCTCGAACAGGGTGGTCGCCTTGACGGCCGGCACCACGCCCACCGAGAGCAGGGCCGGCGAGGCGCCGTCGCCGCCGCCGAGGGCGGACTTCACTGCGGCGTTTGTGGCCGCCTGCGCCTCCGGCTTGGCCGCCCTGGGGGCGAGCAGGGCGATCCACAGGGCGCGGTCGAGACTGCCGGCGAACACATCCTCGCCGGCCGGGACGGCGCGGCCGCCTGCGAACACCGGTGTGGTCACATAGCCGGCCACGGCGCCGCCGATGCGGTGGATGCGGGCCAGGCCCTGCAGCAGGTCGCTGTTTTTGGCGATCTGCTTGTCGGCCAGGGGACGCTTGACGTAGGCCTCGGCGCTGATCGGCAGCACGGTGGCCTCCGCCAGGGTCTCGAAGGGCACCGCCGCCTTGATGCGGGCGCCGGGCTTCAGGCTGCAGGCGGACAGCTCCTTGTCGTCGGCAAAGCCCAGGCCGACCACGCCACGCGCGGGCTGGGCGGGTCTGAGACCCATGCCGAGCAGCTTGAGGAAGACCAGACGCTGGCGTTCCGGGATCAGGTTGGCGCGGTAGAGCAGGGCATCGCCCAGCCAGGCGAACAGCTCGATCAGGGTGCGGCCGGGATCGCCCAGGCGCGGGTGGGTCCACTCCGGGGTGTGGGCCGGGATGCGCGCGACGAGGTCGTCGACCAGATCGTCGAAGCGGCGATCATCGAGAGACGGAGGCAGGATGGGCATGTCAGGCTCCACCTTCCAGTTGCAGGGTGACGTTCATGGCGGCCGGGACGCCGGTGCGCGCCAGCCGGTAGCGGATTTCGACGCGCAGATCGGCGGGTCGGCCTTCCACCTCCCATACTTCCACGGCATCGAGCAGGATGCGCTTCTCCCAGCGTTCCAGGGCGTCGCGCACCAGGTCGCGTATCTGCCGCCGGCTGGCGAGGGTGTTGGGCTCGTGCAGCAGGCGGTCGAGGCCACCGCCGAACTCCGGCCGCATCAGGTGTTCGCCAGGGCGGGTGCTGAGGATCACCCGGATGGATTCACGCACGCTGGTGGCCAGGTCGGGCCAGGTCAGCCGGCCGTGTTCGTCGGGTAGCGGCAGCAGGGGCCAGCCCAGCAGGGGGCGCAGGGGCTCGTTCATGGTGTGCCCGGGGGCTTGTTGCCCAGCTTGGGGAAAGGGAGGCAGATCTTGATGGCGAACAGCCAGCCGAAGAACAGGTTGAACAGGCCGAGGAAGATGTTCAGCACCAGGAAGGCGCACAGGGTGATGATCGGTATGTTGAACGAGCAGATCCAGGCCAGGCCGGCGCCGGCGATGCCGCCCTTGCCCTCCAGGAGGTCGCCGGCCTTGCCGCCGAGCAGGTTCTGCAGGGCGGGCGGCACCACGAAGGCGACGTTGGGCTTCAAGGACTTCAGGAGGGCGCGGTCGGCCGGGTCGGGCAGGGGGATCCGCGCCGGCGTCACGCTGCCGTCGCTTTCGTACCAGGGGGCGATGGCGAAGGCCGGGCTCTCGGCACTCCACACCATGCGCGGCGGGCCACCCAGCGGACACTTCAGGCGCAGGAAGGCGCGCAGCACGTAGCGGGCGTCCGGCTCGTCGTAGCGACCGGCTTTGTCCTGCATGGCGGCGAAGCGGGTCAGCATGGCCGCGTGCAGGGCATCGGCGAGACCCTCGGCATCGGCCGTCGACAGGGCGGGCCAGTATTCCGGCATCTCGGGTGCCGGCAGGCTCTCCCTGGCGAGCAGGATGGCGCTGGCCTTCTTGAGGAAGTCCCAGGCCTCGATCTGGCGCGCGGCCGTCTCGCCGCTCCGAAGCTTCATGGAGAGACGGGTGGCCTTGAGCCGCCCGACCAGCTCGGCGGTGTCCTCGCCTTCCTCGAAGGCGTTGAACTCGCTGCCCAGCTGGCGCAGGAGCTGGATGAAGGCGCGCAGGCGGCGGGCGTCGGTGGAGTCGGGGTTCTTCAGCTGCACCCACTGGGTGGCCGTGACACCGGCCGGGGCGCTGGTGCCGGGTGCCTCGGCGGCATCGAGCCAGCCTGCCGCCAGGGTCTCGCCGGGGAAGGGAAAGTCGGTCTTGAGGCCGCGCAGGGCGCCGGCCAGGTGGTCGCGGAAGAAGGCGGAGCGGGGCCCGAAGCTGTCGTCGCCGGGCGGCATGAATTCCGGCCGGGCCTCGGCCAGCTCGCTACTCACCGTGGGGATGACGCCGTAGAACAGGGTCTTGTCGGCCGCCTGGCAGACCTCGGGCGGTGCCACGTAGAGTGGGATGACCGCCTCCTCCAGGCGGCTGTCGGCATCGGCGTGGGCAGCCAGCTGGCGGTCGATGCCTGCGACGCCGGTGAGACGCCGCCGCAGGCGGGCATCCGCCTTGGGGTCGGCATCGGCGCCGCCGATGCGCTCGAGCGCGACCCAGCCGCGCGGGCGGCCGCCCGCGCGCATCCAGCCCTCGCGCCGGCTGCCCTGCACCCGGCGCAGCACCATGCCGGCGCCGAGCACCTCCTTGGGGTTGACGCGCGGGGTACCGGGGATGTCGCACCAGGCTTCCAGGACGGCCAGGTGGAACAGCCGCTGCACGGGCTGGTACAGGCGCAGGGCGCCGCGGCTCACCTTGGCGCGCAGGCCCTCCAGGGCCTGGCGGCCGGCCGCACTGCCCAGATCGTCCAGGGTGGCCTCGACGAAGCTGTCGTCGCTGCGCTGCAGGATGGCCGGCTGCAGGCCGCCGCTCATGTCGCGTGGGGCGCCAAACAGGACGGCATGGCTACCAGACATTTCCGGCTCCCGGTGTGTAACTGGTGCCGACCACCGCGTTGGCGATCAGGGTGGCGCACTTGACCACGCCGGAGAAGTCGGCCATGGCGGCGTCCACCTTGACCATGCCGGCGCTGACCTCCACCTGGGCGGCGTTGACCGTCACCTTGGCGGAGGCCTGGATGGTGATGCCGGCGGTCTCCAGGGTGATGCGGTTGCCGTTGCCGTCCTCGACCACCACTTCGCCTGGGCCGTCCTTGAGGGTCAGCCGCTGGCCGCCCGGCGTCTCCAGGGTGAGTGTCTCCTGGCCGGACTGGTCGTCCAGGGTGATGACGATGCCGTTCTTTGACTTGATGCGCTTGTAGCGGTTGCCGCCACCCGCCTCGATGTCGGCCGGGGCGGGCGCGGCGCCGTTCCACAGGCCGCCGAGGATCACCGGCTGGCGCGTGTCACCCTGCACGAACACCACCAGCACCTCGTCGCCGACGTCGGGCAGGAAGAAGGCGCCACGGTCGTCGCCAGCGAAGGGGGCGGCCACGCGCGCCCACAGGGGAGCATCCTGGCCGGCCACGGCGTCGAAGGCATACAGACGCACCTGCACCCGGTTCCTGCGCTCGGGGTCGTCGAGGGACACCACCCTGGCGAGGAGGCCGGCATGGTTCCAGGCGGGTGGCGGGGGGTCGCGGCGCATGGCGGTCATTGCCCCAGGAAGGCACACTCGGCCTCGAACTCGGTGCGGTAGCCCTGCCGCATGTCGAACAGGTGGCGGGCACGCACCACGTAATAGGTGTTGTCGAATTGCGGCGACACCCGCGACAGGGTGACGTGGCAGCCGACCCTGAGCTGGGCGTTGCCCTCCGCCGTGCCCTCGGCACGCACGAAGCGGCGGGCACGCTGGTCGAGGGCAGCGGCGGACACGGCTGCGGCCTCGGCGTCGCTCACCACGGCGAGGCCGCCGACGTGCTCGCTGCGCTCGCCGAACACCTCGCGCGCCCAGTCGGGGCCGTTCTTGCCGCGACCCGGGCCGGCGGCGCTGACCGTTGAGGCCTCGCCGCGCACGGCGGCGCCGTCGGCGGCGTTCCAGCCCGTCACCGTGGTGGCGGTGGCCTGGTGGGCGAGGTCGGCGATGATGCGCACGCGGGAGAGCTGGTTGCCCAGGGTGAGGTCGATGCCGCCGCGGCGCACGTCCTGGCGTGGTGCCACCTGCAGGCGGCTGCCGACCACCTGCAGGTCGGCGTCGAAGCGGGCCAGCAGACGGCGCAGGAAGCCCAGATCGGTCTCGTTGATCCGCGCCCAGGTGGCCACCGGGGCGGTCAGGCCGTCCACCTGGGCCTGCAGGCCCAACTCGGCCGCCACCGCACCGACCACGCCGGCCGGCGTCATGGCGTCGTAGATCCGGCTGCGGCGGCCGCGCCGGGCCAGGGTGAGCGCGTCCTCGGCCAGTACCACCAGTTCCGGCGGGCTGCCGAAGTCGCACACCATCTCCAGGGCGCTCACCTTGCCGAGGAAGATCTCGCGCGGGCTGGCGGCGTCGCCGGCGTAGACGCCGATCTCGGCGCCCAGGCGCAGGGCGGAGGCGGCGCCGAAGGCCGGTTCGGTACCGCCGTCGCCGGTGGCGGCGATGTTGACGAAGCGCAGTTCCAGGGTGCTCATGCCACCCTCCGCCTCCTCCATGACCATGGCCAGCAGGAGTTCGCTCACCCGCTCGTCTTCCTGGCCGTTCACCCGCAGGGTAGGTCGGGCGGAATAGATGGAAGTCTGGCTGAGGCTCTGTTCAGGCATGGCGGTCTACTGGTCGCACAGACGGGCGAGGCGTTCCTCGCGCAGGCGCAGGGCCAGCTCGAGGCGGGCGTCGAAGTCCTCCGGCCGCACGGACGATGGGCTGGGCGCCGGATCCTGACCCTCCTCGCTACGGTGGGGTGCCTCGATCTCTCCGATGACTTCGTCGAACACGATGGGCATGGCTCACTCGAACTTGAGGTTGGCGTGCAGATCGGCGCCGGCGCCCACCTCGGCGGTCAGGCTGGTGCCACCCTGCAGCTGGGCACGGCCGCCCACCGTGAAACCGGCGCAGCTGACCGAGGGCTGGGGCAGCAGGGCGGCACGCGCCGACTCGCTGCTCACCGAGACGCTGGGTGGGCTCACCCGCAGGTCGGCGAAGGCGGGGCCGGCGGTGGCGCCGATGTCGAGGACGCCGCCGACGCTCAGCCCGGCGCCCATGCCACTCCCGGCGCTCAGCCCTGCCCCCGACGAGGCACTCAGGCTGGCGCCGGCCGAGAAGCCGGCCGCCGCCGTCAGGCTGATGCCACCGCCTACGGAAAGACCCGCCTCGGCGCCGAGGCGCAGGCTGGTGGCGCCGCTGGCCTCGGCGATGCCACGCGCGGCGCGCGGGTCGCCGGCCGCCTGGGCGGCCTGCGCCGGGGTGGTGCCGGCCGGTGCGGCAACCGGGTCGGCAGGCAGGTCGCGGTCCACCCGGGCGGGCGGGTTCCTGGCGCTCTGGAACTCCACCTCCTGGCTGGCCAGGGTGAGTGCGATGTTGGCGCGCAGGGGTACGCCAGTGTCGGAGAAGAAGTCGATGGTCTCCTTGTATTGCTCGATCACGCCGCCGAACCGGTAGGTGCCCCAGGCGAACTCCACCTTGGGGGCGAACTTCTTGTCGCCGCTCTTGGCAGGCTTCAGCAGGCGGCTGATCCGTTCGGTCTTGCCGCGCACATCGGAGCCGTCGTCGGTGGTGTCGAAGACCAGGGTCATGGCCAGCTTGCCGCTGGTCTTCTTGACGAACTGACGGGCGCCGTTGTTGCCGGCGCTGCTGTCGAACTCGTTCGACAGGGTGTATTCCAGCGAGGTCGGATTGAACTGCACGTCTACGGCCTCGCCACCGGCGCCACCGCCCTCCAGCACCTTGAAGCTGGCCATGGCGATCTGGGCGGACGGTTCGGGCAGGCGCGGCATGGGGTCCTCAGGCGATCAGGCGCAGGCCCTCGTGGGCCAGGTGGAGTTCCTCGATGCCCACCTCGGTGCCCTTGGCGTTGAGATCGGCGGCCTTGAATTTCACCGGCATGCAGCGTTCCAGGCCCCAGGTGACCACGGGGGTGCCCTCGCCGTTCTGCATGTCGATCTCGGCCGACAGGCGGTAGGCATAGGCGCCGCCGTTGACCAGCTGGAACCACTTGAAGAGGTCGCGGTTGGCGGTCATGCCGCGTTTCAGGATCACGGTGGCGAAGCTGACCGGGCCGGGCCGCTGGTAGGCACCGTAGTTGACGCCGCCGGCCTTGATCACCTTGGGTTCCATGGTGGCCTCCAGGCCGGTGCACTCGGCGAACGCCCCTGCGCAGACCTCCACCGGGCCGTCACCGCCGGAGGCGCGTCGGAAACGGACGTGGAAGCGGAAGACGTGCAGGGGGAAGTCGCTCACGCCGCCTCCCGCAGGCCGTCGGCGCCGCTGCCCAGGGTGAGGACGACGGTGATGCGCTCGATGGACATGGCCGGCCACACCGTCAGGTGGACGATCAGGCGGCCGCTGTCGAGGTCGTTCCGGGTCATGCCGTCGCAGCGCAGGCTCCAGGCCTCGGCCGGGCTGGCGCCGGAGAAGGCGCCGGCGCGCCAGTAGGCGAAGAGGACGTCGTTCAGGGTGGCGGCGAGCTGGGCCCAGGTGCGCTCGCCGTTGGGCTCGAAGACGACGGATTCGCCGGCCACCCGGCAGGCACGCAGCAGGTTGCCGAGCAGGCGGCCGGCGCCACCGAAGCGGCAGGCCCCGGCGGCCAGGGTGGTGACGTCGGACTGCAGGGCCCAGCCGTCGGGCTGCGGCGCGAACAGGCAGACCCGGCGGGCCAGGCGGGCGTCCGGGGCGTCCTCGGCCAGATCCCAGGCCGGCATGGGCTCGGCCCGCACCAGGTCGCGCAGACGCGGGCGGGAGAATTCGCCGGCCACCGAGCGGTGGCAGCCGCGCTCCACGGCACTGGCGGCAATCAGCCCGGCCAGGGTGCCCTCGGGCGGTTCCAGACCGGCCGGCAGGTCGCCACCGGCGCGCAGGGCCAGCCATGGCCAGGCCAGCTGTACCAGGGCCTCGGCCGGCCGGTCGCCGGCCAGAGCGCCGGCCAGCACACCCATGCGTTCCAGCCAGGCCAGGGTATCGGCCTGGGCGTAGACACGGCCGCCACCCTCGATACGGCTAGCCGTCACATGGGGCAGGGGCAGGGAGGTCACCAGCATGGTCTCGCGCGGGCCCATCTGGCGGTCCAGGAAGTGGCGCGCCGCCTCGATGGCGACCCGCCAGGCGGCATAGCCGCCCTGATCCAGACGTGGTGGCGGGATGTCGGCCAGGCTGGTGTCGGGCTCCGGTGCCTCGTCCACGCTGCATTCGGTGAAGCCCTCCGGCGGCACCGGTGGCAGCGGTGCCGGAGCGGGCACGGGTGGCGCCACCGCACAGGCGTCGGCGAGGTCGGGCAGCAGGACCAGGCTGGCCTCGCGGCGGCCGTAGAGGTGCTGGATGCCCTGCCAGGTGGCCGGGTCGCCGGGTGCGAAGGGAGTGATCGGCGCCTCCAGGCGGGCGTAATCGGGCAGCAGGCGGCGCAGGCGCGGGCGGCGCTGCGCCGTGCGCACGGCGGCGTCCTCCAAGAGCGGCCAGGGGTCACCGACCCGGATGACGATGGCGCGGCGACCGCCATGGGCAAAGAAGCTGCGCAGCGCGGCACCCAGGTAGGTGGCGCAGCGGCGCCGGCCGTCCGCCTCCACCGGACGCCCTTCCCAGGCGAACAGGGTGTCGAACTGGTCCCAGCCGTCGAGGACGACGGGCAGGTTGTCCAGGGTCTCGAGCTGGGCCGCCGGGCGCGCCCAGACGCCATGCACCCAGCCGGCCGCGGCAAGCTGCTCGCGCAGGGCCGCGGGCAGCGGCACCCCCGGCCGGCGCGCGACATGGCCGATGAAGCAGGCGATGTCGGCGCGCCGGTGGTCGGCCGGGGCCGTCGGTGGGGTGAGCTCGAAGCGCAGGCTCATGGCGGGCTCAGACGCTGAGTTCCATGGCCTCGGCGGACAGCACGACCTCCTCCATGGCGACGTCGCCGCCGCCCTTGCCGGCCAGGGTGGGGCCGGTGTACTTCATCGGCACGACACCGCGCAGCACCCAGGACTGCACCGGCTTCTGCGACTCGTCCAGGAGGGTGATGGTGACGCTCTTCTGGGCCTCCGGGCCCTTGACGCGGGCGGCGCCTATCCAGTCGAACAGGGTCTTGGAGTTGAGGATGCCGCGCTTCAGGGTGACGTCGGCGACCTTGTGCACACCGGCGACCTTGCGCACATGGTTTTCCTTGTCGTTGCCGTTGCGGTACTCCGCCACGGTCAGCTCGGTGCCGATGCCGGAGACGTCGGAAAAGCCGCCGAACACCTCGCCGCCATCGAAGTTGACGACGAAATTGAAGGCGCCATAGGGGGTGGTCCGGTTAGCCATTTGTCGGTTCCTTTCAGCTCTGGGCGTCGGCGGTCTTCTGGCCGATGCGGAAGATCACGAATTCGGCGGGCTTGACGATGGCGACGCCTACCAGGCAGACCAGGCGGCCGTTGTCCAGGTCGTTCTGGGTCATGGTGCCGCGGTCGCAGCGCACGAAGTAGGCCTGCTCCGGCGCGGTGCCCAGCAGCGCCCCGTTCTTCCACTCGTTGTAAAGGAAGTCGGCGATGGTCTGGCGCACGTTGGCCCACAGGCGCTCGCCGTTGGGCTCGAACACTGCCCACTGGGTACCGCGGTCGATGGATGCCTCCAGGTAGTTGAAGTAGCGCCGGTCGGAGACGTACTTCCATTCCGGATCACTGGAGGCGAGGCGGGCGCCCCAGATGCGGTTGCCGCGGCCGTTCAGGTAGCGCAGGCAGTTCACGCCGAGGGGGTTGAGCATCTCCTGCTGGGCGAAGTTGACGTCGGTCTCGAAGCGCAGGGCGCCGGTCACCACCTCGTTGGCGGGCGCCTTGTGCACACCGCGCTGACTGTCGTTGCGGGCATAGATGCCGGTGACGAAGCCGGACGGCGGCAGGGCGATCTCGCGCGGGATGTCATCGCGGCCGGGGCGGGCGAGCGGGTTGGCGACCACCACCCAGGGGTAGTAGATGGCGGCGTACCTGCTGTCGATCCGGCCGCGCGCCTCGCGCATCTGGCCGGGGGTCTGCGCCGGGGCGCAGTCCAGCACGGCGATACGGTAGGCGCGGCGCCGCTCGGCGTGGCCGATGAGGGCGTTCTGGATTGCTTGGGCATCGGCGAAGGCGCTGGAGCCAGGCGCGGCGACGATGGCGATGTCCTCCAGGGTGGACAGCCCGGCCAGCGCGGCGGCATAGGTGCCGGCCGTCGTCTCCGCGCCCGCCGCGGGGGCGCTGCCGTCGCTGCCGCCGCTCAGGGTGAGGACATGGCGGCCGCTGGCGTCCGCGGCCAAGGCGACGATGGCGGCGCGCAGTTCGAAGGCGGACACACCGCTGCCGATATCGGCCCAGATCAGGTTGCCCAGGGCGGCGGCGCGGCTGCTCGGGTTCTGCGCCAGCACGATGCCCAGCGCCCGCGGGTGGCCGGGGGCGTAGCCCAGGTCTTCCCAGGACTGGCTGTAGCCGTCGGCGTCCACCATGTCGATCGCCAGGCCGAGCAGGTCGGCGGTCGCGCCTGCGCCGCCGGGGACGGCCTCGGGCGGCAGCGGGTTGCCACCCCCATCCACCAGGGCGAGCGCGTTGGCGCCGGCATCCGCCCATGTGCCGTCGTGCTTCAGATAGAGCGTTTCGGCGTTGCCCAGCGTGATGCGCGCCAGGCTGCCCTCCGGAGCGGTGCCCAGGGTGCGCACGGTGGCGGGACGGGCGGCCTCGCGGAAGTACACGCTGCCGTTGTAGGCGGCGCCGGGGAAACGGGCGCGGATGTGGGCGTCCTCGGTGGCGGTTCCCTGGCCGTCGCGCACCCGGCCGGATGCGTGCGTGGCACCGTTGGCGGTGCGCATGACGTACAGGCGGGTGCCGCCGTTGTCGAAATAGGCGCGCGCCGCGTGGGCGACGTAGTTGAGGGTGGACGGTGAACCGAAGGCGAGGTTCTCCAGGCTGCCGTACAGGCGCTCGAAGTCGGGCAGGCTGGTGACCATCTCGGGCATGCCGCCGATGGGGCCGCGCCGGGTGGGACCGACGAAGGCGGTGGTACTGGTGCCCACACCCTCGATCGACTTCGCGCGGAAGCTGGTTTCCTCAACATATACGCCGGGTGCCAGGTATTCGGGCATGGCTGTTCTCCTATTGCATGAAGGTGGGGGTGGGGCAAAGGGGCTGGCTCATGGCAGGGCGAGCACCAGGGAAAGGGTCTGTTCGCGGCGCGCCGCGATGGTTACGGCCTGCGCGGTCTGTGGCAGGCTGGCGCGGGCCGCCTCGATGGCGTCCGGATCGACCATCGGCGGTGTCGCCGGCGGATGGTCGGCAGCGACTTCTGCGGCGCGGACGCGGCGGCCTGCAGCGGGGTCGAACACGGCTTCCACCTGTACGTCGAGCGTGTTCACCACCACCAGGTTCGGGTCATCGGACCAGGTGGTGACAGGTACGCCGGCCACCGGCAGCATGCCCTCGCCACGCCAGTCGGTGAGGCCGCGGGCGAGCACCGTGCCGTTGCGAACCACCCGCAGCAGGGCGCCGCCCAGGCGGTCACCGCCGGCCTCGACCAGGCTGATGCGCAGCACCGCCCAGTTGGCGCCGGCCGGGGCACTGCCGCTGGGATAGAGCGGCACCTCGACGGGACGGAACAGGGAACCGGCCTGGTCGGCATGCGCCGGGTCGGGGTCACGCGGCAGGCCGAGGCCGGCCCGGCGTGGCAGGTAACGGCCGGCGGGGTCGCGCACGGTGGCGACGTAGGCACGCGGGGCGTCGGCAGGCGGCTGCGCGAAGGCAGCCGCGTGCGCCTCCAGGCCGGGCGCCAGGGTGATGACGTAGAGGCCGCTGCGGTTGCGCAGCAGGCGGGCGGCCTCGCCGTCCGGCGTGGCGAGGCCGACCTCCAGATCCTGCTCGATGGTTGCTCCGGTGGTGGCGTCGATGCAGCGCAGGGCGCCGAGGACGCGGCGTTCGACCCGTTCCAGTTCGTGGATCACCAGGGTCATGGCGCCACCCCCGCGGGCTCGGCGCCGCCATGGCCGAAGCGGCTGGCCACCACCGGACGGGCATCCGGCTGGGTGTCGGGATCGATGCGCACCAGCCGCACGATGTAGGACACCGACAGGCGGTAGACCGGGTCGAGGGCGTCCCAGATGCGCATCATGTCTTCCGTCGGCAGTTCGGAGGGGATGACCTGGATGACCTCGTCGGAACCCCAGCCGGCCTCGGGCGACAGCGAGGAGGCATCCAGGATGGGGTACTGATAGAGCTGGCGCATCGCCCAGGCCAGCGGCAGCTGCTCGTCGCGGGCGTTGTCTCCCCAGGCCATCAGCAGGTAGTGCAGGTCGAGGCCGAGGGGCGGCATCTGGCCCTGGCCGTGGCGCTGCTGGCGGCAATGCTCGTTGACGGTGACCCGGTAGAGGTAGAGGCTCAGGCGGTTGCCACCGGGGTTCGGTTCGGCCAGTTCGCCGGACGATACCAGTTCGAAGGCGCAATCCGGCATGGGATGGCCCGCCACGTCGCGCGGATAGGTGTTGCGCAGGAAGGTCATGATGGAATTCCCGACGGAATGGATTGCGGATACGTTGGCCATGCCTTGCGTTTGTCCTGTCCTCTTGTCTTTCGTCCGACCGATCATCAAAGGGCGCCCTGCGGCCGGCGTGGCTTCCCGCGGCAACGGCACCCGGCCCGCAGACACCACCGCGCCTGACCCGGGCGTGTCGTCCGCCGCGGGTGCCTGCACGCGAACGCGCCTCGACTGCCATCAGCACGACCCGTGCCAGCCCGGCCGGCGCCGGCAAGCGGTTGATATGCAAGTGGGTTGATGCGTGTCCGGGAGAGGGGAGTGGGCCTCCGGGTGGAAGGCGACCCGGTGAACGCGGCGGAAAACCCGTGTCCATGCGTGATACGGAAACATCGGGCCGCTCACCCGGGTGGGTCACGGATGACCCGGTGGGGATGGTGACGATTCGGGGGGGGGCTGTCCCGGCCCACCGACGCACGGGCGATGCGCGTGCAGGCGGCGCATGGCCGTCCTGTCTGACCTCGTCCTTGAGAACGCCTTGCCGATGGCCTATGTCGGGAAGTGGAAAGGGGCGGAGGAGGGAAAATGCAAGTGCGGGCAATCGCATGTCTTCCATGCGTCGCCGCGGAAACCGAGGCGATGGATCTGGGTGATTCGCGCATCACGCATCTTCCCTTCGCAGACTGGCTGGCGCTCGAGGGGCAGGGCCGCAGTGCCCCGTACGACCGGCTCGGCCGGCGCTACGACCGGAACCCTCCGCTGTTCTGGGAAAAGACGATCGAGGTCGAACCGGCGCTCGTCGCGGACCGAAGTCCGGAATCCGTGGTGCGGCTTTCGGGCCTGATCGAGGGGGATCTCGAAGTGCTCGTCAAGGCGCTGCACTGGTATACGGGAACGGCGCCGGTCCATCCACTGCGCTCGGCGATCTATTTCGATACGCGTGGTGCGGAGAATTTCGCGGCCGTGCCCGGGCTCCGGGAGGACGTCGCGCAACGCGGAGTACCCAGACGCTACGGCGAATCGGAGAAGGAGTACGCGACGCAGAACGAAGATCCGACGATCCGCCTGTGCGCCGGGGATACGGATGCGCTCGCCTCCATGCTGGATTTCTGTCGGCGGACACGACGGATCTGGGCCCGCGGGCAGTACGAGATGGCGTCCCGCTCCCTGGAACTCTGCGCCACACCCGGATTCGGCTGGCAATCGCGGACCCTTCTGCTTGTGGGGGCATACGAGTCGCTCCTGTTGCCCGACCGCCTGACGGGCCTGCAGGCGGCCTTCCAGCGGCGCTTTTCCTGCATGGTGGCGTCACGTTACGAAGACATCGGCCCGTACACCGCATTCTTCAAGACGGCGTACCGGTTGCGCAGCGACCTGATACACGGCCGTGCACCGGCCCGGCCGCCCTCGGACCCTGAGCGGTATGTGGCCGTACTCGCGCGCGCCGGCGTGCTGGCGCTCAACCGCCTGATATGCCACCGGCATGCCCACGCCGGGACCGGGCAAGGTCCCGACGGCCTGTGGGCGGCACTTGACGCGGCGCACGCGGACCCGTGGTCGTTCCGCGTCCTGCAGGGACTGCTCGGCCACGGCTCCCTGGCATCCCTCCGATACCAGTGGGAGACGGAGGCCTTGCCGTGCTGATCTCGCAGAAGCTCCGCCCCGGGGATGCCGTCCGCTTCGATACACGCCATTGCGCACTCGCGCCGATCGCCGGGCTGCAGATGCAGGATGACGCCGTGAGGATCGGCGAGCGGTATCTGTTGCGCTGCAACCGGGCCGAATGGGAAACCGTCGAGCGCGGCTACGTCTTCAAGGACTGGTGCGACAGATACTACGAGGCGAATCCGGTGTTTCTCTTCGAACCGGCTACGGGGCCCATCGGTCCGCAGGCGCTTGCGGGCGTGTTCGATACGCTGGCGCGCGACGCGGCACGCATCGTTTCCGCCTGCCGCCTGTACAAGACCGGCAGGCTGCTCGAGCCCGTCCATACCGTGCGTTTCATTGCCAGCGGACACCACGTCCACCGGGTGGTGGGACCGTACAGGACGGAATACCTGGCAATGCCGATCGACGGGCTGGTCTGGCCGCTCGAGGCCGACGAGGTCCAGGACCTGACGCGCCTGTACGACGGCATCGGCTCGCTCGAGCACGGCAAGGGCACGGAAAGCCTGCGGGCGGTCATCGACCAGTTCAACCTGTCGCATACGCCACTCATCCCGACCCGCTTTGCCCTGCACATCCTGTTGACTGCCATGGAGATCCTCTTCGATGGCGTATCCAGGAGGGTCGTCCTGGGGACGACACGCTACGACCGTGCCAGGGAGGCGTTGCGCTGGGCGTGGGAGGACGGGTTGGATGACGAAAGCGAAGCATTCTTTCATGATCGGCTGCCCGCGTTACGTAACGCCATCCATCATCATGCGCCGTGCGACGGCGATGATGACCTGGAAGCGGCCGTGCTGCGCGTGCAACTGGCGATGATGGTGGGCATACGCCTCCTGATGGGGCTTTGGGGCCACGCAGCGGAAGAGGGCCTCGAGGCCGTGCGGCAGGCGTATGGCTGGCGGGGGCTCGGCGTGAAGGACTTGCTGAACGCCTGTCTGGATTGCCGCTCCAGAGGGGATTCCACGCCCCTGGACGAGATCGCGAGATGGTATGTCTAACCATGGAGCAATGCGGCACATGGAACAGTTCAAGGTCCTGGCAATCGATGGTGGCGGAATCAAGGGGTTGTATTCCGCCAAGATCCTGAGTCTTTTCGAGGCGGAATTGCAGCGTGCGCGTGGCGATGGGGTACGCGTCGTCGATTACGCGGACCTGATCTGCGGCACGTCGACCGGCGGCCTGATTGCCCTGGCCCTGGCGCTGCGTATCCCGGCCGAGAAGATCTGCGCGTTCTACGAGCAAAAGGGCCCGCGGATCTTCCAGGGATCGCAGGGCCTCCCGGCATTGCTGAGGCAGACGTTTTTTGGCGGCAAGTTTTCGGATCGTCCCCTGCGCGAGGCGCTAGAAGAGATGTTTCAGGGCCACACGATCGGAGACAGCGCATGTCTCCTGTGCATTCCGACATATGACTTCACGCATGGCACCTACGAGGTCTTCAAGTTCGATCACGAGGAGGGGCAACTCTCCCGCCACAATTCCCTGCCCATGGTGGACGTTGCGCTGGCGACATCCGCGGCGCCGACGTTTTTCCCACTCGCGCAGATCGAGCAGGAGAACGGCACCCAGTTCGTCGACGGCGGGGTGTGGGCAAACAATCCCTCCCTGGTCGGGTTGGCCGAGGCCCTGCGCTATTTCGTCGGTCCCGGAAAATCATTCGCGCATCTGAATCTGCTCTCGGTCGCAAGCCTCAACTGTGCCACGGGCAAGGCACCGCTGCTCAAGCGGCGCAGAAGCTTCCTGCAATGGGCGCCCGAACTCTTTGACCTTCCCCTCATCGGCCAAAGCGAGTTTACCGATGTCTATCTGCGTCTCATGCAGGAACGGCAGCTCGTGCCGATGACCTATACGCGCATCCCCAGCGCGGACATCAGCAACGATCAGTCACCCTTCATCAAGCTCGATCTCGCTACGCACCGGTCGCTTTCCCTGATGAAGCAATACGCCACCGACATGTATCACAGGTATCGCAGGGACCCGGGTGTCCAGGCATTCTTTGCCGAGACCAAGGCCTACCGCACCGGTGTGTGAGCGGCACGCCCCTGGGGGCCGCCGGTCCCCGGGACATGGGCCCCGCGCGACAGGCGCCCGCCGGCTTGGCAGTGGGGGCTGGCGGACGGGGTCCGCCGGCGTCAAGGCGCCGTCAGGCGCAGCCGGTCGCCGTTCTGCTCCATGCGCACCCGGCGCAGCACGTTCATGCCCAGCAGGGCCTCGGTACCCAGGCGGGGCAGGATCACCACGCCCACGTCCCGCATCCCGAAAGGCCCGAAGGCCAGGTGCGGCACCCGGCTGGTACAACCCCGCACGGGCCCGTTGGCGGTGTTGTAGGTGGCCATCTGGAGGCATTCCAGGCCCGCGCGGCGGGCGAAATCCTCGGACACGGAGACCGTGCTGGCGCCGGTGTCGATGAGAAAGCGCACGCGCTGGTCCTGGATCTGGCCATCGATGTAGAAATGGCCGTCGCGTGTGCGCTGCAATTCCACGTTGCCCGGGCCCAGGACGCGGGGAGGAGGGGTTTCCCGGCGCAGGAAGAAGACGTAGATCAGCAGTCCCAGGGCCAGCCAGATGCCGGCGTGCAGGAACACCCGCCCGGTCTGGCGCACGTGTCTACTTCTTGTGCTGCGTGATCTTCTCGATGATCCGGCCGGCCCAGTCCCTGGCGCCCAGGCCGAAGGCGATGGCGAAGGCCAGGCCCACGGCGCCGAAGGCGATGATGAAGGCGGCGGTGAGCAGTTCGTTGGCGATCTGCAACTGTTCCATGGCGATGAAGAACACGAACACCATCATGGCGTACTCGGAGAAGGTGGATACCGTGAGGGCGCCCTCGAACTCCAGGTTGTTCAGCCAGGCGAACACCAGACGGTTGATGAAGCGGGCCAGGATGGTGCCGAACACCAGCACCAGGATGGCGACGATGACGTTGGGGATGTAGAACACCACCTTGTTGAACAGGTCCGCCACCATGTGCAGGCCCAGGGAATTGGCCACGGTGACGATCATCACCAGGATGATGAGCCAGTACACCAGATTGCCGAGGATGCCGGACAGGGACAGTTCCAGTTCGGCATGCTGCAGAAAGGCCTCCAGACCGGACCTTTCCGTGACCTTGTCGAACTTCAGGGTGGTGAGCAGCCGGCGCACGCCGGTGCGCGCCAGCCGGGCCAGGACCCAACCCACGAACAGCAGGAGCAGGGCCGCGACGAGTTGGGGAACGAAGCCGGCCAGCTGGTTCCAGAAGATGGCGAGCGATTCGGTGAAGAGATCCACCTGTTCCATGACCTTCTCCATGCGCGTGTCCTTTCCAAAACCGGATGCAGTGATTGTATGCGCCGGCGCTACAACTGTTCACGGCTGAGGAGGAAGACCGTGTCCTCGCCGCCCTCGATTTCCGGCCAGATGAAGTCCGGTTCCGGAAATGCAGTCTCCAGCGCGTGGCGGTGGTGGCCGATCTCCACCGCCAGCAGGCCGCCGGGGTTCAGGTGGGCCGCCGCCTGGCGCAGGATGATGCGGGTGGCATCCAGGCCATCCTCGCCGGAGCCCAGGGCCAGTCGAGGTTCGTGCCGGTATTCCGGGGGCAGGGCGGCCACGGCCGCCGCGTCCACATAGGGCGGATTGCTCACGATGAGATCGTAGGTCCGGTCCGCCAACGGTGCGAACAGATCCCCCTCGTACAGTCGCACCCGTTCTTCCAGGCCGTAATCCGCCACGTTACGCGCTGCCACCTCCAGGGCCTGGGCAGACAGGTCGACCGCATCCACCCGGGCGTGGGGGAAGGACTCGGCCAACAGGATGGCCAGGCAGCCGGAACCGGTACAAAGGTCCAGGGCGGTATGCACCTGGCCCTCCAGCCAGGGCTGGAAATGATCGAGGATCAGGGGGGCAAGGAAGGAACGGGGCACGATGACCCGCTCGTCCACATAGAATCGGTAACCTTGGAGCCAGGCCTCCCGGGTGAGATAGGCGGCGGGGATGCGTTCCTGGATGCGCCGCTCCAGCAGGTGGGCCAGGCGTTGCCTTTCCTCCGGCAGCAGGCGGGCATCCAGGAATGGGTCCAGGCGGTCGATGGGCAGATGCAGGCCATGCAGGATGAGGTAGGCCGCCTCGTCGTAGGCCTCGCCACTGCCGTGGCCAAAGTGCAGGCCAGCCGCATGGAAGCGGCTGACGGCATGGCGCAGCCAGTCCCTCAGCGTTTGCAGTTCCCGCAGGGCGCTGTCAGACATGGAGCAGCCTTTCCAGCACTCCCCGGTATACCCTGGCCAGCTGGTGCAGCTCCGCCAGGTTCACGTGCTCGTCGATCTTGTGGATGGAGGCGTTCACCGGGCCGAACTCCACCACCTCGCGGGCGATGTCGGCGATGAAGCGGCCGTCGGAGGTGCCGCCGGTGGTGGAGAGCTCTGCCTCCTGGCCGGTGACTTCCCGGATGACGGCGGACAGGGCTTCCACCAGGGGCCCCCGGGGGGTGAGAAAGGGCTTGGCGCCCACCTCCCATTCCAGGTCGTAGTCCAGGCCGTGGCGCGCCAGGATGGCGGTGACCCGTGCCTGCAACTCCTCCACCGGGCTGGCGGTGCCGTGGCGGAAGTTGAAGACGATGTCGGCATGGCCCGGGATCACGTTCATGGCGCCGGTGCCCGCCTGCACGTTGGAGATCTGCCAGGTGGTGGGGGGAAAGTACTCATTGCCCGCATCCCACGTCGTGGCAGCCAGCTCGGCGATGGCGGGCGCGGCCAGGTGGATGGGGTTTTTTCCCAGGTGGGGATAGGCGATGTGGGCCTGGATGCCCTTTACCCGCAGACGGCCGTGCAGGGAGCCACGCCGGCCGTTCTTCATCATGTCCCCCAAGCGGGCCACGCAGGTGGGTTCGCCGACGATGCAGGCGTCGATGCGCTCTCCCCGAGCCGCCAGGCGTTCCACCACCCTTACCGTGCCATCCACCGCCGGGCCTTCCTCGTCCGAGGTGAGGAGCCAGGCGATGGAACCCGGGTGGTCCGGGTGGACGGCGAGGAAGTCCTCCACGCCTGCCAGAAAGGCGGCGATGGAGCCCTTCATGTCCGCCGCGCCCCGGCCATAGAGCAGGCCGTCCCGCAGGGTCGGGGTGAAGGGCTCGGACGACCATTGCTCCAGCGGGCCGGTGGGCACCACGTCGGTATGGCCAGCGAAGCACACCAGGGGGCTCTGCCGGCCCCGCCGCGCCCACAGGTTGCTGACCTCTCCGCTGGGCATGGGCTCGACGACGAAGCCGAGGGTGGCGAGCTTCTCCGCCAGCCAGCCCTGACAGCCGGCATCCTCCGGAGTCAGCGAGGGGCGTGCGATGAGCGCCCGGGCATACTCCAGGGTCCTGGCATCCATGGGGCTCATCGAGGCTTACTTCTTGAAGAGTTCGACATAGCGGGCCTCGGAAAAGCCCGCTTCAAACCAGCCGTTCCACTCCAGCAGAGGACGTCTGATGACGCTGGAGTGGGCCTGCATCACCGCCAGGGCGGAAGGGGCATCGGTGACGCCGGCCTTCACCTCCTCAGGCAGCTTGCGCCAGGTGGGGCCTGCCCGGTTCAGCAGGGTCTGCCAGCCCAACTGGCGCATCGCCGCCTGCAGCACCTCCGTGGGGACTCCCTGTTTCTTGTAATCGTGGAATTCGTAGATCAGACCCTGGTCCTGCAGCCAGGCACGCGCCTTTTTCACGGTGTTGCAGTTGGGGATGGCATAGATTTTCATGGCATAGTGACACGGGGAGGGCGGGGTATTTTACCTTTCCTGGCGTGGGGACCGGGACCTGCCGAGCCGCCCCGTTCGGATTGCAAGGAGTGCGCTGGATATGCGTGTAGGTCACGGTTTCGACGTGCATGCCTTTGCCGAGGGGCGCAAACTGATCCTCGGCGGCGTGGAGATCCCACACACACGGGGCCTGCTGGGCCATTCGGATGCCGATGTGCTGCTGCATGCCATCTGCGATGCCCTGCTGGGAGCGGCGGGGCTGGGGGACATCGGGCACCACTTCCCTGACAGCGATCCCCACTACAAGGGCATCGACAGCCGCAGGCTCTTGCGCCATGTGGCGGATCTGTTACAGACACGCGGCTGGCGTACCGGCAACGTGGACGCCACCCTCATCGCCCAGGACCCACGCATGGCACCTCACATCCCCGCCATGCGCCGGCACATCGCCGCCGATCTGGGGCTGGCCGAGGAAGCCGTGAATGTGAAGGCCAGTACCACGGAACGCCTTGGATTCACCGGCCGGGGGGAAGGTATTGCCGCCGAGGCGGTGTGCCTCATCGTCCGGGCTTGAATGATGCTGAGGGTAGGCGACGTACCGGAGGATGCGGCGCGGGTCTTCTTTGCCCTGTGGCCGGACGCGATCCTGCGGGCCGATCTGGTCCGCTGCATGGCCCGGTTGCATGCCCGCTTTGGAGGCCGCCGCATGCGTCCGGACAGCCTGCACCTCACCCTGGTGTTCGTGAGCCGGATCGAGTCCCGGCTGCTGCCACATGTGCTGGCCATGGCCGAGGCGCTGCGCATGCAGGGCTTCATCACCGGCTTCGACCGGGAGGAATGCTGGCGCCGCAACCGCATCGGCTGCCTGGGTGCCAGCCGGGTGCCGACGGGCCTGGGAGGTCTGGTGCACGCGCTGGAGGATGGACTCCGGGACCTGCGGATCTCCTTTGAGCACCGCCCTTACAGGCCGCATGTCACCCTGTTGCGCAACGCGGACTGCACGCGACGGGCTTCACCCGTGGACGGCAGCCCCCCGAATGCAACCGCGCCGGCAGTGGTTGCCTGGCCGGCGCGGGATTTCGTGCTGGTCAAATCCAGCTTGCGCCCTGACGGGGCGCGATATGAGGAGTTGGGCCGCTGGCCCCTCCTTTAGGAACTTCTACAGATACACCACCTGTTCCAGGTGGCCTGCCAGTTCCTTCACGGGCAGACGTGTGTAGTCCTTGTCGATGCTCTCCGATACCTTGCTCCTTACCTGCCCGGGGAGCGATGCATTCATCAGCCCCATGAACGGGGACGATGCCACGAGAATCAGCCGGTCATAGGCACGCTTGACCCGGCCGGCGTCCAGTTCCCGGGCAACTTCCTGGGCGAAACGTTCGGCCTCGTGGTGTTTGGGGTTGGTGGATTGGATGAAGGCGCCATGTCCCATGCCCATGGCCCCCAGGCGGTCGCTTACCAGGTTGGATGTCTTTTCGCGACTTTCCGGGTGCGTGAACTCCCGGACGAGTTCCAGGCCCCGCTTGGGGCCATGATTGGCGAAGAGCCTCGCCTGACTGGCATTGGCGACCATGATCCAGGTTACAGACATATCGATCCCTATTTGAAAAGGCTGTGCAAGACGCGACCCGGTTGTGTATGGATGGCCTGGCCGCGTGGTGTCACCCTGGGTGACAACTTCAAGCTAGCAGGGAAGCAGGGGAGATCAAGCCTCGGCGACTTGCCGGGCCAGGGCCAGGTAGCCTTCCAGACGGTGATCGGTTAGCGTGAAGGTGGGACCTGCCGCGGCATGGACATAGTTGCGGCTCAGGGAGCGGGCATAGGCCGGGTCGTAATGCTGGGTCAGCAGTGCGGCCACCAGGGTGTCCCACTGGCCGGATGCGCCCAGCGCCTTCCAGGTCTCGATGCGCTCCCGCCCCTGGAAGCGGACGAGGCAGTCCAGTTGCCGTCCCAGGGCCTGGGGGTCCGCCAGGAAATGCGCATATTCCTCCCGCAGTACGGCCACACGCACCGGCATGCCGGCCGCCAGGTTGATGCAGCCCGCATCCCGCATGCGAGCGAGAAGACTTTCCGGTGTGCGCAGGCTGCCGATCCTGCGGCTTTCCGATTCCACGAATACCGGTCTGGCGGGGTCAAGTCCGCGCAGGCGGTCCCATATCCGGGTCTCGAAAAGCTTCTGGCTGGGCTGGGCACGGCGCGGATGCGCCCCCAGCACCGAGCCCATATGCGCCGCCAGCTCCTCCAGATCCAGCACCTGGGCACCCTGCGCCTCCAGGGCACGCAGAAAGCGGCTCTTGCCCACGCCCGTGGGGCCGCAGATCACCCGAAAGCCGAAGTGCGGGGGGAGCCGCGTCAATTCTGCGAGCACATGATGGCGAAAGGACTTGTAACCGCCTTCCAGCTGTAGGACATGCCAGCCCACGGCCCGCAATACCGTGACCAGACTGCCGCTGCGGTTGCCGCCGCGCCAGCAATAGACCAGGGCATGGTAGCCCCGGGGCTTGCCGGCAAAGTGGGTTTCCAGATGGCGGGCGATGTTGCGGGATACCAGGGCGGCACCCAGCTTCTTGGCGGCGAAGGCGGAATCCTGCCTGTGCAGTGTGCCTACCCGCGCGCGCTCCGCGTCGTCCAGCACGGGCAGGTTGATGGCGCCGGGGATGTGGTCCTCGGCATATTCGCCCGGAGAACGCACGTCGATGATTTCATCGCACGGCATCCCGTCCAGTTCCCGCACGGCAATGACGCCATCCCGACGCCGCGCTGCGGAGGTATCCACGTGCTGCGTCACAGGCATGCTCAGGCGTTCTTGTCCCGTACGAGACGGGCCTTTTCCCTCGCCCACTCGCGTTCCTTTTCGGCGGCGCGCTTGTCATGCAGCTTCTTGCCCTTTGCCAGGCCGATCTCCAGCTTGATGCGGCCCTTGCTGTAGTGCAGGTTCAGGGGCACCAGGGTATGGCCCGCCTGCTTCACCTTGCCGATGAGCCTGCGGATCTCATGCGCGTGCAGCAGCAGCTTGCGCGTGCGGATGGGATCGGGCTTGATGTGGGTGGAGGCGGTGGCCAGGGGGCTGATGTGGCAGCCCAACAGCCAGAGTTCCTCCTTCTTCAGCACCACATAGGCCTCCTTGAGCTGGGCCCGGCCGGCGCGGATCGCCTTCACCTCCCAGCCCTGCAGCACCAGGCCGGCTTCGTGGCGTTCCTCGATGAAGTAGTCGTGGAAGGCCTTTTTATTGTCGATGATGCTCATGAGGGGGTCCGGGATAGAATGGTGGCAATTTTACCGAGCCCGCGCAGATGGCCGAAGTCATTAAGTCCGTATTGGTCCCCTACTCCAGCCTGGAGATGTTCGAACTGGTCGATCGGGTGGAGGACTATCCCCTGTTCCTGCCCTGGTGTGGCGGCACGGAGCTGCACCACCGGGACGAGACCATCACCGAGGCCACCATACATATCCGCTATCTGCATGTGAAGCAGCATTTCACCACCCGGAACAGCAAGGTCGCGGGCGAGGAGATGCACATCCGCCTAATCAGCGGGCCCTTCCGCCATCTGGAAGGCTACTGGCGCTTCAAGACGCTGGCGGACAGCGCCTGCAGGATCGACTTCACCCTGCACTACGAGTTTGCCAGCGGGTTGCTCGACAAGGCCCTCGGCCCGGTATTCGGCATGGTGACCAATGGTCTGGTGGATGCCTTCGTGCATCGGGCGGAAAGGGTGTACGGCGCACGATGAGCCAGATTCGGGTCGAGGTGGTATACGCCCTGCGCCATCAGCGGAAGGTGGTGTCCCTGGTTCTGCCCGCGGGCAGTACGGTGCAACAGGCCGTCGAGCACTCCGGCTTGCTGGAGGAGTTTCCCGAGATCGATCTGGACAAGAACAAGCTCGGCATATGGAACAAGCTGGCCAAGGCGGATGCCGTGCTGCGGGACAAGGACCGGGTGGAGATCTACCGCCCGCTCATCGCCGACCCGAAGGAAGTGCGCCGCCAACGTGCCTCGGAGGGCAAGGCCATGAAGAAGGGTGGCTCGGGCGCGGGGGAGGCAGGCGTGGATGACTAGCCCATGCGGCGGGTCCCCTCCTGTCTCCCCGCATGCCGGTGGGCTTACTTCAGCTCGGTAGAGGGGTAATGCTTCTGCTCCAGTCCCAGCCGCGCCAGGTCGGAGACCTGGCGCGCCAGGCTCGATACGGCGGCACTGTCGCCTGCGCGTGCGGCCTCCCGCGCCTTTTCGAAGGCCTGGTCGGCCGTGGTCCACAGGGCATACTGGGCCTTGGCACGCAACCAGTCGGCCTGCGCGAGCGCCAGTGCCTGCCGGGCTTCCGGGCTCAGGCGGGCCTCCCCGGCCGCCTCGTCCGGAGATGTGGAACGGGCCGCTTCATGCGTGGGAGCCGTGCCGCAGCCGGCAAGCAGGATGATCGCCAGCGCAAGCGGCCAGAAGCCGGCCTGCCGGGCCCCGCATGTGCCCGCTGCGGAAAGGTCGTGTCGTGACATTGCATCCCTCCGAGTCGTCGTCCTGATTTTGCCATGCTGCCGTGTCGGTCTGGGCGGGTGCGCCTGGCCTGGGCATGCATGGAGGTCCACCGGCGTGCCCTTCCACGCAAAAAAATGGCCATCGGTGTAGACCGATGGCCGGAAGTGGCAAGGAGCTGGTTATTTGTTCACCGGGGAGTTCGGATCGAACAGATAGGCCATGATGTCGAGAATGTCCTTCTGGCTCAGGATGTTCTTGGTGCCCGAACGCGGCATGATGGTGCAGGCGTAGTAAGTGTGCGGGTTGTAGATCACCTCGTAGGTGTATTTCAGCATGTCCTCGCTGTTACCCCTTAGCTTGCCGTAGCCGGTGAGCACCGTGCCGAGGGTGCCGCCGGTCCGGTCGGTGGCGATCTGATGGCAGTTGTAGCAGTTGGCGCCGACCTCCCTGGTCTTGTGGTTATCCGGGTTGTTGCCGAGCCTGAAGCCAAAACCGGACCAGGCCAGTTCCCGGCCCCGTTTCCAGTCGCCCAGCTTGAAGCCTCCGGCCGGATATTTGATGGAAGCGGCCGCATCGGCCATGATCTTTGCACGGGTCTGGTCATCCAGTTCCTGACCCTTCTTCAGGGAACAGGCCTTCTGCAAATCATCCTGTACCACACGGGAGCGGGCCGTGGTGCCTTCCTGGGTGGGCTGGTCGAGATCGAAGCTGCCAGACTCCAAGGTCAGATACTCCGCCAGGGCCTCCGGGGTCATCTTGGAATAGTCCACCTTGCCGGTATTGGTGGCGGCGCAACCGCCGGTGAGCAGCAATGACGTGGCGGCCAGAATGGATGCCGCTACAAGGTTCTTCTTGAACATGGGGTGGTCTCCTGTTTGATTCGATGGAATTGGAAGATCAGCGCTTCAGGTCAGGCAGGATGGCAGGCTGGCCGCGGGCGGCATCGGTCCAGAAGGAGATCACCGCGATCGAGGCGTCAGAGCCGGCGGTGACGTTGGGATAGCGCATTTGCCAATAGCAGTCGTACAGGCGGTGCGAGCTGCTGCGGGTGGCCTCATGGCTGAAACGGTAGGCCGGCCAGGAAATCGCCTTGCTCCAGTCGGCCGGGTCGGATACGCCCGGCAGCACGGAGGCGCGAATGCGCTGACCCGTCTGCGAGTGACAGGCGGCGCAGTTGAAGTCCATGTTTCCGGAGCGGCGGTAGAACATGACCTCGCCCGTATCCCGCATGAGCTTCTCCATCGGGTGGTTGAGGGGCGGGTTCCAGGGCATGCCATTGGACTTGCTGGCGATGTAGGCCTGCAGCACGGTGGTGTCCGCCGTGTGTCCGTGCTTCACCTTGATGGCGGGGTCCTGATCGGTGAAACCCTGCAGGGTCTTCATGCAGTATTCCAGCCTGGCCTGGATGTCCATGACCTTGCCGGCGTCGGCGAAGTAGCGCGGCAGTTCCACATAGGCACCCTCCAGCACGCCAGGGCCTTTGCCGAAATCACATTTCTCCAGGGAGGCGTTCTTGGGCCCCCGCGGTTGCCTGAACAGCTTCTCGCCTGCCTCCACGGAATCCCAGGCGGGGTTGTCCGGCATCATCATGAGGTTCTGCGGGCTCTGGACCAGGTAGGTGGAGTCTGGGTTCTTCGCGATCAGCTCTTCCATGACCTCTTCCGGCAGCTGCGCCGAATAGACGCTGCTGGCGCCGAATGCGACGAGCGCGGCGGATAGTGACGACAAGGTGCGTTTGAACATGTATGTCTCCTTTTGTAGGGATTGCGGAGGGGTACTCGCATCATCCTGACGCCGCCACGGCGGTCACCAGGTGAATGAGTAGGTTATAGATTACTCGACGGTGCGGCAATTGAACCCACTCTCCAAGTGGCGCACGGAAATTCTAAGAATTGCCGCTGTATCACGTAAGGTATATTCGTCTCAGCCCATGGGGGCTGGCGGCTCCATGCGTCCGTGTGGGCCGCCTTTCCCGCGGCCGGGCGGAATGCGGGCGCAGCCTCGCGAAGGCACGTACCGGCCGGTTCCGGCCCCCGCGAAAACCGTGCACGGGGCTGGCAGGGTTGCCCTCCCGCCCGGAGAATGCGTACAGCCAGGACGCCGGACCGTCCCGGTCTTCCATCAAACCTTCGGAGTCTTTCATGAGCGATGCGCTGAACTACCTGGTGCGGGTACGCGGTGACGCCCTGGGCCACTACTTCAAGTTTCTCAAGGAGGCGGGGCGCCACCTGGATCCCAAGACCCGCAGCCTGATCTCGGTGATCACCAAGGTCCATGCCCAGACCGAGACGGGCCTCAGGCAGTATCTCCTGCAGGCCCTGCGTGTTGGCTGCAGCCCCATGGAAGTCCTGGATGCCCTGCTCATGGCGTTTCCCGCCCTGGGTCTGACCAAGATCGTGTGGGCCACAGAGATCATTCTGGACCTGGACATTCCCGGGTTTTCGCCCGAGCTCATGGCCAGCCCGCCGCAGTGGCGGGATGTGATGGCGGAGGCGGACATCGCCGAGGGCGAGACGCAGCGGGTGGAGACTCCCACCCGCTCGGTGTTCGTGTACCGGGAAGGCGACCGGTTCAAGGTCTATGACACACACTGCCCGCATCAGCTTACCGACATGCCCTGCGAGGCCGTGCGGGGCAAGACCCTTACCTGCCCCACGCACCAGTGGACGTTCGATGTCAGCACGGGCGCCTGCATCGAGAATGGCAAATACCCCTTGACGGCCTTCGATACCCGCGTGGAAGAGGGGCGCCTGCTGGCCTACTGGTGAGCGTGCCCGGAGCCGGGAGGCCCGCCCGTTTCCCGTATCCCGGACGGGTTCGTCAGCCGATCGTGTAGCCGCCGTCGACGACGATTTCCTGACCGTAGATGTTCCTGGCCGCGTCGGAGGCCAGGAAGACGGAGGTTTCGGCGATGTCGGCGGCGGCACCGAAGGTTCCGGTCATGAGGCGGGCGTTGATTTTCTCGGCCACCGCGCCCAGCACATCGGGCGGCAGGCCTACCGTGCCCCACAGGGGGGTGGCGATGGGGCCGGGGGCGATCGAATTCACGCGGATACCCCGCGGTGCCAGTTCCGCCGCCAGGGTTTGAGACAGGGATTTCAGGGCCGCCTTGCTGGCACTGTAGATGGCCAGACCGGGAAAACCCACCTGCGTGAGAAAGGTGGTGATGAACTGTATGGATGCGCCCTGGCGCAGATGCGGCAGGAACAGCCGGGCCGTTTCCACGGCGCCATACAGGTTGACCGAAAACTGCAGGTCGAAGGCCTCGGCGGTGCTCTCCTCGAAGGGCACGGCCCGGGCGATACCGGCGTTGGGCACCAGGATATCCACGCCGCCATGGGCCTGGACGGTCTGCGCGACCAGGCGTTGCAGGTCGGCGTTTTGCGTGACGTCCCCGGTCACGGCGAGGACCTGCCCCGTATGCTGGGCCACCAGTTCCTCCAGGGCCGCGCCGTTGCGGGCAAAGGCCACGACCTTGGCCCCCTCCGCCGTGTAGTGCCGCACGATTTCGCGGCCGATTCCGCTGCTGGCACCCGTAACGACCGCGACCTTGCCTTCAAGGCGTTTCTGCATGGCGAGCTCCTGTGAGTGGGGTCCGGAAATCTGCGTCGCACCCGATTTCCGTACATGCGGGTTCGGGCCATCCGTGGGAGACGTGCGAACCGGAAGGGGAGGGCCCGGCGGCGCCGCGACAGGGTGCGGCGCATGCGCCTGACGCACCATGATGTTTGTCAATCAGGCATGGGCCCCGCGGCGCACGCACATCAATAACCGTAGAACGTTTCGCTGCGCACATCATCCTCGTCCATACCCGCGGCGGCCAGGGTGGCGCGCATGGCTTCCACCATGGCCGCGGGGCCGGAGACGTAGAAGATGGGCTGGGCGAGGGGCTGGACGGCGCGCAGCACCAAGGCACGGTCGATCTTGCCCGTGGCACCTGCCCAGGGCTGGGAGGCGCCCGTCATATTGGTCATGGTGGCGATCAGGTGGAAGCGTGGAAGTCGTTGCTGCAGGCCTTGCAACTCGGCCAGGAATGCCGCGTCCTCGGGACGACGGTTGGAATACAGCAACACCAGGTCCCGCTGTGCACCTTGCTGTGCGGCATGTCTGAGCATGCTCATGAAGGGCGTGATGCCGATGCCGCCGGCGATCAGTACCGCCGCGCGGTCCGGGTTCTTGTGCAAAAGCAGCGCGCCGAAGGGCCCATCGAGCTCAAGTGGCGTACCGGTCTCCAGCGCGCCCAGGGCGTGCTTGTAGGCGCTGTCGCGCATGCGTGTGGCGAAGACCAGTTCGGCTTCATGGGGTGCGCTGACGATGGAAAAGGTATGCCGGGTATCCGTCGAGTCGCCATCTTTCGCGCCGGGCAGGATCACATCCATGGCCTGCCCCGGACGGAAGTCGAAGCCGGCTGGTTTTTCCAGGTGAAAGGCCATGGTGCCCGCGGCGACCAGGTCGCGGGTTTGCAGGTGGGTGTGGTACGTAGCCATGTGGACTCCTTGCGTGCGGGGTTGAGAATGGCATGCAGGCGCGGTTCACGCCATGCCCGATGTGTCGGGGGATGTCCCCCACGGCGCGCGCGCCCCGCGCATCATGTCTGCACGGGCACCCGGGGCAGTTTCCAGATCTCCGCGTTGTACTCCCGCATGGTGCGGTCCGTGGAGAAGTGGCCGCTGTGGGCGGTGTTGAGGATGCTCATGCGCAGCCAGCGTTCCCGATCCAGGTAGGCCGCGGCCGCCCTTTCCTGGGCGTCCACGAAGGCGCGGAAGTCGGCGGCCACCAGCCAGGGGTCCCGCGGGTTGCGTATGGCATCGCAGATGGAATCGAACAGACCGGGCTCGAATTGGTTGAAGAAGCCGGATTCCAGTAAGCGCATCACCCGTGCCAGATCCGGGTCCTGGCCGATGAGCCTGTTGGGGTCATAGTGCGCGCTGGTGGCCTCCACCTCCTTGGCGTCGAGGCCGAAGAGGAAGAAGTTCTCGTCCCCCACGGCCGTGCGGATTTCGATGTTGGCGCCATCCAGGGTGCCGATGGTGAGGGCGCCGTTCATCATGAACTTCATGTTGCCTGTGCCGGAGGCCTCCTTGCCGGCGGTGGAGATCTGCTCCGACAGATCGGTGCCCGGGGCGATGATCTCCATGGCGGAGACCCGATAGTCCGGCAGGAAGGCCACCTTCAGGCGATCGCCCACCTGGGGATCACCGTTTACCCTGTCCGCCACCCGGCAGATCAGGGTGATGATGTTCTTGGCCATGAAGTAGCCCGGTGCCGCCTTGCCGCCGATGAGCACACAGCGCGGGGTCCAGTCCCGATCCTCGCCATTCTTGAGGCGCGCGTAGAGATGGATGACGTGCAGGATGTTGAGGAGCTGGCGCTTGTATTCATGGATGCGCTTGACCTGTACGTCGAACAGGGCATCCGGGTGGAACTGCACGCCACAGTCCTGCAGCACCATGGCTGCCAGGCGGGCCTTGTTCTCCCGCTTCACCGCGTGCCAGCGTGCGCGGAAATCCGGATCCTCGGCATATGGGGCCAGCTGGCGCAGGTCCTCCAGCCGGGTGACCCAGTTGTCGCCGATGGTGGCGCTGATGAGCCGGTTGAGGCCCGGGTTGGCGCCCGCCAGCCAGCGACGCTGGGTGACGCCATTGGTCTTGTTGTTGAACTTGTGCGGCCACAGGGCATGAAAGTCCCGGAACAGACCCTGCCGCAGCAATTCGGAATGCAGCGCCGCCACGCCATTGACGGAGAAGCTGCCGACGATGGCCAGGTAAGCCATGCGCACCTGGGGTACCGGCCCCTCCTCGATGAGGGACATGCGCGCCAGACGGTCATTGTCGCCGGGCCAGTGACTGGCCACCTCGGTGAGGAAGCGGGCATTGATCTCGTAGATGATCTCCAGCAGCCGGGGCAGGAGCTGGCGGAACAGGGAGACGGGCCATTTCTCCAGGGCCTCGGGCAGCAGGGTGTGATTGGTGTAGGCCATGGTCTGGCTGGTGATCCGCCAGGCCTCCTCCCAGCCCAGCCCGTGCTCGTCCATGAGCAGGCGCATGAGCTCCGCGACGGCGATGCTGGGATGCGTGTCGTTGAGCTGGAACACATTCCTGGCGGCGAATTCCCGCAGATCCGGGCCGTCTTCCCCTGGATGGTAATACTTCCAACGGGCCAGCACGTCCTGCAGGCTGGCGGAGGCCAGGAAGTACTGCTGCTTGAGACGCAGCTCCTTGCCATTCTCGCTGGCGTCGTTGGGGTAGAGCACCATGGTGATGTGCTCGGCCTCGTTCTTTGCCGCCACCGATTCGGTGTAGGAGCCGGCGTTGAACTCCTTCAGGTCGAACTCGTCCGTGGCCCGGGACTTCCACAGGCGCAGCACGTTGACCGTGTCGTTGCGATAACCAGGAATGGGGATGTCGTAGGGTACCGCCAGCACGTCCTCGGTATCCACCCAGCGCACGCGCTGGCGGCCCTGTTCATCCACATAGGCCTCGGTCAGACCGTAATACGGGATGCGGCGGGTGTGTTCGGGGCGTTCCAGCTCCCAGGGACTGCCGTTGCGCAGCCAGTGGTCCGGTTCTTCCATCTGGCGGCCGTTCTCGATGTGCTGGCGGAACATGCCGTATTCATAACGGATGCCATAGCCCATGACCGGCAGTTGCAGGGTGGCGCAACTGTCCAGAAAGCAGGCCGCCAGGCGGCCCAGGCCACCGTTACCCAGGCCGGCGTCCGGTTCCACGTCCATGAGCTCTTCCAGATCCAGACCCAGCTGGCGCAGGCCGTCGTCGGCCGCCTGTTCCAGGCTCAGGTTGAGCAGGGTGTTGCCCAGGGCACGGCCCATGAGGAACTCCAGGGACAGGTAATAGGCGTGTTTCGCGTCCTCCTGTTCGTAGGCCTGGCGGGTCTTTTTCCAGCGCTCCATGAGGCGGTCGCGCAGGGCCAGGCTCAGGGCATGGTAGGGGTAGTGCGTGGAGTGACAGTGATGGTCGCGGCCCAGGAAGATGCCGAAGTAGCGGCGGATGTCATGCGCCAGGGCCTGGGTGTCCATGCCCAGGGCGGGCAGATCGTAGAGTTCCGCGGTGGGTTGGCCCACGCGCATGGGCTTGAGCCGGGTGGTGGCGGGTTTGTCGGACATGGTCGGCAGGGGATGTATTGGCGGAGGGGGGGAGGATAAGGCCGCGACTGGTGACTGAAAACCGGAGAAACATGCCAGACGGGTATCCCGTCCGGGGGGTCATGCGCCCGGGAAGTGCCTGCGCAGGCGTTCCAGTTCGGCGAGATAGTGCTCCCCGTCGCCGTAGTCCAGGAACAACGGATAGCGTTCGTGGGCCTGGGCCAGGTGGCGGGCATGCTTGATGGGACACCAGAACTGCTCCGTGCGTGCCACGATCTCGCGGGAGTAGGCCAGCAGACCATTGGCGTAGCTGCAATAGACGCAGTGCATGCGCTCGATCCAGTTCAGGTAGGGCAGCAGGCCCCGGTCGAAGGCGAAGAAGTCCCGGCGCCGCACGCGCGGGATGCGATATACGGGAAAGCAGATCCACTGGTAGCCGGTCACCGCCAGGTCCAACAGCAACAGGGGCAGGAGGGCGCCATAGATGACCGGGGCCGTGAGGATATACAGCACCGGGGCCTCCAGCAGGTAGCGCAGGCTGCCGCGGCGCAGACGCTGCTGCATGGCCCGCATTTCCTGTTCGAAGCGCACGCGGCGGTCCTCGATGCGGTAGCGGAAGCGTGCCCGCTTCTCCTCCAGGTCTGCCTCCAGCTCGGCCTGCAGTTCCTGGATGCGGTGCATGAGTTCTTCGATGCGTGGATTCATGGGGTGCTCCGGGCGGACGGACGGCCCGATGGTACAGTCTGGGACAGGCATGGGCGGCCTGGGCACATGTCCGGCCCGTGCCGGGTCATGCGCGGGAGGCCAGAGAACGGCTCAAGCGCGGGCTTGTGGATGCCGATAGCGCGAGACAGAGACAGCACGGATGGCGAGGGGGGCCGCCCGATGCCGCGCGGCATGCCGTTCCGAGCGCGGCGGGGGAGCGTCGGGGCCGGCCTGCTCTCGCCGGGCTGGCCCATGCCGTGGCGCTTCCCGAACCCGTTCCGTGCAAGGTCGCGACGGGATGTGGACAGAATACCGGGGTCGGGTCCCGCGCACGCAGGCATGTCAAGGTCGTGGCCGTGTGTCGAAGGCAAGCACGCATCCGGAAACCATTGAATCGAGCCGCCATGTTCAAGAACACCATACGCCAACGCCTGCTCTGGCTTTCCCTTGTTCCCTTCCTGTTGATCCTGCTGGCCTCGGCCATTCTGATTCGAGGTTCCTACGCGCGCCATGAGGAGGCCCGGGTGACGCGCAACATCATGGCCGTGGCCATGGCCGCCGGCGATCTGATCCATGCCTTGCAGATCGAGCGGGGTACCACCTCCGGCTATCTGAAGTCGGAAGGCAAGAAATTCATGGATCGGCTGCCCGTGGTGCGCGCGGATGGCGACATACAGCGGGAACGGATCCGCGCAGAGGCTGGCAAGCTGGCCGCCATGCGGCTTCCTCGCGTGCATGATGCGCTGGCCAGGGCGCTGACCCAACTGGCAGGCCTGGAGGAATTGCGCACGCAGGCCGACCGGCAGGCCTTGGCGGCAGACAGGGCGGTCAGCCAGTACACCGCCTGGATTGCCGTCCTGAAGGAAGTCATCCAGCTGACCGAGGCCCATGTCCAGGACCCGGATAACCTGCGCCGGATCACGTCCTATCTCAGCCTGGTCAATGCCAAGGAACGGGCCGGGCAGGAGCGGGCACTGGTGACGGGGCTGCTTGGCGGCAACCAGGCCTCCCAGGCGGATATCCTGCAGGTCCAGCGGCTCGTGGCCATGCAGGAGAGCCATGCCGACATGTTCCGCATCTATGCGGACCGGGACATGCGTGTCTCCCTGGAAAGGGCCCTGGCCTCCCCTGCCGCGGATGGGGTGCGGCAGATGCGAACCGCTCTGCTGACCGGTCCAGTCCCGGATGGCATCGGCCTGGATGCCGAAGAGTGGTTCCGCGCGGCATCGACCAGGATCGCTGACATGCATGCGACCGAACAGGAACTGTCCGCCGATATTTCAGCCCACGCCGCGCAAGCCGAGCATGAGGCCCGTTCCGCCCTGATGGTCTATGTGGCCGTGGTTCTGGGCGCATTGCTGGGAGGGGTCGTCGCCACCCTCAAGCTGACGGCCGGCATCGTGGTGCCGCTGCACAGGCAAGTCACCGCGGCCGAGGAGATCATCCAGAGCCGGGATCTGACCCGCAAGGTACCGGCCGCCGGCCCGGATGAGGTGATGCGGGCGGCGGAGGCCTTCAACGATCTGATCCAGTATTTCCACGACACCATCGCCGAGCTGAACCAGTCCAGCCAGTACATGGCGGGGGTCTCCACCACCCTGTCCGGCACCAGCCATGAGATGCAGCTCAGCGCGGCGGCCCAGACCGATGCGGCCGCCGCGGTGGTGTCGGCCATCGAGGAGGCCTCGACCAACATCAGCGCGACTTCCAGCCATACCGAGTCCGTGGCCGGCCTGGTCAATTCGGCCCGGACGAGCACGGAAGAAACGATCCAGGTGATGGGCAATACGGTGCAGCAGATCCGGGCCATCGTCGGCCAGATCGAGTCGGCTTCCGAGAACGTCACCAGCCTGCTGGAATCCTCGGAACGCATCGGCGGCATCGTCAGGATGATTCAGGAGATCGCGGAGCAGACCAACCTGCTGGCCCTGAACGCCGCCATCGAAGCGGCCAGGGCCGGCGAGCAGGGGCGGGGTTTCGCCGTGGTGGCGGATGAGGTGAGGAAGCTGGCCGAGCGCGCCACCAGTTCCACCAAGGAGATCGGTCAGGTCATCCAGGTCATGCAGGCCGGTGTGCAGTCCAGCGTGGCCTCCATGACCTCGGCCACCAACCTGGTGAACGACAGCGTGCGCATGGTGAACGATTCTGAATCCGTGCTGAACCGCATCGACCGTCAATCCCGAGAGGCCAACGAGAGCGTGCGCTCCATCGCCATGGCCCTCAAGGCCCAGGAAGGCAGTATCCACCAGGTGGCCGTCAGTATCGAGAAGATCGCCCACATGGCGGAGCGCAACGACGAAGTGGCCGAAGCCACGGAGAGGCTGGCCCAAGAGATGAGCCAGCTCACCACCACCCTCAGCGCATCCGTTTCCCGCTTCAGGACCTGAGTGCGCAGCAGGGTTGTGGGACGCGCCGAGAGCTGGCGCGGCGTGGAAGGGCAGGCTGATCCGTGCGGATCCGTCTCGGTGCAGATTCCTCACTGCGTTCGGAATGACATTCGCCGGCGTTCGGCATGATATTCGCCGACGCTCGATATGGCATTCATAGGTGCTCGGAGTAGCTTCATCGGTGCTCGGGGTGGTTTTGTCGGCGCTGGATGACGTCTTGTGCCGTCCGGGATGACAGCCTTCGAGGCTCGCAACGCCCATCCCCGCAACATTGCGTCACCTTAGGCCGTGCCGGGACGACATGCGAAAATTCCCGCCATGTCCAGTGCCCCCAGCATCCTCATCACCGGCTGTTCCTCCGGCATCGGCCTGGCCGTGGCCAATGGCCTGGCAGGCCGGGGCTGGCGTGTGTTCGCCAGCGCCCGGCGCCGGTGGGATGTGGAGCGCCTCGCGGCCATGGGCCTGGAGGCCCTGATCCTGGACCTGGATGACTCCGCCAGCATCCAGACCGCGGTGGCAGTCGTGCTGGAGCGCACAGGTGGGCGCCTGCACGCCCTGTTCAACAACGGCGGATTCGGCCAGGTGGGGGCGGTGGAGGATCTGGGCCGCCAGGCCCTGCGCGAGCAGTTCGAGACCAACCTGTTCGGCTGGCTGGAGCTCACCAACCAGCTGCTGCCGAGCATGCGGGCCCAGGGCCATGGCCGCATCGTCTGCAACAGCTCGGTGCTGGGCTATGCCGCCTTCCCCTATCGCGGCGCCTATGTGGCGGCCAAGTTCGCGCTCGAAGGCCTGATGGACACCCTGCGCCAGGAGCTGTACGGCACGGGCATCCATGTGAGCCTGGTGGAACCAGGGCCCATCGTCTCGAAATTCCGCGAGAACTGTCTGCCGCACTTCCAGCGCCACATCGACTGGCAAAACAGCGTGCACCGGGCCAGTTACGAACGTCAGCTGGCGCGCCTGCGCAGGCCCGGGCCCGCCGCCCCCTTCACCCTGCCGCCGGAAGCGGTGCTGGCGAAGGTGATCCATGCCCTGGAAAGCCGGCGGCCCCGCGCCCGCTATCCCGTCACCGTGCCCGCCGTGGCCTTCTGGTGGCTGAAACGCCTGCTGTCCATCCGCATGATGGACCGGGTGCTCAGGCAGGCCTCGGGCGGAGGCGGGCGCTGATGCCGCACCCCCGTATCCTGCCGGCGCGGGCACGCATCGCCGATGTCCGGGAGTATCTGGCGGGTCTGGGGGCCCGTCCCGCCCATGCGCGGCGGGTGCTGCACGCCTGGGTACGACGCGTCTCGCTGGACAGGCGCCACAGCCGGGCGGAGGACTTCCTGCCCAAGTCGGTCAGGGCGGCGCTGCCCGTCCTTCTGGCCGAATTGGAGGGCCTGGCACGCCAGGTGTCGGCCCACCCGGGACAGGATGCCTCGATGCGCCTGCTGCTGGCCCTGGCGGACGGCCAGAGCGTGGAAAGCGTGCTTTTGCCCGGAAGCGGCCTGTGCGTCTCCACCCAGGTGGGCTGCGCCGTGGGCTGCGCCTTCTGCATGACCGGGCAGGAGGGGCTCAAGCGCCAGCTCGGCAGTGCCGAGATCGTCGCCCAGGTGGCCCTGGCACGGCGGCTGCGGCCGGTGCGCAAGGTGGTGTGCATGGGCATGGGTGAGCCCGCCCACAACCTGGACAATGTCCTGGAGGCCATTCAGTGCCTGGGTACGGAGGGCGGCATCGGCCACAAGAACCTGGTGTTTTCCACGGTGGGGGATGCGCGCGTGTTCGAGCGCCTGCTGCAGGGGCCGGTGAAGCCCGCCTTGGCCTTGTCCCTGCATACTACCCGTGCGGACCTGCGGGCCCGGCTCCTGCCCCGGGCGCCTGCCATGGACCCCGCGGAGCTGGTGGCGCGTGGTGAGGTCTATGCCCGTGCCACGGGCCATCCCATCCAGTACCAGTGGACCCTGCTGGCGGGGGTGAACGACAGCGAGGCGGAGGTGGAAGCCATCGCCCGGATGCTGGCCGGCAAGTACGCCATGATGAACTTCATTCCCTACAACAGTGTGCCGGGGCTGGCATACCAGCGTCCCGCCCGGGAGTGGGCCACGCATCTTGCCGGCCTGCTGCGGCGTCGCGGCATCGTCACCCACGTGCGCAATTCCGCCGGCCAGGACGTGGAGGCCGGCTGCGGCCAGCTGCGTGCCCGTGGCTGCATGCCGCGTCAGGCATGAACCGCGGCCTCAGAAGCGGTTGGTGAAGGGATAGTCCCGGGGCAGGGCGAGGGTATCGATCCAGATGTTGTGGGCCCAGCCGCGCAGGTATTTCAGCTCCTCCGCGCTCTCGTGATCGGACACGCCGTTGCTGCCCTCCTGCACCTCCAGGAGCTTGCTCTTCGGGTTGTAGCGGAACACGGTGGCCACGTTGAAGGCGGCCTGGTCGCTGCCCAGGGAGTAGCAGGTGCTGGACAGCACGGGCTCCGGGTCCGGCTGACGGCCGGCGAAGATTTCCCCCAGAGCCCAGGCGCAGAGCTTGCCGCTGGTGTTGGCCAGGGCCGCTGCCTTGGACAGGTTGGCGAGCATCGCATCCCCCAGGATGTGCACGTTGGGTGCTTCCAGGGATTCGAAACTGAGGAAGTCCACCGGGCACCACATGCCGTTGTCGCCCGTACGGGCGCCGATGCGGGCGGTGAGGGCGCCGGCCCCCATGGGGGGGATCAGGTTGATGACGTCGCCATGCGCCTCGTCGAATTCGGTCCTCACTTCCATCTCCGCCACATCCAGGCCGATGACGCGGTTGTCCGGACGGTATTCGATGAGGCTGTCATCCGTGCCGTAGCCGTAGTACTTTTTCCAGGCCGTGGTGAACAGGGCCTTCTTGGAGACCAGATCGCCGTTGGCATCCAGCACGATGACCTTGCTGCGCGGCTTGTGGCGTTTCAGGTACTGGGCCACCAGGCTGATGCGCTCGTAGGGCGCGGGCGGACAGCGGAACGGGGCCATGGGGATGGCGATGACGAACACGCCGCCATCCGGCATGTCCTCCAGCTGGCGCCGCAGCACGCCGGTCTGCTCCGGGCCTGCCTGCATGGCGTGCTTCACGGTCTCCTGGGCGGTGGCGTCATAGCCTTCCACCTTGTCGAACATGAGCTCCACCCCCGGGGAGAGCACCAGCCGGTCATAGGCCAGGCTGAGGCCCTGCGCCGTGGTCACGGTGCGCTTGCCCACATCGATGTCGGTGACGCGATCCGCCACGAAGTGGTCCACCCGGCGCTTGAGGTAATCGTAGGGCAGGGTGATGTCTTCCAGCCGGTTCATGCCGGCGATGACGGTGTTGGACATGGGGCAGGAGATGAACTGGGGCCGGGGCTCGATGAGGGTCACCTCCACCTGGGGCTCCCACTCCTTGAGGAAACGGGCGCAGGAAGCCCCCCCGAAACCCGCACCGACGACGATGACCCGGGGCCTGGCGGCGCTCGTCCGGGCCAGGGCCGGACGGCCCAGGGACAGGGCGCCGGCGGTCAGGAGAAAGTCACGACGATTCATGGACATGGCGACGGTTCCTTTACATCAGATGATGCAGCATGCCGGAGAAAGGGCCTCGGAGCGATAGTGCCTGCGCACCAGTACATGCACCTGCCACAGGCAGTTGCCGGCGGGGATCTCCACCAGGTCGCCGGCCCGCACGGTGACGGGCTCGCCTCCCTCCGGCGTGAGGGTGGCGCTGCCCGCCAGGAAGTAACTCTTCTCGGCGGCATCGAGAGCGATGCGGCGCTCCCCCTCCGCATCCTTCCAGGTGGGCCAGCCATGCACGCCGAGCTCGGCCTGGCGGATCGGAGAGAGTGCGCGTTCGACGACGAGGGGCATGATCGGAATATGCGTGCGCAACATCGGGCATGTTACAGCCAGCAGGCCTGGAGTACCCTGTGCATCGTCACGCACGGCCGCGGCGCGAAGACATTCGCGAGGACATTCGGCGGACCTCGAGCCGCCCCGCAAGCCGCTCCCATCCACCTCATGCGAGCCCTGTCATGCAATCCGCCGTGCCCGATCCCGGCCACCCGCGCCCCATCTGTTCGAGATTCAGGAACAGGCATTCAGGCAATATCTGTTTGTGCGGCAGACGGGGCGCCCGGATACTGAGCCTCGCCCTGTGCCTTGCCGGCGGAGTGACCCGAACACGGATTGGCCTCCTTCGTCTCGCCGGGCGGGGAACCGGATCGATCCGGAGACCGAAATCCGCTGGCCCTGGCGGGCCACGCGCTTGCAGACCTTTCCATCTCAGGAGAAGCCCATGACCCCGGAGCAGCAACGCGCCGTCCTCACCCTGGCCTTGTTGGCCGCCTTTGCTGATGGCGACAAGCATGACCGGGAACGGGAGGAGATCCGCCGCATCGCCGAGTCCCTCGCCGACGAGAGCGGCGCGCCGGACCTGGCCGGCCTGTACCAGGATGTATTGCTCCGGCGCACGGGGCTGGAGGCCGCGGTGGCAAACCTGGACGCGCCTGAATTGCGCCAGCTGGCCTTTGAAATGGCGGTATGCGTGTGCAATGCGGACGGCCGGGAGAGCGAGGCCGAGAGGCGCTTCCTTCTGGATCTGAAGACCCGCCTGGGCCTGGAGGCCACCCGAGTGGAGCGCATCGAGGGCGATGCGGATACCCTGGCCGGGTTGGGCGACGTGCCTCCGTCAGCGCCGCCCGGCCCGGTGGTGGCCGCCCAGCCCGACGTCCCCGAGGCCGAACTGGAACGCAGCATCCTCCATTACGCCCTGCTCAACGGCGCCCTTGAACTGCTGCCCCAGTCCTGGGCCTCCATGGCCATCATCCCCCTGCAGATCAAAATGGTGCACGGCATCGGCAAGGCCCATGGTTACAGCCTCGATGCGGGCCACATCCGCGAATTCCTCGCGACGGCCGGCGTGGGCCTCACCTCCCAGTATCTCGAACAGTTCGGGCGCAAGCTCCTGGGGGGGCTGCTGGGCAAGGCGGCGGGCAAGACCTTCGGCGGGGTGGGCTCGGCGGCCACCGGCATGGCCTTCTCCTTCGCCACCACCTATGCCCTGGGCCAGGTGGCCCGACGCTACTACGCGGGCGGCCGGGTGATGCACAGTGCCCTGCTGCGGCAAAGTTTCCGGGACCTGCTGGGCCCGGCACGCGAGATGCAGGCCCGCTATCTGCCGCAGATCCGCGAGCGGGCCCGCACCCTGGACATGGGCCAGGTCATGAATCTGGCCCGGGGAGGCTAGACGCTGCCATGCCGGCCAGGGCCGCAGAGCCATGCGCGCGGACCCGCACGAGCAAGGCCCGTCACGGGCCCAGGCTTTCCTTCTCCATGAGGATATAGGTGTTGTAGGCGTTGCGTCGGTTGGCCTCTTCGAAGGCCGGCAGGGTCTGGTATACGGACCAGTCGGTGCCCCGGTAGGCCTCCTCGAAGGGCACCAGATCGGCCACGGCCCGACCCATCTCGGTCCGCAGGTAGCGCAGGTAGTCCCGGGTCAGCCCCAGATCCTGCTGGGGGGTGTCGGAGGCCTGGCCGTGACCGGGCACCAGTACCCGGGGTTGCAACGCGATGAGCCGATCCAGGGCCGCCAGCCATTGCCTGGAGTCCGCCTCCCCCACGAAGGGCACACGGCCCTTGAACACCAGGTCACCGGCATAGAGCACCTGGTCACCCTCCACGAACAGCACCAGGTCTTCCGGTGTGTGGGCCGGGCCCACATGGCGCAGGAGGAAGCGCAGGCCTCCCAGACGGAAGTCGGTGTCGCCCGAAATCCACCTGTCCGGTTCGGGGAAGCGCTGGGTCTCGTCGTTGATCCACCGGCCCAGGATTTCCTTGCGCTGGGCGAAGCGCAGCTTCTGGTCCTGGGAACCGAGGATGCCCCGGGCGGCCTCGTGCATCCACACCTCCGCGCCGGCCTCCTGGAATACCTGCATGCCATAGTAGTGGTCGGCGTGGTAGTGGCTGAGGATGACGATGCGCACGGGCTTGTCCGTCACGGCCCGGATGCGGCGCAGCATGGCCTGGGCCAGGGAAGGGGAGGCCAGGGTGTCGAACACCACCACGCCTTCCGGGGTGACCACGAAGCCGGCGTTGGACATGAAGCCTTCGTTCTCGCGACTGGCCGCGCCTGCCAGGCCGGGGATGTAGTAGCCATGGGCTGACAGCTGCACGGCGCGGACCTGCACCCCGGGCTCCGGATAGGTGGGGGCCGCCCGTGCGAGCGGGCCGCACAGACCCAGCAGCAGGGCCAGGAGACGGACCAGCGGCGGGACCGGGATGAGAGCGGAGGCGCGGAGCGTGAGCGGCATGCGGGCATTATAGGGAGGGGAGCAAGGCGCGATGTAGTATCTTTGCGTCTTGTCCGCCACTCCTCACATCCGTGCGTTCCTCCCCGTTCAAGAAGCATGTCCTGGCCTTCCTGCTGGCCTTCGTCCTGCCGTTGACGGCCATCTATGCCTGGTGGGGCGGCTTTCGCGCGGTACACATCACGTCGGGGCTGGCGGGGCCGTACACGTATGCCTATCTGGAACAGACCGGAGACTATGCCAAGCTGCCGGATCTGGCCGGCAAGGTGGCCGGGGAACTGGCCGCGCAGGGAATCGAGGCCGGCCTGCCCATCACTGTGTTGTATTCCAACCCGGAACTGGTGCAGGTCAACGAGCGCAGGGCCCGCACGGGTTACCTGCTGCCCGCCGGCGCGCTGGTGCAGCCCCCCCTGCGGCAGGACACCATACAGATTCGCCCCGTGCTGCGGGCAGAGATCCAGGCCGGCAGCCTGCTGGCGCCCAGCAAGGCCTATGCCGCCCTGGATCGGCACCAGCAGGCCCGGGGGCGCGGTATCGTCATGCCCACGGTGGAGATCTACACACCCTCCGGCACGCCTTTGAGGATGGGGGTGCTCCGGGTGGAGATGGAAGACCGGTGAAGCGCCGCGCATGAAGCTGCTTGCCCTCATCGCCGCTCTGGCCTGGGAACGCTACCGCCCGGATCTGCCGAGCCGGCCGCGGGAGACGGCAAGGCGCTGGATGATCTGGCTACGGGAGCACGTCAACGCCGGGGGTGAGCAGCACGGCCTGCTGGCCTGGAGTCTGGGCGTGCTGGTGCCGTCCCTGGGGGTGGGTCTGCTGGCCTGGATGCTGCATGGCCTGGGGTGGCCCCTAGGCTGGGTGTTCGATGTGGCAGTGGCCTATTTCTGCCTGGGTTTCCGCCGCGCCTCCTATCAGGCCGCCAGCGTGGAGCGGGCCCTGCGCGCCGATGACCTGCAAGCCGCCAGAAGGCTTTTGGGCACCTGGCGCCCGCATCTGCTGCTGGGCGAACGGAAGGAGGATGTGATCCTGCAGGCCGCGGAAGAAGTCCTGCGCCAGTCGCTGGTGCGCCTGTTCGGCGTGCTGTTCTGGTTTGTGCTGTTCTCCGGCCCGGGGTCGGTGCTGTATCTGCTCAGCCATCTGGCCCGGGATCAATGGCATACGCAGCCCCGCTTCGGGCGGGTGACGGAGCAGGTGACCTTCCTGCTGGACTGGCTGCCCGTGCGCATCACCGCCTTCAGCTTCGCCATCGTCGGCAACTTCCAGGATGCCATGCAGAGCTGGCGTGCCCAGGCCGCCGACTGGGGCAATGGCAATGAAGGCATCCTGCTGGCCGCCGGGGCCGGGGCCCTGGGCCTGCGCCTGGGCGGCAACGTGCGCGTGGCGGGAGGGGAACTGCATCGCTCCGTGCTGGGGGTGGGCGAGCCACCGGAGATCGGCGTCCTGCATGGCATCGTCGCCCTGGTCTGGCGTGCCGCCCTGCTCTGGGGCGCGGCCCTGGGCCTGTTCTGGCTGGGCAGCCTGTAACTGCCCAGGTCCGCGTCCCGGTCCTCCCGCCCGAGGCAACCGCCGGTGCCCGCCTCCCGCCGGGACCAGGCCGATAGGCGCGGGTCGGCACGATGTGCGGGGCGCGGAGTGGGCCGCGGCCCCGGCGGGTGCGGCCCGCCAGCCCTGCCGCCACGCTGCCGGAACGGATGGCCGCCGTGGCCCGGGCGCTGTCGTAGGCCGCCACACCCTGACGGAAGCCGAACTGGCCGCCCGCTTCACCGGCAACGACCCGTGGAAGAACCGCCTGCCCAGCTGCTCGACACCCTGGTGGCCCTGGGCCGGGCGCGCTTGACGGCAAGGGGCTACATGCCTGGATGGCCCTTGCGCCCGGGCCCATGTTCCGAGTCTGTCACCCGCCGGCATCTGTTTCTCTTCTCCCCAGTGTGGCCGTGGAAATCCCGCGAGGCATGCAACGTATCTTCGAGCACCGTGATGCGCAGATGAGAGGAAAACCCCATGGGGATGTCGCTGTTCACCGATGCGGTGCGTTATCGCCTGGTCCACGAGATCATTGCTTATCGCCGGGTGTTGGCTGCTGCCCTTGGCGATGAGCATCTTGATCGGCCTGGTAGGTAGGGTGACGATTGCGCGACGATGTCCTCGACAAATCACCACGGGCCTCGCCGGACCTTACGCCTTTAGGTTTTGCCGGACCTCCCAGCGCAGGCGCACGCTTCAGCACACCTCGAGACGGCACGCGCGGTATCACGCCCGGATTGCGGCCGGCATGCTCCTATACCTCGAAGCCGTCCCCCCGCCACTCATGGCATTGCGCGAGGAACTCGATACGCTGGCACTGGCCATCACCTGTCATCTAGTCGCCATCGGAAAACGGGCACCTAGGCCGCGCCTGCTGCTCTCACCCGGCGAACCGCTGCCCAGACAGGCCGGTTTGTGCGGGTTTCTGCTCGATTGTGCGAAAACACATGCGCCAGGCGAAGCAATCTGGCTGGTGGGGTCTGCCTGGATGGAGATGGGCAGGGGCAGAATCGAGATTCGCGAGGGCGATGTGCGGGTGGCCTCGATCGAGGGGGATCGTATCCATGTGGCGCTCAGCTGGAACGGAATTCGCGTCGACGGCGTCTGGCCAGGTCGGCCTGAACTGCGTGAATGGCTCAGTAAACACGAGCCGTTCGGTATCCGCGTCGTGCGACCGGATTTCCTGCGTCACACCTCCTGCGGCCAGTTGGCTGATGTGGTTGGCGACCCCAAAGCCCATGACGCATGAACGGACATGACTTTCATGCAGAGGGGGAGTCTTGGCAAAGTCCTGTCCGTTTGCATGCGTGTTATGGTGCATTCGTGCATTGGTAATTTGTGAGGAGATCCCCATGCCCACCAGCCCCATTACCAGCAGCGTCAAGATCATCGGCGCCAATGACCGGATATCGCTTGGCAAGCAGACTGCCGGCCGCAGGATGTTGATCGGGGAACAGGAACACGGCGTGAGGCTGGTGCGGACCGCCACCGTGGTGCCGGATAACGAACGCTGTCTGCATGAGCCCCAGGCCGTCGCGGACCTGAAGGCCGCCCTGGATTGGTCCCAGCCCCACGCGCCCAGTGACCGGAATGCCGACGCCCAGCTGGAGCCGCTGTGTGGCGACTGACAAGGAAGGCCTGGTCCGCCCGGGCCTCAACAGCCCGGCCTTTCAGGAACAGCTCACCCTGCAAAGGCCGGAACGTCTGTCCACCCTGGATACCCTGGCCAAGCTGCAGCGCATGAACTGGAGCCAGGCGTACCGGGACCGGGGCCTGAAGCGGGAAAGGATCGCCAGCGTCAAACCGCTGGCGGGGACCGGCACGGTCCACTCCCTGCGTAACACCCGGTCCCGCCGCGCCACGGCCTGGCGGGACGGAGATTTCATCCGTCCGTTGACGATCCCGCCCGACCACGACGGAACGCATGGGCGGGAATGAAAAGGGTTCGGTGCCGTCCGGCTGTGGATCGCCCGGCCCAGCGCCCCAGCTGAGCCCGATGGCGGCCTGAGAGCGGGGCGTCCGTGCTCAATGCCCTGTGGATCGGCTTCTTCGTCACCGCCTTCGGCGCGGCGGTGCTGCAGTTCCTGGGTGGCGATGCGGCCATCTTCGGCGTGGTGATGAAGGCCGCCTTCGAGGCCGCCGGGACCGCCTTCGAGGTGGCCCTGGGCCTCACCGGCGTGATGTGCCTGTGGCTGGGGGTGATGAAGGTGGGGGAGCGGGCGGGTTTCCTGGACCTGCTGGGCCGGGCCCTGGCACCCCTGTTCGCGCGCCTGTTCCCCGAGGTGCCGAAGGGCCACCCCGCGCTGGGCTCCATCACCATGAACATGGCGGCCAACGTCATGGGCCTGGACAACGCCGCCACGCCCATGGGCCTGAAGGCCATGCGCGAGCTGCAGAGCCTGAACCCCAGCCCGGACACGGCCAGCGATGCGCAGATCCTGTTTCTGGTGCTGAACGCCTCGTCGGTGACCCTGCTGCCCGTGACCATCTTCACTTACCGGGCGCAGATGGGGGCGCAGGATCCCTCCGACGTGTTCATTCCCATCCTCATGGCCACCTATTGCTCTACCCTCGCGGGTTTTCTCTTCATCTCCGTGGTGCAGCGCATCCGTCTGGATGGGGTGGTGCTGGCCTGGATGGTGGGCATCACCGCCCTGGTGGGTGCGCTGGCCGGGTACTTCGCCCAGCTCCCGGCGGCGCGCATGACACTGCAATCCTCGGCCCTGTCCAACTTCCTGCTGCTGCTGCTGGTACTGGTGTTTCTGTTGGGGGCGGCCTGGAAACGGGTGAACGCCTACGAAGCCTTCATCGATGGGGCCAAGGAGGGCTTCCAGGTGGCGGTGGGCATCATTCCCTATCTGGTGGCCATGCTGGTGGGCATAGGCATGCTGCGCGCCAGCGGGGCCCTACCGGCCTTCGTCGAGACCGTGCGCGGCGGCGTGCAGGCGCTGGGCTTCGATGCCGCCTGGGTGGATGGCCTGCCCACCATGCTCATGAAGCCCCTGTCCGGTTCCGGCGCCAGGGCCATGATGGTGGAGACCATGCGGGCCAGCGGTGCGGACTCCTTCGCCGGCCGCCTGAGCAGCATCGTCCAGGGCAGCACGGAAACCACCTTCTACGTGCTGGCGGTGTATTTTGGTGCGGTGGGCATCAAGCGCGTGCGCCACGCCGTGGCGGGCGGGCTGATCGCCGATCTGGCCGGTTTCACGGCCGCGGTGGCGGTGACTTATCTGTTTTTTGCCGGGTGAAGTGGGCATTCCAGCGAGGGCATGGCAATGTGGCAGCGTATCCGTAACACCCTGATGGCAGCGTTGCGTAAGACCCCGGTGCGCATCGCCCTGGGGCTCGTCGTCGCCTATCTCCTGTTCGGCTGGTTCGGTTTCGAGCCCCTGGTCAAATGGCTGGCCCCCAGGATCGTGGCGGACAAGAGCCGGCATCAGCTCAGCCTGGCGGAGGCCAGGTTCGATCCCCTGGCCCTGTCCCTGCGGGTCCGGGGCCTGGCCCTGCGGGAGCCGGACGGCAAGCCCCTGCTGGACCTCGAGGAACTGTTCGTGGATTTCCAGGCCTCCAGCCTGTTCCGCCGGGCCTATACCTTCCAGGACATCCGTCTGCGCGCGCCGCATGCGCGGGTGAGCCTGCTGGAGAACGGCCAGCTCAACTGGAGCGCGCTGATCGAGGCCTTCAGGAGCGAGGAGGATGAACCGGACGAGCCCCTGCCGCGCCTGCTGGTACGGCATTTCGGCCTGGAAAGGGGCCGGGTGGATCTGGCGGACCAGCGCGTGGGTTTCCGTACCGGCCTCAACCCCCTGGACCTGAGCCTGGAGCGGATCTCCACCCTGCCGGATGACAAGGGTGCCTACGACCTGGCCGCCACCACGCGATGGGGCGCGCGCATCCGCTGGAAGGGGGAGGTGAGCCTCACGCCCAGCGTCGCCACCGGCCGGCTGGGTATCGACCAGTTGGACCTGGCCCGTTTCTGGCCCTATCTCCAGAACCACCTGGACATGGCTCCCCCTGCGGGCCGGGCGGCCCTGTCGCTGGATTACCGCGTGGCCTGGGCGGACAGGCGGCTGTCCCTGCTGGCGGACAGGCTCGAGGCCCGCCTGGAAGGGCTGGTCCTGCGGGGCAGGCACACCGCCGAACCGGCCGTGCGCCTGGACAGCCTGGCCCTGATGGGGGGCCGCCTCGACCTGGACAGGCGCAGCCTGGACATCGGCGGCATCACCCTCCAGGGTGGACACATCCAACTGCATCGCGGTCGCGGCGGGCGGCTGGACATCCAGGACTGGTTTGTGCCGGCGGGCGAGACAAAAGAGGCCAAGTCCCGTGAGGCCCGGCCGGCGGTGCCCGCCGACCCTGTCTCCGCGAGCGAGCCCTGGCGCGTCCAGCTGGGCGGCTTCAGCCTGGATGGCCTGAGCTTCGGCTTCCGCGACGTGGGCTTCCGCCAGCCCCTGGGCGTGGACGTCGGCAACGTGAAGCTGGGCTTCAGCGCCAGCGCCGAGCTGGGCGGCACCGTCACCCAGGCGCGGATGGCGGGCCTGGGCATGGAGATCGGTGGCGTGCGCCTTGCCAGCGGCGGTGCCAGGCCCTTTCTCAACCTGGGCGGCATCAGCCTGGCGGACGGGCATGTCGACCTGGCGGGGCAGTCCGTCAGTCTGGGCAGCGTGACCCTGCGGGATGGCGCGTTGGATGTGGTGCGGGAGGCGGATGGACGCATCGGCCTGCTGGAGGCCTTCCAGCAGGCCGATGGCAAGACTGCGGCGCCGGCCCCGGCCGGCCCCGTTTCCGCCTGGCGCTACAGCGTGGGTGAAGTGGGCCTGGTGGGCTTCCGTGTGGCGGCGCGGGATGAAACCGTGCAACCCGCGGTCCGCCTGAACTTGGAGCGCATCAACGCCTCCGTGAAGGGGATGAGCCAGGACCTGAAGCAGGCCGTGCCGGTGCGGCTCACCCTGGCAGTGAAGGAGGGCGGCAGCTTCCGGGCCGAGGGCAGGGTCATCCCCGCCAAGCCCGCCGCCGACCTGCGCCTGGTCCTGAACAATCTGAGCCTCAAGCCTGCCCAGCCCTTCGTCAGCCAGGTCGCCAACCTCGTTCTGGCCTCGGGCGCGGCCTCGGGTTCCGGGCGTCTCAGGTACGACGGCCAGCCGGCCTTCGACGGCGGCTTGCGGGTGACGGACCTGCTGCTGAACGAATCCGACGGCGGCGAGCGCTTCCTGGCCTGGAAGAGCCTGGCCAGCGACAGCGTCAGCTACCGTCCGGCGGCCCTGGATATCGACGAGCTCAGCCTGGACGGCCTGGGGGCCAAGCTGATCATCGACAAGGACAAGACGATCAACCTGAAGAAGATCCTCAAGGCCCGGCCGCCGCCTGCCGGGCAGGCGGCGGCCGCACCGCCGTCTGCGCCGGCCAGGGCCGAACCGGATGCCGCCAAGGCCGAGCGCGCCATGCGCATGACCATCGACCGGGTGCGGGTGGAAAACGGCGAGCTGGATTTCGCCGACCTGTCCCTGGCCCTGCCGTTCGGCACCCGCATCCACCACTTCAAGGGCGCCTTCAACGGCATCTCCACCCAGCCGGGCAGCGCCGCCCAGCTGGAGCTGGATGGTCAGGTGGACGAGTATGGCCTGGCCCGGGCCGTGGGCCAGCTGGACCTGTTCGATCCCACCGCCTTCATGGACATCAAGGTGGTGTTCCGCAACGTGGAGATGACCCGTCTTACGCCCTACACCGCCACCTTCGTGGGCCGCAAGATCGACTCCGGCAAGCTGTCCCTGGACCTGGAATACAAGATCAAGCAGCGTGAGCTGCTGGGTGAGAACCAGATCATCATGGACAGTCTCACCCTGGGCGAGCGCGTGGAAAGCCCCACCGCCAAGGACCTGCCCCTGGACCTGGCCATCGCCATCCTGCAGGACAGCGATGGCCGCATCGACCTGGGTCTGCCCGTGTCCGGCAGTCTGGACGACCCCCAGTTCAGCTACGGCCGCATCATCTGGAAGGCCATCGGTAACATTCTCACCAAGATCGTCACCGCACCCTTCCGCGCCCTGGCCAGCCTGTTCGGCGGCGACGGCGCGAAGCTGGAGAAGATCGCCTTCGAAGCCGGCGAGCCGGGTCTGACGCCACCCGAGAAGGAGAAGCTCAAGCAGATCGCCACGGTGCTCAACAAACGTCCCGGTCTGGCCCTGACCGTGCATCCGGCCTGGTCCGCCGACATCGACCGTCCGGCGCTGAAGGAGGCCCGGCTGCGCCGTGCCGTGGCCGAGAAGATGGGCCTCCGGTTGCGGCCCGACGAGGAGCCCGGCCCCATCTCCACTGCCAATGCCAAGGTCCAGGCCGCCCTGGAAGGGCTCTATGCCGCCCGCTTCGGTGACGAGGAGTGGAAGAAGCTCCAGGCCAAGTGGTTCCAGGCCAACCCGGAGAAGAGGCAGGAAAGCGGCGCCGGCAAGCTCATGTCCCGCCTGAAGGGGCTGTTCCGGAAGGATGAGCCCCTGAGCGAGACGGACATGAACGTCCTCAAGGGTGCGGATCTGCATGGCCTGCTGTACGAGCGCCTGCTCGCCCGGGTGGAGATCACCGATGCCGATCTGGCAGGTCTTGCCCGTCAGCGGGGCGAGGCCGTGCTGTCCGGACTGGCCGCCGCCGGCGCGCCCGCGGCGCGCAGCAGGCAGGGAGAGGTGGAGTCCTTCGATGGGGAGGGGCGGGAGGTGCCGGCGCGCATGCAACTGGGCGTGGCCGGGCGCTGAGCCATGGCGGGCGTCCCGCGCGGTGGCCACTCCGGCTACCCGGGCTGTGGGCCGGGCAGGGCGTTATCATGCACGGTCTTGCGCGCACTCGGGAAAAGGTCCGGTTCACATGAAAAGACATGCGGGTTTGTCGCGGCTCTCACGCGAGCATCACACGGCCCTGGTGCTGGCCAAGCGCGCGATGCGCCTGGCGGACACGCAGGACGCGGCCCGGGGGGACTTCATGGCGGAGGTCACGCGGCGGTTCTGCACGGAATATGAACCGCACTTCCAGGCGGAGGAGGCACGCCTGCTGCCCGCGCTGCAGGCCGCTGGGCATGCCGACCTGGTGACGCGTACCCTGAGCGAGCATGCCGCGCTGCGCGCCCTGGCCAGCCGGCTTGCGCGTGGCGAGGCCGACTGCCTGCGCGCCTTTGGTGAAGCCATGGAGGCCCATGTCCGTTTCGAGGAACGCGAACTGTTTCCCCGGGCGGAGTCGATCCTGCCGCATGCGCTCCTGGCAGAGATCGATCCTAGACCGGACCCCAGGCGTGCCTGATCCGCCCCATCGCCCGCATCGAGGAGCCCTGCGCATGAACATGAAGAAATTCTTCAGCCTGGAGTGGGATGCCATCGCCGGCATCGCCGCGGCGGTGGTGGCGACGGTACTGAACCTGCTCCAGCTCCTGCCGGAGCAGGTGGTGTTCCCCATCGTCCTGGGCCTGCTGACGCTGCTGTTCATCAATTTCATCCGCCATGCACGCAACAACGAGCTGACCGCCGAACAGGTGGATCGCACCGCGCGCGCCGTGCGCCGTATCCAGTCCGAGCTCAAGCCGGCGGATGTGCACCTGATTGGTCCACGTCAGCTGCGCTCCGCGCACGACGACTTCATGCACCACATGGGTGGTGACACCATCTGGTTCAATGTCTGCCTGTCGATGTACAGGACGCAGCCGCAATTCGATGCCCTGCTGCGGCCGGCCATCGAAAATCCGCGCATCACCTCCCTGCACTTCATCCTCGACGAAAGCCAGCGTGGCCTCTGGCAACAGGACATCGCTCCCAGGATCGCGGGCTGCGCCGGTGGCGCCAAGGTCCTGGAGCCCTGCTGGACCGAGTTGAGCCAGACTACATCCTTCATCCTGGCCGACGGACAGATCAGCGGTCAGCCGGAAGCCCTGCTCAGTTTCTGGGGCGAACCGTTCATGGCGCGGACTTCCGGCCAGGGCATTCCGCGCTTCGTGTTTCGCCTGCAAGCCCACTCGGAGCTGCTGCCCCATCTGGCGGAACTGGCCCGCAGCTGCAGCATCGCCGCGCGTTCACGCTGAGTCTGCCAGGCCACCTCCTGTCCGGCGGCAGGAGGCGGGCCGGGTCAGCGGATGATGATGGGCGGCAGGTCGATGATCACGGCGGGTCCGGGCGCACGGTAGACGGGTCTCGATACCGGCACCGGCACCGGCCGGGCGTGATACGCCCAGGGCGGCGGCGCAACGAAGTACACATTGCGGTAGCCAGGGTACGGACGATACGCATGCCAGCCATGATGGCGGATGTCGTGATGCCGGCGATCGTCCCAGCGGTACGCGTGCCGGCCGTCGTCACGCCAGTCATGCCGGTTGCCATACGCATCCGCCAGGGCATGCGTGCCCACACCCAGGGCGGCCACGCCCAGCAGGACGGTCAACAGGGTCTTCAGGGTCGTTTTCATGTCCATCTCCTTTTCTCGCTTCGGGAGCCTCAGTGCCCGCCGTGACCCCATGCTAGGCGGCATGGGTGGCTGCGGGGGTTTCCAGTGGTTACGGGTTGTTACAGGCTTCAAGAGGTACCATTGAAGCTGTATCGACGTTCGCACGGAGTCCCGCATGGCCCATCCCCTCGCCGGCAAACCCGCCCCCGCCGACAGCCTCATGGATACCGCCGCCCTGCTGGCGGCCTATGCCGATGCGCCGGACGTGAACGTCGCCACCCAGCGGGTGGCCTTCGGCACCAGCGGCCACCGCGGCAGCGCCTTCAACAGGAGCTTCAACGAGGCCCATATCCTGGCCATCGGCCAGGCGGTGTGCGAATACCGGGCCGCCCAGGGCATCACCGGCCCCCTGTTCCTGGGCAAGGACACCCACGCCCTGTCTACCCCCGCCCAGCGCACGATCCTGGAGGTGCTGGCCGCCAATGGCGTGGAGGTGCGCATCCAGGCAGGCGATGGCTATACGCCTACCCCCGTCATCTCGCGCGCCATCCTGGTCTTCAACAAGGAAAATTGCGCCGGTGGCCCTGCCACCGGCTGCCAGGCCGACGGCCTGGTCATCACCCCCTCGCACAATCCGCCCACGGACGGGGGCATCAAGTACAACCCGCCCCACGGCGGCCCGGCGGACACGGACGCCACGGGCTGGATCGAGGCACGCGCCAACAACCTCATGGCGGACGCCAACCGGGACGTGCGCCGGGTGCCCTATGAGCAGGCCCTGGAGGCGCCCACCACCTTCCAGGAAGACTTCGTCCCCCCCTATGTGGCGGACCTGGGCCAGGTCATCGACATGGAAGCCATCCGCAAGGCCGGCCTCAGGATGGGCGTGGACCCCATGGGCGGCGCGGCGGTGGCCTACTGGCAGCCCATCGCCGAGAAGTACGGCCTCAACATCGAGGTGGTGAACCCCAGGGTGGACCCGGCCTTCGGCTTCATGACCCTGGACCACGACGGCAAGATCCGCATGGACTGCTCCAGCCCCTACGCCATGGCCAGCCTGGTGGGCCTGAAGGACAGGTTCGATATCGCCTGGGGCAACGACGCGGACGTGGACCGCCACGGCATCGTCACCCCCTCCATGGGCCTCATGAACCCCAACCACTTCCTGGCGGTGGCCATCCACTACCTGCTCACCCACCGGCCCGATTGGAACCGGGACGTGGCCGTGGGCAAGACCCTGGTGAGCTCCGGCCTCATCGACCGGGTGGTCACCGGCCTGGGGCACAAATTCATCGAGGTACCCGTGGGCTTCAAGTGGTTCAGCCCGGGCCTGCTGGCCGGGACCCTGTGCTTTGGCGGCGAGGAGAGCGCCGGCGCCAGTTTCCTGCGTCGGGACGGCACGGTATGGACCACGGACAAGGACGGCATCCTCCTGGCCCTGCTGGCGGCGGAGATCACCGCCGTCACCGGCAAGGACCCGGGCCGCTACTACCAGGACCTGGCGGCGGCCCACGGCACGCCCCACTACCTGCGCATCGACGCGGCCTGCACACCGGAACAGAAGGCCGCCTTCAAGACCCTGACCGGCGACAAGGTGGCCGCCCCCACCCTGGCGGGGGAGGTCATCACCGGCCGCTTCACCCGGGCCCCGGGCAACGACGCCCCCATCGGCGGCCTCAAGGTCACCACCGAGAACGGCTGGTTCGCGGCCCGGCCCTCGGGCACCGAGGACATCTACAAGATCTACGCCGAGAGCTTCAAGAGCGCGGAACACCTCCAGGCCATCGTCGCCGAGGCGAAGGAGATCGTGACGGCGGCCCTGGCGGGTTGATTGCCTCGCCAGTTCCGGGCAATTGCGTACGGGTTTTGCTAATTTTGGATTGGTGACTGAAAGTTCGTGAACGTGCTCGCCGAGCGTGCTTAGGCAAGTGGATTACGTGCCATCCGACTTGAGCGGGTGGCGAGAAAAGGCCATGCAACTCCGGTTCATTTCCATAGGGCTCCTGGCAATCACGCTGGCCACCACGGCGTCGGCGGGGCTGTTCGAGAGCCTCGACAAGGCCTTGGACAAGGTACAGCGCGCCCTCGACAAGACCCAGCGGGTCCTGGATCAGAGCACGAAGTCCATCGGGCAGGCTTCGACTCCTCCCACACAACTCATGGAAGAGGCGCGGAAGCATCACGCCGCGGGGCGCTGGACGGAGTGCATCCGCGCCTGCGACCGGGTGCTGGCGCTGGATGGGAATCTCGTGGAGGCGAGATCGCTGCGGGCGGATGCCCTGGTGCGGCTGGAACGGGAGCAGACCGCGGCCACAGCGGCCAAGGCCAAGGAAAAGGCGGAAAAGGAAGCCGCCGCGGCGGAACAGGCGCAGGACAAGCACGAACGCCCCGAGGCGATGCCGCCGCTGGCCCTGTCCCCGGTACCGGAATTCGGACCGCTGCTGCGCACGCGGCCCGAGGCCGGACCGGCGGCCACGCTTGCCCTGCTGTCGCTGCTCGGCCAGCCGGATCCCCGCTCCCCCCTGGCCACGGCCGCGGTTTATCCGGATGCCGAGGACGAGGCTCACGCCGCCGCGGTGGTGCCGGAGATGCTTCAGTTTGCCTCGGCCCGTGCCACCGGCGCGGTGGCGCTGGCGGCGGCGGATCAGGCCTGGCAGGAGGCTGTCCAGGCCGCTTCGTGGGGCAATGAGGCCGCCGTCCAGGAGGCCCTGGCCATCCTCGAACAGCACGCCTTGGCCGCCCAGAGCGCGGAAGCCGCCATGCAGCAGGTGGCCGAGCGGGTGAAGCAGTTGTCGGCCGTCGCCCCCGATCCTTCAAAGCGCGTGGCGGAGCGGCGCGAGCTTTACCTCAAGCATCTTGCCCGGACCAGGCGGGCCCTTGCCGGCGCGCAGCGGACCTCCGGCTGGCGCCTGGCGGAAAGGCGCAACGGCACGCTGTACGACGGCTGGAGCTTCGCTGCGGGCAAGGGCAGCCGGGATACCCTGACCATGGTGGAGCGGGTTCCCATGACGCCCACCACCAGCATCACCAACTCCTACCGCATCTCCTGGGAACTGCCGGAGGCGATCGTGCCCGGCCTGCCGGCGCGGGTGGCGATGGAGGGCTCCGTGCACACGACGGCCCAGCACGGTGGCGCCAGCCTGGTGGCCTCGGTCTATCTTCGTCTGCCCCGGGGGGAATATGGCGTGACGGGCATGCGCGCGCTTTACGCGGTGGATTCCGACCGGATGGGACAGCACGACCCGGCGAACACATTCGAGCTCATGATCGGCCCCGAGTTGCGCCAGCTCACCCCGGCGAATTTCCGGGATCGGAAGGTGAAGGTCCGTCTGCCCGACCCCCGTCGCTCCGGCGACTTCCACAACCTCACCCACCTGCACGAGGGTGTGTTCCCGGTGCCGGCGATCCCCCTCTCGTCCTTGCACCCGGTGGATCAGCCGCTGGACGGGCTTTCCTTCGAGGTCGGGCCGGCCGGGCCGGGGCCGCTGCGACTTGAGATCCGGGATCACAATGACCAGCCCCTCGCCAGCTACCGTTATGTCTGGTCAGACCAGATCGTGATCGACGCGGAGGGGGAGGCGGTGCCGCTTCCCCTGCCGCTGGAGAAGGGAAAGAACTCGGCCATCGAGTTCCATGAGGCGGCCGTCACCGCCCTGGAGCGCAACCTCAACCGCGAACGGGCGGAACTGGCGCGGACCACCGACCCCGACATCCGGGCACGCCTGCAGTGGCGCATCCTGCATGTGGAATCCGACCTCCAGGCCGAACGCGACCTGCTCGCCACCCTGCGCACGGGGGTGCCGGTACACACGCCCGGCCCCTTCGACCAGCATGCACGCGACCTGTTTTCCCGGCAGATACGGGAAAACCAGCAGCGCATGGAGTCGTGCCTGCGGGCCCAGGCGGCGCTGCCCCGGCTCATCGGGATGCTGCCGCCCGAGCGGCAGCAGGCTGCCCGGGATTTCGTCCGGCGGCAGCTCACCCCCGAAGTGCGCGCGTCCTTCGATGCCGACAAGACCCGTCGGATCGCCGAGGCGCTGCACAAGCAGGTGGACGGTTACTGGCGCGGGGAGTCGGCGCGCCACCAGGAGCAGGCCCTGTATTTCGACGACCTGCTGACGCGGGCCGAACGGGTGAAGACCATCGCCGACGTGGCCATCTCCATCGGCAGTGGCGCCGGAGGCTTGCATACCCTGCGCGCCGCCGCCACCTATGCGGGCGCCTCCGGGATGGTGCTGGGGGGGCCGGAGCAGGCCGTCCGTGATGCCTCCCTCTACCTCAACGCCCCGCTGCATGCGGCGCTGAGCGCGCTGGAGGCCTATCCCAAGGGGGGCTGGACCGGCGCGGCCCAGGCGGGCGCCACGGGTTGGCTGATGAGCCGGCTGGCCACCCTGGGCACTTCGGCCCCGGCCCCCGTGGCCGGTGCGGAAAAGATGACGGTGGGGCAGGCCATCCAGCTGGCTGAGTTCAGGCAGGCCCAGCAGCGTGGACAGGACCTGGCGAAGGCGTTTCAGGCGGCCCAGGCGGAGGTGGCGGCGGCCCGCCTCGCACGGCGCCCCTTGGCGGAGATCGGGGTGCTGGAGCGCAAGGCCGCGGACTGGGCGGCGGCGGTCCATTCCGACCTGCACGCCAAATCATTCATGAAGTTCAAGGCGGATCTGCCGCTGCAGAAAGACTTCATGGCCCATGTGGACACCATCCACGTGCGCGTCGAGGATGAGTTCCACCGCATCATGTCCGCCAGGCAGTGGGACCGGGCCCGTCTCCAGCCCGTACGCAATGCCTCCAGCGCCGGCAGCCCCAACATGGACTACGACATCCGCCTGGTGGAAGAGGCCGCCGCCCGGTTGACGAAGGGGGGCAGGCCGCAATCCCTGCATGCCTGGCAGAAGGAGGCTCAGGAGGCCTGGGACGAGGCCTACCGGGCGGTCACCGGCCGTAGCGCCGGCCATGCCATGGAGGAGATCACCACCAGCCTGCACCCCGAGGCCTACAAGGACCTGGCCTGGATCACGGCCGACAAGGCGGGACTGTCCAAGCTCTGGGCGACCCAGGCGGGCGATGTGACGATCTACAAGGGCGCCAGCATGCTCGGCTCGACACGCATCGGCGCGGTGGATCCCCTCACCCGGGCGATGGAGGCCGCGCGCGGCACGGCCAAGGACATTTCCACCAAGGTGCTGGACCGGCTGGGCGCCGCCGGCGGTTCGGCGACGCGCAAGGCGGAGCTGAGCGAACGCTGGGGCAAGATCCGCGACCTCCTCAAGGATGTGGGCGAGGGACGGCTCGATCCGGTGCGGGGCGACCGTCAGCTCCGGTCGCTCACCGGCGGCTTCGGCATCCCGGAAGTGGTGGAGCATGCCGGCATCCTGCTTGGCCAGGCGGCAAAGCTCTGATGGCATGGCGGGGGTTCCGCCGGGGCGGAAAACAGGGGGTCAACCGAACCGCTGGCCGTGCTCCCGGCTGGCGTGGAACCTGACCTGGGGCCATTTCTCCTCCAGCAGGCTGAGGTTGTAGCGGTTGGTGGCCAGGTACACCGGGTTGCCGTCCACGTCCAGGGCCATGCGCGCCAACTGCTCCTTCTCGAACTGCCGTCTTGAGGCCTCATCCGGGAAGGTGAGCCAGCGGGCGGTATGGATGTCGGCGGTCTCGTAGAGGGCGTCCACCTTGTATTCCGCCTGCAGCCGGCTGGCCACCACCTCGAACTGGAGCTGGCCGATGGCGCCCAGCAGCAGGGCGCCGCTCATCATGTTCTCGAACACCTGGATGGCGCCTTCCTCGCCCAGCTCCTTCAGGCCCTTCTGCAGCTGCTTGGACTTGATGGGGTCCCGGCTGCGGGCGGTGCGGAACATCTCCGGCGCGAAGTAGGGGATGCCCTTGAAGTGCAGGGCCTCGCCTTCGGTGAGGGTGTCGCCGATCTGCAGCTGGCCGTGGTTGTGGATGCCGATGATGTCCCCGGCCACGGCGTCTTCCATGTGCACCCGCTCGTTGGCCATGAAGGTCAGAGCGTTGGCCAGCTTCATCTCCCGGCCCATGCGCTGGTGCTGCACCTTCATGCCCGGCGAATAGCGGCCGGAACAGACCCGGAAGAAGGCGATGCGGTCCCGGTGCTTGGGGTCCATGTTGGCCTGGATCTTGAACACGAAGCCGGTGAAGGGGGCCTCGGCGGGCTCCACCATGCGGGCCCCGGCGTCGCGGGACTGGGGCGGCGGCGCCCATTCCACCAGGGCCTGGAGGATCTCCCGCACGCCGAAGTTGTTGATGCCGGAGCCGAAGAACACGGGGGACTGGTGGCCCCTGAGGAAGTCGGTGATGTCGAAGGGCGGGCTGGCCTCGCGGATGAGCCCCACCTCCTCGCGCAGGCGGTCCATCTCCAGGGGGAAGAGTTCCATGAGTTTCGGGTTGTCCAGGCCCTCGATGCGCTCCACCTCGCCCCCGGCCCGTTCCTCGCCGGCGGTGAAGCGCAGCATCTGGTCATGGAGCAGGTGGTACACGCCGCGGAAGGTCTTGCCCATGCCCACGGGCCAGGTCACCGGCGCGCAGTCCAGCCTGAGCACGGCTTCGATCTCCGCCAGCAGGTCCAGGGGGTCGCGGACTTCCCGGTCCAGCTTGTTGACGAAGGTGATGATGGGGGTGTGGCGCAGACGGCAGACCTCCAGCAGCTTGATGGTCTGGGCCTCCACGCCCTTGGCGGCGTCGATGACCATGACCGCCGCGTCCACGGCGGTGAGCACCCGGTAGGTGTCCTCGGAGAAGTCCTCGTGGCCCGGAGTGTCCAGCAGGTTGATGGTGTGGCCGGCGTAGTCGAACTGCATCACCGAGCTGGTGACCGAGATGCCCCGCTGCCTTTCCACCTCCATCCAGTCGGAGGTGGCGTGGCGCGCGCTCTTGCGCGCCTTCACCGTGCCGGCCATCTGGATGGCGCCGCCGAACAGCAGCAGCTTTTCCGTCAGGGTGGTCTTGCCCGCGTCCGGGTGGGAGATGATGGCGAACGTGCGGCGGCGCTGCACGTCGCGCAGGAGTTCGGATGGGGCATGGGACATGAGGAGTGTTCCGGGGCCTGAAGGAGTCATCCCGGCACGGGCCGGGGTCCAGGATGCTCGGCAAGGCCGGATTCCGGGCCAGGCCCGGAATCACGACGACGTGCCGCCGATTCTACTGCAACACTTCCACCACGATGCGGCGGTTGGCGCCCACACGGTATGCGGAGGTGTCCGTGGCGCCATGGGAGAGGACCGACATGCGCAGCAGGGGTATGCCCAGTTTCTCGTGCAGATGGTTCTTCACCACCTCGGCCCGTGCCTTGGCCAGCTCGTAGTTGTAGTCGTCCGATCCCATCCCGTCGCTGTGCCCGTGGATGCCGATGTGGTAGTTCGCATCCAGCTTCTTCACGTACTCTGCCACGGACTGGAGTTTGGCTATGTCCTGCTCTCCCAGATAAGGGGAGTTGATGGGGAAAAGGGTCTTGTCGTCCGTGAGGGTGACGCTGTGCACCACCTTGCCATAGATCTTGCGCGGACCCAGGCCCAGGGCGGCCAGGGCTTCCTCGGCCATGCGCCCTACCTCGGCCAGGCGCATTTCCATCTGTTCCAGACGGGTGTTGAGGGCGCTGTCCACGGCTTGCAGACGGGCCTCTGCCTGGCTCTGCTGCCTGGCCAGCTCGTGCTTCTGCGCCTGCTGCATGGTCTGCAGGTCGGCGTGCAGGCGCTCCAGACCCTGTTGGCTGTTCGCACCCAGGCGATCCATGTCGGCGCGCAGCCTGTCCAGACTGGCTTCGATGGCCTGCAGGCCGGACTCGGCCTGGCGCTCCCGACTGGCCAGCGAGTCTGCCTGGAGCTGTTGCATGGCCTGCAGGTCGGCGCGCAGGCGTTCCAGGCCCTGACCGTTCTCTGCGGCCGAGCGCCGGATATCCGCGCGCAGTTCGTCCATCGAACGGGCTTGTCCGTCCAGCTGTTGATCCAGGGCACGCAAGCGTTCCGCTTGGTGTGCAGCCAGGGCCCTTGCCTCCTGGGCGCTGGCCAGGGCATTGCGCTGGCCAGCCTCCAGCCGGGCTTCCAGGGCGGAGAGTCGTGGATCCGGAGCGGGGGTCGTGATGGCAGCCTGGATCGGGGCCGGGGCAACGGCTTCGGTGCTGGCGCAGCCGGCGAGCAGGAGGAAGGACAGGGCGCCGAGGGTCCATTTGCCTGGCGCGGAAAGGAAGGGGACGTACATCGCGAATACCTTGGTCTGTTACGGGAAAAGGCCCTGCACAGGGCCTGCAGTGAACTTACAACAGGGCACGGTGCGGATGGTCCTTTCGCGGGCCAACCCGGTTGGTTTGCGGCCCGACCTGTCTTGCGAATGCCGCAACGGCGAGGCGTACTCCGGGATGCACCCGTCAGGTCCGGCAATGGGGCTCGGGTGGCCTTAGGGTTTGCGCCGTGCGCGGTGGCTTCCGGCACGAATGCGTCAGGAGCCGGACACGAAAAAACGGCGCGCGGCGTCGTTGATCCAGGATACCGGCCTGCACCGGAGAGATAAGGATCATTGCCCATGTCCGCAGGCGCACGCTGAAGCCTGTCAGTCCCAATCCGGCTGGAGGGGGCGGACTTCAGGAGGAACGCGCCGCATGCAAGGGCTGTCGTTCCAAACCGCATGAGACACCCCGGGTGGTGTCATGAGCCGGCCGATCAGTGCATCCATGGTTCTGGATTCACCGCTCGAAATGACGGGAGGGTTTCGTGGTGGTATTCCGTGCCACGCGCCCCATTTTGATAGCAGGCTTTCGGTACGCCCCGGGGCTGCGAGCCGGTGAGGCCCACAGGGCGACGACGGATGGCCAGGGGCTGCCGTTGCGAATGCCGTGAGGCATCACAGGAGCGATGGTCTTGGCCGGTGCGGACCCGCGGCACGGCACCCGCACTACAATGTGCCTCCCACCAGGCCGTGCCCGCCCAGCTCCGGATGGACTCAAACACCCGCATCACCGAACTTGAAATCAAACTCAGTTTCGCCGAAGACCTGATGGAAGAGCTCAACCGCGTGGTGGCCAGTCAGCAGGAACAGATCGGGCTGTTGCAGGCGCAGATACACCTCCTGTTCCAGCAGGTGCGGCACATGAGCCCGGCGGAAAAGACGGACCCGCGTGACGACATCCCGCCACACTACTGAGGCCGCGCATCCGCCACGTACGGATGCGCATGCCATCAGTGCACGCCCTGGCCCACGCGTTCGTGATTGGCGTTGCGCATGCCCCGGGGCAGGGGAGGGGGCGGCTCGGGCAGGAGGGGATCGAAGCGGTTGGCCTGGACGGTATGGGGGTTATGACACTCGGTACACACCCACCAGCGCTTCTTGCCACCCGTTGCCCATGTGCCGATCCTCTTGCCATGGATGCCCGCCCGCCAATCGATGTACGCCTCGCCATGGCAGGAGCCGCAGAGCTTTTGGGGCTGGTTGAAACCGATCTGGTTGCCCAGATGATCGATCAGCTTGTTGCGGTCGGTGGCGCTGTGACAGTCCAGGCACCACAAGGCCCCACGCCCGTGCTGCAGTTGCATGGAGTCCGCGACGATGTCCTGGTGCATGGCCAGGGGACGGGCTGATTTGCTCTTGGGCACGGGCACGGTCCTGCCGTCGTGACAGGTCCTGCAGCCATCCGGCCCCATATTGAAATAGGTCAGGTGGGCCTCCCTGGGTTTGACGAAGGCATGGGCGAAATCGCCGCGCGTGCCGTCCCGTATATCCGGCATTTCCCCCATGGGAACGGTACCGTCGAAGGGGTCTCCATACCACAGCACGGCCTGTGTGGTCTTCGAACACTTGAGATTGGGGTAGCCATAGCGGGGGACGGCGTTTTCGACCCGGGTGACGCTGGTGGAACCTTCCCTGCTCTCGAAGCACTCGGTGACGACAGGTGCTGTCCGGCCCTTGCCCTGCATCCCTGCCGGGGTGGTAGCGGTTTCTCTTCCATTCAGGCCGCCGACCAGCGCCAGGATGCCGGCCATTGCAATGACCAGTGCCAGGGCGACGACGACTATGGAAGGGGTGCTCTGGAGGCTGTTCTTGAACATGTCCTTCTCGATTTTTGCTTGTGTGATGGGCAGGGAATGCTCATGGCCGGGCGCGAGGCCCGGCAGGATTTGCTAATGGGAATCCGTCGACAGTTTGTAGCGCACCTCGCCGGTCAGTACGCCCACGGCTGCCTTCACCAGCAGGGTCAGCGACATGAAGCCCACCGCCCAGGTGCCCATCACATTGATCATCTCGATCATGGTGGGGCGGTATTCGGTGTATTCACCCATGGGAGAGGGACTGAAGGCGGGAAATACCAGCATCATGGGTTTTTCCACCAGGATGGCCATGAATATGATGACGCAGAGGATGGGCAGCCAGAAGTCATAGCTCTTGCGGATTCTCGGAAAGAGAATGGCGATGAAGCTGCCCAGTATGGCGATATTGGTCCCCCAGAACCAGGGCACGTACATCTTCAGGCCGTTGTGGCCAAACATGCTGAAATTGAGCGATTCCGCATGCTCGGTATTCGAATAGAGTACCGTGAAGTATTCGCCGGCGAACACCAGCGTGATGATTCCCAGGCTCCAGCCGATGATGGTGGTCATCAGATCGATGACGGAATCGTTGATGTGCAGTTTGGTGTGTTTCCTGATGATGAGGAACAGTACGATGACCAGGGCCGGACCCGAGGCGCCCGCCATGGCCAGGAAACCAAATGGCATGACCGCACTGGCCCACATACCCATCCTGGCATTGCTGCTCAGCACGAATGCCGTGCAGATATGGATGAGAGGGCCCCATACAATGGCCAGATAGATCACCGGGGTGAACCATCTTGCCAGGGCCTTGGTATCGAATTCGCCGGTATATTTCTTGTACAGGATGTAGGTGATGCCGATCAGGTTGAGATAGAGGTACACGTTCAGCACGATCGTGTCGTAGATCAGCATGGAGTTTGGGAAGTTTAGGTAGCCGACGATGGGCAGGATGTGCCATAGCCGGTCCGGCCGACCCATGTGAAAGATGATGAAGGTGATGCCCGTGGCCACGAATACCATGGCGATGATTTCGCCAATCACCGCCAGCTCCTTCATGTCCTTGCGGTGGTAGAAATAACCGGGAGCCACCACCAGGATGGCCGCGGCGGCCACGTGCGCAGTAAAGATGAAATTGGCAAAGAACATCTCCATGGGGATCTGATCCGTTGCCCCTGTGAGGATCAGCCCTTCGGTCAGCTGCCTATAGGCGGGAAATGAACAACCCACGATCAACGCCAGCAGGAAAAGCAACCAGGCCCTGTAGCGCGGACCGCCTTTCAGGGCATAGGCGCCGAGGTCCACGGCAAACGAGATGAACTTGTTCATGTTGCACGCTCAGCCAATGTAATAGAAGAACTTTGGATAGGTACCCATTTCCTCCTTGAAGCGGAAGACCCTTTTCGTGGCAATGATCTTGCGCACGTCACTCTCCGGATCGAGGAGATTGCCGAATTTCCTGGCACCCACGGGACAGGCCTCCAGACAGGCCGGGTTTCTGCCTTCACGGGTTCTCTGCACGCAAAAGGTGCATTTTTCCATGACCCCCCGCATCCTCGGCCGATTGCCGAAGTAGTGGGTCTTGGGGTTCATCTCCTCGGCCGGCAATTCCGGTTCTCCCCAATTGAACCTGCGTGCGCCATAAGGACAGGCGAGCTGGCACATGCGGCAGCCGATGCACCAGTTGTAATCGATCAGTACGATGCCGTTCTCGTCGCGGAAGGTGGCGCGTACGGGGCAGGCCTTGACGCAGGGTGGTTTCTCACACTGCTGGCACTGTACGGGCACATAGAAGAAGTCCTTGTCCGGTACCGCTTCATCCGCGGCGTAGTAGTTCTGCGCGTGTGCCGTGGAAAGGCCGCCAGCCGGGGTGTAGGCGTTGCCGCCCACCTGCACGCCGTAATCCCCGACGGCGCTGTTTTCGGGATATCCCTTGTCGAGCCGATCGGCCGAGAACGAGAAATTGCCCTTGGGGATCTTCATTACCTGGATCCATTGGATGGCATGTTCCCCGCGGGACTGGTTGTTCTCCTCGACACAGGCATGGACACATCGCCGGCAGCCTATGCACTTGGCAATGTCCAGGGCATAGCCGAACAACACGCCTTCCGGTGCGGGTGTGTCGGCGACCGTAGTCTTCTTGCTGTATTGCACGGAATATCTTTTTTCCAGGCGCGCGATGGCTTCCTTCTTTTCCTCTTCGGACATGAGGACAAAATGACCCTGCAGAAATTCCTGCACGGATGTTTCCGATACAGTGTCCGGGGCATTCGCCATAGACTCGGACGGAGCACCCGCCGATATCAGTGCGGAGGCTCCTGCGATACCCAAGTTCCTAAGAAAATCGCGGCGGCTTGAATTGCCGTCGTGCAAATCATCATCGGTTTTTCTTTCAGCTTCCGACATCGATATCTCCAGCGGCTGGGCAGGCAATCTCCTCATGCCTGGTGTTTAGGGTGGGTACCCAGTAGGGTGGCCAGCATGTCCTGCTTGTCTGTGTCCGTCATTTCCGTCAGACGTCCACGGGTCCAGGTCAATTCCTGCAGTTTCTCGTCGTTTACATACTTGTAGCGCAGGTTCTGCCTGCTACCGGAAGATGCTGAGAGCATGCTTCTGGTGTAACCGGCTGCCGCCAAGACCCCCAGAACCATAGTTGCCTGCCTGAAGAACGAGCGCTTGGACGGGTCTTGCTTCATGACGTCTCCTGTTCAAAACCAAAACTGAATTGCGCCACCTACCGGCCCGACGATCGCTTCAGGTGGGCACGCAGGCCACTCAGCATTTCGGTCAGTGCGGCATAGCGTGTGAAAAAATCCTGTGTCAGCTTCAAGGCCTGTGCGTCACTCGTGTTTTCATCACCCACGCGGCTCATGGCGGCGCGCATGAGCTCGGTGAGCTGGTCGTGGAATTCCCGCACTTCCATGTCATCCACGAATTGCATTTTTTTTTCTTCTGGGTTGTATTTCATGTCGTCAGTCAGGCAAGGATGCGTGCCGGGGCATCATGGGCCCTGTCCTGTCACGGTTGCCGGATTCACTGCCCACCATGGCATGGGCCACGCGAGGTATCCGATGCGCAGCCTTTCGCGCGGCAGCAAGCAGCCGAACCATCAGCCGCCTGGTCAAGGCGGTACCGTGTCCTCTTCCGTTCAACTCGTCCAATCTCATAAGGACAGCAAACAAGAATGTAAGAAAATCCTAACAAACTGATGCATATGTACCTGTAGGTACATCCATTTCCCACCGCGCTGACCGCTGTCATGTGCGGCTGGCCAATGAATCGTACATAAGGATAACAAGAGAACAAAGTCCTATATATGAAAAAAATCGATCAATGGATATAGGAAACCTGATGACTGGGCAGGATCCCCCGCGTGGGTCAGCGGCGGAACCCGTGTCCTGTGGCCGCCCCATGCCACGATGGCATGGGGCGGGAGGCCGCGTGGCTAACGACGGATGGGCTTGTAGCGGATACGCCTGGGTTTGGCGGCTTCCTCACCCAGGCGGCGGCGCTTGTCCACCTCGTATTCTTGGTAGTTGCCGGTGCAGAACTCCCAGTGGGAATCCCCCTCGCAGGCCAGGATATGGGTGGCGATGCGGTCCAGGAACCAGCGGTCGTGGCTGATCACCAGCACGCAGCCGGCGAATTCCAGCAGCGCGTCTTCCAGGGCCCGCAGGGTTTCCACGTCCAGATCGTTGGAGGGTTCGTCCAGGAGCAGCACGTTGCCGCCCTGGATCAGGATCTTGGCCAGGTGCAGGCGGCCCCGCTCGCCGCCGGAGAGGGTGCCCACCAGCTTGCCCTGGTCCGCCCCCTTGAAGTTGAAGCGGCTCAGATAGGCCCGTGAGGGCATTTCGAAACGCCCCACGCTGAGAAGGTCGACACCGTCGGCCACGGCATCGAACACGGTCTTGCCGTTGTCCAGACCCTCCCGGCTCTGGTCCACGGAGGCGATCTTCACCGTGGGGCCGAGGATGATCTCACCCTGGGTGGGGGCCTCCCGGCCCTGGATCATCTTGAACAGGGTGGACTTGCCGGCGCCGTTGGGGCCGATGATGCCGACGATGGCCCCCGGCGGGATGCTGAAGGACAGATCGTCGACGAGCAGCCGGTCGCCAAAGACCTTGGACACACCCTTGAATTCGATGACCTTGTCACCCAGGCGCTCCCCCGGGGGGATGAAGATCTCCCGGGTCTCGTTGCGCTTCTGGTATTCGTGGCTGTTCATTTCCTCGAAACGGGCCAGGCGGGCCTTGGACTTGGCCTGGCGGGCCTTGGGGTTCTGGCGCACCCATTCCAGTTCCTGCTGCAAGGCCTTCATGTGGGCCTCCTGCTGTTTCTGTTCCTGGGCCAGGCGGGCCTGCTTTTGCTCCAGCCAGGACGAATAGTTGCCCTTCCAGGGGATGCCATGGCCCCGGTCCAGTTCCAGGATCCATTCGGCGGCGTTGTCCAGGAAGTAGCGGTCGTGGGTCACTGCCACCACGGTGCCGGGAAAGCGCACCAGGAACTGCTCCAGCCACTCCACGGATTCGGCATCCAGGTGGTTGGTGGGCTCGTCCAGCAGCAGCATGTCCGGCCTGGAGAGCAGCAGCCTGCACAGCGCCACGCGCCGCCTCTCGCCCCCGGACAGGTTGCGGATCACCGCCTCCCAGGGGGGCAGGCGCAGAGCGTCGGCGGCGATCTCCAGCTGGTTTTCCATGTCGTTGCCGGCGGCGGCGATGATGGCCTCCAGCCGGGCCTGCTCCTCGGCCAGCCTGTCGAAGTCCGCATCCGGCTCGGCGTAGGCGGCATAGACCTCCTCCAGCCTCTTCTGGGCCTGCATGACCTCCCCCAGGGCGGCCTCCACTTCCGCGCGCACGGTCTTGTCCGGGTCCAGTTCCGGTTCCTGCGGCAGATAGCCGATGGAGATACCGGGCAGGTGCTGCACCTCGCCGTCGTATTCCTTGTCCACTCCCGCCATGATGCGCAGCACCGTGGACTTGCCCGCGCCGTTCAGACCCAGGAGGCCGATCTTGGCACCCGGGAAGAAGGACAGGGAGATGTCCTTGATGATCTGCCGTTTGGGAGGGACGGTCTTGCTCACGCGGAGCATGGACATGACGTATTGAGCCATTCTTTCCTTTCGGTAATGAGCGGTTGAAAACCCTGTGCCGCGATCGACCCCGGGGCCAAGGCCGGTCACCCTGGCCCGGACGGGGCTCGCGGTCTCAATGACATTTGATGTAGAGCTTGCGCTGAGGGGAGTCCCGCAGGATCTCCATGCCGCGTGACAGGTCCGGCAATCCGCCGGTGGGTATGGCGTTGGGGGATGCCGGTAGCGCTTCCCCCGTCGAATTCAGGATTGCATAACCTCGCCCGCCGCAGATTTTACCCGCCTTCTCCAGACAGTGGCCCATGTTGAGCAGGGGCCCGCCACAACCCACGACATGGGTCATCCAGCCATCGGCACGGCGCACTTCCCGGGAGGAGGCGCAGGCCGTCATGCCGATGGCCAACAGCGTCAGGTACAGCAGTGTCGCTACACTCCTCACAGGACGTCCCTTCCCGGGCAGATGATCGGGCGAGAGTGTTGCACATCTCGCGGCGGCGGGCCCAGGCCGGTGCGGACGTCATCTGTGCGGGGGATGCCCCGTGCCAGCGACGGACTACAATGCCGCCATGTCCCTCGTTGGTGCCGATCTTCACCCCTATGCCGCACTCACCCCCGATGCAGTGCTGGATGCCCTGGAACATGTGGGCCTGTGGGGGGATGGCCGCCTGATCGCCCTCAACAGCTTTGAAAACCGGGTCTACCAGATCGGGCTGGAGGAGGGGGAACCCCTGGGGTCCGTGGTCGTTGCCAAGTTCTATCGCCCGGCCCGCTGGAGCGATGCAGCCATCCTGGAGGAGCATGCCTTCACCCGGGAGCTGGCGGCGCGGGAGATCCCCGTGGTAACGCCCCTGGAGGTGAACGGTACCACCCTCCACGCCCACGCCGGCTTCCGCTTCGCCGTATTTCCGAGAAGGGGCGGGCGCACCCCGGAGTTCGACCACGGCGACACCCTGGAGTGGATGGGACGCTTCCTGGGCCGCATCCATGCCGTGGGGACCCTGGCGCCCTACGCGCACCGTCCCGCCCTGGACATCGCCAGCTTCGGCGAGGACTCCCGCGACTTTCTGTTGAGCCACGACTGGCTGCCCGCCGACCTGCGGGCCGTGTGGCATGGGGTGTCCCGCCAGGCCCTGGACGCGGTGGGGCGCTGCTACGACCGGGCGGGCGCGGTGGCCACCCTGCGGCTCCACGGCGACTGCCATGCGGGCAACGTTTTATGGACGGACGACGGCCCCCACTTCGTGGACTTCGACGACAGCCGCATGGGCCCGGCGGTGCAGGACCTGTGGATGCTGCTCTCCGGCGACCGGGCCAGCCAGACCCGGCAGCTGACGGACGTGCTGGCGGGCTACGAGGACTTCATGGAATTCGACCCCCGGGAACTGCACCTGGTGGAGGCCCTGCGCACCCTGCGCCTGCTGCACTACTCGGCGTGGATCGCCCGGCGCTGGGACGACCCGGCCTTTCCCGCCGCCTTCCCCTGGTTCAACACCTCGCGTTACTGGGAGGAACGCATCCTGGAGCTGCGCGAGCAGATTGCCCTCATGCAGGAGGCACCGTTTTGGTCCGGCTGAACGTGCCCCTCCCCCCGCGCGAGGGGAGGGGGGGGTGAGTGGGTCGGGGCATGGCTGAGCCAGGCTGGGTCTTCCGGGCCGCGGGGCTCACCAAGATCTACCGCATGGGCGAGGTGGAGGTGCAGGCCCTGCGGGGCATCGATCTGGAGCTGCGCCGCGGCGAACTGGTGGTGCTGCTGGGACCATCGGGCAGCGGCAAGTCCACCCTGCTCAACATCCTGGGCGGGCTGGACACACCCACGGCGGGGGAGGTGTCCTACCTGGAGCGCAACCTGTCCACCGCCAGCGAGACCGAACTCACCCTGTTCCGCCGCGACCACGTGGGCTTCGTGTTCCAGTTCTACAACCTCATCCCCAGCCTCACGGCTAGGGAGAACGTGGCGGCGGTGACGGAGATCGCCAAGGCGCCCATGAAGCCCGAGGAGGCCCTGGCCATGGTTGGCCTGGGGAGCCGACTGGACCACTTCCCGGCCCAGCTCTCCGGTGGCGAGCAGCAGCGGGTGGCCATCGCCCGGGCCATCGCCAAGAACCCGGCGGTGCTGCTGTGCGACGAGCCCACGGGCGCCCTGGATTCCACCACCGGCATCATCGTCCTGGAGGCCCTGGAGAAGGTGAACCGGGAGCTGGGCACCCTCACCGTGCTCATCACCCACAACGCCGGCATCGCCGACATGGCCGACCGGGTGATCCGCCTGTCCGACGGGCGCATCGTGGAGGAGCGGCACAACACGGTGAAGCGGGTGGCCCATGAGTTGAGCTGGTGAGGCTGGAGTGAGGTCATGACCGCCCTCGACCTCAAGCTCCTGCGTGACCTCTGGCATATGCGTGGCCAGGTCCTGGCCATCGCGGCGGTGATCGCCGGGGGCGTGGCCACCCTGGTCATGTCCCTGTCCACCTACGATTCCCTGCTCACCACCCGGGACCTGTTCTACAGCGAATACCGCTTCGCCCAGGTGTTCACCACCCTGAAGCGGGCGCCGGAGAGCGTGGCCCAGCGCCTGAAGGAGATCCCCGGCGTGGAGCGCCTGGAGACGCGGGTGGTGGCGGTGGTGAAGCTGGAGGTGGCGGGCTTCAATGACCCGGTCACCGGCATGCTGTCCTCACTTCCGGACGTGGGTATGCCCCTGCTCAACACCCTGCACCTGAAGCGCGGGCGCTGGCTCACGCCCTACAGCGGCGACGAGATCATCGTCAGCGACACATTCGCCGACGCCCACGGCCTGCATCCGGGGGACCGCATCCATGCCGTCATCCACGGCAAGCGCAAGGCCCTGACCCTGGTGGGCGTGGCCCTGTCGCCGGAGTACGTCTACCAGATCGCTCCCGGCGCCATGTTCCCGGACTTCAAGCGCTATGGCGTGCTGTGGATGGGCCGCCACGCCTTGGCCGCCGCCTACGACATGGATGGAGCCTTCAACAACGTGGCCCTCACCCTCACCCCGGGGACCGACGAGCAGGCGGTCATCCGCCGTCTGGACACCCTGCTGGCGCCCTACGGTGGCGTGGGGGCGCATGGCCGCAAGGATCAGTTCTCCAACCGCTTCTTGTCCGAGGAGTTGAAGCAGCTCCAGACCACTGCCACCGTGTTCCCTTCCATCTTCATGGGGGTGGCGGCCTTCCTGCTGAACGTGGTGGTGACCCGGCTCATCGCCACGCAGCGGGAGCAGATCGCCATCCTCAAGGCCTTCGGCTACCACCACGCCGCCATCGGCTGGCACTTCGTGAAGCTGGTCATGGCCATCGCCCTCTTGGGCGTGGCGGCGGGCACGGCCCTGGGTATGTGGTTCGGCAACGGCCTGGCCGGGGTGTACATGGAGCTGTACCGCTTCCCCTACCTGGAATACGTGCTGGAGCCGCCGGTGATTTTCATCGCCCTGGCGGTCACCTCGGCGGCGGCCCTGTCCGGCACCCTCCTGGCCGTGGGCCGGGCCATCCGCCTGCCGCCGGCGGAGGGCATGCGGCCCGAGACTCCGGTGGCCTACCGCGCCACCCTGCTGGAACGCCTGGGCCTGCAAAGGCTGTGCAGCCAGCCCACGCGCATGATCCTGCGCCACATCGAGCGGCGCCCCCTGAAGTCCCTGCTCACCGTGTTCGGCATCGCCTGCGCCGGGGGCCTGATGATGGTGGGCAACTACCAGCGGGGGGCCATCGACTTCATGGTGGACGTGCAGTTCAAGCACGCTGCGCGGGAGGACCTGGCCGTCACTTTCCTCGAGCCCACTTCCGGCCGGGCCCTGCACGAACTGGCCCAGCTGCCCGGCGTGCGCCACGTGGAGGGCTTTCGCGACGTGGCCGCCAACCTGCGCTTCGGCCACTACCACTACCGCTCGGCCATCTACGGCATCCAGCCCGAGGGGGTGCTGCACCGCTCCCTGGACAGCGAGCTGCGGCCCGTGGCGGTGCCCGCCGGCGGCGTGGTGCTCACCGACCACCTGGCCAACAACATCCTGCATGTGCAGCCCGGCGACCTGCTCACCGTGGAAGTGCTGGAGGGCCGCCGCCAGGTGCTCCAGGTGCCCGTGCTGGGCCTCACCAGGCAGTTCCTGGGCGTGTCCGCCTACATGCGCCAGGACACCCTCAACGAACTGCTGCGGGAGGGGGACGTGGTGTCAGGCGCCTATCTGTCCCACGATCCCGGCGTGGAGCAGGACCTGTACGACCGCCTCCACGGCCGGCCCCGGGTGCTGGGCATGGTGGCCCACGCCGCCGCCATCAAGAGCTTCTACGCCACCCTGGGGGAATTCGTGCTGTTCTTCAACATGGTGGCCACGGCCCTGGCGGCCACCATCGCCTTCGGCGTGGTCTACAACAGCGCGCGCATCGCCCTGTCGGAACGGGGCCGGGAGCTAGCCAGCCTGCGGGTGCTGGGTTTCACCCACGGCGAGATCGCCTATATCCTGCTTGGGGAGCTGGGGGCCCTGACCCTGGCCGCCATCCCCGTGGGCTTCGCCGTGGGGGCGGGCCTGTGCGGCATCCTGGTGGTGGTGTTCGCATCCGACCTCTACCGCCTGCCCCTGGTGCTGGAACCCTACAATTTCGCCTTGGGCGCCACGGTGGTTGCCGCGTCCGCGATGGTGTCGGGCTGGCTGGTGTGGCGCCAGCTGGGTCGCCTGGACCTGGTGGGCGTATTGAAGACGAGAGAGTGATCGATGAGTAAATCCCGGCGTGGGCGGATCGGTCCACTGCTCCTGGCCCTGGTGGTGGCGGGGGGCATTGCCTACGGCTTCATGCCCCGGCCATTGCGGGTGGAACTGGTGCGGGCCCACAAGGGCAGCCTGGCGGTGACGGTGGACGAGGAGGGCAAGACCCGGGTGCGGGAACGCTATGTGGTGGCGGCTCCCGTGGCGGGTCAGGCCCGGCGTATCACCCTGAAGGTGGGCAACGCCGTGGCCGCCGGCCAGGTGGTGGCCTGGATCGATCCCCTTGCTGCCGCCAGTCTGGATCCACGTGCCCGGGCCCAGGCCCAGGCCCGGGTGGAAGCCGCCCGGGCCAGCCTCCAGGGGGCCGGGGAAAACGCCCGCGTCGCGTTGGCCGAGGCGGTGCTGGCCCGGCAGGAGCTGGATCGGGTCGAGTCTTTGGCACGCGAGCGATTCGTCTCCCAGGCCGCCGTGGACCAGGCCAAAGCCCGGCTCCAGGCCGGCCAGGCCACGCGCCAGGCCGCAGAGTACGCAGTGCAGGCCGCCCGTCACGAGGTGGAGGCGGCCCGGGCCGCCCTCTTGCAGGTCTCCAGCCTGGCCCGGGGCGGCCCTGCAGAGACCCTGCGGATCAGCGCCCCGGTGGCGGGTCAGGTGCTGGCCGTACCCCACGAGAGCGAGGGTGCCGTGCAGCCGGGCCAGGTCCTGCTGGAGATCGGCAATCCCCAGTCACTGGAGGTGGTGGTGGAGGTGCTGTCCACCGCCGCCGTGAAGATCATCCCAGGTGGCAGGGTGCTGCTGGACCGCTGGGGTGGCCCCCAGCCGCTGGAAGGGCGGGTGCGGATGGTGGAGCCCGCCGGCTTCACCAAGGTGTCCGCCCTGGGGGTGGAGGAACAACGGGTGCGGGTCATCGTCGACATCACCACGCCGCCGGAAGTCTGGAGCAGTCTGGGGGACGGCTATCGGGTGGAGGCCAGCTTCGTGCTCTGGCAGGACGAGGGCCTGCTGCTCATCCCTACCAGCGCCCTGTTCCGCCACAAGGACGGCTGGGCCGTGTTCGTGGTCCGGGATGGCCGAGCTCGTCTCACACCGCTGGAGGTGGGTCAGCGCAACGGTCTTGCCGCCCAGGTGCTGGAGGGTCTGAAGGCCGGTGCTGCGGTCATTGCCCATCCGGATGAAAAGGTGATGGATGGCGTGAAGGTACAGGCCCGGGGCCCGTGAAACCCGGTGCCCATAGGCTACGGTTTCCCGCCCTTGCACACAGGGGGATTTGACGGCGCTTCACATGGTGTGATGCCTCAGGCATCCCCTCCATTTCCCGTAGCGAAGGGGGAAGCCGCGAGGCCGACTCCCCGCTGCATGCTGAACAGGAACCTATGAGCACGCGAAACAAGCCCAGCCTCAACATCATCGCCGCCATGGCTCGCAACCGCGTCATCGGCATCCACAACACCCTGCCCTGGCGCCTGCCCGAGGACCTGAAGCACTTCAAGTCCCTTACCCTGGGCCACCACATCATCATGGGTCGCAAGACCTACGAGTCCATCGGCAAGCCCTTGCCGGGCCGCACCACGGTCATCGTCACGCGCGATGCGGACTATCGGGTGCAGGGCTGTATCACTGCCGGTTCGATCGATGCCGCCATCGCCGCCTGTGGCGCGGATGCGGAGCTCTTCTTCGTGGGCGGGGCACAGCTCTATGCCCAGGTGCTGCCCCGGGCGGATCGGCTCTATCTCACCGAGATCCAGGCCGAGTACGAGGGGGATGCGTGGTTTCCTGAATTCGACCGGGACGATTGGCGGGAGGTGGAGCGTCAGACCCATGTCAACGACACGGGTCTGGGCTATCACTTCGTGACCTATACGCGGATGCGCTGAGGCGCTGCCGCGTAGCCCTCCCCGCGGCGTTGGGCCTGGGTGCGGGGCCCCTCCGGTAAATTCCAGCAATGGAAATTCCCCGCTTTCGGCCTTCGCCAAAAGTGGGGCCAACCTTGGCCGCTGGGCTACTGCGCCAGGTGCTTCATCGGGTCGTGTATCCGCCGTTGGCGAAGATCGTTTGTCCCGTGATCCACCAGCCGTCCGTGGCCAGAAATTTGATGATGGGCACGATATCCTCGATCTTGGTGAGGTCGCCGTTCATGGCCTGCGACTTGTGGTAGGCAACGCGTTCCGGCGTTTCTTGACCGTAGAAGAACGGCGTGTCCATAGGGCCCGGACCGACTGCGGTGACGGAGATGCCGCGCGAGCCAAACTCCTTGGCTGCCGCCCGGGTGAAATGCTCGACCGGCGCCTTGCCGCCTGCGTAGGTGGAATAACCGTCCGTGAAGGCCGCCAGCAGAGAGGTCACGATGGTGATGATCTTGCCGTTGTCGTTGAGATGCCTGCCGGCCTCCTTGATGAAGAAGTAGGCCGCCTTGGCGTTGATGTCGAACATCGAGTCGTACTCCTCCTCGGAGGTTTCCACGATCGGCTTGCGCAACACCTTGCCGACCGTGTTGACGGCAATGTCTATGCCGCCGAAGCGATCCCTTGCCTGCGTGAACAGGGTGGTGACATTGGCTGGCTTGGTCAGGTCGCCCTGCGTCGCGTAGGCATCGCCGCCGAGGTCCTTGATTGCTTTAACCGTGGCTTCGGCATCCTGTCGGGTGGCGTCGCTGTTGTAGTGAACGACGACCTTGGCGCCGTCCTTGGCAAACTCACGGCTGATGAGGCCACCGAGGTTCTTCGCGCCGGCGGCGACGACAAGAACCTTACCCTTCAGTGCGTGATCACGCATGATCGATCTCCTTTAGTGGGTTGTAGAAGCCTGACATCGTGCTCAACCTTGGGCTTGTCGCCGGGTAGCGGAGGCAGGCCGGTCTGCTGGAGCGCCATGCCGGGCATTGATCAGCTTGAGGGAATAGCCGCTGGATCCATCCACATCGCTTCCCAAACGTGGCCATCGGGGTCAGCAAGATCACGGTTGTACAGGAAACCGAGGTCTTGTGGGGGATTGATATCCGCAGTCCCTCCGTTTGCGGCGGCGGCCTCATTCATCGCATCCACCGCCGCGCGACTGTCACAAGAAATGGCTAGCATGACTTCGCTCGACGTTGCGGGCGGAATTGGCCGATCCGTGAACGTGCGCCACCTGGCCTGAGTGAGCAGCATGACGTTAATCGCCTCGCTCCAGACCATGCACGCCGCGGTATCGTCGGTGAAGAGCGGGTTGTTGTTGAAACCGAGAGCCTTGTAAAAGCCCACCGAGGCCTTGAGGTCGACAACCGGCAGATTTACAAAAATCATCTTGGCCATGGCGATTCCTTTGCTGGCCTAACAGGCCGTTGAAATACCTCTGCCGCCCGCCTGCAATCTGCGCGAAGATCGGCGGAGCCCAGGATACGGAGATTGCCCTCGATACGAGGCGCCGACAGCTACAACGAGAATCTGTTCACGACGGTGCACCTCGAGGAGTTCATGGAGCAAGGTGATCGGCCGATCCGCCAAGTGATGGTGCACGGGCTCACCAGAGTCGATCAGCTGCTGACACTGACGATGGCCGCCTACAACCTGACGCGCTTGTTGAATCTGATGCAACCGCAGGGGAGGCTGGCACGGTCGATGCCGGCCTCGCGATAAATCCGTCTGCCGTCGGCCCGGTGACGGCAATTGGGTGAGCAAACCCTGAAAGAGCGGGTCGAATGCCCAACCTGTGAGGGAAAACGACGCTTCGCTGGTCGCAAAAAGAGTACCGGGGGCCGAATTCCAGGGGTCATAGAGGGTTTCTCGCCAACCTGCTAGCCCCGGGGGTGGTGCCGGGCGTGCAGTTGCTTGAGCCGTTCGCGCGCCACGTGGGTGTAGATCTGGGTGGTGGCGATATCGGCGTGGCCCAGCAGCATCTGCACCACGCGCAGATCGGCGCCGTGGTTGAGCAGGTGGGTGGCGAAGGCGTGGCGCAGGGTATGGGGCGACAGAGGGCTGCGAATGCCGGCCCGACGGGCATGCCGCTTGATCAGCTGCCAGAACATCTGTCGCGTCATGGCGCCGCCCCGGACAGTGACGAACAGGGCCGCGCAGCCGCGCCCCTTGAGCAGCAGGGGACGTGCCTCCCGGGCGTAGCGCGCGATCCACTCCTGTGCCGCCTCTCCCAGGGGTACCAGGCGCTCCTTGCCACCCTTGCCGAAGATGCGCACCACCCCATCCGTCAGGCTCACCGCCGCCACGGGCAGGGTCACCAGCTCCGAGACGCGGAAGCCGGCGGCATACAGGGCCTCCAGCATGGCCCGGTCGCGCAGGCCCAGGGGGGTGCCCACGTCCGGTACCGCCAGCAGGGCCTCCACCTCCGCCTCCGACAGGCTGCCGGGCAGGGGTTTGGGCAGGCGTGGGGACTCCACGTTGAGGCTGGGGTCGTCCTCGCGTCGGCCCTCCCGCAGCAGCCAGCGGTGATAGCGTTTGATGGCGGTGAGCTGGCGCGCCAGGCTGCGGGCCGCCACCTTCTGCCGCATGGCCCGGTGGGCGAGAAAGGCCTGGATATGCATTTGCCGCGCCCCGTCCGGGGCCAGGCCCTGTCGCGCCAGCCAGGCGAAGAGCTGGCCGAGATCCCTCCGGTAACTTTCCAGGGAACGGGGGGCCAGGCCGTCCTCCAGCCAGAGGGTGTCGCAAAAACGGTCCAGCTCGGTGGAAAAGGGCGGTTCGGCGGGGGGATTAGAGGGCGCCTTCATGCGCCAGCAGCCAGCGCTTGATGTCTTGGGAGTAACCCACGCGACTGTGGTTGAAGCCCCCCAGGCCGCCGTCGGCGGCCACCACCCGGTGGCAGGGGATGATGATGGGAATGGGGTTGTCGCCCACGGCCTGGCCCACGGCCCGGGGAGCAGAGCCCAGCTGCCGGGCGACTTCCCCATAGCTGCGCGTCTGGCCTGCCGGGATGGTGCGCAGGACCGTCCACACCTGCTGGCGGAAGGGCGTGCCGGAGACCTGCAGGGGCAGGCCGAAACGGTGTCCCGGGGCGGCGTAGTAGGCCTCCAGTTCCTTGGCCACCCGGCGCAGGAATGGCGTGGTGGGAAGGAGCGTGGGGGTACCGGGGGGGAGGAATTCCAGGCCGGTCAGCTGGTCGCTGGTCGCCTGCACCCCCAGGGCGCCGAAGGGGGCGGGCAGGATGCAGTCGAATTCCGGGCGGATGCGCATGCCGGTATTGTGGACCGGCCGCCCGGGTGAGGCAAACCCTGATCTTGCCGCGCCGGCCTGCCCGCTGGCCGCGTGCAACCTGTAATCTCCACGCTCCTCACACCCTGAAGCCGCGCTCGCGGCCGGTAGCCGCCATGATCCCTCCCCAGTTCGCACGCACGCAAATCCTCATCGGTGAAGCCGGCCTGGCGCGGCTGGCCCGCGCCCATCTCTTCGTGGCGGGTCTGGGGGGCGTGGGTTCCTGGTGCGTGGAGGCCCTGGCCCGGGCCGGCGTGGGCCGCCTCACCCTGGTGGACATGGACCGGGTGGCCACGTCCAACATCAACCGCCAGCTGCCCGCCACGCTGTCCAGCGTGGGAGCTTACAAGGCCGAGCTGATGGCGGCCCGCATCCGCGACATCCACCCGGATTGCCGGCTCGAGGTACTGACGCAGTGTCTTACCCCGGATAACGTGGAGCGGTTGTTGCCCCAGGATACGGACTGGGTGGTGGATTGCATCGACACCTTGCAAGGCAAGCTGGCCCTCATCGTCGAGGCGCTGCGCCGTGGCCTGCCGGTGGCCGCCAGCATGGGGGCGGGCAACAAGCTGGATGTGACCCGGGTGCGGGTATCGGACATCGCCCGGACGCGCGGCGACCCCCTGGCCCGTGAGGTGCGTACCCGCCTGCGCCGCCAGGGCATACACAAGGGGGTGCTGTGCGTGTGGTCCGATGAACCTGGGCATCCACCGGGCCCGCTCGAGCGCACGCCCCTGGGTCGGCGTTGCGTGAACGGCACCATCTCCTATCTGCCGCCCCTGTTCGGCCTGACCCTGGCAGGGGTGGTGGTCAAGCGCCTGCTGGAGGCCTGAGGGCGGATTTCGGACGGAAGGCCCGCACCACCTCGCCGCGGGTCTCCAGATAGGGCCCGCCGATGAGATCGATGCAGTAGGGCACGGCGGCAAACACACCGTCCAGGGTCTCCTGGATGGCCTTGGGCTGCCCTGGCAGGTTCAGGATCAGACAGCTGCCCCGCACCACCCCCACCTGCCGGGACAGGATGGCCGTGGGCACGTATTTCAGACTCACTGCCCGCATCTGCTCGCCAAAGCCTGGCAGTACCTTGTCCGCCACTGCCAGGGTGGCTTCCGGGGTCACGTCCCGGGGGGCGGGGCCGGTACCGCCGGTGGTGAGCACCAGGCAGCAGCGCTCGGCCAGGTCCCGCAGGGTGGCCTCGATATCCGCCTGGATGTCCGCAATCAGACGTGCCTCGAACTCCAGGGGGTTGCACAGGGTCTGTCCGAGCCAGGTCTTGAGCGCGGGCAGGCCCTGGTCCTCATAGACACCGGAGGTGGCCCGGTCGCTGATGGAAACGATGCCGATGCGTGCGGATTCATACATGGGAATTCCTCTGCTTGATCGGTGGCATCCGGCTCGCGTCGTGCGCCTCAGGCCGCCAGGGCCTCGCGGAACAGGGTGTCCGAGTCCTTGATGATGAGAATGCCGTGAGCGTAGTCCAGCAGGCCCGCTTCCACCCACAGGCGCACCTGGCGGTTGACGCTCTCGCGCGAGACCCCCACCAGATTGCCCAGTTCCTCCTGGGAAAGCTTGAGGCCGATGACGATGCCCTCGCCCGTGTGCTTGCCGTATTGCTGACCCAGGTTCAGGAGGATGCGGGCCAGGCGGGCGGGCAGGTTGAGGAAGCTGAGGTTCCCCACCTGGTCGTTGGTGGCCCGCAGGCGTAGCGACAGGGCCTGGAGCAGTGCCAGGGCCACCCGCGGATGCCGTTCCAGGAAGACGAGAAAATCCCGCCGCCGGATCGCCAGGAAGCGGCAGACATCCATGGTGGTCACCGTGGCGCTGCGCGCGCCGCCATCCAGCAGGGACATCTCGCCGATGAGCTGGCCCGGTTCCAGGATGCTGAGAATGGCCTCCTTGCCTTCGGCCGAGCTCAGGCTGACCTTCACCCGTCCCTCCAGCAGCAACAGCAGCCGGTCTCCTTCCTCGCCCTCGCGGAAGATCACATGCCGGGCGGGGTGCGCCTCATTGCGGGCCAGGGCCATGACCGCGTGGAGGTCGGCAGTGTCCATGGCGGCGAACAGGGCGCTTTGCTGCCTGAGCTGATCCGGGTTGATTTCCATGTGAACCTCCTGTGTAGGTTTCATGCTGCTGGGATTTTGGCCGCTCCGAGCAAGACAAGGAAGTAGATCCGGAGGGTCGTCACGGGCACAGCGGGGCCTCCGGCACGGCAGGTCGATGACCGGATTTCTCCCTTCGGTCGAAATGACAGGCAGGGTTCATCACGACTCCGACATGTGTGGGTCGGCGAGAAGCACACCATCAATCATGCGAAATGACAGGTAGGGTTCATCACGACGCCGACATGGCAAGCGTGGCCACCTTGCGCGCCGGATGGCCAACCCCCATGACGGGTGGATACAGACCGACCCATAGGCCCCTCCAAACGCCGGTTACCGCCTCCCCGCACACCACCGGCCATCCCCTGTACATCGCCGGCCATCCCCCGCACGTCACGACCGTCCTCCGTACGTCGCCGGCTGTCCCCTGCTCATCGCCGGCTGTCCTTCGCAAGCCACCGGCTGTCATTCCGAACGCAGTGAGGAATCTTCGGCTGCGAATTGTGCCACCCGTCCCGGGGCGGCGATGCCAGCAGATGCGGGCTGCGGCCGCCGGCTGATGTGTCGGGCATCTCACGGACTGACTCCGTCCGCCTGCAGCAGGAGCCAGATCAGCAGGAGCAGGGACAGCAGCAGCCCTGCCAGGGCCCCGGTCAGGCGAAGGACTCCACGCCGCCGCCGGACCCGCGCACGCAACCGGTGCAGATGCCGGGCCAGCTCCGCCGGCGCCTCGTCGATGAACTGGCGCATGGCGTCTTCACCCTGCAGGATGGCCGTGAAATGCCCGGCCGGGTTGTTCCAGCTCACCAGCCATTGGCGTCCGTCGAAGCCGCCGACGCGCAGGTCCAGACTGCTGGCGGGAGCGGTGTACCAGTGCCCGCGGCCATGTATCTCCAGCACCCCATTCTCGAAATGGGCCAGGGCCTTCTGGCCCGCGGCCGGCAGGGAGGGGCCAAAGAGCAGAACCTTGAATTCAGGTCTGGGCAGGCGCATATGCGGAGGGTTCAGAGAAGGTGGCTAGAATGCCGGATCAGTTCGAGAAAACCAACATGCCCCAGAATCCAAACGTACCGTTGCTGGACGTCTTCCAGCGTCGCCATGCCTGCCACGGCTTTCAGCCGGACATCCCTCTGACCCCGGCCGATCTGGAATTCATCCTGGAGGCCGGTCGTTTGTCGCCTTCCTCCTTCGGCCTGGAACAATGGAAGTTCCTGGTCCTCTCCCATCCGACCCACAAGGCCGCCATGCAGGAGGCCTGTTTCCGCCAGCCCCAGGTGGGTTCCGCCAGTGCCCTGGTGGTGATCCTGGCCAAGATCGCGGAACTGGATCCGGATCATGCCTACACGCGCAGGCTGCTGGCGCGGGAATATCCCGGCGAGGCCTTCGCCTCCGCCCTGGAAAACTACCGCACCTTCCACGCCAGTACCGACGTGAAGGCCTGGAGCGTGAGCCAGTGCCACATCGCCGCCGCCAACATGATGACCGCCGCGGCCGGCATAGGCATCGACTCCTGCGCCATCGGCGGTTTCCTGCCGGAACGGGTGGTGCATATCCTGGAAATCGATCCGGCCGCCTACGAGGTGGCCCTGGTGCTGGCCCTGGGTCGGTGTGCCCAGCCTGCCGGCGAGAAGCTGCGCCTGCCCCTGGCGGAGCTGGTGACCTACCGCTGAGCGCGGCCGACATGGGCCTGCGTCCCTGCTGGCTCGCACTGGGCTGGTTGCTTGTGGCGGCGGTGTGCTGGCTGTCCCTCACCACCCAGCCCCCGGACCTGGGGGAGCAAGATGGCGACAAGCTCGGCCACCTGCTGGCCTATTTCAGTCTCATGGCCTGGTGGGGTCAGCTGGATGTCCGTCGCAACCTTCTGCTGGGGCTGTTCCTGCTCCTGGGCCTGATGCTGGAGGGTCTCCAGGGCCTCATCCCCATGCGTCAGCCCAGCGGCCTGGACATGCTGGCCAATGCCACCGGAGCGGGTCTGGGTTGGCTGATCACCCGCGCCTGGCCCGACTGGCTGCCCCGCCTGGAAAGACGCTGGCGGGCGTGCTGCGTGCGCGGCCGATCGCGCGCACGTCCCTGACCCGGGCGCAGGGCCTGCCCAGGGCGTATCGGCGCCTTCAACGCCGGATTAAAGCCGGGCCGAGCCTGGCCGATATTCTGTCCCATGCCTTCCAGTACGCCACAGGGACCGGGCCGCGGCATGCAAGCCAATCCCCCCGCCACCATCCTCATCGTCGACGATCTACCGGAAAACCTGCTCGTTCTGGGTGGGCTCCTGCGCTCCTCCTATCAGGTGCTTGCCGCGAATTCAGGCGAGAAGGCCTTGCGCATCGCGCGCAACACGCCGCATCCGGATCTGATCCTGCTGGATGTGATGATGCCCGGCATGGACGGCTACCAGGTGTTCGATGCGCTGCGCCAGGATATGGCCACCCGTGCCATTCCCGTCATCTTCGTCACCTCGCTGGACGATCTGCAGGCGGAACTGCGCGGGCTGGACCTTGGCGCCGTGGACTACATCACCAAGCCCGTCATCCCGCCCATTGTCCTGGCGCGGGTACGCACCCAGCTGGAACTCAAGCGTGCCCGTGATCTGCTGTCAGGCCAGAACGTCTACCTGGAAGCCGAGGTGGCACGCCGTGTCGCGGAGAACGATCTCACCCAGCTGGTCAGCATCCGGGCCCTGGCGCACCTGGCGGAGACCAAGGACCCGGAAACCGGCAACCACATCCTGCGTACTCAGGGCTATGTGCGCGAGCTGGCCCTTCTGCTGCGCGCGCACCCCCGCTTCCGGGATACGCTCAGCGAGCGCTACATCGACCTGCTGACCCGCTCCGCGCCCTTGCATGACATCGGCAAGGTCGGCATCCCCGACAGCATCCTGCAAAAACCCGGCCCTCTCACCGCGGAAGAGTGGTCGATCATGAAGACCCATACGCGCATCGGCGCAGAGGCCATCGAGCGGGCGGAACGGGATGCGGAGTGCGCGCTCGATTTTCTGACCCTGGCCAAGGAAATCTCGCTGCGCCACCATGAAAAATGGGATGGCAGCGGCTATCCGGATGGCCTGGCGGGCGACGCCATTCCGCTGTCCGCCCGCATCATGGCACTGGCCGATGTGTTCGACGCACTCATCATGCGCCGGGTCTACAAGCCGGCCATGGACATGGAGGATGCCATCCTCTTCATCCAGCAGGCGCGCGGACGGCATTTCGATCCGGACATGACCGATGTCTTTTGCGAGCACCGCGAGATTTTCTTCGACATCGCGCGCCGCTTAAGTGACGCATGACGACATGGGAGAGGCGTCCCGGAGTCCTGCATCCGCCTTGCCACCCGACCCGGACCCGACGGCAACGCCCGTGCCTGTCCGGCACGCTCCGCCGGGGTGGCTCAAACAGGTCGTTCTCGCGCTGGTCATCGGCCTCACGGGCACGGGGCTCCTGTTCGACAACTACCTACAGCAAAGACACAGGCTGGAGCAGGAGCTGTCCGCCATCGCCAGGATGCGCGCCTTCCGTGTTGCCGATTGGCTCAGGGAGCGGCACAACGACATGCGCCTGCTGCATGGCTCCGAGGTCCTGTCCAGCCTCTTCGTGCGCTGGCGCCAGCAGGGAGACGAGGCCGCGTTCGCCAGGTTGAAACAGCACCTGCTGCAGCTCATCTCGACCGCTCAGTTCAAGCAGGTTCAACTGCTGGATGGTCACGGTCGCGACCTCTGGCGCGTCAGCCGCGGACCGCGGCGCTCCGGCATGCCGGAGCGCCTGCGCCTGCCGGCAGCCGCACACGCGCGCGGCACCGGCATGCTCCCCCCGTACCGGGATGCCGGCGGCAACTTCCATCTGGACTTCTTCGCGACACTGCCCGTGCCGGCACCCATGGTGGCACCGGTCGTCGTCCTGCACTCCGATGTCATGCCCCGCAGGGCCTCGGGCATCGATGCCTGGCCGGCACCGGATGATGCGGACGAAGTCGTCCTGTACCGCCAAGAGGGAGAAAAGATCTCCCTGCTCAATGAAGCCCGCTCCGGCGGCCAGACCGAGTTTTCCGTCCAGCCCGGCGCGGCCGACATGGAACTGCTTGGCAGCCAGGCGCTGCAGGACCCCTCGCGCGCGGGAAGTCTGCTTGTGGGGCGCGACTACCGGGGTGTCGCGGTCCTGGGTGTGAGCCAGCAGGTGGCCGGCACGGACTGGGTGCTCATCGCCAAGATCGATGCGTCCGAGTTCCGGCGGCGTGTCCTGGCCAGCAGCCAGTGGATCTTCATCGGCACGCTGCTGTGTCTACTGTCGGGCGCGGCCATGCTGCATCTGGCCCAGCTGCGCCGCAGGCTGAGCCATGACCAGGCGGTACAGCAGGCGCAGAGGGAGCGCCTGCGGGCACTGCGCCTGCTGGCCGCCATCGTCAACAGTTCCGAGGATGCCATCTTCGCCAAGGACGTGCGTGGCAGGTATCTGCTCTACAACCGGGCGACCGCCCGGTTCATCGGCAGACAGAGCCAGGATGCCCTGGGCCAGGACGATACGGACCTGCTGCCCGCGGAAGTGGCCGCCCAACTGCGTGCCAACGATCAGCGCGTGATGGACGGAAAATGCACGCTCACCTTCGAGGAGACGCTGGAGACCCCGCAAGGCAAGCATGTCTTCATGGTCGTCAAGGGCGTGTTGCAGGACGATGCGCAGCATGTCATCGGTACCTACGGCATCGCGCGCGACATCACCGCCCAGAAGGATGCGCTCGTGGCCCTGGAGGAAAGCGAGCGCAGCTTCCGCTCGCTGGCGGAGCAGATTCCCGCCGTGCTCTACCGCGCCTCTCTCGACCATCTTTTCCATGCCTTCTATACAAGCCCGCGCGTGGCCCAGTGGGGTTATAGCCCGGAGGAATGGCGCGCCGAGCCGGATTTCTGGCTGCGGTGCATACACCCCGAGGATCGGGCGCGGGTGCTGGCGGAGATGAACGCCTGGCAGGCGGGCGATGGCGTGCTGACCCTGGAATACCGGCTCAGGACCAAGAACGGCGATTGGCGGCATATCCGGGACGAGGGGCAGGTCATGGCCAACGCCATGGGAGACGAGGCCTGCTACCAGGGCCTGATGCTGGACGTCACCGCGCAGCACGAGCTGGAGGAACATCTCCGGGCCGCGCGCACGCGCGCGGATCTGCTGGCCGAAGCGCTGAACCGTTCCTCCCAGGCATTCTGCATAAACTTTCCGGATGGCCGTCTGGGCCTGCACAACCCGGCCTTTCTCGATCTGGTGGGTTACTCGGCGGAGGAGATCGCCCAGCTGGACTGGATGCGGGACCTGACTCCGCCGGAATGGCTGCCCATCGAGCAGGCCAGGCTGGAGGAGCTAAACGGCAGCGGCCAGCCCGTGCGTTATGAAAAGGAATACCTGCGCAAGGATGGCAGCCGCGTGCCCATCGAGCTGGTGGCGCAGGTGGTGCCGGACGCGGCCGGACGGCCCGATTACTACTTCTCCTTCATCACCGACATCAGCGAACGCAAGCGCCACCACGATCTGCTGGAGATGACGGCGCGCAGGGCCCAGGCCCTGATGGAACTGCCCCGGATGGCGGAAGACCTGGATGCCGGCGGCTTTCTGCAACGGGGCCTGGAGATGGCCGGGCACCTCACCGGCTGCGACGTGGTCCTCGCCCATCTCGTGCGCGACGACGCGGCGACCATGGAACTGGTGGCCTGCACCCGGGCCGCGCGGGAGCGCTTTCCCGAACTCACCCGCGACGGTTCCCTGCCCATCGGCCAGGACGGCCCCTGGGCCGAGGCCGTGCACCAGCGCCGGACGGTGATCATGGGGGCGTGCGGTGCTTCTGCCTGCGTGCCTGCGGCCCATCCGGACCGGGCCCCCGCGCCGCACGTGCTCGTCGTGCCGGTCCTCGAGGTGGACGGGGTGCGCATGCTGTTCAGCCTCGCCGGCAAGCGCACGCCCTTCACGGAGCCGGATGCCGACACCCTGCGGCTGCTGGCCAACGAGATTTGGAGCCTGCGGGAGAAGCGTCGCAGCCTGCTTGCCCTGCGCGCCAGCGAATCCCTGCATGCCATGGTGCTGAGCGCCCTGGGGGAAGGCGTGTACGGCGTCGACCCGGACGGGCGCTGCACCTTCATCAATGCCGCCGCGCTCGCCATGCTGGGCTTCAGCGAAGCGGAAGTCCTGGGCCAACCGCAGCACGAGCTGTTTCATCATCAGCATCCACAGGGCGACCCTTACCCGCTGCACGCCTGCCCCATCTACAAGACCCAGCGCGATGGCGTTCCACGCCAGGTGGAGGACCACTTCATCCGCAAGGACGGCAGCAGCTTTCCCATCGATCTGATCGTTACACCCATGGTCTCGGAAGGTAGGCGGCTCGGCGTGGTGGCCGCATTCCAGGACATCAGCGTGCGGAAATCCACCGAGACGCGCCTGCGCCAGCTGGCGCAGGCGCTGGAACAGAGCCCGGAGAGCGTGCTCATCACCGACCTGCACGCACGGATCGAATACGTCAATCAGGCCTTCCTGGACAACAGCGGATACAGCCTCGACGAAGTCCTGGGGCAAAATCCGCGCATCCTGCAGTCGGGCAGGACGGATCGCACCACCTACGAAGCCCTTTGGACCAGCCTGACACAGGGACGTGCGTGGAAGGGCGAGTTCGTCAACCAGCGCAAGGACGGCAGCCACTATGTGGAATTCGCCATCATCAGCCCCCTGCGCCAGGAAGATGGGCGTGTCACCCACTACGTGGCGGTGAAACGGGACATCACCGAGCAGAAGCGCCTCGGCGAGGAGCTGGACCGGTACCGCCACCACCTCGAGGACCTGGTCCAGCAACGTACGATCGAGCTGGAGCAGGCGCGCCAGGCCGCCGAGTCGGCCAGCAAGGCCAAGAGCGCCTTCCTGGCCAACATGAGCCACGAGATCCGTACCCCCATGAACGCCATCCTGGGCCTTGCCCATCTGCTCAAGCGCGACGCGCGGGACGCGGGACAGAGAGAGCGTCTGGTCAAGGTCGAGTACGCGGCCAAGCACCTGCTGGGCCTCATCAACGACACCCTGGATCTATCCAAGATCGAGGCCGGCAAGCTCCTGCTGTACCAGGAAGAGTTCACCCTCGACGCGGTCCTGGATCACGTGGCCTCCATGATCGCGGACAGCGCCCAGACAAAAGGGTTGCGCGTGCTGGTCGACCGGGACGACGCACCCACCTGGCTGCGCGGCGACACCATGCGCCTGCGCCAGGCGCTGCTCAACTTTGCCAGCAATGCCGTCAAATTCACCGAGCAGGGCAGCATCCACCTGCGTGCCAGGCACCTGCAAGAGGCCGACGGGGAACTGTTGGTGCGGTTCGAGGTGCAGGACACGGGCATGGGCGTGGCCCCGGAACAACAGGACAGGCTGTTCCAGGCCTTCGAGCAGGCCGACGCCAGTACCACACGGAAATTCGGCGGTACCGGCCTGGGTCTGGCCATCACCCGGAAACTGGCGCATCTGATGGGCGGCGAGGCAGGCATGGAGAGCGAACCGGGACGTGGCAGCCTGTTCTGGTTCACCGCCCGCCTCGGCCGCGGCACGGGCATCAGGCCCGACCGGCCCGAGGCGCATCTCGCCAGCGAGGACATGCTGCGCGCGCGTCATGCCGGCGCGCGCGTGCTGGTCGTGGAAGACAACGCAATCAACCGCGAGGTGGCCATGGGCCTGCTGCGGGCCGCGGACCTGAGCGTGGACTGTGTCAACAACGGGCAGGAGGCGCTGGAGAGGGTGCGGGCGGGCTCCTACGATCTGATCCTCATGGATATGCAGATGCCCGTAATGGGAGGGCTGGAGGCCACGCGCAAGTTGCGCGCGCAGCCGGGACTGGAGCGGCTGCCCATCCTCGCCATGACCGCCAATGCCTTCGAGGAGGACCGCATGGCCTGTGCCGAGGCGGGCATGAACGACTTCGTGAGCAAACCGGTCGAACCGGAATCTCTCTATGCCACGCTGCTCAAGTGGCTGCCCGCCGGACAGCCACCTGCGGATGCGGGGGGCGATCCGGCCGCGCCCGTGCGGACAGCAGGGCCGCCGCTGTCCGCACCTGACCTGTTGCGGCGGCTGACCCACATGCATGGGCTGGATGTGGACAGGGGCCTGCGTTCCGTCAACGCAGATCCGGATCGCTATCTGCGCCTGCTGCGTCTCTTCGCGGAAAACCATCGGGACGACATCTCCCGGCTGTCACGGCTGCTGGCGGCGGGTGACCGCCAGGGCGCGCATCACATCGCCCATGCCATCAAGGGTGTGAGCGCGACTCTCGGACTCACCCGGGTAGGCGCGGCCGCGGCGGACATGGAATCCCTGCTGCGGCGCGCGGATGGCGCGGAGATCGCGCTCACTCCCCACCTGGATGAGCTCGCCAGGGCCATGGAGACACTGATCCCGCTGTTCGTGGAAAATGTGCCCGCGGCCTGCGTGCCCCCGCCGATCCCCGATCCCGATCCCGCGGCGGGCGCCGACCTGCTGCGTGAACTGATGCGCCTGACGACAGGAAGCAATACCCTCGCCATCGAATTGGCCCATGCACAGACGGCCGTTCTGTCCAGCCTGCTGGGCGGCGACGCCGCGCGCTTCATCGGCTTGCTCGAATGCTTCGAATTTGAACAGGCGGCTGAATTGCTCGCACAACACCCATCGGCCTGCATGGCCGCGGCATCCGCGCCCGGTACGGGCCTCAGTGACGGGCTGGCTCCATCACCGCGTCCAGATTGAGGCTGTCGCAGTAATCGAAGAAATCACCCCGCAGGGTGGGCAGATGCAGGTCTGCGGGCACGCCGATGGTGATGTCCACCGAGAACATGGGTGTGCCGGTATGGGGCGCAAGGTAGGTTTCGGTGCTCAGCGCCTCGATGTTGATGCCCTGGCGGGAGAAGAATTCCGCCAGCTTGTGCACGATCCCGGGTTGATCCATGGCCACCACGTTGACCCGATAGGGCACCAGGGGCTTGACGCGTTGTGCCGCGCGCGTGCGCTGGCACAGCAGGGTCATGCCCAGTTCATCGCCGATGGCCGTTGCACGGTCCTCCAGCCTGCTGAGGGCGTGCCAGGGGCCGGATACCAGCATGAGGATGGCGAATTGCCCACCCAGCACCGCCATGCGTGACTCCCCGATGCTGCAGCCGGTATCCAGGATGCGGCTGGTGAAGCGTTCCACCAGGCCGATCCGATCTTCACCGGAGGCGGTGATGGCCAGGTAGTCATGGGTGTGCATGGGGGGCTCGGGGGCAGGGCGACGAGCCCCGCATTGTAAGCCAGGCATGCATGGGTGGAACCGCGCCGGGGTGAGGCCGCGTTTGGCCGTTCAGGCAGGTGACCGGCCGCGCGCGCGGGCTGGCGGAGCGAAGTCGGCCGTGCGCGCCCCATCTGCCCGGGGACACATGTCCGCCAGGGCGCATGCCGCGCAGCGCGGTCGGGGCCGGCAGACACCCTTGCCCAGGGCGACGACGAGGGCGTGGTATTCGTTGTAGAGGGCGACATCCGCCGGCAGGTGACGGTGGAAGCAGGCCTGGATCCCGGCGTAGCGCTCGTGTCCCGTCAACAGTCCCAGGCGGCCGAAGATACGCCGGGTGTAGGCATCCACCACGAAGCTGGGCAGCTCCAGGGCATAGAGCAGGATGGAGTCCGCGGTTTCCTCGCCCACGCCATGCACGGCCAGCAGGCGTGCACGCAGCTCGCGCACCGGGAATGCCTGGGCCAGGCGGATGGGGTCGCGCGCCACCCCCGCGTCCCGCAGGAACCGACACAGGGTCAGCAGGCGATGGGTCTTGACGTTGTAGCAGCCAGCGGGGCGGATGTGCCGCGCCAATTCCTCCGGTGGCATCGCCAGAATGGCCGGACAGGACAGGGCACGCGCCGCCTTCAGGTTGGCAATGGCCTTTTCCACGTTGCTCCAGGCCGTGTTCTGGGTGAGCACCGCCCCCACCATCACCTCGAACGGGCTGTCTCCGGGCCACCAGTCCTGATGCCCGAAGGCAGCCAGGAGCCGGTCATGGACCTGCAGCCAGACGGCGGCTTCAGCGTGGGCCATGCAGATCCAGGCTGATGCGCCGGCCCAGGGCGTCCCGGATTTGCGCCAGGGTCAGGTGTCGCATGATGGGGATGCCGGGCATGTACTGGTTGCTCATGCAGGTCAGGCTACGGGCTGCCTGGGGATTGGCAGCCAGCAGGAAGGCGGTCTTGTAGTAGATGTGGCTGGGGCCGTTGTCGTGGCCGAGGCCTACCCGCAAGAAGGCGGTGGGCGGGACGGGCATGCCGGCAAAGGTTTCCACGCTGCGGCGGATGTCCAGGATGGCGAAGCGGCCCGGTGCCACGTGCTGCCGTTCGTCACGGACCGTATCCAGCTCGAATACACAGAAGGGGTCTTGTTCCTGTATCGCGTTGAAGGGTACGGGCTGGCCGTATTGCAGGCGCAGGCTGGCCGCTCCCGCCGGGATTTCCAGGGGTACGTGCAGGTGCAGGTAGCCGATGGGCGGAGCGTCGGGTGGCACCTTGGCACAGGCCGCCAGCACCAGGGTGGATGCGAGCAAGAAAAGGGCACGGGACATGGGGGCGGGAGGCAAGGGGTGGATGAGCGATGGAGTCACGTTATGATGCACCCATGCAGGCCACCAAGCATCCAGGCGACTCCATCGCCCCCACCATGCGCATCGACAAATGGCTGTGGGCGGCGCGTTTCTTCAAGACCCGTGCCCTGGCCCAGGAGGCCGTGCGGGCGGGGAGGGTCCGGTTGAATGGGGCGTGCTGCAAGCGCGGCCGGGGCCTGCGCCCGGGGGATCGCCTGACGATCCAGGTGGAAGCCCTGGCCTGGAGCGTGACCGTGCTGGCCCTGACCGGCCGGCGCGGTCCCGCAACCGTGGCGCGCACACTGTACGAGGAGGATGCGGAGAGCGTCATGGCGCGGCAGCGGCACATCGAGGCGTGCCGGCTCGCCCAGGATCCGTGCAGCCAGCTGCGTGGCCGCCCCACCAAGCGGAACCGGCGCCTGCTGCACCGTTTCAACTCCGCAGATTGAACGAGGGGAGAGGGTTGCATGTGTTCAGGCAGGCGCGCCCTAGTCCGGCACCCTGGCCGGGAGCGCGGGGCGGCCCTGGGGTGGAGGGCATGAACGAATACGATTGCATCGTGGTCGGCGGGGGAATCAGTGGTCTGGTGGCCGCATCCCGTCTGGGGCGGGCCGGGCGCAGTGTATTGCTGCTGGAAGCGACGGCACGTCTGGGGGGGTGCGTGCACTCCTGGCGACCGACACGGGACTTTTGGTTGGAGCTGGCCGCGCATACGGCCTACAACTCCTATGGCCCCCTGCTGGAGGCCCTGGCGGACCGGGGTCGCCTGGCAGAACTGAAACGTCGGGAGAAACTGGGTTACCGTTTCGTCGCGCCGGATGGGCGTCTGCAATCCCCCATCGGACGCCTGAATCTTTTCGAGGCGGCCTGGAGCCTGCCGTTCGGCCTGGGCCGGCCCAAGGCCGGACACACCGTGGCCGAGTGGTTCGGTGGCCTGCTGGGCAAGCGTAACTACCGCCGTCTGCTGGCGCCCGCCTTTGCCGCCGTGCTGTCCCAGCCGGCGGACAGTTTTCCCGCTGAGTGGCTGTTCCGGCGCAAGCCGCGCATGCGCGAGGTCCCGCGCAAGTTCACATTCGAGGGGGGGCTGCAAGGCCTGCTGGAGGCCCTGACCCAGGGCGCACCCTTCCATGTGGGCTTTGAGGCCCAGGTGCGGGGAGTGCAGCGCAGTGCCGGGGGCTTCAGCCTGGATACGGGTGAAGGGCCGTTGACCTGTCGGCAGCTGGTGCTGGCCGTACCCGTGGATACCGCGGCCGCCCTGCTGGCGGAGGCCTATCCCGAAGTGGCCCGCATTCTGCAAAGCTTTCCCATGGCCAGCAGCGAGGCCCTGGGAGTGGTGCTGCCACGCACGGCCTGCGCGCTCCCCCCTGTGGCCGGTCTCATCGGCGTGGACGATGATTTCTGGTCCGTGGTGACGCGTGATCCCGTGCCCCATGCCAACTGGCGTGGTTTCACCTTCCATTTCCGTCCCGGACGCCTGAATCGGGAGGAAAAGCTTGCCCGGGCCGCAGCCGTGCTGGGCGTGGACCCGGCGCACTTCCTGCATGTGACGGAATCCGTCAACCGCCTGCCGGCCCCGGGTGTGAAGCATCCGGGCCGGGCGGGGGAAGTGGATGCCCTGTTGGCGGGGCAGGCCCTGTCCCTGGTGGGCAATTACCTGAACGGACTGTCCCTGGGTGATTGCGCGGAGCGCGCTGCACGTGAGACGGACCGCCTGTTGAACCTTTGAGGAGGACATCGCCATGCCCCGCGTACTCGTGCCCCTGGCCCCCGGTTTCGAGGATCTGGAAGCCACCACCATCGTCGACATCCTGCGCCGCGCGGACATCGTTGTGATCACCGCCGGTCTGGAGCCTGGTCTGGTCCAGGGTGCCCGGGGCATGCGTGTGCAGCCCGACGCCGGTCTGGAGGAAGTGCTGGAACAGGACTTCGACATGATCGCCCTGCCAGGCGGCATGCCCGGCGCCGAACATCTGAAGAATGATGCCCGCGTCCAGGCCCTGCTCAAGCGTCAGGCTGCAGCCGGCAAATACACCACCGCCATCTGCGCCGCCCCCATCGCCCTGGCCCAGGCGGGCCTGCTGGACGGACGCCGTGCCACCAGTTATCCGGGCTTCATCGACAGGCTCCAGCCCCCCGGTTCCACCTATCTGACGGCACCGGTGGTGGTGGATGGCAAGGTCGTGACCTCCCGGGGTCCTGGCACGGCCATGGATTTCGCCCTCACCCTGGTGGAACTGCTGAAGGGCCGGACCACGCGGGACCAGGTGGAGGCGGGGCTGGTACGCTTCTAGACGCGCGCATCCCGGCATGAAGCCTTGCCTGGACGTCCCACGTTAATCTAGGGTCGATATTCCTGCCCGACCATCCCCGGAGATTTCATGCCGAAGACCCTGCCGACCCTGCTGCTGTGCGCGTTTGCTTCCCTTGGCGTCCAGGCCGCTGACCCGGACTGTGAAGTCCGGGTCAGCGAGCGGAAGCTGGCGGGTGCCGCCAGGGCCAGCTTCGTGAAGAAATGCGAGAGGGACGCGCCGGGGAAATGACCCCGACCTGAGTCCCGCGGGCCCCGCCCGGTTGACGGGCTCAGCGGATGGATTCGATGCTGAACTTCTTGTCCATGATCTGTGGCGTGATCACGGCATAGCCCTGGTGCTGCCAGTGCACCAGTTCCGCGGGCCCGGAGGGCACGACCTGCACGAAGTCCTGCATGCCTTCGAGGTTGTAGCCATAGTCGTCCATGGCCACCACGCACACCTTGAATTCCACGCCCAGGTCGGCGTAGTAGCGCATGCGCTCCACGTCGTCCTTGTATCTTTCCTCGTTCTTTTTCGCCAGCGTCACCACCTCGGTACCGTGGATCACTACCTTGACGGTCTCCGGGTTGAATTCGTAGGGTTCTTCCGACAGGGCGAGCGCCAGGGCACGAATCCAGTACAGGGCCGCACCCATCTTGGCCGGATCATCCAGGAAGAAATCGAAAACCACCTTGGGGGCTGCGTAGGGTGTCTGCACGAAGGTGGCTCCGGCCCGGGCAGTGCCGAAGAGCAGGAGTCCGAAGACGATGGCGATGAAGATCTGCATCCGGTGACGCATGGTTGGCTCCTGGTTGCGAATTTCACTCAGCATAGACGAAGTTGCACGCCTCAGCCCGGTTTGCCATCCAGGCGGGGTCGCCAATAGGCAGGGGCGTATTTCCAGGCCCACAGACCGAAGGTGGCGAGCCAGAGCAGGCCGGTCAGAAAGATACAGGGCTGCGACCAGGCCTGCAGGGGAGGCAGCAGATCAGGAAGAATGCGTACCACGGCCATGGCCTGCACCAGCCAGATCAGCCACCAGGTGGCGCTGTCCGCTTCCAGGGGACGGCCCGAATGGCCCAGGGTAACGCGCGAGGCCATACCCACCAGCATGGTGGTGAAGAAGCCGATGCCCAGCGCATGCAGGGGTGCCAGGCCGGCGCCCCAGCCCAGGTGGACAAAGCGGGCCAGGCTGTCCGCGGCATAGAGCAGGAAAGCCAGGCCGGACCAGACGAAGCCGACATGCAGCATGGCCAGCAGGCGCACGCCGAAACTGCGCGCGATGCCCCAGCGGCTGGCGAACCAGAAGGCGATGCCCATCAGGGGCAGGTCCACCAGCCAGGTGAACCGTGCCAGGGCAAGGGCTTCCAGCAGACCATGCAGCAGGCTGGCCACGAGCATGACCAGGAGAGGGCCATAGGGGCGGATCAGTACATAGTTGGGTACGACGCGGCTGGTGAACCAGGGCACCATGCGGTGGCAGACGGTGAGGAAGACGGGCACCAGGAAGGCCCAGACTCCCATTGCCTGGGCCCAGGCCAACAGACCGGCAAGATCCGTCCACAGCCAGAGCAGGAACAGGGCATTGCCCACCCAGCCCAGGCCCAGGGCGGTGCAGATGAGCTGACTGTGGCGCTTGTCCTGGGGTGGGGTGCGGACGATGGTCCGCAGCAGGGTCATCAGCCCCACGCCCCAGCCAATCAGGTGCAGGACCATGCCCGACGTGGGCAGGAAAAACGTCAGCGCCACACCGAGCGCCATGAGCACACCGGTGGTTGTATAGGCGGGCCGGGCGATCTTGCCACTGTTGAGCCAGTTGGGCACGGCGGTGAACAGGAAGCCGAAGATGAAGAAGGGAAACAGGCCGTAGAGCATGACCCAGGCATGAAATACCGGCCCCACGAATCCGTCGGGTGCCAGGCCGGTGCCACCGGCATACCGGCTTGTCAGGTCCAGCAGCCACCACGACACACTCGCCAGGGCCATGCCGGCGCCAGCCAGAAAGGGGATGCGATGGGGTGCGGCGGTGAGCGTGGACCAGGTCGGAAACATGGCGGGCCGGGGAGGGGGTGGAGGGGCCATGCTAGCGTCCTGAGGTCACGGCTCCTTGATGCAGGTCAATCCGTCGTCCCCCCGGGCCACCCCCGCGGACCGACTACCGGTCTTGCAGCAGGCTGTGATAGACACGCAGGCGGCTGGGCAGGATGCCTCCCGCCTGGGCAGCCTCCAGCACGGCGCAACCCGGCTCCCGTACATGACGGCAGTCGTGGAAACGACACAGTCCCAGACGCCCGCGGATCTCCGGAAAGGCATGCATGAGATCCCGTGTGCGCAGGTGTTCGAGGCCGAATTCCTGCATGCCCGGGGAGTCGATCAGGCTGCCGCTGGCCTGCCCCCCCGGCAGGGCGTGGAGCCGTGTGTGCGTGGTGGTATGCCGACCCGCGTCCAGGACCTGGGAGATCTCCCCCACCGTTGCCCTTGCCGTCGGCACCAGGCGGTTGAGCAGGCTGCTCTTGCCTGTGCCCGAGGCCCCCACCAGCACGCTGGTCCGGCCCCGCAGGAGGGCCTGCAGGGCGGCGATGTCCCCCAGGGCGGAGACCGCCGTCAGGGTGTAGCCCAAGGTGGCATAGGCCCGCAGGGCCTCGGCCAGGTCCGCGGTTTCCGCCAGATCGGTCTTGTTGAGGATGATGCGTGCGGGGATGTCCGCCGCTTCACAGGCCAGCAGGCAGCGGATCAGCAACTCCTCGCGGAACAGCGGCACGGCGGCCACCACCACCAGTGCCTGGTCCAGATTGGCGGCGATGAGCTTGGAGCGGTGGCGGTCGGAGCGGTAGAGCAGATTGCGGCGCGGCTCGATGCGTTCGATGACGCCGCTGCACGCATGCGTGGAAGCAAATCTCACCCAATCGCCACAGGCCACGCCGCCCTTTTTGCCGCGGGTGACGCAGCCGATCACATGCTCACCGTCATGCACCTGGAAATGGTGGCCATGCACGGCGACCACCCGACCCCGACGGGGTGGACCGGGGCTCAAGCAGGCATGTCGCCCGGTGCCTCCCCGTGGCATGTTAGGCCAATAGCGGCGGCTGGGCGGCTCAAAGCTGGAAAAGAGTGTCGATCTTGGCGGCGCAGATGAAATCGGATTCCGACAGGCCATCTATGGCATGGGTGATGTATTCCACGCGACAGCTGTTATAGGTCACGGTCAGGTCCGGGTGGTGTCCCTGCTGATGGGAGATCCATGCCACGGCGTTCACGAAGGTCATGGTGACATAGTGGTCCGGAAACCTGAAATCGCGCCGCAGTCTGCCGTCCACCACGCTCCAGTCCTTGTCGAGCTGGGGCATGAGGGTGTTGATCTCGTCGGTGGTGAGGGGCGGGATGCCGCCTTCGCAGGGCTTGCACTTGCCCTGGGCCAGGTCGCAGAAGGTTTCGCTCATGGGGAAAGGGGACAGGAGGGAGAGGGAAACGGGGGCGGCGCTCTGCCGCGCCCCGTGGGACGCGGAGGCGTTACTTGAACTTGTAATAGGTTTGGTTGAGGAAGGCACCCAGGTTGGCCTCATCCTCGGGGAACAGATTGAGGCCTAGCATGGAGTTGCAACCGCCGATTTGCTGCGCCAGGCCATCTGCGCTTTTCACGCGTCGGTCGGCACGGGTGTAGATCTTGCCGCTGTCTCCGTCGAAGCGTCCGGCATGACAGGCGGCGCATTTCTCCTTTTCCAGGGCCTTGCCGGCGGCGGCATTGCCATGGGCAAAGGGTGCGGCCAGGGCGGGCGTGCCGATCAGGGCGAGAAGGACGGCCAGTCTTTTCATGATGCAGCTCCTTTCGAAATACCGGTCATGCCGGTTGGATTGAAGATACCCCAGTATAACGCTCAAGTATTGCAATGCGTTCCACGGCCTTGGGGTGGCTGTCGTAGAACAGGGAATACAGCGGGTCGGGTGTGAGGGTGGTGGCGTTGTCGCAATACAGTCGCGCCAGGGCACTGATGAGGTGGGCTGGCTGGCTGTGCCGGGCGGCGAAGGCGTCGGCCTGGAATTCGTGTCGGCGCGAATACAGGCTCATGAGAGGCGTGAAGGGGAACAGGAATACCGGCAGGGTCAGAAAGAACAGGGCCAGGGCCGTGGCATCCGTGGCGTGGGCAACACCCAGGCCGGCATAGAACCAGTGGGTATCCTTGAGCCAGGCCAGCACCGCCAGCAGCCCCAGGGACACCAGGAACATGAAGCCGATGCGCTTGACGATGTGACGGTGATGAAAGTGACCCAGCTCGTGGGCCAGCACCGCCTCGATCTGGTCGGGTGAGAGCTGGCGCAGCAGGGTGTCGTAGAAGACGATGCGCTTGGATCTGCCCAGACCGGTGAAGTAGGCGTTGCCATGGCTGGAACGTCGCGAGCCGTCCATGACGAACACGCCCCTGGACCGGAAGCCGGTGCGCCGTAGCAGAGCCTGGATGCGCTCGTGCAGACCTTCGTCCGCCAGGGGGGTGAAGCGGTTGAACAGGGGCGCGATGAGGCTGGGGTATAGGCTCAGCGCCAGCAGGTTGAAGAGCATCCACACGCCCCATACCCACAGCCACCAGGCATCCCCCATGATGCCCATGAGCCAGAGCACAAGCAGCACCAGGGGAGAGCCGATCGCCAGGCCGATCAGGGCCTGTTTCACCAGGTCGGCCGCATAGCTGCCCAGGGTCTGGCGGTTGAAGCCGAAGCGTGCCTCGATACGGAACCGGTGCCACAGATCCATGGGCAGCTCCACCATGGCACTGATGGAGACCAGGGCCAGGAGCAGGGCCGTGCCCACCAGCAGGGGGGCGTCGATGACCTGGCTCAGACCATCGTACAGGGACTGGATGCCGCCCCCCAGAGTGAAGGCCAGCAGCAGGCCATACTCCACGGCCAGGTGCAGCAGGCCCAGACGAGCCTTGGCCAGGGTGTAGGCAGCGGCCTTGCGGTGCTCGGCCAGCGGGATGGTCTGGGCGAAGGCGGAGGGCAGGGCGTCGCGGTGGGTCCACACGTGGCGCATGTGGCGCAACAGCAGCCACAGCTTGAGGCCGAAGCTGAGGATCACGGCGGCGAGGAAGACTTGCGTGAATGACGGCATGCGTCCTTGGAGGAGCTGGGGTGGAAAAGGTGCCGGGCGGCTGCCCGCGCGCCAGGAAACGATCCACACGGCCGGATACAGGAAAGCTCGGGATGGATGCGGCCGATTCCGCTGCCCGGCGCGTGCGCGGGGCGATTGTGCCACAATGTCCAGATTGCTTTGACAGACCGGCGAACAGGTATTTTATGCCGCAAGTGGCCACGCATCTGATCTGGCTGGACATGGAGATGTCCGGTCTGGACCCCGACCACGACAGGATTCTCGAAATCGCCCTCATCATCACCGACAAGGACCTCAACCTGGTGCAGGAAGGTCCCGTTCTGGTGGTACATCAGGCCGATGCGGTGCTGGATGCCATGGATAGCTGGAACCAGGGCACGCACGGCAAGTCCGGCCTCATCGACAAGGTCAGGGCCTCCAGCCTGGGCGAGACCGACGTGGAAGAGCGGATGCTGACCTTCCTGCGCCGCCACGTGCCCAAGCGCGCCTCGCCCATGTGCGGCAATTCCATCTGTCAGGACCGTCGTTTCCTGGCGCGGTACATGCCACGTCTGGAGGCCTACTTCCACTACCGCAACCTGGATGTGTCCACGCTCAAGGAACTGGCCAGCCGTTGGCGGCCCGCGCTGAAAGACGGGTTCGTCAAGGCCAATCGCCACACGGCCCTGGCGGACATCCTCGAGTCCATCGAGGAACTCAAGTATTACCGGGAGCATTTCATCCGTCTGGCCTGAAGCCGTCTGCGCGTCGATTCATCGCCCGTCCACAGGAACAACAACATGCAACCTGGCACCCCCTATGTCGTTGAAGTCAATCCACGCATCCCCCGCCGCCTGGCCCGCCTGACCGAGCTGGCGGAAAACCTCTGGTACGCCTGGGACCAGCCCACACGCACCCTGTTCGCGCGCTTGCATCCGGGTCTGTGGAACGCGGTCAACCACAATCCCAAGGCCTTCCTCAAGCGGGTGGACGAGGAGCACCTGACGGATGCGGCCGAGGACCACATCTTCCTGGGCAGCTACAACCGGGTGCTGTCTGCCTTCGACACCTACATGAGCGAGCCCCTGCGCCGGGACATGCCCATCAGCCTGAAGCCCGGTGATCTGGTGGCCTATTTCTGCGCCGAATTCGGTTTCCACGAGAGCTTCCCGGTGTATTCCGGCGGTCTGGGCATCCTGGCCGGAGACCACTGCAAGTCCGCCTCGGACATGCGCCTGCCCTTCGTGGCCGTGGGCCTGCTCTACCGTCAGGGCTATTTCTCCCAGCGCATCGACAACGACGGCAACCAGATCGCCACCTACACCGATTCGGAGTTCGACGATCTGCCCATCCATCCCGCTCTGCGGGAGGACGGCAGCGAGGTACATGTCCAGATGGAGCTGCCGGGGCGTGGGCTGGAGGTGAAGGTATGGGAGACGCGCATCGGACACGTGCGTTTGTGCCTGTTGGACACGGATCTGCCGGACAACCGCCCTGAAGACCGTTACATCACCCACCAGCTCTATGGCGGTGACAAGCACACCCGCATCCAGCAGGAAATGGTATTGGGCATCGGCGGCATGCGCGCCCTCGAACAGATGGGCATCAAACCCACCTGCTACCACATCAATGAAGGCCATGCCGCCTTCCTGGTGCTGGAGCGGGTGCGGCGCAAGGTAAAGCAGGGCCTGAACTACCATGCGGCGCTGGAGGCAGTGGCGGTTTCCACCGTGTTCACCACCCATACCCCGGTGCCCGCGGGTCACGACCACTTCGCCGAGGAGATGATCTGGGAATACTTCAGTCACTGCTGCGCCGACCTGGGGGTGAGCCGCGAGGAGTTCATGCTCCTGGGGGATGCGGGTCGCGGTCTGGAGTTCAACATGACCAAGCTGGCCCTGAAGGGCTCGCGCCACCACAACGGCGTATCCCGCATCCACGGCGGCGTGTCTTCGCGCATCCTGGCGGACATGTGGCCACAGATCGCGCCGGACGAGTCGCCCATGGACTACATCACCAACGGAGTGCATGTGCCCACATTCCTTGCGCAGGAATGGCAGGACCTGTTCGACAACAAGCTGGGCTACGAATGGCGCCGTCGCCTGACCGACGTGGATTTCTGGCAGAAGGTCGAAGGCATCCTGGACCACCACTTCTGGTCGGTGCACCAGTCCATCAAGACCCAGATGCTGCACTCCATCCGCCATCGCATCACGCTGCAGCACCTGCGCAACCACGGCTCCGATGCCCACCTGCGGCGTACCCTCAAGTACGCCAATCCGCTGGATCCCAACGTCCTCACCATCGGTTTCGCGCGTCGCTTCGCCACCTACAAGCGGGCTACCCTGATGTTCGAGAACATGGACTGGCTGCGCCAGATCGTCAGCGACCCGGAGCGCCCGGTGCTGTTCATCTTCGCCGGCAAGGCCCATCCCGCGGACCGGCCGGGACAGGAACTGATCCGTCGCATCCACGAGGTGTCCCGCTGGCCCGAATTCGAGGGCAAGCTGCTCATGGTGGAGGGCTATGACCTGGGCCTGGGGCGACGCCTGGTGGCGGGCTGCGACGTGTGGCTCAACAACCCCATCTATCCCCTGGAGGCCTCCGGCACCTCGGGCATGAAGGCGGGACTGAACGGCGTGATCAATCTGTCCGTGGCCGACGGCTGGTGGGATGAGGGCTTCGATGGCGCCAATGGCTGGAGCATCAAGTCCGCGCCGGAGTATTACGACGACGCCCGCCGCAACCGCGAGGACAGCCGGGACCTCTACGAGCTGCTGCAGGACCAGGTCATCCCCATGTATTACCGACGCAACGAACTGGGCATTTCTCCCGAGTGGGTGCGCATGGCCAAGCGTTCCATCGCCACCCTGCTGCCGCGCTTCAGCTCCACGCGCATGGTGCTGGAATACGTCAACAGGTTCTACGCACCGGCCTCGCGCCAGTGGCGGCGCTATTCGGAAGGAGGTTTCGCCGCCGCACAGGCCTTGGCGGCCTGGAAGGCCAAGGTACGCACGGCCTGGGGAGGTATATCCGTGCGTCGCCTGGATGAACCACAAAAACGCCTGGTGTTCGGTGAGGCCATGGACATTCGCGTGGCGGCCAGGCTCAATGGCCTGGCCCCGGAAGACGTGCGCGTGGAACTGCTCATCGGCCGTGCCTCGCATGCCGGCCAGGGCAAGGAACTGCAGACCATCGTCCTGAAGCCCGCGGGCTGGCAGGGGGATGAGGCCCTGTTCGAGCTGGAGCTCCTGCCCGACCTGTGTGGCCGCCTGCAGTACCGGGTGCGGATCTACCCCTACCATGAGCTGCTGACGCATCCCTTCGAGACCGGGCTGATGGTCTGGCTGTGACCGCCTTCTTGGCCGTCGGCATCGGCGCCGCCCTGGGGGCCTGGCTGCGCTGGGGCCTGGGCCTGTGGCTCAACCCCGTCTTCCCCGCCATTCCCTACGGCACCCTGGCGGCCAACCTGGCGGGCGGCTACCTGGTGGGCCTGGCCATCGCCTTCTTCGCCCAGCACCCGGGCCTGCCGCCCGAATGGCGCCTGTTCGCCATCACCGGCTTCCTGGGCGGCCTGACCACCTTTTCCACCTTCTCCGCCGAGGTCTTCACCCTGCTGAGCCGGGGCCAGATGGGCTGGGCCATGGCGGCGGCGGGCCTGCACCTGCTGGGCTCCCTGGCCATGACCGGGCTGGGGGTGTGGACCCATTCCCTGCTGAGGGGCTGACCATGGAAATGTTGTGCGTCCGTTTTTACGTGCAGGAAGGCATGCGCCTGGATCACCAGCCCATCGGCGAATGGCTGTTCGACCAGGCCAAGGCGGCGGGCATTCCCGGCGGCACGGCTTTCCGCGCCGCCGCCGGCTTCGGCCGCCATGGGCCCCACGAGGACCATTTCCTCGAACTGGCGGGCCGGCTGCCCGAGGCGGTGGAATTCTTCGCCCCTCCCGCCGCCATCGATGCCCTCGTCGCCCGGGTGGGGGCGGCGGGCCTGAGGCTGCTGTACATCACCTACCCGGTGCGGGCGGGCGTGACCGGATCATGACCTTGGGATGGGCCGACCAGGCCATCCTCTTCGCCGCCTCCTTCGTCGCCAACTGGCTTTCCGCCCTGTCCGGCGGTGGTGCCGGACTGATCCAGTTCCCCATCCTCATCTTCCTGGGTCTGCCCTTCGGTGTGGCCCTGGCCACCCACAAGGTGGCCAGCGTGTTCCTGGGCATTGGTGCCACCGCCCGGTACCTGAGGGAAAGCCATCTGGAACGCCGTTTCGCCCTGGTGATCCTGGGCGCCGGCCTGCCCGGGGTGGTGCTGGGGGCCTCCACCATCCTGCACGTGCCCGAGCGGCCCGCCACCATCGCCCTGGGTCTGCTCACCCTGGGCCTGGGCATCTACTCCATGTTCAAGCCCAGGCTGGGCATGGAGTTCGCGCCCCGCAACCGGGAGGGCAGGGGGCTGTGGATCGGTGTGGCGGGTCTGTTCACCGTGGGTTTCCTCAACGGCTCCATCACCTCGGGTACGGGCCTGTTCCTCACTATCTGGCTCATCCGCCACTTCGGTCTGGACTACAGGCGGGCCGTGGCCTACACCCTCATCCTCTGCGGCTTCATCTGGAACGGTACCGGCGCCGTGGTGCTGGGCATCCTCGGCACCGTGGCCTGGGGCTGGATGCCCGCGCTGCTGGCCGGTTCCATCCTCGGCGGCTACCTGGGCAGTCACCTGGCCATCACCCGGGGAAACATCTGGATCAAGCGTGCCTTCGAGATCACCACCGTGCTCATCGGCCTGAAACTGTTGCTGGGCTAGGGTTAGCCGGGGAGGTGGCGGTCAACGGGTCACGCGGCGAAGGTATGTCATTGCCTGAAGATTCCTCACTGCGTTCGGAATGACAGGCAGCGGGGTTCGGAATGACAGGCCATGGGGCCGGGATGACAGGCCATGGGGTCGGGATGACAGGTCGTGCGGGAAGGGATGACAAGCCCCGAGGTTCAGTGGGGCTAGTCTCGGGGTTTGGAATGACGAGCCTCGCATCCGGGCACCAGGCCACGGGCTTCGGCCGACCTGCCGTGCACTCCGGGATGGCGTGTGACGAGGTTCGGGATGAGGGCGAATCGTGCAGCCGTCCCCTGACCCAGGGGCTGGGCAGGCCCGCCTGGATCGGCGACGGGCCGCACAAAAAAGCGGGCCCGTGGCCCGCTTCCTTCGGCCGTCCGCGGACGCTCAGCCGCAGCAGGCCCCGCCGGAGCAGCAGGAGTCCTCGGCCTTGGCCTGGCCGCCGGCATTCATGCGGCTGATCTGGATGCGCCAGTGTTCCGGGCCGGATTGCAGATACACCCACTGGTACTGGCCCGGGGCGCGGGACTCCAGTTGCAGGCGCAGGGGCACGGGATCATGGTCGTTGACGATTTGCAGGCATTCGTCGCCCTGCAGGGCATCGAGTTTGTCGAAGATCCGGGCGTGCCGATCCTGGGGGGGAATGGCGCGCACATCGAGTTCGGTAACGGTGCTGATGTTCATGATGAGCCTCTTCGAAGATGAAAACATGCCGGGTGGACGAAGCCACCCGTTGCATCCATTAAAACATCATGAGCCAATAAATCAACGGGCTGGAAGTAGGGTCTTGGGCCGCCGGACGACCGCAGAAACGGACTTCCCTGTCGAATCCTGTGCGATCAGCCATCCTGGCCATCCAGGCGGGTGCGCATCAGCCAGGGGGTGTAGATCACCAGAAAGATGAGGAATGCCAGGGCCCACAGAACACTTGCCACATCCATGGCGCGTGCATACCAGTCGGGTTGCACGGCGGGTACCAGCACCCGCAGCACGGCGGCCAGCATGACCAGCGCATAGGCCAGCACCTCGCCCCTGGAAAGCAGCAGGGGTCGTGCCGTATGGCCCCGCGCGGTGCGCGTCATCATGCCGATGACGAAGCCGCCCATCACCCCCACGCCAAAGGCATGCACCGCCAGGGACGCCACCACCCACCCCCCATGGGCCAGGGCCAGAAGCAGGAAACCCACGGGCATCCAGGCATAGGACAGATGCAGGATCCACAGCACGGGGCGCTTGAGGGTCACGCGTGGATGCCACTTCCACAGACGCACCGCATGCAGTACCGCCGCCACCAGGGCGAGCCCCCCCACCAGCGCGCCGGGCGCGCCCAGCACCCACAGGGTCAGGGTCGCTGCCGATACGCCGAGCACGGCCTGCTCGAACCTGGGTGGCATGTCGATCACCAGGCCGGGAGTCACGGTCTTGGTGAACATGGGCACCAGCCGTCCCGCCATGAGACTCAGCAGCATGATGATCAGGGACAGCTGGGCGTACAGTACCGACAGGGCAGGCACGGGCAGAATTTCCAGTACTGAGAGGTGAAACACGACATTGACCAGGGCCATGAGCAGCAACAGGGCCACCACCGGTTGGTTGCGCCGGTTGCGCACGAGCAGGAGCTGACGCATCAGCATCACCCCCACCACCGGCAGGAACACCACGTCCAGGAGGGCGAACAGCCAGTAGGGCGCCAGCACCGATGCCAGCCGCGCCGCCAGCCAGATCAGCACCAGGATCGCCAGCCTGGGGCCTCTGGGCGTGGGCAGCGCGGTCCAGGCCCGCACCGCCGTGAGGAGGAAGCCTGCCACCACCGCGCCGCCAAAACCGAACAGCATTTCGTGCGCATGCCAGAGTACGCCCGGGAAGGACAGGCGCAGAGGCATGTATCCCAGGAATACCGCGATCCAGAGTGGTACCGTGGTGCAGGCCACCAGGGCCGTACCCAGGTAGAAGGGTCGAAAACCCAGGCGCAGCAGCGGCCAGTTGGGCAGTTTGGGCACGGGTCCGGATGCCCCGGTCATGGCTTGGGGAGTGGAGGCGGATTGCGACATGGGTGGGTGCGCCGGCATCGGAAAGGGCGAGTGCCGTATTCTGCCCGTATCCCGGCGTGTCCCCAAGTCGCGCCGGACCATCAGGCATTTCCTCCATCCATACACCAGTGCACGGGTGGTACAGGGCCCAAGGTCCGGGCGCGCGTCGATCCGCCCGGATACCGGCCTGTTCTTGGATGGGGGGGGGTGTTCCGGTATCATTCCGCATCCTTGCGCCCGACCAATCTATGCCTCGCTACGTCTTCGTCACCGGTGGTGTCGTATCCTCCCTGGGCAAGGGCATCGCCGCCGCCTCCCTGGGGGCCATTCTGGAATCCCGGGGCCTGGTCATCACCCACCTGAAGCTGGACCCTTACATCAACGTGGATCCGGGCACCATGAGCCCGTTTCAGCATGGCGAGGTGTTCGTCACCGAGGACGGCGCCGAGACGGACCTGGATCTGGGGCACTATGAGCGGTTTACCCGTGCCAGAATGCAGCGCTGGAACAATTTCACCACCGGCCAGATCTACGAGTCGGTGATCAAGCGGGAGCGCCGGGGTGAGTATCTGGGCAAGACCGTGCAGGTCATCCCGCACATCACCGACGAGATCAAGACTTTCATCAAGCGGGGCGCGGGCGAGGCGGACGTGGCCATCGTGGAGATCGGCGGCACCGTGGGGGACATCGAATCCCTGCCCTTTCTGGAGGCCATCCGCCAGATGGGCATCGAGGAAGGCCGCCAGGGCTGCTGTTTCATGCACCTGACTCTGCTGCCCTACATCCCCACCGCCGGCGAGCTCAAGACCAAGCCCACGCAACATGCCGTCCGGGAGCTGCGTGAAATCGGCATCCAGCCGGATGTGCTGCTGTGCCGGGCGGATCGCCCCATCCCGGCGGAAGAGCGGCGCAAGATCGCCTTGTTCTGCAACGTCATGCCCGAGGCGGTGATCGAGGCCCTGGACGCAGACTCGATCTACAAGATTCCGGGCATGCTGCACGACCAGATGCTCGACGAGATCGTCTGCCACAAGCTGGGCATCCTCGCCCGGGCGGCGGACCTATCCGTGTGGAAGCGGCTCATCGAGGCCCTGGAACATCCCGACTATGCGGTGGACATCGCCTTCGTGGGCAAGTACGTCGACCTGACCGAGTCCTACAAGTCCCTCACCGAGGCCATGATCCACGCGGGCATCCACACCCGCAGCCAGGTGAACGTGCACTATCTGGATTCCGAGACCCTGGAGCGGGATGGCTATGACGGTCTGGCCAGCATGGATGGCATCCTGGTACCCGGTGGCTTCGGCAGGCGGGGTACCGAAGGCAAGATCGGTGCCATCCGTTATGCGCGGGAAAAGGGCATTCCCTTCCTGGGTATCTGTCTGGGCATGCAGCTGGCGGTGGTGGAATATGCACGGCACGTGGCCGACATGCCCGGTGCCCATTCCACCGAATTCGTGGCGGAAACGCCTTACCCCGTTGTAGGCCTCATCACCGAGTGGCAGGAGCGCGACGGCACGCTGGAAAGACGCGACGCGCAATCCGAGCTGGGCGGCAGCATGCGCCTGGGGGGGCAACTCTGCCAGCTCAGGGAGGGCAGCCTGGCTCGGGAGGTCTATGGTCAGGCCGAGATCATCGAGCGCCATCGGCATCGATATGAAGTCAACAACGGCCTGCTGCGGGACCTGGAGGCCAGTGGGCTGGTGGTGGCCGGGCGTGCGCCGGGTACCGATCTGTGCGAGATGGTGGAACTGCCCCGCGAGGTACATCCCTGGTTCGTGGGCTGCCAGTTCCATCCGGAATTCACCTCCAACCCCCGCGACGGCCATCCGCTGTTCCGAGCCTTCGTGGAAGCAGCCCTGGCACTACGCAAACGCAAGGAGGCACTGGCATGAAACTCTGCGGCTTCGAAGTTGGGCTGGACCGGCCCCTGTTCCTCATCGCCGGTCCATGTGTGGTGGAGTCCGAGCAGATGGCCCTGGATACCGCCGGTGCCCTCAAGGACATCTGCGCCGAGGCAAGCATCCACTTCATCTACAAGTCTTCCTACGACAAGGCCAACCGCTCCTCAGGCACCTCGTTCCGCGGTCTGGGCATGGACGAGGGCCTGCGCATCCTGGCCGAGGTCAGGAAACAGCTCTCCCTGCCGGTGATCACCGATGTGCACACGGAGGCGGAGATCTCCACCGTGGCCGCCGTGGTGGATGTGCTGCAGACCCCCGCCTTCCTGTGCCGGCAGACGGATTTCATCCAGGCCTGCGCGGCGACGGGCAAGCCGGTGAATATCAAGAAGGGCCAGTTCCTGGCCCCGGGGGACATGAAGAACGTGGTCACCAAGGCCAAGATGGCCAACGGCGGCGCTGACACCATCCTGGTGTGCGAACGTGGAGTGTCCTTCGGCTACAACACCCTGGTTTCCGACATGCGCGGCCTGGTCATCATGCGCGAGACCGGCTGCCCCGTGGTGTTCGATGCCACCCATTCCGTGCAGCAGCCCGGGGGGCAGGGTGATCGTTCCGGCGGCCAGCGCGAGTTCGTGCCGGTTCTGGCCCGGGCCGCCGTGGCCAGCGGCATTTCCGGCCTGTTCGCCGAGACCCACCCGGACCCGGACAAGGCCCTGTCGGATGGGCCCAATGCCTGGCCCCTGCATCTGATGAAGGAATTGCTCTTCACCTTGAGGGAGATCGATGCCCTGGTGAAGCAAAGGGGCTTTATCGAAGCCCGTGTCTGAGGTTGTCGCGTCCCCGGCCCGGAATACCCGTCCGGGTCGTGCCCCCGTGGGAGCCCGCTACCGCTCGGGGTGATGCGATGCCTGGCTGGAAAGGTGGCAAAACTGCCTTGTGTGAGAAGAAAGAGGAAGAAATTGACTGCGATCGTTGATGTCATCGCCCGGGAGATCCTGGATTCCCGCGGCAACCCCACGGTGGAGGCCGACGTGCTTCTGGAATCCGGTGTCCTGGGACGTGCCGCCGTGCCCTCAGGGGCCTCCACCGGCAGCCGCGAGGCCATCGAGCTGCGCGACGGCGATCAGGGCCGTTATCTGGGCAAGGGTGTGCTCCAGGCCGTGGAGCACGTGAATACCGAGATCGCCGAGGCCATCCTGGGGTTGGACGTGGAAGAGCAGCATCGCATCGATGCCACCCTGATCGACCTGGATGGTACGGACAACAAATCACGTCTGGGGGCCAATGCCCTGCTGGCCGTGTCACTGGCCTGCGCCCGCGCCGCCGCCGAGGATGCCCACCTGCCCCTGTACCGCTACCTGGGGGGTGCCGGCCCCATGCATCTGCCGGTGCCCATGATGAACATCGTCAACGGTGGCGCCCATGCCAACAACAGCGTGGACATGCAGGAATTCATGATCATCCCCGCCGGTGCCCCATCCTTCCGGGAGGCCCTGCGCATGGGCGCCGAGGTGTTCCACGGCCTGAAGAGGCTGCTGGACAAGGCCGGCCACCCCACCACCGTGGGCGACGAGGGCGGCTTCGCCCCCAACTTCAAGTCCAACGAAGAGGCCCTGAAGTTCATCGTCGAGGCCATCGGCGCCGCGGGCTACACCCCCGGCGTCGACGTGCTCATAGGTCTGGACTGCGCCTCCAGCGAGTTCTACAGGGACGGCCGTTACACGCTGGCCTCCGAGGGGCTGAAGCTCACTTCCGCCGAGTTCATCGATTATCTGGCCGCCTGGGTGGACAAGTACCCGATCGCCAGCATTGAGGATGGCTGCGCCGAGAACGATTGGGATGGCTGGGCCCTGCAGAACGCCAGGCTGGGCAATAGGGTACAGCTGGTGGGGGATGACCTGTTCGTCACCAATGCCGGGATCCTGCGGGAAGGCATAGCCAGGAACGTGGCCAACTCCATCCTCATCAAGGTGAACCAGATCGGCACCCTGTCGCAGACCTTCGACGCCATCGAGACCGCCAGGCGGGCCGGCTGGACCGCGGTGATCTCGCACCGCTCCGGCGAGACCGAGGACGCCTTCATCGCCGACCTGGCGGTGGGTAGCAATGCCCTGCAGATCAAGACCGGTTCCCTGTCCCGCTCCGACCGCATCGCCAAGTACAACCAGCTCCTGCGTATCGAGGAAGAGCTGGGTGAGCTGGCCCGCTACCCAGGCCGGGATGTCTTCCACGCATTGCGCCGCTAGCGGATGAGATGAAGGCCTTGGCCTGGGTGATCACCTCGCTCATCGCGCTGCTGCTGTACGCCATGTGGCTGGGCAAGGGCAACTGGTTCCGGGTGTGGGATCTGGACCGGGAGGTGGCGGCCCAGCAGACGGCCAATCAGGCCCTCGAGGCACGCAACGCCCAGCTGGCGGCCGAGGCCCGCGATCTGCATTCGGGCTACGATGCCTTGGAGGAGCGCGCCCGCTATGAACTGGGCATGGTGCGCGCCGACGAGGTCTTTTTCCATGTAATGGAGCCGGGTTCCAGTCCCCGGGCGGAGGTGAAACACCCATGATGACCACGCTGCAAATCGTTCTGGCCATCGTCGGTGTCGTCCTGATCGGTGCCATCGTGATTTACAACCTGGTGCAGGAGCGCCGCTTCCGCCGCGAGGCGGAGCGCATGTTCTCCCATCGTCGGGAAGACATCATGCTGGGCGAATCCGTGCATGCCGGCACGGAGGACACCGATGTCCGTTCACGCATTTCCCTGAGCGAGGAGACACCCACGGCGCCCGAGGTGGTGCGTGCCGTACTGGAGGCGGAGGCGGAGTATCCACTGGTCGGTCGGGAGCACGGTCCCGAGCCCATCGGGGAGGAAGCGTGCGCCGCTTCGGACGAGTCGGGCACGCGATCCACGCGCGATGCGGGGGTATTGCCCGATCCGGCAGCTGTCGTGGCGGAGGAGGCCCCACGCGGTGCTGCGCCGGAATCCACGGCGCCGCTCACGCGCGATCTGTCCCGGCCGCCGGCGGCACCAGCCTTGGCATCCGTGGCGGTTCCACCCAGGGACGCGGCCGCCGCGCCGGCGGCCGTATCCGTTCCGCCTCCGGCGATATCCGTCCCTCCCCCGGCGCAAAGGATACCGACCACGCCCGCACCCAGCCTGTCGATTCCGGCCGTCTTCGAGGAGGGCGATGAATCCCCCGCGAAGATCCGGGACAGTGGCTTGGATGCCGAAACCGAGTATGTGGCGCGCATCCGCTTCGCCACACCCTCGGCCGCCAGCTACGGCTCGCTCCTGAGCACCCTGCGGCGTGTCGGCAAGCCGGTACGGGCCTTCGGCAAACGCCTGGATGGTGGCTGGGAGCCCCTGACCAGCCATCCTCGTGTGAGCTACGACCAAGTGGAGATCGGCCTGCGTCTGGCGGATCGCAACGGCGCGGTCAGCCATGAGCAACTGGATGTCTTCTGCCGTGCACTGTTCGGCTTTGCCGCGGAGGAGGGGGGGGCCGTCACTTGCCCCGACAAGCAGGACGCCCTGCAGGCCGCCCGGTCGCTGGACCTGCTGTGCATGGAAGTGGACGTACTCATCGGCCTGAACGTCATTGCCTCGGAGGCCCGCCCATTTACCAGCGAGGCCATTCACAAGCAGGCCGAGGAAGCCCACATGGTGCTGGAAGCGGATGGCACCTACCACGCCAAGGACGCGTTCGGTCACACCCTGTTCACGCTCGCCAACCAGGACGATCAGCCGTTTCCACGGGATGGCCGGGGTCTCACCGTGCATGGCGTAACCCTGCTGTTTGATGTGCCCCGGGTGGCGGATGGTCTGGCGGTATTCGACCGCATGACCCGCCTGGGCTTCGATCTGGCCTGGCGCCTGGAAGGTCGCCTGGTGGATGACAACGGCCGTGCCGTGAGCGAGGAAAACCTGGATCGGGACCGCGCCCGGCTGGCCGCCTTCTATGGCCGCATGGAGGCCCGTGGCATTCCGGCCGGTGGTGAGCGGGCCTTGCGGCTGTTCGCCTGAGGGTGGGCAGGAGGACCGGGGGTGGGGCAGGAGACGGAACGCGTGCGGGAGCTCCGCGCCCGGATCGATGAGGCCAACTACCGCTACTACGTGCTCGACGCTCCCACCCTGCCGGACAGCGAGTACGACCGTCTGCTGCGAGAACTGCAAGATCTGGAGGATCGCTTCCCCGAGCTGGCCACCCCGGATTCGCCCACCCGTCGGGTAGGAGCCGCCCCCCTGGCGGATTTCGTCCAGGTCAGCCATGGCCTGCCCATGCTGTCCCTCAACAATGCTTTTTCCTCAACGGAGGTGGCGGCCTTCGACCGACGGGTGCGGGAGGGCCTGGGCCGGGGGGACGGGGCCATCGAATATGCGGTGGAACCCAAGCTCGATGGCCTGGCCATCAGCCTGCGCTATGAAAACGGCCTGCTGGCGCAGGGCGCCACCCGGGGGGATGGCTATGTGGGCGAGGACGTCACCGCCAATCTGCGTACCGTACGCGCCATCCCCCTGCGTCTTGTGGATGTGGCTGTCCCCCGGCTGCTGGAGGTGCGTGGCGAGGTCCTCATGCTGCGCCGGGATTTCGAGCACCTGAACGAGCAGGCCCGGGCCCGGGGAGAAAAGACCTTCGCCAATCCGCGCAATGCCGCTGCCGGCAGCTTGCGTCAGCTGGATTCCCGCATCACCGCCCGACGCCGGCTGTCATTCTTCGCCTATGGCGTGGGCCAGGTGCAAGGCATGCGTCTGCCCTCCACTCACAGCGCCGTCATGGACTGGCTGGCGAACATGCGTTTTCCCGTGGCTCCGCAGCGGCGGGTGGCGCGGGGCGTGGCCGGCCTCATGGCCTACTTCGAGGACCTGGGCAGCATACGTGACAGCCTGCCTTATGACATCGATGGGGCGGTATACAAGGTGAACGACCTGGCGGATCAGGACACCCTGGGCTTCGTCGCTCGAGCCCCCCGCTTTGCCCTGGCCCACAAGTATCCGGCCCAGGAGGAGCTCACCGTGGTGCAGGCCATCGACGTGCAGGTGGGCCGTACCGGCGCCATGACCCCTGTGGCCCGCCTGCGACCCGTGTTCGTGGGCGGCGTCACCGTCACCAACGCCACCCTGCACAACGAGGACGAGGTGCAACGCAAGGATGTGCGTGTGGGAGATACGGTCATCGTGCGCCGGGCCGGCGACGTGATCCCGGAGGTGGTGGGTGTCCTGCCGGAACGCCGCCCCATGACGGCAGGGAACACCCCGCTGCACGCCCCTTTCCGCATGCCCACCGCCTGTCCGGAATGCGGTGCCCCCGTGCTGCGTCTGGAGGGAGAGGCCGCCACTCGCTGCACCAACGGCCTGGCCTGTCCCGCCCAGCGCAAGCAGGCCCTGATCCATTTTGCCGGCCGCCGGGCCATGGACATCGACGGACTGGGGGAAAAGCTGGTGGAGCAATTGGTGGAGCAGGGCTGGGTGGCCACCCCCGCCGATCTGTACCGTCTCGCCCGGGAGCAGCTGGCGGGCCTGGAGCGCATGGCGGACAAATCCGCCGGCAATCTCATCCAGGCCATCGATGCCAGTCGTGGCCGACCCCTGGCCCGTTTCATCTTTGCCCTGGGCATCCGTCACGTGGGGGAACAGACCGCCAAGGATCTGGCCAGGCACTTCGGCAGCCTGGCCGCCCTCATGGACGCGGATGAAGCGGCCCTGCTGGCAGTACCCGAGGTGGGGCCGGTGGTGGCCGCCTCCATCCGGGCTTTTTTCCGCGAGCCCCACAACCGGGCCGTCATCCATGCCCTGGGGGAGGCCTCCGCCTGGCAGGATGGCGAGGCCCGTGCCGCACCCGTTGCCGGTCCTTTGGCAGGCAAGACCCTGGTGCTCACCGGCACGCTGCCCGGTCTCAGCCGGGCAGCGGCCAAGGGACTCATCGAGGCAGCGGGGGGCAAGGTGTCGGGCAGTGTCTCGAAAAATACGGATTATGTGGTGGCCGGCAGCGAGGCGGGCAGCAAGCTGGACAAGGCCCAGGCCCTGGGGCTCAGGATTATCGAAGAGGCGACGTTAAAGGCCTTGCTGAATGGAGAGGTGATCTAGATGAAAGAAGGCATGCAAGTGGTTTTTGTCTCCGCCGTCCGCTGTGCGGACTTGATTTGCTGCGCATGTTGGCCTGCGACGAACACGGCTTTCGAGGAGAAATGAAATGAAGAAAGTCACGAAAGCCGTGTTTCCGGCCGCCGGCATGGGCACCCGCTTCCTGCCGGCCACCAAGGCCAATCCCAAGGAGATGCTGCCCATCGTCGACAAGCCCCTGATCCAGTATGCGGCGGAAGAGGCGGCAGCGGCGGGCATCACCGATCTCATCTTCATCATCGGCCGCACCAAGCGGGCCATTGCCGACCATTTCGACAAGGCCTACGAGCTGGAGGTGGAACTGGAGACCAAGGGCAAGCTGCGGGCCCTGGAGGAACTGCGTGGCATCCTGCCCAGCAACGTGAACTACATCTTCATCCGCCAGGCCGAGGCCCTGGGGCTGGGGCATGCGGTGCTGTGTGCCCAGCCGGCGGTGAACGACGAACCCTTTGCCGTCATCCTGGCCGATGACCTCATCGATGGGGAACCCGGCGCCACCCGGCAGATGAGTGAGCTGTACAACTATTATCAGTGCTCCCTGGTGGGGGTGCAGCATGTGGCGCCGGAGGAAACCGGGGCCTATGGCATCGTGGCGGCCGCCCCCATGGCGGAGCGCCTGTCCCGGGTGACCCGCATCGTGGAAAAACCCAGGCCCGAGGAGGCGCCATCCAATCTGGCGGTGGTGGGGCGTTACATCCTTACCCCGCGCATCTTCCATCATCTGCGCCGTATCGAGCGGGGCGCGGGGGGCGAACTGCAGCTCACCGACGCCATTGCCGCCCTGCTGCAGGAGCAGCAGGTCATGGCCTACGAATTCACCGGCACCCGTTATGACTGTGGCTCCAAGCTGGGCTATCTGGAAGCCACGGTGGAATACGCCCTGAAACATCCCGAGCTGGCGGATGCCTTCAAGGGCTACCTGGAAAAGCGTTTCTGTGTCGACTGCAGCCAGCCAAAGAGGGAGTAGCAGGCCCCGGGCAAGGGTTCGTCGTTGCGCCTTGCCGGCGTTGTGCGAGCTGCCGAGGGGTCACATGCCGCCCCCGAGATAGGGCCAGTCGTGTAGCCATGAGCCGGCAGGACTTCAGCGACGAGGTGCGCAAGCACGAATCACTGCTGCTGCGCTGGGTCTGCGCCCTGCTGGGGGCCGTCTTCACCGCCTTGGGAATAGTGGGCATCTTTCTGCCCGTCCTGCCCACCACGCCCTTTTTGCTGCTGGCGGCGGCCTGTTTCGCCCGTGCATCGGAGCGCATCCACACCTGGCTGCTCGGGCACGAAGTGTTGGGGCCCATCATTCGGGAGTGGCGCCAGCACCGCAGTATCCCCTATCGGGCCAAGCGCATGGCCGTGATCATGATCGTTTTGAGCTTTACGGTATCCATCGTGTTCTTCGTGCCCTATTGGCAGGCCCAGCTGGCCATGGGTCTGTCCGGTCTGGCGCTTCTGACCTGGTTCATCCGCATCCCCTCCCGGGACGCACCGGGCAAGACAGGCCGGGGCGGGTGATGGGCCTGCCTGCTCAATTCCCGCCGGTGCGCAGGGCCTCCTGTACCAGTGCGCGCAGTTGCTGACGTCCGAAGCTGGGCATGGGCTGGCCGTTGACGAAGAACTCCGGGGTCCTTTCCACCCTCAGGGCCCGGGCGTCCGCCATGTCCTGCTGGATGATGGCGGCGATGGCGGGGTCTTCCATGTCCCGACGCGCGCGTTCCAGGTCTAGGCCGGTGCCCTGCAGGGCGGCCCATACCTGGTCGAGCTGCACGCTGTGGTGCTGCACCCAGTTCTGCTGGCTGGCGTACAGGGTCTCCAGGGTCTCCCAGTAACGGTTCTGTCGACGGGCAGCCTCCAGAAGCCTGACCACCTGTCCGGCACCTTCATGGAAGGGGCTATAACGCAGGGCCAGGCGGATCTGGCCGGGATGGGCGGCCATCAGCTCCTTTACGAAGGGGTAGAAATCGCGGCAGGTCTCGCAGGCCGGATCGAAGAACTCCACGATAACCACACTGGCCTCCGCCGGCCCCAGGGTGGGGGAGTGCATGCGCAGCAGATTTGCCTGATTGAGGGCGGTGTGCTGCCGGGTTTCTTCCTGCCGCGCATCGGTGTGCAGACGGCTGGCCAGGAAGAAACCCAGCAGGAGGACAATGGCGGCCAGGGCGAACAGGAGTTTTTGTTTCATGGTGATACCTTCTGTCGGGTGGATGCCAGGAGGGCGATGATCAGGGAAAAGGCAAGCAGGGACATCAGGGGCAGATTGAGGAAGCCCAGCCACTGTATGCCGACCTCGCCACAGGGGATGCCCCGCCTGCAGGGCTGTGCACTGGCCGGGACGAGACCCAGCACCAGCAGCCAGTGGAACAGGGCGAAACCCCAGCCCGCCAGGGCCAGGGGCAGGGTATAGCGCACCACGCGGGGATCCAGTGGAAACAGGCCCAGGGGCAGCAGCAGCATCAGGGGGAACATGCAGATGCGCTGCCACCAGCACAGTTCACAGGGTGGAAGCCGCATCACTTCGCTGAAGAACAGGGCACCCAGGGTGGATACGGCGGCCACCAGCCAGGCCAGAAAGAGCCGGTTCCATGTACCGTGCTGCGCAGTGTTCATGCCGGGTCGCGCGCGTAGTGGAGGACCTGGCCGCGGATGCCCCGACCATCCGGTCCCATCAGTCGCAACAGGGCAACGGCCACCGCGTCACAGTCGGGCAGGGCGCGCTTGTCTTCCCCCGGGTGGGTGCGTGCACGCTGGGGCGAGTGCATGGGTCCGGGGATCAGGAGATTGATGCGCGGGCGCGCGTCCGACCATTCATCCGCCTGGACCTTGAAATAGGCCTCCAGGGCCGCCTTGGACACGGCAAACCCACCCCAGTATGCCCGGGGTGTGTGGCCGTGACTCTCTCCCACCAGGATTACCGAGGCGTCCTCGGCCTTTTCAAGCAGGGGTTCCAGGGAGCGGTTGAGGGCGGCCGGGGCGGCGGCGTTGACGCGGAACAGCGTCAGCCAGTCCACCAGACATTCCTGACGCAGGGGTTGCAGGGCCTCGAAGTCCGCGGCGCAATGGCAGATGCCGTCCAGCCGGCCGAACTGGTAGGCCGTGGCCTGCAGCACGCTCTCGAAATTGGCGTCCGTGGCGCTTGCCAGGTCCAGGGGCAGGATGGCGGGTTGCGGGCCGCCGGCCGCCATGATCTCATCGTAGACCCGTTCCAGCTTGTGCACCGTGCGGCCCAGGAGGATTACGGTGGCACCGTGACGCGCAAAGCTCAGGGCGGCACTGCGTCCCAGACCCTGACCGGCGCCGGTGACCAGGATCACGCGCCCCTGGAGCAGGTCGGGAGCGGGGGTGTAGTCCATGATGTCGGGGTGGATGCCGCTTCAGCGCACCATCCGGGAGAGGATGAGATGCGCGCATTGTACGCCGCTGCGCACGGCGGCCTCGAATGTGGCGGGATAGGGTCCCGCCGTGTAGTCGCCCGCCAGGTACAGATGCGGCAGGGGGGTGATGTTGTCTGGCCGCGACAGCCCCGGCACACAGGCATAGGTGGCGCGCTTCTCGGCGATGCGCTTCCAGGCCAGCAGGGCGGGCAGCGGACCCAGCGCACGCCGCAGTTGCATCAGGGCGGTGTCCAACGGATGCGCCGCTGTGGGCTCCATGTGGTGGCCCGTGGCGCTGGCCACCAGGCTCACCACGCCATCTCCCAGATCGCTGCGTTCGAAGGCCCACGCGGCCTGTCCCGGGCCCAGGGCCAGCATGGGAAAGGGGAAGGTGGGGGTATGGGCGAAGCGCAGCCACAGGGTGAGGATGGGTTGCCAGGTGAAGCGGTCGAGCTGCGCGTGGATGGGCGCCAGTCCGGGCAGCGTCCCGGTCAGGTCCCGCACCTGTGCGGGGTGGGTGGCCAGCACGACGCAAGCGAAGGATTCCTCGGGCCCGCGCAGAAAATAGCCGCCGTCGCACGCGTGGATGCCCTGCACGCGCGTGGCCAGGCGGATCGTGGCCCCGACACGCACCAGATGCTCCCCGGCGGGCGTGGGTACCAGGCGTCCCAGATCGGTGCGGTTGAGGATCAGGTCGCTGTCCCCGCCACGACCCATGAGGCTGTCCCGCAGCACGTTGCAGAGTACTTGGGCGGAGGCCTGTGCGAGCGGGGTGTTGAGGGCCGCCAGACAGATGGGGCCCCACAATCTGTCCACCAGAGTGGTGGGCTGGTCACGCAGGAATGCCGCTGCAGATGTATCCCCGGGCAGACGAAATCCCTGCCGCTTCAGGCGCCGCATGAGCCGGATCGCTGCCAGCTTGTCCCGCCAGCCCAGCCCCTGGGCCTGGAGCAGCCCCACGGCCAGATGCAGGGGCGGCGGCAGGCCGGGCAGACGCAGGCGGAAGCCGGGTTGATGCAATGCCATGGGCCGGCGCTCGACCAGATCCTGGGTACCCAGGCGTCGCAACAGGGCCAGGGTCTCCCGGTAGGCCCCCAGCATCAGGTGCTGGCCGTTGTCGACGCTGAGGCCGTCCCATGTCACCGTGCGGGCCCGCCCTCCCAGCTGGCGCGCGGATTCGAACAACGTGACCGGGATCCGGGCATCCGCCAGATGGATGGCACAGGCCAGGCCGGCCCAGCCGCCCCCCACCACGGCCACCGGCTTCATGCATCCGTTCTCATGCGAATACCCAGGATTTCCACGCCAGCCACAGCTTGCGCAGAGGGGTGAGGGCATAGCGCCGGTCCAGTACCCGGCAGCCGTCGGCCTGGATCTCCCGCAGCAGGGTGCGATAGATGGCGGCCATTGCCAGGCCAGGGCGCTGGGCCTTGCGGTCCGTCGCCGGCAGCAGGGCCAGGGCCTCGTCATAGGTGGTCTGGGCGCGCTGGCACTGGAAGGTCATGAGCCGGTCGAAGGGCGTGCCGTAGCGGGCCTGCAGCAGGTCGGACTCCATCACGCCGAAGCGGGCCAGCTCGTCCTGGGGCAGATAGATGCGTCCGCGGCGGGCGTCCTCGCCCACGTCGCGGATGATGTTGGTTAGCTGGAAGGCCAGCCCCAGGCGGTGCGCGTATTTCAGTGTGGCGCGCGCCAGGGGGGTTGTCTCACTGTGTCCGAAGATCAGGGCCGATACTTCCCCCACTACGCCGGCGACCCGATGGCAGTAGAGGTTGAGTTGCTTGAAATCCGGATAGCGCACTGGCCCTAGGTCCATTTCCATGCCGTCGATGATGGCTTCAAAGGCCTCCTGGGGCAGACGGTAGGCCGTGATGGCCCCGGCCAGGGCCTGGGTGACCGGATGACCGGGGCGACCGGCGTAGAGGGCGAGGATCTCGCCTCGCCACCAGTCCAGTTTGATCCGGGCCACCTGGGTGTCGCGGCACTCGTCGGCGATGTCATCCACTTCCCGGCAGAAGGCATAAAAGGCGGTGATGGCCCGGCGCTGCTCCGGGGGCAGGAAACGAAAGGCGTAATAGAAACTGGAACCGCTCGCGGCGGCCCTTTCCTGGCAGTAGGCATGCGGATCACTGGCCACAGCCGGTCCCGCACCCGCTGCCGGAGCAGCCACCACCGTGGCCGCGCCTGCCTCCCGGAAACAGGGCCTTCCAGGTCAGGCTGGGCCAGTCCCGCGGGGTCAGCACGGGGCGTTGCGTGAAGACATCACCCCTGCTGTCGTGGATCTTCTCCAGGATGCGCGAACCGCCCAGGATGATGAGCCGCATCTCCATCCCGATGCGGCCCGGCAGGACCTTGCCCAGCGGTGCGCCGGCCTGGAGCATCCTGCGCGCCCGCTCGACCTGGTGTTTCATGAACATCTGCCAGAGGCCATCCGTGCGGCCCGCGGCGATCTGGCTCTCCGCAATGCCGAAGCGGGCCAGCTCGTCCTGGGGCAGATAGACGCGACCCTTGCGCCAGTCCACGGGGATGTCCTGCAGGAAGTTGATGAGCTGCAGCGCGGAACATATCCCGTCTGACCAGGCCAGGTGCCTAGGGTCCGCATCTCCGTACAAATGCAGGAGCAGGCGGCCGATGGGATTGGCGGAACGGCGGCAATAGCCCATGACCTCGCCGAAGTCGGCATAACGGGTCTTGCCACAGTCCTGCTCGAAGGCGGAGAGCAGATCGTGGAACAGGGCATGGGGCAATTGATGCGCGCGGATGTGGGGCGCCAGGGCGCGAAACACCGGGTGGACCACGTCCTCACCCCGCTCCAGGGCGCGCAGATGGGCACGGTACTCCGCCAGGCGTTCCAGGCGCCAGGTTGCGGGGTGATCCCCCTCGTCGGCGAAATCGTCCGCGCTGCGTGCAAAGGCGTAGATGGCCCGTACCGCCGGTCGCAGGCGGGCGGGAAGGAAGAGGGAGGCCACGGGGAAGTTCTCGTAGTGGCCGACGGTCCGGTGCGCGGTCTGCATGGCCGTAGTGTACCGGCTCGCCCGTGCGGCGCGGACATGCGATCCGGGACATGAGGCAAAATGCACCAGAGGAGACCGATACATGACAGGAACGAAACGCGTGATGGGGAGTGCCTTCCTGCTGTTGGCGCTGGCCGGGGCGGGGTATGTCATCTGGCTGCGCTCCACTGGCCAGGAAGGCAAGACCGTGCCCAAGGACAAGCCCCCCGTGCCGGTACTGGTGGCCATGGCCGACGTCCGCGACATGCCGGTGATCCTGGACCTGGTGGGCCGGGCCGAAGCCTACGAGTCGGTACACCTGAAGGCGCGGGTGGACGGCCAGGTGGCGACGGTGGCCTTCCAAGAAGGCCAGGCCGTGGCCGCGGGACAGGAGCTGCTGCGCCTGGACGAGGCGGATTTTTCCGCCCGTTTGCGTCAGGCCGAGGCCAACCTGGCCCGCGACCAGGCCAACCTGTCCAAGGCGCGGGCGGATGTCGGCCGTTACACCACCCTGCAGGCCCAGGGCTTCGTTTCCAGCGAGAAGGTGGACGAGGTGGCGGCCGTGCTGGCGGCGGCCGAGGCCACGGTGAAGGCGGACCAGGCGGCGGTGGAACTGGCGCGCCTGCAACGGAGCTATACCGTGATCCGCGCCCCTTTTGCCGGCCTGGTCGGAGCCCGCCTGGTGCATCCCGGCACGACGGTGAAGATGAACGAGACCGAGCTGGCGGTGGTGAACCGGGTACAGCCCCTCTATGTGAGCTTTGCCGTGCCGGAGAAATACCTGCCCAGGCTGCGCTCCCGCCTGGGCACGGGTACCCTGGGCGTGTCGGTGCGCATTCCCGGCGAGACCGGTACCGGCTTGCGGGCGGAACCGCAATTCCTCGACCATGCCGTGGATACCGCCAGCGGCACCGTGCGCATGAAGGCCTTGCTGGCCAACCCGGACGGGCACCTGACCCCGGGCCAATTCCTGGATGTGCGCCTCGTGCTGGACACCCTGCGGGGTGTGGTGACGGTGCCGGCCGAGGCGGTGCAACAGGGCCCGGAAGGCAACTTCGTTTATGTGGTGGAAGCGGATCAGGGCACCCGGCAGCAGCCCGTGACCCTGAGCCTGACACGGGATGGGCGCGCGGCCCTGGGTGAAGGTCTGGCGGCGGGACAAACGGTGGTCATCGACGGCCATTCCCGTCTCAGCCCCCAGGCCAGAGTGAGGATCCGGGACGACAATGCCGCACCCGCCAGGCCTTAGTCCCTGTCATTGCGGCACCCACAGGAAGCCAGGGGTCTTGCGGGCCTCGGTCCTGGCTGGGGCGAGACCCTGCGCGGCGCGCTGAGCGATGCACCTGTCCGAACTCTGTATCCGCCGGCCGGTGATGACCACGCTGCTCATGGCGGCGTTTCTCATCTTTGGCCTCATGGCCTACCGTCTCCTGCCGGTATCGGAACTGCCCAATGTGGATTTCCCCACCATCAGCGTATCCGCTGCCCTGCCCGGGGCTTCGCCGGAGACCATGGCGGCGGCGGTGGCCACTCCCCTGGAGGCCCAGTTCTCCACCATCGCCGGGGTGGACAGCATGACCTCGGTGAGCGCCCAGGGCGCCACCAACATCACCCTGCAGTTCAACCTGGAGCGGAACATCGATGCCGCCGCCCTGGACGTGCAGTCCGCCATTGCCGCGGCCCAGCGCAAGCTGCCGCCCGACATGCCGGCGCCACCTTCCTTCCGCAAGGTGAATCCGGCGGACCAGCCCATCTTCTACCTGGCCATGTATTCCCCCAGCCTGCCCATGCAGACGGTGAACGAATACGCCGATACCCAGCTGGCCCAGCGCATCTCCACCATTCCCGGTGTGGCCCAGGTGATGATCTACGGTGCCCAGAAGTACGCCGTGCGCATCCAGGCCGACGCGGACCAGCTGACCGCACGGGGTATCGGTATCGACGAGCTGCAGGCCGCCATCCGCGGTGCCAACGTGAACCAGCCCACGGGTACCCTGGACGGGCCCAAGCAGAGCCTGGCGGTGAAGACCGATGGTCAGCTGGAGACTGCGGCCGCCTACCGCCCGCTGGTGGTGGCCTGGCGCAACGGCGCGCCGGTACGGCTGGACGAGGTGGCCACCGCGCTCGACAGCATCGAGGACAACAAGCGCGCCAACTGGCTGGTGGACCGGGAAGGCGCCAAGCGTTCCATCATCCTGGCCATCCAGCGCCAGCCCGGGGCCAATACCATCCAGACCGTGCAGGCCATCAAGGCCATCCTGCCGGCCTTTCAGGAGAAGCTGCCGGCTTCGGTGAAGCTGGATGTGATGTACGACCGCAGCCTCTCCATCCAGGAATCGGTGCGTGACGTGCAGTTCACGCTGGTGCTGGCGGGTTGCCTGGTGGTGCTGGTCATCCTGCTCTTCCTGCGCAACCTGTCCGCCACCCTCATTCCCGCGGTGACCCTGCCCATCTCGGTAATCGGCACCTTCGCCGCCATGCATGTCCTGGGCTACAGCCTGGATAACCTGTCCCTGCTGGCCCTGACCCTGTCTGTGGGTTTCGTGGTGGACGACGCCATCGTCATGCTGGAAAACATCATGCGCCATCAGGAGATGGCGCATGATGTCACGGGCAAGGCCAGCGGCGGCAACCCCGATGTCAAGGCCGCGACGGCGGCCGGACGTGACATGCTCATCATGCGACGGGCTGCCCTGCAAGGCAGCCGGGAAATCAGCTTCACCATAGTTTCCATGACCCTGTCCCTGGTGGCGGTGTTCATACCGATGATGTTCATGGGCGGCATCATCGGCCGCCTGCTGCACGAGTTCGCCGTCACCATCGCCGCCGCCATCCTGGTGTCCGGCCTGGTTTCCCTGACCCTCACGCCCATGCTGGCCAGCCGTTACATCAGGCCCCCGGGCGAGACCCGCCACGGTGCCGCATACCGTGCCCTGGAGCGGGTGTTCGAGGCCATGCTGAGGCTCTACAGCACCACACTCACCGGGGCCATGGCGCATCCCAGGCTGATCCTGGCCATGTTCTTCGCCACCCTGGCGGCGAGCGCCTGGATGTTCATGGCCATCCCCAAGGATTTCATTCCCAGCGGGGACTCCGGCCGCATCATGGCCTACACCGAAGGCGCCCAGGATGCGTCCTTCGCCGCCATGGTGGAGCGCCAGCGCCAGGTGGCGGCCATTGCCGCCCAGGAGCCCGACATCGCCACCTTCATGTCTGTGGTGGGGGCCGGTGGCTCCCGTATCTCGGCCAACAGCGGCATCATGCTGTTCACCCTCACACCCCGTGCGCAGCGCGACCTCACTCCGGATCAGCTCATCGAACGGCTGCGGCCCAAGCTGAATGCCGTACCGGGCATCAAGGTGGCCCTGCAGAACCCACCTCCCATCCGCGTATCGGGCCAGATCACCGCCGCCCAGTACCAGTACACCCTGCAATCCACGGATCTGCAGGAGTTGTATCACTGGAGCGAGGTGATGCTGGAGCACCTGCGACGCTTGCCGGGCTTCGAGGATGTGAGCACCAATCTCAACGACAAGAGCCCGGCCCTGGCCGTGAAAATCGACCGAGACAAACTGGCGGCCCTGGGGCTCACCTACGGTCAGGTGGAAGATGCCCTGCAGTCCGCCTTCAGCTCGCGCCAGATCTCCACCATCTATGGCAGCGCCAGCCAATATCAGGTGATCCTGGAACTGGACCCGGCGCAGCAGGCTGATCCCAACATCCTGGCGCGGCTGCATGTGCGCGCCGGCGGCGGTCAGCTCGTGCCCCTGGACACCGTGGCCCGCATCCAGCGCAGGTCGCAGGCCCTGACAGTGAACCACCTGGGCCAGTTGCCCGCCGTGACCCTGTCCTTCAATCTGCGGCCCGGAGTGTCCCTCGGGGAGGCGGTGTCGCGCATCCGCGCGGTGGAGCGGCGACTGCGCATGCCCGTCTCCCTCAATACCGGCATGCAGGGGACCGCGCAGGCCTTCGAGGAGTCACAGAAGGGCCTGGGTCTGCTGCTGCTGGTGGCGGTGTTGGTGGTCTATCTGGTGCTGGGCATCCTGTACGAGAGCTTCATCCACCCGCTGACCATCCTGTCCGGCCTGCCCGCCGCCGGCGTGGGGGCCCTGGCCACGCTGATGCTGTTCAAGGTGGACCTGAGCCTCTATGCCTTCGTGGGCGTGATCATGCTCGTGGGCATCGTCAAGAAGAATGCCATCATGATGATCGACTTCGCCCTGGAGCATCAGCGCACCCAGGGTATGGTGCCCGCGGAGGCCATCTTCCAGGCCTGTCTGGTGCGCTTCCGCCCCATCATGATGACCACCCTGGCGGCCCTGGCAGGCACACTGCCCATCGCCATCGCCTTCGGCTCCGGCGGGGAAATCCGTCAGCCCCTGGGCCTGGCGGTGGTGGGTGGGCTGGTGGTCTCGCAACTGCTCACCCTCTACATCACCCCCGTCATCTATCTGTACCTGGAGCGTCTGGCCGGGCATTCCGTCGACCGGAGGCGTGCGCGTGCCTCCTGATGGCCCGGGCGGAACGTGGGCGGGCACGTGATAAACTCCTGCGGCTTTTTTGTCTGGGCGGAAGTGGCGGAATTGGTAGACGCACTGGATTTAGGTTCCAGCGCCGCGAGGTGTGCAGGTTCGAGTCCTGTCTTCCGCACCATGGCCCGGTATCATCGCATCGACATCCCGTAGGACAAGGAAAATTCATGACTGCAACCGTGGAAACCCTGGATGGCCTGACCCGCCGCGTGCACCTGACGTTGAACAAGGAAGAGGTGGAAGCCGAGATGAACAAGCGCCTGGCGCGCATCGCCAAGACCGTGCGCCTGGATGGCTTCCGTCCGGGCAAGGCACCCCTGAGGATGGTGGCGGCCCGCTACGGCCACGAGGTGCAGGGCGAGGTCATGGGTGAGGCTCTGCAGAAAGCCTTCAGCCAGGTCGTGGACGACCACAGGCTGGCGGTGGCGGGCTATCCGAGCTTTGCCCCGGGCCAGGCCGGGGCGTTCGTCGCCACCTTCGAGGTGTTCCCGGAGATCACCATCGGGGATGTGAGCCAGATCAGGGTGACCCGCCCCGTGGTGGAGGTGGGGGACGCGGACGTGGATCGCACCCTGGAGGTCCTGCGCAGGCAGCGCGTGCGCTTCCATGCCGTGGAGCGGGAGGCGCGTGCGGGAGACCGGGTACATGTCGACTATCGGGGCAGGATCGATGGCGAACCCTTCCAGGGGGGAGATGCCAGGGACTTCCCCGTCATCCTAGGCGAGGGGCGTACCCTGAAGGAGTTCGAAGGCAGCCTGACGGGCATGAGGGTCGGCGAGAGCAAGCGCTTCGACGTGACCTTTCCGGAAGATTATTTCGCCAGGGAACTGGCCGGCAAGACCGCTACCTTCGAGGCCGACATGAAGTCCGTGCATGAGCCCCAGTTGCCACCGGTGGACGAGGCCTTTGCCCAGAGCATGGGGATACACGAGGGGGGAGTGGCCAGGCTGCGCGAAGAGATCGCCGACAACCTGAGGCGCGAGGCGAGGCGCCGCGTCCTGGCCAGGGTCAAGGAGCAGGCGCTCAACGGCCTGCTGGAGGGCGCACCGTTCGATGTCCCTTCCAGTCTGGTGGCCATGGAGCGCCGTGCCCTGCACGAGAAGGCGGTCAATGACCTGAAGGCCCGGGGCATGAAGGACGCCGACATCAAGATAAATGACGAGATCTTCGAGCCCCAGGCCAAGCGGCGCGTGGCACTGGGCCTGCTCATGGACCACATCGTCTCCAGCCATGGCCTGAAGGCCCAGGACGAACAGGTGCGAGCCCTGGTGGACGAATTTGCCCAGAGCTACGAAGACCCTGCCGAGGTGGTAGCCTGGTATTACCAGGATCCTGCCCACCTGCACGACGTTCGCGGGCTGGTCCTGGAAGAGAATGTGGTCAACTGGGTGCTGGGCCAGGCGCAGGTCACCGACGAGCCCACCTCACTCGAAAAACTCATGGGGAATGCCTGATGCACACGCCTGAACACGACACCTGGACCCAGACACCCTCCGGCCTGGGTTACATCCCCATGGTCATCGAGCAGAGTGGCCGGGGCGAGCGAGCCTACGACATCTATTCACGCCTGCTGAAGGAGCGCGTGATCTTCATGGTGGGGCCGGTGAACGACATGACCGCAAATCTGGTGGTGGCCCAGCTGCTGTTCCTGGAATCCGAGAACCCGGACAAGGACATTCACCTCTATATCAATTCCCCCGGAGGTTCCATCACTTCCGGTATGGGTATCTACGACACCATGCGCTTCATCAAGCCGGATGTCTCCACCCTGTGCGTGGGCCAGGCCGCCAGCATGGGGGCCTTCCTGCTGTCCGCCGGCGCTCGGGGCAAACGCTACGTGCTGCCCAATTCCCGCGTGATGATCCACCAGCCCCTGGGGGGCTTCCAGGGTCAGGCCACGGACATCGAGATCCACGCCAAGGAGATCCTGTACCTGAAGCAGCGCCTCAACCAGCTCCTGGCCGAGCACACGGGTCAGAGTATGGAGACCATCGAGCGGGATACCGAGCGTGACAATTTCATGAGTGCCGAGGCCGCGGTCGCCTATGGACTGGCTGATAAAGTGTTGGTCAGCCGCGGGAGCGACAAGTAAACTCGAAAGGGTCATCGGACATTTCTTCGGGACGAGACATGGCGGACAAGCAGGGCGACGACAAACTCCTTTACTGCTCCTTCTGTGGCAAGAGCCAGCATGAGGTGCGCAAGCTCATCGCCGGGCCATCGGTGTTCATCTGCGATGAGTGCGTGGACCTGTGCAACGACATCATCCGCGAGGACATCGGCAAGGATCCGGAAAAGGCCAGCGGCGACAAATTGCCCACGCCGCAGGAGATCTGCGAGATCCTGGACCAGTACGTCATCGGCCAGGCACAGGCCAAGAAGGCCTTGTCCGTGGCGGTGTACAACCACTACAAGCGTCTGCGCCAACCCGGAGGCGGCGGCAAGGAGGATGACGTGGAACTGGCCAAGAGCAACATCTTGCTCATTGGCCCCACGGGTTCCGGCAAGACCCTGCTGGCCCAGACCCTGGCCCGCCTGCTCAACGTGCCCTTCGTCATGACCGACGCTACCACCCTCACGGAGGCGGGTTATGTGGGCGAGGACGTGGAAAACATCGTGCAGAAGCTGCTGCAGAAATGTGACTACGACGTGGAAAAGGCCAAGCATGGCATCGTCTACATCGACGAGATCGACAAGATCTCACGCAAGTCCGACAACCCCTCCATTACCCGGGACGTGTCCGGCGAGGGTGTGCAGCAGGCCCTGCTGAAGCTCATCGAAGGTACCGTGGCCTCCATCCCGCCCCAGGGAGGGCGCAAGCACCCGAACCAGGAATACGTACAGGTGGACACCACCAACATCCTGTTCATCGTGGGCGGTGCCTTCAGCGGCTTGGAGCGGGTGATCCGCAACCGCACGGAGAAGTCCGGCATCGGTTTCGGCGCGGAGGTGAAGTCCAAGGACAACCGCAAGGATCTGGGCGAGATGTTCAAGATGGTGGAGCCCGAGGACCTCATCAAGTACGGTCTCATTCCGGAATTCGTCGGGCGTCTTCCGGTGATCGCCACCCTGGAGGAACTGGACGAAAAGGCCCTGGTCAGGATCCTGACAGAGCCCAGAAATGCCCTGGTGAAGCAGTTCCAGAAACTGTTCAGGATGGAAGGTGCCGAGCTGGAATTCCGCGAGGAGGCCCTGCTGGCCATCGCCGGTGGTGCGCTCAGGCGCAAGACCGGTGCGCGGGGCCTGCGCTCCATCATCGAGCATGCCCTGCTGGACATCATGTTCGAACTGCCGGGCATGCAGAATGTCAACAAGGTGGTGTTGGACGAGAAGGCCGTCACCGGAGAGGGCAAGCCGCTGTTGATGTATGCCGAATCGGCCAAGGTCGCCGGCTGATTTCGCAGTACAGTTCTTTACGTTGTTTGGCCGTTCCGCCGGCTTGAAATCCGCGCCGGCGGCCTGAGATAGCTCTCTCATCGCAGCCTGGACCCCAGGCCCAACGGAGAATTTTCATGAGCCAAACCGCTTTGTTTCTCGAGCCCGTATCCCTGCCCCTGTTGCCCTTGCGCGACGTGGTGGTGTTTCCCCACATGGTGATCCCCCTGTTCGTGGGGCGCCCGAAATCCATCAAGGCTCTGGAAACCGCCATGGAGGGAGGCAAGCACATCCTGCTGCTGGCACAGAAGTCCGCCGCCAAGGATGAGCCCGGCTTCGAGGACCTCTACGAGGTCGGGGCCATTGCCAGCATCCTGCAGATGCTCAAGCTGCCGGACGGCACCGTGAAGGTGCTGGTGGAGGGCAATCAGCGCGTGCGCGTGGATGGCTTCGTCGACGCGGAATCGCATTTCCTGGGCCGTGCCACGCCCCTGGAGGAAAACCCGGGTGATGATGCGGAGATCGAGGCCATGCGTCGCGCCCTGCTGGCGCAGTTCGATAACTATGTGAAGCTCAACAAGAAGATCCCGCCGGAGATCCTGGCCTCCCTGGCGGGTATCGACGACGCGGGCCGTCTCGCGGACACCATTGCCGCGCACCTGCCCCTGAAGCTGGAGCAGAAGCAGGCCATTCTGGAGATGGCAGAGCTGAAGGCGCGTCTCGACCATCTCATGGGATTCATGGAGACGGAGATCGACATCCTGCAGGTGGAGAAGCGCATACGCGGCCGAGTGAAGCGCCAGATGGAGAAGAGTCAGCGCGAGTACTACCTGAACGAGCAGGTGAAGGCCATTCAGAAGGAGTTGGGCGAAATCGAGGAAGGTGCCGAACTCGACGAGCTGGAGAAGAAGATCAAGGCCGCGCGCATGTCCCGGGAGGCCACCAAGAAGGCCGAGGCGGAACTCAAGAAGCTGAAGATGATGTCTCCCATGTCGGCGGAGGCCACCGTGGTGCGCACCTACATCGATACTCTCATCAACCTGCCCTGGAAGAAGAAGACCAAGATCAGCAAGAAGCTGGAGGGCGCGCAGGAAGTGCTGGATGCCGACCACTACGGACTGGACAAGGTGAAGGAGCGCATCATCGAGTACCTGGCCGTGCAGCAACGCGTGGACAAGCTCAAGGGGCCCATCCTCTGCCTGGTGGGACCGCCCGGCGTGGGCAAGACCTCCCTGGGCCAGTCCATCGCCAAGGCGACCAATCGCAAGTTCGTGCGCATGGCCCTGGGGGGCGTGCGGGACGAGGCGGAGATCCGCGGCCATCGGCGCACCTACATCGGTTCCCTGCCGGGCAAGGTCCTGCAGAGCCTGACCAAGGCCGGGGTGAAAAATCCCCTGTTCCTGCTGGATGAAGTGGACAAGATGGGCCAGGACTTCCGCGGTGATCCCTCTTCCGCCCTGCTGGAGGTGCTGGATCCGGAGCAGAACCACACCTTTCAGGACCACTATGTGGAGGTGGACTTCGACCTGTCGGACGTGATGTTCGTGGCTACCGCCAACTCCATGAACATCCCCGCGCCCCTGCTGGACCGCATGGAGGTCATCCGCCTGTCCGGCTATACCGAGGACGAGAAGGTCAACATCGCCCAGCGCTATCTGCTGCCCAAGCAGATGAAGAACAACGGCTTGAAGAGCGAGGAATTGTCCGTGTCCGAGGCGGCCCTAAGGGACATCTTGCGCTACTACACCCGGGAATCCGGCGTGCGGGGCCTGGAGCGGGAAATATCCAAGATCTGCCGCAAGGCGGTGACGGCCCAGGCGCTGAAGAAGGCCAGGGGCAAGATCAGCGTCACACCCAAGAACCTGGAAAAGTATCTTGGGGTGCGCCGCTATACCTACGGCATGGCCGAGAAGGAAAACCAGGTGGGGCAGGTTACGGGCCTGGCCTGGACCGAGGTGGGGGGCGAGCTGCTCACCATCGAGACCACCACCATGCCGGGCAAGGGGAACATTACCCGCACGGGGCAGCTGGGTGACGTGATGAAGGAATCCATCGAGGCGGCCCGTACCGTGGTACGCAGCCGAGCCCGCAAACTGGGCATCGCCACGGAGTCCTTCGAGCAGAAGGACATGCACATCCACATGCCTGAAGGCGCCACGCCCAAGGATGGGCCATCCGCCGGAATCGCCATCACCACCGCCATGGTGTCGTCCCTTGCCGGCATACCCGTGCGATGTGATGTGGCCATGACTGGCGAGATCACCCTGCGTGGTGAGGTACTGGCAATCGGCGGCCTGAAAGAGAAGCTGCTGGCGGCGCATCGCGGGGGCATCAAAAAGGTGCTGATCCCGCAGGAGAACGTCAAGGACTTGGTGGAGATTCCGGACAACATCAAGAACCGCCTGGACATCCAGCCCGTGAAGTGGATCGAGCAGGTGCTGGAGGCTGCCCTGGAACGCATGCCGGAACCGCTTGCGGACGTGGAGACCAGCCCGGACAAGGCCACGGAGACGGAGGCTGGAGCCGCCGTGCCGCCCACAGGCAAGACACCGGTGGTGGTCAAGCACTGAGACGGGGAAGACCGCAGGTCCAGGCCAGAAATTATTTTGGCTTTCTATCTGGCAAAGTCATAGGATGTCCAGTAAAATGCCTCGCTTTCTGCGGGTGTGTAAGGTTTCCCGGCACGGCTCGTAGGGTGCTTAGCTCAGTTGGTAGAGCGTCGCCCTTACAAGGCGAATGTCGGCGGTTCGACCCCGTCAGCACCCACCAGAAAAATAGCTTGGACAAACGTGGTACATGATTTCAGGAGTGGTAGTTCAGTCGGTTAGAATACCGGCCTGTCACGCCGGGGGTCGCGGGTTCGAGTCCCGTCCACTCCGCCAACCCCTCGAAGGCGAACGTGAGTTCGCCTTTTTTTTTGCCAGTGGGGCCCAGCCCAGCAGGTCTTTGTACATCCTAACCAACACGATTTCCTCCAGCCATGCTTGAAGCCATACGCGAACGCGCCCAGGGTTGGATTGCCAAGGTCATCCTGGCCCTGCTCATCGTCCCGTTTGCCCTTTGGGGCATCGACTCCTATTTTTCCCGGGGTGGCAAGCAGAAACCCGCGGCCATCGTGGGGGGCGAAGAAATCACGCAGCAGGCCTTCCAGAAATCCCTGCGTGATCAGCGTGAAGCCATGGGTGGTAAGGTGGACGAGAAGGTCTTGCGCCAGGCCGTCATGGACCAGATGGTCAACACCCGGATCCTGCTGGATGCGGCGCGCAGAGCGGGCTTCGCCGTGCTGGAACCCCAGGTCCAGGCCATGCTTGCCGCTGAGCAGACCTTCCAGGAAAACGGCCAGTTTTCCCAGGCGCGCCTGGATGCGTGGCTGCGCAGCCGCGGCATGAACCAGGCCGAGCTCATGGCCTTGCTGCAGCAGGATCATCTGCTGCGCCAGGTCCAGACCGGGCTGGCCCAGGGGGCACTGGCTCCCCGTCCCGGCGTGGCCCGTCTGGCGGCCCTCATCGGCCAGCAGCGCGAGGTGAACGAGGTGACGTTTGCGCAGCAGCACTATATGGACCAGACCCATGTGGATGACCAGGCCGTGCGCGAGGAATATGAGGCAAGGAAAGACAGCTTTGCCACGCCGCGCCAGGTACGTGTGCAGTATGCCGTGCTGTCGCTGGCCAGTCTGGAAAAAGACATCCATCCCAGTGAGGCGGACGCACGCAAGTATTACGAGGCCAATCAGGGGCGTTATCAGGAGCCAGAGCAACGCCGCGCCAGTCATATCCTGATTCAGGTTGCCCCGGACGCGAAGGCGGGCGACAAGGATGCCGCCAGGGCCAAGGCCCAGCAGATTCTGCAGGAGGTGCGCAAGAGCCCGCAGCGCTTTGGTGATCTGGCGCGGCAGTATTCCCAGGACCCTGGTTCAGGCCCGAATGGTGGCGACCTGGGGGCCTTTACCCGAGACATGATGGTGAAGCCCTTCTCAGACGCCGTCTGGTCCATGCAGAGGGGAGAGATCCGTGGTCCGGTGGAATCGCAGTTCGGTTACCACATCATCCGTCTGGATGGTGTGGTAGCGGGTAGCAAGATGGGGTTCGATGTGGTGAAGGGAGAGATCCTGCACACCCTGCGCCAAGAGGAGGCCCGGCGCCGCTTCGCCGAAGCGGCGGAGCGCTTCAGCAACCTGGCCTACGAACAGCCCGACAGTCTGGAGCCCGTGGCACGTGAGTTTGGCATCAGGCTGGAGACCAGCCCCTGGATCGACGAAAGGCAGGCTACCCCAGCGTTTCTGGCCAATCCCCACCTGCTGGAGGCCCTGTTTTCCGAGGACAGCCTGAGCAAGCATCACAACGTGGAGGCGGTGGAAGTGGCCGCCAATACCCTGGTTTCCGCGCGCGTGGTGGACTATCACCCGGCGGGTTTGCGTCCCCTGGCCGAGGTGGAGGCGGAGATCCGCCGGCAGCTGAAGCAGGCCCAGGCTCGCCAGTTGGCCATCGACGCCGGCCGCAAGGCCCTGGCCGCGGCTCGTTCCGGGCAGGCGGTGCCGGGCTGGTCTGCCGCCATGACCCTGAGCCGGAGCCAGCCCCTGAATGTGCCCCAGGAGGCGCTGCGGGCGGTGTTCCGCAGCCCGGCCGACAGGCTGCCGTCCTATGTGGGAGCGGAAACGGCCGATGGCTATCGGCTCTATCGCCTCGATCGCGTCACGGATGTGGATACCACGGCACTGTCGGAACGCATGCGCGTGGACCTGCGACGCATGGCGGCCCAGGAAGAGATGCGTGCCTATATGGAATATCTGAAGACAGGCACCAAGATCGAGATCAATCCCGCCAGCCTGGAGTCGGCAGGGGACTGAGCCGGGGCGCACGCCAGAAGGCCGGCGATCGCCGGCCTTCTGCATGACGGTGGACCGGTCTATTCATCCACGGCCAGGCCTGCCGTGGCGCTGAAGCCGGCATCCACGTAGGTGATTTCGCCGGTGATGCCCGATGCCAGATCAGACAGAAGGAAGGCGGCGGCATTGCCCACTTCCTCGATGGTGACATTGCGGCGCAGCGGGGCATGCTGCTCGCCCCAGGCCAACAACTTGTTGAAATCCGAGATCCCGGCGGCCGCCAGGGTCTTGATGGGACCGGCGGAGATCCCGTTTACCCGGATACCCTTGGGCCCCAGGCTGGCGGCCATGTAGTACACCCCGGTCTCCAGGCTGGCCTTGGCCAGGCCCATGACGTTGTAATGCGGGACGTAACGCACGGCCCCCAGGTAGGACAGCGTCAGCATGGCGGCGGCGCGGCCTTCCATGAGGGGCAGTGCGGCCTTGGCCAGGGCGGTGAAGGAATAGCTGGAAATCTCGTGCGCGATACGGAAATTTTCCCGGTTCACATGCTCAAGATAGTTGCCCGTCAGGGCTTCCTTGGGCGAAAAGGCAATGGAATGCACCAGGCCGTCCAACACCCCCCAGCGCTTACCCAGTTCGGCGAACAACTGATCGATTTCCGCATCGCTGGCCACATCGCAGGCAAGCACGGGACAGGCATCGCCGAATTCCCGGGTCAGGCCCTCCACACGCTCGCGGATCTTGTCGTTCTGATAGGTGAAGGCCAGTTGCGCACCTTCCCGATGACAGGCCTTGGCAATGCCGTAGGCGATGGATCGATTGCTGATGACCCCGGTGACGAGGATCTTCTTGCCGTCAAGAAAGCCCATATTGCAGTTCCCTGTGTTTGTGGTCGGAAAATTATAACCACGGGTGCCATGGCCTGCCCCGGCGGCCCCGGGTCAGGCCTCTTCGGCACCCATCCCCAGGCTTGCGGGTGGCGGGAAACAATGGCCCGCACCCCGGGAAGGGCGGCACGAACCTCGTCCCGGGCGCCCGGGCCCTGCAGTGCCGAGGGAGACGGACGACGCGGCGCGGAGATATCTCCGCACGGCTCCTTACTGCGTTCGCGGTGACGGCCTTTGCATCCTTCCTTGCCTGCCCCGGAGCGATGCCATCTCCTTCGCGTACCCGTCGGGCCTCGCGCGCGAGCGCCAGGCATCTTTCATCTGGCCGGGGGCAGGCCGGGCAACACGATGGGGGCGGGGAGGCTGCCGAAAGGATTCGCCACCCATCCGCCCCAGGTGGGGCCATAGGTCATGGGGTTGGCCATGGTGGCCGCCCAGTTGCCGTACCAGGCGGGATTCAGGGGTGCCAGCAGGGAGTTCCACAGCTTGGGGTCGAAACCGGCGGTGCCCCATTGCGCATAGACGTTGGGGTTCAGGGCATTGAGGCCGGTGCTGATAAGCCTGGGGTCCAGGGGCAGCATCATCCAGCGCATGAGTTTGGCCGGGTCCATGAGGATGTAACCGACGGCATTCAGGAACTGTGGATCCATGAGGGTCATGGCCCAGGTCGTTGCCACGCTGGGGTCCAGGAGGCGGGCGTAGTTGGCGTAGGCCTTGGGGTCCATGGCGCTGGTCAGGGACTGGGTGTAGAGCTTCGGGTCCATCATGGCGCCGATGGCGGTTACTAGGAAGCTCGGATCGGTCACCTGATTCAGGGCCGCCACGAACTTCTTCGGATCCACCAGCATGTCGGCATTGCGTGTGAAATCGGAAAGATGGCGCACCCATGCGTCCGGGCTGGACGGCATGGCGGTGTCCGCGGAAGAAGCCGATGCGGTTTCCGCAGCCAGGGCTTGGGGAATGGGGGCTACCAGCATCAGGGCCAGCAGCAGGGGGGTAGGTTTCATGTCGGGTCTCCTCTAGGGTGTTGGTCAGCGCCACGGGGTGGCCAGGCGGATTCTGTCCCATTTCAAGACGATTGGCATCATGCCGCATCCAGCCGTTCAACCTCCCCGTGGCCCACGCCAGACGGGTTCGGCCTGTCCGGCCGCCCGATTGATCTGACGTGACAGTACGAACAGCAGATCCGATAGACGGTTCAGGTATTGCGCCAGGCGGGTGGAGATGAGGTCCGCTTCTCCCAGGCGTACCATGCTGCGTTCCGCGCGGCGACAAACGGTTCGGCAGATGTGCGCCAGCGCCGCCGCGCGGGAGCCGCCGGGCAGCACGAATTCCCTCAGGGGAGGCAGTTGCCCGTTCAGATGGGCCAGGACCTCGTCCAGCCTGAGCACATGCTCGCGGGTAATCTGGATCTGGTCGGGCCAGGCCAGCTCGGCCCCCAGATTGAACAGGTCATGCTGGATGTCGATCAGCAGCCCGCGGACGTCCGTGGTCAGGGGTTCGGCCAGCAGGGCACCGATCTGGCTGTTGAGTTCGTCGACCTGGCCGATGGCCTCGATGCGAGGATCGCTCTTGGCCAGGCGCGTGCCGTTGGCCAGGCCGGTGCTGCCGTCGTCGCCGCTGCGGGTAACGATTTCGTTCAGGCGCTGGAATCCTGCATCCGCCGACGGCTCGGCGGCGGCGGGCGGGGCGGGGCGCATGTCTGCCGTTCTAGGCTCGCCATTGGGCAGGGCACGCTGGCATTCCCGGAAGATGCGGGCCGTGCAGTTGCGACAGATCTCCGTGTCCAGGCGTGGATAGATGCCGGCAATGGCATCCGGCTTGTGCGGGAAGACATTGTCCACACCGATTTCCATCTGGTAGCCCCCGCGTTTCAGCATGTCACAGGCCGCCTCCCGCACGCCGCAAAGATACAAGGCCCCGCCCAGCCGGTGCCGGCGCTTGGCCTCGCTGGCCAGCAGCTCCGCGCCGGCCAGGTCGATGGTGTTGATGCCCTTGGAAAACAGCAGCAGATGCTTTTGCGTGGGTACGCTGGCATCTACGGCGGCGAAGGCATACTGGATGTGGTCCACGGCGCCGAAGAAGATGGAGCCTTCGATGCGCAGCATCTTCATTTGCGGGCAGATGGGCTGCGTGCCGTTTTCCACCACGAATTTGCGGCGCGGATCGTCGAGCGCGGAGGCGTCGGGCACCAGGGCGCGGATAGCCGGCCGGGAGGTTTTGGAGAGATAGAAGATCAGGGACACCAGAATGCCGAAGAAGATGCCCTTTTCCAGGTCGATGACGGTGCCGAAGAAGCTCACGCCCAGGACCGCGGCCTCGTTGCGGTGTGCCTTGAGGATGGCGCCGATGTGGTGGAAGTCGATCAGGTTCCAGGCCACCAGGAACAGCACCGCAGCCATGGCGGGGATGGGCAGGTAGGCCGCCAGGGGGGCCACCAGGAACAGGATGAGCAACAGAAAAATGGCTGAGAACACCGCCGCCAGGGGCGTGCGCGCGCCGGATTCATAGTTCACGCCGCTGCGGTTGAAGGAGCCGGAGGAGGCGTAGCCGGAGAAGAAGCTGCCCGCCAGGTTGGACAGGCCCTGGCCGATGAACTCCTGGTTACCGTTGATGTGCTGCTCCGACTTCACGGCGATGGAGCGTGAAATGGATACCGCCTCGGTCAGGGCCAGGACGGTCACCGCCAGGGCGGAGAAAAAGGTGTTCTTCAGGCTGGCCAGGGAGAAGTCCGGCATGGACAGGGGTGGCAGGCTGGCCTCCAGGGCTCCCACGGTATGGATGCCGGTGACTTCCTGGCCAAAGCTGTTGTTGAGCCAGACCCCGACGATACCGCCCACTACCATGGCGACGATCATGTAGGGCACCTGCCTGAGGTACTTGCGCGCCAGGATGCCCGCCACCAGGGACACCACGGCCACGCCCGTGACATAGGGATTCAGGTCGCGCAGATGGGTGAGCAGGAGACCCGCCACCTCGTAGGCGGGGGTGCCGCGGGGGATATCCAGCCCGAAGAAATTCTTCACCTGGCTGGCGGCGATGAGCAGCGCCGCGCCGGCGGTGAAGCCGATCACCACGGTGTGCGAGATGAAGTTGACCAGGGCCCCCATCTTGGCCAGACCCATGATGAGCTGGAACAGGCCCGTGAGGAAGGTGAGCGTCAACACCATCTCGATGTACTGGGGCGTGCCCGGCTCGGCATAGGGCGACACCGAGGCGAACACCACGATGGAGATGGCCGTGGTGGGGCCGGAGACCAGGTGCCAGGACGAGCCGAACAGGGCGGCGACGATGGTGGGCACCATGGCGGCGTACAGGCCGTATTCCGGTGGCAGGCCGGCAATGGTGGCGAAGGCCACGGCCTGGGGCAGGACGATGAGTGCACCCGAGAAGCCGGCGATGCCATCCCGCCTCAGATTGTCCCGGTTCACCCGGTGCTGCCATTTCAGGAAGGGCAGGAACTGGTATACCCACAAGTTGCAGGCCAGAAGGTTGGAAAATTCGGCGTCGAGGCGGCGCCTGTCGAACAGCGTGGAGAGACGGGGGATCTTCATCCAGGTCATTTCGTTTCCAGACAATCGAGATAGGCCGCGGCATCCGGGGGTCGCTGCTGCCGCTGGGCATGCCAGAGCATCTCCGCCATGCAGTCCATGAGGGCGTGTTGGGCGGCGTGTGTGTCCCCCAGTCGGGCGACCAGTGTCTCATAGCATGCGCGCACGCCCGGCGGCTGATCGATGGACAGTTGCTCGGCAACGGACAGATGCATGGCCAGGTGCAGGAAGGGATTGGTCTGTCCCAGCTCGGGCAGCCAGTCCCGCGACCGATAGCGTTCCGGCTGCTCCAGGACGGGGTGGTATTCGGGATGTCGGTGCATGTGTTCCAGCGCCATGCCCTCCAGGCCGCTCAGAGGCCGACCTGTCCTGTACTTGTCCCAGACCTGGAAAAAGAAGTCCCGGGCCTGGTCACGGCTGGGGTTAAACATGCGCGTCCGCGGCGTAGCCCAGGCCCAGCACCACGCTGTATTGCAGCAGACGGTTGGCCCCGTCCAGATGGGCGATCTCGCCATTGCCATAGAAGCCGATCAGGGGCAGCTCCGGGTAGCGCTGGACCAGGACATGTATGTCGCGGTCCTCGCCGCTGTAGAACCATGGGCCCCGTCCCAGGCAGGGGAACATAAGCGCGAAGGCGGGGCTGTCGCACCGGCCCGCGGCGATGCGTGCGAGCATGGCGGCCATGTCCCGCTCGGCGGCCTGGGGCTGGCGCAAGGCCCAGAATAGCTCCTGGCCCGCCTGCAAGCGTCCCGCCACGGTCACGGAGGCATCCTGGATGTTCACGCCCACCACGGGCAGGAGGTGGAAGCGGCCTTCATCCAGGGCATGTTCGCGCTGGCCGTAGGTCACGCCTGCCAGGAGCAGGTGCGTGGGGATGTGTTCCGACGTGCGGATGGGCAGGGGCAGTTCCCTGATCAGGGAGTCCAGGGCGGTATCCCCTCCCACGATACGGATGTCATGGCCCTGCACCTGATCCAGTCTGGCGGGCAGAGAGATGGGGTGGATGCCCTGGGATACGCCGATGCGCAGTTCGATTCCCCGCAGACACAGCTGGCAGCGGCCCGAGGGTTGACGACGCGCGCCCGTCCATACGGAATAGGGCCCACGCCCCGTGGCATCACCGGATACTCCGCCGAAACGCGGGCCACCGGCATGCAGCCAGTGCAGGTCCAGGGCATTGGGGGCGCACAGGGTCAGACGGGTTTCCGTCTCGTCGCGCGCGGGATGCAGATGCATGCCGGCACCGAACACCATGGCTGCAGCGGCCGGAGCGTCCAGCACCCAATCCGCCTCGGTGAACACGCCGGCGGCCGTGCATCCCGTCACCTGCAGGCAGCCGGCGGTCCGGGTGGCCGCCGCCATGGCCGCCCGGGGATCCTGGGCGAAGTCGGAGGTAAGGTACAGCAGCACCGCCTGGGGATGGTCCAGTCCCGCGGACTCCATGGCCGCCCTGACCGCCTTGGCAGCCAGGGCAGGATCGGCGGTGCGACCCCGGGCCAGCCCCGTGGCTACCTTCACGCAGTCTTCTCCCGGTATTCGCACAGGTCATGGAGCACGCAAGCGCCGCAGGCCGGCCTGCGTGCCTTGCACACATAACGGCCGTGCAGGATGAGCCAGTGATGCGCATCCCGCTTGAACTCTGCCGGCACGCAGCGGAGCAGCCTCTTCTCCACTTCCAGCACGGTCCGGCCCGGGGCCAGGCCCGTGCGGTTGGCCACCCGGAAGATGTGGGTGTCCACGGCGATGGTGGGTTCGCCGAAGGCGATGTTGAGGATCACGTTTGCGGTCTTGCGTCCCACGCCGGGCAAGGACTCCAGGGCCATCCGGTCCCGTGGTACCTCGCCCGCATGCCTGTCCAGCAGGATCTGGCAGGTGGCCAGGAGGTTTCTGGCCTTGGTCTGGTACAGGCCGATGCGCCGGATGTGCGTCTTCACCCCCGCCTCGCCCAGGGACAGCATGGCCGCGGGGGTGGCTGCCGCGGCAAACAGGGTGGCCGTGGCCAGGTTCACGCTCCTGTCCGTGGCTTGCGCCGAGAGCATCACCGCCACCAGGAGCTGGAAGGGCGTGGCGTAGTGCAGTTCGGTGGCGGGGGCAGGGTTGGCTGCCCGCAAGCGCTGGAAGATTTCCCGGCGTATACCCGCGTTCATGGTGTGGCCTGCGCGTGTTTCAGCTGGCCTTACCGGCGGGCAGGGGGGTGACCGTCGCCAGCGCGGGGCGGGTACGCTGTGTACGCAGGGTTTCCATGAAATTGCGCAGGGCGATGAGCAGGCCCAGGCCGATGAAGGCTCCAGGCGGCAGGATGGCGAGCAGGATGCCCTGGTAATCCGGAAAGACGTGCAGTACCCATTCCGTGGCGCGGGGCCCCAGGGCCAGATCCAGCCCGGAGAGCAGTGTGCCCTTGCCGAAGACCTCGCGCAGGGCGCCCAAGAGCACGATGACCGCCGTGAAGCCCAGGCCCATGGCCGCGGCATCCAGTATGGAATGGGCAGTGGAACGCTTGGAGGCGAAGGCCTCCACCCGGGCCAGGACGATGCAGTTTGTGGTGATGAGAGGCAGGAATACACCCAGTACCACGTACAGCGGCAGCATCCATGCATGCATCACCAGTTCCACCACGGTCACCAGGGCGGCGATGATGAGCACGAACACGGGTATGCGGATCTCGCGCGGGATGAGGTTGCGCAGCACGGCGACGGAACCACTGGAGACCGCCATCACCAGGGTAGTGGCCAGTCCCAGGGAGAGGGCGTTCACCACGTTGTTGCTGATGGCCAGCAGAGGGCACAGTCCCAGGATCTGGACGATGCCGGGGTTCTGCTTCCATAGACCGTTGATGATGATGTCACGTGATTCCGTGGAGATCATGGCGGGGCTCCTTTGGGTGCATGCGGCGGGCGCAACAGGGTCTGCCGGTGTGCGGCGAAATAGCGCAGGGTCTTGTGCACGGCCTTGACCACCGCGCGGGGGGTGATGGTGGCGCCGGCCACATAATCGAACCGGCCACCATCCTTGCGTACTTGCCAGCCCTCCGCGTCCGGTGTGTCCAGGCTCCTGCCCGCGAACTGCCGGATCCAGGCGCTCTTGCCGGCCTCGATGTAGTCGCCCAGACCGGGCGTTTCCTTGTGGCTGGTGACGCGCACGCCGATCAGCCGGCCGCTGGCGTCGATACCCACCAGCAGCCTGATTTCCCCGGCATACCCGTCTGGCGCGGCGGCTTCCAGTACCACGGCCACGGCCTGGCCATTCCGGGTGGCCACAAAGGCCTGGCTGGGGCGTTTCAGACCCAGCAGCGCATCCACCGCCAGGGTATGGGCGTCCCGGATGGGATCGTTGTCGAACCCCTGCGAGGGGAGCACCTGGGACAGCAGACGGATCTTCTCCTGCTGCTCGCTGCGTTCGATGTCGATCCGGGTGATCCGGTACGCCCCCGCCAGCAGGGCCGCGCTGACCACGGAAAACACCAGCAGGGTGAGGGCGGTGCACAGGGTTTCCGTCAGGGCGGCGGGCAGTTTCCGTTGTGGCGCCGCGTTCATGTCCTGTCCTCCCTGCCGGGTTTGTGGCCGAAGACCCGGGGCTGGGTGTAGGCATCGATGAAGGGTGCCGCCACGTTCATGAGCAGGATGGCAAAGGCCACGCCGTCCGGATAGCCGCCGAAGTTGCGGATCAGCACCGTGATGAGGCCCGCCAGGCCGGCGAATATGAGCTTGCCCCGGGGGGTGGAGGCGGCGCTCACCGGATCCGTGGCGATGAAGAAGGCCCCCAGCATGGCACCGCCGGACAGCAGATGGAGCACGGGCCCCGCATGCTGCGCGGGATTCATTGCGTGCAGCAGGCTGGCCGTGAGGGCCAGGCCACTGAGGAAGGCCACGGGGATGTGCCAGGTGATGACGCGGTTCGCCAGCAGGAGCAGGCCACCAAACAGATACATGAGGGCCACCAGCTCCTGGGCACGGCCGCCACCCCAGCCGAAGGCGGGCAAGGCCAGGATGTCCGCCACGGGTTTGCCCATCCGGATCTGGGTCTTCCAGGTATCCAGGGCCGTGGCCGCCGTGTAGGCATCCGGGCTGATGCCGCCCTGGCCGGCAAACACCAGATCAAGGGCCTCTCCCAGGCCCACGCCGTGCGGGGCCACACCCACGGGTGCCGGCCACTGCGTCATGTACACCGGGAAGCTGACGATGAGGGCGGCATAGGCCACCATGGCGGGGTTGAAGGGGTTCTGGCCAAAGCCGCCATAGAGGTGCTTGGCCACCACCACGGCAAACAGCATGCCCAGGGCATAGAGCCACCAGGGCGCCAGGGTGGGCAGTGACAGGGCCAGCAACCAGGCCGTCACCAGGACGGAACCGTCCTTCAGGGCCGGGCCCAGGGGTCTGGCCCGCATCAGCAGCGCGAGGGTTTCCAGACCGATGCCCAGCGCGCTGCACAGCAGCAGGCTGACCCAGATACCCGGACCGAAGAACCAGGCGTGCGCGATGATGCCCGGAATCAGGGCCGCCATGACCTTGAGCATGACGGCGCTGACCGAATTGTTCGCCAGCAGGGTGAAGGGTGAACCGTTCATGACACAGGACTCGAGAGGGGTAGGGGGCCGAAGTGCCTAATCATGCGGGTCCTCCTGCCCCGGGTGGGGGACGCGCGCGCGGCGGGTCTCGATCTCGGCGATCTCCTTTTCCACGCGGGGCGGCAGGTTGTCGACGTTCTTGGGCGCGATACCCGCGGCGGCCATTTCCTCCTTGGCCTTGGCCGCACGCGCCAGGGCGGCATCCAGGATGGCCTTCTTCTTCGCGGCCTCCGGGTCCGCCGGGTCCCCCGCTGCTGCCTTGGCCTTCGCCGCGGCGGCGGCCTTGGCGAACTTTTCCGCCTTCTCCTGCTTTTCGCGCTCCAGGCGGAAGGTCCTGAATTCATGTCGGGCACGGGCCTGGTCCGCGGCCTGATTCTCCCGCTCCCGTTCCCAGATCTCGCTCTTGGCAAAGCGGAAGAAGTCCACCAGGGGGATATGGCTGGGGCACACGTAGGAACAGCAGCCGCACTCGATGCAGTCGAACAGCTTGTAGGCCTGGGCCTTGCCGAAGTCCCGCGTGCGGCTGTACCAGTACATCTCGAAAGGCTGCAGTTGCACGGGGCAGGCCTGTGCACAGGCGCCGCAGCGGAAGCAGGGCAGCGCCTCGGGTTTGGGCGGGAACAGGACCGGGGATTTGACGATGACGCAGTTCACTGCCTTGGTGACGGGCGCGTCGCGATCCATGAGCTCGAAACCCATCATGGGGCCGCCCACGATCTCGCCATTGGCCCCTTCCAGGCAGCCTCCCGCCGCCGCCAGCAGGTCATGGATGCAGGTACCGATGCGTGCCTCGTAGTTGCCGGGTCGGGCCACATGCCCCGTGACGGTGACGATCCGGCTGACGAGGGGCTCGCCCTGTACGACGGCACGATACAGGCCATAGGCCGTGCCGACGTTGAATACCTGGATGCCCACGTCGGTGGACAGACCGCCCGCGGGCACTTCCACACCCGTGAGGGTATAGGTCAGCTGCTTGCCGCCTCCGCCGGGGTAGCGCGCGGGCACGGCCACGATCTCGGTCACCTCGTCCGCGGCCTGCCGCAGGGCGGCAAGGGCTTCGGGCTTGTTGGTCTCCACGCCGACCAGGATGCGACGTACACCCAGCATGTGCGCCATGATGCGCGCGCCCTGCAAGACCTCCCCGGCCCGTTCACGCATGAGGCGGTCGTCGCAGGTGATCCAGGGCTCGCATTCGGCGCCGTTGAGGATGAGGGTATGGATGGCGCCGGCGCCCTCCCGGGGCGCGCCGGGGTTGAGCTTGATGTAGCTGGGAAACACGGCGCCGCCCAGGCCCGCCAGGCCCATCTCGCGGATGCGGTTGCGCAGCGCGCTGGGATCCATGTGCGGCCAGTCCAGGGGGCGTGGATCGACGGCCCGGTCCTCGCCATCCGCCTCGATGACGACGGCCAGGTCGTACAGACCGGAAGGGTGTGGCACGGCGCGGGGTTCGATGGCCGTGACCCGACCCGAGGTGGGGGCATGCACGGCGGTGGATACATAGCCTTCCGCGGCACCGATCACCTGTCCCCGGAGCACCGTATCGCCCACGCATACCAGGGCGCGCGCGGGGGTGCCGATGTGCTGGCGCAGGGGTACCACGTAGCGGGCCAGCAGGGGCATGGGCCGGATGGGCGAGGCATTCGATTCTGCCTTGTGCTCATCCAGACGCACGCCACCGTGGAAATGGAAGAGCTTGCGCGGCTGCCGCTCCATCTCAAGGCACCTTTTTCATGTGGAAGATGGGATAGCGCCACTTCCAGGTGTTGAGGTCTTCCTTCACCACTTCCATGTGGATGCAGTCCACGGGGCAGGGGGCCACGCACAGTTCGCAGCCGGTACACTGGTCGGGGAGGATGGTGTGCATCTGCTTGGCAGCTCCGACGATGGCATCCACGGGGCAGGCCTGGATGCAAAGGGTGCAACCGATGCAGGCATCCTCGTCGATGACGGCCACGGACTTGGGTTTGGATTCCAGTCCCTCGCCCAGGGGTTTGGGATCCACCCCCAGGAGTTCGGCCAGACGCTTGATGCCATCTTCACCGCCGGGAGGACACAGGTTGATGTCTGCCTCCCCCTTGGCGATGGCCTCGGCGTAGGGCCGGCAGCCGGCATAGCCACACTGGCCGCACTGGGTCTGCGGCAGGATGGCATCGATCTTGTCCACCAGCGGGTCTTCCTGCACCCGGAAACGTATGGCGGCCCAGCCCAGGATGCCACCCAACGCCAGGCCGATGCCGGCCATGACCAGGATGGCGTTCAGCATGGAGGGGTCCCGTGCGCACGCAAGGCTGGGGATGCAGGCAGGAAGGGCGTGGCGGGATGCAGGTGATCGCCGCGCGACACGTGCCGTCGACCATGGGCAATCATTTGATCAGCCCCGCGAAGCCCATGAAGGCCAGACTCATGAGACCGGCGGTGACCATGGCGATGCTGGTGCCCTTGAAGGGCAGAGGTATATCCGCAGCGTCCAGGCGCTCGCGCATGGCCGCGAACAGGATCAGCACCAGGGTGAAACCCAGGGCACCGCCCAGACCGAACAACAGGGATTCGACAAAACCATGCTGCTCCTGCACGTTGAGCAGGGGGATGCCCAGCACGGCGCAATTGGTGGTGATCAGGGGCAGGTAGATGCCCAGTACGCGGAACAGCACCGGCGAAGTCTTCTTGATGAACATCTCGGTGAAACCGACGATGCCGGCGATCACGACGATGAAGGACAGGGTGCGCAGATAGCTCAGGTCCGGCCCCAGCAGATAGGTGTCGATGAGATGACTGGCACCCGAGGCCAGGGTAAGCACGAAGGTGGTGGCCGCGCCCATGCCGATGGATGGCTCCAGTTTCCTGGACACCCCCATGAAGGGGCACAGGCCCAGGATCTTGGACATCACGATGTTGTTCACGAACACCGTGCCAACGATGATGAGGAAGTAATTTTCCATGGATGATTCGCTCAGCGCCGGCAATTATCGCTTTCCACTCCTGGGCCTCTCAACCCGTGCAAGGCGCAAATCCGGGTCTGTCACCCCGGATTTGCAGACACGCCCGGCTCCGGGCCGGCACCCGCGTGCGTCAGTCGAGCAGTTCATGCGCCCCGTCACAGAAGGGGGCGTTGGCGGTGTGCTTGCAGGCGCACAGCCAGTATCGGCCCGCCTCGGTGACCTGAAATTCATGTGGTGTGAAGTCCGTACCGGCATGGGAGCCATCGCACCATGGCTGAGTCTTCGAGCGACCACAGGCACACCACCAGTAAGACTGGCCGACCTCCAGCTCCGCCTCGATGGATTCCAAGCCAGCCACCACGGGTTCATTCATTTCGCTCTCCTGTCCTCATGAAAAATAACCGACTAAATCCGTTGGTTATTATGCCACAGCGCGGCCCGGGCAGCGGAGGTGACTGCGTGTCAGGGCATTCGGCGCGTGGTGGCTTGCATGGTCACGTACTGCCCGTTCTCGCCCATGCATGTCGTGACAGATGGAAAATGGACTGGCGCGGATGTCCCTTCCTGGCGGACTGGGATGGTGCGTCCACCTTTCATAGCCGCATCCTGGTTTACCCGCCGACAGACGCGTTCAGCGTGGCCTGTGGTAGATCTGGCTTTCGTACAGGGGATAGTTTCCGCTTCTGCGGTCCTGGAAATAGCGTTCCAGGGTGTGCCGCACAGTGCGGAAGGCCATCTCCTGCCAGGGGATTTCCTGCTCCAGGAACAGGCCGGCTTCCAGACTTTCCTCGCCGTGCACGAAGTCCGGGTGCAGTATCCTGGCGCGGAACAGGAGATAGACCTGGTTGATGTCCGGCAGGCTGATCATGGAATACAGACCCAGCACCTCCACCCGGGCACCGGTCTCTTCCAGGGTTTCCCGGGCAGCGCCTTCCGCCGTGGTTTCCTCGTTTTCCATGAAGCCTGCGGGCAGGGTCCACAGCCCATAGCGGGGTTCTATGGCCCGGCGGCAGAGCAGGATGCGATCTTCCCATTCGGCGATGCAACCCACCACCATCTTGGGGTTCTGGTAGTGGATGCTGCCGCAAGATGCACATACATCACGCAGGCGATTGTCGCCAGCGGGGATTTCCATGCGCAGCGGGGCACCGCATTGAGGGCAGAAATTCATGTTTGACGATCAGGACGCTTTGGGTGAAGTTTGCAACAACTTCATTGCACGGCAAAGCTGAGCAGACAAGCCGTGCGCGCATGGTCCGACGGAAGGTTCGACGATGTACCCACGCTATTACGCCCGGCGCCGGGTCAACCCCTACAAGGGTGTGGTGGAGGTGGTGGATGTGGGCGACGCCACCGCGCACAGCTTCGATGGCCTGCGCTGGCACCTGCGGGCCGACGATGGTTATGGCCTGGTTCGGCCGGTGGGGGTATGGCAGGCGGACGGGGGCCTGCTGGCGGGGCGCCCTGGCGCCGCGCCGGAGCTTCTGGCGGCACTGGAGACCAGGCCGGCCTTGCCCTTCCCCCTGACCGATCTCTGGGAACTCTGGCTGCTGCACGGACAGACGGGGCTGCCCCTGGCCCTGCTGGCAAGCGCCAGCGCCGGGGAGCCACGTGTTGCCACGCCGGATCCGCAATGGCATGCATTCGTGCAGAAATACCAGGGTTTTCATTCTGCCGCCCTGGCGAGGCATGCCGATGGGGATGCCGCAGGTTCCCATGGCGAGCGGCTGGCGCTGCTCGTCAACCAGGCGGCCCGGCCCGAGGTCGGGGCACAGTGGTTCCTGCGGGACGCCAGCGGAGCGGGGCAAGGGGCGGATGGCCCTGGCCTGCCTGCGGCGTGGCAGGGACGTTCCATGCCTGCGGAGTGCTTTCCCGAGCTCCTGCTGAGCGCTGCGACTCCGGGCGCGGGGAATAGTCGACTGGAACAGTCGGCTATTGACGATTATCATGCCGCCCTGGCACCCCTGCTGCTGCTGTGGCCCCGCCTGCGCGACACCACCCGGGAACGCCTGGAGATCCAGGCCCGCGACAAGCCCCGCTGGCTCGCCAGGATTCACCGTCTGTTACCCCGGGTGATGGATCCGGCCCGGCTCAATGCCGTTCTGGTGGCTGCCCGCCTGGAGCAGGCCCAGGACCGAACCCTTGATGACTGGATAGAAAACTGATGCGCCCCGCCCATATCGAAACCATCCTCGACCGCGAATTCCATAGCTGCGCACAGGGCAGCCACACCCCTGTGATGCTGTGGGGCCCCCCGGGGGTGGGGAAATCCCAGATCATCGCCGGCATTGCCACCCGCAATGACGTCCCCCTGATCGATATCCGCCTGTCGCAGATGGAGCCCACGGACCTGCGTGGCATTCCTTTCCGCGGGGATGACAACGTGGAGTGGTCCGTGCCCGCCATGCTGCCGGATGGCGTGCGTCATGGCCCCAGGGGCATCCTTTTCCTGGATGAGATCAATGCTGCGCCACCCACCGTATCCGCCGCCGCCTACCAGCTCATCCTGGATCGGCGCCTGGGGGAGTACCAGATTCCCGAAGGCTGGGCCATTTTCGCCGCAGGCAACCGCCAAGGCGACCGGGGCGTCACCTATGCCATGCCCGCGCCCCTGGCCAACCGCTTTACCCACTATGACGTGGACGCCAACCTGGACGACTGGGTAGGCTGGGCACTGAATCACGGCATCGATGCGCGTATTGTGGGTTTTCTGCGCTTCCGCCCGGACCTGCTGTTTTCCTACGACGCGGCCCACAACCCCGTGGCCTTTCCCAGCCCCCGTTCGTGGGAATATGCCCATCGCGCCCTGCGGAAATTCGCCGACCGCCCGGACCTGCTGGGAGACGCCCTGCAGGCCTGCGTGGGCCAGGCCTGCGGTGTGGAATTGAAGGCCTTCATCGATAACCTGGAAAACCTGCCGGATATCGATGGCATCCTGGCTGGCGAGGTCATGGAGGTACCCAAGGGCATCGACCTGCAGTACGGCGTGGCGGCCGCCTTGGTGCGCCGGGCCAGGGAGAGCGCGGGTGATCCCACCAAGCTGTCCAACATCCTGCGCTATGCGCGTCAGTACCCCCAGCGGGAGATGGGTGTCATGCTGGTGACGGATCTGCATCGGGCCGTGGGCCAGCCCCTGTTCAAGGTACCGGAGTTCGTGGAGTGGGCCAACAGTGTCGCCGAACTCATGCTGTACGATTTCAAGCCCGCTGCCTGAGCATCATGGCGCAGGATCTTCCGGCCCTGGAAACCAAGCTTGCGGCGGCACGTACGCGCCTGATCCTGGAAAAGCCCTTTCTTGGCTCCCTGGTCATGCACCTGCCCCTCAAGGCTGCCGACCCCAAGTGGTGCAAGACCACGGCCACGGATGCACGCAGCTTCTATTACAACCCCGAGTACATCGCCCGTCTGACCCTGGAGCAGACCCAGTTCGCCCTGGCCCATGAGGCCATGCATTGCGCCCTGTCCCACTTCAGCCGGCGCGGCCACCGCGTGCGTCACCGCTGGGACGTGGCCTGTGACTACGCGGTGAACATGATCCTGGACGGGGAGCGCATGCAGCCCCCGGATGCGGCCCTCATGAATGCGGCCTACCGGGGTCTCACTGCCGAGGAGATCTATCCCATGCTGCACGAGGATCCTCCGGAGGAGACCCAGGATATGCACCTCTTCGACAATGACAGCGCGGAGGGGGAGGATGGCCAGTCCCAGGAGCCGAACCAGAGTCCGGGCAAGGGGCGGGGCGAAGACCAGAACACCGAGAGGCAGGATGGCAAGGGCGCGGAAGATCGGCCGCAGGAGCGACAGGAGAGTGGCGAGAACTCCCTGGAACCCCCGGAAACCCGGGATATGCGCCCCCCAACACCCAAGGACCTGGACAAGCTGGAAGAGCAGTGGAAGAGCCGCCTGGCCGCTGCCGCCCAAGCCGCGCGCCAGGCCGGCAAGCTGTCCCAGGCCATGCTGCGTCTGGTGGATGAGCTGCTCTCGCCACAATTGCCCTGGCGTGCCCTGCTGGCGCGTTACATGATGAACGCGGCCCGTGACGACTACAGCTTCCAGCGCATCTCACGCCGGGAAGGCGACGCCCTCATGCCGCGCTTGCACAGCCAGAGTGTGAAGGTGGCGGTGGCTCTGGATACCTCCGGCTCGGTTACCCGCGAAGAACTGCAGGAATTCCTGTCGGAGATCGACGCCCTCAAGGCCCAGGTCCGGGCCGACATCATCCTGCATGCCTGTGACGACAAGCTCGATGCGGCCGGCCCCTGGCACTTCGCCATGTGGGAGGGCATGCGTCTGCCGGAGGGTGTTTCCGGTGGCGGTGGTACGGACTTTCGACCGATCTTCACCTGGTTGGAACGGGACCGCGTCAACCCGGACATCCTGGTCTACTTCACGGATGCAGAAGGGCGGTTTCCCGAGCAGAATCCCGGATTTCCGGTGGTATGGCTGGTGAAGGGCAAGGCTGGAGTGCCGTTCGGGACACGTATCCAGCTGAATTGAAGCTTGGGGTATCCTGTCAGGCGCCCATGCGCCGGGCCCGCCTCCGGAAAATCCGCATCCGATTCACTCGAAGGTATGCAGGCACTTGGTGGTTTTTACTTATGGAAAAAAGCCGCGTTTCGTGTCAATGTTGCACTTCCTCGATGATGAGGTTTGCCCAACGCCCGGGTGATTGAAAAATCCCAGGGTGCTTGTGCACCGGCGGCACGGCCCGGACGTTGTCAGGATTGCTCGTCGGCAGTCCCAATCGTCATTCGGTGGAAGGCGACACGGGCATTAGGTAGTTTGATCATTTATGGAGACAGTGCATGAACAACCTGCGTAGAAGCGTACTGAAAGGTGCCGGCTCTGCCGGTGTGGTAGGCGTAGCCATGATGGCTGGGTTGCTGAAGCCCGGGATGGTCTTTGCCGCCTGGAACAAGGCGGGCTTTGAATCCAAGGACATGGCGGGCGCCATGAGCTCGGTGGGTGCCGGTGCTGCCGCGGCAAGTGGAGACATTACCGTGAAGGCCCCCGATATCGCCGAGAACGGGGCTGTGGTGCCGGTTGAGGTCGAAAGCAAGATCGCGGGCACGAATCGCCTCGTGCTGCTGTCGGAGAAGAACATCTATCCGCTGCTCGCCGACTTCAACCTCTCCAATGGCGCGGAACCCTACGTGTCCACCCGTATCAAGCTGGGTGCCACTTCCAACGTCGTGGCCGTGGCGTACGCGGGCGGCAAGGCCTACAAGGCCCACAAGGAAGTGAAGGTCACCATCGGCGGTTGCGGCGGCTGATTGCAGACCTGAAGACCTTAGACCTTGAACTGAAGACAGGAGAAAGAACATGGCCCAACCGATGAAAATCCGTGCCTCGCTGAAGGGTGATGTGGCGGACGTGAAAGTGCTGATGAACCACGTCATGGAGACGGGGACGCGCAAGGACGCCAAGACCGGGCAACTCGTGCCCGCACACTACATCACCAATGTGACCTGCGAGGTGGGTGGCAAGCCGGTGATGGATGCCCAGTGGGGGGGGGGCATCAGCAAAAACCCCTACCTGGCATTCCGCGTGAGCGGCGCCAAGAAGGGTGACAAGGTGGTGGTCAGCTGGGTGGACAACACCGGTGACAAGAGCACCGCCGATGCCACAGTCGGCTGAACACCGGCAGACGTGAAAAAACCGGGCCATGGGCCCGGTTTTTTTATCCGGATTCCATGTCGGCCTGTATGCCCACATAGGGATTGTGCAGGCGTTCCCGGCCCAAATTTCCCATGGCGCCATGGCCCGGGACGAAATCCATGTCATCCCCCAAGGGGAAGAGCTTGGTACGAATGCCGTGTACCAGTTCGTGCATGCTGCCGCCCGGAAGGTCCGTGCGGCCTATACTGCCCACGAACAACACATCGCCTACCCAGACCAGCCGATCCCGACGGTTCACGAACACCACATGGCCCGGGGTATGTCCGGGACAATGGATCACCTCCAGGCTGCCAGCGCCGATCTGGATCCGCCCGCCTTCCTCCAGCCATTGATCGGGCGTGAAGGCGGACGCAGGTGGAAAACCGAACATCTGGGCCTGTTCGGGAAGCTTTTCGAGCCAGTAGGCATCGGCAACATGCGGACCGAGGATGGGGACGCCATAGTGCCGGGACAAGGCCTGGGCGGCGCCCACATGATCCAGGTGGCCATGCGTGAGCAACAGCCTTTCCAGGCGCACACCCTGATGCGCTACGGCCTTGACCAGCAGATCCATGTCGCCGCCCGGATCGACTAGGACGGCTTGTCCGGTGACTTCGCACCAGATGAGCGAGCAGTTTTGCTGGTAGGGTGTGACAGGGTGGATGCTGAATTTCATGAGGGATACCTCGCAAGACCAGAGGTTTTCAATCAATCTCGCAGCGTAACGCGGATCGAGGTGCCGCATGTCCGAATGCAGTGCCTTGCGATCCGGTACGCAGGGGTTGAGCCCACCGCGGCGGAAGCGAATCCGGAGATTGAACTACACGACGCTCAAAGTGCCAGGAGGGACGTGAAGCTTCTTGCTTACTCTGAAGTAGCGCGTCTCCGATTGAGTGATCGGTCAGCCCGCATAGCGGCCACAGCGGCGATTGACCCCGAGATTCCTTGCCTGGCCTTTGGATCCTTTTTTCCGGGCAGCAAGATCCTTCCTCGCACGCCACGGTTTCGCCGCCCATCTGCTGGAGCGGGGGCATGACATTCGCACCGTGCAGGAGTTGTTGGGCCATGCGGATGTATCCACCACCATGATTTACACCCATGTGCTCAACCGGGGTGGGGTGGGGGTGTTGAGTTCTCTGGATGGATTGACGGGTTGATGGGGTGAGGGGGTTCCCCGCACAACAAAACGCCCGGCTTGGCCGGGCATTTTCATT
>JAKQCX010000028.1 GCA_029558905.1 Pseudomonadota bacterium
CATGACCCTGGAAACCCTCGCCGACCTCGGCGAGAATCCCAACGTCAGCTTGCCCGCGGTCGCAAGCTGATCGGCTTCCCAACCTTGCCAGAGTCGATGACCTTCTGATCGCTCCTTACACCACGTCCAGGGACACGATCCGTCAGACACGGTCATGCCGCCAAACCTGCTGCGCCACAGGTAGTAGCTGGCCTCCGAGAATTCGTGCCGTCGGCAGAGTTCCTTGATCGGCAAACCCGTTTCCGCCTCCCGCAGAAAGCCAATGATCTGTTCTTCCGTGTACCGCTCCTTCATGTCCAATCTCCGTCAATCATGGGATTGGACTCCAAGGTCAGCTGCTACTCAATCAGGGGGGCGTCGACACCCCCCGCTTTTCGGTGGGTTTGCCCTTGCAGGTCGCGTTACAAAAACAGGCAACCCTGTCGATGGAGGGCCGGCGAAAGGCCTTGGCGCCTTGCACAGCAGCCCCGTCACCAGGAAACAGGCCGCCCCAGGTCGTAGCGGAGGCTGGAGCGCCCATCGGCATCCCGTTCCACCCAGGCCAAGTGCAGGCTGCCATCGACATCCAGCGCCAGGAGTGGATCGGTCTGGCCGCCGGGGCCGGCGGCCGGGGGCGGGGCCACATTATCGGTGAAGCCGCCGTCGGGCAGCAGGCGGCTGAGCCAGATGTCGGGGGTGCCGTCCCGGTCATCGTCCCAGGCCACCACCAGCTCGCCCCGGGTGCTGCCCGCTGCCGCCGGATGCCATTGGGCGATGGCGTCGCCAAAGCTGTCCTGGACCTTGGTGTTCCTGGTGCTGTCGGGCAGGGCGGCATAGACGTCATAGCCCGAGAGGAAGTCCCGTTTGTCCAGCCAGACGACGGCCACTTTGTCGCCGCCCAGAGCGGCCAGGGCAGGACGCATGGCGCCGGTGCCCCGGCCCAGGTCCGTACCTTGGGCCTTGCCCGTGGCGTTCTGGCTTACCCGCGCGGGGGCGCTCCAGGCCTGGCCGTCGTTGCTGCGGCTGAGGAAGATGACCGTGTGTCCCAGGCGCCGGTCTTCCCAGGCCAGGGCGAAGCCCGTGGCGGTGGCCGCCAGGGCTGGGTACATCTGGTCGTCCTTGAGGGGCGCGGGATCCAGGGCCTGGCGGCCGGCCAGGCGCAGGCTGCCGCCTTCCGGGCTGAGGCGGCCGACCCACAGGCGTTGCCAGCGGCCTTCCGGCGCACTCCACGCCGCCATTAGGCCCAGGGCCGGGTGCCAGGCCAGGGCCCCCTGGCCGCCCCTGTCGGCCAGCCGGAGCGCGGGGCCCAGGACTCCATCCCGGAGTAGGGCCGCCGCCACGCCGGCCTCGTCTTCCCAGATCACGCCAAAACGTCCGTCCCCCAGGGCGGCGATTCCCGGGGCGAAGCACTCCCCCCGGCCAAAGGACTGCTCACTGAACCTGGACTGGTCCTGGGCCTTGAGGGCCAGGAAGCAGCGGGGCGCACCATTGCGGTCGTCCTCCCAGGCCAGGGCCACCTGGCCGCCGGACACGGCCAGGGCCTGGCGGCCGGAGGCGTCCAGGTGGTGGAATATCCCCTTGCCGGCGGCGACTTCCACGGTGGGGCCGAAGTGCCAGGGGCCCTGGGCCTGGACCGATGGGGCCAGCAGGGCAACCAGCAGTACGGGCAAGAGTCGCGACGGGCGCTGCGGGCTTGCCTGGCAAGGTTTCATTTGCCGCTCCCCAGATATTCCATGAGCCCCTGCTTCTCGTAATACCGGCCCGACACATAGCGGTCATAGTCCCGGAAATCCGCCACGGTCTTGAAGCCGGGCACCTTGGCCACCTGCTTGCCCTCGGGGGTCATGTACACGAACAGGGGTGTGGCGAAGGCCCCCAGGCGGGTACCCAGTTCCGCCTCGGTGACCCGCTCGCCGCTGGGCAGGCGCAGACGCCTGGCACCCTCCGCGTCCACGTACACCAGCACGTAATGCTCGCTGTAGAGTTTTTTCAACCCGGGGTCGGAGAATGTCTTGCGGTTGACATGGTCGCACCAGGCACAGCCATAGCGGCCAAAGTACAGGAAGATGGGCTTGCCCTCGGCCTTGGCCCGGGCCAGGCCGGTGTTGAAGTCCGTGAAGTCGTAGCCCGGGGGTGGATCGGCCAGGACCACGGATACGCCCAGCAGGGTGGCAAGGGCGAGGATCGGACGCAAGAACAAAGCTGTCATGGGGGACTCCCGCCGGCTATCCTTGGAGCCCCATTATCACGCCCAGCCGGCCGGTATGAAAAATCATGCGCATGTACCATGCCCCGGCCCGTGGTGCGACCAGAGGAGAAGCGACATGAAACGACTGCATGTGCTGAGGGAGGTGGTCCGGGGCCTGGCCGTGGGGCTCGTGCTGCCCGGTCTGGCCGCTGCCGCCGATCTGCTGCCCGTGAAGCAACTGGGCATGGAACTGGCCCGAGACATCGCCAGCCAGGCCATCGAGGCCTGCCGCAAGGAGGGCTACAACGTCTCCGCCGTGGTGCTGGACCGCTCCGGCAACCTCCAGGCGGCCCTGCGGGACGGCCTGGCCGCTCGCCACACACTGGAGATCGCCGAGCGCAAGGCCGGCATGGCCATCATGTCCGGCTCCGATACCGGCAGCTTCCGCGATGCCCGGGGCGATATCCGCCCCGAGTTGAACCACATCCAGGGCCTCATCGTCATGGTGGGTGGCCTGCCCATCCGCTCCGCCGGCAGCCTGGTGGGGGCCGTGGGGGTGTCCGGCGCCCCCGGCGGTGAGAAGGACGCGGCTTGCGCCGAGGCGGCCCTCAAGTCCCTGGAAGACCGGCTGGAAGGGTTCTGATCGGTCATGTCCGGCCCTGCCCGGCGCCTGGTCCAGGCCCACCGGCGGCATGAACGAGTAGCCGTGACGCCGGAGGCCGGCCCTGCCGACGCCGCCTCCGCCTATGCCGTGCAGCGGGAGGTGTGGCAGACGCTGGTGGGCGAGCGGCGCCCCACGGCCTGGAAGGTGGGAGCCTCCAGCCCGGACGCCGAGCCCCTGGCCGCGCCCATGTTCCCTCGCCATGCGTTTGTCACCCCTGCCGACGAGCCGGCGGTATTTCCCCGGGCGGACTTCTTCAGTCTGGGGGTGGAGGCGGAGATCGCCTTCCGCTTCGGTCGGGATCTGCCCGCGCGTCTTGAACCCTGCAGCCGGGAGGAAATCCTGGATGCCATTGCCGGCGCCCACGTGGCGCTGGAACTGGTGGACACCCGCCTGGCGGATGCACAGGCCGCCGGTCCCCTCTGGCGCTTGGCGGACAACCTGCTCCACGGCGGCTTCGTGCTGGGGGATGAGGTGCCCGGCTGGCGGACGGTGGGCTGGTCCGGGCTCACGGTTTGCGTCCTGGCCGGCGGCCGGGTCCTGGCCGAAACCCGGGGCCGGCCGCCCCTGGACGATCTGTTGCACTGCCTGCCATGGTGGATTGCCCACGCGGGCGGCGCCAAGGCGGGGGACGTGGTCACTACCGGGGCCTGGAACGGCATGCACCCTGTGGCCATGCCGGCGGATGTGCGGGTGGAATTCCTTGCCGGCGGGGAGCGCCTGGGCCGGGCGGAGGTCCTGGTACGCTGAATCCGGCGGGATGGGATAATCCCGCCACCATCCGCCATCGCCCATCATGCCCGATTCCGCTGCGCCCCATGCCCTGGAACTCCTGGCCCCCGCCAGGACCGCCGACATCGGCCGCGCGGCCATCCGGCACGGGGCCGACGCGGTGTACATCGGCGGGCCGGCATTCGGCGCCCGCCACAACGCCGGCAACGGCGTGGCGGACATCGCCGGCCTGACAGCCTTCGCCCACCGCTTTCACGCCCGCATCTTCGTCACCCTCAACACCATCCTCCACGACGCCGAACTGGAACCCGCCCGCCGGCTGATCCACGAGCTGTACGACGCCGGCGTGGATGCCCTCATCGTCCAGGATATGGGCCTGCTGGAGCTGGACCTGCCGCCCATCGCGCTGCATGCCTCCACCCAGTGCGACATCCGCACCCCGGAGAAGGCCCGCTTCCTGGCGGACGTGGGCTTCTCCCAGATCGTCCTGGCCCGGGAACTCACCATCAACGAGATCGCCGAGATCCGTGCCGCGGTGCCGGCGGACGTGGTCATCGAGTACTTCATCCACGGTGCCCTGTGCGTGGCCTTCTCCGGCCAGTGCTACATCAGCCATGCCCACACGGGGCGCAGCGCCAACCGGGGCGACTGCTCCCAGTCCTGCCGCCTGCCCTACACCCTGGAAGACGGTGAGGGCCGGGTGGTGGCCTTCGAAAAGCACCTGCTGTCCATGAAGGACAACAACCAGAGCGCCAACCTGGAGGCCCTCGTCGATGCCGGCGTGGCCAGTTTCAAGATCGAGGGCCGCTACAAAGACTTGGGCTACGTGAAGAACATCGCCGGCCACTACCGTCGTCTGCTGGATGGCATCCTCTCGCGGCGCCCGGGACTGCGCGGAGCCTCCAGCGGCCGCACCCGCCTGCTGTTCGAGCCCGACCCGGACAAGACCTTCCATCGCGGCAGCACCGACTACTTCGCCACGGGCCGCAAGGCGGACATCGGCGCCTTCGACACCCCCGCCTACGTGGGCCTGTCCCTGGGCCCGGTGACGAAGGTGGGACCTGACTGGTTCGAGCTGGAGACCGCGGAGGCCATGGCCAACGGCGATGGCCTGACGTACCTGAACAAGCGCACGGTGGTGGGCCTCCAGGCCAACAGCGTGGAGCAGATCAATCCCCGGAACTGGCGCGTGTTCCCCAACGAACCCCTGGCCCGGCTGCCGGGCCTCGAGACCGGCGTGGCCGTGCACCGCAACCGGGACCATGCCTGGGAGCAGGCTCTGGGCCGCAAGTCCGCCGAGCGCCTGATCGATGTGCGAGGGGTGTTCCGCGAGACGGACACAGGCTTCGCCCTGGACCTCGTGGACGAGGACGGCACCACCGTCACCGCCGCTCTGGCCTTCGACCGGCAGCCTGCCCGGGAGCCGGACAAGGCGGCATCCGGGCTGCGGGACCAGCTGGCCCGCTTCGGCAACACGGACTTCAACCTGGTGGACCTGCGCATTGACTGGTCCCGGGCCTGGTTCGTGCCCGCCTCTGCCCTCAACAGGTTGCGCCGCGAGGCCGTGGAGAAGCTGGAGGCCGCCCGTCTGGCCGCCCATGTTCGCCTGCCGCGCCGGCTCGCCGTGGAGCCGCCCGTGCCTTATCCGGAGGAAACCCTGAGCTACCTGGCCAACGTCTACAACCATGCCGCCCGGCGCTTCTACGAGCGGCATGGGGTCAGGCTCATCGCCGCCGCCTACGAGGCCCACGAGGAACCCGGTGAGGTGTCCCTCATGATCACCAAGCATTGCCTGCGCTTTGCCTTCAGCCTGTGCCCCAGGCAGGCCAAGGGCGTGACGGGCGTGCAGGGCCAGGTGCGGGCCGCGCCCATGGTGCTTGTGCATGGCAACGAGCGTCTCACCCTGAGGTTCGACTGTCGCGCCTGCGAGATGCACGTCATGGGACGCATGAAACGGCACATCCGCAACCGGCCTCCGCCCTGCGTGGTGCCGCCGCGCTTTCCCGGCCTGGCGGGTTGAGGACATGTCGTCGGTCGACATGAGGTCGCGGGCCTGAGATGCGCCCGGGGCACAACCGCAATTTCACCCTTTGGGTGGTGATCCTGGGTTCCCTTACCGCCATCGGGCCCCTGTCCATCGACATGTACCTGCCGGCCTTTCCGGGCATGGAGGCGGAACTGGGCGTGGACCCCGGGGCGGTGGAGCTGACCCTGGCCGTGTTTTTCATTGGCACGGCCTGTGGCCAGCTGTTCTGGGGGCCCCTGAGCGATCGTTTCGGACGCAGACCTCCCCTGTACGTGGCCATGGCCGTGTTCGGCACGGCCTCCCTGGGCTGTGCCCTGGCGGAGAGTGTCCAGGCCCTTGCCTTCTGGCGCCTGCTGCAGGCCCTGGGGGGGTCGGCCGGCATGGTCATCAGCCGGGCCATGGTGCGGGATTGCTGTGCCGCGCGGGAAGCGGCACGGGTCTTTTCCCTGCTCATCCTGGTCATGGGGTTGGCCCCCATCCTGGCGCCCCTGCTGGGGGGCTGGGTCAGCGTGCACCTGGGCTGGCGCGCCATATTCACGACCCTGGCCCTCTTCGCCCTGGTCTGTCTGCTGGCGGTACGCTTCGGTCTGCAGGAGAGTCACGACATCCGCCACGAGCCGCCGCTGAACCTGGCCCGTATCCTGCGGGACTACGGAGGCCTGTTCGGCAACAGGGCCTTCCTGGGCTACACCCTGAGCGGGGGATTCGCCATGGCGGGCATGTTTGCCTACATCGCCGGCTCGGCCTTCGTCTTTATTCAGCTGGGGGGGGTCTCGCAAGTAGACTTTGGCTGGTTCTTCGGTGCGAATGCCCTGGGTTTCGTGCTCGCCAGTCAGGTGAATGCCAGGATCCTGAAGCATTTCGCGCCCACCCGCCTGTTGCGTCATGCCCTGTGGGCCCCCGCCCTGGCCGGACTGGCCCTGGCGGTCTTCACGGCATTGGGCCAGTTCAGCCTGGCAGTCATCCTGGCGGGCATCTTCGTCTACGTCTCCAGCCTGGGCTTCATCGCTCCCAACGCCAGTGCCTGCGCCCTGGCCACGCATGGTCAGCAGGCGGGGGCCGCCTCGGCACTCATGGGAGCCCTGCAGTTCGGCCTGGCCACCCTCACGGGCATGGGTATCAGCCTGCTGCACGATGGCACCGCCCGGCCCCTAGCCTTCTTCCTGGCGGTGTGTGGCCTGCTGGCCCTGGCCACGCACCGCCTGCTGGTGCATCCCCACGAGGGCAGGCGCCGCTGAGGCGCTGCCCGCGGTTTTTAGCCGGCCTGCTGGATGCCGGCCACCACCCAGCCCTGCTTGCCCTGGGCAGGGCGGGTCAGATGCCAGATTTCCTGGAAATCGGTGGCGGGCGCGCCCTGTTCCTCGCGGATCAGGCCACTGAAGCGCACGCTGACGATGTACCGCCCACCTTCTTCCAAGGCTTCCAGCACCTGCGCATCCAGGTTCAGCACATCGGTCTGTTGCGACACCTCGCCCCGCTCGCCCAGTTGCAGCTTGATCTCGGCGAACATCTCGGGGCTGGTGAACTCGCGCAGGTCATCCAGGTTGCCGGCATCATAGGCGGCCTGCAGACGCAGGAAGTTCAGCTTGGCCTGGCGCGTGAAGGCGGCCTCGTCGAAGCCGGCCGGCAGGTCGTTGGCCGCCGGCTGGGCGATGGCGCTGACATTGCCGGTCAGGGGGGCGCTCGGGGCCGGGATGTGGACGGGCGCGTGGCCGGCGCCGGCGTACTGCATGCCTGTCTGGGGTTGCGTGCGTTTGCGTGCCAGCCACTTGAACAGGAACAGTCCGCCCATGACCAGCAGGGCGATGAGCAGCAGGTTGGCGAATTCCTCGCCCAGACCCAGATGCGAGGCCAGGGCTGCCAGACCCAGGCCCGCGGCGAGGCCGGCGACGGGGCCCATCCACGAGCGCTTGCCCGCCTGGCCGGCCGGAGCGCCGGCCGGGTTGGGCTGCGCCGGTGGCGCATCGGCGTTGCGCTTGGGCGTGACCTGGCGCTGGCCGATGTTGTCGCGCTGGAAGCCGGAGGACTTGCCGCCACCAAAGCGCTTGGCCTGCGCATCCTGCGGGGGCAGAGCGACGGCGAAGAACACGGCGAACAGGCTGAGAAAGAGATGTTTCATGCAGGAAATCTCCAGATTGGGGGAGGCCGGATTGTACCTGTGGATACGGACCAAGTGCGGGACGCGAGGGAGGGGCGCGCTGGCCTTGGCCGCCGGATGGCGGGAGAATCGGCATTCCCCTTGCGACGTGATCGGCATGTGCCATGGTCCAGCGTATCGGCATCCTCACCTCCGGTGGTGACAGTCCCGGCCTCAATGCCGCCATCCGAGGCGTGGGCAAGGCCTGTCAGGCCCGTCATGACATGAAGGTCATCGGCATCCGCGATGGTTTCCGCGGCTTCATGGAAAACCGCACCATGTCCCTGGAGGGGAGCGCCCTGTCCGGCATCCTGACCCTGGGGGGTACCATCCTGGGCACCAGCCGGGAAAAGCCCCACAAGATGCTGGTGGATGGCCGGTTGCAGGACATGACCGCCAGCATCGTCGCCAACTATCACGCCCTGAAGCTGGACTGCGTGGTGTGCCTGGGCGGTGGTGGCACCCAGAAGAATGCGCTGCGTCTCCAACAGGCGGGTCTGAACGTGCTGACCCTGCCCAAGACCATCGACAATGATGTTGCACGCACCGATGTCACCTTCGGTTTCGATACCGCTCTGGGCATCGCCACCGATGCCATCGATCGCCTGCACAGCACGGCCCACAGCCACCATCGCATCATCGTCGTGGAGATCATGGGTCACCGTGCAGGCTGGCTGGCCCTGGGAGCAGGCATCGCCGGCGGTGCGGACGTGATCCTCATCCCGGAAATTCCCTATGACGTGGCCCGGGTGGCGCGGGCCATCAAGGCGCGCAAGCAGAAGGGCAAACCCTTCAGCATCGTGGCCGTGGCGGAAGGCGCCTTCCCGCATCCGGAAACGGCAGGTGCGCGGGCCGCGGGTGGTGGGAAAAAGGCCAAGGCGGAGAAGGCCCCCACCTACCATCAGGCGGACCTGGTTTTCGCGGAACGTACCCTGCGCCTGGCGCAGCAGCTGGAGGCACTCACCGGCCTGGAGGCGCGCATGACCATCCTGGGTCACCTGCAGCGGGGCGGCACCCCCTCCGCCGCTGACCGCCTGCTGGCCACCCGTCTGGGCACGGCCGCCGCGCAGCTCATCGAGCAGCGCCGGTACGGCGTCATGGTGGCGGCCCGGGGCGACTCCGCGGTGCCGGTATCCCTGGAGGAGGTGGCGGGCCGGGTGAAGACCGTGCCGCCGGACCACCCCTGGGTGGAGAGCGCGCGCGGGGTTGGCACCAGCTTTGGGGATTGAGTGTCGCGGCGCGCCCGCCGGGAGGCGGGCCGACCATGGAGTGGCCCGCTGCAGAGGGTCTGTACCCTCGCAAGATTCCTCACTGCGTTCGGAATGACCACTCCTGACACTTGGAATGACCATCCCGGATGCCGGGCGGACAATCCTGGCATTTGGCACGACTACCCCTGATCTTCGGCATGGCGACCCTTGGTACGCGGGATGCCTATCCATGTCTTGCAGGATGGCAACCCTTGGTGTTCGGGGCGACTTGCTTTGACTTCTTCGGCGTTCCCGTGCCCGGGCCCACGCGGCTCCAGGGGTTTCGGGCGCGCACCGCATGGGCCCGGACGGAGTCCGGGGTGCTATCCTGCAAGTCCTGAAATTCCGCCACTTCCCTGCCACGGTCATGGATATTTCGCGCAACGACGTTGAACGCCTGCTCTCCGGCATGCACGCAGGCCGCATCGAGCCGGAGGACTTCGCCCGCCAGCTGCTGGATCTGCAGGTCTTCCTGCCGGTGCAGGATGAAAAACACCAGATTGCCGGCTTTCAGCTCTCCACCAAGGCCCGTCCCCTGGTCATCGAGGATGAGGACGGCAACCGGGTCCTGGTGGTCTTTTCCTCGCCGGAGCGGGCCAAGGTGCTGTCGTCCGACTACCCGGACTACTCCGGAGGCCTGCTCACCGAGGTGTCCTGGATCATTCGACGTATGGGGGCCGATCTGGGGTTTTCCATCAATCCGGGCATGGATCCGGGCTTCGATTTCGATCCGGACATGGTGGCCATGCTGGCGGGCTTGCTGCCGGAGGAGGCGGAATGAGCGAGCCCCGGCATCTGCACACCTTTGCCCGCCCCGATTTCATCTCTCCCGACCCAAAGGTGGGGGAGCGCTGGTCCGCGGCCCACACCCACTACGACGAGGGTGTGCGTTACCTCTATCGCAACGGTGCCCACGAGCTGACCCTGTTCTGGCCTGCCCCCACCGTGGGCGAGATCCAGGGCCTGCGGGATGCGGACGTGGAGGTGGGCCTGTACACGCATGGCCCGGCCGCTTTTCTGCTCTACAGGATCAAGGACGTGTGCGAGTGGTCCGACGCAGCCTTCAACGTGCATCTGGTGGCGGACGCGGAGCGGGAGCTGCCCCAGGAGCTTCCCGGCGACCGGTCGCGCTTGAAGATCACCTTGGTGAACAGTGAGGATGGCATCGTCCAGGCGCGGCGTCTGCTGTCCCTGGACAAGGTCATGACCCAGGCGCTGAAGCACTGCATGCAGGCGCAGGGCGCCACCGTCTTCGAGCGGGCGCTGTATGACGCCGCCGTGGCCGAGGTGCACGGCCGCTACGCCGATTCCGACGCCCTGGTGGAGGTGGCGGAGGTGGTGGAGCCCTGTCTGGGCTAGAGCCGGCGCCATGTTCACCGCAGCCACCTTCGCCGAGCTCACGGCCCTGCTGGGACCGGAGCGGGTGCGCGCGGATGCCGACACCCTGTCGCTCTATGCCCGCGACGAGACCCCCCGCAGCTGTACGCCGCAAGCGGTGCTGTTCCCGCGCAGTCACGAGGAAGTGGTGGCCATCGTGCAGCGGGCCAACGCGCATGACTTTCCCCTCGTCGCCCGGGGCGCGGGCTCCGGCAACGTGGGCGGTGCCATGCCCGTGCCCGGTGGCGTGGTGCTGAGTTTCGAGTGCATGAACGCCATACTGGAATTCGATGCCGGCAACCGGCTGGTGGTGGTGCAGCCCGGGGTGGTGACCGACGACATAGACCGCCTGGCCCGTGGCGCCGGGCTCATGTACGCCCCGGACCCGGGTTCCGGTGCGTACAGCCGCATCGGTGGCAACTTGGCTACCAACGCCGCCGGCCCCCGCTGCGTGAAATACGGTGCCACCCGGGATCACGTCCTGGGCCTCAGGGCCGTGAGCGGTGACGGCCGCGAACTGCGTCTGGGCAGCCGTACCAGCAAGTACGCCACGGCCTATGATCTTGCCCGCCTGCTGGTGGGCTCGGAAGGCACCCTGGCACTCATCACCGAGGCCACCCTGCGGCTCATCCCCGCGCCGGAGACCGTGGCCACCCTGCGCGTGTGCTATGCCTCCAACGCCGGCGCCTGCGCCGCCGTGCGGCGTGTCATGCAACAGCCCGTGGTGCCCTCTGCCCTGGAGTTCATGGACCGGCGCGCCATCGATGTGCTCACCCTGTACGGTGGCGAACAGGTGGTGAACGCCGGCCTGCCCGCCGGCACCCAGGCGGTGCTCATGGTGGAGGCGGATGGCGCCCGGGACGACGTGCCGCGTCAGATCGCGGCCTTGGAGAAGGTCCTGGTGGGGGAGGGTATGCTGGAGATCCTCGCCGGCTTCACCGCGGCGGACATCGCCCGTCTATGGGCGGCGCGCAAGTCCCTGTCCATGGCAGTGAAACAGATCGCCCCCCTGAAGATCAACGAGGACGTGGTGGTGCCCATCAGTCAGCTGGCCAGTCTGGTGCAGGCCATAGACAGCCTGGGTCATGCCCATGCGGTACCCATCGTCAGCTTCGGCCATGCCGGCAACGGCAACCTGCACGTGAACATCATGGTGCACCCGGACGACGCAGCGGAAATCGAGCGTGCCCGCGCCTGCCATGATGCCCTCGTCGAGACCGTGCTGGCGCTGGGTGGCAGCCTCTCCGGCGAGCATGGCATCGGCTCGGAAAAACGCCGCTATGTGGCGCGGGAAATCGACGCCGGCACGCTGGCCATGCTGCACGACGTGAAGCGCCTGTTCGACCCCATGGGCATCCTCAACCCGGGCAAGAAGCTGCCCGACTGAGCGTGCCGCGCCCTCGCTCCCCGGTCATGCATGGAATATCTGTCCTGGCGCCGCGGACGAGGCTGGCATGAACCGGCGGTTCAACCGGAACTGGACCATTCCCAACCTGTTGACGGGCCTGCGCATCCTGCTCATGCCCTTCGTCGCCTGGTACCTCTGGCAGGGTGACGTGGAACGGGCCTTCTGGGTGTTCGTCGTGGCCGCCCTCACGGACCTGCTGGACGGCAATCTGGCACGGCTGCTGAAACAGCGCACCGTGCTGGGAGCCTGGCTGGACCCCATCGCCGACAAGCTCATGCTCCTCACCACACTGGGCATGCTCTGCCTCACGGGTCTGCTGCCCCTGTGGCTGCTGTGGACGGTATTGATCCGGGATGGGGTGATCCTGGCCGGGGCCGAAGGCTATCGCCGTCTCACCGGCGGTCTGGACGTACGCCCGACGATCTCCGGCAAGCTGGCCACCGCCATGGAGTTCATCCTCATCAGCTTCACCCTGGCGGACCTGGCCCTGCACCTGGGCCTGGATGCCTGGATCCCTCCCCTTGCCCAGGCCACCGCTGCCATGGTGACGCTCTCCGGACTGCGCTACGTGTGGCTGTGGAGCGCCAAGACCCGGGCCTACCTCAGGGAGCACGCGGGGCGGGCGTAGCCTGGACACGGCGCATGAAAAACCCCGCCGAAGCGGGGTTGTCCGCCAGGCGGGAAGGGGTCAGAAGCCCATGTCGCCCATGCCGCCCATACCAGGGGACATGTCGGGTGCGCCGCCCTTCTTGTCTTCGGGCATCTCGGACACCATGCACTCGGTGGTCAGCATCAGGCCGGCCACGGATGCGGCGTTCTGCAGCGCGGTGCGCGTGACCTTTGTGGGATCCAGCACGCCCATTTCCATCATGTCGCCGTACTCGTCGGTGCTGGCATTGAAGCCGTAGTTGCCCTTGCCGGCCATTACCTTGTTCACCACCACGGAGTCCTCGCCGCCACAGTTGCGCACGATCTCGCGCAGGGGCTGTTCCACGGCACGCAGCACGATCTTCATGCCGGCATCCTGGTCGTGGTTGTCGGCCTTGAGCTTGGCGACCTTGGCGCGGGCACGCAGCAGGGCCACGCCGCCGCCGGGGACGATGCCTTCCTCCACCGCGGCACGGGTGGCGTGCAGGGCGTCTTCCACACGGGCCTTCTTCTCCTTCATTTCCACCTCGGTGGCGGCACCCACCTTGATGACGGCCACACCGCCGGCCAGCTTGGCCTTGCGCTCCTGCAGCTTCTCACGGTCGTAATCGGAGGTCACCGCGTCGATCTGCTTGTTGATCTGGGTGATGCGGTCCTTGATGGCGTCGGAGGAGCCCGCGCCGTCGATGAGGGTGGAATTCTCCTTGCCCACCTCCACGCGCTTGGCGCGGCCCAGGTCGTTGATAGTGGCCTTTTCCAGCGACAGGCCCACTTCCTCGGCGATGACGGTACCGCCCGTGAGGATGGCCATGTCTTCCAGCATGGCCTTGCGGCGGTCACCGAAGCCGGGAGCCTTCACGGCGCAGGTCTTGAGGATGCCGCGGATGTTGTTCACCACCAGGGTGGCCAGGGCCTCGCCTTCGATGTCCTCGGCGATGATCAGCAGGGGCTTGCCGGCCTTGGCCACCTGCTCCAGCACGGGCAGCAGGTCGCGGATGTTGGAGATCTTCTTGTCATGCAGCAGGATGAAGGGATCCTCCAGCACGGCCATCTGCTTCTCGGCATTGTTGATGAAGTAGGGAGACAGATAGCCGCGGTCGAACTGCATGCCTTCCACCACGTCCAGTTCGTTCTCCAGGCCGGAGCCGTCTTCCACGGTGATGACGCCTTCCTTGCCCACCTTGTCCATGGCGTCCGAGATGATCTGGCCGATGGAGGCGTCGGAGTTGGCGGAAATGGAGCCCACCTGGGCGATCTCCTTGGAGGTGGTGCAAGGCTTGGAGATGTTCTTCAGCTCATCCACCATGGCGGCCACGGCCTTGTCGATACCGCGCTTCAGGTCCATGGGGTTCATGCCGGCGGCCACGAACTTCATGCCTTCCGTCACGATGCTTTGCGCCAGCACGGTGGCGGTGGTGGTGCCGTCGCCGGCCACGTCGGAGGTCTTGGAGGCGACCTCCTTCAGCATCTGGGCACCCATGTTCTCGAACTTGTCCTTCAGTTCGATCTCCTTGGCCACGGACACGCCGTCCTTGGTCACAGTGGGGGCGCCGAAAGAGCGATCCAGCACCACGTTGCGACCCTTGGGCCCCAGGGTCACCTTCACGGCATTGGCAAGGATGTTGATGCCGGCCACCATGCGGTGACGGGCGTTGTCGCCAAAACGTACGTCTTTAGCTGCCATTGTTGCTTACTCCTAAGCTCTATGGTTGTCATGCCGGCACAGGCCGGAACATGGGGAAATGATGCGTGGACTGGCTTCCGGCTTGCGCCGGGGTGGTGACACGGTTTCGTCCCGATGCGCCGCGCGCGGCGGGACGCGCGCGTCACTTCTCCACCACGCCCATGATGTCTTCTTCGCGCATGACGAGGAGTTCCTCGCCGGATACCTTCACGGTCTGACCGGCGTATTTGCCGAACAGTACGCGGTCACCCACCTTCACATCCATGGCGATGAGTTTGCCGCTGTCGTCGCGCTTGCCGGGGCCCACGGCCACGATTTCGCCCTGATCGGGCTTTTCCGTGGCGGTATCGGGAATGACGATGCCGGAAGCGGTCTTGCGCTCTTCTTCCATGCGCTTGACGATGACGCGGTCATGCAGGGGACGGATTTTCATTGTTTTCCTCCATAAGAAATCCGTGTGGAACAGGGGATGCGGGGAATGCCCGCAAGTGGGGTCGGTCAGGCAAGTGTTAGCACTCATCCCAGACGAGTGCCAATGTTAGGGATGCGTGCGCGGCTTTTCAAGAGCGCATGCCACAAAATTCGGTTGGCCGGCAGATGCAGGGGGTGGGTTCAGTCCAGTTGCCGCTTCAGATGGCGCAGGGCCACCAGGGATACCGCCGCCGCCGGAATGGCGATGAGCACACCGACGAAGCCCAGCAGCTGGCCGAAGGCCATGAGGGCGAAGATCACGGCGACCGGGTGCAGACCGACCTTCTCCCCTACCAGCCAGGGCGTGATGAGCATGCCTTCCAGCAGCTGGCCCACGGCGAACACACCCCATACGGGCAACAGCCCGCCAATGTCGCCGAACTGGACCCAGGCGGCCAGGGTGCCCAGCAGCACACCCACCACCACGCCCAGGTAGGGCACGAACACCAGGATACCCGCCACCAGGCCCACGGCCAGCGCGTAGTTCAGTCCCGCGAGCCACAGCCCCAGGCTGTAGAACAGGGCCATGACCAGGATCACCAGCACCTGGCCACGCACGAACTGAGACAGCACGCCGTCGATTTCACGCACGAAACCCACCACCTGGTGGCGGTGGCGGTCCGGCAGCCAGGTGGCCAGATGCGCCAGGGAGGTATCCCAATCGCGCAGCAGGTAGAACAGCACCACCGGTACCAGCAGCAGATTGACGAAGAAACCCAGCAGGGCCAGACCACCGCCCGCCAGTCTGGGCAGATAGGGTGTCAGGCGCGTGAGTTCTGGCAGGTGGCCACGCAGCCAGGCCAGGATTTCCGCCTGATCCCGTGCCAGATCGATGCCGAAGGTAGCGGCAAGCCAGGGCAGTAGGGTGTCGCCGGCCCACTCCACCAATCCGGGGATCTGCTGCATGAGCAGCCGGGCCTGGGCCTGGAACAGGGGTGTGAGGATCAGGACCAGGGCCGCGAAAACCAGCGCCAGGCCGGCCAATACCAGCACCGTGCCCAGGGTGCGGCTGAGCCTGCGTCGCTCCAGCCGGTCCACCAGGGGGTCGCACAGATAGGCCATGGCGGCCGCCAGCAGGAAAGGGGAAAGGATGGGGGCAAGCGCATACAGCAGCCAGCCGCCGGCCAGGAGCACGGCCAGGCCAAGGAGCGTGCGGTAGGGCAAGGGCTGGGCGGCGGGCGGTCTGTTCACGTCGGCTAGAATATCACCCTCCTTTCTGTGCATTTTCCCGGATTCACCGTGACCACACCCCCTTATCCCGCCTCGGGCACCTCTCTTTCCTATCGTGACGCCGGCGTGGACATCGATGCCGGCGATTCCCTGGTGGAGCGCATCAAGCCTCTGGCCCGGCGCACCCTGCGGCCCGAGGTGCTGGCGGGCATCGGCGGATTCGGTGCCCTCATGGAACTGCCGAAGCGGTACCGGGAGCCTGTGCTCATCGCCGGTACCGATGGCGTGGGCACCAAGCTCAAGCTGGCCTTCCGGATGCAAAGACACGACACCATCGGCCAGGATCTGGTGGCCATGAGCGTCAACGACATCCTGGTGCAGGGGGCGGAACCCCTGTTTTTCCTGGACTACTTTGCCTGCGGCCACTTGGATGTGGAGGTGGGCGAAGCGGTGGTGCGGGGTATCGCCCATGGCTGTGAGCTGGCGGGCTGCGCCCTCATCGGCGGCGAGACGGCGGAGATGCCCGGCATGTATCCGCCCGGCGAGTACGATTTGGCGGGCTTTGCCGTGGGGGTGGCGGAGAAGGCACGTCTCATCTCCGGGCGCGACATCCGCCCCGGGGATGTTGTGCTGGGCCTGGCCTCCAGCGGTCCCCACTCCAACGGTTATTCCCTGATCCGCAAGATCGTGGAGGTGACCGGCGCCGATCTGGGTAGCGACTTCCATGGCCGCCCCCTGGGCGAGGTGTTGCTGGAACCCACCCGCATCTATGTCGAACCCCTGCTCGCCCTGCTGCACCGGGTCAGCATCAAGGGCATGGCCCACATCACCGGCGGTGGCATCACCGGCAACGTGCCGCGCATGCTGCCGCAAGACTGTACCGTCGTCATCCATGCCGGGGCCTGGACCTGGCCGACGGTGTTCCGCTGGCTGCAGCAGGCGGGCAATGTGGCCCAGGCGGAGATGTACCGCACCTTCAACTGCGGCATCGGCATGGTGCTGGTGGTGGCCCCCGGCGACACCGAGGCCGCCACGGACCTCCTCACGGCCCGGGGAGAAACGGTATACCGCCTGGGTGAAATCCAGGCACGCCAGACCGGTCAGGCGCCGATCGTCATCCTCTGATGCGCGCGGTCATCCTCATCTCCGGCCGGGGCAGCAACATGCAGGCCCTGCTGCGGGCGGGGCTGACGGTGGATTTCCGCTGTGTCATCAGCAACCGGCCGCAGGCGGCAGGGCTGGCCATCGCCGCCCAACGGGGTGTGGCCACGGCGGTGGTGGATCACGAGGCCTACCCGGACCGGGACGGTTTCGACTCCGCCCTGGCGGCGGAGATCGACCGGCATGCCCCGGATCTGGTGATCCTGGCCGGCTTCATGCGGGTGCTCACCGATGCCTTCGTGCAGCGTTATGCGGGGCGTCTGATCAATGTCCACCCTGCCCTGCTGCCCGCCTTTCCCGGTCTGCGCACCCACGAACGGGCCCTGCAGGCCGGTGTCAGGCTGCATGGCTGCAGCGTGCATTACGTGACCCCGGAAGTGGATGGCGGTCCCATCCTCGTCCAGGCGGCGGTGCCGGTGCTGGCGGGAGACACGCCGGAGACCCTGGCGTCCCGGGTGCTCAGGCAGGAACACCGCATCCTTCCCCTCGCCGTGGACTGGATCGCTCGGGGGCGGGTGTACCTGGGGGCGGATGGCCGCGTGGTGTCGCGGGATCTGTCCGGCGACCCGGAAGCCGCCCTCATCTCTCCGGCGGACGGCCTTGCCGTCAGCCAGGCCGAAGCATCGGATACCTGATTGGAGGTGGCATCGGTTCATGGGCTCCTGGAAAAGACTCTTATTGTGCGCGCTGCTGGCATACCTGCCCGTGGCCACGGCCTCCGAGCCAACCGCCACGCCCGTCACGCAACGGGAGGTCCGCAGCCTGCCGCCACGCCTGACGCTGATCTACGACGTGCGCATGGGTGATGGTGGCCTGACCCTGGGCCAGGGTACCTATACCTGGCAGGCCGGGGGCGGCCGTTACCACCTGGAGAGCGTGGCCCGGGCCACGGGTCTGACCGCGCTGGTCATGAGCGGGCAAATCCGCCAGCGCAGCGAAGGCCGTCTGGAGCCCGGGGGGCTGGTGCCGCAGCAGTTCTGGCAGGTCAGGGGCGCGAAGAAACCTGAGACGGCCCGTTTCGACTGGGGTCGCCGCGTGGTGGTGCTGCGCAAGGGCGAAGAGGAACTGCGGCAAGGAGGTCAGGATCTGCTCAGTTTCCCCTTTCACCTGGCCCTCACCGTGGCGGAGACGGATCCAGCCTGGGACATGCCGGTGACCAATGGGCGCTATATGAAGGACTACCGTTTCCATGTGCTGGGCCGGGAGCGCCTGCGGGCAGTGGGAGAAATGTTGGATACCCTGCATGTCCAGGGCAGCCGGGCGGAGGACGGCAGCCTGGACGTCTGGCTGGCCCCCACGCATCACTGGCTGCCGGTGCGCATCCGCACCCAGGACAACAAGAAAGGCACGGTCATGCAGCTGACCCTGGCCCGGATCAAGGACTGAGCCCGTCTCCTTCGTGCCTAGTCGATGCCCAGTCGGGCACGGGTCTCCCGGGCCAGATCCAGGGCCTCTTCCAGGCTGGGGGCCAGGCAGTTGTAGTGCCCCATCTTGCGGCCCGGCCGGGCTTCGCTCTTGCCGTAGAGATGCAGATGCACCCCGGGATGCCGCAAGAGTTCAAGCCAGGCAGGTTCCGGGGCCCACGCATCTCCCAGCAGGTTCACCATGACCACGGGGCTGAGTAGGCGGCCGTCCCCCAGGGGCAGGCCGCACAGGGCCCGTACCTGCTGCTGGAACTGGTCGCAGGCCGTGGCATCCAGGGTGTAGTGGCCGCTGTTGTGGGGCCGTGGCGCCATCTCGTTGAAGACGATGCGGCCGTCTCGCAGGACGAAGAATTCCACCGCCATGACCCCCACGTAATCCAGTTCCCGGGCCAGGTGGGCGGCCATCTCCCGGGCCCGCTGGGCCAGCTTCTCCGGGATGCGGGCGGGGACGATGCTCATGTCCAGGATGCCATGGCGGTGCAGGTTCTCGGCCACGGGGAAGAAGGCCACGGCATCCTCGGTGTTGCGGGCCAGGACCACGGAGACCTCCCGTTCCAGGGGCAGGAAGCCTTCCAGCAGGCAGGGCACCCTTCCCAGCCGGATGAAGGCCGCGGAAAGCTCATCCCGGCTGCCCACCCGGACCTGACCCTTGCCGTCATAGCCCAGTCGCCGGGTCTTCAGCAGGGCCGGGGCGCCGATGGCCTGCCAGGCCGCGTCAAGGTCCGACTCGGTGTCGATATCGGCAAAGGGGGCGGTGTCGCACATCGAGGCCAGGGCGTGGTGCTTTTCCTCCAGGCGGTCCTGTGCCACGGCCAGGGCCGAAGGGTCCGGTGCCACGCGGCAGTGCCTGGCCAGCATGCGCATGCTGGCGGCCGGCACGTTCTCGAACTCCGTGGTCACCGCCTGGCACAGGCTGCCCATGCGCAGCAGGGCCACGGCATCGCCGTAGTCCGCCTTCAGATGGATGTCGGCCAGGCGGCCGGCGGGCGAATCCGGGTCCGGATCCAGGACCACGGTGGCATAGCCCATGACCCGGGCCGCCAGGACGAACATGCGCCCCAGCTGGCCGCCCCCCAGCACCCCCAGGGTGGCACCGGGCAGCAAAGGCCCTTCTGCCGTCATTGCCCGGGCAGTTCCATGGCCAGCACGGCATCGCGCTGTTGCTGGCGGAAGGCGATGAGCCGATCCCGGATCCGGGGAAATTCGTTGGCCAGCAGGGCGGCGGCAAAGAGGGCGGCATTGGCCGCACCGGCCTCACCGATGGCGAAGGTGGCGGTGGGGATGCCCCGGGGCATCTGTACGATGGACAGCAGGGAGTCCAGGCCTTGCAGGTTGCGGGACTGGACCGGCACCCCGAGCACTGGCAGGTGGGTCTTGGCGGCGGTCATGCCCGGCAGATGGGCCGCGCCCCCGGCTCCGGCGATGATGCAGCGCAGGCCCCGTTCGGCCGCGCCGGCGGCGTAGTCGAAGAGCAGATCCGGGGTACGGTGTGCGGACACCACCCGTTTCTCGAAGGGGATGTCCATCTGTTGCAGGAGGTCGGCGGCGTGGCGCATGGTTTCCCAGTCGCTGACGCTGCCCATGATGAGACCGACGAGAGGGGCGTTCATGCTGTATGGGTCTGTGGCTCGGAGGCGCGCATTCTACCGTGCCCGCGTCCCATCGCCCCAGGGCTCCGGCCTTCAGAAGGGCAGGGGCCAGCCCGGCAGGGCCTGTTGCAACAGCTGGCGAAATTCGCCCTGGATGCGTGTCAGGGCGGCGGCGTCATCCGCTTCGAAGCGCAATACCAGGGCGGGAATGGTGTTGGAGGCCCGCAACAGGCCGAAACCATCCTTGTATTCCACGCGCAGGCCGTCCAGGGTTATGACGTCTTCAGCCCCTTCGAAGCGGGCCTCTCGTCGCAACCGCTCCATCAGTTCATGGGGCTCGCCTTCACCCATGCGGATCTGCAGCTCCGGCGTGCTCATGGCGTTCGGCAGGGCCCGCAGAACGGCGCTGGCATCCTTGTGCCGGGACAGGATTTCCAGCAGCCTTGCCCCGGCATAGAGGCCATCGTCGAAGCCATACCAGCGTTCCTTGAAGAAGATGTGGCCGCTCAATTCCCCCGCCAGCAGGGCGCCGGTCTCCCGCAACTTGGTCTTCAGCACGGAATGGCCCGTCTTCCACAGCATGGGCTCGCCGCCATGATCCCGAATCCATTTATACAGATTGCGGCTGGATTTCACGTCGAAAATGATCTGTCCGCCGGGGTGACGGCTGAGCACGTCGGCGGCGAACAGCATGAGCAGACGGTCCGGGAAGATCAGGCCGCCATCCCGGGTCACCACTCCCAGGCGGTCGCCGTCACCGTCGAAGGCCAGGCCCAGTTCGGCATCGCCGGCTTGCAGGTGCTGGCTGAGCGCGCGCAGATTGGCCGGAATGGAGGGATCCGGGTGGTGGTTGGGGAAATGGCCGTCCACCTCGCAGAACAGCTCCTCCACCTCGCAGCCCAGGGCCCGGAACAGGGCCGGGGCGAAGGCACCAGCCACGCCGTTGCCGGCATCGACGGCGATCTGCATGGGGCGGGTGAGGTGAATGTCGCCGGTGATACGTGCCTGATAGGCCGGGCCGATGTCATGCCGGCGATGCGTCCCTTCTCCGCGCTGGAAATCCCCGACCTCGATGCGCTGCCGCAGGGCCTGGATGGCCGTGCCGCTCAGGGTTTCTCCGGCCAGCACCATCTTCAGGCCATTGTATGCGGGTGGATTGTGGGAGCCGGTGACCATGGCGGCGCAACGGCAGCCCAGGTGGATGGCGGCGAAATAGGCCATGGGCGTGGTGATCCGGCCCAGGTCCATGACCTGCATGCCGGTGGCGCACAAGCCTCGGGTCAGGGCCGCCGCCAGTTCGGGTCCGGACAGGCGACCGTCCCGCCCCAGCACCATGTGGGTCTGTCCCAGATCCCGGGCCATGCTGCCCAGACCCAGACCGATCCGTTCCATGCCGGCAGGGGTCAGATTCTGGCCGACGATGCCGCGAATGTCATAGGCCTTGAAGATCTCGTACGGGAGGGGATGCATGCGGACTGCCCAATCAACGGGCCGGGATTATGACGCGGCTGACCTGATGCGGGGGACTGCGGGAAAAAAAACGGCACCGTGGTCCGGTGCCGTGAAAAACCGTCTTTGCGACGGTCAGGGAGGTAACTGCAGTGTAGCAAAACATATAACGAAAGGTATAGTTGGATCGAAACATTTTTTCGCATGGGAACCACGGCCATGCGTGACCGAGTTGTGGCTGCGCGCTTCCCGGGCGACAGGGATCAAGCCGCTGGCAGTAAATAGCGCCTAGAATGGCCGCACCCCTCGACGGACGATACACATGAACGATTTCACTGCCCTGCTGGAGAAATACAGCAAGCCTGGTCCACGCTATACCTCCTACCCCACCGCCCCCTATTTCCACACCGGTTTCACCGAAGCGGACTGGGCCCAGGAATTGAGGTCCTCCCAGGCTACGGGCCGGGATCTTTCCCTATATGTACACATCCCCTTCTGCGACACCCTCTGTTACTACTGTGGCTGCAACATGGTGGTAACGGGTTACTACGAGAAGGCGGAGGAATATCTGCAATGCCTGGATCAGGAAATCGCCCGCGTGGCGGCCATGACCAATCCCGATCGGGTGGTCCGCCAGCTGCATTGGGGTGGGGGCACGCCCACCTATCTGAAGCCGCAGGACATCCGCCGCCTCATGCGCATGCTCGACAGCCGCTTCCGGATCGCTCCGGATGCCGAGATCGGCTGCGAGGCAGATCCCCGGGAACTGACCCGGGAGCATCTGCAGGCCCTGCGGGAAGTTGGCTTCAACCGCCTGTCCATCGGCGTGCAGGACCTGGACAGCATCGTCCAGGTGGCGGTCAACCGGGTGCAGCCCGCGCCCCTGATCGAACAGGTGTACACCTGGGCCCGGGAGCTGGGCTTTGCCAGCATCAACATGGACCTCATCGTGGGTCTGCCGCATCAGAGTGTGGCCAGCTTCAACCGTACTCTGGACCGGGTGCTGCAGTGGGCGCCGGACCGTTTCGCCATCTTCACTTATGCGCACGTGCCCTGGGTGAAGAAACACCAGAAACTCATCAACGAGGCGGATCTGCCCAGTTTCAACGCGCGCTTGGACCTGCAGCAGCTGATCCACGAACGACTGGGTGATGCGGGTTACCAGAATATCGGTATGGATCACTATGCCAAGACCAATGATGAAATGGTCAGGGCCCAGCGCAACAAGACCCTGTGGCGCAACTTTCAGGGCTACACCACGCACAAGAACTGCGATATCTACGCCTTCGGCGCCTCCAGCATCAGCCAGACCGACGACGTTTATCTGCAGAACGAAAAGAAGATCGGCCGTTACCAGGAACTGGTGCGCGGTGGCCATCTGCCGGTGGAGAGGGGCTTGCGCCTGACGCGGGACGACCATATCCGCCGGGATGCCATCACGAGAGTCATGTGTGACCTGGAACTGGACATGGATGTCTTCGGTACGGCCTGGAACATCGATTTTCCCAGTTATTTCGCCGATGCCCTGACGGACCTACCGGCACTGGCGGAGGACGGCCTGGTGCGGCTGGAGCCCGGGCGCATCGCCGTCACCGAACTGGGTCGCCTGTTCCTGCGCAACATCGCCATGACCTTCGATGGCTATCTGCGCCAGGCCGGCGCGGATCAGCCGCGTTATTCCCGTACGGCCTGACAGGTCTTGCCAGGACAACGCGCACGCCCTGCCGGTGAATCGGCATGACAGGAGCGAGGCGAGTACGGATGCGGCCGTTCCGCCAGACGGGGAGCGGCGGCAATGTCCAGGCCCGCGTGCCATCTTCGACGACGTGGTCGTCCGGGTGGAGCCTTTCTGCCGTCAAGGTGGGGATGCCTGGAGTACTGGGTATCCAGTCGTTGAGGAATGCCCGCCCCGATATGGATGCCCAGGGGCCGCGGATCGCCATCCGGACCGCTCTGCGGGTCTGCCAGACCCGCGCCGGGTGCTTACAGGCCTGACAACGGCAGCGGGGCTCCATGCGAGAACGCCGGTATCACCGGCGTTTTCGGCGTGTCCCGCAGCCTAACGCAGGATGTCCCGGTAGAGGGCATCCTCCTCGGCGCCAATCTCCGCCAGGGCCTTGGCCAGGCTGGGGTCTTTCATCAGTTTGGCCATGTTGCTGGTGTTCATGCGCACCACCATGGTCTTGCCATCCTTGTCCTCGAACACGGTGGCGCGGCAGGGCAGGGGCGGTGCTTTGCCGCCGCCGGCCTGGGCGACCTTGTCGTTGGCGTGGGCCGGGCAGATGGTGATGATCTTCATGCGCTTGGCGTCCTTCCTGCCGGCCTTCTGCATCTCGGCCTGCATGTCCTGGATTTCACCCACCATCCAGCCGCGCTTGCCGGCCTGGGTCTTGATGGCGATGACGGTTTCCTCGAAGCCCAGCTTGGAGGGACGTGCATCGAACATCAACGCCATCATCTGCATCTGCGCCTGTACGGCCGCCTGCATCTGCTTGATCTGTTCGGGGCTGGGCTGACCGGCGGTTTGCTGGGCCAGTGTGATGCCGCTGGCAAGGGTGGAGGCCAGCAGCAGGAAGCCTGAAAGAATTTTGGACATGACGGATCTCCTGGGGGATGTGGTCAATGAGGCTGGTGGAGCGTGCCGTTCCAGCCCTTGAGCCGGTATAGCGTACTGCAATAGGGGCACAGGGCCTCGCCTTTCTCCGCCAGCGACAGGAACACCCGTGGGTGGGAATTCCACACGCTTTCTCCGGGTGTGGGGCAGTGCAGGGGCAGGTCGGCCTCCGTGATCTCGACCGTGCGCGCGGGCGAGGCGGGGGTGGTCGGCTGCATGCCGCCAGCCTCAGACATGGCTCAACCAGGCACCGTGCTGCGCGGACCGCCCCTGGACGCAATCGAAATAGCGGCTCTGCAGCTGGGCGGTGATGGGGCCCCGGTCACCGTCGCCTATGGTCCGGTTATCCAGCTCGCGGATGGGGGTCACCTCGGCGGCGGTACCGGTGAAGAAGGCCTCGTCGGCGGCATACACCTCGTCACGCGTGATGCGCTTTTCGATGACCTGCAGGCCCATTTCTCCCGCCAGCTGGATGATGGTGTCCCGGGTGATGCCTTCCAGGGCGCTGGTCAGGTCCGGGGTGTAGAGCCTGCCCTTGCGGATGATGAAGATGTTCTCGCCCGAGCCCTCGGCCACGAAACCGTCCACGTCCAGCAGCAGGGCCTCGTCATAGCCATCGGATTCCGCCTCCCGGTGGGCCAGGATGGAATTCATGTAATGGCCGTTGGCCTTGGCCTTGCACATGGTGATGTTCACGTGGTGACGCGAGAAGGAGGATGTCTTCACGCGGATGCCATGTTCCAGCGCGCCCTGGCCCAGGTAGGCACCCCAGGGCCAGGCCGCGACGATGACATGCGTGGACAGGGTCTTGGCGGATATGCCCATGGCTTCGGCACCATAGAAGGCCATGGGGCGCAGATAGCCGGATTTCAGGCCGTTTTCCCGTACCACCAGCGATTGCGCCGCGTTCAGGGTCTCCTGGTCGAAGGGCATCTTCATGCCCAGGATATGGGCGGAGCGGAACAGGCGCTCGGTATGCTCCCGCAGGCGGAAGATGGCGGTGCCGCCGGGGGTCTCGTAGGCGCGCACTCCCTCGAATACGCCCATGCCGTAATGCAGCGTGTGGGTGAGCACATGGGTAGTGGCCTCGCGCCAGGGGACGAGTTTGCCGTCGTACCAGATGACGCCGTCGCGGTCGGCCATGGACATGATGAGAACTCCGGGGCGTAGGGTTGACACGAGATTCTAGCCCAGGCGTCAGGGCATAATGAACCATTGTCTCATCGAGCCAGGCACCAAAGGATAGACCATGCGACTGCGCGCCCTCCTCCTGACCCTTGCCCTGGTGGGCATGCCGCCCATGTCCGCCCACGCCCAGCTGTTCATGCCGGACCCCGTGCAGGCCATGCAGATGCTCCTGCGCTACTACCATATGGCTGCGCAGGCGGGAGACCCGGGCGCCCAGGCCAGGCTGGGCTGGATATTCGAGAACGGCCTGGGCGTAGGCAAGGACCTGGCCAAGGCGGCGGAGTGGTATGGCAAGGCGGCCCGGCAGAACGACCCCGTCGGCCTCTACAACCTTGGCCTCATGCTCATGAAGGGCCAGGGCGTGAGCCAGAACATGGAGGAGGCCGTCACCCTCATGAGTGGAGCGGCGGAACTCAATCTGGCCGCGGCCCAGGCCCAGCTCGCGGCACTCTACGACCAGGGCCTGGGGGTACCGAGGGATCCGGTCGTGGCCGCGCAATGGCTGCAACGGGCCGCGGAGCTGGGGGATGTTCCAGCCCAGAACAACCTGGGCATCAAGTTCGCCACGGGCAATGGCGTGGCCCAGGACTATGCCCAGGCGGTGAAATGGTTCACCCAGGCCGCCGAAGCGGGCAATGCCGAGGCCCAGGGTAACCTGGGACTGATCTATCGGGATGGTCTGGGCGGTATCCCCCGGGATTATCTGGCCGCGGCCAACTGGCTGGCCCTGGCGGGCAGCCAGGGCCATGTGCCTTCCATGGCGCGTCTGGCGGCGATGTTCGAGCAAGGCCAGGGTCTTCCCAAAAATCCGATGGAGGCGGCGCGCTGGTACCACAAGGCGGCCCAGGCCGGCGACAGGGTGGCGCAATACCATCTGGGCGTGCTCTACCGAGACGGCAAAGGTGTGCCCGAAAATCCGCACGAGGCCCTGCGCTGGCTGCGGAAGTCCGCCGACCAGGGGCATGCCGGGGCCCAGGAGGACCTCCGGCGGCTCGTCGAGCAGTTGGCCGCGCAGGCCAGGCCTGCATCCGAGGTACCCTGAGATTCGCGCGCATCAGCCGGTGCGGATCCGGTGCCAGAAGGCCGGCAACTTTATGCTGCCCGGCGCCGGGGCCACGGGGGATGTCCCGGGTACGCTGGCGGGGCTGGTGGGCGGCAGGGCGTCGGATTTCGGATCCGGGGCTGGGACGAGCCTGTCCTTGAGGGACCGCTTCAAGTCGGCTTCCAGCTGTTTCATCATGTTGTCCATGTGGTACACACCTTCCTTTTTCATGCGCGCCAGGAGGACTTCCAGCTTGAAGGACAGGTCCGCCGGCAGGTAGACATCCTCTCCCTTGAAGCTGGCCACCACGGATTCCATCATGTAATCAAACAGCAGGTCCAATTCCTCCTGGGTGAAGTAGCCGCGCAGGGAACGTCCCAGGTCCGCCAGGGAAGGCACCGGCGCTGTCTTGCCCGCATCGGGTGTGGGCGTCACCACCGGTGGTGTCCTGTGCATGTCGGGGCCGGCCAGGCCAGGTACGACGTGCGAGGGTGGCTTCGGCACATAGATCAGATAGGGGTTCTGCCCCTTTCCCGCGCCGATCGCGGCGTCGTTCGCCGGGGGTTGGGGCACGACCCCCTGCTGACCCCAGACGGGCATAACTGCCCCCAGGATCATCAGGCTGATGCCGGCCAGGGGCAGAAAAGAGCGGGCAAGAGTCGTCGGCGCGCGGCTCACAGTCATGGTTCAATCGTAGCGCAGGGCATCGATTGGGGCCATACGCGCCGCCTTGCGGGCCGGATACCAGCCGAAGAAGATGCCCACGGTACTGGCGGCCGCCACCGCCAGGAGCACGGCATCCAGGCGTATGACGATGCTCCATCCCGCCCATTTCTCCAAGGCCATGCTGCCGCCCAGCCCCAGGGCCAGACCGGCAATGGCGCCGATGAGGGAGAGGATGATGGCCTCGGCCAGAAACTGCGCCAGGATGTCCCGCGGCCGTGCACCCACGGCCATGCGGATACCGATCTCACGGGTGCGTTCCGTTACCGATACCAGCATGATGTTCATGATACCGATGCCGCCCACCAGCAGGGAGACGGAGGCGATGGCCGCCAGCAGGGCGGAGAGGGCAGTGGAGGCCGCCTGTTCCGCCGCCACGATCTCCGACAGGTTGCGGATGTTGAAGTCGTCCTCCTTGTCCGGCGCGAGACGGTGGCGCTGACGCAGCAGTTCACGGATGCTGGCCTCGGCTTCCCGCGTGTCGGTGCCATCGCGCATCTTCACGTTGATGTGGCCGACACTGCGCAGACGGCCCTGGGCCTGGCCTATGATGCGTCCCCGGGCGGTGTTGAGCGGGATCAGCACGACGTCGTCCTGATCCTGACCCATGAAGTTCTGTCCCTTGGGGGCCAGCAGGCCGACGATGGTGAAGGGCACGTTCTTCACGCGCATGGTCTGTCCCGTGGGGTCTGTGCCTCCGAACAGCATGTCCGCCACGGTCTGGCCCACCAGGGCCACCTTGTCGCCGCCACGCAACTCACTCGCGTCGAAACCCCGGCCCCGGGCGATGGACCAATCACGCGCGGGCAGATAGTCCGCGTCGATGCCGTAGATGACGCTGGACCAGTTCAGATTGCCATACACCAGCTGGCCGGTGCCGCGCAGAGCCGGTGCCACGGCCAGCACCCCGGGGGTCTCCTCGCGGATGGCCTGGGCGTCGTTCTCCGTCAGGGTGTTGCGGCTGCCGGCGCCCAGGCGTACACCGCTGGAGGTCACGGTGCCGGGAAAGATCACCAGGGTGTTGGAGCCCAGGCTCTTGAGCTGCTCCGCCACCAGACGCCCGGCCCCTTCGCCCACCGCCAGCATGGTGATCACGGCGCCCACGCCGATGATGATGCCCAGGGTGGTGAGGGCGCTGCGCAGCTTGTTGGCGCGCAGGCTGCGCAGGGCGGACAGGCCGGCGTCGGACAGGTTCATGGCTGGGTCTCCGGATCGGTCGGCCGCGCGGGGAGTGGTCTGTCCTCCACCAGTTCTCCGTCCCGGAATACCAGTATGCGCCTGGCATAGGCGGCGATGTCCGGCTCGTGTGTCACCAGCACGATGGTGATGCCTGCCCCGTTCAACCGGCTGAACAGGTCCATGAGTTCCTGGCTGGTTCGGGTATCCAGGGCGCCGGTGGGCTCGTCCGCCAGGATGAGGGGGGGCTCGTTCACCAGGGCACGGGCGATGGCCACGCGTTGCTGTTGGCCGCCGGAGAGCTGGGCAGGGCGGTGTTGCGCCCGTTCCGCCAGGCCCACCAGGGCGAGTTTTTCCCGCGCGCGGCGACGCCTTTCCGCCGCGGGCACGCGGGCATAGACCAGGGGCAGTTCCACGTTTTCCTGGGCGCTGGAGCGGGGTAGCAGGTTGAAGCTCTGGAACACGAAGCCCATGTGCCGGTTGCGTATACCCGCCAGGGCTTCGGCCTGCAGACCGGTGACGGTCTCGCCGTTGAGCCGGTAGCTGCCCGTATCGGCCACGTCCAGGCAGCCCAGCAGATTCAGGAAGGTGGACTTGCCGGAGCCTGATGGGCCCATGATGGCCACGAACTCGCCCTGCCGGATATCCAGGCTCACGCCCTTGAGGGCGTGCACGGTGATTTCTCCCAGGCGATAGGTACGGGAGAGCTTGCGGACCTCGATGAGAGCGGACACGGGCGCGGGAGACCGGCGTGGTTCAGAAGCGGGGGCCGAAGAGGGGTTTGCCTGACTTGCCCCCCGGGGCCTCCACCTTGCTCAGGATGATCTGGGTGCCTTCCGTGAGCTCGCCCCGCAGCACCTCCGTGAACCTGCCATCGGAGACACCCAGACGCAGGTTGAGGGGCGCGGGCTGGTGGTCGGCGCCCAGCACCCATACGCGCCCGGGTATGCCCGGGCCTTCTTCGCGTTTCCTCACCTCCAGCTTGACGGGTGTGCCGTCGTCCAGGGTGGGGCGGAAGCGCAGGGCCTCGTTGGGTACCTGCAATACGGCGTCCCGCTCCTCGGTGAGGATGCGGACGTTGGCGGTCATGCCCGGCAGCAGTTTCAGCTCGGGGTTCTGTACCCGGGCCATGACACTGAAGGTGACCACGTTGTTGGTGATGACAGGGGCCTTGCGGATCTGGGTGACGGTCCCGGGAAAGCTTTCCCCCGGAAAGCTGTCCACGCTGAAACGTACCTTCTGTCCTTCGTGCACCCGGCCCACGTCGGCCTCGTCCACGGCGATGTTCACCTCCATCTCGCGCAGGTCCTGGGCGATGGTGAACAGCACCGGGGCCTGGAAGGAGGCGGCCACGGTCTGGCCGGCGTCGATGTTGCGGCTCACCACCACGCCGTCCACCGGCGCGTGGATGACCGTGCGCGCCAGCTCCAGCCGAGCCTGCTCCAGCTGGGCCTGGCGCTGGCGCACTCCGGCTAGGGCGCTGCCCACCTGGGCCTGGGCCGACTGGATCTCGCTGGTCACCAGGCGTACCTGTTCCCGGGCGGTATCGGCGCCGGTCTGGGCGCCGTCCAGCTCGGCCGTGGAGATGAAATCCTGGGCCACCAGGTCCTGCTTGCGCTTCAGGTTGCGTTCCGCTTCCGCCAGGGCTGCCCGGGCCTTGCCCGCCTCGGCCTGGCGCACCGCCAGGTTGCCCTGTGCCACCTCCACCGCGCCCTGGGCCGAGGCCAGATCCGCCTCGGCCTGGGTGACGCGGCTGCGGAAGGTGGAGGGGTCCAGACGGGCAATGACCTGGCCCTTTTTTACCGGGGTATTGAAGTCCGCCAGAACTTCCAGGATCTGGCCCGAGACCTGGGAGCCTACCTGCACGGTGACGAGGGCGGAGAGGGTACCGCTGGCGGAAACACTGGCCGACAGGGGCCCCTTCTCTACCTTGGCGAACTGGAAACGGGGTGTTTCATCGCTCTTCTTCCAGGGCTTGCTCCACACCGCCGCCGTCAGGGCGGCCAGGATCAGCAGGATGGGAAACCAGAGCTTGGTGAGTTTGCGCATGAGGGGTTGGAGTCGTCGCCAGATGGAACGTATTCAGGGTAATGACCGCATTCTTGCAGACTGTCCGGGGGCCGGGGAGTTGCATCCCGTGGCGCGAGGTCGGTCTTCCGGCCCGGGATGGGGGCTCAGGTGCCGCAATAGGTGCGGAATTCAGCCATGAAGTCCGTCCCGGCCGGTTGCGCATAGACGGCCAGGGCCGGATCGGTGTCATAGGGGCGGCGCAGGGCATGCAGCAGGCTTTCGAAGGGCTTCAGGTCGCCATGATCCGAGGCGGCTTCCAGGGCCTCTTCCACGCGCTGGTTGCGGGGGATGATCCAGGGATTGACCTGGCGCATGGCCTGGGCCCGCGCGGCCGCGCGATCGTTGCCGACATCCTCGCTGGCGCAACGTTCCCGCCAGCGCTGCAGCCAGCGCTCCAGGCCCGGCTGGCCCGGAAACAAGGCGCGCAGGGGTGTCTCGTCGCCTGCCGCGGCGTCCGCCAGGTGACGCCAGGCCAGGGTGTAATCCACCTGCTGGGCATGCAGCAGGTCCAGCCAACCCTCTCCCAGGGCGGCGTCCATGCCGTCGCCGTGGCTTCCCGTGTCCGCCAGGCCCAGCTTGGCCCGCAGACCGGCGAGCCAGTGTTGTCGATAGCGCTCCGGGAAGGCGTCGATGACCTCGGTGGCGAGCGTGATGGCGTGGCCCTCGCCGGTGTCGATCAAGGGCAGCAGACATTCCGCCAGACGGGCCAGGTTCCAGCGGGCGATGCGGGGCTGTTCGGCATAGGCGTAGCGACCCTGGCCATCGATGGAGCTGAATACCGCCGCCGGGTCGAAGGTCTCCATGAAGGCGCAGGGGCCGTAATCGATGGTCTCGCCGGGGATGGCCATGTTGTCGGTATTCATGACCCCGTGGATGAAGCCCACGTGCATCCAGAGCGCGATGAGGGCGGCCTGGCGCTCGGCCACCGCCCCCAGAAAGGCCAGGTAGGGGTTTTCCGCCTGCCGTGTCCGTGGGAAGTGACGGGCCATGGCGTAGTCGGCCAGCTGGCGCACCTGGTGCGGGCTGCCGTGGGCCATGAAGTACTGGAAGGTGCCTACCCGCAGGTGGCTGGCGGCCACCCGCGTGAGGATGGCGCCGGGCAGGACGCGCTCCCGGTACACCGGCTCGCCGGTGGCCACCACCGCCAGCGCCCGGGTGGTGGGGATGCCCAGGGCATGCATGGCCTCGCCCAGGAGCACCTCGCGCAACATGGGCCCCACCGCCGCCTTGCCATCACCGCGGCGGGAAAATGGTGTGCGCCCAGAGCCCTTGAAAGCGATGTCGCGGCGCTGCCCGTGCACATCGATGACCTCGCCGATGAGCAGGGCACGGCCATCGCCCAGCTGGGGGCTGAATTGGCCGAACTGATGCCCGGCGTAGGCCTGGGCGATGGGCTGGGCGCCCTGCGGCAGGCGGTTGCCGGAAAACAGGGCCGCCAGGGCGGTGTCGTCCTGATGTGCCAGATCCAGCCCAAGCTCCTCCGCCAGGCTCCGGTTGAGGAACAACAGCGTGGGCGAATCCACGGTGGCGGGGGGACAGGGTGCATAAAAGCCCGGCAGATCACGGGCGTAGCTGTTGTCGAAGGGGAAGACGATGTGCGCCATGTCGGTCAGGGCTTCGGGTGGATGTCGGGATCGTGGAAAGCGCCCGCTCGGCCTTTCCCGGCGTCGGTCCCGTTAACCGCCATCATGCCGCGGCGTACGCGGCCTGGGGACTCGCTGGCGGGCATCGATCCCGCCGGCGGCTGGCGGGGGGTGGGGACATGCAGAAACGGAATTCCGGCCGGCGCTCCGCGGTGCGTGTGGCGTGGGATGCCGGGTGCCGGCCTCCAGGCAATACCGCGTCTTGCGCGCCGGGGTCGAGGCGCTGGCCGGTCACGACAATGCCGCGGGTCGAACGCTGCCGTTCGCGGGAGCAGACCGGGCAAAAGATGTGTGCACCTGCCGGCCAGTCAATGGTGCGCATGTCCCATGCCCTGGCCACGCATGGCCCGGGCTTCGATCCGCAGGGTCAGATCCTTGCCGGCGGCGTCGCGCAGGTCGAGGCGGATGGGCACTTGGTCGCCTTCCCGGATGGGCCGCTTCAGGTCTATGAACATGATGTGCAGCCCTCCGGGCTTCAGGCTGACCGTCTGGCCCTTGGGCAGGGGGATTTCGGACAGCGGGCGCATCACCATGACGCCTCCTTCCATGTGCATGCGATGCAGTTCCAGATGGGCAGAAACCGGGCTGCTGCCCCCCACCAACCGCATGTGCGCATCGGCGGTCAGGTCCATGTAGCCTCCCGCCACCTTCTGGCCCGGCGCGGTGGCGCGCACCCAGGCATTTTCTACCCGTACGCCGTCCGCGGCTGCAGGCGCGGCCAGGGCGAGGACCAGCAAGGCCAGAAGCGGAGAGCGATACATGTGCATTTCCTTCATGAGATGCGCGCGCAAAGCGCGTTCAGGGTTTCGTCTTCAGGCACCGGATACCTGCGTTACAGGATTTCCAGGGTGAGGCTGCGGTTGGTGTAGATGCACAGGTCGGCGGCAATGCCCATGGACTCGCGCACGATGTCATCCACCGCCATGCCGGTGTGCGCCAGCAGGGCCCGGGCGGCAGACTGGGCGTAGGCACCGCCGCTGCCGATGGCGGCAATGCCGTATTCCGGCTCCAGCACGTCACCGGCACCGGTGATCACCAGGCTGCTGGCCGTGTCCGCGACGATGAGCATGGCCTCCAGCCGGCGCAGCATGCGGTCCGTGCGCCAATCCTTGGCCAGTTCCACGGCGCTGCGCACCAGGTGCCCCTGGTGTTTTTCCAGCTTGGCCTCGAAGCGCTCGAACAGGGTGAAGGCGTCGGCCGTACCGCCGGCGAATCCCGCCAGGATGCGATCCTGATATAGGCGGCGTACCTTGCGGGCACTGGCCTTGATGACGATGTTGCCCAGGGTGACCTGGCCGTCGCCACCCATGGCCACGGACTCACCACGACGCACACAGAGTATGGTGGTACCGTGGAATTGCCGCATCAGGCCCTGCTCCGCGGCACGATGGTGGCGAACTGGTCCACGCCCACGATGCGCAGCAGGGTGTTCACCAGTTCGTTGCCGTCCCGGAAGGTGACCCGGCAGCCGTCCTGGTGCAGGGCGATGAGCAGTTCCAGCAGCGTGCCCACCACGGCGAAATCGATGCGCCCCAGCTCGGACAGGTCCACTTCGGCCTGCTTCTTGCCTTCCGTGAAGCGCTGGAGTTCGCGGATCTGGGTATCGGTAGCCGGGCCGAGGGTACCTACCAGACGAAAGCAGCTACTTGGTGCGCAGGGGGGGGTCCCGGTGCCGTTCTGCGCGTGCTTGGGCATGGGCAGGGGGGGGTGGTAGGCAGGGGGCGAGACCTCATAGGCCAGCGCATAGTCCATGGCCACGTTGTCGAACTCCTCTTCCTTGCCCATGAGGCGCAGGGTTTCCAGCAACAGGTACCAGGCAGGACGGTCGAGCTTGCCCGCCTGGCGTGCCGCATCCAGGCGCACGGCAAAGCCCGCGCCGCCGACCAGCTCGATGGGCTTGCGCATGCCATTCAGGTGGTCCAACACGCCCGAGATGGCCTGGGTCGTTTCTTCGTCCGGGGTCTGGACCTTGCTGATGTCCAGGCGGACATAGGGTGCCTGTGCGGCGTCCTGGAAGAACTTGGTCTGCTTGACCCGTTCCAGGCTGCCGTATTTCTCACCGTAGGTCATCAAGGGCACCGGGCTGGCAGGCACGGGGGCCTGGCCACGGGGGTGCCAGGTGGGTGGCGAACGCTCGAACTTGACCGCATAGTCCACCGCCGCATCCTCGAACGGCTCCCTTTGACCACTGGCCTCGTACAGGTCGAACAGCATGTGCCAGGGCAGGGCGTCCCGGTTTTCCGGATGCTCGAGGAGGAAGCGGTTCAGCAGGGCGGCAGTCTCGCCCACCTTGCCGTTGGCGAACAGCACGGCGGCCTCCTCGAACTCCGGCGCCAGGCCCCCCACCGCCTCCATCACCTCGATGCCGTGGCTGTGTACCGGTTTGGGCTGCACGGCCGTATATGCAGGTCCCTGGCCGGCCTCGGGCTGGCCCTCCTTGAGGAAGGCCATGAGGTCCTCGGATTTGTTCCTGCGGAAGAAAGAGAACACGCTGCGTGCCACACCCTGTGATGTTTATCGTCAATCCACAATATACATCGTCCAGGGTCGGTTCAGGCTGTGTCCCACCGCACAGCCCATGCTCACTTCGGGGGTACGGGGTCATGACCGCCCGGATGCCAGGGATGGCAGCGGCCGATGCGCCGCAGGGCTAGCCAGCCGCCTTTCAGGGCCCCGTGCCGCGCCACGGCCTCTTGCGCGTAGCGGGAGCAGGTGGGGCTGAAACGACACTGGTTGCCGAGGAAAGGGGACAGCGCCAGCTGGTACAGGCGGATGAGGGCGATGATCAGGCGCTGGGCGGGATTCATGTCGGTGTGGCAGGCGCGTAGCGCGGGGCACACTGCTCGGCGGCGCGCAGGTCGTCCGGGGTGTTGATGTTCAGGAAGGCACGGGGATCGGCCTCGAACAACACGGTCTGCGTGGGGTGGCGCCGCTGCCAGGCCTGGACCTGGCGCCCCCCCTCATCCACGTAGTGGGTCAGGTCCGGCAGCAGATCCTGGTGCAGCAGCATGATGGCGTAGTGGGTGCCGGTCGCGTCGGCGGCCCGCACCAGGGGGGCTTGCGCGCCGAGGGCCTGGTCGTGCAGGCGCGGAGCCAGGTCCCGTGGCAGGAAGGGGAGGTCGCAGGGCACACTCAGCAGCCATTCCTGCCGGGTCGTGCGCGCTGCCGCCAGAATGCCGGCCAGGGGGCCAGGGTACTCCGGCAGGACGTCGGCCACCACGGCGTATCCCAGCGCGGCATAGCGGGCCTGGTTGCGGTTGGCGTTGAGCACGATTTCCGCCACCTGGTCCCGCAGGCGCCCGGCCACCCAGGCGGCCAGCGGGCGTCCCGCCAGGGGGATCAAACCCTTGTCCCGCCCCTCGAAACGTCGCGCCCGCCCGCCCGCCAGGAGGATGGCGCAAATGGGGCGTGGCTCATTCCTGGTGCTCAAGGCGATACACCTGATGCCTGTAACGTGGTCGGGTACCTTCCCAGAGAACCTCGGTACCCGGCGGAAGCGGATCGGCCAGTGCGCTGCGCGGCACCAGGCGCAGACGCCAGGCACAGTCCGGGGCGGGATGCACCCGAACGCGATGCGGCAGGTGATAACGGAGCATGGCCTGCAAGGCAGGATCCGTCTGCATCCGCAGACAGGCCCCGGGCGGCAGCCGGGCATCCAAGGCCTGCAACAGGGGACGATAGGCCCAGCCCGCCTCGGCCCAGGGGCGGAACAGGGCCATCAACAGGACCCATGTCAGCACCATGCCCGTACTCCACACCAGGATCGGCCGGACCTGGGCACGTGGAAAGAGTGGGATGGCCAGCAGCCAGACCAGGGTGGCCGCCGCCGCCAGCCAGATATCCTGTGTGGCCACGCTACCCGGGGCATAGTCGGGCGTGAGTCGGGCCATATGGCTGGCCAGGCGCGTGGGCCATCCCCATTCGATGGCCGAGAAGTACACCCAGAAGGCCGTGGCGAAGAACAGGAAACACAACACGCCAAACCAGTAGAAGGCCTGGGCGGCACCGCGCCGCAGATGGGCCAGGGCCAGGCTGGCCAGCAGGGCCAGCGGCAGCAACAGGGGCAGCAGACCACCCAGTCGGGACCAGGCGGGTGCCGGGGCGGCGGCCAGCAGAGCCAAGAGCGTGACGAGAGGCAGGTGCAGGGCGTGACTGCGGGCCAGACGGCGATGCTCATGCCAGACGGCGGCCAGGGCCAGGGGCCATAGCGGCCAGGCGAACCAGGCCAGTTCGGAGAACAGCCTGGCTGGCTTCAGACCGGGCACGAGGCGCTGCGGACCATGCCAATGCCACCAGGCGTCCAGCTGACCACTGGCGGCCATGCCCCACACGCCCGCCAGGATCAGTGCCGCACCCAGGCCCAGGCCCAGGCCCAGTGCCTGGAGATAGGGCCGTTCGCGCCAGACGCGCATGCCCAGGGGCAGCAGGAGGATGAGCAGGGCGGCGCACAGGTCGGGCAGCCCCCGCAAGCCCAGGGCGAGTCCGGCCAAGCCCAGCGCCAGCAGCAGGCCGCCCACCCCCGCGTGCACACGCGCCCAGCCTAGCCCCAGCAGGAACAGGGCCCAGGTGGCCAGCAGGGCGGTTTCAGGAAGGAGGGCATGGGCCCGCAGCAGCAGACCGAAACCTCCCATCAGGGCCAGGACGGCCGCCGCGCCGAAACCCGGGCCCAGCAGCCGGCGCGCGGCCTGGCCAAAAACCAGCAGGGCAACGAGGACGAACAGGCCGCTGGCCAGGCGGGCGCTGTCCTGCGGGGGCAGACCGAAGGGCGCCAGACGTGCGAAGTAACCCGCCACCGCCGTGAACAGGGGGGCCGGCGTGGCCCAGGCGGAGAGCCCGCCCTGCGCATGATCCAGCACGCTGGCCAGAGTCAAGGCCTCGTCGGCCTGCCAGGCATCCCGACCTGCGAGGCCGAAGAGTATCCAGAATGCCGCCAGCAGCGTGAGCCAGAATAGCTTGCCGGGCTGCGTGGGGTTCATGTGCGGGAAATGAAAAAAGGCAGCGTTAGGCTGCCTTTTCGCACCGGAACAGGGCGGATCGCCAAGACGCTTACTTCTTCATGCCGTACTTCTGGCGGAACTTCTCCACGCGGCCGGCGGTATCCACGATCTTCTGCTTGCCGGTGTAGAAGGGGTGGCAGGCCGCGCAGACTTCCACATGCAGGGGCTTGCCCAGGGTGGAACGGGTCGTGAAGGTGTTGCCGCAGCTGCAGGCGACCTGGATGTCGCTGTATTCGGGATGGATGCCGGATTTCATGATGGCGGACTCGGGTTCTGGACACGGGAAAGCGAAAAATTATCCACAAAAAGCCCTTGCAAGGCAAACAGTTACGATCTCAGCGGATCTCCGCCAGCAGGTGTTCCAGCATGGCCGCAGCCTGGCCGCCATAGCCACCCCCGAACAGGTTGTAATGATTGAGCACGTGATACAGGTTGTAGAGGTCGCGTCGCCGGGTGTAGCCCGGGTCCAGGGGCCATGCCTGGCGGTAGGCGGCATAAAAATCCCTGGGAAAGCCGCCGAACAGTTCGGTCATGGCCAGGTCCGTCTCCCGGTCTCCGTAGTACACCGCCGGGTCGAACAGCACGGGCTCGCCATCGGCATAGCCATGGTTGCCGCTCCAGAGATCACCATGCAGCAGGCTGGGCACCGGCGCATACCCGCTGAAGAAGGCCGGCAGGTCCGCAAGCAGGCGCTCGCCGTTCGCCAGCAGGGCATGGCTGGCACCATTGGCCTGGGCCAGATCCAGCTGATATTTCAGGCGCCGGTCGCGGTAGAAGCCGACCCAGTCTTGCGCGGGCGCATTGACCTGAGGCGTGGCCCCGATGGTGTTGTCCCGATGCCAGCCAAAGTGCGTCTTGCTGACCCGGTGCAGGGCTGCCAGTCTGCGCCCCAACTCGGCGCCATTGCCGCCCCCGGCCAAGTCGAGGTGTTCCAGGGCCAGCCAGGCCTCGCCTCCCGTCACCCCATGGGCAATGGGTCTGGGCACGCGGATGGCGCCGGCACGGTCCAGTTCCGCCAGACCCTCCGCCTCGGCGGCGAACATGGCCGCATGGTCGGCCTTGTTCAGCTTGAGAAAGAAGCGCCGCCCGTCCCGGCCCAGCAGGGTCTGGCTGCGGTTGATGCAGCCGCCCGCCGCGGGCTCCTTGCGGGCCAGTACGAAAGCCTGCTCCGTATTGGCGCCGATGGCCGCGCTGACCGTAGCGTCCAGCGCGCCGTGCAAGGACATGACTTACTTGACCAGTGCCTTGGACTCCCGGGATGCGCCGGCCTCCGCCATGCGGCGCAGATAGTTCTGCCAGTAAAACTCCTGCTCCATGCCCAGATCGTACAGATAGTCCCAGGAGTAGATGCCGGAATCATGGCCATCGGAAAACACCAGCGTCACGGCATATTGGCCCACAGGCTGGATATCGGTGATCTCCACGTCCTTCTTGCCCACCTGCAGGGTCTCCTGACCCGGGCCATGTCCCCGCACCTCGGCGGAAGGGGAGTACACCCGCAGGTACTCGCAGGAAAACGCGAAACGCTTGCCGTCGCTGAAGGCCACCTCCAGCATGCGGTCCTGCTTGTGCAGCTTGATCTCGGTGGGGATGGGGGTGGATGGGGTCAGGCCGCCCATGTCTATACCTCTATCAGGATTTGATGATGCACCCGAGTTTGCCAGTCCGGCAGCGATCCAACAAGCCGGAGTGTTTTTGTCGGGTATTTGCCTGGCTGTCCTGCCCGCACCGGGCGTGCCTTGACGCAATCCGTTCTTCTGGGCTTAAATGCGACCCTCTTTGCGCCTGGGTTCCCCCACGCGGCCAAGCGGCCAGGTAGCTCAGTTGGTAGAGCAGCGGACTGAAAATCCGCGTGTCGGCAGTTCGATTCTGCCCCTGGCCACCAATAACGATGTCCAACTGTGTATGCAGTTGGACATTTTTTTTGGATTCCCGCGTACCTGCGCGGGTTCGTGCGGATTCCTGCGGACTTCGCCCCCACAGATCTGGCGCGGAAAAGTGCCCGTTTTTACTCTCTCTTGGCAAATCCTCGCTCCGACCTCACTCCTCCGAAGTGGCCGAAGTCCGCAAAGGCCACAAGATCGTGTCCCTGGACGTGGTGTAAGAAGCGATCAGAAGGTCATCGACTCTGGCAAGGTTGGGAAGCCGATCAGCTTGCGACCGCGGGCAAGCTGACGTTGGGATTCTCGCCGAGGTCGGCGAGGGTTTCCAGGGTCATG
>JAKQCX010000013.1 GCA_029558905.1 Pseudomonadota bacterium
AGGCGGAACAGGCGGTTTCCGGCGGCACCGATCTACCCCAGGATCTGCTGGCGGCCCACAGCAAGGAAATCGCCCTCAAGAAACAGCTCTTCCAGGACCAGGTCGGCAAGCTGAAATCGACGGAGCTCAAGACCTTCGCCAAGGAGACCAAGGTTCAATATTGGCAGTGGGCCAACAAAGACGAGCTGACCACGCTCTTCACCGAGACCGATCCCGCGAAAATCAAGGCGGTTCAGGCCAGCATCGACACCAAGCACGCAGCCTGGGCCGAAAAACATGGCGGCAAGAAGAAAACCGCTTCTGCCAAGCCCGCCACGACGAAGAAAGAGCCGCCGAAACCGGCTCCACAACCGAGTCCGGTCAAGCCGCCCGAGCCCAAGATCGTCAAGAAAGGCGCGGAGTTCGCCACCGACGATAACGCATGGCAGCAGAAGGGTTTGCCTTCGAAGTTCAAGAAATCCGGCAAGGCCGCTGTCGGCGGCGCACACGAAAAGGAGTTCTGGACCGACGAAAACGGCGACAAATGGCTGTTCAAGCCCATTGGCCGCAAGGATGATGAGTTCATCGCCTTCGGAGAGGAAGCCGCCTACAAGATTGGCCGCCTGATCGACCCCCATTCCATCGAGGTGCGCACCATCCAATTGAACGGCCGCACCGGCTCCATCCAGAAATGGCGTACCGATCTGCGGGACGACTTCGATTTTCGCAACATCCTGCCACAGGATCTGACCACCATCGAACTGGAGCAGATCCAGCGCGAGCATGTGGTCGACTGGCTGATCGCCAACCACGACGGACATTCCAAGCAGTTCATCCGTTCCCGGGACGGTCGCGTCTACGGCATCGACAAAGGCCAGGCATTCAAGTTTCTGGGGCAGGACAAGCTCTCGCTTGACTATCACCCCAACGGTGTCTGCGGCGAGGAAGAGCCGTTTTACAACAAGGTCTTCCGGGCGGCCAAGGAAGGGAAGGTACGGGTCGATCCGAACGCGACCCTTCGCTACATCCAGGAAGTCGAAAAGATCGCCGACGAGGATTATCTCGATCTGCTGCGCCCCTACGCCGAGGGCCGGTTCGCCAAGGACCCGGCCGGGCTGAGGCATTTCTACGATCTGGCCCTGGAACGAAAGCACAATCTTCGACGGGACTTCGAGGCTTATTACGCCGATGTGCTGGGGGATCGGGGGTTCCGTTTCGACAAGCTGACGGCCGCCACCGGCAAGAAAAAGCTGCTCTCCTCCGCCGAATAGCTCCCGGTTGTAGTGATCGAACGCGGCTTGCAGTTCGGCATAGGCTTGAGCGGTCGGGCTGGTGATGACGATGGTTTCGGCGGCCAAGGCGATTCCCCTCAAATTGGATTGCACAATCCAAATACTACCCGCTTCGGGGCTGTCCGTCAAACGGTCGTTTAGCGGACATTCCGCATTTGTCCGTTTTCCTAGCTATTGCAATGAGAAAGCGGACAGAGTAGAATAACGGACAGAAAGCGGACACATCGGAGGCGTTATGTCGGAATCGAAGTGGATCGAGCATTACCGGGCCGGAGCGTGGACGGTCGGCGAAGTGATCGAGGCGGGCGCGGCGTGGATCGTGGCGATGGACCCGGACCATTACCGGCTGCGCTTCTTTCCGCACCGGGACGCGGCGAGGTTCACCGTTGGCATTGATGCCGAGTGGAGCGACGAGAAGCCCGGCGGACTGGCGAACTACACGCCGAGCTATGAGGGCGGCAACGACGCTTGCCAGCCCGGCGAGGTGGCGATTTCCGATTTGCTCGCCCGATCCCCATCGTGGAAGTCGCTGCGGAGGCCGACGCCATGGTGACGGTGTTCGGCATTCTGAATCTCACCGAGGACTCCTTCTTCGATGAGAGCCGGCGGCTAGACCCCGCCGGCGCTGTCACCGCGGCGATCGAAATGCTGCGAGTCGGATCAGACGTCGTGGATGTCGGACCGGCCGCCAGCCATCCGGACGCGAGGCCTGTATCGCCGGCCGATGAGATCAGACGTATTGCGCCGCTCTTAGACGCCCTGTCCGATCAGATGCACCGTGTTTCAATCGACAGCTTCCAACCGGAAACCCAGCGCTATGCGCTCAAGCGCGGCGTGGGCTACCTGAACGATATCCAAGGATTTCCTGACCCTGCGCTCTATCCCGATATTGCTGAGGCGGACTGCAGGCTGGTGGTTATGCACTCAGCGCAGCGGGATGGCATCGCCACCCGCACCGGTCACCTTCGACCCGAAGACGCGCTCGACGAGATTGTGCGGTTCTTCGAGGCGCGGGTTTCCGCCTTGCGACGGAGCGGGGTCGCTGCCGACCGGCTCATCCTCGATCCGGGGATGGGATTTTTCTTGAGCCCCGCACCGGAAACATCGCTGCACGTGCTGTCGAACCTTCAAAAGCTGAAGTCGGCGTTGGGGCTTCCGCTATTGGTCTCGGTGTCGCGGAAATCCTTCTTGGGCGCCACCGTTGGCCTTCCTGTAAAGGATCTGGGTCCAGCGAGCCTTGCGGCGGAACTTCACGCGATCGGCAATGGCGCTGACTACGTCCGCACCCACGCGCCTGGAGATCTGCGAAGCGCAATCACCTTCTCGGAAACCCTCGCGAAATTTCGCAGTCGCGACGCCAGAGACCGAGGGTTAGATCATGCCTAGCATTCACCTTCCGGCCGCCCGCTAGCGGACCCTGGTCAGGTTCCGCGAAGGTGGGCGCAGACATGCTGGGCTCGTCAGGATCAAACTGCACTATGAGGCGGCGGTTCATACCGCGCCAGGGGAGCGAATGGACAGCGAGGAGCCTCCGAACGTTCGGGTCGCCTGCTCGGGTGATATCGACGAGGTTGTGCGGCTGATGCACGACGCTGCGGCGTGGATGTCCGCCAAGGGAACGCCCGCCTGGGACGTCGCGCGGATCGACCGGACATTCGCGGAGACCTTCGTCCTGAGATCCGAGCTCCTAGTCGCGAGTTGCAGCGACGGCATCGTCGGCTGTTGCACCTTGTCGGCCGAGGATCCCGAGTTCTGGCCCGACGCCCTCAAGGGGGAGGCCGCATATCTGCACAAGCTCGCGGTGCGACGGACACATGCGGGCCGGGGTGTCAGCTCCGCGCTGATCGAGGCTTGCCGCCATGCCGCGCGAACGCAGGGGTGCGCCAAGCTGCGGCTCGACTGCCACCCGAACCTGCGTGGCCTATACGAGCGGCTCGGATTCACCCACGTCGACACTTTCAATCCCGGCTGGGATCCAACCTTCATCGCAGAACGCCTAGAACTCGAAATCTAACGTCCGTTCGGGCATCGAGGTCCATGTCGGGGTGGGACGGGCCCGTGGCTTCAAGATCACTTGCAGTCCGACCGCGATGTCTTGGTTGCGCGAGAGGTTGTCGATATCCTCCACTTCCATCATCAACCCTGGATAATGCCGCCGCCGTCATCGCCGCCGACGCCCGTGCCGGGCTTTTCGGGCCTGTCAGGCTTGCTCGGCCTTCAGCCTGCCTGGGCGAGATCTCCGGCGGACGGATTAACGGCGGAGCTTCGCCGCCTTTCGTGCGTGTGAAGGCCGAAGATAGTTCTCTCAAAAACATCCGTTTATGAGAGATACCAAATGTCATTTTCAGAAGACGACTGCACCAGTTGATTGGGCGTAATGGCTGTTGTGCAGCCAGCTCCTGACAGTTCAATATCAGAAGTGATCTGCACCAATCTCGACTATGCTCAATACTCGTGTGGGCTCTGTTGCAAAAATCGTGAAGCTTGAGCATGCTTGGCGGAGATTGGACGGACGGAACGATGACGGATTTCAAGTGGCGCCATTTCCAGGGTGATGTGATCCTGTGGGCGGTGCGCTGGTATTGTCGCTATCCGATCAGCTATCGCGACCTTGAGGAAATGCTGGCGGAACGCGGCATTTCGGTCGACCATACGACGATCTATCGCTGGGTCCAGTGCTACGCCCCGGAGATGGAGAAGCGGCTGCGCTGGTTCTGGCGGCGTGGCTTTGATCCGAGCTGGCGCCTGGATGAAACCTACGTCAAGGTGCGGGGCAAGTGGACCTACCTGTACCGGGCAGTCGACAAGCGGGGCGACACGATCGATTTCTACCTGTCGCCGACCCGCAGCGCCAAGGCAGCGAAGCGGTTCCTGGGCAAGGCCCTGCGAGGCCTGAAGCACTGGGAAAAGCCTGCCACGCTCAATACCGACAAAGCGCCGAGCTATGGTGCAGCGATCACCGAATTGAAGCGCGAAGGAAAGCTGGACCGGGAGACGGCCCACCGGCAGGTGAAGTATCTCAATAACGTGATCGAGGCCGATCACGGAAAGCTCAAGATACTGATCAAGCCGGTGCGCGGTTTCAAATCGATCCCCACGGCCTATGCCACGATCAAGGGATTCGAAGTCATGCGAGCCCTGCGCAAAGGACAGGCTCGCCCCTGGTGCCTGCAGCCCGGCATCAGGGGCGAGGTGCGCCTTGTGGAGAGAGCTTTTGGCATTGGGCCCTCGGCGCTGACGGAGGCCATGGGCATGCTCAACCACCATTTCGCAGCAGCCGCCTGATCGGCGCAGAGCGACAGCCTACCTCTGACTGCCGCCAATCTTTGCAACAGAGCCTCCGTCGCCATGCTCACCTCGCTTTGGTGCACACGAGTATTGAGCATAGTCGAGATTGGTGCAGATCACTTCTGATATTGAACTGTCAGGAGCTGGCTGCACAACAGCCATTACGCCCAATCAACTGGTGCAGTCGTCTTCTGAAAATGACAAAACCGGCCCTTGCGGCAACTGTCCAACAAACCACCGTTTAAATGACACTTGCGCACCTAGCGATTCATTGATAGAGTTGGATTGATTAAATTCAATCAATTCAACTAATTCAATGAATGGAGAAGAGCATGGGAAAACCCAAGAGTACCGATCTGGTCGTGCAGCCCCCGCTGGCAATTCCTCTGAACATTGATCCTGAAAAGGACAGCTACATCATCAAGGGAGGGGCAGGTGTAGCGGTAGCCCACGTCAAGAAGCCTTCCGGCGAAGTTTTTTCCGTTCACGTCCGCGCGAATGGTGCCTTTCGCCAAATGACCCACTTCGATCCATCGCAGTTGACCGTCGATGAGCGCCGCCGCTTGGAGTTGGACTTGTACGAGAAGGGCCACACACAAAGCGACATCGCCGACCTCGTAGGCGTGAAGCAACCAACCGTGGCTCACGACTTGAAATTGATGCGCAAAGCCAACGGCTCTTGAGGTTTACCAAGCACACCGGGCGTAATGTGTAGGTATATATATACCTACTTACAAACCATCACCCGGCGATCTCATTCAAGCATCGCGTCTCGGCACGCTGCCGCACACCTTGCAAGAAGGCGTGCAGCGCGCGGCGCTGCTCGGCCTCTTCGAGCTTGCGGTACTGGGCTTGCAGGGCCGCGATCTGCTCGGCGATCTCGCGCATCTTGGGCGTCATCTCGACGCGCATCATGCGGTGGTCAGGCTTGCAGGCGGTGTAGTCAGTTTTGGGCATGGGCATCTCCGTCGATGAGTTGAATGTTGGTGGCGGCCATCACGATGGCCCGCACCTCGATGGCGTACACGATCAGCTCCGCGCCATCGTCGGATTCGAGTCGCAGCATGTCCGTGCCGCTGGCGATGAACTCGGCGCGCAGCGCGCGGCCGATGTCGCGCAAAGCTGCTTGGTCGATCTCCCCGGTCAGACTGGTCAACTGACCCATGCCCGACCGGGCGGCCGGGATGTGCAGCACCTCAAGCCCTGAACCGGGCAGCAGGTCGCGGATACAGACCGGCCCACGGCGAGCGCGAAGCGCAACCGCCTGCAAGGCCTCGAACGTGGCTGCGATGCGTGGCGTACTTGAAGCCGGGCCAGCACGGGCCACCACCCAGCGGGCAGCGGCTGCAAGCTCTTCGGCTGAAAAGCCAAGTGGCAGTGCAGGTGTGAGCGTTTCAGCGTGCGGCATCAAACACCCATCCTTGGCCCTTCATGGGCCGGATCACGGCCTTCGAGGCGCAGGAACTGTTCGCGGTAGCGCTCGATCTTGGCCAGCATCCTTGAGCCGTCAGGGCCGAAGGCATACCTTGCCGTCCGCTGCGCATAGTCATGCCAGTTCCTTCCCTCGTCTGCGGTGCGGATCGACGGCGCGCAGGCCTCAAGGACGGTGGCGATCTCATCCTGACCGTGCCCGGTGGCCCTCAGCCGCACGGCGATCATGGAGTCCACGCGCGACAAGTCGATCCCGTCGCCCTTGTGCCGCGCAGCGATGTCGCGGTAGTGGGCGTCATAGGCACTGCCGGGCAGCGCGGTACGCGCCGCAGCAGGTGCGGCAGGCCTACGCTCTTGCGCCACCCGGACTTCCTCATCGAGCTGGCGAGCAACGACACAGCTCAGTGCGTATGCCTTGTCGCATGTGCAGGCCACAGCGTGCCGCAGCTCCACCACCGGAAAGGTGCCATCGGGTCGCTGGTACTTCGGTGCAGGCGCACCCGGCTCCCACTTGCGGTTTTCAAAGCCCGGCGCGCGGTGTGGATGGATGCAGGCTTGCAGTTTCGGGTCGCCGTACTGCTTGTTGAGGGCGACGATGAGGCGATTGCCCACGTCCTGATCGTCCGCACGGCCCAGCTTGGGCACGTTCAGGATGGCTTGCAACTTGCCCGGACTGGACTCCATCACCACGGCAGGCCGGTAGCCATCAGCAAGCATCCGGCGCAGGCTGACATCGCTCAAGTCATCGACCAGCACATGGTGCATCCGCTCGCTTCGGGGCGTGTAGTACAGGTTCTCGCCGCGCGCATGGAACCGCAACAGCTCCCGCATCCGTCGCTCCACCACTGCGGCCTCAACTCCGTCCTTGCCACCCAAGACAAAGGCCTTGCGATGATCGGCCGCCATCTTGATCGACGTGAGCGTGTACCTGTCCGCACCGATTGCTTCGTGGTACTGGGCAAAGAGCCTCATCTGCGGTGCGCGCATTGCTTCCTTCCGTGCTAGCCGGCGTGCTTCCTTGGCCGCCTCAACTTGTTCTTGAAGTTCAGGGTTGGCGATACGGATGCCATGCTCCGCAGCAAGCCGAACGCATGTGGCCTTGTATTCGTCCGAGCCATATACGCTGACCTTGCCCCACTTGGCGGCCCCGAGCTGTAGGGCGGCCAAGGTTGCAGCCACGTCGTGCGCTTCTTGCACGTCGATGCGACGGCCGTGGTCGGTGAATGACACTGCCTCAGACACACCCCCCGCCGCCCCTTGGCGGCGGTACTCCACCGCACTGCCGACGATCTCGCCCGCGAAGGCACGGAGATCACGCGGCAAGGCCTCGTTGTCGCCGTCACCTTCGAGGCGCAGCGGTTCGTGCCGGTGGTATCGGTAGTTCCCCGCATCTTCGGCGCCGAACCACTTGGCAAGCCAGTCGTGGTACTCGGGCCATGCTTCGCGGGCATCCCGCAGCGCCTTGGCTTCGCGCCGATGCCGCTCCCTGATTTCCAGCTCAACCTTCTTGGCTTCGGCTGCCGCCACACTGCGCATGGCATTCAACAACTCACCCTTGCCCTTCCAGTTCTGGGCGGCGATGGCGGCGCTGCGCTCTGCCTTCTCTGCCCGGAACTGGGCCAGCTCGCGCTCGTAGCGCTCCTTCTCTTCACGCAGTTTTCGCGCGAGGTGTGCTCGGTGATCCGTCGCGGCGGCAATGTAGTCCTCCCAGCCTGGGAGGCCTGGCCGCAGCGGTTCGGGCTTGCGCTCAACCGCCACGACAGCAGAGGCAGCAGGCTCGTATGCACCCAGCCGCTTGGTGAGCTTCGGCAAGCTGCACCAGTGGCCCGCAGTGCTCGCTTTGACGGGTTGATCGCCCACGTAGATATGCGCACCGCCACCGGCCTTCACGTAGCGCATTCCGCGCTCGGCGAGGCCTTGATGCAGCTCGGCCCAGTTCGATGCAGCCCGGATGAGTTCGCCAGCCTCTTCGATGGCGATTCGTGCCGCGCTCTTCTGGCCCGTGCGGTTCTCCATGTCCCCCGCACGGGTCGGCACGCTGGGCGTGCTATCCAGCCTGCTGACACGGGCGACGGTGCCATCGTCCATCACCGTGTAGCGTGCTCTTCTTTCAGGCCGCCACCCTTGGCGATGCTCGATGATTGCAAGCGTGCGTTGTGCCGCCTCTTTGTCTCGGCCCTTCGCAGGCTTGACCACTTGATAGGTTTCGGGGCTGACCTTGTTGATTGCGATGTGCAGGTGAATGTTGTCAGTGTCGCGATGCAACGCCGCGATAACTTGGTGCTTCTCAAGCCCAAGCTGTTCAAGGAACACGTCCAGCAGTTCCTCCACCTGCTCAGGTGTCGGCTGCTCATCCTCATGCCAGCTCGCCACCCAGTGCTGAATCGGGTACTTCGACTTCTTGCACTCCATTGAGAGAGCAATCATCTCTGCCTGCTGACCCTTGAAGGTACTGGTATTGAAGCCGCGTGTCGTCAGATAAAGAACCTTCTCCGGCTGCTCACCGTCTCCGCCGTGGATCACGCCATCGTCGTCGATGTGATACCCGAGCCGGGTCAGACGGGCCGCGTCATCCGGCGCAGCGATGTATTCGGTCAGGTCACTGATGTTGGTCGCTTTTGACTTGCGCCCGGCTTTGTCCTGATCGACAGGAATCTTCTTGAGGATCATCGGATGCTCGCCCGATTGGCCTGCTCGTCGATAGCGGCATAGATGCGTCGCAGCACCCTCGCGCTTTCTGCTGCATTCACGCCACCCGACTGTAGGTAGAGCTTCTTGAGCAAGCCTCCGAGTCGGTTGAGTTCTCGGATGTGTTGCTCTTCCAAGTCGGTGATGAGCTTGCGCCCAAAGGTGATGCGACGAACCAGCTCACTGACTGTCAAGCCAGCGTCATCAGCCAGCTTCTGCAACTTCGCCTTTTCCTTCTCGGTAAAGCGAACACCGACCCGCTGCGTCAGCGGTTCTCCTTCTTTGGCCTCAAACGGCATTCGCGGGCTCCTTCAACTGGCCCCGTGGGCGGCGGGGTGTGTCTGTTTGTCTACATCGTTGTCACCGGCCCCCGGCAGGGCAGGATGAGGTGAGCCACGGGTCGAGACGCGGAGCGTCGAGGACACGGCGTCCCTTGGCGGGCACATGGCGCGGAGCGCTATGTGTTCGACAAGGGCCATCCTGTTACGCAGTTAGGACACACCCCAGTAGCAGTCAGTATGCAGACGCCTCTTTCCCTGAAAACAAATCCAGACAGAACAATTTTTCCCACGGCCAGCTAAAGCATGTTCAACCCAGCACGTCGCTCCTACGATGCACGAACAGAGCATTTGAGGAGCGTATGGAAATGCGGAGAACGATTGAACAAGCGGAGCAACTTGCGGCGAAATTGCGCGCCTTGCCCGCAGTGGAAAACAAGACTCGGGAGATCAGCAAACAGGAAGAGGTCCGATTGCTTGCAGCGGACATCCTGGCATTGATCCGTGAGCGCAATTGGACGATTCAACAGGTGGCCGAATACCTCACGACGGAAGGGCTTGAGATAGGGGCTCCCACTTTGAAGAGCTACTTGCAGCGCAGCAAAGCCAACAGCAAGAAGCCATCGGGGAAGCGCAAGGCGGTAACCACCAGCGCCACCCCTGATAACACGCCACACGCATCGCGCCCCAGTGAAAACTTGGCATCCGCACCCACCATCGGGGAGCGCGCAGCAGCAGCCCTATCGCAAGCACCGAGCACCACCAGCAGCGCAACCGCTGCAATCACCCGGCCTGATCGCCAACAACTCTGAGGAAGCAATGACATGAACAAGATTTATCTGTGCGCCGGTAACAAAGGCGGGACAGGGAAGAGCATGGTGGCTACCGCCTTGATCGACGCCTTCCTACAGCGCGGCATCGAGCCTTTTGTGATCGAAACCGATGACGCGAATCCAGACGTTTTCAAGGCACACGCCGCGACAGTCCAGTGCGCAGCCATGAGTCTCGACGAAGCAGACGGGTGGATTGAGATGATTAACTCGCTCGACAAGGCTCGCGGCGTCCCGGTCATCGTGAATACAGCCGCAAGGAACAGCGCGGGGGTAGCACGCTACGGACAGACGCTCAAAAGCACCTTGGGGGAACTCGGTAGAACGATGGTCACGCTGTGGGTCATCAACCGGCAGCGGGACAGTTTGGAGCTATTGGCGGACTACCTCGACGTCATGCCAGTGAGCACGGACCATCAAGTTCATGTGGTGCGCAATCTGTACTACGGCAGCAGCGATAAGTTTCAGCTCTACAGCGGAAGTGAACTGAAGAAGCGTATTGAAAGAAGCGGTGGGAAGACTATCGACCTCCCCGATCTAGCGGATCGTGTGGCGGACGAGTTGGCAACAAAACGGCTCACGCTTCAGGCCGCAATGGGAGAGATGCCACTGGGGCACCGGGCTGAATTGATCCGGTGGCGCGATGAAGCATTCAAGTCACTTGCGCAGGTGATGTCATGACTTTGGCGGTTGCTGCCGCCTTCGAGGCGGCCTTCCAGCGCAAACCGACACCCGATGAGGTTGATCGGCTTAACCGGGTGATGAACGTGCTGGACGTGCGCGAGAACGACGCCATCATGGTTGTTGAATCACGAGCAAAACTGAGCCAGGCGTCACGTCCAAAACTGAGCCACTAAGTTGACGAAGAAATGGACTGTTCGGATGTGGATAAGTCTACTGCGTGATCTGTCTGGGGTGCTCCTTTGGCCGTTTTGGTTCGTGTGGCTCTGATGATCGAAGACGGTTGTGCAGTCGAGTGCCTGAAGCGCCAGCTCTGGTTGCCGGTTTCGACGATGTGGCAGTGATGGGTGAGTCGGTCGAGTAGCGCGGTGGTCATCTTGGCGTCGCCGAACACGCTGGCCCACTCCGAGAACGACAGGTTGGTGGTGACGACCACGCTGGTGCGCTCGTACAGCTTGGACAGCAGGTGGAACAGCAAGGCCCCACCGGCTTGACTGAAGGGCAAATAGCCCATCTCGTCGAGGATGACGAGATCCACGTACATGAGCCGATGTGCCAGTTGCCCGGCCTTACCTTGAGCCTTCTCGGCCTCCAGCATGTTGACTAGCTCGACGGTCGAGAAGAAGCGCACCCGCTTGCCATGTGCACGGATGGCATGAACGCCCAGGCTGGTGGCCAGGTGTGTTTTGCCCGTGCCTGGGCCGCCCACGAAGACCACGTTGTGGGCTGAGTCGATGAACTTGAACTCGTGCAGCTGACGCACCAGCGCCTCGTCCACTTGGGCCTGATCAAAGGCAAATCCTGCCAGGTCGCGGTGGTGAGGGAATCGAGCAGCCCGCATCTGGTAGGCCATCGAGCGCACTTCCCGGTGCGCGCCTTCGGCCTTGATGAGCTGATGCAGCAGGGCTTCGTGGTCGAGCGATTTGAGCCGGGCGATGCCCAGCAGTTCCGGCCAGGCACTGGCCATGCCGTGCAGGCTCAAGCCCTTGAGGCTTGCTGCGATGTCATTGGACATGGTCATCCTCCTGGGACTGGCGCAGGCTGTCGTAGCGCGACACGTCGGCCTGAGGCGGCTCCTGCAGCGTCAGTAAAGGCAAGGCTGCTTCAGGCAGGCTTTGCACGGCTTGGGGCTCCTTGAGCCTGGCCAGCACGTTGAGCACATGGTCTGCGCTCACGCGGCCGGATTGCAGCGCCAACTCCACGGCCACCAGCACGTCATCGAGCCCGTGCAGGGTGATGGCCATGAGCACCTGGGCCATCACCCGGTCGCCGCCAGGGTGGCGAAGCAGGTGCGCTTGCAGATGCTGCAAGGGCTCGGGCATGGTCTTGAAGGGGGCGCCGTTGCGCAAAGCGCCGGGCTTGCGTTCGAGCAAGCTGACGTAGTGCCGCCAGTCGTACAAGGTCTGCCCGCGCTCGAAGCAGCGCGGCAGGCTCACCGGCTGCTCAGGTGCCTCGGCGCTGGGGCCGACCACCACCAGGCGATCGGGATAAGCCCGTACGCTGACACTGGTGTGGGCCCACTCGCATGGCACGCTGTAGCGATTGCGCTGGTAGTGGATCAGCGAGGTGGCTGTGACCCTGGCCATCTGCTCGACATAGCCATCAAATGGCGCAGGGTTGGGCATCAAGTGCGTCTGCTCTTGCTGCCAGACGTCGGCGATCGTCAGCTCTGGCCACTCGGGGTGAGGCAGCTCATGCCAGGCGTCCAGGCAAGCCTGGTGCAGCCACGCATTGAGGCTCTCCAGGTCGGGCCAGCGGCGTTCCGCTGCCTCCATCCAGATGCCACGACGGCGATCCTGCACGTTCTTCTCGACGATACCCTTCTCCCAGCCTGCGGCCCGGTTGCAGAACTCTGGCTCGAACAGGTAGTGACCCGTCATGGCCTCGAAGCGCGCATTGACGGTGCGGCTCTTGCCCTGACCAACCTTGTCGACGGCGGTCTTCATGTTGTCGTAGATGCCCCGGCGCGGCACGCCACCAAAAGCCGCAAAGGCCCGGGCATGGGCGTCGAACAACATCTCGTGGGCCTGGCTGAAGTAGGCGGTGAGCATGAAGGCCCGACTGGCCGCCAGCTTGGTGTGCGAAGCCTCCAGGCGTTTGCGCAGGCCGCCCACGAACAGGTACTCGCAGCTCCAGTCGAACTGGAAGGCCTCGCCCATCTCGAAACTCATGGGCACGAAAGCCATGCGTGTTGGCGCATCAGACTGCGCCTGCTGCCAGCGCTTGGCGAACTCATAGACCGGGCCTCGGCTGCCAGGGTAGCCCATGGCCTGCAGTGCCCGGAACATGGCCTTGATGCCACGGCGCTCGCGCTTGTTGCGGTGGCTGTCGGCCTTCAGCCAGTTAGCCAGCTGTTCTTTGTACGGATCCACAACGCTGGGGATGGTCGCCCGCTTGGGGTATCGGGGCTCGACCATCTCATCGGCTTGAAGCCACTTGGTGGCTGTGTTGCGAGAGATGCCCAGCCTGCGGCTGGCTTCGCGCACGCTCAGGTGGTCGCGGTGGACCATGCGGCGCAATTTGCTCAATGTGCTCACGTTGATCACTCCTGCACCCCACTGCTGCAAAAAACAGCAGGGTAGGTGGATAACGTGGCTCAAAATTGGGCGTGACGGATGCCCTTTAGTGGCTCAGTTTTGCTCGTGATTCAACATGGCAGGCGATCTACGAGGTGGGGTTGCAGCTATGGGGAGCGGAATCGCTGACGCTGCGTCAGCGACTGCCAGCGAAGGTTCTGCCGCCTATCGCGAAGGCGCTGAGGCCCGGATTGCGGCAGCAGTCGCAAGCAAGAAGGGAACGCCATCGTCAAGCACAGATACCACAGACGAGGCCCCGCTTGGACAGGCCACAGATGCCCCGGTGGATGGTGAATCGGTTGTGAGCGCTGGCGCAGAGGCACCGCAAGCAACCTCTCAGGAGGACAAAGCATGAGCGACAACTTTTGGGCCACACAAGACGCCGCTATCGCGATGGGCCACGCGGGTAAAGCCGTGGGTCGCCGCCAAGGTCAAGAGGAAGGCTATCAAGACGGTTTGGCGGATGGCTTTGCGCGCGGCCGTAAGTACGGTCAAGACGAGGGAGTGGCAGCGATGCAGGCCCAACTCGAAGCACTCAATCAGCAGCGTAATGCCCTGCAAGAGCTGTCGAACGGCTTGATCATGGCCCTCGGTGCCGCAGTGGATGTACTCAAGGGCGGCAGCACTGACGACAAGGTGCGGTTTGCACAGAGCTACATCAATCGCGTCGATCAGGCCATCCGAAAGGGTCAGTTGCGGCATGCGCCTCATCTCGATCCGAACTTCGCAAAGCCTATGGCGCTCAGCGCCGCCTTCATCCACGACGCGCTGGAAACCACGCTGCGCGTCCATGACAACGAAATTGCCCCCTGAGAGGAGTTCCAACATGCGTCGTCCGTCCATCACCTTCCTGCGCGCCACTCAGCTCAATAGCCGGGTGCGCCGTGTCACCCCCTCAGCCGTCCGCACAGCCCGCATCGTGGCCACTGATGACGGCTACGAGCTGCACGCCACTCTGTCAGGCAGCACCGACCGCTGGGTTCTGACCTCGCCGGGCGGCATCGCCAGCACCTTCGGCGACCTGCCGGGCCTGCGCCAATTCGCCTCTGTCGTGCTGGGCCGCAACCGTGTGCCGGTTTCGTATCAAGCTGCTTGACAGGACATGCCCACATGAAAACCACCCACACACTGATCGCCTCCGCTCTCCTGTTGGTCGCCACGCTGGCCAGCGCTCAGATGCCCGCTGCCTTGCGCGATGCCAACGCACCCGCAGCCGGTGACTGGGCCAAGGCTTCGACCATCCTCCGCGCCGCCATCGAGTGCCGCAAACCGCTACCCCCTGTCTCGTCGGTGCTGGGCATCTTCGGCCTGACAAATCGTCAGCTCGACGGCGACCACAAGCTGCCCGAGGCACTGACCGTATTCGGCTCGCTCAAGGTGTCGGCCATCTCGATCTTCCACGGCGACGAAGAGGAAGGCAGCTCGTACACCGTCCAGCCGGTAGGCGCGAAGATGGCCGAGGTGGTGAAGGCCGCAGGCCTCAAGAAAGACGGCCCGCGCTACATCCGCAAAGTCAAGGGCGGCCTGCTGGAAGCCAGCGAGCCGCAACCCGGCACCATCCAGCTCGCCTGCATCCGTGGTGGTGGCCATGAATAAGGCCTCCAAGCCCGCCATCGGCGTGCTGGTGGGCGCGTCGCTCGCGCTTGCTGCCAGCGCCGTGGCCTCCCAGACCAGCGGCAACTGGTTCTCGTCGCTCTTCTCCACTGGCGGCAGCGGTGGTGCCAGCTCTGGCGTGTCGTCGTCGATGACCGCCGTGGACGCCGCGATGAACCAGAAGATGCAGGACGACTTGAAGAACTGCGACGACGTGGGGATAGGTGCAAGCATCAAGACCGCCATCGGCGCGCACAGCGAGATGGCCTCGGCCACGCCGAACGTCGAAAGCCTGTTCGATGTAAACGATCAGTGCTTCGCGAGCGTGAGCCAGATCATCGATCTGTCGTTCTCGATCCCTTCGCTCGGCTCAATCCTGTCCTCGGCGCAAGACGCGGTTTTGAAGTACGCGCAGAAGAAGGTGTGCTCGACCGTAGGCAAGGTCAGCGGCATGGTGACTTCGCCGATCAACCAAGCCATCGGCCAATGGAACACCTTGGGCCAGCAGTTCACCGACATCAACGGGATGGCGAACAGCGCCGTGGGTGGCTCGATGAGCACACTCGATCCACAGCTCGGCAGCGGCTACAAGCCCGCTTCGGCCGCCACCAGCTACAGCGTCAACGCCAACGCCTTCGGGACGAACCAAACCGTGTTCAACACCGGAGCCAGCACCCAGCAGGGTGCGCAGACCGCGCCCGCGACCTCGGTGCAGCCGCAGGCTAGCCAGCAGGCTCAACCCACACAGACTGAGCCGCAGAGCTTCACCGCTTGGGCGTCGAGTCTTTTCAACTGAGGACTGACACATGCGCAAGCCGCTCGTTCTGACCCTCGCGCTGTCGATCAGCGGCAGCGCATTCGCTGACACCTGCATGGTGTCGCCGACCTCGAAGGAGCAAGTCTCCGGCCGCTTCGGCAAGTTCCGGGAGGGCGGTGCCGCCAACTTCGGCTCGGGCAACGCCAAGCCGCACATGCACGACGGCCTCGACTTCTCCACCAGCGGACAAACCGCCCCGCTCTATGCCACCTCGGCGGGCACGGTGACATGGGCCAAGCTGCGCGGCAGCGCAGGCAACACCGTCATCATCAAGCGGGACAACGGGCAGTCGGCCGTGTACTACCACCTTAGCTACATCGCCGTGAAGGAAGGAGACAAGGTGCAGGCCGGGCAGGAGATCGGCCGCGCTGGTGCCACCGGGATGCAGCCGGGCGGCGCAGTCCACCTGCACTTCATCTACGGGGTGCCGAACTCGGATGATGCCCGCGCCAAGACCTTCTCGGCCGATGCAAACAAGAATCCGACGTTCAACCCGGCTCAGCTCCCCAACGCCATCGCCAAGCAGAACAGCGCGTTCAATTACGCCACCGATCCGTCGCCGTACTTCTGCAAGACCTTCCCGATCCAGAACGACGGCCTGTATACGGTGCTGGGCAGCGACACGATGGCGCAGTACAACAAGTTGTTCGGTGCGACCCCGGCGATGGGCGTGCCACCGACCACCCAGTTCGATCCGGTGCAAGTGGCAGCAGCCAACGGCGACGCCTTGCAGGCGGCCTCGAAGGGCGCGACCTCGATGGCAAGCGTGCTCAACGACGCGGACGGCTACGGCTCACTGCCGTCGCCACCCATCGGTGACTACGAAACCATGTCGCCCGCCGAGATGATGAGCACCGAAGCTATGCGCCGCTTCGCGGACTCGGAATGGAACAAGTCCATCACGCAAGTCAGCAGCCGCGCTCTTTGGGTGGACTACCTGCGCGCGATGGGTGTGTCTGCACAGCTCAACGCAGCGATCCGGCAGAAGAAAGAGCGCATGGAAGCCTTGATGGCGCTCTACACCTCGCAAAAGCTCGCCGCCAAGCGGCAACAGGTGGACGCCGCCCGCGAGCGGGCGCAGCGCTCCGACGTGCAGCGCTCGATCCAGTGATAACCAAGGCCACACCATGATCCTGTTCTTCGACTTCGAGCGACTGCTGTATGGGCAGGCCATCGGCGACATCGGGCCTGCCGCCCGGCTCGCCAAGGTGCTGATGCCCTATCCGCAGGTGGATCTCGTGCTGACTCGGTGGCGCATTGGAGCGATGCGATCAGTCGATGACGTGCGCGGTGAGGTGCCCGAACTGGGCGACCGCATCAACGACGTGGCGCACCGGCCGGTGCGCTCGGATGAGCAGCCGGAACGCGAGATCACCAGCACGCTTCGCCGGACGCGGCAGCTCTACTGGGCGGCCGTGGTGCCGAACTGGGATGCACAGGGCTACATCCAGCAGGCGTCCCGCTCGGGTGCGCCGCTGATCCTGTGTCCCTGCGGTTTCGATGAGGAAGCTGCGCAGCGGCTGCAAGCCGCCTTGGCGCGTGTTGTTTTCAATGAGGAGCTGGTCAGCGGTGTTCGCCGTCCGCTCCATCAACTGGGGGAGGCCCTGCCATGCTGATCTTGATCGAGCACGATTCCATTCTGTCCACGCCCGAGGCCCGCCGCAGCCTGGCGGCCTTCGTCGCCAACCGGCCGAGCATCAACGTGGCGGTGTTCCACTCGGCCAAGCTCTCGGCCGCTGAGGTCTGCGAGGCCTACCCGCCCGAGCTTCGCGAGCGCCTGATGCTGACGCCTGACACTCCCCGCGAACGCGATCTGCGGTTCTGGATCAGCTATGAGGCAGGGTGCGTCTTTGCCGCCCTGCGGCACAACGGCACGCTGGCCCAGTGCGAGGCCGTCGTGTGTCTGGTGCCCCCCGCTTGGGGCGAGACGGCCCGCGAGCAGTTCGGCGAAAAGCGGGTGGTGGTCATCGGTGAGCCGTTCAGCGTGGACACGGCCCGCCGTCTTGCCCGCAATCTCTCGACCTACCGTCGCACGCCGCTCGAACCGTCGCCGCGCAGCTTGCCCAGCAAGGCCTCGGTCGCCTCAATGGCCGCCACCTCGGCAGGCGTGAAAACCTCTTCGCGCGGCAAGGCCTCGGGCCACACCACCCGCTCGGCTTCGGTTTCCCAGCGAGTCGCCAGCTCACACAGCATCTTGGGGTAGTGCTGGAGCAGTTCAGACCCAGGCCCGGCGACCTGGCAGGCATCGATAACTTGCTGCAAGCTCGCGGCCGTCAGCCGCAGGTCGGCGATCAGCGCCTCGATGCGGCTCGGCCTGGTCACTTCTTTCCTCCCTTGGCCGAGGGCGCACCAGCGCCCGCCGCAGCGGTCAGTCCTTGAACGGTGCGTTGCAGGGCATCCAACTGCCCCTGCAAGCCCTCGACGGCCTTGGCCGAGGCCCGGAGTCCAGCCAACTCCTGATCGCGTGCTGCAAGGGCGTTCTGCGCCTCCGCAAGCTGGGCGTCGAGCCGCGCCACCGACGCCACCTTCTCCTGAATCGTCGCCTGCTGGGCCGCCGTGCTCATCTCAAGCTCGCGCACACGCTGGGTGAGCGCGTCGATTCGGCCGATCTGCTCTTGCTCGACGCCTTCCAGCCGGGCGACTTCCGCCTCGGCACCGGCAAGCAGTCCCTCGGCCTTGTCGCGGGAGGCTTCGGCCAGCGCGAGCGGCTCAGCGACGGCCGCCTTCGCACCATGCAGCGCATGTGCGTAAAGGGCCTGCACGAAGTCCCGGCCACGCGCCTCGATGTCGGCGGGCAGATCGACGGCGGCGATCTCGCCCTTGCGCTTGGCCTCCCACGCTTCGAGGTGCCGCTTCACGGTCGTGTACGAGCCGCCCGTGCGCTCCTGCACGAGCGTCATGCTCGGTTCCTTGCCCTCGGCAACGAGGGCGTCTGCTGCCGCAAATACGGCCTCCTGTGTCGCTACCGGCTTCGCCATGTCGTTCCCCTTCATTGCATTACGATAATTACGGTAATTATCGTAATTACGATAATAGGAAGCAAGGGGACGTGATGGCGGTGTCGCCCGTCGCTAACGGGGTGCGGCCCCTGCAAGGGGCGTCCGCCGATGGCGAGGTTTTTCACCGACTCTTGGTGCTGCCGCATAAATAGATGTGAGGCGACTGCCCAGAAAGGAGGTGAAAGCAATGGAAATCATCGTCATCAAGCACAACGGCTATCCGTTCTGCAACAACGAGAACGCCGTGCTGCTCGCAACGGGCATCACGCACCACATCGTCCTGTTGCTCAAGAAGTAAGCCATGCGCCCTCGGAGTAACGCCGAGGGCGTCCATCCGGCCCGCACGTTTGTGATGTCGAGCGCCGAGGCGAGGCGGAGGCGTCGTGGCGGCCGGGCCACTCCCATGCCTCAAAAGCGCATTACTGGGCCTCTGCGCCTTCGCGCACGCCCGTTTCGAGCAGGGACGGCGGCAGACCCCCCTTTTCTAAAGACCAATCGGCCTATGCGCACCACCAGACAGTTCACCGGGGCATACCGTGCTTGGCCCTGAGTCCGGGGGACTCAGGGCTGAGGCGGTAGCGTGAAGAAAATCGGCCCAAGCCGATTTTTAGCGTAGCCCGCCGAACACATGGCCCGGCGCACAGGTCGTCGAACACCACCGGGCGGCTTGTCCGCCCTTCAAGCAATGTCGCCCCGCAGGGGCCACGATTTGGGGGAGGGGGAGCCGACTTGATCGGGGGAACCCCCGCAGGGGGTGCCACGGCCGAAGGCCGCAAGCGGCAGCCGAGCACTGGCGAGGGAAGGATGGCCGCCCAAAGGGGCGAGACGCCGTAGGTGGCTCGACGCGCAGCGCAACAGCCCGGCCCGCAGCGTCAGCGAAGGGAGTCGCCCGTGTGAGTTTTCGAGGCAGCGTCGAGCGGCATCGGCGCGGGCGTGGCGGCACCGACCAAGGGTAAGTCTTAAAGGATAAAGACAAGGATAAAAGGATAGGGTGTAAAAACTCGCTGTTTTTTGCTGTCGTATCAACGACATAGCAGACCACACCCGCGACCCATTCCACCTGCTGCACGTCGAAAAGAGGCCGGAAATTCGCCGACTTATGCACAGCTTTTGCCGCCAGCAAGAGCTTCCGGCGAGACCTGCGACCCATTCCCCCTGCGATTTCAACGACCCGCGAACCATTCCCCCTGAACTCCCCCGCAACCTGCGACCTATGCCCCCTGTCGGGCTATGGCACCCGCGAGTCAAACCCCTCGTCAATAGTCGTCCCGCGACCTATCCCCCCTGCGACCTGCGACCCATTCCCACCGATGCTCGGTCTCACCCGCGACCTATTCCACCCGTGGGCGAGGCAGGTGAAGCGCGCTCGCCACGACGTTGCCGGCACGTAGCCACCCGGCACTCGACCCGTCTGGTGACGGTGGCTGGGTGGAATCTCGTTGGGCGTCACTGCGGCGGCGGTTTGCGGCTTTCTGTTCGGCCGAAAAATCACGGGCAGCTTTGATCGTGTAGGTCACATCGTCGATTTTGTTGCGGCTGCCTCGATGTTCTTTCTTGTCGATGCTGTGCAGTGCGCCCAGCGATTTCAGCTCATCCCATGCTTCATCAAGTGCCGCGACAGCATCTCGGACTCGCCCGTAGCCATTCAGCAGTGCGCTGTCGCGCTTGATCGTGCTGAAGCGCATGTCAAATCCGTCGATCATTGATGCCTGCGTGTACTTGAGGACAAGTTGGCAGAGGAGCCAGCGAGCAAGCTGCGCATCACAATTCATGAGCCGTTGATAGTTGAACTGCCGATAGGTCACCTCATCGATGCTGCGCGTCACCAGCGGATGGAACTGGGCGAGCCAGCGGGCATCTCGATCAGCTTCGTAGTCGCTGCGGCTTACGCCCGCGAGTGCGGTTAGGTACGTAGCGCGGGCGAAGCCTTCTTCGCCGTCAGTGCCCTTGGCGATGATCTCGATGCTGCTGAGCGAGAGGATGTTCAGTCCTTCGACCAATTCGTCGTATCGCAAGCTGTGCCCCTGCTGCTCCAGCTCTCGCCGGAGTCGATGCAATGAAAACCGCACCCCGCTGCGATAGTCCGGTCGGTCAAAGAAGCCCGCCTGCTGCTCGGTGGCCAACTTCCGCAGGGCGTGTTCAATCAGTTCTTCGCGAGCGCTTGGGTAGTAACTGATGCGGCGGCCATCCGCCGCACGAACTCGTGCGGGATAGATCAAGGCAGTGAGCTGTCGCTGCCTGTAGTGAAACGGAACCTCAAGAACTTCGAGGAATCCTTCGGGTGTTCGCATGCTGTTCATGCGTGAGCGGGAGACTGTGTAGCGCGGTATGCAGTCCCACAAGTCGCAAGCGTTTGACAACGCGCTGCGCTGCTGATCCGTGTTCGCCAGAAAGGTCTGGAAGAGGCACAACTGCCGGGCCTCGAACGCCCCATCGGGCAGTGGGGCAACAGCGCGACGGCGCGTCGCCTTGGCTCGCTTCCGACCTTGGCCCGAGAGTGGCGCTGTCGTGCTCTCGGGCAATGAGAGACTGGCTTGATGCTCTGCGCCTGGATCGCCCGATTTGCGATCCGTGTCCGGCGCGATCACGAGCGAACAGATGTTGAGCGAAGGTCGGCCTTTTGCATCAGCCAGGCAGAAACCTCCGCTTCGATCCAACCAACGGCGCGCACCCCGAGACGGACAGGACGCGGGAAGCTACCCTCTCGGATGAGAAAGTAGATGCCTGATTTCGTTAAGCCGGTTCTCTTCTCGACCAGTGGCCGACGAAGGATGACGACATCCTGTTGTTCTTTGTTGTTTTCCACTGTGAACCTCACCGCACCTCGATGAACGATGCGATCACAGTAAAAGCGGGCCAGAAAAGCAGAGAGAACGAGTTTCGACCGCTTCACCAGTGGCGGATCACACGGTTGTCAGGGAATGCTATTCAGTAAGGTAGGGAACCGTTTCTCCCAATACGCGACGAGTTCCTGCTGCTTGCGCGCCTCGCGCGCTTCGACGCCAGCCAAGGCGGTGGAGAAATCAGCGGGCAGGTCATCCGGTGTGTCCAACCAAATCCCACCGGCGAGTAACTCATTGGCGGCTTCCCATGCGTTCACCATCTCCACTATGGGATGAAGGCGCATTTGCACTCGTTGCAGCGATGTCACCAGGGCGCGGGTCCGCTCCTCGGCTGGCAAGCAAGCAACTTGCTCGATGGCCCGCTGCATGAGCGCGGCCGTCCACCGCGCCAAGATGTCGCGCATCTTGTGGAACTTCATTGGTCGCCCGTCCTGGGGCAAGCCTCGCATCTGCGGCCTCGCTGGCAACTCAGCGGGGCTTTGATCTTCTTCCGAGTCCAAGGTTGGCAAAGGCGGGGCTTGGATGAGGAAAGGATCGGCGACAGCGAGTTGTCGGATCGCTTCCTTCTTGCCGTACTTGCCATACCAGGTGCGCCATTCCCTCTTCTCGTGAACGTCGCGACCCCGGTGAGCGACATAGGCGCGCCATTGGGCACCCAAGTTGTCGCCGTCCAGGCGCGTCGTGCGCGCAGTGCGAGACGACAAGAGCAGTAGCTCAAGCTCGCTTTGGGTGATGCCTTCCATGCTGCCCTCGATGTAGCGGAGAAGCTCCGCTACCAGTGGGCCAGGAATGCTTCGATGGTGGTTCTGCCGCGCCTCGGCACGGTAGGCGGCCTGGTAGCGAATGGACTCAAAGACAAGTGCTTCGTCAATTGGCGGCATCGCTGGTACTCCCTGCGTGAGCCAAGGTGGCAAGATGGTCGGCCCATGCCTGCATGATCTCGCGCCGCTCGTTTAACAACAGGGCCTTGTTGTACGTAGCCCGCACCCGGTTGCTTTCAACATGCGCCAGTTGGCGTTCGATGGCGTCCGGTCGGAAGCCCTGTTCGTTGGCCCATGTTGAAAAGGTGGTGCGCCAGCAGTGCGGTGTCGTGCGCTCGCCGAGGTTCATGTCCCGCATCGCGTAGGTCAGCCGGTTCGGTGTCGTGAAGCCTTCGCCGCTACGATGTGGAAACAGGTAGCGCCCAGCCCCAGTGATGGGGCGTAGCTCTTCAAGCAGCTTTAGGACTGGCTCGGAGAGCGGCGATACGTGGTCGCGCCGCGCTTTCATCTTGGCTGCCGGCCGCCGCCATAGCTTCCCCTCGGTGTCGAACTCGCTCCACTCCGCATCGGCGGCCTCGCCGGGGCGGCAAGCGGTGAATGCAATGAGGCGAAGACAAAGGGCCGTCTCGGGATAGCCTCTGTAGGCACGCAGCGCGCGATAGAAGGCGCGAATCTGATCGGCCGTCAGCACAGCCTTGCTTTGGCTCGACGGAATTTTCAGCAGGCCACGCAGACCGGGAATGGGGTTGGAGTCAACGAGTCCCCTCACGACTGCGTGCTGGAAAATCGCCGACAGGTCTCCTTTGACGTGGATGCCCGCCCAAGCACCGTATGCCTTGCATGCCTCCAAGATTGGCCGGATTTCTTTGGCGCTAATCTCGGTGATGGGTAGCTCATCGAGCTTGGGGGCGAGGTACTTCCGAATGCGGGACTCCTTCGCCCGGTAGGAGCCCAGCGTATAGCTCGCCTTCACTTCGGCCAGATATGCGGCGGAGACCTTGGCAAACGAGATTTCCAGGGCCAGTGCCTCGGCGTGCTTGCGGGCTGCTGCGGCGTCGATGTTGCGCTGCCGCTCGTCCTTGCGATGCTGAGAAGGATTGATGCCTTGTTTCGCCAGATCACGAGCTGCATCGCGAGCTGCGCGTGCATCGGCTAGGCCAACCTCTGGATAGGAGCCGACAGCGAACAGGTTCTCCTTCCCGTTGAGCCGGAACTTCCAGCGCCACAGCTTGCTGCCTGAGGGCTGAATCAACAGAAAAAGACCGCCGCCGTCGCTGAGCTTGTAGGGCTTCGCGTCGGGCTTGGCGGTCCTGATCTTGGCGTCGCTGAGAAGGTCTTTGGGCATCCTGGGGTCTCCGTCGAGAGAGTGGCGTACCCCCACTCATTTCGGCTCATACCCCAAAGACTACCCCAAATTTTAGTGGAATGCCATGAACGCTACTGAACCTCGCTGAACACTGATTACGCCAAAAACAAAAGCAAAATCAACATGTTGTCTCGCTATTGTGGTTCATGGAGGTTCAGCAAGGTTCAGTAAACGGAGTCAGACGTTGAACAGGAAGTTCATGACGTCTCCGTCCCGGACCACGTATTCCTTGCCTTCGGAACGCATGCGACCGGCCTCCTTGGCGCCCTGCTCCCCCCTGCAGGCGATGAAATCGTCGAAGGCGATGGTCTGGGCGCGGATGAAGCCGCGTTCGAAATCGCTGTGGATGACGCCGGCGGCCCGCGGCGCGGTATCCCCCTTGTGGATGGTCCAGGCACGCACTTCCTTGACGCCGGCGGTGAAATAGGTCTGTAGGCCGAGCAGGTCGTAGGCGGCGCGGATCAGACGGTTCAGGCCCGGTTCGCGCAGGCCCATGGCTTCCAGGAACTCCAGCTTGTCGGCCTCGTCCAGGACGGCGATCTCCGCCTCGATGGCAGCGCACAGCGCCACCACGGGCGCCCCCTCGGCATCGGCCAACACATGTAGCCGATGCAGATGGGGGTTGTGCTCGAAACCGTCCTCCGCCACGTTGGCCACGTACATGGCCGGCTTGGCGGTCAACAGGCAGAGGGGGGCCAGAAGTTCCCTGTCTTCGGAGGAGAGTCCCAGGCTGCGCGCCGGACGGGCCTCGTTCAGATGGAGCAGCAGGCGGTCGTAGAGCGCTACCAGTTTCTGGGCCTCCTTGTCGCCGGCGCGGGCCTTCTTCACGTCCCGGGCGTGCGCCTTCTCCACCGTGGCCAGGTCCGCCAGGGCCAGTTCTGTGCCGATCACCTCGACATCGGCCACCGGGTCCACCTGCCCGGCCACGTGCACCACGTTGGCGTCCTCGAAGCAGCGCACCACGTTGACGACGGCGTCCGTCTCGCGGATGTTGGCGAGGAACTGATTGCCCAGCCCCTCGCCCTTGCTGGCCCCGGCCACCAGGCCGGCGATGTCGACGAACTCGACGATGGCGGGCACCACCCGCTGGGGCTTCACCACCTCCGCCAGCTGCATGAGGCGGGGGTCCGGCACCTCGACGATGCCGACGTTGGGCTCGATGGTGCAGAAGGGATAGTTCTCCGCGGCGATGCCCGCCTGCGTCAGGGCATTGAACAGGGTGGACTTGCCGACGTTGGGCAGGCCGACGATGCCGCATTTCAGGCTCATAGTCTTTCCTCCGGGGGGGTGGAATGCACGGGACCGGGCCGGGTATTGGCGCGCTGCGTGGCGGCGGCCCAGTTCCCCTTCCGGATCAGGGGCCACAGTTCCAGGGCCCGGTCGATGGCGGCCTCGATCTGGACTTGCTCCTCGCGCCGGGGCGGTCTGAGCACATGGTTCACCACTTCGTCGCGCTGCCCGGGATGGCCGATGCCGATGCGCAGGCGCCAGTAGTCCTGGGTGCCCAGATGGGCGCTGATGTCCTTGAGGCCGTTGTGGCCGCCCAGGCCACCGGCGAATTTCAGGCGCAACTGTCCCGGCGGGATGTCCAGTTCATCGTGCACCACCAGAATCTCACTCGGGGTGATGCGGTGGTAGCGCACCCAAGTGCCCACGGCCAGGCCGGAGCGGTTCATGAAGGTCTGGGGCATGAGCAGCCAGATGCCCGTGCCGGGGACCCGAGCCACGCGCGCGTGGAAACGGCTTTCGTGGGCCAGGGACACCTCCAGCGCGGCCGCCAGGCGCTCGCAAAACCAAAACCCGGCGTTGTGCCGGGTTTCCGCATATTCGGCGCCGGGGTTGCCCAGACCGACCACGAGACGGATGGGCACATGCATCGGCCTGACCACCCCCCGGCGCATCCGCCTCAGGCGGCGGGGGCTTCCTCCCCGGACGCGTCCGCACCGCCACGCACGGTCAGGATATTCACCACGCCCTGGTCCTCGCCCCGGATCAGGGCAGCCAGCTCCACACCGGCAGGCAGCTTGAGCTCGGACAGGTGCACCGTATGGCCCACCTCCAGGGCGCCCAGGTCCACTTCGATGAACTCGGGCAGGCTGCCGGGTAGACAGACCACCTCCACTTCCGTGAGCAGGTGGCTGACCATGCCACCGCCCAGCTTCACCCCGGGGGCGATCTCGGCATTGATGAAGTGCAGGGGCACGTTCAGGTGCACCTTCTGGTTCGCGGCCACGCGTTGGAAATCCACATGCAGCACCTGCTGCTTGTAGGGGTGCAGCTGGAAATCGCGCAGCAGCACCGATTCCCTGGCGTCCTCCACGTTCAGACTGAGGATGGAGGAATGAAAGGCCTCGTTCTTCAGGCAGAAATACAGCTCCTTGTGGTCCAGATCCAGTGGCTGGGCAGGCTTGCCGCCGCCATAGACGATACCCGGGACACGGCTGGCGTGACGCAGGCGGCGGCTCGCTCCGGTGCCCTGGCCCTCACGCTTTCTGGCGTTGATCTCGATATGCATGCTGTTGCTCCTAAGGGTTGGAAAGGGCTGCCCGCGACCAGACAGCCGGTTTGGCGGGCTCGCTATTCGATGAACAGCGAGCTCACGGAATCCTCGTCGCTGATGCGACGGATGGTCTCGGCCATCAGGTTGGCCACGGACAGCTGGCGGATGCGGGGGCTGGCCTGGGCATCCTCCCGCAGGGGGATGGTGTCGGTGACCACCAGCTCGTCCAGGGTGGAGCTGTTGATGCGCTCCACGGCATTGCCGGAGAGCACGGCATGCGTGCAATAGGCCAGCACCTTGCTCGCGCCGTGTTCCTTGAGCGCGCCGGCGGCTTCACACAGGGTATTGGCGGTGTCCACCATGTCGTCCATGATCAGGCAGGTGCGCCCCTTCACATCGCCGATGATGTGCATGACCTTGGCGATGTTGGGCTTGGGCCGGCGCTTGTCGATGATGGCCAGGTCGCATTCCATGCGCTTGGCCACGGCCCGGGCCCGCACTACGCCGCCCACGTCCGGCGAAACCACCATCAGGTTGTCGTAGTCCTGCTTCCAGATATCGCCGATGAGGATGGGGGTGGAGTAGATGTTGTCCACCGGGATGTCGAAGAAGCCCTGGATCTGGTCGGAGTGCAGATCCATGGTCAGCACGCGGTTGACCCCCGCCACGGTGAGCATGTCCGCCACCACCCGCGCGGTGATGGGCACCCGCGCGGAACGCACGCGCCGATCCTGGCGGGCATAACCGAAATAGGGGATGGCGGCGGTGATGCGCCCGGCGGAGGCCCGGCGCAGCGCATCCACCATGAGCATGATCTCCATGAGGCTGTCATTGGTGGGCTGACAGGTGGACTGGAGCACGAACACGTCCTTGCCGCGCACGTTCTCCAGGATTTCCATGTTCACCTCGCCATCGGAGAAGCGGCCCACCTTGGCTCGTCCCAGATGGATGTTGAGATGGCGCGCCACGTCCTCGGCCAGCTTGGGATGCGCCGTGCCGGTGAATACCATCAAGCTGTCGTATGCCATTGCAGCCCCTGCCACGCTCCCCGGCCGCATGCCGGCGGGCGACGATCACCCGAAACAAAAAAGCGTGCGGCCAGGGCCACACGCTTGCCGGCATCCGCCCACGGACCACCGATTATTGGCTGGGGAGGTAGGGATCGAACCTACGAATGCCGGAATCAAAATCCGGTGCCTTACCACTTGGCGACTCCCCAAAGCAGACCAACCGTGTCAATCCGCCCACCCAAGCAGGGGATGCTGATCGATACCATCGGCCACGAAACCCCGCAGGTGACCCGGACGCTCGGCGAACACCCGCTCCGCCCGCGCGCGCGCCGGGAAGGCTGCAAACACGCACGCGCCCGACCCGGTCATGCGCGCCTCCCCATGTGTTTTCAGCCAGTCCAGCGCCTCGACCACCTGGGGATACAGCGCACAGACGATGGGCTCGAGATCGTTGTGCCCAAAGCCATGCGAGAGGGCCGTGATTTTGATGGATGGGGTATCCCGTGTCAATGCGGGATGGGCGAAGATGGCCGCGGTGGATACCTGCACGTCGGGCGTCAGCACCACGTAGCTGGCCGGCGCGGGCATCCAGGGTGTCAGCACCTCCCCCACACCTTCCGCGAAGGCACTGCGTCCGAACACGAATACGGGCACATCCGCGCCCAGCCTCAGCCCCAGTTCCCGCAGATCCCGCCGCGGCAGGTCCAGCCGCCACAGGCGGTTCAGGGCCAGCAGCACGGTGGCGGCATCGGAACTGCCGCCCCCCAGCCCCCCCCCCATGGGAAGGCGCTTGTCCAGGCGGATATCCGCCCCCTGGCGGCAGCCGCCGTACTCCTGCAGCAGGCGGGCGGCACGCCAGCACAGGTCCTGTTCCGGGTCAAGCCCGGGCAGGGGTGACAGGAGGCGGATCCTGCCATCGGCGCGTGGCGTGATCTCCAGCCAGTCTCCCACATCGAGAAAGCGGAACACCGTCTGCAGGAGGTGGTAACCATCCGGCCGGCGCCCCACCACATGCAGGAAGAGATTGAGTTTGGCCGGCGCGGGAAAGCGGCATTGCTCCGGATTCATGGCAAGTCCCAGGCATCCACCACCAGGCGGACCTCCAGGTCTTCGCCCCGACGTGCTACCAGCCTGCCCGGCAGATCCAAGGCGGAACCGTCCGCAGCGGCCTGCGCGGCATAACGGCTGAACTCGATGCGCCAGCCATCCTGTTGCAGCATGGCCAGGCGGCCTTCCGCACCCGCCTCGGCGGCAAAGGGTATCCCGGGGCGGGGGTGGCCTACCACCCACCATGTCAGTCCCTTCACGGGCAGGGTCATGCCCACCACCTGGCGCACCAGCTGTTCCGCATCATCCGCCTGATATCGGTGGCCCTTGGCATCCGTCAGAGAGACCCCTTGCGGGGTGGCATGCAGCTCCGCCACCCCTTGGCCCAGCGGGGTACTCAACAGCAGGGTTTCCTCCCGGGGCCGATGCAGCCAGCTCATGCCGCCGGAGAAATTCTCCTCGCCGCTCTTGACGGACACCCGGCCCTGCAGGCGAAAGGATTCGGGTGGCTTGGCCAGATGCAGCGGCGGCGATGACGACGATCCGAAACCGGGTAGCTGGGCGCAGCCCGAGAGCAGGAGCAGGAGGAGGACCTCCGCGCCGCACCGGGGGAGCCGGGGCATCAAGGGGCCAGGCGAGACAGGGTCTCGTGCAGGCTTTCGTTGTGGGGATCGGCCTTGAGCCCGCCCTGCCAGACGCGGCGTGCCTCCTCGCGTTCACCCTTCACCCAAAGCACCTCGCCAAGATGCGCGGCGATTTCCGGATCCGACCGGCCGGCATAGGCCCGGCGCAGATATTCCACCGCCTCCGGATAGCGTTTGGCCTTGAACAGGGCCCAACCCATGCTGTCCAGGATGAAGGGGTCTTCCGGCGCCAGGTTGAGGGCCTTCTGCAGCAGGTCGATGGCCTCGTCCAGGCGGGACGTGCGATCCGCCAGGGTGTAGCCCAGGGCATTGTAGGCATGGGCATAGTCAGGCTTGAGCTGGATCATGCGGCGCAGGTCCCGTTCCAGGACATCCAGGCGGTTGAGCTTTTCCGCCGCCATGGCACGGTCGTAGAGCAGTTCCAGGTTGTCCGGATAATGCTTCAGGGCCCGATCGAACACATCGAAGGCCTCGGCATGACGTTTCACATCTCGCAATAGCTCCGCCTCGGCCTGGGCGACGCGCACCACCTGTGCCTCGCCGCTGGGGGTCAGGCCGGTCAGCCAGTCCCGGGCCTCCCGCAGATGCCCCGCCTTGCCCAGCACCAGGCCCACCCGCAACTGGGCCTCGAAGGATTGCGATCCCGTCACATCCTTGTAGCGGCGTAAGGCCTCGTCGTAATCCTTCCGCGCCTCGGCGATCTGCCCCAGGGAATATTGCGCCGCCCCCTTGTCTTCGTATCCGAGGTCCAGGGCCTTGAGGAAACTCGCCTGCGCCGCGTCCAGGTCATTGGCCTGCATGGCAACCAGGCCCAGGGCAAAATGCGGCTCAGGGTCGTCCGGGGTATCCTGCACCAGGACCTCGAAGGCCTGACGGGATTCCTCCAGGCGCCCCGCGCGGGCCAGCTGCTTGGCATAGGCCATGCGCACTTCCCGGGCCTGGGGATGCTCCTTCAGGTAGCTGCGCATGTAGAGGATGGCCGCATCCTCGCCCTCCTTCTGCTGCAGGATCTGCGCGCGAAACAAGACAGCCTGTTCCCAATCCGGCCGGAGGCGCAGGACCTCATCCAGGGCATTGAGGGCATTGAGCCCCTGGCCTGCCTGCCAGGCACTCTGGGCCACGGCATAACGGGCCTCGGGCAGGGCCGGGTAAGCCGCGGCCAGGTCCGCCACCAGGCCCGCCACCGCCGCTCTGTCGCCCTGACGCGCAAACAGGCTGTGCAACTGCATGAAGGCCTGCTCGGGCTTGCCGGCCCGGATCCAGGACGCCAGATAAGGCCTGGCCTCCGTCAGACGTCCCGCCCCCACCAGCAGGGAGGCCAGGGTCTGCTGGGCCTTGATGGACTCCGGCTCCAGGTTCTGCCACAACTGGGCATTGCGCAAGGCCAGCTTGCTCTGGCGCGCATACAGGGCGATCTCCGTAGCGCGCCGGGCCACCCGCGCATCCCGGGTACGGGAGGCCAGATTCGTATACGCCTCCGCGGCCAGCTTCAGGTCGCCCCGCTGGCCGGCGATTTCCCCCAGCAGGAACTCGTACATGATCTGGGGAGTCAGGCTGACTGGCGGGGTCGCCGGCGACCTGGGTGGCGTGCCGGCGGCCTGGCCGCCCGTGGCCGGAGACTGGGCGCAGGCGGACAGGGAGACCACCAGCAGGGTGAGGAAGATCGCTCGGTTAGGCATGCCGTATTCTCTGGGCCGGACAGGGGATTTCGGTCATTATGCAAGACCCTTCCCCCGTGTGAGAAGTTGCATGCCGGTTTGACCCGGTTCTGGCGGCAAGCCCCGATGCCCGAATTGCCTGAAGTGGAAACCGTCCTGCGGGGACTCGCCCCGCATCTGTCCGGCAAGCGTCTGCTGGGTGCACAGGTGCGCAATCCCAATCTGCGCTGGCCCGTGCCGGCCGATCTGGAAACGCGACTCCGGGGCCGGACCGTGCGTGCCCTGGGCCGGCGCGGCAAATACCTACTGATGCATCTGGATGGCGTGGACATGGGTGGCCTGGTCATCCATCTGGGCATGTCCGGCAGCCTACGCCTGTGCCCCGCCGACCGGATACCGGAAAAGCACGACCATCTGGATGTGCTGCTCGAGGATGGGCTTTGCCTGCGTCTGCGGGATCCCCGCCGCTTCGGCGCCTGTCTGTGGAGCGACGATCCCGCGCGCCATCCCCTGCTGGCGCATCTCGGCCTGGAGCCCCTGGCGGACACCTTTGACGGTCCCTGCCTGCACGCCCTGTGCCAGGGACGCTCCGCCTCCATCAAGACGCTGATCATGGACGCCCGCAAGATCGCGGGAGTGGGCAACATCTACGCCAACGAGGCCCTGTTCCAGGCCGGCATACACCCGGAACTGGCGGCCGGCAGGCTCTCCAGGCGCCGCTGTGACGCCCTGGCGCGGGCCATCCGTGACACGCTCACGCGGGCCATCGCCGCAGGCGGCAGCAGCCTGCGGGATTTTGTCGATGGACATGGCCAGCCGGGATATTTCCAGCAGAACCACTATGTATATGGACGCGGTGGGGAACCCTGCCGCATCTGTGGCGCCATCATCCGGCAGGTCCTGCAGGGCGGACGCTCCTCCTTTTTCTGCACCACCTGCCAGGCCCGCTGACAAGGGCGGGATTGGCGGTGAAATTCGCTCAAGGACTTGGGCATTCGGCCGATATGGCGTTTAATTTGTCGCGCAACCGCAAGTCGAACGGGCATGCCGCCGGAGGGGACACATGAGCACTGTTTCACTTGTCAATGAGCTGGAGGCCTATAGCCGTTGGCGCGAGGACCTGTCACGGGGCATCGCGGACTATCGCGCGTGGCTGGGCCGGGAAGACCTCAATGATGCGCAGCGCGACCTGCGACTGCAGCAACTCCTGGACCGTCTGGCCGAGGACAAGCTGTACGTGGCCTTCATCGCCGAGTTCTCGCGCGGCAAGTCCGAGCTCATCAACGCCATCTTTCTTTCCGACCTGAAGCAGAGGCTGCTGCCCTCCACCGCGGGCCGCACCACCATGTGCCCCACCGAGTTGCTCTACGAAGCAGGCAAGCCGCCCATGATCGAGCTGCTGCCCATCGAGACTCGCGCCTCCAATGCCAGCGTATCGGAATACAAGCGCTATCCGGACGAGTGGATCCCCGTACCCATCGATACCCGCTCACCGGAAAACGTGGCCTTGGCCATGAAGGAGGTCTGCCGCGTGAAGCAGGTGACGGCGGAGGAAGCCAGCCGCTATGGCCTGTACAACCCGGATGACGCGGATTCCAGCTACACCCTGAACGAGGATGGCAGCGTCACCATCCCCGCCTGGCGCCACGCCATCATCAATTTTCCCCACCCCTTCCTGGAAAAGGGCCTGGTGGTGTATGACACCCCTGGCCTGAACGCCATCGGCGTGGAACCGGAGCTCACCTTCAACCTGCTGCCCAACGCGCACGCGGTGCTGTTCGTGCTGTCCGCGGACGCTGGCGTCACGCGCTCGGACATCGATGTGTGGCGCAGCCATATCTACGCCCATGGCAACAATCGGGGACGGCTGGTGGCCCTGAACAAGATCGACGGGTTATGGGATGACCTGAAGAGCCCGCAGCAGATCCAGGCGGAAATCGACAATCAGGTCAAGGCCAGTGCCGAGCTGCTGGGTGTGAGCGCCAGCCAGATTTATCCCGTCTCGGCCCAGAAAGGGCTGCTAGCCAAGATCAGCGGCGACGCGCAACTGTTGCGCAGGAGCCAGTTGCTCGAACTGGAGCGCGCCCTGTCCGAGGAACTCATCGCCGCCAAGCAGAGCATCGTGCGCGATCAGACCGAGGCGGAAATCTCCGTCCTGCTGGACAACAGCAATGCCCTGCTGGATGGGCGCCACCAGGGCATCGAGGAGCAGCTGGCCGAGCTCAAGGGATTGCAGGGCAAGAACCAGGATGTGGTGGAACACATCATGAGCCGGATCGCCAACGACAAGGAATTGTTCGAGCGGGGCCTGCAGCAGTTCCAAGCCCTACGCTCCGTGTACTCCCAGCAGAGCATCAAGCTCTTCTCGCAGATCGGCATGGACGTGCTGCGCAACGAGGTGCGCCAGGCGCGGGAAGCCATGACCGCCAGCCACTTCACCAAGGGCATGCGCGAAGCCATGAATGGCTTCTTCTCCGGCATGGATGCCCATCTCGACGCGGCGCACGCGCAGATCGAGGAAATCAACCGCATGATGGAGGCCATGTACCGCAAGCTCAATCTGGAACACGGCATCAACCTGGTGAGCATCCCGCCCTTCTCCGTGCTGCGCTACCGCAAGGAACTGCAGCGCCTGGAGGAAACCTACGAGCGCCACTTCAACAATTTCTACACCTTCCTCACCACCGAGCAGTACACCCTAACCTCCCGCTTCTTCGAGACCCTGGCCACACGCGTGGTCCAGGTATTCGAGATCCTCAACCGCGATGTGGAGCAATGGCTGAAGGCCATCATGTCGCCCATGGAAAGCCAGGTAAGGGAACACCAGATGCAGTTGCGCCGCCGTCTGGAGAGCGTCAAGCGCATCCACAAGGCGGCGGACACCCTGGAAGACCGCATCGGCGAGCTGGAACAGATGCGGCAGGACGTGACCCGTCAGGTCGAAGAGCTGTCCGCCCTGCGCGCGCGCATCCAGCAGACCCTGGCCGCGGTGGTGCACGACGAAGCCGCGGCCCTGGCGGCCTGAGGCCCGCGGAGCGAGGCGCGGCCGGGCCTACTTGCCCGTGAGCCGGTGGTATTTCTCCATGAGCTGCTCGGGCGTTTCCACGTAATCCGGGTTCAGGGGAATGCAATCCACCGGGCAGACCTCGCGACACTGGGGTGTGTCGAAGTGGCCCACGCATTCGGTGCATTTGTTGGGGTCTATCACATAGATGTCCTCGCCCTGGGAAATGGCCTCGTTGGGACATTCGGGCTCGCATACGTCACAGTTGATGCATTCATCGGTAATCATCAAGGCCATAACACAATCCTCTCAAATCGCTGGCAAGTCTTTTCCAGGTCTCAGGCCTGGTAGCGGGCGGCCAGGCGCTCGGCCACCCCAGGGTGGACAAAGGGTCGCACATCGCCTTGCAGGCGTGCAATCTCCCGCACCATGCTGGCGGAAACGAACATGTGCTGCTCCGCCGGCGTGAGGAACACGGTTTCCATCTCCGGTGCCAGGCGGCGATTCATGCCTGCCAGCTGAAATTCGTATTCGAAGTCGGATACGGCCCGCAGGCCCCGCAACACCATGCGGGCCCCCTGGCTGCGCACGAAGTCCACCAGCAGCCCCCGGAAGGGCTCCACACGCACGCCATCCAGCCCGGCCAGGGCCAGGCGCACCAGTTCCACCCGCTCCGCCATGGCGAAGCAGGGCACCTTGGGGGTGTTCTCCGCCACCGCCACGATGACCCCATCGAACAGACCCAGGGCACGCCGGATCAGGTCTTCATGACCGCAGGTGATGGGATCGAAGGTACCCGGATAGACGATGACCCGACTCAAGCCAGCTCCAGTAGGCAGAAATGGGACAGGCCCGCCTTGCCCTGACGCAGCACGCGCAGGCCCAAGGGCTCCAGCACCTCCGGTGCCGGGGGCCTGGGTGACTCGATGTAGATTCTACCCCCGGGGCGCAGGCGCGTCCTGGCATGCGGCAGGGCCTGGTCGAGCAGGCCGGCGCCGAAGGGTGGGTCCAGGAAGATGACATCGAATGTCTCCCCCGTTCCGGCCAGGTAGGCCAGGGCATCCACGCCCAGGACCTCCACCCCACCGAGGCCCAGCTCCCGCGCATTCCCACGCAGGGCCGCCAGGACCCGGGGGTCCCGCTCCAGCAACAGCACCCGGACCGCGCCCCGGGAGGCAGCTTCCAGGCCCAAAGCGCCACTGCCGGCAAAGGCATCCAGACAGCGCCGACCGGCCAGGTCCTGTCCCAGCCAATTGAACAGGGTCTCGCGCACCCGGTCCGGCGTGGGACGCAGGCCGGGCACATCCGGGAAGCGCAGCAGCCGGCGGCGCTGCCGGCCGGCGATGATGCGCACCCGGTTAGTGCCGCCCTTCGCCAAGCTGTCCACCCACCACCACGGTACTCAGGGCCTCGGGTCGGATCCGTCGCTGGAAGGCATCCAGGATCCCCGCACGGGTCACGGCTTCCACCTGGGGAATGTAGGTCTCCAGCCAGTTCAGGGGCAGCTGATAGAAACCGATGACCGCCAGGTAATCCAGTATCTTCTTGTTGCTGTCCAGGCGCAGGGGGAAACCACCCACCAGGTTGTTCTTGGCCTGAGCCAGTTCAGCCTCGTCGGGACCTTCCCGCAGATAACGGGCCAGCACCTCCTGCACGGTGCGCAGGGCCTCCCGCGTGGTCTCCCGCCGGGTCTGCAAGCCGATCTGGAAGGGACCCGCCGCCTGCATGGGCTGGAAATAGCTGTACACGCTGTAGGCCAGGCCCTTCTTCTGGCGCACCTCCTCCATGAGGCGGGAATCGAAGCCACCGCCCCCCAGGATATAGTTGCCCACCAGCAGGGGGAAATAGTCCGGGTCGTGGCGCGTCATGCCGGGCTGGCCCAGGAACAGGTGGCTCTGGCTGGCGGGATGGGCGATGACCTGCTGCGTACCGGGCAGAGCGGTCGTGACGGGGGGAATGGGAGGCGCCGCCTCGCCGGGGGGCAGGTCCGCGGCCAGATGCTCCGCCAGGGCCTCCGCCTGTGCGCGACTGATGTCTCCCATGATGGCGAGGCTCATGTTGCGGGCCCGGTAATACGTCTGATGGAAGGCCGCCATGGATTCTGGGGTCAGTCGGGCCACGCTCTCCGGCTCTCCCGCCTCCGGCAAGGCATAGGGGTGCTCGCCGTAGATTGCCGCGCTGAAGGCCTTCTCGCCGATGATCTCCGGCTTGGTGGCGGCCTCACGCAGGGCGGCGATGGCGCGGGCCTTTTCCCGCTCCACCACGGCCGCCTCGAAGTGGGGCGTCGTCAGGACCGCCCGCAGCACGGCCATGGCCTGCTCCAGCTCGTGCGCGCTGCTCAGGCTGCGCAGCTTGAAGCCGGCCCGGTCCGCATCGAACTGGCCGGAGAACACGGCACCCACGTCCGCCAGGCGCTCCGCGATATCACGCTCGGAATAGCTCCCTGCCCCCAGGACCATGACATGTCGGGTGAGGCTGGCCAGACCGGACAGCTCCCTGCTGTCGCGGGCGCTGCCGGCAGGAAAGTCCACCTCCAGGTCCAGCATGGGCAGGTCGTGGTTTTCCACGAAATACACCCGCGCCCCCTGCGAGGTCCGCCAGTGCTGGATGTCCAGGCCGGCACAGGCCGGACCTGCCGCCAGGATCAGAACCGCGGCCAGCAGCCGCATGCACAGGTCTTTAGCGGACATGGCCACCTCCCACGCCGCTTTGCGGGTGTACGCCCTCGCCTTCCTGCAGGGGTTGGGGATCCAGCATGGCCACCGTGAGCCGGTCGTCCACGAAGAACTTGGCCGCCACGGCCTGAACCTCCTCGGCGCTCACCGCCTTGAGGCGCTCAAGGCGAGTCTGCTGGTCACGATAGTCCAGCCCCAGCGTGATCCATTCACCGATCTGCATGGCCTGATAGAACAGGGAATCCTGCTGGAATACCTGTGCCGCCAGCACCTGGGCCTTGACCCGGGCCAGCTCAGCGCCACTGACGCCATCCCGGGCCACGCGCGCGATCTCGGCCTTGAGCGCGGCTTCCACCTCGTTCACCGCGTGGCCCTCCGCCGGCGTGGCCTCCACCATGAACAGGGACGGTCCACGCGACAGGGGGTCATAGTCCGCGCCCACCGACATGGCCAGTTTCCCGTCCCGTACCAGGGCCTGGTTCAGGCGCGCCGAGGCGTGCCCGTCCAGCACCCCCGCCAGGATCTCCAGGGCATAGGTCTCCCGGTCTGCAGCGGGATCGCTCAGGCGTGGCGCCTGCCAGGCCAGGGCCACCACTGGCAGTCTCGCGGGTGCCTTGACGATCAGGCGGCGCTCGCCTGCCTGTACCGGTTCCTGCTGCGGCTTGCGCACGGGCAGCGGGCGGCTGGCGATGGAACCGAAGTACTGCCGGGCCCAGGCAAATACCTGCTCCGGCTCCACATCCCCGGCCACCACCAGGGTGGCGTTGTTGGGGGCGTACCAGCGCGCATACCAGGCCCGGACGTCTTCCAGGGTCATGTGGCGCAGGTCATCCATCCAGCCTATGACGGGGCGGCGATACGGGTGGGTCATGAAGGCACTGGCCATGAGGGCCTCCCCCAGCCGGGCCTGGGCATCGTCCTCGGTGCGCAGGCGGCGTTCCTCCTTGACCACCTCGATCTCCTTGGCGAACTCCCCGGCGGGGAGGGCCAGATCGACCATGCGGTCAGCTTCCAGCTCCAGGGCCAGTGGCAGGCGATCCTTTTGCAGGGTCTGGAAGTACACGGTCTTGTCCCGGGAGGTGAAGGCATTCTCCCGCCCGCCGGCGGCGGCGATGCGCCGGGAAAACTCACCCGCCGGCACCTTGCGCGTACCCTTGAACATCATGTGCTCCAGCACGTGCGCCACGCCCGTGGTGCCGTTGAGCTCATCCATGCTGCCGGCCCGGTACCACAGCTGGGACACCACCACCGGCGCGCGCCGGTCCACCTTCACCACCACGCGCATGCCGTTGTCCAGGGTCGTTTCCCGGATATTCCCCGGACTGTTCTCCAGGGCGTTTCCTGCCTCACCGGCCTGGGCCGCCAGGGCCAGGGCCGTACCCAGAAAGAGCAGGACGATACGCCGCATCATCAAGGGCAACAAAGACATATCCAACCTTTCACGAACGGGTCGCATGATAGAATTCACGCGATTTTCCCACAGCCAGTGACCCCCTCGGACAGCCCTTCCCCGTGTTTGGTTTCTTGAAGCCCGGCGCCAGGCCAGACCCCGCTCCCACGACGCCGGCGTCCGCCCCCACGCAGGATGTCGTCACGCCGAAACCGGGCTGGGCCCAGCGCCTCAAACAGGGTCTGAGCCGTACCCGCGGCGCCTTCACCGGCCAGATCGCCAGTCTGTTTGGGGCCGGGGCGAAGATCGACGAAGCCCTGTTCGAAGAACTGGAAACCGTGCTGCTCACCGCCGACGTGGGAGTAGAGGCCACCCAGCACCTGCTCACCCAGTTGCGGGCCCGGGTGAGGCGCGACAGGCTCAGCGAGGCCAGCCAGCTGCAGGCGGCCCTGAAGGCGGAACTCGGCACCCTGCTGACCCCCCTGGAGTCCCCCCTGGACACCCGCGCGGCCAAGCCCTTCGTCATCATGCTGGCGGGGGTCAACGGCGCCGGCAAGACCACCACCATCGGCAAGCTGGCGCGACGCTTCCAGGCCCAGGGCCTGACCGTGCTGCTGGCCGCCGGCGACACCTTCCGTGCCGCCGCGCGCGAACAGCTCGCGGAATGGGGCCGGCGCAACGCGGTGGAAGTCATCCAGTCCCAGTCCGGTGATCCGGCGGCGGTGATCTTCGATGCCGTGCAGGCCGCCCGGGCACGAGGCATCGACATCGTCCTGGCCGATACCGCCGGTCGCCTGCCCACCCAGCTGCATCTCATGGAAGAGATCAGCAAGGTGAAGCGCGTCTTGCAGAAGGCCGACCCCGGCGCCCCGCACGAGGTCCTGCTGGTGCTGGACGCCAACATCGGCCAGAACGCCCTGGCCCAGGTCAGGGCGTTCGATGAGGCCCTGGGCCTCACCGGCCTGGTGATGACCAAGCTGGACGGCACCGCCAAGGGTGGGGTCATCGCTGCCTTGGCCAAGAAACAACCCGTGCCCGTGCGCTTCATCGGGGTGGGAGAGGGCCTGGAAGACCTGCAGCCCTTCCGGGTACAGGAATTCGTGGATGCCCTGTTCGCCTGAGCCGGGATGATAGAGATCAGCGACGTCACCAAGCGTTATCCCGGCGGACACGAAGCGCTCTGCTCCCTTTCCCTGGCGATCGGGCAGGGGGAGCTGGTGTTCCTCACCGGCCACTCCGGGGCCGGCAAGAGCACCCTGCTGAAACTCATTGCCGCCATCGAGCGGCCCACCAGTGGCCACGTCATCGTCAAGGGGCAGAACGTGGGGCGCATGCGCCGTGCCGCCCTGCCCTTCTTCCGCCGCAACATCGGCCTCATCTTCCAGGATCACAAGCTGCTCTACGACCGCAGTGTGTTCGACAACGTCCTGCTGCCGCTGCACATCCAGGGCCTGACGGGCAGCGGCGCGTTCAAGCGGGTGCGCGCCGCCCTGGACAAGGTGGGGCTGCTGAAGAAGGAACGTGCCCGGCCCATCACCCTGTCCGGTGGAGAACAACAGCGCCTGTGCATCGCCCGCGCCATCGTCAGCCGCCCCGCCCTGGTACTGGCGGACGAACCCACCGCCAATCTGGACGAGGCCTACGCGCGGGACATCATGGACATGTTCCGCGCCTTCAACGAGGTGGGCGTCACCCTGCTGATTTCCACCCACGACCACGACCTGATCCGGCGCTATGGCGGACGCAACGTGCAACTGGCCCATGGCCGGCTGATGACATGAGACGCCCGTCATGAAGGCCTGGCTCGGGCATCACCTGCACAGCCTGAAAACCGCGCTGCATCCGTTTCGTGATGCTCCCCTGGCCACCCTGTTCACCGCACTGGTCATCGGTGTGGCCGTGGCCCTGCCCGTGGGCCTGTACGTGCTGCTCGGCAACCTGGAGCGGGCCGCCGGCGGCGTCAAGCCGGATGCCGAGGTCACCCTGTTCCTGAAGAGTGGCATCGGCGAACCCCAGGGTCGGGAACTCGCGTCCCGTCTGGGCCGGGACGCGGACGTGGCGGACGTGCGCTTCATCAGCCGTACCGAGGGCATCGACAAGCTGGAGGCCCTCGGCCTGGCGGACATCACCGCTGGACTGCCGGAAAACCCCCTGCCCCACACCCTGGTGCTCAAGCCCAGGGAAGAAAACCCACAGGCCATGGAAGCCCTGGCCACGCGGCTCAGGGGCCTGCCCGAAAGCGACCGTGTCCTGCTGGACACCGACTGGGTCAAACGCCTGGCCGCACTCATGGACCTGGGCCAGGATCTGGTCTTCATGCTTTCCGCCGTGCTGGGTCTGGCCCTGGCCGCCATCACGGCCAACACCATCCGTCTGCAGATCTACGCGCGGCGGGACGAGATCGAAGTGGCGCGCCTGATCGGTGCCACGGACCGCTTCATCCGCCGACCCTTTCTGTATTTCGGCGGTCTCCAGGGCCTGGTGGGCGGCCTGGCTGGCTGGGCTCTGGTGTTGCTTGGCCTGGCCCTCATCGAGGGCAGCGTGCAAAAGGTGGCGACGGCCTACGGCGCCAGCTTCCCACTCCATGGGCTGGGGCCACTGGAACTCACGGTCGTGCTGACGCTCAGCATGATCCTGGGCTGGCTGGGCGCCTTCTTCGCCGTGGGCCAGACCCTGCGCAAATTGGAAAGCACGCTCTGAGCCCCCTCCCGCGCGGGCTGCAGGCACGGCGAGCCGATCAGCTTCCGTCCTGGCGCAGCAGGCCGTCCAGCGCGTGGATATCGTCCACGCCCAGGGTACCGGCCGCGGCCTTCAACCGCAGGCCCGCCAGCAGGGTCTGGTAACGCGCGGCGGCAAGATCCCGCTGGGTGGAGTACACCAGCTGCTGGGCGTTGAGCACGTCCACGCGGGTGCGTACCCCTACCTCCAGACCCAGCTTGGTGGATCTGAGCTGGGCCTCGCTGGATATCAGGGCCTGCTCCAGGGCCTTCACCTGGGCCTCGCCCGACACCACCCCCAGATAGGCCTGGCGTGCGGACAGCGCACTCTGGCGCCGCGCGCTGTCCAGGTCATAGCGTGACTTCTCCTGCTGGGCCACGGCCTGGCGCACGCGGGAGGACACGGCCCCGCCCTGATAGAGTGGCAGGTTCAGCTCCAGGCCCACCACACCTGAGCGGCTGTCCTGGGTACCCAGGCTGCTCCCGTGACTGTCGTTGTAACCGGCGGTCAGGTCCAGGGTGGGGTAATGTCCGCCGCGCTGGCGATCCACCTCCCGGCGCGCGGTCTCCAGCGCGGTCTGGGCCACGAGCACGGCCAGATTGTTGTTTTCCGCCTGCCGCACCCAGGCGGCCATGTCTTGCGGCTCGGGCTGGGGGATCCTGGCCTGCGGCGTCAGGACGGCAAGCGCCGGGGACTCCCGCGCGATGAGTTTCTCCAGGGTGCGGCGCTTGACCTCCAGGTCCGAGTCGGCGGCGATCTCCTGCGCGCGTGCCAGGTCGTAGCGGGCCTGGGCCTCGTGCGTATCGACGATGGTGGCGGCCCCCACTTCGAAACTCTTGCGCGCCTGGGCCAGCTGTTCCGCCACGGCCTGCTTCTGGGCCCGCGCCGTAGCCAGGTTGTCCTGGGCCAGGAGCACGTCGAAATAGGCCTGCGCCACCCGCAGGATCAGGTCCTGGTCGGCCTGCTGGAACTGCTGTTCCGCCAGCACTACGGCAAGCCTGGCCTGCGCGTAGCCTTCCAGGTTCTGCTTGCGGTAGAGAGGCTGGCTGAGGCTCAGGCCATAGCCGCGGGTATCGTACTGGGCACTGCCGGGGGCGGAGACGTCGTATCGCCGCAGGTTGCCGGACAGGCCGATCGTGGGGCGCAGCAGGGCCTTACCCTGGGGCAGGGCCTCCTGGCCCGCGGCGAGGGCCTGGCGGGCGGCGGCATAGACCGCATCATTGTCCCGCGCCAGCTGGTAGATCTCGCCCAGGTTGGCGGCCTGGGCGGGTCCGCCAAGCATGGCGGACAGAGCAATGCCCAGGACAGGGAGGGAAGGACGCATGTTCATCTCAATACAGGGGCATGGCCGGGTCCACTTCCTTGGCCCAGGCATCCACACCGCCGGTCAGGTTGATCACGTTCGAAAAGCCGTTCTGCTCCAGGAAACGGGTCACGTGATAACTGCGTACACCATGATGGCAGATCACCACCGTTTCGCGCTCCGGGTCCAGCTCCGCCAGGCGCGCGGACAGGCTGCGCATGGGTACCAGACTGGCGTTCGCGATGTGGCAGCGCTCGAACTCCCAGGGCTCCCGGACATCCAGCAACAGGGGGGCTGGCCGCTGGGGATCGTCCAGCCAGGCCTTCAATTCCACGGGGCGGATCTGGCGCATGTCAGAACACGAAACGTTCCGGTTCCAGGGCATTGACCAAGGGCTTCACCAGCGTCTCGAACAGGCTGTCGGTACGATAGGCCCCACTTTGCACGCAGGTCACCAGACGGGCGGCCATGACCGGTGCCTCGCCGACTATGGCGAACAGGCGCCCCCCCGGGTTGAGACGCCGCAACCAGGCTTCGGGCAGGACCGGAGTGGAGCCAGTCAGAACGATGACATCGAACTGGCCGTCCATATTCCAGTCGCGCGCGGCGTCGCCCTGCCGGGTCTGGATGTTGCCGATGTCGCGGGCCTGAAATCTGCGCTCCGCCTCGGCCTTCAGATCGGCATGGATCTCCACGCTGACCACCACGTTGGCCTGGGCGGCAAGCAGGGCGGTGAGATAACCGCTGCCGGTGCCCACCTCCAACACCCGTTCGTGACGCTGGACCTGCAGGGCCTGCAGGGCACGGGCCTCCAGCCTGGGGGTCCACATGCCCTCGCCATGGCCCAAGGGAATCTCCATGTCCACGAAGGCCAGGGACGGATACAGGGTGGGCACGAAGTCCTCCCGCTTCACCCGAAAGAGCAGGTCCAGCACCCTGGGATCCAGCACGTCCCAAGGACGGATCTGCTGTTCCACCATATTGAATCGGGCCAGTTCGATATCCACTTTCCGCCTACCTCGCCTTGCCCCCAAGGGCCTGAAAACAAGGGCGAAGAGTAGCACATCCACCCCTGCCTCCATGCCGTCCGCACGGGTTTGCGCGGCCTGTCGCGAGCTGGGCCGGGTACCGCCGGGCTTGTATCAAGTCCTTGTTTAAGCTAGCTTCCCGGTCACGTTGGGGGTGCCGTCACAAACCGTTCGGACGGCTGAGATCACACCCTTGGAACCTGATCCGGATCACGCCGGCGTAGGGAAGCGTGCCGGCACACGGCACTCCTTACGAATTACCGCCCCAGGAGTGCACCATGAACGCCGCTGTTTTACCTTCATCCCAATTCCTCGCCACCACCGCCCAGGTGGATGACGCCGCCATCCAGCCCCTGCCCAATTCACGCAAGGTCTACGTCGAAGGCTCCCGCCCCGACATCCGGGTACCCATGCGGGAAATCAGCCAGGCCGATACCCCCACCCAGTTCGGCGGCGAGAAGAATCCGCCCATCTTCGTCTACGATTGTTCCGGCCCCTACACCGATCCGTCGACGCGGATCGACATCCGCCGGGGCCTGCCCGCCCTGCGCCAACCATGGATCGAGCAGCGGGGGGATACCGAGCTGTTGCCGGACCTGTCCTCCACATATGGGCGCCAGCGCGCCGACCTGGAGGGCCTGGCCAGCCTGCGCTTTCCCGGCCTACGGCGCCAGCCGCGGCGAGCCAAGGCGGGCATGAACGTGACCCAGATGCATTACGCCCGTCAGGGCATCATCACCCCGGAGATGGAGTTCATCGCCATTCGCGAGAACCTGCGCCGCCAGGAATATCTGGAAGGCCTGCGCAAGACCGGTGCCCAGGGGGAAAAGCTGGCCAAGCTGCTCGGCCGCCAGCACCCGGGCCAGCACTTCGGCGCCAGCATCCCGGCCGAGATCACCCCCGAGTTCGTGCGCAGCGAAGTGGCCCGCGGCCGGGCCATCATCCCCTGCAACGTGAACCACCCGGAAACCGAGCCCATGATCATCGGCCGCAACTTCCTGGTGAAGGTCAATGCCAACATCGGCAACTCGGCTCTGGGTTCCTCGATCAGCGAGGAGGTGGACAAGATGACCTGGGCCATCCGCTGGGGCGGCGACACGGTGATGGATCTCTCCACCGGCAAGAACATCCACGAGACCCGGGAATGGATCATCCGCAACAGTCCGGTGCCCATCGGTACCGTGCCTATCTACCAGGCCCTGGAAAAGGTCGATGGCCGCGCCGAGGAGCTCACCTGGGAGATGTTCCGGGACACCCTCATCGAGCAGGCCGAGCAGGGCGTCGACTACTTCACCATCCACGCCGGCGTGCTGCTGCGCTACGTGCCGCTGACCGCCGGCCGCATGACCGGCATCGTCTCCCGGGGCGGCTCCATCATGGCCAAGTGGTGCCTGGCCCATCACAGGGAGAGCTTTCTCTACACGCACTTCGAGGAGATCTGCGCCATCATGAAAGCCTACGACGTGGCCTTCAGCCTGGGCGACGGCCTGCGCCCCGGCAGCATCTACGACGCCAACGACGAGGCCCAGCTGGGCGAGTTGAAGACCCTGGGCGAACTCACCCAGATCGCCTGGAAGCACGACGTGCAGGTCATGATCGAAGGTCCCGGCCACGTGCCCATGCAGCTCATCAAGGAGAACATGGACAAGCAGCTGGATTGGTGCGACGAGGCCCCCTTCTACACCCTGGGACCGCTGACCACCGACATCGCCCCCGGCTACGACCACATCACCAGCGGCATCGGCGCCGCGATGATCGGCTGGTACGGTACCGCCATGCTCTGCTACGTCACCCCCAAGGAACATCTGGGCCTGCCGGACAAGGACGATGTGAAGGAAGGCATCATCACCTACAAGCTGGCCGCGCACGCGGCGGATCTCGCCAAGGGCCACCCCGGCGCGCAGATCCGCGACAACGCGCTCTCCAAGGCGCGCTTCGAGTTCCGCTGGGAAGACCAGTTCAACCTGGGCCTGGACCCGGACAAGGCCCGGGAATTCCACGACGAGACCCTGCCCAAGGACTCGGCCAAGGTGGCGCACTTCTGCTCGATGTGCGGGCCGCACTTCTGCAGCATGAAGATCACCCAGGACGTGCGTGACTACGCCGCCGAGCACGGCGTGGACGAGGCCGCCGCGCTGGAGGCGGGCATGGCGGGGAAGTCGGCGGAGTTCCTGGCGCAGGGTGGGGAGGTGTACCGGCAGGGCTAGGCCGCGTCGGTTCGTTGCCTGCGGGCGGTGCCGGGGCCCGGCAAAAAGATGGCGCCCGTCTGGGCGCCAGGGGATCGGATCGGAGAGAGAGTCGATACGATGCAGGGTGACGCGTCTTTCGAGTAGTCCAAGCAGCATGAACGCGTTTCCCGCGGAGGGTTAGGCAGTGTCCGGGCTTATCGTTTGCCGATCTTGCGGGAACGCAGGGCGGCCACCTTCGGGTCCTTGTCGCCGCCTGTCCGTCCAAACCGGCCGCCGGTAAGCTGATAGGCGACATTCAGTCGGCGTCGCACCCCGCGTGCTAGCGTCGGCCCACCATTCAGGAGGGATTCGCCATGAAAGTTTTCCGCGCTGCGGCATGGGCCTGCGGGCTCGCCCTGCTGGTCCTGCTGGCCGGCTGTGCCACCGGGCCCCGCATCAGCACCGAGGCCGACCCGGAGGCCGACTTCGCCCGCTACCGCACCTTCTCCTTCTATTCGCCGCTGGCGATCGAGCGGGAGGGCTACACGTCCGCCGCGAGCGAGCGGATGAAGGCGGCGGCGCGCGCGCAGATGGAATCGCTCGGTTACGTCTTCACCGCCGAGAATCCGGACCTGTGGCTGAACATCAACGCGTTCACCGAACGCCGCACCGACGTCAGCACCATGCCGACGGTGGACTACGCTTATTACTACAGCTATCGCGCGCGCGGCTACTACGTGGTGCCGTACTGGCGCGACCGCACTGACGTCTACCGCTACACCGAGGGCACGATCAACATCGACCTGGTCGACGCAGCGCGCAACCGGCTGGTCTGGGAAGGCATCGCGGTCGGCCGCGTGTCCAACACCAAGGATGCCGCGAAGCGCGACGCGCGCATCGACGGTGCGATCGCGGACATCTTCGCCAAGTACCCGTACCGGGCCGGCTCGGTGCCGTCGCCGCAATGACCGGCGACCCGACGGCGAGGGCGTCCGCGCCCCCGCCGCGGGAGCCGTGCGGCTAGCGCCGGTTGCGCCGCGCCACCCGGTCGTAGACATCCGCCTCGATTCGTTCCACCGAGCGCACCGTGCAGTGGTTCGATCGCGAGGTGACGGAGGTGCCTTTCGCGCACAGCCGGTTCTTCTCGCCGCCAGTGGCAACCTGGAGAATGGAGCTGCGCACCAGCGCGTCGCAGGAGCCGCCAAAGCCAAGGCGGTAATGCGCATCGCCGTCCTTGAGCAGCAGGTACTGGCTGCCGAAGCGCGTGCCCTGGTGGGCATCGGACAGCGAGACGCAGTCGGTCAGTGGTTCGGCTTCCTTCGCCTCGACGTCCACGGGAATGAGGTGGCCGGCGAGGATCAGGGTCGCGATCAGGGTCAGGGGGACTTTCATGGCATGGTCTCGGGGTATCGCGGCAGGTCTTTCCGCACGCTCAGGCTAGGCGCACGTCGGCGGCGGCGAATCTGCTTGAAGTGGCCGTGACGGCCGTCATGGCGTCGCGCCAGATCGTGCAAGCTGGGGCAGTGGCGTTCCCGCGCGGGGCGCCGCCGCCGCCGCGAGGCGTGCCGCGTTCCTGCCGGCAGGAACGGTGATCTGCAGGCGCGGACGGCACGCGCGCGATCGTGCGGAAGGCGTGGGGGAGGATCGGAGCACCTGCGAGAGTGCTGCCCTTCGCACGCGCAATCCCGCGAGCGGGTTGTCCGGCAACCGTTTCGCGTGAAACCGCAGTGATCCCTCGCGTCCTGCATGTCGGCGGGGGAATCACCGATGGCCCGTGCAAGTGCGCGGTGCGCGGTGCGCGGGCATCGCCGTCGCGGCCGCGGGAAGCGCGCCCGCGGCAAGACGAAAGGCACATGCAGCGCCCGTGGACGCGATGCAATCCTGCGGACGATCGGCACGGTGCTTGCCGTGCATCCCCGGAGCACTGGGATTGCGAATGCGAGAGAGAGCATTGATGACCCGCCCCTCCGGCGGATCATGGCGTGCGCGACGGCGTGCGCGGCGCCAGCCGTGATCGCGCCGCGGTCCGACCGCCTGCGCGTGCGCGACTGCGAGGTCGACACCATGCGCCGTGTGGTCGTGCGCGCCGACGGCGGCTCGCTTCGGCTCACCGTCAAGGCCATGCAGGTGCTGCTGGTGCTGGTCGAACAGCGCGGCGCGGTGGTCAGCCGCGAGACGATGTTCGAGCGCGTCTGGCCGGACACCATGCCCACCGACGACGTGCTCACGCAGGCGGTGACCCAATTGCGCAAGGCCTTCGCCGACGATCGTGACGCGCCGCGCTACATCGAGACGATCTCGAAGGTCGGCTATCGCCTGGTCGCGGATGTCGCATGGGTCGATGCCGGGGGCGCCGCCCCCGGAGGCACGCAAGCGGAGCCCCCCGACGGCATCGTCGATGCGGGCGCTTGTGCTGCGCTCGGTGAAGGCCAGGCCCCGCCGCCGGCGAGCGCAAGGCCGACGCGCACCTGGCTGTGGCCGGCCGTGGGCGCCGCGGCGCTGCTCGTGGGACTGGCGGTGCTGCGGCCATGGTCGGCGCCGAAGGCCGCGCCGGTGCCGGATCCGCCCGTGGCCGCGGTCCAGGCGCCGATCGCGCTCAACTACCGGGCGATCACGTCGCTGCCCGGACAGGAGCAAAGGCCGTCGCTGTCACCCGATGGCGCGACGATCGCGTTCGCGGGAAAGCAGCCGGGCGATGCCGGCAGCGCGATCATGCTGCAGGGTGCGAACCAGGTGTCCGCGCGTCGGCTCACCGCAGCGCCGCAGGATGGCGACGACCAGTTGCCGGTGTGGTCGCGCGACGGTACCCGCATCGCCTTCGTGCGCACGACCGGATCGCGCTGCGAGCTGATGGTGGTCGCGGTCAACGGTGGCGAGGAACGCAAGGTCGGCGACTGCTTCGGCCGGGCCCATTCCGCGTTCGACTGGACGCCCGATGGCCGTGGGCTGGTGATGGGCGCGCTGCGCGAGCCGGAGGAGTCGAGCGGGCCGTTGCGCATCCTCGACCTGGCCAGCGGCGAATGGCGCAAGCTGGAGTACGGGATCAAGGACGACGACACCGACCTGATCCCGCGCTACTCGCCCGATGGCCGCTGGCTGGCGTTCCGCCGCAACACCTCGCTTGCCGACCTGTGGATGATGCCGGCCGCCGGTGGCGAGCCCAGGCGCCTGACCATGCTCCGCGGCGATATCCGTGGCTGGGACTGGCTGCCCGATGGCAGCGGCATCGTGTTCAGTCACGTGACCGCCGAGGCCAGCCTGTTCCTGTACACGCTCGCCGATGGCGCGATCCATCCGCTGCCGCCGTTGTCGAGCGGCAACCTGGTGTATCCGGACATCGCGCTGAAGGACTGGTCGATGGTGTTCGAGATCGACCAGTCGCGCAGCGGCCTGTTCCGCGTCCTGCCCGGCGACGGCCGCGCGCCGCCCGTGCGCGAGCCGGTGTTCCCGTCCAGCGGCGTCGACCTGCTGCCGGCGATCTCGCCCGACGGCACCACGCTGGCGTTCTTCTCCGACCGCACGATGTCGGTGCAGCTGTGGCTTGGCGAGGTCGGTCAGCCGTCGACGCTGCGCGCGATCGGGGGTTTGACGCCGGTGCCGAGGCACCCCGCGGTGTGGTCACCGGATGGTCACGCGCT
>JAKQCX010000022.1 GCA_029558905.1 Pseudomonadota bacterium
GGGTTGAGTGTCGCTACCCAAACCTTACCGGAGTCCTTCGATGACCACCCGATCGCGCCCGCCCGGTAGGCCCCGCATGCGGGGCCTACCGGGCAACACCAGGCACTTCAGCTCTTACACCACTTGGTGGGACACTGCCGGAAGGGGTATTCCACCTTGGCGAGAATGCTGTACTTGATGCGCTCGATTTGTTCAGCCAAGCGCCCCTTGGCGCTGCCCTTGTCCAATGCCCTGCGTTGTCCCGGCCGCATGGCGATATGCCATTGCACTTCCGGCCTGGCATCGGGGCGCTTGGCCGCGCCCCGGTAGCCCGCATCGCCAAACGCATCGGTCTTTTCCCCGTGCAGCAGGGCGTTGGCTTCGACCACGTCGTTGACGCTCCCCGCGGTGCCGCGCACCGTGTGCACCAGGCCCGAGTCGGCATCCACGCCAATGTGGGCCTTCATGCCGAAGTATCACTGCCGGCCCTTCTTGCTTTGCTTCATCTCCGGATCGCGCTCGCCCGAGGCGTTCCTGGTGGAACTGGGCGCGGCGATCAGCGTGGCATCCACCACCGTGCCGCATTTCAACATCAGCCCCCGCTCCCGCAGCAGGGTGTTGATGGTGACCAGGATCTGCTCGGCCAGGCGGTGTTTCTCCAGGGCGTGGCGGAAGCGCAGGATGGTGCTCTCGTCGGGCAGGCGGTCATCCCAACCGCCCAGACCGGCGAAGTCGCGGAACAGCGGCATGTCGTGCAGGGCTTCTTCCATGTCCGGATCGGAGAGGGTGAATCATTGCTGCATGAAATGGATGCGCAGCAGCGCTTCCACGGGAAACGGCGGCCGGCCGCGCTTGCCTTCGGGCAGGTAGGGGGCGATCAGCGCCACCAACTCGCTCCACGGCACCACACGATCCATCTCTTCGAGAAATTCCCGACGCCGTGTGCGTTTCGTCGAGACCCCCAGGGGCAGGCCGGTCTGTTTCATGGCCAGGATCGTCTCAGGCATTCAGGTCGCCGCCAAGGGCATGGGTGGATTTATGCAGACCTTCCCTAACCGAATCGCCCAGGGATTCGAGATGACATCGGAGACCGACATGGTCGGAAACACCCGTCCGTCGATCCTGACGTCGCAAAATTCGATCAGGGGGTGTTGGGGTGCAAACATGGCTTCTGAAGATTCCTCACTGCGTTCGGAATGACAGGTACCAGGCCCGGGATGATGGGTGCCAGGCCCGGGATGGCGGGCGTCGAATTCCGTTACGACAGGCAGGAGGTTGCGCAATGACGGGTGTGCAATTTCGGTGTCGGCCGAAGCCGGGAGCATGGGATTCGGGCGCCTACCGCCTCCCCGGCCGGTTCTTCCCTGTCGCGCCACGGTCTTCTCGCGTGGGCGGGGGAGGGCACCTGGGTGTGCAGCGCGATACCGTTTCTTCGTGGGCCCGTGGCACGCGCGTCGCGCATCCCCGGCTTGGCCCCCGTTTCCAGGATAATCCCGTGCTGTCCGGCCCTTGCCATCCCGTTCATGTGCGCTTTCCCCTCCACCCTGAAACTCCTGGACACCATCAGGCCCGCGACGGTGCTCATTTGGCAGTGGCGTCCGCCGCGATGTCGAAATACCCCGGAGTGTGGATGTGTTTCATCGAGGTCGGGTACCGGCCAATGCGCGCAGACGGTTGCGTGGTGTCGCGGCATCGAGGAGGGCGCCGCGTGCCACCCCGCCAGCCGGAACGTGGGCCGCGGGGTCTATCCCTGCCGGGCCGATCCACTTGCGGTTCAGACCGACGTCGAGGATTTCGCGGTACCGGCCGGGCGCTGGGCCGTGGAGCGCACACATGCCCGGAACGAGCGTGCCAGACGCTCGAGCATGCAGCCGCTCGCCTGTCCACCGTCGCCGGGACGCGTATCCTGGCATGCAGGCCGACTACCTGCATATGCAAGCGCCCCTCTACCACCGATGTGATCTTGCGGATATGAAACTCGCCACCTGGAACGTCAACTCCCTGAAGGTACGTCTGCCCCACCTGCTGAACTGGCTGCCTGCGGCCCTGCCGGATGTGGTGTGCCTGCAGGAGACCAAGCTGGTGGACGAGGCCTTCCCCCGCGCGGAGCTCGAGACCGCGGGCTGGCGGGTGGTCTTTTCCGGTCAGAAGACCTACAACGGCGTGGCCATCCTGAGCCGGACGCCCCTGGAGGCTGTGCAGGCTGGCATTCCCGGCTTCGCGGACGAGCAGAAGCGGGTGCTGGCCGCCAGCATCGGCGATGTCCGGGTGGTGTGCGTCTACATCCCCAACGGCCAGAGCCTGGATTCGGACAAGTTCCGGTACAAGCTGGCCTGGCTGGACGCGCTCATCGCCTGGCTGCGGGAGGAGTTGCAGCGCCATCCGCGCCTGGCCCTGCTGGGGGACTACAACATTGCCCCGGAAGACCGGGACGTGCACGACCCGGTGGCCTGGGCGGGCAGCGTGCTGGTGTCGGCGCCGGAGCGGGAGCGCTTCCGGGCTCTGGAGGCCTTGGGCCTGCGGGACGCCTTTCGTCTGTTCGCGCAGCCGGACAACAGCTTTTCCTGGTGGGACTATCGTCAGGCCGCCTTCCGCCGCAACCTGGGCCTGCGCATCGACCACATACTGCTGTCGGCACCCCTGGCGGAACGCTGCACGGCCTGTGCCATCGACCTGGCGCCGCGCCGTCTGGAGCGGCCTTCCGACCACACCCCGGTGATTGCCGAATTGGGGTTGGCCTGACGCTAGATATAGTGCTAACGTTGGCATGCGCGCACTATAAATAGCGTACAAACCAGGAGACCGCCATGCAGAATGCCTTGTTCCCCGAGCTTGCCGACCAAGCCATCTCCAGTGAAGTCTTGCTGGAAAAATACGCCAAGGGCGATGAGCGCAACGTCACGGATGTACGTGCCCGGGTGGCCAGGGCCCTGGCCTCTGTGGAGAAGAAGGCGGAGCGGGCGAAATGGGAGCGTCAGTTCTACGCCGCCATGGAGGCGGGCTTCATCCCGGCCGGACGGGTCAACTCCGCCGCCGGCACGGAACTGCAGGCCACCCTCATCAACTGCTTCGTGCAGCCCGTGGGGGACGCCATCTCTGGCGAGAGCGAGGGGCGGCCCGGCATCTACGTGGCGCTGGAGGAAGCCGCGGAGACCATGCGCCGGGGCGGTGGCGTGGGCTACGACTTTTCCACCATCCGGCCCAAGGGTTCCCTCGTCAAGGGCACCCAGTCCCGGGCCAGTGGCCCCGTATCCTACATGCGGGTGTTCGACCGCTCCTGCGAGACCGTCGAGTCCGCTGGCTCGCGCCGTGGCGCGCAGATGGGCGTGATGCGCTGCGACCACCCGGACGTGGAGCTGTTCATCCATGCCAAGGACCAGGGCGATCTGCGCAACTTCAACATCTCCGTGGGTCTCACCGATGCCTTCATGCAGGCGGTGGAGGCGGATGGCGAGGTGGAACTCACGCACAAGGCCGAGCCCGGCGCGGAACAGAAGGCCGCCGGTGCCTATCCGCGCGGCGATGGCCTGTGGGTATATCGCAAGCTGCGGGCGCGGGACCTGTGGACCCAGATCATGGCCTCCACCTACGACCACGCGGAACCCGGGGTGCTGTTCATCGACCGCATCAACCGCGACAACAACCTGGCCTATTGCGAGACCATCGAGGCCACCAACCCCTGCGGCGAACAGCCCCTGCCGCCCTACGGCTGCTGCTGTCTGGGCTCCATCAACCTGACCCGCTTCGTCCGCCAGCCCTTCAGCATGCACGCCGACTTCGATTTCGAGGGTCTGGCGCGCATCCTGCCCATCAGCGTGCGCGCCCTGGACAACGTCCTGGACCTGACCGCCTGGCCCCTGCAGAAGCAGCGGGATGAGGCCATGGCCAAGCGCCGCGTGGGTCTGGGCTTCACCGGCCTGGGGGACACCCTGGTGATGCTGGGTCTGCGTTACGACGGCCCGGAGGCCCTGGCCTTCGCCACCCGGGTGGCCAGCTTCATGCGCGACGGGGCCTACCGGGCCTCTGTGGACCTGGCCCGGGAGCGGGGCGCCTTCCCCCTGTTCAACGCGGACCTCTATCTGTCCGGGGGCAATTTCGCCTCGCGCCTGCCGGATGACATCAAGGCGGACATCCGCGCGCATGGCATGCGCAACTCACATCTGCTGTCCATCGCCCCTACCGGCACCATTTCCCTGGCCTTCGCAGACAACGCCAGCAACGGCATCGAGCCCGCCTTCTCCTGGGCCTACACGCGCAAGAAACGGGAGGCGGACGGCGGCTGGAAGGAATATCAGGTGGAGGACCACGCCTGGCGCCTGTACCGGGAACAGGGCGGCGACACCGAGACCCTGCCCGCCAGCTTCGTCACCGCCCTGGAGATCTCCGCCCTGGCCCACATGGACATGGTGGCCGCCGTGGCCCCCTATGTGGATTCCGCCATCTCCAAGACCGTGAACGTGCCGGCGGACTACCCCTACACCGACTTCGAGGGCCTCTACTTCGCCGCCTGGAAGGCGGGGCTCAAGGGTCTGGCCACCTATCGGCCCAATGCCGTCCTGGGCAGCGTGCTGTCCACCGGCGCGGATACCGCCAAGCCCGCGCCCGGCACCCAGGCCGCCGCGCCCCAGGACTTCGAGATGAGCGACGTGAACCGGCGCATCGAGATCAAGGCCCTGCCCGCGCCCGTGCTGGACAGCCTGAAGTGGCCCGGGCGGCCCAAGCTGCCCGGCGGCAATCCGGCCTGGAGCTACATGCTCGACAGCGAGCTGGGCAGCTTTGCCCTGTTCGTGGGCCACACGGAGACCGAGGGCCGGGCCTGGCCCTTCGAGGTCTGGGTCAATGGCGCGGAGCAGCCCCGCGGCCTGGGGGCCGTGGCCAAGACCCTGTCCATGGACATGCGCGCCAATGACCGTGGCTGGCTCAAGCTGAAGCTGGATACCCTGGCCAAGACCCGGGGCGACGACGCCTGCAGCATCCCCTTCCCGCCGGAAGGCGAGCCCCGGCGCATGCCCAGCCAGGTGGCGGCCATGGCCCAGCTGCTGCGCTGGCGCCTGGAAGAGCTCCACGCCCTCGAAGGTCCGGGCGAGACCCCGGTGCTGGATGCCCTGTTCAGCCTGAAGGAACCCAAGACCGGCACCGACGGCACCCTGTCCTGGACCGTGGACGTGCTCAACCCCCACACCGGCGACGACTTCGTCCTGGGCGTGAAGGAAATCGCCCTGCCGGATGGCGTCACCCGGCCCTATTCCCTGTGGCTGTCCGGGGACTACCCCCGCGCCCTGGATGGCCTGTGCAAGCTTCTCTCCCTGGACATGCGGGTCATGGACCCGGCCTGGATCGGCATGAAGCTGCGCAAGCTGCTCAACTATCCGGAGCCCCTGGGGGACTTCATGGCCTTCGTGCCCGGCGGCGGCAAGCAGGCCACCTGGCCCTCCACCGTGGCCTATGTGGCGCGGCTCATCATCCACCGCTACGCCATGCTGGGCATCCTCACCGAGGACGGCCTGCCGGTGCGGGAAATGGGTATCCTGCAAAGCCCCGCCCTGCCACCGGCCCACGCCGGCGACGCCCCCATGGTGATGCAGGGCAAGCGCTGCAACGAATGCGGCAACGAGACCGTGATCCGCAAGGATGGCTGTGACTTCTGTACCGCCTGCGGCGCGGTCGGGGCCTGCGGCTAGTGATCTAGAATCCGGGCTTTGCCCGGATCGACGCCACCATGACACTCGCCCTGCTCACGCTTGTCCATCTCTTCGCCACCATCATCTGGGTGGGCGGCATGTTCTTCGCCCACCAGTGCCTGCGGCCCGCCGTGTTGGCCAGCCTGGAGGCACCGCCCCAGCGCCTGGCCTTGTGGCGCGCGGTGTTCGCCCGCTTCTTTCCCTGGGTGTGGATCTGCGTCATCGCCCTGGTGCTGACGGGGCAGGTCATCATCCTCAACATGGGTGGATTCGCCGCCGTGCCGGTGCAGATCCATGTCATGGCCGGCATCGGCTATCTCATGGCCAGCCTCTATGCCTATCTCTATTTCGTGCCCTATGCCGCCCTGAAAAAAGGCGTGGCCAGTCAGGACTGGCCGGCGGCAGGCGCGGCCCTGAGCCGCATCCGCGCGCTGGTGGGCACCAATCTGGTGCTGGGCCTCGTCAACGTGGCGGCCATCATTCTGCTGCCGGCGTGGCTGCACTGATCTTCGCCCCACATCCCATGTCTGCCACATCGGTGCAGGTCTCCCCGCGGCCTGGCCCGGTCCCGGTTTACTCGCTGTTGCCCCGACGATAGAGCGGCAAGCTGGAAATCCGGCTATCGATGCGCTCCAGCATGGCCTGATAGGCCGGTGTGTCTATGCCGCCGAAGCGGCCTTCGAACTCGCGCTGGGGCATGAATTGCGGCAGGTCGTCCACCCGGGGAAAGAAGGCGCCGGCATGCGTTGTCCCGGCCAGGGCGGTCTGGATGCGCCGGGCGTCCCGCGCGGACCGGGTCGCGGCGTTACCCAGGCGGCTGCCGGCCCGGTCCGCCGCCAGATCGTTGAAGGAGAAACCGCTGCCCTGCCGTGCATCGCGCAGTTCCTTGTAGAGCCCCGCCGCATCGGAGAAGTCCGTGCCCCCGGTGGCGGCCAGGAAGGCGGACAGGGCGAAGTGCTGGGCGAAGTCTGCGCGCCCGTCCAGGCGGACGCCACCACCCGCTTGCCGGGCCCGGGAAACCCCGCCCACGCTCGTCAGGCGTGTGCCCAGCACACGCTCGGCCAGGGCGGTGAGCGCGGCGCGGTTCTCGCGCACCGGATCACCCCGGCGTGAGCGCGCCACGGCCAGGCTGAAGGCCCGGCCCAGCAGGGGCGTGAATTCCCTTTCCCGCTGCCCGGTCAGGTGGTGGCGGTAGGCCTCCAGGGCCGCCATATCCAGGCCCATCCCCTTGGATACGGCATTTTCGAGGGCGCGGCCGTGCCAGACGAAGTCTATCCACAGGCGGTCATCCCGCAGCTGCGCGGAGCGCAGCATGGCGCGCGCCACCGCATACTGCCCGCCCAGGGCGGACAGGTTCAGGCCCCACTCCAGCAGGTGGCGCGCCGGTTGCGCGGGCAGGGGCAGGGCTCCCAGGCGCAGCCGGGCGGGAGCCAGCAGGTCGCCGTCGGGCCGGAGGGTCAAGGCCAGGTTGCAGTAGCGGGGCACGGGCAGACCCGGTATGCGGGCCGTGACATGCAGTGTCAGGTGGCGCGCCTGCATGGTCGCGCTGGCCCCCGACAGGCCCATGCGGCGGGCCAGGTAATGGAGGCCCAGGCTCAGGTCCTGGGCGGACAGGCTGATCCGGCTGCTCTGTCCTTCGCGCAGGTGTGTGGGTCTCAGGATCTGCCACACCCGGCGTCCGCGTTCCATGTCCGCCACGGACAGGGCCGTGCTCAGGCCGGGCGCCGGTGCGGGCGAGGTGGCCAGGGCCAGCAGCAGGGCCAGGACGGCCAGCGGCAGGACGAGCAGCAGACCCAGACGCGACAGGAGGCGGATCATGCGCCGGCGCCGTAGTCGCGAAACCTCTCCAGCACCTCGGCCATTTCCTCCTGGCTCAGCAGCACCGGCCCGCCGGCCTGCAGGCAGCGCAGATACTGGCCGCACAGGGTCTCCACCTCCAGGGCCAGGGCCAGGGCCCGCTCCAGGCCGGTGCCCCAGGCCACCAGGCCGTGGTTGGCCATGAGGCAGGCGCGGCGCTCCTGCAGGGCGGCGATGACCGCGTCCGACAGGGCCTGGGTGCCGAAGGTGGCATAGGGGGCGCAGCGGATATCCATGCCTCCGGCCACGGCCACCATGTAGTGGAAGGGCGGGATGTCGCGACGCAGGCAGGCCAGGGCCACGGCGAAGGGGGAGTGGGCATGCGCCACGGCGCGGGCCTGGGGGAAGGCGGCGTAGAGGTCACGGTGCATGCGCCATTCACTGGAGGGTTTGCCCCCCGTCAGGACCCGGCCCTGCATATCCAGCCGCACCATGTCCGTGGCGCGCAGCCCGCTCATGTCCAGGCCCGAGGGTGTGATCCACAGGCCATCGGGCGAGCGGGCACTCACATTGCCCGAGGCGCCCTGGTTCAGGCCAATGGCCACGCTGAGGCGGGCACAGTCCGCGACCTGGCGCGCCAGGTTCATGTCCGCTCCGGATAGAGACCCGCCAGGGCCGCCCGGCTGGCGGCGCACACGCCCCGTTCGGTGATGAGGCCCGTCACCAGCCGGGCCGGGGTCACGTCGAAGGCCGGATTGGCACAGGCGCTGCCCGCCGGTGTCAGCTGCACGCGCACCTGGTTGCCCGCATCGGCGCGGCCGGCGATATGGCTCACCTCCACGGGGGAGCGTTCCTCGATGGGGATGTCCCGGCCGCTGGCCAGGCTGAAATCGATGCTGGGTCCCGGGGCCGCCACATAGAAAGGCAAGTTGTTGTCGAAGGCGGCCAGGGCCTTCAGGTAGGTGCCGATCTTGTTGCATACGTCGCCGTTGGCAGCCGTGCGGTCGGTGCCGACGATGCACAGATCCACCCGGCCCTGCTGCATGAGGTGGCCGCCGGCGTTGTCGGCGACGACCGTGTGCGGGATACCGGCCTGGTTCAGTTCCCATGCGGTGAGGCTGGCACCCTGGTTGCGCGGCCGGGTCTCGTCCACCCATACATGCACCGCGAGTCCCGCCGCCTGGGCGGCGAACACGGGGGCCAGGGCCGTGCCCCAGTCCACCGTCGCCAGCCAGCCGGCATTGCAATGGGTGAGCAGTTGGACCGGCCCACGTTTGTGCCGGGCGATGGCCTGGATGAGTTCCAGGCCGTGCCGGGCGATGGCCTGGTTCTGGGCGACGTCTTCCTCGCAAAGGACGGCGGCCTCCTCCCAGGCCATCCGTGAGCGCCCACTTGCCGGCAGGTCCAGCAGGCGCGCCAGCATGCGTTCGACCGCCCATTTCAGGTTGACCGCCGTGGGACGGGTGGCCATCAGCAGCCGCGCGGCAGCCCGCAGGCCTGCATCCGACGCATCCAGGCGGGCCGCCAGGGCCATGCCATAGGCCGCCGTGGCGCCGATGAGGGGCGCACCGCGCACGCGCATGACGGCGATGGCCTCCGCCGCCTCCTGGGGCGTGCCGAGTACCCGGGTGACGAATTCATGCGGCAGGCGGGTCTGGTCGATGACCTCCACGCACCATGCATCGTGCATCCTTATGGGCCGGATGGTACGGGTGGGTGCGCCTTGGACATTCATGACCGGGATTATCGCCGCCTGCCCTACAATCCCGCCATGCATGCCCTGCCCGCCAGTCTCCTCGCCCAGGCCCTCAACGGCCTGCTCGCGCGTCAACCCATGGCTCGTGCCCGGCTGCGGCGGCATGCCGGCAAACACCTCGTCCTGGCCCTGCCGCCGGTATCCCTGGAACTGGCCGTGGCCGAGGATGGATCCTTCCGCATGCCCGCGGCCGGTGCCCCGGCGGACGACCCGGCCAGCCTGACCCTCATCCCCCAGCCCGCCGCCCTGCCTGCCTGGATCAGCGGCGGCGGCATGCGAGAGCTGTTCCGCGCCGAGGGCGATGGCGTCTTCGCCGCCGACATCGCCCACGCCGTGGCGGACTTCGACTGGGTCCTGGCGCTGCGCCCCTATCTGGGGGACATGGTCGCCAGCCGCGTGGAACGGTTCCTCCAGGGCCTGGGGCCGTGGCGCGCAGGGGTGGTGGATGCCGCCGGCCGCAACCTGGCAGAGTACGCCGTGCATGAGGCCGGTATGCTGGCCGAGCCCCACGCTACCCGGGAATTCATCGCCGGGGTGGACCACCTGCGGGAAGACACGGACCGGCTGGAGGCCCGCCTGCTGCTCCTGGAGGCCCAGCGCACGCCGGGCTGAAGCCATGCATCTGTTCCGCCTGCAGCGCATCTGGATCACCGCCTTCCGCTATGGCCTGGATGAGTTCCTGCTGGGCCACGAGCGGGCCAGACCGGTGCGCTGGTTGGTGCGCGTCCTGTTTTTCTGGCGCCGTGCCTTCGACAGCTACACCCGCCCGCGGGGCGAGCGCCTGCGTCTGGCCCTGGAGTCCCTGGGCCCCATCTTCATCAAGTTCGGACAGGTGCTTTCCACCCGGCGGGACCTGATCCCGCCGGACATCGCCGACGAGCTGGCGCGGCTGCAGGACCGGGTGCCTCCCTTTCCCAGCGAGCAGGCCCTGGCCGTGCTGCGTCGCACCTATGGCCGGCCGGTGGAGGCGGTGTTTGCGGAATTCGAGCCCGCGCCCGTGGCGTCCGCCTCGGTGGCCCAGGTGCATCGTGCGCGCCTGAAATCCGGGCATGCGGTGGCGGTGAAGATCCTGCGTCCGGGTATCGGCAGGGTCATCGGCCAGGACCTGCGTCTGCTGGACAGCTTTGCCTGGCTGGTGGAGGTCCTCTGGTGGGACGGCAAGCGCCTCAAGCCCAGGGAGGTGGTGGCGGAGTTCGCCAAGCATCTGGACGACGAACTGGACCAGATGCGCGAGGCGGCCAACTGCTCCCAGCTGCACCGCAACTTCAGGCACTCCCCCCTGCTGGCCGTGCCCGAGGTGTACTGGGACTACTGCGCCCCGGAGGTCATGGTGATGACCTGGATGGAAGGCACGCCCATCTCCCGCCTGGACGAGCTGCGAGCCCAGGGCGTGGACTTCCCGCGTCTGGCGCGTGTCGGCGTGGAGCTGTTCTTCACGCAGGTGTTCCGCGACGGTTTTTTCCATGCCGACATGCATCCGGGCAACATCCTGGTGACCCCGGAAGGCCAGTACGTGGCCCTGGACTTCGGCATCATGGGCACCCTCACCGACGCGGACCGGAACTACCTGGCGCGCAACTTCCTGGCCTTCTTCCGGCGCGACTACCGCAAGGTGGCGCAGACCCACCTGGACTCCGGCTGGGTGCCGCCGCAGACCCGGGTGGACGAGTTCGAGGCCGCCATCCGCGCCGTGTGCGAGCCGGTCTTCGACCGGCCCCTGAAGGAGATCGCCTTCGGCAAGGTGCTGCTGCGCCTGTTCCAGACCTCGCGCCGCTTCGGCATGCAGATCCAGCCCCAGCTGGTGATGCTGCAAAAGACCCTGCTCAACATCGAGGGCCTGGGCCGTCAGCTGGACCCGGACCTGGACCTGTGGTCCACGGCCAAGCCCTTCCTGGAGCACTGGATGAGCCAGCAGATCGGCTGGCGTGGCTGGTTGCGCGCCCTGGGGGAAGAGGCGCCCTACTGGGGCACCCTTGTCCCCCAGCTCCCCCGCCTGGCGCACGCCGCCCTGCACGGCGACCGCCTGGCAAGGCTGGAGGCCGGCATGGAAACCATGCTGCGCCGGCAGCAGGCCCGCAACCGCTGGCTGGCACTGATCGCCCTGGCGCTGCTGGCCTTGTGGTTAAGCCAGCTGTCGTGAGGCGGTCGTATCGGCCGCCGCGGGTGCTGTCCCGAAACGGCGGGAGAGGGGAGGGCAACCCCGTGCAACAGCGGCGCGCGGAGCGCCTCAGCCTCCCGGATCGGGCACGAAGAGGCCCGGGAAGGGCCGGGGCTCGGACCGGTCGGGATGGGGGCGGACCAGGACGCCGCGCAGCACCAGGTTTTCGTGACTGTCGTAACGCAGGCTCAGTACCTCCGCGGGGGACGCACTGGAGCGCTCGAACACGGTGTAGCGGATGGGCGCGTACTCGCGCTCGCCGTGGCCGGTACCCAGGCGCTCCGCTTCGCGCCGGGCCTGGGCCATCGCCGCCGGCGCATCACGCGCGTCCGCCGCGGCGGCGGATCGTTGCTCGTTGCCTCCGGGTGCGGGTTGCCCGGGATATGGCGCCACCGGCCGGAGCCGCGTCTTTTCCCGGAACACGGCCGCGCCGATCACGCCCACGTGGTGCGGCCGGCCGGTGCGCGCGGCATAGGCATCCGGCAGGGCGGTGAAGTAGAACTGGGCGATCTCCTCCAGGCTCTTGCGCCAGCCGGCGATCTCGGCCCGCTCCCAGGGTGCCAGCACATAGCCGGACTGGTCCGGCGCGGCGGTCTCGCCGCTCACGGCGTTGACGCCGTCCACCGACAGCACCACCAGGACGCGCTGCCCGGTGCGGTTCACCAGGCGTACCGCATAGCGTTCGCCGGGGCTGCCCGCGATCCAGTCCTGGCCGCGATGACGATGCACGTCCAGGGTGTTCCCGGTGTTCCGGTCGACGATCTCCAGGTCCAGCAGGCGCCCCGCATGCGCGGGCAGGCTGGCGATCAGAAGGGTGAGGCACAGGACGAGCGGTCGTTGCGGCATGATGGACTCCCGTGGAGTGAAAGGACATGCGCGTAAACGACGCGCCGCGGGATTTGGGGTTAGCGCCCCGGGCCGTCCGGGCGCTCGGCGGGCGATGCCGCGCGCGGCGCGTCCAGGTCCGCCGGCGGGACGAAACGCGGATGGTGCCCGCGCAGTTCCTCCAGGGATTTCCGGGCCTCGGCGGTACGGCCCTCGCGCAGCAGGCGGCGGATGTCCTCCACCCATTGCTCCGGCGTGCGCTGCGCCGGACCGACCGCCCCGGGGGTGTCCAGGCCCTGCGTGCGGGCGGCGGCCTCCCGGCCGGATGCGGGGGAAGGCGGTGCGGCATGCTCCAGTCCGGCCGAGGCCCTGCGCGCGGCGTCAGCCGGCAGGCTGACGGGAGGTCCGGCGCCTTCGGCCCGTGGGGTGGGTCTGTCTATGCTTCCGCCAGGCGCGGCGGGTGTTACCGCCACCCGCGCCGGGGTGGGCGTGGCGCCTTCGGCCCGGAGGGCGGCGGGGCCAGGCGCGCGCTCGTGCGGGACATCCGGCGCTTGCCCCGGCATCCGCGACAGCAGCGCGATGCCCAGGATCAGGACGGCGGTGGTGGACAGCGGCCAGGCCAGGCCGAGCCAGGCGGGGCGCCGGCGCGTGGGTGCCACGGCCTCGCGGGCGGCGTCCAGGATGCGGGCATCCAGGGCAGTGGACGGCTGCGGGTGATCGGCGGCATGGTAGGCCTCGCTCAGGTGGGGATCGCGTTCTTCCATCCGTGGCTCCCGTTCATCTCAGTCCGGCCAGGCAGCGGCGCAGCCGGTCCAGGGCGTAGCGCAGCCGGCTCTTGGCGGTTTCCCGCCCCACGCCGGCGGCCTGGGCGATTTCCGCCAGGCTCATGCCGGCTTCCTCGGCTAGCAGGAAGGCTTCCCGCTGCGGCGCCGGCAGGGCCTCCAGGCAGGCCAGGATGTCCCTGGCGATCTCCTTGCGCGCCAGCATGGCCGGAGGTGCTTGCGAGTCCGGGGCCGCAGGGTCGTCGGCGGGGTCGTCCATCGGCTGGTCGGCACATTCGAGCACGCAGCGGCCCCGCGCCCGGAAGTGGTCCATGAGCCGGTTGTGGGCGATGCGGAACAGCCAGGTGGAGAACTTCGCCGTCACCTCGTAATGGCCGCGCGCGCGCACCACCTTCAGCCAGACATCCTGGAACAACTCCTCGGCGTGGTCCGGCGCCTGGTGCGCAAGATAGCGGTACAGGCGCGCACGCCAGCGCGCGTACAGTGCCGTGAAGGCCGCGACCTCGCCAGCGCGGTAAGCCAGCATCAGGGCCTCGTCGGTGCGCGCGTCATCCATGGCCTCAGCATAACCGTGCAAGCATGAAAATGGACTGCTGGCGGGTCCGGCGCGCGCAGGGTCGCCGGCAGGCGGCAAACCCGGACGGGCGCGCCGCTGCACGGGCACGCGCGCCGCGGTGGGGGCGGCGCGCCGGCCCTGGCCGCCCGCGCGCGACGTATGGCTCATCTCCAGCCGGAAATCGCGGATAATCGCGCGATTTTTCCAGAATCCACCGCCAGAAAACGGCTGCGGAGGGTACGCGACCCGGGCCACGGGACCGTGCCTGCGTGCAAGCGCGCCTGGGCCGAATCGAACCGCGCTGAACCGAACGGCGGGGACCGCGGACCGCCAGAACCACAGGAACTTCCCATGCTGCTCGGCTTCGTCCTGCTCTACCTGGTCGCCTCCATCGGCATCGGCATGTATGCCGCCACGCGGGTGCACAGCGCCCGCGACTACATCACCGCCGGACGCAGCCTGCCCCTGTACATCGTCATGGCCATGGTGTTCGCCACCTGGTTCGGGGCGGAGACGGTGCTGGGCATCCCCGCCACCTTCATGGAGGAGAACCTGGGCGGGCTGATCTCCGATCCCTTCGGTGCCTCCCTGTGCCTGGTGCTGTTCGGCCTGTTCTTCGCGCGCAGGCTGTACCGCATGAACCTGCTCACCATCAGCGACTACTATCGCGTGCGCTATGACCGCAGGGTGGAGGTGATCACCGGCATCGCCATCGTGCTGTCCTATCTGGGCTGGGTGTCGGCCCAGGTCACGGCCCTGGGACTGGTGTTCAACGTGCTCTCCGATGGTCTGATCACCCAGGCCCAGGGCATCATCCTCGGCTCCGCCGTGGTGCTGCTGTACACGCTGTTCGGCGGCATGTGGTCCGTGGCGCTCACCACCTTCTTCCAGATGATCGTCATCGTCCTCGGCCTGTTGTACATCGCCTGGCTGATCGGTGACCTGAGCGGCGGCATCCAGCCCGTGGTGCGGCATGCCTGGGAGCACGACAAGTTCGCCTTCTGGCCGGACCTCGATGCCGTGGCCCTGGTGGCCTTCGTCTCCGGTCTGCTCACCATGGGCTTCGGTTCCATCCCCCAGCAGGACGTGTTCCAGCGTGCCAACTCGGCGAAGAGCGAAAAGGTGGCGGTATGGGGTACCGTGGGCGGCGGTGTCGCCTACTTCCTGTTCGCCGCCGTGCCCATGTATCTCACCTATGCTGCGTTGTTCATCGACCCGGCCATGACGCAGCGCTTCCTGCAGGAGGACGCGCAGAAGATCCTGCCCCTGCTGGTGTCCGGCCATCTGCCCCTGACCGCCCAGGTGGTGTTCTATGGCGCCCTGCTGGCGGTGATCATGTCCACCGCCTCCGGCACCCTGCTGGCGCCCTCCGTCACCCTGTCGGAAAACGTCCTCAAGGGCCTTTTCGGCCACGGCAAGCCCCTGACGGACCGGGACCTCCTGCGGCTCACGCGCTGGGTGGTGGCGGGCTTCGCCCTGCTGGTGACCGTCTACGCCCTGTGGGCCCTGGAACACGACACCGGCATCCACCAGATGGTGGAAAACGCCTACAAGGTCACCCTGGTGCTGGCCTTCGTGCCCCTGGTGGCGGGCCTGTACTGGCGCCGGGCCACCACCCGCGGCGCCTACTGGGCCATCGTCCTGGGCCTGCTGGTGTGGATCCCCCTGGAAATCCTGGCGCCGCAGGGCGAAGGTCTCGTGCCGCCACAGTTCGCTGGCTTCCTGGCCGCCATCGTGGGTATGCTTGCGGGGTCATTGACCCGCTGGACCCCGCAAGCTCGGCTCGCCTGACCCCATTCCCGTCACCCCCATGAAGCCGAGCAAGCACGCCGACCGACCCGCCACGGATGCGCAGATCGCCTGCCGCTACTGCGGCGGCACGGACGTGCGTCCGTCCAGCAAGACCAGTCGCGGCGCGGGGCACGTGGTCTATCGCTGCCGCGCCTGCCACAAGCACTTCAAGGTGGAAACCCGGGCGCCGCGCCCGCGCGTGATCCTGTACGCCGCCGGGGCGCTGCTGCTGCTGACCGCGGGTGCGGGCCTGTACCTCGCCCGCGGCCCCACTTCCGGCGAGGCGCCCTCGATCGAGGCCGCCGAGGCCGAAAGCCTGGCGGCCCTGCGTACCCGGGCCGGCAAGGGCGATCCGCAGGCGCAGTATGAACTGGGCCGCGCGCTCTGGCACCGGGACAACTTCACCGAGGCGCTGCACTGGCTGCAGAACGCCGCCGACCGGGGACGGGCGGACGCCCAATACATGCTGGGCCAGGCCTATCAGTATGGCTATGGCACGGTGCAGAACTTCCGCGCCGCCCAGGCACAGTATCTGAAGGCCGCCGAGCAGGGCCACCTGGAGGCGGAATACCGCCTGGGCCTGTTCTACCGCGATGGCCTGGCCGGCCCCGTGGACAAGCGTTCGGCCTACATCTGGCTCAACGTGGCCGCCGCCAAGGGCCATGACGACGCCCTCGTCCTGCGCGACAAACTCACGCAGAGCATGGGCGGGGAAGAGATCCTGCAGGCCCAGGAGGCCAGCGGCGCGGTGCTGGCGCGGGTCAAGGGCCAGGCCACCCCGGCCGCTCGGCCCTGAGCGGGCACGGGTCCCCGCCCCGGGGACCGCGGCAGTGTCGGTTTTTTTTACGCTTGCGTACCCCCCCGTCCCGGGGTGTGATGCAAGACACTGATTTTTATATGTTATGTATTTCTGGCACGGACCATGCTCAACACAGTGCGTGCCGACCCCCTTCACCGTTGGCCATGTAAGACAAGTCAGCTTTTTGCCTTTGCAACGCATTTCGAACAGGAGAGCATCATGAAAAAACTAACGCTTGTATCCGCGCTGGCCGCCCTGGTGGCCAGCCCCGCCATGGCGGGCCTGAGCTTCGTGAACGGCGGCTTCGAGAACGGCAACCTGGACGGCTGGCTGTTCTCTTCCGACAGCGGCTCCGCCAGCTACGCCGCCCTGCCTGCAGGCTCCACCAGCAATCCCTCCAGCAGCAACGGCGGGCTGTCCGCCGCGCTGGTCGGCTTCGGCGTGGATGCGCATACCGGCATCAACACGACGTACGGCGGCAGCTATGCGGCGCGCGTGGGCGACGACCTTGCCTGGGGCTATAGTGGCGGTGGCACAATCTACAACCGCATGAAGCAGACCGGCGCGGTGGTGGCCGAGGCGGATGGCTCCGTGGGCTTCGTGTACTTCGCCTGGGCGGCGATCGAAGAGGAATCCGGGCACAGCACGACGGCGACGCCGTTCTTCCAGGTGAAGCTGACCAACGATACGCAAGGCGGCCCCCCCATCTACGATGTCTCGCACTACGAAACCGATGGGGGCGCATGGACCGATGTGGGGTTTTGGAAGCACAGTACCAACGGCAACCCCCTGGATCCGACGGGCTGGAACGTGGTGGGGATCGATCTGACGGGCCTTGCGGTGGTGGGTGATATGCTGACCCTGGAAGTCATCGCGCGCGACTGCACGCCCTCCGCGCATGCCATGTATGTGTATGTGGACGGCTTCGGCGGCAAGCCCCCGGTGCAAGGCGTGCCCGAGCCCGCCACCCTGGCCATGCTGGGCCTGGGCCTGGTGGGCCTGGCCGCGACCCGTCGGCGCAAGTCTGCCTGAACGACCACGCACGGCGGAAAACGGCGGCCCGCGGGCCGCCGTTTTTTCATGCGCGCGCCTGGCCCGGCCGGCCCTTGCGCAGGGCTTGAGCGCGCCCGGCCCGCATGCCAGCATCCCGGCCAAAGCAAGGAACACGCATGGCCGGCCAGACCGATTCCAGACCCACCTCCCTCGCCCTGGGGCTCTATGCCCTGCTGATCGCCTTTGGCAGCCTGTATACCAGCGCCGGCTTCCTGGGCCTGGGGGCCTGGTCCCTGGATTTCCTGTTGCAGCCCCCGCCGCGCTACCTCACGCGCACCGACATTTCTACCAACCTGCTGGCCTACATGCCCCTGGGCTACCTGCTGGCCCGGCGGCTGGCGCAGCGCCGCGGGCGTGGCGCGGCCATCCTGCTGGCCACGCTGGCCGGGGCAGGCTTCAGCCTGTGCATGGAAAGCCTGCAGACCCCGCTGCTGGATCGCATCGCCTCCAACATCGACGCCGGCCTGAATGCCCTGGGCAGCCTGCTCGGGGCCCTGCTCACCCTGCATCACCAGCGCTGGCGGCGGGCCGGCAGGCGGCTGCGGCGCTGGCGACGGGACTGGTTCGCGCCCACCCCCGGGGCCGGCCTGGTCCTCGGGCTGCTGGGGTTGTGGGCCCTGACCCAGTTTGCCCTGGTACCCATGCCCGGGGCCGGCTGGCTCGGCCTGCATCTGCGTCCCCTGGACAGCCTGCCGAGCGATGCCCGGCCCTTCAACCCGCTGTGGTTCGCCGCCGTCCTGCTGGAGATGATGGCCCTGGGGGCCTTCATGGCCAGCTGGCTGAAGCCCGGACGCTACGTCACGGCCATGCTGCTGCTGTTCCTCCTGGCCTTCGCCATGAAGCTGCTCACCGCCACCCTGCTGCTGAAGCTCAACGCGGTGGGCGGCGTGCTCTCCCTGGAGACCCTGGCCGCCTTCCTGCTGGCCTTCTGGCTGCTGCTGGTGCCGCGCGTGTCCCGGCATCGGCGCCGCGTGGCCGCCGTGCTGCTGGCAGGCATACTCGCCCTGCGCGGGCTGTACGCCGACTATCTGTTCTGGCCCCGGGCGAGCGTCTTCAATGTCGTCGGCCTGGCCAAGGTGGTGGCCTCGTTCTGGCCCTGGCTGGCGCTCGGGGTGCTGGCCGCGGAGTTCCTGCATCGCACCAGGCGGCGGCCGGGCCGGTCAGGCGCGGGTCGCTGAGCGGGATTCGGGCCACTGGGGGCCCGCGTGCCTCAGTCGCGCGTTAGCCTTTTCACCAGGGCGGCCCCGGTCAGCAGCTCCATCTGGGCCTCCAGCCGGATCACCCGGCCGGTGAGGTCCTCGATTCTTGCCTGCTGGGCCTTCATCGCCTCCGCCTGGCGGTCGACCCTGTCCTCCAGCTTGATCATCGAGGTCAGGGCGCCCCAGACCTTGTCGGTGACGCTCATCCGGCGGGCCTTCCGGTGGAGTCCTGGCCGCCCCCGCCTTCCATGGCGGCAATGCGCCGGTTGCTCTCGGCGATGAAGTCCAGGGCGTCGTCGATGGCCTGACAGGCGCGATCGGCCGCGCGTCTGGCGGCATCGGCCAGCGCGGCCAGTTCCGCATCCGTCTGGGCGGGTTCATAGGCGAACGCGGCCCGGCGCATCAACTCGGAAATCGGGATCTCCAGCTTCCTTGCCTTGGCCACGATGGCCTGTTTGTCCTGGGGCGTGGCCTGGACGACGATCCTCTCCACCGCGGCGGCCATGACGGACCCTCCTGAAGAATTGCACATGTACAGTATATGTACATCCAGCCGGGGGCTCAATGCCGGTTTGGTTGCGCCGCCCGGTCCCCATGACCCCGACCCCCGGCATGGGAGGGCGGATGCCAGGCGTGGCCCGCCCCCAGGAATAGCAGCGCCACCAGCAGGGTGGCCAGGCGCGGCGCATCCAGCAGACTGTCGAACATGCCCACGGTGAGCAGACCGGCCAGGGAAGCGAGCCAGGCCCAGGCCAGGCGGTGCCCCCGCCAGCCTGCCCGGGCCAGACGGTAGAGGGCGACGAGCAGGAGGGTGCAGAACAGCAGCAGGCCCACCCAGCCCTGTTCGAACAGCAGGTGCACCCACAGGTTCTTGATGTGCCAGGGCAGGTGGCCGTGGGTCTTGAAGAACCAGCAATCACCTGCCCGGGTGAAGTCACCGTTGCACAGGATGTCCTGGCCCGACGGATCCAGCAGACGCAGGTTGTCCACATCCACGACCCCGCCCCGTCCGGGGTTGTGGAGCGAGAGCTCCACGGGGGGGTGCCGCCACCAGGGCCCGTCTCCCAGCGTGCCGGGCGCCAGCGTGCCGGTCAGGCGGTGCCAGGCCCCGTCGCCGGGGATGTCGAAGCCCTGCCACGCGCAGCGGCGGGAATTGAGCAGCTGCTTTTCACACAGCGGGGTGTCCAGCCGGGCCGGGCCGGTGCGGGAACGTGCATCCAGCTCCAGCTGGTAGCGTGTGCCGGCCACGAAGGGGATGCGCTGGGCGAAATAGATGGTCTCGCCCGTGCCCAGGCGGAAATGGGTATTGCCCTGCTCGCTGGCGAAGCCAAAGCTGGCTGGCTGCGTATCCAGGGGACCACGGTCCCGGTAGGTGCGCGGAAAGCTGCCCAGGCCCATGCCGAGGAAAGCCGTGAGCGGGGCGTCGTCCCGCATGTCCAGTGCCTGGCGCCAGTGCCGCACCCGGGTCTGCCAGTCCTGGCCCGCTTGCGCGAACCGGGCCTGCAGGGCGCCGTCGTTCACGCCCAGTGCCAGCACCATGCCCGGCAGGGCCAGCACGCCGAGCCAGGCCGCCAGCATCGCCCCGGGCTGGCCCGTCCTGGTCCGGGTAGCCAGGCGCGCGCTGGCCAGCCCCAGGATGCCGAGCACCACGGCGCTGGCCAGCACGCCGCCCCGCGCCACGGTATAGAGCATGACGTAGGCCACGGCGAGCATGGCCGGCGCCGTGAGGAGCAGATGCCGTGGGCGGGTGCCGATCAGCCAGAGGAAAGGCAGGGCCGCCACCAGATAGGCCTCGATATGGCCGCCACCGGTATGCATGCTGGAAAAGGTGCTGACGATGCGGTAGGCCGCCTGCCCCGTCTGGCTGCCGGCAAACAGTTCCCGTTCCCACAGCCCCACCAGGCTCACGCCCGCCAGACCCAGGATCATGCCCGCGGACAGCCATTTCACCAGCGCCTCGCGCTGCATGGGGAGTCGCCGGAGCGCCAGATAGGCCAGCATGCCCCAGAGCAGGCCCTTGGCCACCCGCGCGCCGTTCCATGGGCTCCAGTAGCTGACGAAGGCATTGGCATCCGGGCTCAGGTCGCCTTGCAAGCCGATCAGCAGGCTGGCGCAGGCCGACAGGGCAAAAAGTACGAACAGCGGCCTGGCGGCCGCCGGTCGGGGTGCATGCCGCGCGCCTTGGCCGTGCAGCACCTGCATGCCAAGGGTCATCATCAGCAGCAGGTCGAACTCATCGAGGAAGAAGCGCCCCGTCCAGGGTGCCAGGTCCAGCAGGGGCAGGGCGGCGGGCACCACCACCAGCCAGGCCAGCGGGCGAAACCAGAGCAGCGCCGCATAGGCCAGCAACAGCGCGCCGAGCAGCCAGGGCACGCGCGGAAAATCCAGGGCGCCGAGGAGCGCCAGGGCCATCAGGCCCAGGCCCAGGGCCCCGGCCCGTGCACGGATCGGCCGCAGCGCCTCAGGCTGCCGATGCGCCCCGCTCCCGACCCTGCCGGGCCGCGTGGCCGGACCCGACGATGGCTCCTGGGCAGGAGCCGGGGATACAGGCGCGGGGTGTGTGCGGACCGGGGCGGTCCGCGTCGGTGGGTGGCCCCCGGTATCGCGCCTTCCCGTGCCCGCACCCAGCCAGAGACCCAAGGCCAGACCCGGAAGCGCGCCCAGGATTTCCAGCGCATCCCGGACCTGGGCATTCGGCAGCCCAGGCAGGCCGATCAGCAGCAGGCCCGGGACCAGCGCCAGCGTGACGGCGATCAGGGTACGTTGCCGCCCCGCGAATGCGGCCAGCATGCCCAGAGGCACCCAGAGAATGGCGGTCTTGATCAGCCCGTATGCCTGTCGGGAGAGCGCCTGCAGGATATCCTGCCCGGAAAGGGCGGGCTGCCCGATCGGGCTATAGGGGTCCAGGGGGATGAGCAACCCGATCACGGCCAGGGCCAACAGGCCCAGCCAGGCGCCACGCATCCAGTCGGGCTGTGCCGGTGTGCGGGGTGGTAGCCGCATCAGGGCGCGTGCCGCGCGGCCGTGCCGGGCCGGGATGACCATGCTCCGCCCTGCGGGCCCCGCGGCAGGACAGACCCCCGGGGGGGCGGACAAACAGCCGGTATCCCTGACCCGCCAGTCACCTGCCCGGATTCAGTCCCGCTGCGTCTGGCGGGCACGACGGCGACGGCGCAGGGTCATCGCCATCAGGCCGGTGGCCCCGGTGGCCAGCAGGGCCAGGGTCCCTGGTTCGGGAATGGGGTTCTGTTCATTGAACAGGTGGTAGCCGCCGCGGAACACGATGGCCGTGCCCTCCGGCCCCTGTCCGGGCGCCCTCAATTCGGCCGGACGCTGATAGGCCGGAAGCCCGTCCGGGGTGTATTTGCTCTGGGTCTGCACATTGCAGCCATCCGAGTAGCCACCGCCGAACACAAGGGTGTAGTTCCCGCTGGTCAGCATGCCCGATATGCCCACGAAATTGGGCCCCTGATCCAGACATTCCATCCTGCCGCCGGTACCTGTCTTCCACATGTGGATGGGCACGATGCGCGGGGTCACGCCGCCGGAAAAGACCAGGGGAGCGGTGGCGGGCGTGGTGGGCAGGTTGGCGCACTGCCCGGTGCTCGGCGTCCTGACGCCATTGCCAGGATTGCTGAGGGTCAGGGAGAACGCGCCGGTCGGGGTGACGTTGCCCAGGCCGATGACCTGGCCGGGGTTGCTGCTCTGACTGTTTTTGCAGACATTGCCCTGGTCGTCCTTGAGCCATAGGGTGGTGGCGCCGGCCGACGAGGCCGCCAAGGCAAGGAGCAGGGCGCCGATGGATCGAATGGTGTTCATGGGATATCTCCGGATATGTTCGGGCCATGTGCGCCCAATGCCATGATGAAACAAGCAATATTTACGCCAGTGTAGATAAATCAGTGGATTACGAAACTTCATGCATTGCCTGGCCGCGAGGTGTCAAAAAAACCGACATGGATTCCCGATCGGAAGCCCCGCGGAAATCGCGGCTTTCATGCTGTGTGTCGCACGGGGTCCGCAAGCTTGGAGCGCCCGTGCCGCGCGGCCATTTCCCCGGTCAGCGCGGCGAGCACGATCAGGTGATAGGGCAGTTCCCAGTAGGCGATGCCCAGGGTGATCGCCCCGGTGGCATAGGCCGCCAGCGAGGCCTGCAGCATGCCGGCATAGGGCCTGACCCAGGATGCATGCGCGTGGCGCGATCGCCTGGCCAGCCGTCCCAGCCCCACCAGGGTCCCCAGCAGCAGGCCGCCCCATAAGCCCAGACCGACGAAGCCGTGTTCCGCCAGCACTTCCACATAGGCGCTGTGCCAGTCCAGCGACCCGCCCCGCTCCAGGGTCAGCACGGGCCAGGCATTGAAACCGCCGCCGGTCCACGGGTGCTGGCGCGCGAAATCGAAGCCGATACGCCAGACCGCGAGCCGGTCCTGGGCGGAGGCGTCGGCCTGGTACGCCATCAGGGTCTGCATGCGCCCGAACCATGCCTCGGGCAGCTGTGCGAAGAGCAGGGCCGCCAGCAGGGCCAGGCCCGGCAGGACGAGAAATCTGCGCTTGCCGTACCAGAGCAGGAACAGCGTCACGGCGGCCAGGGCCAGCATGCCGCCCCGCGACCAGGAGGACACCACGGCGCCATAGCACAGGGCCATGCCCGCCAGGATGGCCAGGCGTATCCCCCGGTCCCGGGTCTGGTGCCACCAGAGCGCCAGCAGGGGAATGGCCATGGCCACGGCCACGGCGAAGGCATTGTTGTCGTAATAGGGGCTGCCCGGCGGGCCATAGACCCGGTCCTGGAAGCCAGCGGCAACTGCCCAATACCCCCCCTTGATGGCGGGCAGCAGGATGCACAGGGCGAGGGTGACCACCAGATAGAGCAGCTTTTCCCGGCTATCGATGAGCCACAGGGTCAGCAGCAGGGGCGGCAGGATCTTCCCCACAAGCCAGTACTTGTCCCATGCCTCCCAGGGCAGCAGAGCGTAATGGCTGGTCAGCGCGAACCAGGCCCAGAGCAGGACCAGCCCAATGGTCTGCCAGGTCAGCAGCCGTTGCCAGGGCGGGCGCAGCCAGGTTCCGGCGCGCCAGGTGTGGAAGAGGGCGCTGAAGACCACCACGGCGAACAGCACGGCGAACACGGGGGCATGGCGCATGAAGCCCTCGGCATAGCCCTGCGGGTGCAGGGTGCCCACGACCGCCAGGCCCAGCACACCCAGCCAGGGCCGCGACAGGCTAAGCCAGCCCAGCCCCAGAAGCAGGCAGAGGAGAGCGATGTCACGCATCGGATCGCGCCGTGGCGGCGGGCCGTGCCGGACCGTGATGGGCCCGGCCGTGACGGGTCGCGGGCCGCGCCGCGCGTCGGGCCGCTTGCCGCCGCAGGGCGCGCACGAGCAGATAGCCCGCTCCCCCCCCCAGGCTTGCCAGCAGCCAGTCCGTGGTATCGGGATACTTCTCCGGCAGAAGCACCTGCCCCAACTCGATGCCCAGGGGCACCGCGAGGATCAGCAGGAAGGCCATGAATCCGGCCGGGGCGCGCCAGCGCCAGGGCAGATCCGCCACGCACCAGGCCAGCAGGCCACCCAGGGGGGCGAAGAACAGCAGCTTGTGCAACACCTCGGTCATGGCGCGGAATTCGGTGCCGTAGTAGTACACCTCGAAGGGTACCCGCCGCAGGAATGCCAGGCGTTCGCGCAGGAAGGCGCCGTCGGTGTGGAAAGCGAAGGGGTACCAGAATACCGCGATCAGCACGGCCAGCCAGATGAACAGCAGCATGAGGGGCAGCGCGCAGGCGCCGTGCCGTCGCGCGGGGGTGCCGGGGTCTGGGGGCCCCGTCCGCCGTGCCAGCCGACCGCCCGCCCAGGCCCCGAGGGCCGCACCCAGGGCGCCGGTGAGTATGTCGCTCGAATCGCTTACGCGGGAATAGACGAACAATTGCAGCACCTCCAGCAGCACGGCGGCGCCAAAGGCCATCCTCCAGGCGGCGAAGCCGTCGCGGCGTGCATGCAGGCGCCAGAGCAGGGCGGGCGGCAGCCACAGCAGGACATCGCTGGCCAGCTCATAGGCCGCCTGGACGGGTTGCCCGGGTAGGGCGCTGAAGGGTACGAGGATGAGCTTGCCTGCGCGCCACTTGTGGAAGATCTCCACGCCGCTGAGGGTGAGGTCCAGGGGCAGCACGCCGTAGGCGAAGGCCACGGCGAGATAGGCCCAGGCCAGTCGCTCCGCCGTCTCCGCCGGCGCCCCGGCCCGCTGCCAGCCGGCATGCCAGGCCATCCAGCGCGGCCCCAGTGTCCACCAGGCGGCGATGCCCAGCAGCCCGCCCAGGGTCTCGGCGAAGATGTCGTTCTGGGACACGGTGCGCTGGGGAAAGAACAGCTGGGTGAATTCCATGCCCAGGCTCAGGGCGATGGCCGCCGCGGCCACCAGGATCGAGGCCGCCACGCGCATGGCCATTCCCCGGCCATGCGCCAGGGCGCCGGTGTAGAGAAAGCCCAAGGGTATGAAGAGCAGCAGGTTGGCCACCCAGTCGGCGCGCGAGCCGATGCCCAGCCGCAGGAAGGGTATCTGGCGGAAGCGTGCCACGGCCTCATCCAGGGGCAGGGCCTGGAAGTGCAGGGGCACCAGGCTGCCGTACACGACGAAGGCCATGTAGGCCAGGCCCAGCCACCACAGATGCGTCCCATTGGCCGGTTTCACGGGCCGTCCCACGGGAAGCCCCGCTGCCGCAGCCAGACCCGCAGGGGCGCGGGGCCGGGCTGGCCATAGGCACCGGGCAGCCGCGTGTGGCGGGGCTGCCCGGCAAAGTCCAGGTCGCTGCCGGGCAGGCCCGCCCAGCCCTCCATGTCGCCCACCTGGTCCAGGTGGGCCTGCGGCCGGGGCGAGAGGTCGGCCTGGCCCAGATCGGCATAGGGCAGGGTCAGGACGCGCCCGGCCCGCTCATGGGTACCGATCTGGTTGTCCGTCTGCCCACTGCCGGCAATGGGCCGTGCGGCGAACACCAGGTTGCCGCGCAGTGTCTGACGCCAGGCATTGTCCCCCCGTACCCGCACGCTGATGCCGTTGTGGGTGGCCAGTACGGTGTTGTGCAGGATGTCCACCTGCCGGGGTACATCGTTGTGGGGTTGGATGCGGATGGCGTCCGGACCCTGGGTGACGAAGACGTTGTTGTACAGGGCCAGGTTGCCCTCGCCCTGGAACAGGGATTCGCCGGGGTTGTGCCAGAACAGATTGCCATGCACGAGATAGCGGTCCTCCCGCCCGGGCCCGCTCAGAGGCAGGTGGCCTACCAGCACGCTGGGTCGGGGAGCCGGACCCGGCACGCTCCGCGCCTTGCTGAAGAAGTTGTGGCGGATCACGGTGTCGTGGCGCGCCTCCGCTTCCGGCAGGTCCGGCGGGCGGGGCTGCTGGTGCTTGATCTGCAGGTTGTAGCCCAGGGTGTCGCGCACCTGGTTGCCTTCGATGAGGCCGGCCACGAAGGGTGCGCTGCCGTCGGAGTCGCCCAGGTACAGGCCCGTGCCCACGCGCTCGATGCGGTTGGCGCGGATCACCCAGCCGAAGGCTGGGCACTTGCTGGAGATGCCCACGCTCTGCTGATGGGCGGCGTGGTCGTGGATGTACAGGTTTTCCAGGTGGACGAAGTGGGCAAAACGGGCGTGACCCTCCGCCTTGACGGCATCCACGAACAGGTTGCGGCCATCCAGCTCCAAGTTGCGGATCTCCACATGGGTCACGTCCACCAGGCTGACGGTGTTGACGCCGGGGCGGGCGACGAAGCGCGCCCGCGCACCCCGGGGCGGGCCGGCCACGACGATGGGCGCCGCGGCGCTGCCCTGCAGGTGATGCAGGGGCAGACCCCGGGTGTAGTCCCCGGCCGCCAGCAGCAGGCGGTCACCTGCCTGGAGCCGGGGCAGGTAGTCCCGGTAGTCCTCGGGCCCGGCCCGGTAGTCCGCCGCCAGGCCGCCAGCCGCCAGCCCCAGGAGACCGATCAGGCCGAGGAGCCGTGCGTGGAAGGCATGCACGGGTCGTCTTCTCCCACCACCGCCAGATCCAGGCTGTTCTCCAGCCGGCGCAGCAGGCAGTGCACGCTCTGGCGCCCCGTGTCCAGGACGATGTCCGCGGTTTCCATATAGAGGGGGTGGCGTGCCGCGTACAGCTCTTTCAGCTTGCGCAGCGGGTCGCTGGTCTGCAGCAGGGGCCGGTTCTTGTCGTAGCGCGTGCGCATGAACAGCTCCTGCGGCGTGCCGCGCAGGTAGACCACGGTACCCCGGGTCTTGAGCCATGCGCGATTTTCCGCGCGCAGGATGGCGCCGCCCCCGGTGGCCAGGACGATGCCCTGGCGCCGGGTAAGATCGTCGATGACGCACATCTCCCGCCTGCGGAAGCCCTCCTCCCCCTCGATCTCGAAGATGGTGGGGATGGAGACGCCGCAGCGGGTGATGATCTCGTGGTCGGAATCCACGAATTCCAGCTCGCGGCATTTGGCCAGCTGCCGGCCGATGGTGGACTTGCCCGCCCCCATGAGACCCACGAGAAAGATGTTGCAGCTGGGGATCATGCCGGGTGCCTGCGCGTCAGCAGGCGCGCCACTGCCGCCTTGAGCGCGCCTTGCGGCAGGGAGGCGTCCAGCTCGCGGAAGGCGCGCAGACCGGCGGCGGGCATGCCCTTCTTTTCCGGCCGCTCGGGCACGGCCCAGTCGGCCCGCACCTTCACGCGCACGGCGGTGACCGGTGCATCCGGCCGGGACAGGGCCTGGGCCACGCCCCGGGCCTGGGCCCGTACCCGGCTGGCGGCGGCACCGTTGCCGCAGTACACCACGGCAGTCTCCCCCTGCAGCCGCGCCACACTGCAGGCCCTGGCCACGGCCGCGGGCACCACACCGGCAAAGCTGCGGTTGAGGCCGAGCATGTGCCGGGCCTCGGGCAGGGCCACGGCGAGCTGGCGCTGCGCGGCCAGCAGCCCGCGCAGGCGGACAAGGGTTGAAGGCTGTAAAGACAAGGGGCGTCAGTCAGGGCCAAACGGGGCTATGGTAACATCCACCGGTTTTCCAAACCTCCCCTAACTCCCTCATTTTTCATGATTTCCAACCTTCTGAAGAAAGTCTTCGGCAGCCGCAATGACCGCCTGTTGAAGCAGTACCGGGGCGTGGTCGCCAAGATCAATGCCCTGGAGCCGGCCATTCAGCAACTGTCGGACGAGGCCCTGCGTGCCAAGACGGGTGAATTCAGGGAGAGGTTGGCCAGGGGAGAGACTCTGGATGCGCTGCTGCCCGAGGCCTTCGCCGTAGTCAGGGAGGCGGCGGTGCGGGTGCACGGCATGCGCCACTTCGATGTGCAGCTCATCGGCGGCATGGCCCTGCACCACGGCAAGATCGCGGAGATGCGCACCGGCGAGGGCAAGACCCTGATGGCCACCCTGGCCGCCTATTTGAATGCCCTGCCGGGCCTGGGCGTGCACATCGTCACCGTCAACGACTACCTGGCCAGCCGGGACGCGGAGAGCATGGGCCGCATCTACGGCTTCCTGGGACTGACCACCGGCGTGATCCTTTCCCAGCAGGACCACGACACCAAGCAGGCCGCCTACGCCGCCGACATCACCTACGGCACCAACAACGAATACGGCTTCGACTACCTGCGCGACAACATGGTGTTCAGCCCGGAACAACGCGTGCAGCGCAAGCTCAACTTCGGCATCGTCGACGAGGTGGACTCCATCCTCATCGACGAGGCCCGCACGCCGCTCATCATCTCCGGCCAGGCCGACGACAACGTCGCGGTGTACCAGGCCATGAACGTGGTGCCGCCCCGGCTGGAGCGACAGGAACGGGACATCAAGGACGACGAGCCCGAAGACCAGCGCTGTGCCGTGGGCGACTACGTGGTGGACGAGAAGGCGCATCAGGTCACCCTCACGGAGCGGGGCCACGAGCGCGTGGAGACCATTCTCACGGAGATCGGCCTGCTGGCCCCGGGCACCAGCCTGTACGATGCCGCCAACATCACCCTCATGCACCACGTCTATGCCGCACTGCGCGCCCATGTGCTGTATCACAAGGACCAGCACTACGTGGTGCAGAACGATGAGGTAGTCATCGTCGACGAATTCACCGGCCGCCTCATGCAGGGCCGGCGCTGGTCGGATGGCCTGCACCAGGCGGTGGAGGCCAAGGAAGGCGTGGCCATCCAGCGCGAGAACCAGACCTTGGCCTCCATCACCTTCCAGAACTATTTCCGCATGTACCAGAAGCTCTCGGGCATGACCGGCACGGCGGACACCGAGGCCTACGAGTTCCAGCAGATCTATGGCCTGGAGACGGTGATCATCCCCACCAACAAGCCCATGATCCGGAACGACAGGAACGACCTGGTGTACCGCACCGCCGAGGAGAAGTGGCAGGCGGTGATCGCCGACATCCGCGACTGCCACCAACGGGGCCAGCCGGTGCTGGTGGGCACCACCTCCATCGAGGTGAACGAGTTCCTCTCCGGCCTGCTGAAGAAGGCCGGTATGCCGCACCAGGTGCTGAACGCCAAGCAGCACGCGCAGGAGGCCCAGGTGGTGGCCGACGCCGGCCTGCCCGGTGCCATCACCATCGCCACCAACATGGCCGGACGGGGCACGGACATCGTCCTGGGGGGGGCCATCGTCAAGCGCCTGGAGATGATGCGTGCCGCCGAGAACCTGGACGAGGCCGAAAAGGATCGTCGCATCGGGATGGAGAAGGCCGATTGGCAGCAGCGCCACGACCAGGTCATCGCCGCCGGTGGCCTGCACATCATCGGCACCGAGCGGCATGAATCCCGACGCGTGGACAACCAGCTGCGGGGCCGCTCGGGTCGCCAGGGAGATCCCGGCTCCAGCCGCTTCTACCTGTCCCTGGACGATCCCCTGCTGCGCATCTTCGGCGGCGAGCGCCTGAAGGCCATCATGGACCGCCTGAAGATGCCCGAGGGCGAGGCCATCGAGCATGCCATGGTGAACCGCTCCCTGGAATCCGCGCAGCGCAAGGTGGAGCAGCGCAACTTCGACATCCGCAAGCAATTGCTGGAATACGACGACGTGGCCAACGACCAGCGCAAGGTGATCTACAGCCAGCGCAACGAACTGCTGGAGTCGGAGGATGTCGCCCAGGGCGTGGCCGGCATGCACGCCCAGGTGTTGAACGACACCATCAGCGAATACATGCCCCCGGGCAGCATGGCCGAACAATGGGATACCGCGGGCCTGAGCCAGGCCCTGACGGGCGAATTCCAGCTGGACTGCCCGGTGCGGCAGTGGCTGGATGCGGACGAGCGGCTGGACGAGCAGGGCGTGCGCGACCGGGTGGTGCGTCAGGCCGCCGAGAGCTATGCCCGCAAGGTGGAACTGGCCGGCGAGACCAACATCCGCCACTTCGAGCGTGCCATCCTGCTGCAGTCCCTGGACAACCACTGGCGTGAACACCTGGCCGCCATGGACCACCTGCGTCAGGGCATCCATCTGCGCGGCTACGCGCAGAAGAACCCCAAGCAGGAATACAAGCGCGAGGCCTTCGAACTGTTCGAGCGCATGCTCACCACCATCACCCGGGAAGTGGCGCAGATCACCCTCACGGTGCAGATCAGGAGCGAGGCCGACGTGGAGGCGGTGGAGGCGCAGGAGCCGGCCATCAGCAACGTGCAGTATCATCACGCCGACTACGACGAGGCCCTGGCCGCCGGCGGCGAGGAGGCCACCGGTGGCGGGCGGCAGCCGCAACAACGCGCCTTCCCCAAGGTGGGCCGCAACGATCCCTGTCCCTGCGGTTCCGGCAAGAAGTACAAGCACTGTCACGGGGCCCTGCGCTAGCGCGCAACCCTGAAAAGGAGTCGCCCGATGCCCTACTTCATCTACAAGGTCGGTCCCCTGAGCATCCTGGAAAAACAGGGCCAGGCCGATAGCTTCAAGGAAGCCAAGACCCTCGCCAACGAAATACGCAGGCACCTGGACCCGAAGGCAGGACAGGTGGTGAAGATGATCTTCGCCGAGAACGAGATGCAGGCCGAGGAAACCCTGCAGCAACCCCGGGAACTGGACAACTCCCTGGCGGGGGACGACTGGTAAGCCGGGACGAGGGCATAGAGAGTACCCTGTCTCCTTCTGTCTGCCCCGCCCGTCATGTCCGGCTACAACGAAGCGGCCTACAAGGAGGCCCGTGATTCCGCCATCCAGCTGAAGTGTCCATTCGAGCGGGCACTGCTGTCCCGGTGCGTGAACTGCTCCGTCGCCCGCCGCCTGCTGCTGGCGGAGCGGGAGGCCATCAGCTGCTCGGACGAGGAGGCCAATGCCCGCTGCAAGGTCTTTTACGAGGCGTTGCATCAGAATGCCCGTTTTGCCCTGCACATGGACCCTAACCAGCCCTGGCCCTTCGGCAAGGAGATCCGTGCCCAGTGCGGCGGCGTGCGGGGATTGCAGGCCGCCATGGGGTATGCAGGCGCGCAATCCGCCGATGTGGCTGCCCTGGTGCGGGAAGGCGTGGCGCGCTTCGAGCGCATCGATGCCTTTCCCTACTCGGAGATCATGCGCGGCGTGGTGCACTACGAGCCGCGCAAGCGACGCAGCTGACTAGAGCGGATCCAGACGCCGACAGGCCGCAGGGTGCGCGACGCCCCGGCCCAGCAGCATGACCTTGAACAGTTCACCCATCTCGTGGGGCTGTACCAGCTTCTGCACGGCCTGGGCCGCGCGCAGATACTCCGGCGTTCCCGGGGTCATGTCTGCCAGCAGCTCCAGCAGGCCGGCGTCCAGCAGGAAGCGTCCCTGGCCGGTGTAGCCCAGCAGGTCCAGGCCTGCGGCGCCGGCGGTCTCGGCCACGGCGCTGAAGTCCACGTGCGCGGTGATGTCCGCCAGGCCCGGCAGGAAGAAGGCATCGTCCAGGCCGTGGTGCCGGTAATGCACCTTCAGGGTGCCGGTCCTGCGCTGGGGGTGGTAGTACTCGGCCCGCTTGAAGCCGTAGTCCACCAGCAGTATCAGGCCCTGCTCCAGACAGGCCGCCAGGCTGGCCATGAGGGCGGGGGCCGCCAGATTGACTTCCGAGAGATAGGGCGCGGTCACCGGCAGCCGGGCCACGGCTCGTGCCAGGGTGGGCGAGGCCACGGGCCGATCGGCCCAGGCCAGGCCCGCTGCGTTCCAGGCCACCCCCCGCTCCCGCACGCCTTCCGCCGTCCAGTGCACGAGATGCACCGGCAGGGCGTCCAGCACCTCGTTGGCCAGGATCACGCCGTGCAAGCGCTCCGGCAGGGTATCGAACCAGACCACCCGGGACAGCAGGCGGGGCGCCGCCTCGGCCAACAGGTCTCTCTGGCGCGCGCGCAGGTCCGGGCTCAACTCCAGGATCAGGTAGCGCTCCGGCAGGCATGCCCGCCGTTCCAGCTCCAGCAGCACATCCAACGCCAGCCGGCCGCTGCCCGCCCCCAACTCCAGGATGTCGCCGCCGGTCGGTGCCAGCGCCTCCGCCATCACCCTCGCCAGGCTGCGGCCGAACAGGGGAGAGATCTCGGGTGCGGTGACGAAGTCCCCCGCGGCGCCGAACTTGGCCGCGCCGCCGGCGTAATAGCCCAGACCGGGGGCGTACAGAGCCAGTTCCATGTAGCGGGTGAAGGGGATCCAGCCACCGGCGCGCGCGATCTCGTCGCGTATGCCGCGGACGACGTTGTCGCTGTGGGCCTGGGCCTGCGGTGCCGGCGCAGGTAGTTGGGTGCGTGTGCTAGATTCCATGCCGCCATCATACAAAGCGTATTCCCATGGAACGGTCCGATTCCCATCTGCGCGACAGTCTGTTGGCCTTGCCCACCTGGGCTGCCTACACGGCCATCGGCCTGCTTGCCGGCGGGGTGGTCGTGGGTCTGGTATTGCTGCTGGCATCGGGCATGGACGACACCCTGCGTGCGGCCGGGGGACAATTGCTGGTGGTCTCCCTGCCAGTGCTGTCGGTATCGATCGGTGTGCTGGGTGCCAGCTGGTCCCGCACGGGACGCATCGACACCCTGGTGGCGGACTACCTGCGCAAGACCGTGGGCGACAAGCTGGAGGCCTACCTCCTGCCGGCCAAAAAGGGGAAGGATGGCCCCTTTCCGGCCCTGTTCGAGCGCATGGAGCGGGATTTCCGCCCGGACATCGCCTCCTATTGCCACTACCATCTCTACGACAGGCGGGGTCGGCGCTTCGACCTGCTGGTGAAGGCCAACGTGTTCAACATCGAGATCTCCCTGGGGCTGCGCCTGAGCGCCCCGCCCTCCGGCTTTACCGATGCCCACCTCGACCAGCACGACAACTTCGGCTCCCTGGATGAATGGCCGAGCGCATCCGTCCACCCCCTGGTCGGCCTGGCACCCCTGACCCTGCATGGCTGTCTGGCTGAGGGCTATACCCTCTACCTGGAAGGATGCCGTCTACCCGATGGCGGCATGAAAGTGAACGTGCGCCTGCGCCAGAAGCTGCAGGACAATTTTCTCACCTCCCCTTATCTGCGGCGCTACTTCGCCGAGGACGCCGCCATCGCCACCTACTTCTTCTATTCGGAAGCCTTTGGCGGCAAGGCCCATATCACCGGCGGAGAGTTCTGATGCGGGTCGCCATCCTGGGTGCCGGACCCGCCGGCATGTCCTGCGCCAATGCCTGCCTGTCCTTCGGCCTTACCCCCGTGGTCATCGAGCGGGAAGACCACCTGGGAGGCGCCCAGCGCAGCAACTTCCACCCCAACCTCTGGCTGCTGGGCTCGCCCAGCGAAAGTGGCCAGGAGCTCACCCGCCGTCTGGTGGCCCACTACGTCGAGCTGCAGGCCACCACCCTGCTGTCCACCCAGGTGGTAGGGCTGGAGCAGGACGCTGACGGCTTCCTGCTGCGCCTGCATGGAGCGCGAGGCCACAGCGATCTGGCCGCCGGTGCCCTGGTCATCGCCAGCGGCATGCGTCCCTATGCCACGCCGGAGCTGGCGGTCCTGGCCCGGAACAGCGAGCGGGTCATCCTCGGCCCCCTCAATGACCGTATCCGCGACCAGGTACATGACGCACACGTGCTCATCCTGGGTGGCGGCGACAATGCCCTGGACCATGCCCTGTTCCTGGCGGAGCGGGGCAATCGCATCCGGGTCTGCACACGCGGCGCGTTCTCTGGCCGGGAGGCGCTGCTGGCCGCCTGCCGCGCGCGCGCGCAGATCGAGCTGATGCCCCATTGCCGGCCCACGGCCCTGCAAGCGGGCGTGGCGGGTGTCACGGCCCGCTGGATCGGCACCGGGGCGCGGCACTACGACTGGCTGCTGGTGATGTACGGCTACCGGCCCAACAGCGAGGTGGTGGACAGCTTCGCCCCTGAACTGCGGCCGGAACGCCTCGCCTCCGGCCACCTGCGCGTGGACGCCTGGCAGCGCACCAGCGTGCCCGGCATCTATGCCGCCGGCGACGTCACCGACAACGTCCAGCCCGCCATTCCGACCGCCATCGCCCAGGGCCTGGCGGTGGCCAAGGCCATCGAGCGGGACTGGAAGGCGGCCCGCCAGGACGGCCTGCCGGGCCGGACCCTGGAGAGATAGGCCGTGGGGCCCTGCCGTCCACAGGCCATGCGGATGGCCTGGGACTGGACGTGCCGGCCTCGCTGTCTGGCGTGATCGCGGGGTTCCATCAGCCGCTAGAATCCGCGCATGCGCGCGCTCTACTCCCTGGCCTGGCTGCTGGCCCTGCCCTGGGCCTTTCTATACCTGCTCTGGCGCGGCCGGCGCCAGCCCGCCTACCTGCGCCATTGGGGGGAGCGCCTGGGCTTCGCGCCCCGCGTCCGCGCCCGGCCGGTCATCTGGATCCATGCCGTATCCGTGGGGGAGACCCGCGCGGCCGCCCCCCTGGTACGGGCCCTGCTGCGCCGGTATCCCGACCACGTCGTGCTTCTTACCCATGCCACGCCCACCGGCCGGGCCACGGGTCACGAGCTGTTCGCCGACTCGGTGCTGCACGCCTATCTGCCCTATGACTTCGCACCCCTGGTGGCCCTGTTCCTGCGGCGGGTACGGCCCGAGCTGGGCCTCGTCATGGAAACGGAGATCTGGCCCGCCCTGTTTCGCGCCTGCCAACGGCGGGACATCCACGTGCTGCTGGTGAATGCCCGTCTGTCGGAACGCTCGGCCCGGGGCTATAGGCGTTTTGCCGGCCTCACCCGGGGGGCCCTGCGCGATCTGCACGCCATCGCCGCCCAGGGCGAGGCGGACGCGGTGCGTCTGCAGGCACTGGGCGCGCGGGACGTTGCCGTGACCGGCAACGTCAAGTTCGACGTCACCCCGCCCGCGGACACCGTCGCCAAGACCGATGCGCTGCGTCGGCTGTTCACCGGACGTTTCGTCTTTCTCTGCGCCAGCACGCGTGAAGGGGAGGAGGTCCTGCTGCTGGACGCCCTGTGGGATCTGCCCGCCGATGTGCTGCTGGTGCTGGTGCCGCGTCATCCGCAGCGCTTCGAGACCGTGGCCGAACTGCTGCGTCACCGGGATCCGCATTACGCGCGTCGCAGTACCGGGCAGATGCCCGCGGCCGATACACGGGTCTTTCTGGGAGACAGCATGGGGGAGATGGCGGCCTACTACGCCGCCGCCCAGCTGTGCTACGTAGGCGGCAGCCTGCTGCCTTTGGGGGGCCAGAACATGATCGAGGCGGCGGCCGCGGGCTGTCCCGCCCTCCTGGGCCCACATACCTGGAATTTCCAGGATGCGGCGGAACAGGCCGTGGCCCGCGGTGCGGCCCGCCGGGTGGCGGATGGCGCAGCCCTGCGGGCGGCCCTGCTGCAGCTGCGCCAGGACCCCGCTGCCCGGCAAGGCATGGCGGCGGCGGGGCTGGCCTTCACGGCGGCCAACCGGGGGGCCACCGAGCGCATCCTGGCCCTGGTGGACGCGGCGCGCGCGCGTCCCGCCCCACCCGGCACCACCTGAACGGCAGGGCACGGGCAGCCCTGCGGGCATCTCAGCCACACAGCCGGCAGACCGTCATCAGCATCAGGTCCCGGGCGGCCGCATCCACCCGCGGCAGGTGCCGCTTCAGCGCACGGTCACCCTCCACATCGCCGCTGGCCAGGGCCAGCAGGCCGAGGAGCAGGGGGGAGATGCCGGCCTGGGCGGCCGTATCCAGCAGGGCCTGGGGCAGGGTGGCGAGCGCGTCGGATGCGTCGCCCAGGCGGGTCCTCAGCTGCCGGCCCTGCAATTCCAGGCTGGCGCCTTCCCGCAGAGACCAGCGTTCTCCTTCCACCGTGGTTTCCGGAGGACGGCTCAGGAGGGAGCCGAAGAAGTCCGGCACTGCGGCGGCCATGCCACCGGGCAGGCGGCCAAGCTGCCACACCAGCTCCGCATAAGGGTCACGGCCCATGGCCTTCAGAGCCCCTCCAGGGGCATGAAGAAGAACACGAAGCGGCCCGCACCGATATCCACCTTCAGACGCGCGCCGTGGTTCAGGCCGTAGTCCACATATCCGGGCACGGCGCTGTCCTGGTGGCATTCGCTGCTGTGCTGGGGGGATTCGAAGTCCCGGTCCCGGTCATACCAGGAGATCAGCATGTGCTCGCCCAGGGCCTCCTTGGCCAGTTTCTCCGCCAGCTTCATGGCTGCACGGTAGTCGGCGGGCATGGGCGCCGGGTCCAGCTCGATGCTGCGTACCTGACTGTAGTCCGCTGCCCGCCGAGGGGGGCAGAAGGCGGCGTCGGCTTCGGGCTCGGACATGGTCTGTTCTCCTGTGGGCGTGTGGATGGAAGGTTGGCATCAGTCCCGGCAGACCGCCAGGGCCTTGAGTGCATACAGGGCCTCCAGCGCCTGCCGCGGGGACAGCTCGTCCGGCTCCAGGTCGGCCAGCCGTTCTTCCAGGGCCGAGGGCACGGGTTCGGGGGGCGGGACCGGGGCAAAGAGCTCCCCTTGCGCCGACGGGACGATCTGCTGGTTTTCCAGCTGCACCAGCTTGCGCCGTGCAGCGGCGATGACGTTGCCGGGTACCCCCGCCAACCTGGCCACCTGCAGACCGTAGCTCTGGGAGGCGGGGCCTTCCGCCACGGCGTGCAGGAAGCTGAGACCGGAGGGAGTTTCCACGGCATCCAGGTGCACGTTGGCCAGGGTGTGGAATTCCTGCGCAAGCTGGGTGAGCTCGAAATAATGGGTGGCGAACAGGGTGTAGGCCCGGATCCTGTCCGCCAGGTGGCGGGCCACGGCCCAGGCGATGGAGATCCCGTCGAAGGTGGAGGTGCCCCGGCCGATCTCGTCCATGAGGATGAGGCTGTGCTGCGTGGCGCCGTGCAGGATGCCGGCGGTTTCCGTCATCTCCACCATGAAGGTGGAACGCCCGCCTGCCAGGTCGTCGGAGGAGCCCACGCGCGTGAAGATCTGGTCGATGGGGCCGATCCGCGCCTGCTCCGCCGGCACCGCCAGGCCACAGCAGGCCAGCAGGACGATGTGGGCCACCTGGCGCATGTAGGTGGACTTGCCGCCCATGTTGGGGCCGGTGACGAGCAGCATGCGCCGCCCGGCATCCAGGTCCAGGTCGTTGGCGATGAAGGCATCCACCCGTGTTTCCACCACCGGGTGGCGGCCCTGGCGGATGCTCAGGCCCCAGTTTTCGCTGAGGTGGGGAAGCACGTAGTGCCGCTCCAGGGCCAGACGCGCGTGGGCGGTGAGCAGGTCCGCCTGCGCCGCGGCCCGGGCCACCCGTTGCAGCGCCGCCATGTGCCGGGCCAGGTGGTCGAGCAGGGCCTCGTACAGGTGCTTTTCCCGCGCCAGGGCCCGCTCGGCGGCGGACAGGTAGTCGTTCTCGAAGGTTTTGAGTTCTGGGGTGAGATAGCGCTCCGCGTTCTTCAGGGTCTGGCGACGGTGGTAATCCGCAGGCACCTTGTGCGCCTGGGTGCGGCTCACCTCGATGAAGAAGCCGGAGACCTTGTTGTATTCCACCCGCAGGTTGGCGATGCCGGTGCGCTCCCGCTCGCGCGCCTCCAACTGCAGGAGGAAGTCGCCACAGCCGGATTGCAGCTGGCGCAACTGATCCAACTCGGCATCGAAGCCCTCGGCGATGACCCCGCCCTCGCGCAACACCAGTCCGGGTTCCGGCTTCAGGGCCTGGCGCAGATGCTCCAGGGGGGCGGCAGGGAAGGCAAAGTCCGCGCAGAGGCTGGACAGGGCCTCTCCCGCGGGGTTCAGGGCGGCCTCCAGCCGGGGGAGGTGCAGCAGGCCATCGCGCAGGCCCGCCAGGTCCCGGGGCCGGGCGCTTCGCAGGGCCACCCGGGCGGCGATGCGTTCCAGGTCCGCCATGCCCTTGAGCAGGTCCTGGACGGCAACGCACACGGCGGGGGTCTGCATCAGGGCCGCCAGCATGGCCTGGCGCGGGTGCAGACGGCTGCGGTCGCGCAGGGGATGGTGCAGCCAGTGACGCAGCAGACGGCTGCCCATGGCGGTGCGGCAGGTGTCCAGTTCCGAGAACAGGGTGGGGGAGGCCTCGCCGCGCAGGGTCTCGGAGATTTCCAGGGTATGGCGGGCGGCGGCATCCAGGAGCACGTATTCGCTGTCCTGCTCTACCCGGATGCCGGCTACATGGGGTAATGCGGTTCTTTGGGTGTGGCGGGCGTAGTCCAGCAGCAGTCCGGCGGCGGCCTGGAGCAGGGGGGCCGACTCCAGGCCGAAGGCGGTGAGATCCATGGTGCCGAAATGTTCGCACAGCAACTGCCGGCCACGCCGGGCATCGAACTGCCAGTCGGCGCGGCGGGTGAGGGCCGGCTTCAGTCCGGTCAGGGCGGCAGCCTCGAAAACTTCCGGCAACAGGATCTCGTTGGGGTCGAGACGCGCCAGTTCCGCGCCCAGCCGATCCGGATCGATGGTCTTGGCGGCAAAGTGACCACTGGACAGGGTGAGCCAGGCCAGACCCAGTTCGCCTTTCCCCGGGGCGATGGCCAGCATGAGGGCATCCGTCTTGTCTTCCAGCAGGGCCTCGTCGGTGAGGGTGCCCGGGGTGACGATGCGCACCACCTGGCGCTCCACCGGCCCCTTGCTGGTCTTGGGGTCGCCGATCTGCTCACAGATGGCCACGCATTCTCCCAGACGGGCCAGGCGCGCCAGGTATTGCTCCGCCGCGTGGAACGGCACTCCCGCCATGGGGATGGGCTGGCCGGCGGACTGGCCCCGGGTGGTGAGGGTGATGTCCAGCAGCTTGGCCGCCTTTCCCGCATCCTCATAGAAGAGTTCGTAGAAATCCCCCATGCGGTAGAACACCAGCATGTCCGGGTGATCGGCCTTGATGCGCAGGTACTGCTGCATCATGGGCGTGTGCCCATCCAGTCCGGCGTCCAAGCCGGGCATCACGACACCTGGCCGAATCGGCCGTTTGGCCGGCCAAGGCCCGACGGCGTGACGGCATGCCCGAAGCACGTGCGGGCGGGCGGGGATGGTGCGACGCGGCGTCTTGGCACTGTCATGACAGGCGGAAGCGGGGCTCACGAGTCTGCGGCCTGCCGTCCGGACGGTCAACGATTCGCGCCTCCAGCGCGCGCTCCGACACCGGCCAGCCCGGCCATCATCCTGAAGATGCGCGCGCGGCATGCGCGGATACGGACGCGTGCGGCGGCGACAGCGCGCCCGGTCGGAAGATGCCTCACTGCGTCCGGAATGACAGGTGTTGGGGTGTACGGAATGACAGGTATTTGCACGTTCGGAATGCAGGGCATTGGGGCATTCGGAACGACAACCCTTCTGTCATTTCGACCAACGGGAGAAATCCTGGCTGCTCCGCCAAGCGAGAAATCCTGTCCGCACGACCAGGGACGAAATCCTGCCCACGCTACCAAGGACTCAATCCCGCCTGCCCCACCATGGGCGAAATCCCGGCTGTACGCGCGCGCGGCCACGGCGCGCGCAGGCCATGCACGCCAGGCCGGTGTCTGGGTCGAGCTGTGCAGCGGGTGAAGGGCGTCCCATGAACCGGGGCGGGATGCCCATGGGCGCGGTGCGGAAGGGCGTGTGTCACAGATGACAGCGAGCTTCCCGAACAGGGTTGACGAGCGCGCGTGTCCCCCCCACATCGGCGCGGATGTCAGGGCATCGATGGCCGCGGCACGATTGCGCGCTACCATGCGGCCGGCGGATAGATCGGGTAAGGTTTGCCACCGTGATTCGTCCTTGACCAGCCAGCGGAAGGAAACATGCCGATGCCTACACGCAGACAGTTCCTGGGCGGAGGGGTGGTCCTCTGCGCAAGCCTCGTGGCGCCGAGTGGTCTGGCCCGGGCCGCCGTTGCCAGCCTGAACGATGCCATCAACAAGGCCGGTCGCCTGCGCATGTTGTCCCAGCGCATGGCCAAGGTCTATTGCCAGCTGGGCCAGGGCATCCTGGTGCCCCAGTCGCGGCGTATCCTGGATGCCTCCATGCGGCTCTACCAGGAACATCTGGACGAGCTCAAGGCCTATGCCCCGGCGGAGGACATCCGTGCCACCTATGCGGAGTTGGGGGGAGTCTGGCGGCGCTACCACCAGTTGCTCTCCGCCACCCCCAGCCTGGAGAATGCTCGCCAGATCTCCCGCATCAACGAGGACGCGCTGCGCCTGGCACATCTGGGCACGACCCAGCTCGAGCTGCTGGCCAGCACCGGGGTGGGGCGCCTGGTGAACATCGCCGGCCGCCAGCGCATGCTGTCCCAGCGTCTGGCCAAGTTCTACATGTTCCGTTACTGGGGCATCCAGGTGGCGGGCATGGATGTCGAGGCGGAGACGGCCCGGCGTGAGTTCCTCAGTGCCATGGATGCCCTGGAACGGGCTCCGGAGAACAGTGCGAAGATCCGCGGCGAGCTGGAGCTGGCACGCATGCAGTGGCTCTTTTTCGATCAGGCCCTGCGCCAGCAGAAGACCGGGGCCAAGGACGCCGGCCATGCCGCCAACGTGGCCACCACCAGTGAGCGCATCCTGGAGGTGATGGACCGGGTGGCCACCCTGTATGCCCAGCTTGCCCCGGCTGGGCCGACAGAAACGGTGCAACACCCTGGCCGGCGTTGAGGCCGCATCTGCATGCGGGACCGGAGGCAGTTTCGGCCATGAAGGCGTCCCGGTACAAGATTCCGATCTCCGTCCTGGTGGTGATCCACACCCCGGACCTGCGGGTCCTGCTCTTGGAGCGGGCGGATGCGCCGGGCTTCTGGCAGTCGGTGACGGGCAGCCTGGACCCGGGGGAAACCCCCTGGCAGACCGCGGTGCGCGAGCTGGAGGAAGAAACCGGCCTGGATGCGAGCCGTTATGTGCTCACGGACTGGCGGCAACGATACGAATTTGAACTCCTTGCGCGATGGCGCGACCGTTACGCCCCCGGCGTCACGTACAACACGGAGCACGTCTTCGGCCTGCAGGTGCCGCAACCCCTGGACGTGCGTCTGGCCCCCCGGGAGCACCTGAATCATGTCTGGCTGCCCTGGGAGGAAGCGGCGGAAAAGTGCTTCTCCTGGAGTAATGCCGCCGCCATCCGCCTGCTGCCCGGCCGGGTCGCCGCTTCATAGGGCGCGGGCCACCACCCAGACACTGACCCGTGCCGCGCCCGCCATTTTGACTGCCTTGGCCAGTTCTTGGAGGCTGGCGCCGCTGGTCATGACATCGTCCACCAGGGCCACATGCCGGCCCGACAGGGCCCGCTCGCAGCGGAAGGCCCCGCGCAGGTTGCGGCGTCTGGCCTGCAGATCAAGGCCGGCCTGCGGTGGTGTGTCGCGCGCGCGCCGACAGGCATCGGCCTGCCAGGGCAGTGCCAGATGCCGTGCCAGCCGCCGGGTGATCTCGGCGGCCTGGTTGTAACCCCGCTCCCCCAGACGCCGGGGGTGCAGAGGCATGGGGATGAGAAGATCGGGCCGGTCTTGGAAGCGCACGCGGGTGGCCAGCTCGCGCGCGAACAGCTCGGTGAGTTCGAGGACGCCCTGGTATTTGCAGTGCCGGATCAGGGCATCCAGGGGAAAGGCATAAGCATGCGCGGCCTGGGCCTGGTCGAAGGCAGGCGGCCGGCGCAGGCAGGCACCGCAGGTCTGGCCGTCCGGGGAGGGCAGGGCGCAACGCGGACAGCACGCCCCGCTCAGGCGGGGCAGATCCAGATGGCAGCCTGGGCACAGCACGCCCGCGAGCACCCGCTCCCCACAGAGCCGACAGGCATGGGGCAGACGCATTTGCACAAATTCCAGGCACCCGTTCAACGCTCTGGCGATCCGATTTGACAATCTGCCCTCCTCCCCCGCAACATGCGCGGCATTTGTTTGCAATCGGCCCGGTGCGCGTACCGGGCCAAGTCATGCACATGGCTGAACCGCATCTGATTCCCGCCGCTTCCAGCCTGCGCAGCGCGCGCCTGTTCAATATGCTGGCGGTGGCCTCCACCCTGCTGGCCGTGCTGCTGTTCAGCCTGGGCAACTTCATCGCCGACAAGAAGCTGCACTTCCTGCCCATGGCCATGTCCCTGCCGCCGGTGGCCATCTGGCTGGCGGCCTCCATTTTCGTCTATGCCGGCATCGCCCATCACCCCCATCCCCGGGTACGCCATTACAACAAGTGGGCGGGTTACCGTTATTACGGGCTCATCGGCACGGTGCCCATCGTCCCCCTGTTCGGTGAATTCATCCCCGGGGGCTGGAGCAGCGTGGCCGTGCTCCTGATCCTGATCCTCGTGCCCTGGGCCCTGTACGACGTGTGGCGGGCCGGCAAGGAAGACTGGCAGGACCTGAAGGTGGAGGATGTACACAAGGTGGGAGCGCAAGCATGACGGATCTGTCCCGGCCCGTGCACAAGAAGACCTGGCATCTGGCGGAGGTGGAGGCCCTGTTCGCCCTGCCCCTGAACGACCTGCTGTTCCAGGCCCAGGACGTGCATCGCCGGCACTTCGATGCCAATACCGTGCAGCTGTCCACCCTGCTGTCCATCAAGACCGGAGGCTGTTCCGAGGATTGCGGCTATTGTTCCCAGTCGGCCCGCCACGACACCGGGGTGGAGCGTGAACGGCTCATGGCGGTGGATGAGGTGCTGGCGGCGGCCCGCGCAGCCAAGGCCGCCGGTGCCACCCGCTTCTGCATGGGGGCGGCCTGGCGAGGTCCCAAGGACCAGGACCTCGCCACGGTGGAGGGCATGGTGCGGGAGGTGAAGGCCCTGGGCATGGAGACCTGCGTCACCTTAGGGCTGCTCAAGCCTGGCCAGGCGGAACGCCTGAAGGAGGCGGGCCTGGACTACTACAACCACAATCTGGATACCGCCAGCGAGTTCTACGCTCAGGTCATCACCACCCATACCCATGACGATCGCATGAACACCCTGGCCCGCGTACGCCAGGCCGGCATCCATGTGTGCTGCGGCGGCATCATCGGCATGGGGGAATCCCGGCGGGTGCGGGCCGGTCTGGTGATGGAGCTGGCCAATATGGACCCCCAGCCGGAATCCGTGCCCATCAACATGCTGGTGAAGGTGCCGGGCACGCCCCTGTGCGACTCGGGTCAGGCTGGCGATCTCGACCCCCTGGAGTTCGTGCGTACCATCGCCGTGGCGCGCATCACCATGCCCGCCTCCCATGTGCGCCTGTCCGCGGGGCGGCAGACGTTGGGGGAGCTGGGTCAGGCCCTGTGCTTCCTGGCCGGGGCCAATTCCATCTTTTACGGTGACCGGCTGCTCACCACCGGCAATCCGGACGCGGATGCCGACACGGCCCTGTTTGCCAGACTGGGTCTGAAGACGGAGCCGGCGCGCGGACTAGACGGCACCCATTGAGCCACGCCGGCGCGGGTCGGTATGTCTTGACTCCCGGAATCCGGCTCCATGCTGCCCGAGCAACTCTCTTCTGCCCTGGCCGAACTGGATGCCCAGGGCCTGTCGCGGCGTCGTCTTGTCCTGGCATCTCCCCAGGGTCCCCGTGTGCGGGTGGACGGCCGGGAATATCTCTCCTTCGCCAGCAACGATTACCTGGGTCTGGCCGCGCATCCGGCCATCGCCGAGGCGGTGGGCCGGGCCGTCGCCACGGCCGGCGTGGGGGCCGGCGCGGCGCATCTGCTCACGGGTCATCATCACCTGCACCATGCGCTGGAAGCCGTCCTGGCGGATTTCGTCGGCCTGCCGTCGGCCCTGTTGTTCTCCACCGGCTACATGGCCAACCTGGGGGTGTTGACCGCGCTGCTGGACCGGCATGGCGAGATCTTCGCGGACCGTCTCAACCATGCCTCCCTGCTGGACGGGGCCCGGCTCGGCCGGGCCAGGCTGAGCCGCTACCCCCATCTGGATCTGGTCTGCCTGGAGCGCCGGTTGGCGGCCAGCCGGGCCGGTGTGAAGCTCATCGCCACGGATACCGTGTTCAGCATGGACGGCGATCTGGCGCCGGTACCCCAACTCCTGGAGCTGGCCGAGCGCTTCGATGCCTGGCTCTATCTGGACGACGCCCATGGCTTTGGTGTGCTGGGCGAGCAGGGCGGGGGGGTGCTGCGACACTTCCCGCATCTCACCGGTCACCCCCGCCTCATCTACATGGCCACCCTGGGCAAGGCTATCGGCGTGGCCGGGGCCTTCGTGGCCGGCAGTCCGGAGCTCATCCATTGGTTGGTGAACAAGGCCCGCGGCTACCTCTACACCACGGCACAGCCACCCCTGCTGGCGGCGGCCGTGCTGGCCAGCCTCGAGCTCGTAGCGGGCGAGCCCTGGCGCCGGCAACGGCTGGCAGTCCTCATCCAGCGCCTCAAGGCTGGCGTGGCGCCCCTGCCCTGGCCCCTCATGCCCTCCCGGACTCCCATCCAGCCCTTGCTGGCGGGCAGCAATGCGCAGGCCCTGTGCCTGGCGGAAGGGCTGAAAGAACGGGGCATCCTCATCCCCGCCATCCGCCCCCCCACGGTGCCCCAGGGTACGGCTCGGCTGCGCGTCTCCCTGTCCGCCGCGCATACGCCGTCGGATGTGGACACCCTGCTCGGCGCCCTGCTGGAACTGGCTTTGGCATGACTCGGCTCCCGTCCTCTCTCGCCACGCTCTACCTGCACGGCTGGGGCCTGCACGGCGGCATCTGGGACGGGATGCGTGCCGTTCTGCCCGGACGGGCGGCAGACCTGCCCGGCTATGGCGATACACCCGCCCCCACACCCTACACCGCCGAGACCCTGGCGGATGCCCTGGCGGCGGACCTGGACGCACCCGTGCACCTGCTGGGCTGGTCCATGGGGGGCATGGTGGCCCAGGCCCTGGCGGCGCGGCACCCCGACAAGGTGGCGAGGCTGGTGCTGGTGGGCAGCAGCCCCGCCTTCGTCAACCGCGCCGATTGGTCATCGGGACTGGCACCCAGGGTATTGGCGGGTTTCGCCCATGATCTCGCGCGGGATCATCGCGCCACCCTGCTGCGTTTCCTGGCCCTCCAGGCCCGGGGCGGAGACGCGGCGCGGGCGGTGGTGGGCCGTCTGCGGACGCAGGTCTTTGCCCGCGGCGAGCCGGCCTTGGCTGCCTTGACCGCGGGTCTGGAGCTGTTGCGCGCCGCGGACCTGCGTCACCTGGCCGGCCACATCGGCTGTCCCGTCCTGGTGGTGCACGGCGCACATGACACCCTGTGCCCCGTCGAGGCAGGCCACTGGCTGGCCAGTCGCATCCCCGGGGCCCGGATGGCCTTGCACCCGGGGGCAGCGCATGCCCCGTTCATTTCCCATCCGGACTGGTTCGCCGACGTGGTAGGAGGATTCCTGCATGCCCGAAGCGCGTAAACGGGCGGTGCGCCGGGCATTCGAACGGGCGGTGGCCACGTATGCGCAGTCCGCCTTCCTGCAGCAGGAAGTGGCCAGGCGTCTGGACGGGCATCTGGAGGAAATCAGGCTGGCGCCGAAGTGCATCCTGGATGCAGGTTGCGGCACCGGTTTTGGCGTACCCCTGCTGCGCCAGCGTTATCCCCAGGCTCGCATCCTGGCCCTGGACCTGGCGCATGGCATGGTAGCCAGCACCCGGCGCCAGTACGCTGCCCCCGCCGGCTGGCACAAATGGCTTCATTGGGCCGGTCTCCAGCCCTCATCGCTGCTCCCCCTGTGCGCCGATCTGGAGCAGCTGCCCCTGACCCGGCACAGCGTGGACATGGTGTGGTCCAACCTGGTCCTGCAATGGGTGGATCCGCTCCGGGCCCTTGCCGAAATCCGGCGCGTCCTGAGGCCGGGTGGGCTGTTCCTGTTCTCCAGCCTGGGCCCGGATACCCTGCGTGAATTGCGCGCCGCCAGCACGGATCTGGATGGCCATGCGCACGTGAACCGTTTCACCGACATGCACGACGTGGGCGATGCGCTCGTGCGGGCAGGCCTCGCTAATCCGGTCATGGAGATGGAGCACATCACCCTCACCTACGCCGATCTGCGGGGGGTACTGGCGGACATACGCGGGATCGGCGCCCACACCGTGCTGACGCAGGGGCGTGCCGGCCTCATGGGCAAGCAGGTCTGGGCCCGTCTCTCCCACAACTACGAGGCCTTCCGCCGGGATGGCCGCCTGCCTGCCACCTACGAGGTGGTCTATGGTCATGCCTGGGCGGCGCACACCGACCGCCTGGCCGACGGTCGCCAGATCATCCAGCTCCAGCGCGGGAAACGTGAGGGCTGGGCATCAGGCGGCCGGTGACACCAGGATCCAGGACCCGGCTCCCTTTTCGCTTACCCATGCCAGGTTTCTTCATTACCGGCACCGACACGGGCGTAGGCAAGACCCGGGTGGCCGCCGCCCTGTTGCAGGCCTATGGCCGGCTGGGCTACCGCTGCGTGGGCATGAAGCCGGTAGCGGCGGGGGCCAGCCTGCAGGATGGGGTGTGGCGGAACGAAGACGTGGAGTTGTTGCGGCAGGCGGGCAACGTGCAGGCATCCGGGGAATGTCTGAACCCCTATCTATTCCGCGCCGCCATTGCCCCCCACATTGCCGCCGAGCACAAGGGGGTGAACATCGAATTGGCCCGTATCCGCGCAGCTTACACGCATCTGACCCAGCTGGCGGAAGTGGTGGTGGTGGAAGGGGCAGGGGGGCTGCTGGTGCCCCTGTCGCCGGGCCGGGACATGGGGGATCTGGCCGTGGCCCTGGGCCTGCCCCTGGTCCTGGTGGTGGGCATGCGTCTGGGCTGCCTCAATCACGCCCTGCTGACCTGGGAGGCCATCCAGGCCAGGAACCTGCGTCTGGCGGGATGGGTGGCCAATCGCCTGGATCCGAGCATGGCCGCCTATGAAGAGAATCTGGCCACCCTGGTGCGGCGCCTGCCCGTGCCCCTGTTGGCGGAATTACCGCACCAGGCGGGCATGGACGCGGCGTCGATGGCGCGCCTGTTCGCGCCCAAGCGCCTCTATGCGATGCTTCGGCAGGGCTGACGCAACATACTGATTCCACGGAGGATAAGGAGGTGAAATTCATATCTCCCGGTCCATATATGCCACTGCACCGACCTGTTGACCGAGCTATAATTCCCGACAAAAACCTCCCCAAGGAACGAATGCATGGTTCTTTCCCGCACCAGCCAGTATGCGGTCCAGGCCCTGATCTACATCGCCACCCAGCCTGCCGGCGAGCCGGTGCTGAATCGTGACATTGCCGAACGCCTGAACGTGCCCGCAGCCTATCTGGCCAAGATCCTGCAGAACCTGTGCAAGCATGGTTTGCTGGATTCCTTTCGCGGCCGTCTGGGCGGGTTCTGCCTGCGCGAGGGCATGCAGCGCACGACACTCATGCAGGTGCTGCTGCTCACCGAGGGCCCGGATTTTACCAAGAGCTGCATCCTGGGACTGAAGGAGTGCTCCGACGAGACGGCCTGTCCCCTGCACTTCAAGTGGGTGCCGGTGAAGAAGAAGATCCTCGCCATGCTCAACGAAATGAATCTGGAGGAGCTGGCCAAGGCAGTGCTCACTGGCAAATATCGCCTGGCGGACCTGCCGGTCGCGGCCATGCCCACCGTCTGAGGCGTGGAACGACGCGGCTTTCTCGGCCTGGCGCTGCCCAGCCTGATGCTGGCCGGATGTGGCGGAGAACGGTCCCGGCCAGGCTTCAAGGGCAGCGACATCACCGGTGTGGATTTCGGCCGGCAACTGGAGCTGACGGACCACAATGGCCGCCCTGTGAGTCTGGAGAGTTTCCGTGGCAGGCTCATCGTGCTGTTCTTCGGCTATACCCACTGTCCCGACGTCTGCCCCACCACCTTGTCCGACATGGCCCAGGCCCTCGAATTGCTGGGGCCCGAGGCCGCCACCCGGGTGCAGGTGCTGTTCGTCAGTGTCGACCCGGAACGGGATACACAGGAGATCCTGCGCGCTTATGTTCCCCATTTCCATCCCTCCTTCCTGGGGCTGCGTGGCAGCCCGGAAGAAGTGGCGCGCGCGGCGAAGGAGTTCCACATCGTGTATGGGAGACATGCGGTACCTGGCGCCACCGACTATCTGGTGGACCACTCGGCGGGCAGCTATGTCCTGGATGGACAGGGGCGTCTGCGCCTCTACCTGCCCTATGCCCAGTCGCCCCGTGACATCGCGCATGATCTGCGGACCCTGCTCGCCATGCGGCCCGGCTGAATCTTCCTTGCCTCATGCGGGGTGAGTTTTTATACTTCGCCTGTTTAGTCTCATTCCAATTTCAGGCCTGAGTCCCGCTAGTGCGCAAGGCGGCGGGTGGCCTGGTGGAAGTTCATCCCCCGGAGGCGCTATGTCTACATCTGTTGCGGCTGCCAGCGAGCAGTACGACTACGACATCATCAAGAAATTTTCCGTCATGGCCATCGTGTGGGCCGTGGTGGGCATGTCCGTGGGGGTCTACATCGCCTCCGAGCTGGCCTGGCCCTTCCTGAACTTCGACAGCCCCTACATCTCCTTCGGCCGTTTCCGCCCGGTGCATACCAGCGCGGTGATCTTCGGCTTCGGCGGCTCCGCCCTGTTCGCCACCTCGTATTACGTGGTGCAGCGCACCTGTCAGGCGCGACTTTGGGCACCTGGGCTGGCTACCTTCACCTTCTGGGGCTGGCAGGCCATCATCGTGCTGGCTGCCGTTTCCTATGTGCTCGGCTACAGCCAGGGCAGGGAATATGCCGAGATGGAGTGGCCCATCGACATCCTCATCGAGCTGGTCTGGGTGTCCTACCTGGCCGTGTTCGTCGGCACCATCATGCAGCGCAAGCAGCCGCACATCTATGTGGCCAACTGGTTCTACCTGGGCTTCATCCTGGCCACCGCGCTGTTGCACACATTCAACAACATCGCCGTGCCCGTGGACCTGTTCTCCATGAAGTCCTACAGCCTGTTCTCCGGTACCCAGGATGCCATGACCCAGTGGTGGTATGGCCACAACTCCGTGGGCTTCTTCCTGACCGCGGCCTTCCTCGGCATGATGTACTACTTCGTGCCCAAGCACGCCGGCCGCCCCGTCTATTCCTATCGTCTGTCCATCGTGCACTTCTGGGCCCTGTGCTTCATGTACATGTGGGTGGGCACCCATCACCTGCACTGGACGGCCCTGCCGGACTGGGCCTCCACCCTGGGCGCCACCTTTTCCATCATGCTGCTGCTGCCGTCCTGGGGCGGCATGATCAACGGCATCATGACCCTGTCCGGGGCCTGGGACAAGCTGCGCACCGACCCCATCATGCGCTTCATGATCGTCGCCCTGTCCTTCTATGGCATGTCCACCTTCGAAGGCCCCCTCATGTCCCTGAAGGACGTGAACGCCCTGTCCCATTACACCGACTGGACCGTGGGCCACGTGCACTCCGGCGCGCTGGGCTGGGTGGCCATGATCTCCTTCGGCTCCCTCTACCACATGGTTCCGCGCCTGTGGAAGACCGAGATGTACAGCATCCGCCTGATCAATGCCCATTTCTGGCTGGCCACCATCGGCGTGCTGCTCTACATCACCGCCATGTGGATTTCCGGCATCACCCAGGGACTCATGTGGCGCGCCTTCGATGACTTTGGCAATCTGCAGTATTCCTTCATCGAGTCCGTCGAGGCCATGCATCCCTTCTATGCCATGCGGGCCATCGGTGGCATGTTCTTCCTGACCGGCATGTGCCTGATGGCCATCAACGTCTATGTGACCATACGTAGGGGTGTGCGTGCGGCGACCGTGGATCGCGTCGTGGTGGCCGCCGCCTGACGCGGCCTCAAGGTTGGAAGGCTAGAAAATGTTCAAGAACCTGAAGCACGAGATCCTCGAAACCAACACGGGCTGGCTGGTGGTGGCCACGATGTTCGCCATCAGCATCGGCGGACTGGTGGAGATCTCCCCCCTGTTCTTCATCAAGGACACCTTGGAGGACGTGCCGGGCGTGCGCCCCTATACTCCCCTGGAATCCCGCGGCCGCGACATCTATCTGCGCGAGGGCTGCTACACCTGCCATTCCCAGATGGTGCGTCCCTTCCGTGACGAGCAGCTGCGTTACGGCCACTATTCCCTGGCGGCCGAATCCAAATACGACCATCCCTTCCAGTGGGGTTCCAAGCGTACCGGCCCGGACCTCGCTCGGGTTGGGGGCAAGTATTCCAATGAATGGCACGTGCAGCACCTGCTGCGGCCCAAGTCGGTGGTACCGGAATCCGTCATGCCCAACTATCCCTGGCTGCTGACCACGCCGCTGGACGTTTCCGACGTGGGCGCGCGCATGCGCGCCCTGCGCACCACCGGCGTGCCGTATTCCGCCAACCAGGAGGAATACCGGCGCAACGTGGAGAAATTCGGTGAACAGGTGGCCAGGACCCTGCACATCCCCGACGCGCAGAAGAACCTGGTGGCCCAGGCCCAGGACGGCAACTATGACGGCGACCGCTCCAGCGTCTCCGAAATGGACGCCCTGGTGGCCTATCTGCAGGTCCTTGGCACTATGGTGGACTTCAGCAAGATCAAGCCCGAAGACCTGGTGAAATACCGTTGATGCAGTGGCTCGCCGATCCGGCCAACAGCAAGCCCTTGGGGCTGTTGATCCTCTTCGTGACCTTCTGTCTGATCGTATTGTGGGTCTATGGCGGCAAAAAGCGCGGTAGGCGGCTGGAAGAGCATAAGAACATCCCATTTCTGGATGACGACGACATGAAGGACAAGCCCAATGGCTGAGAACACCCCGAACCAAGCCTCTGCCGGCGCGCAGACCACAGGCCACGTATGGGATGGGGATCTTCAGGAATACAACAATCCCCTGCCCATGTGGTGGATCTGGGGCCTGTACGTGACGATCGCCTTTGCCCTGATCTATTGGGTGATCTACCCTTCCTGGCCCATCGGCAAGGGCTTTCTGCCCGGTCTCAATACCCTGACCTACACCAACTCCGAAGGACAGGAGGAGACCTGGCATTGGAACACCCGGGCCAAGCTCATGAGGGAGATGCAGGACAGCCTGGCGGCGCAGAAACCCTACTATGACAAGCTCATGGCCATGCCCTACGCGGCCATCGTCAAGGACCCGGAGCTGTCCAGCTTCGTGATCTCTGCCGGCAAGACCGCATTCGCCGACAACTGTGCGGCCTGCCACCAGAGCGGTGGTGGAGGCAAGTTGGGCTTCTTTCCGAACCTGACGGACGACGACTGGCTGTATGGCGGTACCTTCGACAAGATCCACGAGACCATCAGCCGGGGGCGCCACGGCTACATGCCCCCCTTTGCCGAGGCACTGTCCGCCGAGCAGATCGATGCCCTCGCCCACTATGTCCTGTCCCTGTCCGGCTTCAACATGGATGCCGCCAAGGCCGCCAAGGGCAATGCCCTGTTCCATTCCCATACCGCCGCCTGCTTCTATTGCCACGGCGACGATGCGCGGGGCCGCCAGGACATCGGTTCCGCCAACCTCGCGGACAAGGTCTGGCTGTGGGCCGACGTGCCCGGTGCGGGCGACGATGCCGGCAGGCTGGCCGCGGTCAGGCAGGTGATCCGTGGTGGCCTGAACAGGGGGGTGATGCCGGCCTGGGAAGGACGCCTGAAGCCCGAACAGATCAAGCTGCTCACCATCTATGTGCATGAGTTGGGGGGTGGAAGGTAGACCCGGCGGTGGGTGTGTGCGAGCAGAAAGGGCCCGGCTCGCAGAGTGTGCCAGACCCCGTGAGTCGGGGCGAAATGACAGCGAAGATGCCCGCAACGGCCGTTGCGGGCATTTTTTTCTCGTGGGCTTTGTGTCTGGAGAGGGCAGGGGGTAAACCGCGCTGTTTCCGGAATCGCGGGATGAGATGGTGCCCGCGCACCGCCCGTGCCGGATGGTCTGGGCGTTCGTGAACTGCCTGGAGCCGCCGGCTCAGGGGTTTGCCAAGGCCCGCCCGAAGGCCATGAGCCGGCCGCCGTACGATCGGGCGGCCTGCTCAGGCTGCATCCCGTGGTCACCTGAACCGTGCCCGCCCCTCGACTCGTCTGGAGCGCGAGTGTCGGCGTCTTGCCGGAGCGATGCGGCTGCTCGATCGCGGGCACCGGATCACGGGACGATCGCCGAGTCCCGCGGCCGGAACGGCAAGGCCTTGCGGGGAGCTGGCGCGGCCGTCGTCGGACTGTTCTGACACGTTCTGCCTGCCGTAGCGCGAAGGTGGCATGGGCCGGAATGGGGACCGCCTGCCCGCCTGGCTCTCGCAAGGGGGTTGGTGCGCGTCGTCACCTTGCCGGGTTCAAGTTCCCCGTGTGCGGGTCGATAAAGGGGCAGTCCCGCAGGGAGTCAGGACATGCAGATCGCTCGACAGGATGAGACCCACCGCGTGCTGCTCAGATTGAGCGGCCGTTTCGATTTTCATTGCCACGGGGATTTCCGCAGGGCCTATGAGGAGGCCCTGGAGACCAGTCCGGCCAGCCTGCTCGTCCTGGATTTCACGGAAGTGGATTACCTGGACAGCTCTGCCCTGGGCATGCTGCTGCTGCTGCGCGAGAAGGCGGATGCCAGTGAAAAGCAGATCGTCCTGAGCGGGTTGCAGGGCATGGTCAAGCAGATCCTCGACGTGGCCAACTTCGGCAAGCTGTTCATCGTCCAGCCCTAGCCCGGCATCGTCCGGCGTGACGTGACAGCCCCGAGCCTGAAAATTCTGGTCGTGGCCGATGGCCACGCCGCCGCCGCACTCCTACCCTTCCTGCTGGATCCGCTGCGCGAGCTGGGACACGAACCCTTTGTGGTGACAGACGGCCATGCCGTCATGCGGCAGTTCCAGGAGGTCGGTCCCGATCTGGTGCTGATGGGCAGCCACAGTCTGGCCTTGCGCGATGCCGATACGCTGCGGGCGATGCGCGCCGGGCCGGAGATGGGGTGGGTGCCCGTCCTCGTATATGCCGCTTCCGAGCACATGGCGGACATCCTCCACGGCTTGGAGCGCGGGGCCGACGATTACCTGTATGTGCCCTGCGCGCCCCAGCTTCTGCAAGCCAAGATGTGCTGCCATGCCAGATTGCTGGATCTGCGGCGGCAGGCCCGCGAGCACGCGCGGGAGCTGGAGGGCTGGCATCTGCGGGCGCAGGAGCAAAACCGGCTGGCGGCGCATGTCATGGCCCGCCTGACGCAGGCGGCGGGCTTGCAGGATGCCATGCTGCGCTACTTCAACATTCCGGCCGAGACTTTCAGTGGAGATCTGCTGTGCGCCGCCCGCACGCCGGGTGGCACGCTGCACGTGATGCTCGCCGATGCCGCGGGCCACGGCCTGCCCGCCGCTCTTAGCGCCATGCCCTTGACGCAGACCTTCTACGGCATGACGGACAAGGGTTTTCCCGTGTCGTCCATCGTCGTGGAGCTGAATCGCCGGCTGCAGGCGATCCTGCCCCGGGATCGTTTCGTCGCGGCGAGCCTGGCCGCCATCGATGTGCGCCGGCAGAGCGTGGAGATCTGGAATGGCGGCAATCCGGATGCCCTGTTCATCGACACCCATGGCCACGTCCTGGCCCGCTGGGTGTCACGCCACCCACCCCTGGGAATCCTGTCCGGGGAGCGCTTTTCCGGACGCACTGAGACGCTGGCCTGTACGCAGGCCGGTGATCTGCTGCTGTGTTCGGATGGCCTGGTGGAGGCGGAGGATCCGTCTGGCAACCGCCTGGGCCAGGATGCCGTGGTGCGCCTGCTGGGCATGCATGCCGGGGGCGAGGCCCGCTTCGAGGGATTGAGGGACGGGGTGCAGACCCATCTCCAGGCCGGACATGGACGGGATGACATATCCTGCATGCTGGTGCATGTGCCTATCGAGCGCCGGCGGCGAACGCGCTGGGCCGCCCCTGGGAGCGCCAGCCCGACCGGGATGCAGGACTGGCGCATGGAGCTGCTCTATTCCGCGCAGGAGTTGCGCTACCTCGATGTGGTGCCGGGCGTGCTGGCCTGCATGACCCAGTTGCATCCGCTCAGGCCACACCAGAGTGCCCTGTTCGTGGTGGTGTCCGAGCTCTTCAACAATGCCCTGGATCATGGCCTGCTGGCCCTGGATTCCCGCGTCAAGGCCCAGCCGGATGGTTTCGAAACCTATCTGCGTCAGCGCGGAGAGCGCCTGGCGGCACTGCGCGAAGGTCATATCCGTCTGGGCCTGCACATGCATCAGGAGGGCGGCCGCAACGTTCTGGACATCTCCGTGCAGGACAGTGGACCGGGTTTCGACCATGCCCGCTCGGGCAATGCGTTGGAACCCCGGGCGGAGGAGGGGGATCCGGGGCGGCCCCATGGTCGGGGCATTGCCCTGGTGCGCGGCCTGTGTGAGTGGGTGGAGTATGTGGGCCGCGGCAACCGGGTCCGCGCGCGTTACACCCTGGGAGTCCTGGCCGACGGGACCGTCAGGCGTTGAGGCGCTGCAGCAGTTCCTGGATGCGTTCCGGCCTGCCGGCGCGTAACAGGCGCCGGGCCATGGGGCCGAGCTCCCCCACATGGCTGCGCAGCACCTGCTGCTTTACCGCCAGGACATGGGCCGGATGCATGGAGAAACTGGTCAGGCCCAGGCCGAGCAGCAAGCGTGTCAGCTGGGGGTCGCCCGCCATCTCGCCGCAGACCGAAACCGGCATGCCCAGCTTCCTGGCCACCAGCAGGGTGTGGGAGATCAGCTGCAGCACGGCGGGATGCAGCGGGTCGTAGAGGTGGGCCACGGCGTCATCGGTGCGGTCGATGGCCAGGGTGTACTGGATCAGGTCGTTGGTACCCAGGGAAAGGAAATCCAGCCTTTTCGCAAACCACTCCACGGCCAGGGCGGCGGCGGGAACCTCGATCATGCCCCCCACCGGGGTGTGCTCGTTGAAGGGCAGCCTGTCGTCGCGCAGGCTCTGCTTGGCGGTCTCGAGGAGTGCCAGGGCCTGGTCCAGTTCAGCCAGGCTGGCCAGCATGGGCAACAGGATCCTTATCTGGCCGTGCTGACCGGCCCGCAGCAGGGCGCGTAACTGGGTTATGAAGAGCGGGGGGTCCGCCAGACACAGGCGGATGGCACGCAGTCCGAGGGCCGGGTTGTCGCTGCTGTCGGGTAGCCAGGCCACGGACTTGTCGGCCCCCACGTCCAGCGTGCGGATGACCACGGGGCGTTTGCCCATTTCCCGCGCCACATGACGGTAGGCCTCGTACTGCTCGGCCTCGGAGGGGGGCGCGGCGCGGTTCATGAACAGGAATTCGCTGCGGAACAGGCCGATGCCGCTGGCGTTTACTGCCAGGGCCTGGGCCACGTCGGTAGGCTGGTCGATGTTGGCCAGCAGCTCCACAGCCTGGCCGTCCAGGGTGACGGACGGCATGCTCTTGAGCCGGCGCAGTTTCTTCTGTTCCAGGCGCCACTGGTTCCGGCGTAGGCGGTATTCGTCCAGGATGGCCGTATCCGGATCGACGATGACCACGCCGGCCACACCGTCGACGATGAGCCAGTCGCCATCCCGGATCAGGGCGCGGGCATTGTGCAGGGCCATGACCGAGGGCAGGTTCAGGCTGCGGGCCAGGATGGCGGTGTGGGATGTAGCGCCGCCCAGGTCGGTGAGAAAGCCGGCGTAGTCATGGCGTTTGAACAGCACCATGTCGGAGGGCGAAAGGTCGTGTGCCACGAGGATGGTCTCTGCCTCGTCGGCCACCTTCATGGGGGCATGCCCCGGATGCCCCATCAGGGCCTTGAGCACCTTTTCCGCCACCTGACGCACGTCATGGCGCCGCTCCCGCAGGTATTCGTCCTCGATGGCCTCGAACTGGGAGATGAGTTCCTCGGTCTGTTGCGAAAGGGCCCACTCCGCATTGCAGCGTTCCTCGCGCATGCGGTGCTTGGGCGCCTCGGACAGCATGGAATCCGCCAGGATGAGGATCTGCACATCCAGAAAGGCGGACAGCTCCGCCGGGGCCCCTTCCGGGATATGGGCCTGCAGGTCGATGAGTTCCTGGCGCACGCTGGCCACCGCCGCATCGAAGCGTTTCACCTCCTCGGCGATGTGTTCCGGGGCCAGCACATAATGGGGGGCCTCCAGGCGCTCGTGCGAATAGAGCTGGGCCCGGCCCAGGGCGTAGCCGCCGGATACGCCGATGCCGTGCAGGGAAAAGGTCATTCCCCTTCCCCGAACTTGTCCTCGATCAGGGCCACCAGGGCGGCCAGGGCGGCCTCCTCGTCCGGGCCCCGGGTCTCCAGGCGCAGCTGACTGCCCTTGGCGGCGGCCAGCATCATCACGCCCATGATGCTCTTGCCGTTCACCCGGCGGCCATTTCGGGTCAGCCAGACTTCGGACTGGAACCGGCCGGCGGTCTGGGTGAGCTTGGCAGAAGCACGGGCATGCAGGCCCAGCCTGTTGGTGATCTCGACGTCCCGCTCAGGCATGCGCGGCCTGTTGCGCCTGCACATGGAAGATCCCGGCCTGGCCACCGGATACGGCCTGGTGCAGCAGGGTGTTCATGTCCCGGTCGCGATAGGTCAGGGCCTTGAGCAACATGGGCAGGTTGACGCCGGAAACGGCTTCCACCCGGTCGGACTGGATGAGCTTGCACACGGTGTTGCAGGGTGTGGCACCGTAGACATCGGTGAGGATGAGCACACCCTCACCCCGGTCCAGCGTCTGCAGCAGGTCGGCGGCGCGCGCGAGGATGCTGTCGGCATCTTCGCAGGCCGCCAGGTCCATGTGCTCCAGGGCCTCCGGCCTCTGGCCCAGAACATGGGTGGCGCACTGAATGAGGCTTTCGCCCAGATTGCCGTGGGCGACGATGAGCAGGCTGATCATGGCAAAACGCAGGAGACAACCCAGGCCATTCTACGCGCTCAACCTGGGTGGAACTAGGAATCGCGGTCCGTGGCGGCGCTAAAATTCCAGGCCTGATCGTTTTTGGCGACACCGTCTGGCCATGACCGCCGCGCGTATACGGGAAATCCCCTACAACTACACCTCCTTTTCCGACCGGGAGATCATCCTGCGCCTGCTGGGCCAAGCTGGCTGGCAGCTGGTGGAACAACTGCGCGGCGAGCGCAGGACCGGTCTTTCCGCCCGCATGCTGTTCGAGGTGCTGGGGGATATCTGGGTGGTGACCCGTAACCCCTATCTGGAAGACGACCTGCTGGCCAATCCCGAACGGCAACGCCTGCTGGTGGAGGCCCTGCGTCACCGTCTGGCGGAGATCGAGCGTCGGCGCCAGGGCAATGAAAAGGTGGCGCGTCTGCTGGAACTGGCCACCGGCGCGGTGCAAGACTTTGCCGCCGGCTTCGCCGCCACGCGCCAGCTGCGCGCCGCCACAGTGCAAAGGCTGGCGCGCCACACCCGCAGGGACAACATTGCCTTCGATGGCATGAGCCGGGTCAGCCATGTCACCGACGCCACCGACTGGCGGGTGGAGTATCCCTTCGTGGTGCTCAACCCAGACCACGAGGACGAGGTCCCCGGCCTGGTGGCCGGCTGTGTGGAGCTGGGCCTCACCGTCATCCCCCGGGGCGGAGGCACGGGCTATACAGGTGGTGCCATCCCCCTGACGCGATTCTCCGCCGTCATCAACACGGAAAAGCTGGACCAGCGCTCGGCCATCGAGGAGCAGGTGCTGCCTGGCCATGACCGGCCCACCCCGGTGATCACCTGCGGTGCCGGCGTGGTGACCCGCAGGGCCATGCAGGATGCCGAGGCCGCCGGCCTGGCCTTCGCCGTGGATCCCACCAGCGCGGATGCCTCCTGCATCGGTGGCAACGTGGCCATGAACGCCGGCGGCAAGAAGGCGGTGCTGTGGGGCACGGCACTGGACAATCTGGTGTCCTGGAAGATGGTGACGCCGGACGCGGACTGGCTCACGGTCACCCGCCTGGACCACAACCTGGGCAAGATCCACGACGTGGAGGTGGCCCGCTTCGAGCTGCGCCGGGCGCACGCCGACGGCCGTCCCAAGGGGGGGGTGGAGATCCTGGAGATTCCGGGTGCCAGCTTCCGCAAGCAGGGCCTGGGCAAGGACGTCACCGACAAGTTTCTCGCCGGTCTGCCGGGCATCCAGAAGGAAGGCTGTGACGGCCTCATCACCCAGGCCACCTTCGTGCTGCACCGCATGCCTTTGCATGTGCGCACCATATGTCTGGAATTCTTCGGCCCGGTGGCGGAGGCGGTGCCGGCCATCGTCGAGATCACGGATCATTTCAAGGGGAGCGCCTCGCCGGTGGTCCTGGCCGGCCTGGAACACCTGGACGCCCGCTACATCAAGGCCGTGGGCTACGCCACCAAGGCGGACCGGGTGGGACGGCCCAACATGGTGCTGCTGGCGGACGTGGCGGCGGACGACCTCGCGGCGGTGGAGGCGGCCGCTGCCTGGATCGTGGCGCAGGCCCAGGCCCGAGGGGGAGAGGGTTTCATCGCCGTCAGCCCCGAGGCCCGGAGGGTGTTCTGGCTGGACCGGGCGCGCACCGCCGCCATCGCCGCCCACACCAATGCCTTCAAGATAAACGAGGACGTGGTCATCCCCCTGGACCGGCTGGCCGATTACTCCGATGGCGTGGAACGCATCAATATCGAGCTTTCCATCCAGAACAAGCTGAATCTGCTGGCGGAGCTCATCGCCTTCTTCCAGGGCAGCCTACCCCTGATGCAGGATGACGAAACCATCGCCGACCCAGCCCTCACCGAGACCCGCAGGGCCCGGGCCCTGGAGCTGCTGGCGGACGTGCACAAGCGCTGGCGATCCTACCTGGATACCCTGCTGCTCCCCTTGGAGCAGCAGGGCTCCATGGCCGATGCGACGGAGAAGGTCTTCCGCAGCCTGCAGAGCCGGGAAGCGCGGGTGTCCTGGAAGCGGGAGGTGCGTTCCGAGCTGCGCCAGATCTTCACCGGCAGGGAATACGCCCCCGTGCTGGCCGAATGCGATGCCATCCACGCCCAGGTGCTGAAGAGCCGGGTGTTCGTGGCCCTGCACATGCACGCCGGCGACGGCAACGTGCACACCAACATCCCGGTGAACTCCGACGATTACGCCATGTTGCAGACCGCCAACCAGGCCGTCACCCGCATCATGAACCTGGCGGAAGGGCTGGGCGGGGTGATCTCCGGCGAGCACGGCATCGGCATCACCAAGCTGGAATATCTTTCCAAGGCCGCCCTGGATGCCTTTGCCGACTACAAGCAGCGGGTGGACCCCCAGGGCCGCTTCAACCAGGGCAAGCTCATGGCCGGCGCCGATCTGCGCAACGCCTACACTCCCTCCTTCAGCCTGCTGGAGATGGAATCCCTGATCATGGAGCAGTCGGAGATCGGTGCCATCGCCGACTCCATCAAGGACTGTCTGCGCTGCGGCAAGTGCAAGCCCGTGTGCAATACGCACGTGCCCCGGGCCAACCTGCTGTACTCGCCGCGCAACAAGATCCTGGCCACCTCCCTGCTCATCGAGGCCTTTCTCTACGAGGAGCAGACCCGGCGCGGCACCTCCCTCAAGCACTTCGACGAATTCGATGACGTGGCGGATCACTGCACCATCTGCCACAAGTGCGTGAATCCCTGCCCGGTGGACATCGACTTCGGCGACGTGTCCGTGGCCATGCGCAATTTCCTCAAGGCCGCCGGCAAGAAGAAGGTGGCGCCTGCCACCCGACTGGCCCGGGCCTTTCTCGACAGCAGCGATGCGGACGTCATCCATGTCCTGCGCAAGGGTGGCATCCAGTGGGGCTACGTGGGCCAGCGCCTGGGCGCCATGGTGATGCGCCAGGTGCCCGGGGTGCGGGAGGCCATGCGTCACCCCCCCGCCAGCGTGGGCAAGCCCGGGGTGAAGACCCAGGTAATGCATTTCTTCAACCGCAAGCTGCCGGACGGCCACATGCTGCCCGGCAAGACCCTGCGCCAGTTGCTGAACCTGAACGACGCCAAGGTGGTGCCGCTGCTGCGCGATCCGGCCAAGGTCAACGACGACTCCGACGCCGTCTTCTATTTTCCCGGTTGTGGCTCGGAGCGTCTGTTCTCCCAGGTGGGTCTGGCCACCCTGGCCTGGCTGTACACACTGGGGGCCCAGACCGTGCTGCCACCGGGCTATCTGTGCTGCGGCTACCCGCAGATCGCCACCGGCGACCGCACCCGGGGGGAGGCCATCACCATGCAGAACCGGGTGCTGTTCCACCGCATGGCCACCACCCTGAACTACCTGGACATCCGGACCGTGCTGGTGTCGTGCGGCACCTGTCTGGACCAGCTGGAGACCTACCAGTTCGACAGAATCTTCCCGGGCTGCCGCATCCTGGACATCCATGAGTACCTGAACGAGAAGGGGGTGAAGCTGGATGGCGTGCCCGGGGTGAAATACCTCTATCACGATCCCTGTCACACGCCGCTGAAGCAGCAGGCCCCCATGGCCACGGTACGGGCCCTGATCGGGCACGACACCCTTCTGGCGGAGCGGTGTTGCGGCGAGGCGGGCACCTTCGCCGCCAGCCGGCCGGACATCGCCACCCAGGTGCGCATGCGCAAGGCCGAGGAGCTGGACATGGGGGCCGCCGCCCAGCGCCAGGCCGGGGCGGAGGTGGTGAAGGTGCTGACCACCTGCCCATCCTGCATGCAGGGTCTCAATCGCTATACCGAGGACAATGGTGTAGCGGCGGATTACATCGTGGTGGAGCTGGCCCGCGCCCACATGGGGGATGCCTGGCTGGAGCGCTTCCTCGATCAGGCCCGGGCGGGCGGCATCGAGCAGGTACTGCTGTGAGCAGGGTCCCGGCGTGCCCCCTGTGTGATACCGATGGCGGCCAGGTCCTGTGGCGGGACTCATTCTGCCGCGTGGTATGGGTGGAGGATGCGTGCTACCCCGGCTTCTGCCGCGTCATCCTCGATGCCCACGTCAAGGAAATGACCGACCTGGCTTCCTCGGACCGGATGCGCCTGATGGAGACCGTGTTCACGGTGGAGGCGGCGGTGCGCGAGGTGGCACGCCCGGACAAGATCAACCTGGCCAGCCTGGGCAATGTGGTGCCCCATGTGCACTGGCATGTCATCCCGCGCTGGCGGGATGACCGCCACTTCCCCGATGCGGTCTGGGCCGTGCCACGGCGGGAGGGGGCCATCGCCAACCCCATGGCCCATGCGGACATCCGCTCCCGCCTGCGTGACAGGCTGGCTGCGCTGCTGGACTGAACGGCCGCCTGCGCGTCGTCAATCCGGGGGGCCTGGCGGCTTCTTTTCACGCAGTATGGCCGCGCGCATCAGCAACATGGAGGTGACCGGCGCGGTCATGAGGACGAACAGGGTGATGAGCAGCACGTGGATCACCGGCCGTCCGGCCAGACCGCTGGAGGCCAGCATGGAGGCGGTGAGCACGCAGCCCGCTCCCAGGGTGCCTCCCAGAGTGGGGGCGTGGGTGCGCGCGAAGTAGGACTTCAGACGCAGCAGACCCAAGGAGCCGATGATGCTCAGCAGGCCGCCGCAGATCAGCAGCAGGGCAGCGGGCAAGGCCGCCCAGAGGGGGACGTCCTGCGGGCTCATGGTTCGATCACCTCTCCACGCAGCAGGAATTTCGCTAGGGCGGTGGAGCCGACGAAGCCGAACAGGGCGATGAGCAGGGCGATGTCGAAGTACAGCGCCGAGCCGAAGCCGATACCCAGGGTGAGGATCAGCAGCATGCCGTTGATATAGAGGGTATCCAGGGCCAGGACCCGGTCCTGGGCTGCGGGTCCCTTGAGCAGGCGCACCAGGTCGAGGAGCATGGCCAGCGTGAAGCATGCCAGGGCGAACTTCACGGCCAGGGGCAACAGGACGTTCATTCGAAGATCTCCATCAGTGGGCGTTCGTAGCGCTCCTGGACGATGCGCACCCAGGTATCGGCATCCATCAGATCCAGGACGTGCAGCGTGAGGACGTTTCTGCCCGGGTCATGACCGGCCCAGACCGTGCCGGGGGTGCCGGTGATGATGATGCTCAGCATGGCCAGGCCGTGCGGGTCGCGCATGCGCAGGGGGATGTCGATGAATTCCGCATTGGGCTGACGGCGGGAGGCCCCCAGGATGATGCTGCCCACGGTGATGTTGGAACGCACGATGTCCAGGAACACGTGCCAGATCAGGCCGATCGCCACATGCAGGCGATGGGGCCAGGCCGGCAGGGGACGCAGGCGTCGCACGGCCAGGGTCAAGGGCAGGGCAAGGACGATGGCCAGAACGATGTGGCCGGGGGCCAGGCTGGCGTTGACCAACAGCCAGACCAGGGCCAGCACCACCGGCAACAGTGGGATGCGCGGTGGGCGCTTCATGGCGGGACTCCGGCATCGGTGGGCAGGACGGCCCGGATGTAGGTCCCGGAATCGTGCAGGGCCGTGGCCGCGGTCTCGAACCAGACCAGGGCGGGTCCCGCCCCGAAGGCCAGCAGCATGCACAAGAGCAGCAGGGCGGCCACCGGCCCGGCCTCCAGTAGCTGCAACCGGGGCACCGGCCGCTCGCGGTCCCAGAAGACGCGGATGCCCAGGCGCGACAGGGCGATGAGCCCGGCCAGACCGGAGAGCAGCAAGGCGGCGAAAAACAGCCAGGCCTGCGGGCCCGGGGTCATGAGCGCCGCGCGCAGCAGGGCGAACTTGGCCACGAAGCCGGAGAAGGGCGGCAGGCCGGCGAGCACCACGGCGCAGGTGATGAAGGCCAGGCCGAGAAAGGCCATGGCCGCCGGAATGGCCACGCCCGCGGTCTCCTCCGCCAAGGGGGATTCCTCGCCATCCGGCAGGCCGAAGGCCTCGGCGCTGACGGCGAGGAAGTCATTCCCTGGTACGCGGTTGCGCTCCGCCAGCTCGACGAGCATGAAAAGGGCCCCTCCACCCAGCACCGAGCTGGCCAGGTAGTACAGGCCTGGGCCGGTGAGCCGGGTGCCGCTGAAGCCGAAGGCCGCCAGCAGGAGACCGGAGGAGAGCAGGATCATGAAACCGGCCAGGCGGTCCAGCTTCTGCACCGACAGGACCCCCAGGCTGGCGACGGCCAGGGTGATGAGGCCGAAATGAAACAACCACTCCCCCTGAAAGGGGGCGGGGGCCGCATCCTGGCCGAACAGGGTGGAAATGCGCAGCAGCCCGTAGATCCCCACCTTGGTGAGCAGGGCAAAGACCCCGCCCACCGGTGCGGCGGCCGCGGCATAGGTGGCGGGCAGCCAGAAATTCAGGGGCCAGGCCGCCGCCTTCACCAGGAAGACCAGGCCCAGCAGGAAGACCGCCAGATCGAACAGACCGCGCAGGTCGGCATCCAGCTGGGGCATGCGCTGCGCGACTTCCGCCATGTTGAGGGTACCGGTGAGCCCGTAGATCAGGGCGGCGGCGATGAGAAACACCAGGGAGGCCACCAGGTTGATGACGATGTAGTGCAGTCCGGCCCGCACCCGCATGCGGCCGGAGCCATGCAGGGCCAGACCGTAGGAGGCTGCCAGCAGGATCTCGAAGAAGACGAACAGGTTGAACAGATCACCGGTGAGGAAGGCGCCGTTGAGGCCCATGAGCAGGAACTGGAACAGGGGCAGGAAATGGCTGCCTGCCCGTTCCCAGCGGGCCAGGGCATAAATCATGGCCGCCAGTCCCAGGATGGCGGTGAGGCTCAGCATGAAACCGGCCAGCCGATCCACCACCAGGACGATGCCGAAGGGGGCGGGCCAGCCACCCAAGGCATAGACACGGATACCGGCGGAAGTGGGCGTGTCCGGGGAACCGGGGGTGCCGGCCACGAGGAGCAGGGCCACGCCCAGCTGGGCCAGGGTGGCCAGTACGGCGAGCAGGGCCCGTGCGCCATGCCCGCTCTCGCGCATGAGCAGCAGCAGGGCGCCGGCCAGCAGCGGCAGGAGCACAGGCAGGATGGGCAAATGTGTGCTCATTCTTGCTCCGGCTCGTGACTGTCCACATGGTCGGTGCCGGCCAGCCCCCGGGCCGCCAGCAGCACCACCAGAAACAGGGCGGTGACGGCGAAGCCGATGACGATGGCGGTGAGCACGAGGGCCTGGGGGACGGGATCCGTATATGTGGCCCCCTCCACGCCGCCGTTGAGGACGGGCACCGCGCCTGTGGCAAGTCGGCCCATGCCGAAGATGAACAGGTTGACGGCATAGGACAGCAGGGACAGTCCCATGATGACCTGAAAGCTGCGGGGTCTGAGCAGCAGATAGATGCCGGCGCCGGCCAGCACCCCGATGGCCATGGAAAAGATGACTTCCATCAGCCCGTCCCACCCGTTCTGGTCCGGGCCGGCTGGCCGCGCAGGGACTGGTGGGCCAGGGCCACCAGGATCAGCACCGTGGCACCCACCACCAGCAGGTATACCCCCAGATCGAAGAACAGCACGCTGGACAGGTGCAGGCCGCCCAGCAGGGGCAGATCGGCATGCCAGGTCTGGCTGGTGAGGAAGGGTGTCCCGGACCAGGCCGCACCCATCCCCGCCAGGGCGGCCGCCAGCAGGCCGCCGGCGATCCAGAGCAGGGGGCGGATGCGCAGCCGGGATTCCACCCACAGGGTGCCACCCACCAGGTATTGCAGGATGACCGCCGTGGCCAGGACCAGGCCGCCCACGAAGCCGCCGCCGGGGGCATCGTGGCCCCGCAGCAGAAAGAACAGCGACATCAGCAGGGCCAGGGGCAGCAGCAGGCGTACCAGCACGGCGGGCAGCATCATGACGCCGCTGGGCAGCAGGGCTGCCTGGGCGTCTTCCACCGTCGGGGCGCGGGCCGGCTGCGTTGCCTGCTGATCGGGCAGGAGCATGCTCTCCGGGGCCGGACGGAAGCGGCGCAGCAGGGCATAGACGCTGAGGGCGACGATGCCCAGCACGGTGATCTCGCCCAAGGTGTCGAAACCGCGGAAGTCCACCAGGATGACGTTGACCACGTTGTGGCCTCCCCCCAGGGGCAGGGCATTGGTCATGAAGAAGGATGCGATGCCGTCGGGCGGAGGGCGTGTGACCATGGCGTAGGCAAGACCCGCCAGCCCCAGGCCACAGGCGATGGCCACGAGGATATCCCGCAGGCGGCGCAGGCGGGGGCGCAGACCGGTGGGGGTGGCCAGGCTGGCGTCACGGCGGGGCAGCCAGCGCAGGCCCAGGAGGATCAGCACCGTGGTGACCACCTCCACCGCCAGTTGGGTCAGGGCCAGGTCCAGGGCCGAGAACCAGACGAAGGTCAGGGCCGTGACCAGACCTGCGCCGCTGGAGAAGATCAGTGCCGCCAGGCGATGGTACTTGGCCAGCCAGGCCACCCCCAGGGCACAGGTGCCGCCGACGAGCCAGAGCAGGGCGAAGGCCGGATCGAAGGGCAGCCGTGCATGGCCGCCCCAGCCGATGGAAAAGGGCCGGGTCAGCAGGGCCCCGGCCAGGGCGATGCCGAACAGCAACAGCAACTGCCGCTGCAGGCGCTGGCTGGACAGGTGGCGCAGGGCCCGTCCGGCCATGGATGTCAGGGCCACCATGGCCGTGTCGAACATGCGGTGGGCATCCAACGTCTCCAGCAAGGGCGTGGTGTCCGTGTGCCGCCGGGCCAGGATGCGTGCATACAGCAGGGTGCCGCCCGCCAGGGCGATCAGGCTCATCAGCAGGGGGGCATTGACACCATGCCAGATGGCCAGGTCATAGGCGGGGATCGCGGGCCCGAGGATGCCGTGTGTGGCCGTGTGCAGAAACGGGCCGATGAGGCTGGCGGGCAACAGGCCCACCAGCACGCAGGCGGTCACCAGCAGGGCACTGGGCAGCAGCATCCAGTGGTTGGGTTCGTGGGGGACCTGGGGCAGATCCCCTGTCGCGGGTCCGAAGAAGGTCTGGTGTATCAGGCGCAGGGAATAGGCCACGCTGAAGACGCCCGCCAGGGTGGCTGCCAGGGGCAGCAGCATGCGCTGCCATTCGGGCCGGGCGAGGAAGACCGTCTCGGCGAAGAACATTTCCTTGGACAGGAAGCCGTTCAGCAGGGGCACCCCAGCCATGGCCGCCGCCGCCACCACCGCCAGGGCAGCAGTCATGGGCATGGCGCGCGCCAGGCCGGATAGGCGCCGCAGGTCGCGGGTGCCGGTTTCGTGGTCGACGATGCCGGCAGCCATGAACAGGGAGGCCTTGAAGGTGGCATGGTTGATGATGTGGAACACGGCCGCCACCAGGGACAGCCTGCTGTTCATGCCCAGGAGCAGGGTGATGAGGCCCAGATGGCTGATGGTGGAGTAAGCCAGCACCCCCTTCATGTCGCGCTGGAACATGGCCAGATAGGCCGCCAGCACCAGGGAGACGAGGCCGGCCCCGCCGATGCCCCAGAACCAGGCATCGGTGCCGGCCAGCACCGGCCAAAGGCGCGCCAGCAGGAACACACCGGCCTTCACCATGGTGGCCGAGTGCAGATAGGCGGACACCGGAGTGGGGGCCGCCATGGCGTGCGGCAGCCAGAAATGGAAGGGGAACTGGGCGCTCTTGCTCAAGGCCCCCAGGGCGATGAGAGCCAGCACGGCGGGATACCAGGGATGGGAGCGGACCCGGGGCCCGGCCGCCAGCACGGTGTCCAGATCATGGCCACCAGCGATATGTCCGAGCAGTAGCACGCCGCCGAACAGGGCGATGCCGCCCAGGCCGGTGATGACGAGGGCCATGCGCGCGCCGCGCCGGGCCTCGGCTCGATGATGCCAATAGGCGATGAGCATGAAGGAAGACAGGCTGGTCAGTTCCCAGAACATCACCATCTGGACCAACTGGCCGGAGAGCACGATGCCCAGCATGGAACCCATGAAGGCCAGCAGGAAGGAAAAGAAGCGGGGCACCGGGTCCGCCGGCGACATGTAATAGCGCGCGTAGATCACCACCAGGAGACCCATGCCGGACACCAGCAGGGCGAACAGCCAGGCGAAGCCATCCATGCGCAGGCTGATGCCCAGACCCAGGGTGGGGGCCCAGGGCAGTTCCCAGCGCAGCACGCCCTGAGCCACCACCTGGGGATAGAGGCCGATGATGAGGGCCGAAGCGGCCAGGGCGATGATGCCGGCCAGCCAGGCCTCGGCATTGCGCGCGTTGGACGGCAGGAAGGCCGCGCACAGGCTGCCCAGAAACGGCAGGATGAGGATCAGGGTCAGACTCATGCCGGCATTTTATCGGCATCGGCCGGTAGTGCCGTCGGACGTGTACGGGCTCGCGCGCAGGTGGTCCGGCGCCTTCCCCGCCGGGACATGCCCCGGCGGGGAAGGCGGGAGGTCCGCGCGGGAGCCGGCGGGGCGCGAGGCCCGCCGGCCGGAGTCAGTCGTTGTAGGCCCGTTCGCCGTGGGTGGCGGTGTCCAGGCCTTCCCGTTCCTGTTCTTCCGATACGCGCAGGCCCATGGTCATGTCGATCAGCTTGAACAGCACGAAGCTCACCACGCCGGACCAGAGCACCGCGGTGCCTACTCCCCACAGCTGGCTGAGCACCTGGCTGGCGGAGTATTCGGCCACGCTGTTGCTGGCGTAGTCGAACACGCCGGTTCCTCCCAGAGCGGGGTTGACCAGGATGCCGGTGCCGATCGCGCCGATGATGCCGCCGATGCCGTGCACACCGAACACGTCGAGCGAGTCGTCGTAGCCCAGGGCGTGTTTCAGGCCGGTGACCCCCCACAGGCAGGCCAGGCCGGCGACGGCACCGAGGACGATGGCGCCCATCGGGCCGGCGAAGCCGGCGGCCGGAGTGACCGCCACCAGGCCGGCGACGGCGCCGGATGCAATGCCCAGCATGGAGGGTTTGCCCTTGATCAGCCACTCCGCGAACATCCAGGCCATGGCCGCGGCGGCCGTCGCCACCACCGTGTTGACCATTGCCAGCACGGCCGTGCCGGTGGCCTCCAGGTTGGAGCCCGCATTGAAGCCGAACCAGCCCACCCACAGCAGGGAAGCCCCGATCATGGTGGCGGTCAGGTTGTGCGGCGCCATGCTGTCGCGACCGTAGCCGATGCGCTTGCCGATGACGATGGCGCCCATCAGTGCCGCCATGCCGGCGTTGATGTGCACCACCGTGCCACCGGCAAAGTCGAGCGCACCCTTGGCGAACAGGAAGCCGGCCGGATCGGCATACGCGGACGGACCGCCCCAGAACCAGACCATGTGTGCCATCGGCAGGTAGGACAGGGTGAACCACAGCACGACGAACACCAGCAGGGCGGAGAACTTGATGCGCTCGGCGAAGCCGCCGACGATCAGCGACGCGGTGATGGCCGCAAAGGTGAGCTGGAACACCATGAACACCATCTCGGGGATCACCACGCCCTTGGAGAAGGTCTCCACATTGACGCCGGGACCCACGCCCGCCAGAAACAGCTTGGACAGGCCGCCGATGTAGTGATTCAGATCGCCACCACCGGTAAAGGCCAGGGAGTAGCCGTAGATCACCCAAAGCACCGCGATGACACAGAAGATGGCGAATACCTGGGTGAGCACCGACAGCATGTTCTTGGCGCGCACCAGGCCGCCGTAGAACAGGGCCAGGCCGGGGATGGTCATGAGGATGACCAGCAGGGTGGAGACCAGCATCCAGGCGGTGTCACCCTTGTCCGGCGTGGGGGCCGGGACGGCCTCGGCGGGCGCGGTCCCTGGCGCGACGGCATCCAGGGCGGTGGTGGCGGCCACCTGCGCGGTGGCGGGGAGGGGCGATACCGTTTGTTCGGCGCGTGACGTGCCGCCCAGGGCCATGCCCACGGCCAGTGAGCCCACCAGCAACAGACGTGTGACGAGGCGCTTCATGTTCGTTCTCCTTGAGGGGCTAAATCGCGTGTTCACCGGTCTCGCCGGTGCGGATGCGGATGACCTGATCCAGGTCCCAGACGAAGATCTTTCCGTCGCCGATCTTGCCGGTATGGGCGGCCTTGGAAAGGGCGTCGAGGACCTGGTCGAGCAGCTCGCTCGGGATGGCCACCTCGATCTTCATCTTGGGCAGGAAATCCACGACGTATTCCGCGCCGCGGTACAGCTCGGTATGGCCTTTCTGCCGCCCGAAACCCTTGACCTCGGTGGCGGTGATGCCGGACACCCCCATGCCGGACAGGGCCTCGCGGACCTCGTGCAACTTGAAGGGTTTGATGATGGCGGTAACGAATTTCATGCTTGTCTCCTGCGGGACGGCGGGCGGACCCGACGCGGGCGAGCGCCGAACGCGCGCCGATGCGGATTAGAAAGATTTGGAGAAGGAGAGGGCCAGCACGCCCTTGCCGACGTCTTCCCCATTCCAGCGATAGGCGACCGCGCCATCGGCGTCGGTATCCGAGTACGCCAGGGTCACCAGGCCGAAGCCCACATCCTTGGTCACGCCCACCTTCCAGTCGGTGTAGGAGGCGATGGAGTTGTTCTCCACCTTCTGGTGGCCAATGTGGCCCAGCAGGCCCCAGCCGTTGCCCAGGTCATGGGTGGCGTTCAGCTCCAGATAGGTGCTGTCCCGGCCGTTGGTCCAACCCATGAAGTGCTTGGAGACCGCGTGGCTGTATTTGAGGGACAGCATCTTCCAGCTCAGGCCCAGGTAGAGCTCGGAGGTATCGGGCGTGACAAAGCCAACGGTGGCGGCGTTGCGGTCGCCATCATAGGCATAGCGGATAAAACCGATGTCGTAGCCGATATCACCGGCAGTGCCCTTGTAGCCGCCATAGACGTCCAGTTCGAAATCGCTGCCGTCCTTGTAGGGACCGGCTTCATCCACCCATTTCTGGGTGGATGCCCAGGCGCCGGCGTAGAGGCCACTGGCATGACTGTAATCCATGCCGGCGGAGAGGGCCGGATCGTGCTGGGACTGGGAGATGCCACGGAAGATGTAATCGGTGGTCACGCCCAGATTGAAAGTGAGGGCATGTGGCGTGGTGGGTTCGTCGGCGGCGGGGGCGGATGCGGGGAGCAGGCCGCACAGGGTCAGCAGGCAGGTCAGTCGTTTCATGTCGATCACACGGAGCAAGGCGTGCGGGATTGCACGCACTCTGATAAGCATGATCGATGCCAACTACAAATCCATTCATAATCATAGTGTTATACATGATCTACAGGCGTGGTCTCAAAAAATGCCTGATCCGGGTGCACGAGATTTCGCGTCGTGCACCGTTTTGGCCGCGCCTGCCGGGGCGGATGCGCGGCGACCTTTGGTAAACTGCCCATCCCACATGCGAGGACGGCGCGATGCTCAAGCAAAGACTGGTGACGGAGATGGCCGACAAGGTGTCCGAGGCCCTGGCCAAGAGCCCGGTCCGGGACATGGAGAAGAACCTGCGTGCTTCCCTTGCGGCCTGGCTTTCCAGACTGGATCTGGTGACCCGTGAGGAGTTCGACGTCCAGGCCCAGGTGCTGGCGCGGACGCGGGAAAGGTTGGCGGAGCTGGAAACCCGGCTGGAGGCGCTGGAGAAGCGGCAATCCCCGCAGGCATCCACGCCATCCGCATGAAACGCCTGCTGCCTTGCGCCCTGCTGGTCCTGGCCGGCTGTAGCGCCAACCCCATGACCGGACGCTCGCAGTTGTCCCTGGTGTCCGAGACCTCGGTCATCAACCAGGCCCGCTCCGCCTACGCCGAGGAACTCGCGCCCTGGAACCGGCAGGGCAAGGTCAACAACGACCGGGCCCTCAAGGCGCGTGTGGATGCCATCACCCAGCGCCTGGTGGCGCAGGCCGTGCGCTATCGCCCCGATGCCGCCAAATGGGAATGGCAGGTGGCGGTGATCGACGCCCCCGATACCCTGAACGCCTATTGCCTGCCGGGTGGACGCATGGCGATCTACTCCGGCCTGGTACGCCAGCTCAAGGCCACGGACGCGGAGATCGCCCAGGTCATGGGGCACGAGATCGGCCATGCCCTGGCCAACCACGGCGCGGAAAAGATGTCCCAGGCCATGGCCGCCGAAGGCGTGGTACTGGTGGCGGCCACGGCGGCCGGCCGGAAACACCAGGACACGGTGTTGACCGGGGGCACCGCCATCGCCCAGCTGGGCTGGCTGCTGCCCAACAGCCGGGGCGCCGAGTCCGAGGCGGACCGCATCGGCATCGAGATCGCCGCCCGCGCGGGCTACGACCCCAACGCCGCGGTCAGCCTGTGGCGCAAGATGAATGCCGCGCAGGGCAGGGGTGTCCCGCCATTGCTGTCCACCCATCCGGCCCCGGAGGCCCGCATGCGGGACCTGGCTGCCCTGGTGCCCCACATGCAACCCCTGTATGCGCAAGCCCTGCGGGGGCCCCTGCCCACCGCCACCCTGGCGGATGGCGCCCAGGGCACGGCGGCAGGGGGAGCCACTTCCTCCAGGCCCCTGACACTGGTGCCCATACCCACCCGCGACGAGAGGAAGCCCTAGGCGGTATGCCGGACGACGTGGTCGAGGTGGCCGCCGCCGTCATCGAGCGGCCCGATGGCCGCTTTCTCATGGCCAGCCGGCCCGCAGGCAAGCACTATGCCGGCTGGTGGGAGTTTCCCGGCGGCAAGGTGGAAGCGGGGGAGGAGCCGCGACAGGCCCTGGAACGGGAGCTGCGCGAGGAACTGGGCATCGTCGTCAGGCAGGCCTGGCCCTGGCTACAACGCGGTTTCGTCTACCCCCATGCGCGCGTGATGCTGCGCTTTTTCCGGGTCACGGACTGGGAAGGCACCCCCCATCCCCATGAGGGCCAGAGCCTGGCCTGGGTCCAGGCCGGGCAACCCGGCGTGGAACCCATCCTGCCTGCCAATGGGCCCATCCTGAAGGCCTTGCGCCTGCCCCTGGAATACGCGGTTTCCGCTGTCGCCGACCTGGGCGAAGGGTTGTTTCTGCGGCGTCTGGAACAGCGCCTGGGCGAAGGCCTGGGCATGCTGCAGTTGCGTGAAAAGCAGCTTACCCGGGACGCCTTTGCCCTTCTGGTCCGCCAGGTCGCGGACCGCTGCCGGCAGCATGGCGCCCTGCTGGTGCTGAATGACGCCCCGGCCCTGGCGGCCGAGCTGGGCCTGGGCCTGCACCTGCCTTCTTCCCGGCTCATGGGCCTGGGGCAGCGCCCGGATCTGGAATGGGTGGGGGCCTCCTGCCACAACCCCGCGGAGCTGGCCCGGGCGGCCGACCTGATGCTGGACTGGGTGGTGCTGTCCCCCATCCGGCCCACCGCCAGCCACCCCGAAGCCCAGCCCCTGGGCTGGGCCACCCTCGCGGCCTGGGTGCGGGATTACCCCCTGCCGGTATTTGCCCTGGGTGGGCTGTCGCCCGGAGATCTGACCACCGCCCGTCGGCACGGGGCCCACGGCGTGGCCTTGCGCGGAGCCGCCTGGCGGGTGTCCGATAGACTGCTGCGGCCATGAAGGCCGGACTCATCCGTCTCCTGCCCCTGCCGATCCTCGCCGTGGTCGCCTACTTCCTCTGGCAAGGCCCGGAACGGGGGCGCCCGGACCCGGGCGCGTCACGGACCCCGGTCTGCACGGACCTGCGCCATGGCTGCCGCATCGACCTGCAGGGTCGGACCGTGCGGCTGGTCATGACGGGGGAACCGAAACCGTTGCAGGCTTTCCAGGTCCGGGTACACGCGCCCGGGGCCCGCAGGGTGGAGGCCCGCTTCCGCATGGAGGGCATGGACATGGGTTTCAACCTCTACACGTTGCGCGCCGATGCGGCCGGCATGTTCCAGGCCTGGGTGACCCTGCCGGTCTGTGTCTCGGGACGCCGGGATTGGGTCATGGACCTGGATGTGGATGGCCACCACGTGGCCGTGCCGTTTGTCACGGACCCACAGGCCGTGCGCTAATGGCCCGCTCGATGGCGCAGACCTGCATGCAGGCTGCGGACGAGCAGGGCCATCAGGCGCAGCAGCCAGAGCGCCAGCAGACCCCATTTGCACAGGGCGAAGGCGCAGGCCAGGCCGGGCGTCCACGACTGGCCGGCCGCGGATGCCTGTTGGATCAGGCGCAGGTGGAACAGGTTTTCCAGTACGTCGAGACCCGCCGCCAGCAGGGGCAGCCAGGCCAGCCAGACCGGAAACCCATGCCTGACCGTTTGCGCATGATGCATGAAGCGCTCCGTCAGCAGGGCCAGGCTGAGACCATAGGCCAGGGCAAACGCGAAGTCCCAGTACAGGCTCAGACTGGCGTGGCGGATTATCCCGCCCCGCCAGCTGTTCAGGAGGTGTTGCGCGGCCTCGGCGGAACAGGTGAACTGCAAGGACAGGATGCCGTGTGGCGCCGCGGCGTTGACGAGCGCATCGGAATGCGCATGCATGGGTTTCCCCAGCACCACGGTCAGCAGGCACAGGCCCAGCAGTACGGGGGTGGCGAGCAGGTGGCGGGCAAGGGGGGCGGGGAAGATCCGGGACGGGGGGCGCATCACACCTTGCGATACACCTCCGCTCCCTGCTGGACGAACTCCACGGCCTTCTCCCGCATGCCCTTTTCCAGGGCTTCATGTGTGGAAACACCCTGTCTGGCAGCGTAATCCCGCACGTCCTGGGTGATCTTCATGGAGCAGAAGTGGGGGCCGCACATGGAGCAGAAGTGGGCCAGCTTGGCGCCCTCGGCGGGCAGGGTTTCGTCGTGGAAGGCCAGGGCCGTTTCGGGATCCAGGGCCAGGGCGAACTGGTCCTCCCAGCGGAATTCGAACCGGGCCTTGCTCATGGCGTCATCCCAGGCGCGGGCGCTGGGGTGGCCCTTGGCCAGGTCGGCTGCGTGGGCGGCGATCTTGTAGGTGATCACGCCGTCTTTCACATCCTTCTTGTTGGGCAGACCCAGGTGCTCCTTGGGCGTGACGTAGCAGAGCATGGCGGTGCCCATCCAGCCGATCATGGCCGCGCCAATGGCGCTGGTGATGTGGTCGTAGCCCGGCGCCACGTCCGTGGTGAGGGGGCCCAGGGTGTAGAAGGGCGCCTCGTGGCAGACCTTGAGCTGCTTGTCCATGTTCTCCTGGATGAGGTGCATG
>JAKQCX010000021.1 GCA_029558905.1 Pseudomonadota bacterium
GGACGCCGCCCGGCCGGGGCAGCGCGTCACCGTGGGGGCGGACAAGGCTTATGACACGCAGGGCTTTGTGAAGGCGTGCCGCGAGATGAACGTGACGCCGCACGTCGCCCAGAATACCGCCCGAGCCGGCGGCAGCGCCATCGATGGGCGTACGACGCGGCACGCGGGCTATGAAATCAGCCAACGCAAACGCAAGTGCATCGAGCAGTGCTTTGGCTGGGGCAAGGTGATCGGCCCGATTCGGCAGGTGATGGTGCGGGGACTCAACAAGGTCGATCAGCTGCTGACCCTGACGATGGCCGCTTACAACCTCACGCGCTTGCGCTCCTTGGCCCCATTGCGCCCAGAGTGCGCAGAATGAAGAGCGAAACCCTCGAAATGACCGCGCAAAACCCAATAAACAGTCCTCTGACAACCCATTTCTGGGTCGTCGTCCTCCCAGGACGCTCGGCGTAACCCGGCAAGGACTCATCGGGATGGAAAAGCACGTGGTCATGAACAGTATTTCAACGGCCTGCTAGCGTGGATCACCGGGTATCCGAATCCGCGCCCGTCAGGGCCTGGGGTCGGGTCCGTCTGCGGCTTGACGCCGCCCGCGAGCTGGTTCGGCGCGGGCTAGAAGAAGGCCTGCGGCAGCGGGATGCCCTCACCTCGCCCCAGGCGGTGCGGGACTACCTGCTGGCCAGCCTGTCACCTCTGGGCCACGAAGCCTTCGTGGTGCTGTTCCTTGATGCCCAGAACCGTCTGATCACCGCCCGGGAGTGTTTCCGGGGCACCTTGTGCCAGACCAGCGTGTATCCCCGGGAGAACGTGAAGATCACCCTGGAGTACAACGCCGCCGGCGTCATCTTCGCCCACAACCATACCTCGGGGGTAGCGGAACCCAGCCAGGCGGATCGATGGCTGACGGAGCGGTGGCGTCAGGCCCTGGCCCTGGTGGACGTGAAGGTGATCGACCATTTCATCATCGCCGGACGTGACACCCTGTCCATGGCGGAACGTGGGCTGATCTGAGCCCGTTCCCTCCCATCGTCTCAACCCCAGCGGGGAAGCCTTTTCCCAAGGGGAGGGCGGCTCCGCGCTTTCCATAGGAGATCGCCATGCTGTTCAAACTCAAGGAGCTTTCGGACCTCTACGCCGACGCTTGCGTGCGGGATGAAACCGGTCGGCTCATGTTCCTTTCCCTCTACGGGCGGGATACCGCCATCCAGCAACTGCTCGCCGCCTTCACCCTCAAGGTGACGGAGGGCGGGCTCGACGCGTTCCATCTTCAGGATCTGATGGGCCAGGCGCATCCGGTGCACGTGGGCGATGCCGACCGGCTGGAGAAATTCACCGGCAAGCTGCCCCGGGACAACCTGTTCGGCAATCTGGTCCATCTGTGGCTCTACGACCCGGCGCTCATCAGGCCGAATCGCAGCAATCGGGTGGCCTGGGTACTGGTGGACGGGGTCGATGATCCCTCGAACCGGACCGAAGCTATTTGGAGTCACGTCTGGGGACTCTACAAGCTACTCTCGCCAGTCCCGTTGCTGGACACCTGGAAACAGGCCGTCCTGTCCCGGACTGGAGACGAGGTGGTCACCATGATGGGCGAGACCTCGTATCCGCTCCTGGGCCGCATTGCCGGTGCCCGAGTCAGACTGCCCGACCACTTCCCGGAGATCGTTTCCGGGATGGTGAAGGCGGGTGACCTGGCCCTGGAGCAATTCGCGCTCGCAGCCTGAACCTATCTCAACCCGGGAGGGGGTCCGGCGCACCGCTTGGAGCCGAATTCCCTTTCGCTACAATGGAGGAAACCATGATTGGAGTTGCCACGATGCATCAATTCAATGCCGTCATTGAACGCTGCCCGCAAACCGGGCTGTTCGTGGGCTATGTTCCCGGCTTCCCCGGTGCTCACTCTCAGGGCGAGACCCTGGACGAGCTCCGGACAAACATGCAGGAAGTGATCGAAATGCTCCTGGAGGACGGTGAGCCGCATCTGGAGGCTGAATTCATCGGTGTTCAGACCTTTGCCTTCGCCTGAACATGGGCAGCCTGCCCGTGCTCAAGCCGCGTGAAGTCGTGGCTTTGCTGGAATCTCTCGGATTCCATGAAGCCCGCCAGCGCGGATCCCACAAGCAGTTCAAGCATGCCGATGGTCGCCAGACCACGGTGCCTTTCCACTCGGGGCGGGATATCTCGCCCGTGCTGTTACGCCAGATCGCCAAGGACATCAGCCTGAGCATCGAAGAGCTGCTGCAAGCCAAGTCCTGATCCTGTAGTCACTCATCCATCCCGCGGGGAAACCTTCCCCGTTGGGGAGCGGTTTCTCCGCGTTTTTCAATTCAAGGAGAAATCATGTCTCACAGCGACACTGAAATCCGCATCGTCGATGCCTTCGACACGCAAGATTGCCACCTGCCCCTGACCCGCTTCATCGAGGAATTCGGCGACGGCCTGCTGGATGCGGTGCAGTCCCAGAACCCCGCCGTCTATTCCGGTCAGTTTGATCCGCGCCGGAAATCGGTCATGGCTGGCCTCCTGCGCCAGCCCTTCCCGGCCCAGCGGGAGGTCGTCCAGGCCGTCACCCGGCTGCTGGTGGACGAGAACCAGCCCGCCGCCGTCATCAATGCGGAGATGGGCACCGGCAAGACCATGATGGCCATCACCGCAGCCGCCGTGATGCACGAGGAAGGCTTCACCCGCACCCTGGTGATCGTACCCCCCACCTGGTCTACAAGTGGCGCCGGGAAATCCGCGAGACCGTGCCCGAGGCCCGGGTCTGGATCCTCAACGGTCCGGACACCCTCCGGAAACTGTTGCAGTTGCGGGCCATGCAACGGCCACCCTCGGTCCCCGAGTTCTTCATCATGGGCCGGGTGCGCATGCGCATGGGCTTCAACTGGAAACCGGCCTTCATCACCCGCAAGCTGGTGGTGGGGGAAGGCGATGAGCGCCAGCGGGTGGCCTATGCGGCCTGTCCGAAGTGCGGTGGCTTGCTGACCCGGGGGGACGACGAACCGCTCCCCGCCTTCCTGGCTCCCATAGAGCTCAACACCACCCGCCGCGCCTGCCCGGCCTGCGGGGAGCGACTCTGGTCCCTGGTGTACCGAATAGGCCAGGCCAAGCCCCAGGCGGACATGCTGCGGGAGGCCCTGACCCAGATCCCCACCATCGGCGACAAGACCGCCCACCGGCTGGTCACCGCCTTCGGCGAGGAGCTGCTCACCGGCATGCTGGAGGACAACGTGTTCGAGTTCATCAACCTGATGGACACCGACGGCGACCTGTTCTTCAACGACCGGCAGGCGCGGCGCATGGAGCGGGTCATGGCCAGCATGGAGTTCTCGTTCGGACAGGGGGGCTACCAGCCCACCGAGTTCATCAAGCGCCAGCTACCCCAGGGCTATTTCGGCCTATTGGTAGTGGACGAGGGGCACGAGTACAAGAACGAGGGTTCCGCCCAAGGGCAAGCGATGGGCGTGCTGGCGCGAAAGTGCAAGAAGACGTTGTTGCTCACCGGTACCCTGATGGGCAGCTACGCGGACGATCTGTTCTACCTGCTCTGGCGGCTCAACCCCAGGGCGATGATCGAGGACGGCTTTGGCTACTCCGCCCGGAGCAGCCTGGGCCCGGCCGCCATGCAGTTCATGCGTGAGCATGGGGTGCTCAAGGACATCTACAAGGGTCCGAGAGCGCCTCCCACCGCACGGCCAGGGGCAGGAACATCACCCATCGCACCGCCAAGGGCCCGGGTTTCGGGCCCAAGGGGATCATGCGCTACGTGGTGCCCTGCACGATGTTCCTGAAGCTGAGGGACATCGGCGCCGACGTCCCAACCTTAGCCCGGCATTAGCCCGCCAGAAACGATAAGGGCTTACATCGCTGTAAGCCCTTGATTTCTTGGCGCGCCCGGCAGGATTCGAACCCACGACCCCCTGGTTCGTAGCCAGGTACTCTATCCAACTGAGCTACGGGCGCTCAAAGAGGCGCGGATTATAAAGCAATCCGGCCAGCTGGCAATGTTCCGGGGAAATGCAATCTTGGCGGAGACGGAGGGATTCGAACCCTCGATGCAGGTTTTGCCCGCATGCTCCCTTAGCAGGGGAGTGCCTTCGACCTCTCGGCCACGTCTCCAAACCGTTTCGGCCCGGCCCAAAAAAGCCGCGCAAGGATACCCGCGCGTCTGGCTAAAAGCAATTTCGCTGGGGCTTCAGGCATCCAGGGCGGGAATCCTGTCCAGTTCGAAGGCTTGGTGCAGGGCGCGCACCGCCAGTTCCATGTACTTGTCTTCCACCACCACGGAGATCTTGATCTCGGAAGTGGAGATCATCCTCAGGTTGATGTTCTCGGCGGCCAGGGCATGAAACATCTTGCTGGCCACCCCGGCGTGGGTGCGCATGCCCACACCGACGATGGATACCTTGGCGATCTTGTCGTCCCCCATGACTTCCCGCGCGCCGATACTGTCCTTCACGACATCCAGCACGTCCAGCGCCTTCTTCAGGTCGTTGCGGTGCACGGTGAACGTGAAGTCGGTGGTGTTGTTGGCGCCCACGTTCTGCACGATCATGTCGACCTCGATGTCGGCGTCGGCTATGGGTCCCAGGATGTTGGCGGCGACACCGGGCCGGTCGGGTACGCCCAGGATGGTGCATTTGGCCTCGTCACGGTTGTAGGCGATGCCGGAGATGATGGGCTGTTCCATGGAGTCTTCCTCGAATGTGATGAGCGTGCCTTCCCCTTCGTCCGTGAAACTGGACAGCACGCGTAGTTTGACCTTGTATTTGCCCGCGAACTCCACCGAGCGGATCTGCAGCACCTTGGATCCCAGACTGGCAAGTTCCAGCATTTCCTCGAAGGTGATGACGTCCAGCTTGCGCGCCTCGGGCACGATGCGCGGGTCGGTGGTATAGACCCCGTCCACGTCGGTATAGATCTGGCATTCGTCGGCCCGCAGGGCCGCGGCCAGGGCCACGGCGGTGGTGTCGGAGCCTCCCCGGCCCAGAGTGGTGATGTTGTTGCCGCTGTCCACACCCTGAAAGCCGGCGACCACGACCACCTGGCCGGAATCCAGGTCGGCGCGCAAGGCCCTGTCGTCGATGTCCTCGATGCGTGCCTTGTTGAAGGCGCTGTCGGTGCGAATGGGGATCTGCCAGCCGGTATAGCTTCGGGCCTTCAGCCCCAGGTCCTTGAGGGCCATGGCCAGCAGGGCGATGGTGACCTGCTCGCCGGTGGAAACCAGCACGTCCAGTTCCCGCGGGTCGGGATCCTTGTCGATTTCCTTGGCCAGGGCAATGAGGCGGTTGGTCTCGCCCGACATGGCCGAGAGCACGACCACGACCTGATGGCCGAGCATCTTGAACTTGGCCACCCGCTCTGCCACGTTGCGGATGCGCTCGATGGCGCCGACCGAGGTGCCGCCATATTTTTGAACGATAAGCGCCATGTTTGCCGGGACTGCACGAAAAGCAGGCATTCTACAGGAGCCGGAATGCACGCCGCCATGGGTCCGCGACTCGGGGAATGGTTTGGGGAAACGAGTAGAATCCCCGGGTTTTCCGGAATCACCCCATGCTCACCGTATCCAACCTCAGCATGCAGTTCGGGGCCAGGCCCCTGTTCGAGAATGTCTCCGTCAAGTTCGGCGAGGGCAACCGTTACGGCCTCATCGGTGCCAACGGCTCGGGCAAGTCCACCTTCCTGAAGATCCTGTGCGGTCTGCAGGAACCCAGTGCCGGCAACGTCAGCATCGATCCGCATGCGCGCATGGCATTTCTGCGCCAGGATCAGTTCGCCTACGAGGACATGCGCGTCCTGGACGTGGTGCTCATGGGACATGCCGAGATGTGGGCCTGCATGCGGGAGAAGGACGCCATCTACATGAACCCGGAGGCCAGCGAGGCGGACTATATGCGCGCCGCCGATCTGGAGAGCAAATTCGGCGAGATGGGCGGCTATGACGCCGAGGCCCGGGCAGGAGAGCTGCTGCTGGGCCTGGACATTGCCAAGACGCTCCACGACGGCCCCATGCGGGAGGTGGCCCCGGGCTGGAAGCTCAGGGTGCTGCTGGCCCAGGCCCTGTTCGCCGATCCGGATCTGCTGCTGCTGGACGAGCCCACCAACAACCTGGACATCAACACCATCCGCTGGCTGGAGAACGTCCTGAATCAGCGCAACTCCACCATGATCATCATCTCCCACGACCGTCACTTCCTGAACCAGGTGTGCACCCACATGGCGGACATGGATTACCGCACCCTGTCGGTATACCCGGGCAACTATGACGACTACATGGAGGCCAGCACCGCGGCCCGGGCCCGTCAGGCCGCGGCTAGCGCCCGCAGCAAGGAACGCATCGCCGAGCTGGAGGAGTTCGTGCGCCGCTTTGCCGCCCACAAGGCCAAGGCGCGCCAGGCCACCAGCCGCCGCAAGCAGATCGACAAGCTGCGGGTGGAGGACGTGAAGCCTTCCAGCCGCCAGTATCCCTGGATCCGCTTCGAATACGACCCCAGGGGCAGGCTGCATCGTCTGGCCTGCGAGGTGGAGGGCATGAACTTCGGCTACGAGCCGGGCAGGCCGATCATCCACAACCTGTCGGTACATATCGCCGCCGGCGACAAGGTGGCCATCATCGGCGAGAACGGCGTGGGCAAGACCACCTTGCTGCGCCTGCTGGTGGGGGAGTTGCGGCCGCAAGCCGGCCAAGTGAAATGGGCGGAAAAGGCCCGGCTCGGTTACTTCCCCCAGGACCATTCCACCGACTTCGACTCCGACAGGTCCCTGGTGGACTGGATCAGCGAATGGGTGCGGGCGGGCGGTCACGAAGGCGATGACGTCACCACCTTGGTCAGGGGTACCCTGGGGCGGCTGCTGTTCTCCGGGGACGAGGTCATGAAACCGGTGCGGGTCATCTCCGGCGGCGAGCAGGGGCGTATGCTGTTCGGCAAGCTCATGCTCCTGCAGGCCAACGTGCTCATCATGGACGAGCCCACCAATCACATGGACATGGAGTCCATCGAATCCCTGAACACCGCCCTGGAGAAGTACGATGGCACTCTGGTGTTCGTGTCGCACGACCGGGAGTTCGTCTCCTCCCTGGCCAACAAGATCATCGAATTGAAACCGGACGGCAGCTATGTCCTCTACGAAGGCAGCTATGACGATTACCTGGCCAGCCAGGGCCTGGAGTGAGCGTCGGCAAGCAAGGAGCATGGCCATGAAACACTGGATGTTGACGATTTCCTGCGTGCCGCTCCTGGCGGGCTGTTTTCAGGATACCGCATCCCACATCCTGGGGCCCCGGGATCACGCCATCACCGTGGTACGCAGCCAGACCTGGCCCTGGCAGTCCACCGTGGAGGCCAGCATCATCGTCGTGCGCATGCCCGAGTGCCAGGGCGGCGGACCCATCCAGGAGGTACCGGAGGTTGCCGACTACGAGCTCTACCGTGCCCCGCAGGGATATGCCGAGCCCATGTTCATGCTCAAGGTGGATCAACGGGTATTCGCGGTCAGCACCCAGAGCTGCCGGGTGCAGGAGTTTCACCAGCACCCGGACGAGCTGGGAGAGAGGCTGGGCGCCTTCAAGGTGAAAGACGGCAAGTTCCAGTTCGTCCAGGCCGGTATCTGAGCATGCGCTATGCCGACCTGCGGGATTTCGTCGCCCAGCTGGAGGTCCGGGGGGAACTCAAGCGCATTGCCCGGGAGGTGGACCCCTACCTGGAGATGACGGAGATCGCCGACCGGGTGCTGCGTGCCGGCGGCCCCGCCCTGCTGTTCGAAAAGCCCAGGGGTGGCTCGATTCCGGTGCTGGCCAACCTCTTTGGCACGGTGAAGCGGGTGGCCCTGGGCATGGGCGAAGAAGACCCGGCCAAGTTGCGGGAGATCGGCAGGCTGCTGGCCTACCTGAAGGAGCCGGAGCCGCCGAAAGGTCTGAAGGATGCCTGGGATAAGTGGCCCGTGCTCAAGCAGGTGCTCAACATGAGCCCCAAGGAGGTGCGCTTCCCCGCCTGCCAGGAGGTGGTCTGGGAGGGCCAGGACGTGGACCTGTCCCGCCTGCCCATCCAGCATTGCTGGCCCGGGGACGTGGCGCCCCTCATCACCTGGGGCCTGGTCATCACCCGGGGGCCCCACAAGCCGCGCCAGAACCTGGGCATCTACCGCCAGCAGGTGATCGCGCCCAACAAGGTCATCATGCGCTGGCTGGCGCATCGCGGCGGCGCCCTGGATTTCCGTGACTTCCAGGCCACCCACCCGGGCCAGCCCTTTCCTCTGGTGGTGGCCATCGGCGCCGACCCCGCCACCCTCCTGGGGGCAGTGACGCCGGTGCCCGATTCCCTCTCCGAATACCAGTTCGCCGGCCTGCTGCGCGGCGCCAAGACCGAGGTGGCCCGCGCCCTGGGCAGTGATCTGTCGGTGCCCGCCAGTGCCGAGATCGTGCTGGAAGGCGTGATCCATCCGGGCGAGACGGCGCTAGAAGGCCCCTATGGCGACCACACCGGCTACTACAACGAGCAGGAGACCTTCCCCGTCTTCACCGTCGAGCGCATCACCATGCGGCGCGACCCCCTCTACCACAGCACCTATACCGGCAAGCCGCCGGACGAGCCCGCCATCCTGGGGGTGGCCCTGAACGAGGTGTTCGTGCCCCTCCTGCAGAAGCAGTTCCCGGAGATCACCGACTTCTACCTGCCGCCCGAGGGCTGCTCCTACCGCATGGCGGTGGTGAGCATGAGGAAGCAGTACCCGGGCCACGCCAAGCGGGTGATGTTCGGCGTTTGGAGCTTCCTGCGCCAGTTCATGTACACCAAGTTCATCCTGGTCACCGACGAGGACGTGAACGCGCGCGACTGGAAGGAAGTGATCTGGGCATTGACCACGCGCGTCGATCCCGTGCGGGACACCCTGCTGGTGGACAACACCCCCATCGACTACCTGGACTTCGCCAGTCCGGTCTCCGGCCTGGGCAGCAAGATGGGTATCGACGCCACCAACAAGTGGCCGGGCGAGACCAACCGGGAATGGGGCAGCCCCATCCGCATGACGGATGAGGTGATGCGGCGCGTCGACGCCATGTGGGATGGGTTGGGTCTGCAAGGACCGGAAGCGGGAAGGTGAGAGGTCTGACGGGCCGGGCGGATTTATCCGTTTCCTGTCTTTACAGTACCCAATGGTTGAGTAGAATCGTCGGGAATTCATTCTTGCCCGGAGAGTTCCATGGCCGTCACAACCCTGCACAGCGCCGCCCAGAGCGGTGATCTTCAACAAGTCTTGGCCCTGCTCGCCGGTGGCGCCGATGCCAATGCCGCCGATGCCGACGGCAGCACCGCCCTGCATCTGGCAGCCTTCAACGGCCACCTGGATGTGGCGCGGGCCCTGCTGGCTGCCGGCGCCGATGCCAACGCCCAGGATGCCCAGGGCTGGACCCCCATCTTCAAGGCGGCCCACAACGCCGAACTGGACTGCGGCTTCGCCCCCATCGTGCAGGCCCTGGTGGATGCCGGGGCGGATGTGAATCACCGCATCTTCTATGGCCTCACGCCCCTGATGCTGGCCGCCGGCGGTGGCGAGGCGGCGGTTTGCGAGGTGCTGCTGCAGGCCGGCGCCGACGTGAAGGCCGCCAACGAGGGTGGACGCACCGCCCTGGCCATGGCCAAGGAGCGCTTCTTCGTGGATGTGATCAATCTCCTGCACGAGGCCGAGGGCTACGTCATGGAGACCGAGGCGGCCTGTCCCACGGGCACGCGCAAGGGGCCGGGCGATGCCAGGGTGGTGAATTTCATCAAGCGCCCGGCCCACTGAGATCGCCTGCAGAACGCCGGCCCACCCGGCTCGGCAGCCCATCTCGTGGGGATGGCCGGGGGCTTTGTCGACTGCCGGATCGATCGGTTGCCGCCCGAACGCCAGAAGCCCGGTCCGGCCGCGGGTTCGGACCTCTCCCGACCCTCTCGTCCGGGTGGCCCCGTGAAACCCCGGGCGAGTCGGTTCGTTGCTCAGAAAAACTGGAAGCCGCTGCCTGTGGGTTGTGATGGAGACCAGGGTTCGGGCGGTCTTTCCTGCCTGGATGGGGCGGGGGCTGGCTCGGGCGGCGGTGCCGGATCGGGCATGTCGACCTGTGGTGGCGCGGGCGCGGGCTCCAGGGTCGGTGCTTCTCGCGGAGGTTGGGCCTCCTGAGGCGGTGGCACGCCGGCGTCCGACGCAGGCGGCGGGATGGCCTCGGCCTTTCCGCCGGCGGTGGGCTCGGGCGCCTGCCGGGGGGGAGGGACCGGGTCGCCCTCCCCCGCCGAGAATGCGCGCAGGGCTTCCTCCCAGTCTGGTTCGGGCAGATCGCTGCCCAGCACCAGCGGGCGCAGGGCGGGTTCCATGTCCTTCATGACCTGTACCGCCAGGCCACTGGTGAAGTGGTAGCCTGCGGCGGCCTCACCCGGCACGAAGACGGTCATGACGCCGAAGAATCGGTCACCCATGAAGAAGGCGAAGGTGGCGGTGCGGTTCATGACCTTGGATTCCAGCACCGTACCGTTGGCGGCATAGACCTCGAAGCGGTGGTCGCCGGTACCGGTCTTGCCGCCCAGCGGCAGGAATCGGCCGTCCCCCAAGGGAAAGCTGCCGCGCAGGCGGCGGGCGGTACCCTTTTCCACCACGTTGGTCAGTGCCTCCTTCACCAGCACGGCGATGGCCTGCGGAAAGATGCGCTGGGCCTCGGGGCGACGGCGCTTGAGCCGCGTGTGATAGGGCGTATCGCGGGCGAACTCCAGGTCCGTGAGGGTGACGGGCGGCAGTTTCACACCGTCGTTGACGATGACGCCCATGAGCTCCGCCAGGGCCGCGGGACGGTCGGCGGAGGAGCCGATGGCGGTGGCGTAGGAAGGCACCAGGCTGCCGAAGGGGTAGCCCAGCATGCGCCAGCGCCGGTGCACTTCCTGGAAGGCCTCGATTTCCAGCAGGGAGAGGATGCGGATGTCCTGGGCATTCTTGTGGCTGGTCTTGAGTAGCCAGGCGTAGACCTCCACGCGCTCGTCCAGGCTGGCCTTGACGATTTCGTCCCACCTGGCCTGAGGTTGGGCGCGCAGATGGGCCACGAGCCAGAGCTCCAGGGGGTGGACCTGGGCGATGTAACCCCGGTCCGAGAGGCTGAATTTCTCAGGGCCGTAGGTCTCGTACAGATACTGGAAGTCGCCTTCGGCGAACCCGGCCGGGTTGCTCAGGCGTCCCTTGAGGAAGCGGGTGAAGGTGGCAATGTCGGCCCTGGGTTCCAGATAGCGGAAAACCGCGGCCAGACGCTTTGGATTTGCGGTGAGGTGGTTGAGCAGGATGGCCGTGGCCTCGTCCGGCTTCAGGCCCTTGTACTTCTTGTGGAAGCGCGCCAGATAGGCCTTGCCTTCCTGGTCGGCGAAGCGCCGCAGGTATTCACTCCGGCGGGGATCCCGGGGGTCGTCCAGGATCTGGGCTGCACCCTTGGGGTCGCGATACATGAAGTGGCGCACGATGTCGCGCATCAGGCGGATGAAGGGCAGGTTCACGGAATTGCGCGTGGCTTCCCACAGATCCATGACCTTCTGGTCATCATCGTGGCTGAAGTTGGAAAAGCGGTGCACGCCGCCACCCGTAAAGAAGCTTTCTGCCGGACTGGCGGAGTAGGGGCGTGCCATGGCCGCGCGCAGCATGGGCATCAGGCCCTTGTCCTGGGCATGTGTCAGATAGTCCACCGCCCAGCGGGTGAGCAGATCCTTGTCCGCCACCTTGCGCCGCAGCAATTCCACGCGCGACAGGCCGGCATACTGCGCGTGCAGTTCCGCCACGACCTGCAGGTAGGTGATGAGGGTGCGCAGCTTGGCGGAGGAGCCCATGTCCAGCTTGGCGCCCTGGTTGATGTCGAAGGGCTGGTTCAGGTTATCAGCCTGAACGCGCAGCAGGGCGCCATCCGCAGTGTTCTCGTAGAGGGTGAAGCTGTAGATGGGCTTGTCCAGATCGTCTTCCGGCGCCAGCAGGCTGTGGCCATACAGGCCGGCGGCCTCCACCACGGCCGGGTCGGACAGTCGCTGCAGGAAGTGCGACACGGCCTTTTGCGTGGGGCCATGCAGGGTGGCCCGGGCGGTCAGGTCCAGGCGATCCAGTTCATACAGGCGGGGTACGTTCAGACGTTCCATGAGTTCCACGCGCAGGGCGTTCACGGCCTTCTTGTCGGCGTAGCGCCCGTTTTCGTGGGTACGCTGGGTGCCCCGGAAACGGAGGTGTTGCCGCAGCGCGGCATCGCGGAACCGGGGCGTGATGACCTTGGCACTGGCCAGCAGGCGCAGGTGGGCATCGGCCTGGGCATTCAGCTGTTCGTGTCCGCTCAGCAGATAGTAGGAGGGCTTTCGCTGGGATATGAGCAGGGCCAGGACGTGCTTGAAGGCACGGGCGGCCTCCGGGGTGGCATCCGGATTGCGCAGCAGTCGGTTGACCTCCGTGAAATCCAGGCCGAACCAGGCCACCAGGCCATCGCCGATGCCGTTCACCTCCCCGATGCGCGGGGCCGCGGCCAGGGGCACGGTATTGAGATAGTCCAGCACGATGCGTCGGCGGGTAGCCAGGGTGTCCGGCCCGTCGCGATAGGCGCGCAGGGAGGCGGAGGCCATCTGCCGCAGCTTGTCCAGGGCGGTGAGTGTGAGGCCATCGGGTGAATGGCGGTATTTCTCGATTTGCGTGGCCAGGGTGGAGCCGCCGGGCACATTGCGTGAAGGGTCGATGGTCTGCAGGGCCTTTTCCAGCACGGCCGCGACCAGACGATCCCACTCCACCGCGGGATTGCGCTGCGGGTGGTTGGGGTCCAGCAGTTCGCGGTTCTCGATGAACAGCAGGGTATTGGCGATCACCGGCGGGATGGCGTCGAAATCCGTATAGGTGTGGCGGGGAAAGCGCTGTGCGAGCAGGGGTCGATGACCGCAGTCCAGCAGGGTCAGGCCCGCCACGGATTTCTCGTGGTAGGGCATGAACAGGCCCAGGTCGTTGATGCGCAGCATGCCCGCCGACACCCGGGCCTGCTGCGTGACTTCGAAACCCTGCCGTTGCAGCCGGGAGATGAAATCAGGCAGGTGTGGATAGCCCAGGCGAACGTCATAGGGGCCGCGGGGGGAGAGGGGGGCCTTGGCGTTGGCCGATGCCTCGAGCTGGAAGGTGAGCCGTTTGCCGTAATCCGCCAGCACCATGGCCTGGATGGGCGAGGCGATGAGCTCATAGGCGGCGAAGGCCGCCACCAGCAGCAGCAGAAACAGGATCAACGGCCACAGCCAGAGGCGGCGCAGACGGCGCCGGACGACATCGGCGCTGCTCATGCGGGATTTGCGTCCAGGTTCGCCCAGTCGCGCGGGCGCAGAAACTCGCTGTACAGCCGGGCCTCCTCGCTGCCCGGCTCCGGCTGCCAGGCGTAGCGCCATTTCACCAGAGGCGGCATGGACATGAGGATGGATTCCGTGCGCCCGCCTGACTGCAGACCGAACAGCGTGCCGCGGTCGAACACCAGGTTGAATTCCACGTAGCGGCCGCGGCGGTAGAGTTGAAAATCGCGCTCCCGCTCACCCCAGTCCATGCCGGCGCGCGTCTCCAGTATGGGCACGTAGGCCGGCAGGTAGTGGCTGCCCACACTCTGGGTCAGACCGAAGCAGTGCTCGAAGTCGCCGGTGTTCAGGTCATCGAAGAAGATGCCGCCAATACCCCGTGGTTCGTTGCGGTGCTTGAGGAAGAAGTATTCATCACACCATTTTTTGTATCGCGTGTAGTAATCGGCGCCGAAGGGCTGCAGGGCGTTGCGGCAGATCCGGTGGAAGTGGACGGCGTCGGCCTCGAAGCCGTAATACGGGGTCAGGTCCATGCCGCCACCGAACCACCACGCCGGCGCTTCTCCCTCCTTCTCCGCCACGAAGCAGCGCACGTTCATGTGCGAGGTGGGGGCATAGGGATTGCGCGGGTGCATCACCAGGGACACGCCCATGGCCTGCCAGCGCCGGCCCGCAAGTTCCGGACGGTGGGCCGAGGCGGAAGGTGGCAGGCTGTCGCCCATGACGTGGGAGAAATTCACACCGCCCCGCTCCAGGATGTTGCCTTCCTCGATGAGGCGAGAGATGCCGCCGCCGCCCTCGGGTCTCTGCCAGGCCTCCTGGCGGAAGCCCCGACCGTCCACCTGCTCCAGACGTTGCACGATGAGTTCCTGCAGATCCAGGAGGAATTCCTTGACGCGGCCGATGTCCATGCGCATCCCCGTAGAAATGCACGCGATTCTAACCGGGTGACACGGGCTTTTCCTGCCCTCAGGCCCGGATCACGCCGCCCGTCAGCGGATCCAGGATGGTGGAGGGCCGCTTGCGCCGGCCGATGCGCCCGTGCAAGACCCAGACCTGGGCGCCAAAGGCCCGCTGGCAGGCACGCCAGGTCTTCAGTGGTTGCTGGCCGGAACGGTTGGCGCTGGTGGATACCAGGGCCATGCCCAGGGCATGGCACAGGCGGGCGGCCTGGGGATGGGCGGTGACCCGCACCGCCAGCTTGGTGTGGTGCCCCCTTAGCCAGGGTGGACACCGGCGTGCGGCGGGCAACAGCAGGGTATGGGGCCCGGGCCACCATTGCGCCAGGCGGGAACTCAGCTCCGCGGGCAGGGGGGCAAGGAAATGGCGGAACTGGCCCACTGCGCCGCCGATGAGGATCAGGCCCTTGGTCTGGGGCCGGTGTTTGAGCCGCAAGAGGCGCCGCACCGCCCGGGCGTTGCGGGGGTCACAACCCAGGCCGAAGCAAGACTCCGTGGCGTAGGCGATGAGCCCGCCTCCTCGCAGATGGGCATGCAGGCTGCGCGTAGCGGGCAATGCCCCGGCGCTGCCCCACGGCCGCGCGCGTGCCATGCCCTCGCCGGCAGGGGTCATGGCCCCGCGTGGCTTACCGCCGGACCCTGCGCCGGATGGCGCGCCAGCCGATGTCACTTCGCATCTGCCGGCCGGCGAAATCGATGCCCGCCGCCACGTCATAGGCCCGGGTCTGGGCCATCTTCACGGTATCTCCCAGGGCGGTGACGCACAGCACGCGGCCGCCACTGGTAACCACCTGGTCACCCCGGATGGCGGTGCCGGCATGGAAGACATGGAAGTCCTCGCCCTGCGCCCCCAGGCCGGAGATCGCATCGCCCAGACGGGGAGACTCGGGGTAACCTGCCGCCGCCAGCACCACCCCCAGGGCGACGCGCCGGTCCCAGTCTGCCTCCACCTGGTCCAGGCGGCCGTCGATGGCGGCTTCCACGAGCACGGAGAGATCGGACTTGAGGCGCAGCAGGATGGGTTGGGTTTCCGGGTCGCCGAAGCGGCAGTTGAATTCCAGCACACCCACTTCCCCGGTCGGGGAGATCATCAGGCCGGCATACAGAAAGCCGGTGTAGGGCGTGCCCTCCGCCTTCATGCCCTGCACCACGGGACGGACCACTTCGCGCATGACCTTGGCGTGGATCTCGGGGGTCACCACGGGGGCGGGGGAATAGGCCCCCATGCCGCCGGTATTGGGACCCTGGTCGCCATCCAGCAGGCGCTTGTGGTCCTGGCTGGTGGCCATGGGCAGGATGTGCCCGCCATCCACCAGGACGATGAAGCTGGCCTCCTCCCCCGTCAGGCATTCCTCGATCACCACCCGGTGGCCCGCCTCTCCCAGTCTGTTGCCCGCCAGCATGGCGTCCACGGCGGCGTGCGCCTCTTCGGCCGTCCCGGCCACCACCACACCCTTGCCGGCGGCCAGGCCGTCGGCCTTCACGACGATGGGGGCGCCGTTGGCGTCGATGTAGGCGTGGGCGGCGGCGGCATCGGTGAAGGTGCCGAATCGGGCCGTGGGGATGCCGTGCCGGGCCATGAACCGTTTGGCGAAGTCCTTGGAGGCCTCCAGCTGGGCGGCGGCCCGCGTCGGACCGAAGATTCTCAGACCGGCCTCACGGAAGGCGTCCACCACGCCCGCCGCCAGGGGGGCCTCCGGGCCTACCACGGTGAAGGCGATGCTTTCCCTTCTCGCGAATTCGATGAGGCCGGGAAAGTCGGTGATGGACAGATTTTCCAGACCCTCCTCCGTGGCGGTGCCGCCGTTGCCGGGGGCCACATAGACCTTGTGCACGCGGGGGGAGCGGAGCAGGCACCAGGCCAGGGCGTGTTCACGTCCGCCGGAGCCGATCACGAGTAATTTCATATGGGGATTGCGCAGCAAGGCAGGCACGGATTCATGGGGCGGCGCAGCGAAGGCGTGTCATCACCGAGGATTCCTCAGTGCGCTCGGAATGACAGGTCCCGCATTATCAGGCGCTTCCCGAGATGGATGCCAGGGTTTGGGCCGGGTTTCAACCATCCCCTTTTTCCGGTCAATGGCGGAAATGGCGCACACCGGTGAACACCATGGCGATGTCGTGTACGTCGGCGGCGGCGATCACCTCTTCATCGCGCATGGAACCCCCGGGCTGGATCACCGCCCGTATGCCGGCGGCGGCGGCGTTGTCCAAGCCATCGCGGAAGGGGAAGAAGGCGTCCGAGGCCATGGCCGAACCGGATACCGTCAGGCCGGCATGTTCGGCCTTGATGGCGGCGATGCGCGCGGAATTGACCCGGCTCATCTGGCCGGCGCCCACACCGATGGTCATGCCGCCGCGGGCATAGACGATGGCGTTGGACTTGACGAACTTGGCCACCCGCCAGGCGAACAGCAGGTCGGCCATCTCCTGTTCCGTGGGTGCCCGCCGGGTGACCACCCTGAGTTCGCCGTGCAGCAGCACGTCCGCGTCCTGCACCAGCAGGCCGCCGGCCACCCGCTTCATGTCCGTCTGGGCCAGGGCACCGCCCCAGGCACCGCATTCCAGCAGGCGCACGTTCTTCTTCGCGGCCACGGCCTCGGAAGCCTCCGGGCTCACCTCGGGGGCGACGATCACCTCCACGAACTGGCGCTCGACGATGGTCTTCGCCGTCTCGCCGTCCAGGCGGCCGTTGAAGGCGATGATGCCGCCGAAGGCGGATTCGGGGTCGGTCTGGTAAGCCCGGTCGTAGGCCTCCAGCAGGTTGGTGCCGTAGGCCACGCCGCAGGGGTTGGCGTGCTTGACGATGACGCAGGCCGGGGCGGCTTCGAACTGCTTCACGCACTCCAGGGCCGCGTCGGTGTCGGCGATGTTGTTGTAGGAGAGTTCCTTGCCCTGGATCTGGCGGGCGGTGGAGATGGTGCCGGCCGGGGCGTTGGCCTGCACGTAGAAGGCGCCGTTCTGGTGAGGGTTCTCGCCATAGCGGCAGGTCTGGGCGCGGGTGAATTGCAGGTTCAGCACCTCGCCGAATGGCGTCTTCGAGCCGTCGGTGGCCAGGGCGGTCAGGTAGTTGCTGATGTGGCCGTCGTACTGGGCGGTGTGGCTGAAGGCCTTCTTGGCCAGTTTGAAGCGCGTGGCGTCGGAGAGCTGGCCACTGCTGGCCTGCATTTCCTCAATGAGGCCGGTGTAGTCGGCGGGGTCGGTGACGATGGCCACGTGCCGGTAGTTCTTCGCGGCGGAGCGCACCATGGCGGGGCCGCCGATATCGATGTCCTCGATGGCCTGCTCCAGGGTGTGGGGCTTGGATACCGTTCGCGCGAAGGGGTAGAGGTTCACGCACACCAGGTCGATGGTGCCCAGACCATGCTCCTGCATGGTGGCGGCATGCACCGGATTGTCCCGCACCGAGAGTATGCCGGCGTGGACCCGGGGATGCAGGGTCTTTACGCGACCATCCAGTATTTCCGGAAAACCGGTGAAATCGGACACATCCCGCACCGGTATGCCGGCTTCCCGGATGGTTCGGGCGGTGCCGCCGGTGGACAGCAATTCCACGCCCTGCCCGGCCAGGGCGCGCGCGAAATCGACGAGGCCGGTCTTGTCCGAGACAGAAAGAAGGGCGCGCTTCATGGTTTACTTGATCCCGTGCTTCTGCATTTTCTTGCGCAGGGTGTTGCGGTTGATGCCGAGCCATTCGGCGGCCCGGCTCTGGTTGCTGCCGGCGCGCTCCAGGGTCATCTCCAGAATGGGTCTTTCCACGCAGTGCACCACCATGTCGTAAATTCCGGCGGGGGCTTCACCGTCCAGGTCCTTGAAATACTGCTCCAGTTCCTGACGCACGCAGGCGGCAAGGACGCTTTCATCGAAGTGTTGCTCCATCCTGTTTTCCTTGTTGTCGTGTGCTCAGGCCGCCTGGCGATGCCGGATGGTCCCGTTCTCTTGGGTCGCGTTCGCTTGGGCGTCCAGGTAAACCAGCCGGCTGCCGCGTTCCCGCGTGCGCCAGAAGAAATCGTTCACCGCCTCCAGCTGTTCCCCGGGGGTTTCCAACTGGTTCATGGCATGGCGGAAATGGGCGGAATCCGCCAGGCCCCGGGTGTACCAGGCGATGTGCTTGCGCGCCATGCGCAGGCCCGCAGGCTGGCCGTAGAAGCTGTACAGGTCGTCCAGGTGGGCCAGCAGCACCTCGTGGATCTCCGCCACCTCGGGGGCGGGCAGACACTCGCCCGTGGCCAGGTAGTGGGCGATCTCCCGGAACAGCCAGGGCCGGCCCTGGGCGGCGCGGCCGATCATGACGGCGTCGGCGCCGGTATGGTCCAGCACGAACTTCGCCTTCTCCGGAGTGGTGATGTCGCCGTTGGCGATGACGGGAATGGAGGCCGCCGCCTTCACCGCCTTGATGGTGTCGTACTCCGCGTCGCCGCTGTAGCCGCAGGCGCGGGTGCGGCCGTGGATGGCCAGGGCGCGGATGCCGGATACCTGGGCGATGCGCAGGATGTTCAGGGCGTTGCGGTGCTCCCGGTCCCAGCCGGTGCGGATCTTCAGGGTCACCGGGGTGTCCGGCACGGCTCGCACCACCGCCTCCAGGATGCGGCCCACCAGGGGCTCGTCCTGCAACAGGGCGGAGCCGGCCATGACATTGCACACCTTCTTGGCCGGGCAGCCCATGTTGATGTCGAGGATCTGCGCGCCGCGGTCGACGTTGTAGCGTGCCGCCTCGGCCATCATGGACGGGTCGCTGCCGGCGATCTGCACCGACACGGGTTCCACTTCCCCCTCGTGGTTGGCCCGGCGCCGGGTCTTGGCGGAGCCGTACAGCAGGGAGTTGGAGGTGACCATCTCGCTCACCGCCATGCCCGCGCCCATGCGCTTGCACAACTGACGGAACGGCCGGTCGGTCACCCCGGCCATGGGTGCGACGACCAGGTTGTTCCTGAGGAGATGGGGGCCGATCTGCATGGTGTGACCAGTGGGGTGGGAGGAGCGGACAAAGGCTGCACATTTTATCCGCAAGCGGGGGGGTGGAAAAAGCGGGCGCCCACCCCAGCCGAACGGTGCCCGGGCGATATCCCGCGGGTTGCCGGGTCAGGGTGTGGCAACGTGCGCCGTGCCGTGACCCGTGGCCGCCAGAGTCTGGCGCAGGTGCTCCAGCAGGCCCATGGAAGGGTTGCCGTCCGGCACCAGGCCGGACTGGCGCTGGTAATCGCGTATGGCGGCCTTGGTCCCGCTCCCCAGCACCCCGTCCACCTCCCCGCCGTACAGGCCCCGCTGTCGCAGCGCCCTTTGCAGGGCCAAGGCGTCTTGCCTGGGGATGGGACGGTTGTCGGCATCCCGCCCGTGACGCAGTGGCGGCAGGCCCGCGAGCCGGTCGGCCAGCAGGCCTACCGCCAGGGCGTAGTGGATGGAACGGTTCCACTCGAGGATGGTCGTGAAATTGTGATAGACGAGGAATGCGGGCCCCGCGTGTCCCTGGGGCAGGAGAATGCTGCCACTGATGTGCGACAGTGGCGGCAGCGGCCCGCCATCCGCGCGGGTGACACCCAGCCTGTGCCAGGCGGCCACGCTCCTGCGCTGTTCCGGACTGACCAGGTTCCAGTCGAAATCCTCGGGCAGGCGTACCTCCCGGCCCCAGATTTCGCCGCTGCGCCAACCGAGCTCGTTCAGATAATTGGCCGCCGATGCGAAGGCATCGGCCAGGGAGTGCCAGATGTCCCGGCGCCCATCCCCGTCGCCATCCACGGCATAACGCCGGTACGTGCCTGGCATGAACTGCATGTGACCCATGGCCCCCGCCCAGGAGCCCAGCATGGCGTGCGGCGTGATGTCTCCGGCCTGCAGGATGTCCAGTGCATCCAGCAGCTGTGAGCGGAAGAAGGTCCCGCGGCGGCTGTCGTGGGCCAGGGTGGCCAGCGCGGCGGGTATGGGGAAGCCGCCCATGGACTGACCGTAGTGCGTTTCCAGACCCCAGAAGGCCACCAGCACGTTGGCGGGAATGCCGTACTGGCGCGATACCTGCCGCAGCAGCCGGGCATGCTTGCGCAGCAGCCGCCGGCCTTCCGCCACGCGTTCCTCGGTGACGCGGCGGTCCAGATAATTCAGGAAGGTATCGCTGAACTCCGGTTGACGCCGGTCCAGTTCCAGCACCCTGGGCAGAGGTTCCAGCCGTCCCAGGGCCGCGTCCAGGATGGCCGGGGCCACGCCCCGGGCGCGGGCCTCCTGGCGCAGGTCTTCGAGCCAGGCCTGGAAATCCGGCGCGGACTCGATCCCGTGGACGATGCCGGACAGGAGCAGCAGGCCGCACAGCAGGCTGGCCAGACGGGATATATGTGGGCTCGTGATCGTCCTTCCCTCGGCTGTTCGCTCTGTACCGGGGTGGCGGAACGTGTCGCCCCTTGTACATGGGGGATGATACCCGGTATGCCCGGACGGCTGCCCTGCGGGTCGCCGAAGGACGGCGAGACCGTTACCCCCAGGGCACTCCGCGGTTCATCCGGGACATGCCCCGCACCCGCACGGCGATGGCCTTCTCCAGCCTGCGGCCCGCTCGCCGTGAGGCGGCGCATGTCCGGGCACCGGGCCGGGGCGGCAGGCGCTCCGCCCCTGCGGCACGATGGGGACGGGCATCGGTCTCAGGCCCCGCACCGCGGCATTGTTTTCCGCCCGGAAACGGTGATGTGTACTTTTATGGACTTCCATGCTGAGATACCCCCTCCTGTCATGCCCAGGCATGATGTCTACCGTATTGGGTGATGAACCGAAGCATGTGAATCTGGCCATGAATACAGAAGAATTGTTGATCTCCTCCGAGGATTATGCCCGCCTGGCGTCCGTGGCAGCCGGCAGCGAGCTGGAGGATGAGCTGAGTCGCGCCACCGTAGTCCCGGAGGAGCGGATGCCCACGGATATCGTGCGCATGCACTCCCGTGTCACCTACGTGGATGAGTCTTCGGGTGAGCACAGGGAGGTGGAGCTGGTGTATCCCGAGGAAGCCGATCTGGCCCGCGGCCGGATCTCCGTGCTGGCGCCGGTGGGATCGGCGCTGCTGGGCCTGCGGGTCGGACAGACCATCGATTGGCCATTTCCCGATGGCCGCCCGCGGCGTCTGCGCGTGGCCAGCACTCAGATCCCCAGCCAGTCCGCCCTGCCGGGTGCGGAGGAGCACTGAGTGACATGCGTGCCGAATTTCCTGTGGAACAGCTGGTCCGCCATACCGGGCACCCGTTCCAGCAGGGTTTCGCGCGCCAGGCCAGCGGACTGATCCCGGCGTCCGAGACCTACGGCCTGCAGCCCGATCCCTCCGGCCTGCTGATCCAGGCCACGGACGAGGAAACGTTGACGGGCCCGCTGGCCATCCTGCGCGACGTCTACGGTGCCCGGCTGCACCTGGAGCCACCCAGACCACGCCTGTTGTTCCTGGATGGCCACTGGTGCGAGCCGGTCATGGTGGTGCGCGTGCGGGTGCGTGACCGGCATCTGCTGTCCGTGCGCCAGGATCTGCTGGCACGGGGTGCCCGGCTGGAGGAAGAGGATGCGCAGTCCGATGGCGTCGTCCTGCGCGCGCGTGCGCGTCTGCGTGACCTGCTGGGCTACGGTCGGGATTTCGCCGTGCTCACGGGGTCCAGCGGGAATCACTGGATCTGGCTCGACAGTTACCTGCCCGTGCATGACCCCCCGGGTGGGTTGGCCGCCTGAGCGGCCGTGTACGCGTGGCGGAATGTCAGCAGTTACCCTCCAGTACCAGGCGCGCAAAGCGTTGCATGATGCGGGCGGCCTCTGGGGTATCCTCGACACCTTGCTGAACGGCATGCCAGTCCCGCGCCGGCGCGTGGGGTTTCCGCGCCCAACGCTGTACGTAGGCGCGCATGGCCAGGGCGTCGAATTCCGGATGAAACTGCACACCCCAGGCCCGGGGCCCTGCCCGGAAGGCATGGTGTGGGTCCAGCCGGCTGCGCGCCAGATGCACGGCGCCACGCGGCAGGCGCCTAGCGGACTGGACATGGCTGGCATGCACGGGGAATCTTTCCGGCAGGCCGCGGAACAGGGGATCTTCCCGGCCCGCCGCGGTGAGTGCGACACAGACCGTGCCCACTTCCGGCTCCGGCTCCAGGTTGGCGACTTCTCCGCCTAGGGCGTGCGCCAGCAGCTGGTGGCCATAGCAGATGCCCAGTATCGGCAAGCCGGTGGGTACCGCGCATCGCAGCCAGGCGGCCAGGGCTTCGCTCCAGTCCGCATGATCCGTCACCATGGCATGGGAACCGCTGATGATGGCGCCGGACAGGCGCTCGGGTGGAGGCGGGGATTCACCCTGGGCTACCGCGACCACACGGGTATGGATACGGGCCAGCCCCAGTCCACGCCGCAGCCAATGTTCGAAATCCCCATGCGCCCGCGCCATGGCGGGCCAGGTCGAACCTGCCTTGAGGATGGCCAGGGGTTTGTGTTGCGTGCGCATGCGCGGGAAGATCGACAGCGGTATTGACCAGGCATGTTAGCGGTTTTCCAGGACAGCCTGGCGCATCCCGTCGGGTATGGGCCGCGCGTGTCCACGCGGCGTGGCGCCAGGACCATACCCGGGCTTACTTCCCGGCGCCGCCCTTGCGGGAGGACGAGTCCGCTCGGGGGGATCGCACGCCAGGGTAACGTTTCTGTGGCAGGCTTGCAGTCTGCGGTATTCGCGTTTTCGTCAGGTTCTTTTCATCCACTCCGGAATCCGACATGACCCTGTCCCTTCGTGCCTGTCGCCTGCTCGTGCTCCTGTTCAGCGTCGGAGGCGCGCAAGCGGAACCGATCACCGCTTCGTCCTGTGGCCAGCAGGGTGACTGGGTCACGCCGCTACGGGGTGGTGTCGTGCGTTTGGACCCGGTGGCCCTGTTGACCGACCTGGCCCGGCATCAGGTGGTGTTGTTGGGGGAAAGGCATGACAGTGCCGAAGACCACCGCTGGCAGTTGCATACCCTGGCCCGGCTCCAGGCCTACCGGCCCAGACTGGCCATTGCCCTGGAAATGTTGCCCCGCCGCCTGCAGGGGGTGCTGGACCGCTGGGTGGCGGGCGAGCTCAGCGAGACCGCATTCCTGGCCCAGGTGGAATGGCGTCGGGTCTGGGGTTTCGATCCTGCGCTGTATCTGCCCATGCTGCATTTTGCGCGCATGCACCGCCTGCCGCTGCTGGCCGTCAATGTGGAGCGCAGCCTGGTTGACGAGGTGGGGCGAGAAGGTTGGCAGAAGGTGCCGGAGGAGCGACGGGAGGGGGTGGGGACACCGGCACCCCCGACGCCCGGCTATCTCGAGGAATTGCGCCAGATCCATGCCCACCACCCGGAACGCGGCCGGGGACCTGATGCCTTCGCGCGCTTCGTGGAGGCCCAGACCGTATGGGACCGGGCCATGGCCCAGGGCATGGCGGATTATCTGCGGGCCCATCCCGATACCCTGGTGGTGGGCATCCTGGGGGCAGGTCATGTGCGGAGTGGGCATGGAGTGGCGCATCAGCTCAAGGCCCTGGGGGTGGAGCGGGTGGCCGGACTGATGACCTGGGACCTGAAACAGGGCTGCATGGACATGCGGCCCGGCCTGGCGGATGCCCTCTTCCTGGGACATCCGCTTGCAGACAACCCTCCCCGTCTGGGGATCGCCATGGGCATGGAGGGCACGAGCGTGCTGGTCTCCGGGGTGCAACCGGGCAGCGTGGCCGAGCGGGCGGGACTGCGGACGGGGGATCGGTTGCTGGAGATGGCCGGTCGCCCCGTCCTGGGCGTGGAGGACGTGCGCGGTATGGTGCAACGCCAGGTGCCGGGCACCTGGCTGCCCCTGCGGGTGCGGCGTGGCGATGGGGAGCAGGAGCTGGTGGCCCGCTTCCCTCTAGAACCATGATGCGCGCCTGGCTCTTCTGCCTCCTCTGCTTGGCCGGCCTGCCCCTGCAGGCGGCCCACCTGGACCTGGACGTGAATCTGGATCCCCGGAGCCGACTCCTGGTGTCCCGGGCAGTCCTGGAACTGGATGGCGCGCAAAACGGCTTTACCCTGAGCTCCGGTCTGGTGGTGCGCAAAGCCCTGCTGGATGGCAGGCCCCTGCAACTGTCCCCAGGCCGGCGGGAAGGGGGGCTGGCGCTGTATGTCTGGCCGTCCACGGCACGCAAGGGCCGGTTGGAGCTGCATTACAGTGGTCGACTGGCCCCGCTGGATGCGCTGGATCACCGCCAGGTGCTGGGCCCGCTACCCGCCATGGCGGGCCCCCAGGGCTCCTATCTGCCCGCCGGCAGTGGCTGGTATCCCGATCCGGGGACGCCCTTCAGCTACCGTGTGCGACTTACCCTGCCCCCGGGACAAAAGGGGCTGGTGCCCGGCAATCCCCTGGATGAATCTCCGGGCCGCAGGCGTTACGTGGCCCGCTACGACTTTCCCCACGCCGCCCGAGGCATCGACCTCATGGCCGGACCTTATGTCACGGCCGAGCACAATCTGACCTTGCCCGACGGCAAACCCGTGCAGGTGCGCACCTGGCTGCATGCGGAGCTGGGGGATCTGGCCCAGGCCTATCTGATGGACAGCGCTCGTTACCTGGAACGCTACAGCCGACAAATCGGGGATTACCCTTTCAATCGGTTCAGCGTGGTGTCCAGTCCCCTGCCCACGGGCTTCGGCATGCCTTCCCTCGCCTATCTGGGCAGGCAGGTATTGCGTCTGCCTTTCATCCGCGCCTCCTCCCTGGGCCACGAGGTATTGCACAACTGGTGGGGCAATGGCGTCTACCCGGACTGGGAACAGGGCAACTGGTCCGAGGGTCTGACCACCTTCATGGCGGATTACGCCTACAAGGAAGACGAATCCCCGGCTACGGCCCGGGAGCAGCGTCTGGCCTGGCTGCGTGACCTGGCGGCGGTACCCGCGGCTCAGGACATCCCCCTCAAGGACTTCGTCAGCCGTCACCACGGCATCTCCTCCATCGTGGGTTACAGCAAGGCAGCCATGGTGTTCTTCATGCTGCGGGACCGGATCGGACCCGAGTCCTTCGCACGGGGCTTGCGCCTGCTGTGGCAGAGAAAGCGTTTTCAGACCGCGTCCTGGGCGGATCTGGAGGCTGTTTTCTCCGAGGTTTCGGGGCAGGACCTGGGGGCGTTCTTCAGCCAGTGGGTATCCCGGGCAGGGGCACCCCGTCTGAGTCTGGGCCAGGTGGTGCAGCAGGGCGGCAGCCTCACGATCGAAGTCCTGCAGGAGGGCGACTTCCGTTTGCGTCTGCCCCTGCGTCTGCTGGTCTATCCCGATGCCACCGAGACCCGGGTGCTGGAATTGGAGGGTCCCGCAAGCACGGCCCGTTTCGATGTCCAGGGCCTGGTGCAGGCCGTGGAGCCGGATCCGGACTATCGTCTCTGGCGCCGCCTGGATCCGGCACTGTTTCCGGCCATCCTGCGCGAGGTGTTCGCCGCTCCGCGCGCCAGCCTGATCCTGGGCGAGGCGGACGCCGCCTTCCAGACAGCGGCGCGTAACCTGGCCGGGGGTGTGCTGGACACCCTGCCCACGGAAATCCAGCCGGATACACCCGTGCCCCAGGGGGCCTTGCTCATCATCGCACCCCGGCACCGGATCCAGGCCCTGCTGACGCGGCTGTCCCTGCCGGTCGCACCGTCGCCACGGGAGGGCCAAGGCACGGCCCGGGTATGGGCAGGGCGGGATGGGCAAGGTCGGCCCTATGCCGTTGTCGCAGCCCGGGACGCAGACGGCCTGCAGGCCCTGGCACGAGGGCTGCCCCACTTCGGCCGCCAGAGCTGGCTGGTGTTCGAAGACGGTCGCCTGCTGGACAAGGGGGTGTGGCCCGCACGGCCCGAGCGTACCCGGGTCCTGCAGCAGGGGCCGTCGGGCCGGCCCTGAAGCCTTCCGGACCTGGGACGGCACGTTCGGGGATGCTCAATCCTGGACGGTTTCCGAACCGGTATAGATGCAGCCGGACATCGGGGTTTCCCGCACCACGATGCGGCGCAGGCCGGACAGGACGGGTCGCAGCCGTTGCCAGATCCACATGGCCAGGTGTTCGCTGGTGGGGTTCTCCAGTCCCGCCACCTCGTTCAGGCAGCGATGGTCCAGGGCCGCATGGATGGGCTGCCAGGCCCGTTGCAGGTCGGCGAAGTCCAGCACCCAGCCCAGCTCCGGGTCCAGAGGCCCCCGCACATGGACCTCCACGTGGAAGCTGTGGCCATGCATGCGGGCACAGGGGTGCCCCGCCGGCAGTCTGGGCAGGTAGCGGGCACATTCCAGGGTGAAGCAGTTGAAGATTTCCATGTCGAGGCCCTTTTCGGAATGATCCGCATGCGCGCGGGATGTGCCGGGTCTTCTATCCCCCTTGGGGGGATTCGCCCAGGAACGGTCCGGTGAAACCGTCCATGCCCAGCCTTTTCAATGCATCCAGTTCGGTTTGGGATTGCACGCCTTCCGCCAGGACCCGCATGCCGATCTTGTGGACCGTATCTACCAAGCCCGTGAGGAAGGCCTGATTGCCGGGATGGGACTGGATGTCGCGGACGAAACCGGCGTCCACCTTGATGAAGTCCAGGCCCAGGTCGTAGAAATCCCCGATACGGCTGAACTGGTGACCGTAATGTGAAAGGCCCAGATGGCAGTCCAGGGACTGCAGGCCGCGCACCAGCTCCCGCAGGCTGTCCAGGTGCTGCAGGGCACCGATCTCGCGCACTTCCAGCCACAGCCGGCGCAGGCAGGTGCGGCGCAGCATGAGCATTTCCATGAGACGGCCGCGGAATCCGATGTCCGCCACCGAGCGCGGTGACAGGTTGATCCAGCGAGGCGGGGCATCGGGTTCTCTTTCCAGGCCGTCCAGGGCCAGGGAGACCGCGGCCAGGTCCAGGTCCGGGGCCATGCCCAGACGTTCCGCCTGGGGCATGAAGCGGTTGGTGGGCAGCCATTCCGCGCTGCCGGCCAGGCGGATGCGCAGGCGGCATTCGTGCTGGGGGACATCGTCCAGGACGAGAGGGTGGCATGTCAGGGCAAGGTGATCCGCATGCGCCAGGACATGGCGGATGGATGTACGCCAGGCCTCGGTGGTGATGGGAGTGGCGACCTGGCCACTGGGCGAGGCCTCGCACACTGCACCATGGCCAGCGCTTTCCGCCGCGGCCACGGCCTGGTCGATGCGCGCCAAGAGATCGGCCATGGCTTCACCCTGCTGGAAGGCGGCAAAGCCGATGTAGCAGGAGGTCATGCGCTCACTGTAGGGCTCTGCCAGTTCGTCCAGCCTGTCGCGCAGGATGTCCAGCACCGAGCGGGGGTCGCATTCCGAGGCCAGCAGCAGAGCAAAATCCGCACCCTTCAGACGGGCGGCGAAGACATCCGCGCACTCCGACCCCATGGCCCCCAGGGTCTGACTGACGCGCACCAGCAGGGTGTCGGCCGCCTCCCGGCCGAAGCGCCGGTTGATGTGTGCCAGGTGCGCCATGCGGATGATGGCCAGGCTGCCGCCAGCGCTATCCTCGTCCGCCAGGGTGCGGGCCAGGTTGGCCATGAAGAAGGCACGGTTGGCCAGGCCGGTGAGCTGATCGAAATTGGCTGCCCGACGCATGACTTCGTAGCGCTGGGCATCCTCCTGCAACTCCTGGTGCAGGCGCGTGACCATGTCGTTCATGGCGGCGGCCAGTTCGCGCAGCTCGGGCAGGGCGGGTTCCGGGATGGTGGTGAAACGGCGTTCCCGGATGGCACGTGCCTGGTCGATGACCGCGCGGATGGGTTTGCGCAGGCGGCGCAGCGCCAGGCTGCCCAGGGTTCCGCCCAGGATTCCGGCCAGGAGCATTACGGCACACAGGGTGGTGGCGCCGGACCACAGGTCCCGGTAGGCGAAATGCGCGTGGCTCATGAGGGAAAGGGTACCCACCTGTCGCCAGCCGCTGCTGATCTGGGCCACGCCGGGTGTGGGCCGGATGGGCAGCAGGTGCACGAACCAGTGCGGCACGCCTGGCTCGGCAGTGGGTGTGATGCGTTCCACCAGGCTGCGACCCTGGGGATCGGTGATGAGGAGGTATTCGTACTGGCCGCTGTTGAACTGGGCGGTGATGGCCACCACCAGGTCGTCCGGTGTCGTGTATTCCTGGCCCAGTGCCAGAGCCAGGGCCGCGGCATTGTCCCGGTTCTTGAGGCTGAGCTGGGTTTCCAGGTAGGTCCGCCCGTTGTACAGGGTAACGAACAGGCTGGCGATGAGGGCCAGCAGCATGCTGGACAGGATGGACAACCAGACTTGGCGGTAGAGCGACATGGGGGCCTCCTATTCGAATCCTTCCGCGCGGGCACGCTGCACGGTCTTCTGCCATGCCGACAGGTTGTAGGGGGATGTCCCGGGCTGGGTGAGCACGGACTGGCCGTTGAAGCTGAAGACCGGCCGCAGATCCCCGCGCAGGGAGGCGGGCCTGATCTCCGGGATGTGGTCATCCAGCACCAGCGGCTCACCCCCCGCGACGGGGTAGTAGGCCAGCACCATGTGCACCGGATCTCTGCTCCCCCGGCTGTCTTCGCCCAGGTGGGTGTACATCAGGCGCAGCCGATCCTCGGGGACATCCAGACTCAGGAGGGTGAAGTACTTGGCGACGGCGATGTCCCGGCTGTCGCCCCGTCCGGCGCCCAGGGTTTCCGCGGGGGTGGCCCAGTGGTCCGCCTGCCCCCAGGCCTGCCTGGCATCCATGTGCCGCACCCGCTGATTGATGAAATCGTTGATGCCCGCCAGTTTCCGGTCTTCTCCGGTCTTTGCCAGTTCCGCGCGCAGGTTGTGCCATTGCCGGAAGGTCTCCGCGCCAGACGAGCCGTAACGTCGTGTCAGAGCGGTCTCGAACTTTTGCAGGTCCATGCCGTAGGCCAGCTGTGCGGCGGGACCTCCACGCTCGGCGCGCCAGTTGTCCATATAGGCCAGGATCTCGCGCCTGCGCAGCTGGCCGGGGATGAACATGACGATCTCACCGTCGGGGTCATACAGGTAGGAGGTGGGAAAGAAATCCACCGGCCCGACCTGGCGGTAAGGGCTGTTGGGGTCGCGGCGATTGCCGCCGGCCACCTGGGCCGTATAACGCAGACCATGCAAGTCCACGGCCTCCCGCACCTTGTTCACGTCATCGCCGTAATCCAGGCTGATGCCGATGACCACCAGATCGGCCCGCTCGCTGAGTTTGTTGAGGGTGGGGATGCCGATACGGCACATTGGGCACCAGTACGCCCAGAAATTCACCAGCACCCACTTGCCACGGAAGTCTTCCAGCCGCAGGTTGCGCCCCTGGAGGTCGACGAAGCGGAAGGGGATGGTCTTTTTTCCACCCACACCGGCGGGCGTCGGCGTGGCACCGGTGCCCGCTGCGCACAACAGGCAGACCAGGAACAGCGCGAGGGCGAGGGGGCGGCAGCGCTGCATGGATGATGAGAGCGGTTCGCTTTGATCCTCGGGTACGCACAGCATAAAGCGCCAATGCCGACGTGGTCAAAGGCATGGCGCGTTGGTCCGCCTGGGGGTGCGTGGAACACAAAAAGGCCGGGCATGGCCCGGCCTGTGGGGCGGCGGACGGACGAGCCTATTTCTTGGAACTGGCCACCAGTTCCTGAATGCGCGGCTCGAGGATCAGTTCCATGGCGAAGCCCATCTTGCCGCCGGGCACGACGATGTTGTTGCGCCGGGACATGAAGGAGTTGGGGATCATGTTCAGCAGATAGGGGAAATCCACGCCCTTCGGATCACGGAAACGGACGATGACGAAGCTCTCGTCCGGGGTGGGGATGTCACGGGCGATGAAGGGGTTGGAGGTGTCCACCGTGGGGACGCGCTGGAAATTGATGTCCGTGCGCGAGAACTGTGGCGTGATGTAGTTCACATAATCCGGCATGCGGCGCAGGATGGTGTCCACGATCACGTCGGCGGAGTAGCCACGCTCGGCGCCATCACGGTGGATCTTCTGGATCCACTCCAGGTTCACCACAGGCACCACGCCGATGGCCAGGTCCACGTACCGGGCCATATCCACCTTGTCGGTCACCACCATACCGTGCAGGCCTTCGTAGAACAGCAGGTCCGTGCCCTTGGGAATGTCTTCCCAGGGCGTGAACTCGCCGGGCTTCAGCTTGGTGCCCAGGCGTGCGTTGTGTTGGGCGGCCTCCTCGTCGCTGTGGATGTAGTAACGCTTCTTGCCTAGTCCGGATTTGCCGTAGGTCTGGAAGATCTTGGCCAGGCCCGCGAAGTCGTTGGCCTCGGGGCCGAAGTGGGAGAAATGCTTGTTGCCCGCGGCCTCGGCCTTTTGCATGGCTGTCTTGAAGTCCACGCGTCCCAGGCTGTGCATGCTGTCGCCCTCGATGACGACGGCTGTCAGGTCCTCGCGCTTGAAGATGTGCTCGAAGGCACGCTTGACGGTCGTGGTGCCGGCGCCGGAAGAACCGGTCACGACGACGACGGGATGTTTCTTGGACATGCGGGCTTCCCCCAGGACAGATAAAAAGTCTGCAACAAAGCCGGACAAGTATAAGCGTCGAGCCCAAGGCCTGTCACCCGAAGCCCGGCTATAATCCGGCCCTCGTTCAAGCAGTCGGAGCCATTCCCAGGCCGCACCGGACAACTCATCCATGGATGCCCAATACCGACCGGAAATCATCGAACCGGAAGCCCAGCAGCACTGGCAGGAAAGGCAGGCCTACCGGGTCAGCGAGGACGACAGCAAACCCAAGTATTACTGCCTGTCCATGTTCCCCTACCCCTCGGGCAAGCTGCACATGGGCCATGTGCGCAATTACACCATCGGCGACGTGCTTGCCCGCTATTACCGCATGCGGGGCTACAACGTACTGCAGCCCATGGGCTGGGACGCCTTCGGCCTGCCGGCGGAGAACGCCGCCCTGGCCAACAACGTGGCCCCGGCCAGCTGGACCTACGCCAACATCGACTACATGCGGGGCCAGCTCAAGCGCCTGGGTCTGGCCATCGACTGGTCCCGGGAGCTGGCCACCTGCAGCCCCGACTACTATCGCTGGGAGCAGTGGCTGTTCACCCGCCTGTTCGAGAAGGGGGTCATCTACAAAAAGATGGCCACGGTGAACTGGGACCCGGTAGACCACACCGTGCTGGCCAACGAACAGGTCATCGACGGTCGCGGCTGGCGCTCCGGCGCCCTGGTGGAGAAACGCGACATCCCCATGTACTTCTTCCGCATCACCGATTACGCGGAAGAACTCCTGGGAGGACTGGACCATCTGCCGGGCTGGCCCGAGCGGGTGAAGACCATGCAGCGCAACTGGATCGGCAAGAGCTACGGCGTGGAGGTCCATTTTCCCCTGGGGCCCGTCCACCAGGCGGGGGATCCGGTGCTGAAGGTCTTTACCACAAGGGCGGATACACTGTTCGGTGTCACCTTCATGGCCGTGGCCGCCGAGCACCCCCTGGCCCGCCAGGCTGCCAGCCACAATGCGGAACTGGCCGCCTTCATTGCGGAATGCAAGCAGGGCAGCACCGCCGAGGCGGATCTGGCCACCATGGAAAAGAAGGGCATGGATACCGGCCTGAAGGTCTATCACCCTTTCACCAATGAACCCCTGCCGGTGTTCGTCGCCAACTATGTGCTCATGGGCTATGGCGAGGGTGCCCTCATGGCCGTGCCGGCCCACGACGAACGGGATTTTGCCTTTGCACGGAAATATGGCCTGCCGATCCAGGTCGTGATCCGGCCTGAGGAAGCCGGGGAGGGCCCGATTTCCCTGCCCTTCCTGGAACCCGGCATCCTCGTCGACTCCGGTGACTTCACCGGTCGCGGCTCGGCGGATGCCCAGGACAAGATCGCCCTGGTGTTGAAGAACCTGGGCCTGGGAGAACGCCGCACCACTTACCGGCTACGGGACTGGGGGATCTCCCGGCAGCGCTACTGGGGCTGTCCCATCCCCATCATCCACTGCCCGACCTGCGGCGACGTGCCGGTGCCGGAGCGGGATCTGCCCGTGCTGCTGCCGGAGGACGTGAGACTGGAGGTGGGTTCGCCTTTGAAGAGGATGCCGGAGTGGTCACGCTGCCCCTGCCCCAAATGTGGTGGGGAGGCGCAGCGGGAGACGGACACCATGGACACCTTCGTGGAGTCTTCGTGGTATTACGCCCGCTATGCCTGTCCCGGTCTCGAAACGGGCATGCTGGACGGCCGCGCCAACCACTGGCTGCCGGTGGATCAGTACATCGGTGGCATCGAGCACGCCATCCTGCACCTGCTCTATGCCCGCTTCTTCCACAAGCTCATGCGCGACGAGGGCCTGGTGGACTCCGACGAGCCCTTCGCCAACCTGCTCACGCAGGGCATGGTGGTGGCGGAGACCTATTACCGTGACCTGCGGGATGGCAAGAAGCTGTGGCTCAACCCCGCCGACGTGGAGGTGGAGCGTGACGCCAGGGGCCAGACCGTGGCCGCCCGGCTGCTGGCCGATGGCCAGCCCGTCGTCATCGGCGGTGTGGAGAAGATGTCCAAATCCAAGAACAACGGCGTAGATCCCCAGACCCTCATCGATCGCTATGGCGCCGACACGGCGCGCCTGTTCACGATGTTCGCGGCGCCGCCGGAGCTTTCCCTGGAATGGTCCGACGCCGGCGTGGAGGGTGCCCACCGCTTCCTCAAACGCCTGTGGAAGGCGGTATACGAACATGTGCAGACCGGGAGGGTGAGCGCTTTCAGCGGCGGCGAGCTGTCCGACGAACTCAAGGCCTTGCGCCGCCAGCTGCACCAGACCATCGCCAAGGTGGGGGACGACATCGAACGCCGCAAGCAGTTCAACACCGCCATCGCCGCCATCATGGAATTGATGAACGCCCTGACCAGGATGGAATCCGACGAGGCGCACGCGCGCGCGGTGAAGCAGGAAGTGCTGGAGGCAGTGGTGCTCCTGCTGGCCCCCATGGTGCCCCATATCTGCCGCGCGCTTCTCAAGGCCCTGCGGCCGGGCGCCTGCCTGGTGGGTGCCGACTGGCCCCGGGTGGACGAATCTGCCCTGGCGCGGGACGAGATCGAGCTGATGCTGCAGGTGAACGGCAGGCTGCGGGGCAAGTTCAGGGTGGCGGCGGATGCCGGTAAGGAGGCGGTGGAACGAGCCGCCCTGGCCAGCCCGGAGCTGAAGAGACACCTGGACGGCAAGCCGGTCAGGAAAGTGGTGGTGGTGCCGGGGCGTCTGGTCAATGTGGTGGCGGGAGACACGGCATGAAACGGGCCGGATTGGGCTGGCTGGCGATGTGCGTCCTTCTACTGGCCGGCTGTGGTTTCCAGTTGCGTGGCGAGGCCCAGCTGCCCTTTGCCGGTGCCTACGTGGAGTCTTCGGATGGCTCCCTGCTGGCGCCAGCGTTGCGCCAGGCCCTGGCCGATCAGGGCAAGCTGGCGGAGCACGCTGGCGGTGTGCCGGTGCTGGTGCGTGTCCTGGACGAACGTATGGAGAAAAACATCCTCTCGCTCTCGGGTGGCGGCAAGGTGCGGGAGTACCGCCTGATCTACAAGACGACCCTCAAGGTGACGGACGAGAAGGGGGACGAGCTCATCGCCCCCATCGAACTGGAGCAGATCCGCGAGTACTCCTATGATGATGCCCAGATCCTGGCCAAGGAGGTGGAGGAATCCGCCCTGCAGCGGGCCATGGTGCAAGAGACCCTGCGCCAGGCCCTGCGCCGCCTGTCCTATGTGAAGCGCTGATGCGCATACGTGCCGAACGGCTGAGCGCCATCCTGAAGGCGGATCTGGCCCCGCTCTGGCTGGTCAGCGGTGATGAGCCCTTGCTGGTGGATGAGGCGATGGCGCTGATCCGCACCACTGTACAGGCCCGGGGACATGCGGAACGCCGGGTCGAGCAGGCGGAAACGGGTTTCGACTGGCGCGCCTGGATGGCCGGTTTCGATTCCTTGTCCCTGTTTGCCAGCCGTCGCCTGGTGGAGTTGTGTCTGCCCACGGGCAAGCCCGGGGTGGAGGGGGGCAAGGTGCTGGAGTCCTGGGCTGCGCGCCCGCCGGCCGAGACGGTATTGGTGATCAGCGTCCCCCGCCTGGACAGGGCCGGGCTGGCGGTGAAATGGGTCAAGGCCGTGGAGGCCGCGGGTGTGTTGGTGCAATGCTGGCCTCCCGGTCTTGAGCGACTGCCGGCCTGGATCGGCGAGCGCCTGGCGCGCCATGGCCTGAAGGCGGACCCCGAAACACTGGCCTGGCTTGCCGCGCGGGTGGAGGGCAATCTGCTGGCGGCCCACCAGGAAATCGAAAAGCTCGCCCTGCTCCTGCCCGTGGGGGCCCTGGACCTGGAGACGGCACGGGCCTGTGTGGCGGATGTGGCACGCTATGATGTGAGTGATCTGTCCGAGGCCTTCCTCAAGGGGGACGCAGTACGCTTCTGTCACACCCTGGACGGCTTGCGGGCCGAAGGGGAAAGGCTGCCCCTGGTGCTGGCGGTGTTTGGCGGCGATGTGCGCACCCTCTATCGCCTGGAACGTGGATTGCAACAGGGTGAGCGACTGTCCGGCCTGATGACGAGCCTGCGTGTATGGGAAAGCCGCCAGGACCTGGTGGAGCGCGCCCTGAGACGTACCGACGGCCAGTGCCTGGCCCTGGCCATGCGGGCCCTGGCCCGGCTGGACCGGGCCGCCAAGGGCCTCCTGCGGGAGGATGCCTGGGACGAACTGAAACAGCTGGGCCTGATCCTCATGCGTCGAGGCCAGGCCCCGGCCTTCGCGGCGCTGTAGTGGCCGCTGTCCGATGCACGGAGTGGACATGGACATCAAGAGCTATATGCAGAACCTGGGCCAGAATGCACGCACGGCGGCCAGCGCCATGGCCCGCGCCTCCACGCGCGCAAAAAACGATGCCCTGACCAGCCTGGCCCACCTGCTGTTGCAGGGGGGGGATGGTCTGGCGGAGGCCAATGCCCAGGACATCGCCAAAGCCCAGGAGGCGGGTCTGGACGCGCCCATGGTGGACCGGCTGCGCCTGACGGACAAGGTCATCGCCACCATGGCCGAGGGTTGCGAACAGCTCGCCGCCATGCCCGATCCGGTGGGGGAGATCACCGGCGTGAAGCGTCGCCCCACCGGCATCAGTGTCGGCCAGATGCGCGTGCCTCTGGGGGTGTTCGGCATGATCTACGAGAGCCGCCCCAACGTCACCATCGAGGCGGCGTCGCTTGCCATCAAGAGTGGCAATGCCTGCATCCTGCGCGGCGGATCCGAGGCCATCCGGTCCAATCTTGCCCTGTGGCAACTGGTACGTCAGGCCCTGCGGATCACCGGTCTGCCCGCCGAGGCGGTGCAACTGGTGGAGACCACCGACCGGGCCGCCGTGGGCGAGCTCATCACCATGCCCGCTCATGTGGACGTCATCATCCCCCGGGGTGGCAAGGGACTCATCGAGCGCATCAGCAGCGAGGCGCGCGTGCCGGTGATCAAGCATCTTGACGGCAACTGTCACACTTATGTGGATGCCGAGTTCGACCTGGACAAGGCCCTGCGGGTGACCGAGAACGCCAAGACCCAGCGTTACAGCCCCTGCAACGCCACCGAATCCTTGCTGGTGCATGAGCGGGCCGCGGCCCGCTTTCTGCCCGCAATCGGCGCCATCTTCGCCGCCAAGGGCGTGGAGATGCGCTGCGACGCCGGCGCCAAGGCCATACTCGCCGGGCTGGCCGATGCCAGGCTGGTGGATGCGACGGAGGCGGATTGGGGCATGGAATACCTGGCACCCATCATCAGCATAAAAATCGTGGCGAGCCTGGAGGAGGCCATCGCCCACATCAACCACTACGGCTCCCACCACACCGATGCCATCATCACCGACCACCATGCCAACGCCATGCGCTTCCTGCGCGAGGTGGATTCCAGCTCGGTCATGGTGAACGCCTCCACCCGCTTCGCGGATGGTTTCGAGTACGGCCTGGGGGCGGAGATCGGCATCTCCACCGACAAGATCCATGCCCGTGGTCCGGTGGGGCTGGAAGGGCTCACCAGCTTGAAATGGGTGGTGCTGGGAGACGGTCACGTCCGTGGCTGAAGCCATCGGCCTGCTGGGGGGCACCTTCGACCCCATCCACTATGGCCACCTGCGTCTGGCGGAGGAGATGGGCGAATGGCTGAGCCTGGCGCAGGTGCGCATCCTGCCGGCGGGACAGCCTCCGCATCGGAGGCAGCCGCGGGCCGCCAGCCACCACCGCCTGGAAATGGCACGCCGCGCCGTGGCGGGCAACCCCCGCTTTGTGCTCGATGGCCGGGAGGTTCGCAAGTCCAGTCCCAGCTACAGCGTCGAGACCGTGGCGGCCCTGCGCCAGGAATTGCCGACCGATGCCCCCCTGATCCTGTTCATGGGGGCGGATGCCTTCCTGGGGCTCACCACCTGGCACCGCTGGCGGGAACTGCTGGATCTGACCCATCTGGCCGTGGCGCATCGACCCGGTTTCACCTCAGCGGTGTGGGAAGACGCCCTGCCGGAACCCTTGCGCCGACTCCTGGCCACGCGCCGCAGTGACCAGCCCGGCGAACTGTCGGAGAGGTGCGCCGGCCTGATCCACCTGCATGCCATCACGCAACTGGACATTTCCGCCAGCCAGGTGCGGGAGCGCGTCCTGCGCCGCAAGAGCCTGCGCTATCTGCTGCCGGACAGCGTCATCGATTACATCCACGAGAACCACCTGTATGTCTGAATCCCTCTCCACCGACCAGCTGATCGGGGTTGCCATCGCTGCCCTGGAGGACATCAAGGGCAAGGACATCACCGTCCTCGACGTGCGCCATCTCACCACCCTGTTCGACGCCATGATCATCGCCAGCGGCGATTCCACCCGCCAGGTGAAATCCCTGGCTGACAACGTGCATGAAAGGCTCAAGGCGGCAGGCGCCCACATCATCGGTACCGAGGGCGCCGAAGTGGGCGAATGGGTGCTGGTGGATGCCGGCGGCCTGGTGGTGCACGTCATGCAGCCGGCCGTGCGCGCCCATTACAATCTGGAGGAGCTCTGGGGTGATAGCCAGCAGGCACGCCAGGTCACGGCCTGATCTGTGGCACTCCGCAACCCGCCCCACGCGCCACCACGAGAGAGAGGATCCATGTCGGACGATCGGATGCCCCAGGCCCAATTGCTGCCCACGGAGGGCCTGGTCAGGCTCAGCCATGTGATGTATGGCCTGCACGTCTTCAGCGCCGTCACCGGCCTGGTGAGCGCCGCCTTCATCGTCACCGCCTTTCTCACCGGCTGGCCTTCCATCATCGCCGTGATACTCAACTACGTGAACCAGGCTGGAGTGCGCGGTACCTGGCTGGAATCCCATTTCCGCTGGCAGTTGCGTACCTTCTGGTTTGCCCTCCTGTGGGTGGTGGTGGCCCTGTTGCTGGCCTTCACATTCGTCGGCATTCCGCTGGCCATCGCGCTCGTGCTGGGTGTGGGCATCTGGGTGCTGTATCGCCTCGTCCGGGGTTGGAGCGCCCTGGCGGCGGAGCGCCCCCTCTTCTTTTGAGGCCAGCGGCCGGCTCGCGAAAAAAAGCGGCTTGCCGGAGGGCAAGCCGCTTCGTGTACTGAAATGGTGCCGGTACCGTGGCCTCAATCACCCTTGAAGGTGTTGTCCACCAGGGTGTTCACATTGGCCTGTGGGGTGTGGCAGAGGGTGCAGACATAGCGCCTGTTCGCCAGCACCAGTTCATCGCCTTCCTTCACGTAATGGGTTTCGGACATGGGTGTGGGTTTGCCTTTGGCTTTCTTGCCGATCTTGTCGGGTTCCTCATGGCAGTCCAGACATTTGTTCTGCTGCGCATTGAGCGGCAGATACTTGTCGATGCGATGGGGAATCTGGGGTGGAGCGTCCTCCCAGGACCTGGGCAGCACACCGGCATCCTTGGGGTCCACGGTGGGATAGTCGAAGGCATCGGGGACGGCGGTGTCGAAGACACTCACGTGCGAAAGACCGAGATTGTCGTCGACGATCACGGCCGGGTCGGCATTGGACAGACCGAAGGCCGCCAGGGCGGCCACTGCAAACAGGGTGCTCTTCCTTTTCATGGCGTTCTCCTGAGTCAGACCTTCATTACCTTGACGGCGCACTTCTTGAAGTCGCTTTCTTTCGAGATGGGGCAGGTGCTGTCCAAGGCCACCTTGTTGATGAACACCCCTTCATCGAAGAACGGCACATAGACCGTGCCTTTAGGCATGGTGTTGCGTCCGCCGGTTTCCACCCGTGCCTGGACCTTGCCGCGCCGGGACTCGATCCAGGCCAGATCGTTGCGCTTGAGCCCCCGTTTTTGCGCATCCGCTGGGTGCATCCACATCACGGCCGCGGGTACGGCACGATGCAGCTCGGGCACGCGCCGGGTCATGGTGCCGGTATGCCAGTGCTCCAGCACCCGTCCGGTACACAGCCAGAGATCGTAATTACCGTCCGGCTGCTCCACGGGCGCGGCGTAGGGCCTATAGAAGATCTTGGCCTTGCCCGCCACGCTCTTGGGCGTGGGGTCGGTGACGCCATCCAGATTGCCGCTGGGGATGCTCTTCATCAGCTTGCCGTAGAACTCGAAACCGGCACCCTTGGTGACATAGGGATCGTATTGCTCGTTGAAGCGCCAGCTGGTCTCGGTCCATTTGCCATTCTTGACCAGCACCGGCCACTTGAGGCCACGTACTTCATCGGAAATGTAGACATCGAAGTCCGCCAGGTCTTTCGCCTTGCCGCGCCCGAACTGGACATACTCCTGGAACAGGGCCTTCTCGGGGAACCATCCATCGCCCAGTAGATCGGCCACGTGGTTGGGGTGGCCCTTGGCGATGGCATCGGGCCATCTGTGCTTCTTGTTCGCCGCGTTGGCGAACAGCACCTCGTACAGGCTGGCATCGGCGGAGATGCCCATCTTGGCCGCATCATCCATGACGCTGGGTAGCTTGCCGTCCTCGAAGCCGGCTTCCTTCAGCCCAGGCACCTTCTGTTCACCCCAGAAATCTTTCACCTTGAAGCGCTTGGCAAACTCCATCACCTGCCAGATGTCGGCGCGCGCCTGCCCGGGGGCATATACCTGCTGGCGCCAGGCCTGCGTGCGGCGCTCGGCATTGCCGTAGACACCCCACTTCTCGAAGATCATGGCGGCCGGCAGGATCAGGTCCGCCACCTTGGCGGAGATGGTGGGATAGGCATCGGACACGACGATGAAGTTGTCCATCTCGCGTGCGGCCTTGATCCAGTGGTTGGCATTGGGGTGGGATTGCCAGGGGTTGTTGACCTGCACCCAGGCCCATTTGAGGCCACCGTCCTCCAGATCGCGCATGAGCTTGGCGTAGAACGAGCCGATTTTCGGGTTGATGGTCTTGGCCGGCAGATTCCAGTATTTCTCGGTCTCTGCCCGATGCTGGGGGTTGGCCACCAGCCGGTCGGCCGGCAGGCGATGCGAGAATGTGCCGACCTCGCGCGCCGTGCCACAGGCGGAGGGCTGACCGGTCAGAGAGAAGGCGCCGTTACCTGGCTGGGACTGCTTGCCCAGCAGCAGGTGGTTCATGTAGCACTGTTCGTTCACCCAGGTGCCGCGCTGGTGCTGGTTGAAGCCCATGGTCCAGAAGGACACCACCTTGCGCTTCGGGTCGATGTAATAGTCGGCGAGCTGCTGCAGCTTGGCCTTGAACTTGTCCAGCGGCTCGTCGATGTCGCCCTTGGCCAGTTCCGCCACGAAATCCAGGGTGTAGGGCTCCACGGCCTTCCTGAAATCCTCAAAGGTGATGAGCCAGTGCGCCGCGGGATTGGCCGTGTTCTTCTGATCCACGACATCGCCCGCCTTGCGGCGCTGGGCGATGGCCTCGTTTCTGTCGAGCGTGACCCGGGTCTCCTTGGCCACCACGTCCCGCTCCGCCGGGAAGGCGTACTTCTCGCCCGGGCGTAGGCCGTAGCCGATGTCGTAGGGACCGGTGGCGAACACGCAGTGCTTGTTCACGAAGTCCTGGTTTACCGCGTTGCGGGCGATGATCTCGCGCGCTAGGTAGTTCTGGATCGCCAGGTCGGTGTTGGGCTTGAAGATGATTTCCAGATCCGCGATGTCGGAAGACATGTTGCGGTAGGTGGTCAGGTTCACTACGCGGCAGGGTTTGTGGGACAGGCGCCGGTTGGTGATGCGCGACCAGAGGATGGGATGCATCTCGGCCATGTTGGCGCCCCAGAGCACCATGGTGTCGGTGTACTCCACGTCATCGTAGTTTCCAGCCGGCTCGTCGGTACCGAACACGCTGTAGAACGCGGTCACGGCGCTGGCCATGCAGTTGCGTGCGTTGGGATCCACGTTGTTGGAACGGAAACCCGCCTTGAACAACTTGTTCATGGCATAGCCTTCGGGAATGGTCCACTGCCCGGAACCGAACACCCCCACGCCGCTTGGGCCCTTTTCGGCATAGGCCTTGCGGAACTGGCGTTCCATTTCATCGAAGGCCTGCTCCCAGCTCACCGGCACGAACTGTCCCTTCTTGTTGAACTTGCCGTCCTTCATGCGCAGCAGGGGCTGGGTCAGGCGGTCCTTGCCATACAGGATCTTGCCGTTGAAATAGCCCTTCACACAGTTCAGGCCACGGTTCACCGGTGCATCCGGATCCCCTTTGGTGGCCACCACACGGCCATTTTTTGTGGCGATCATGATGCCGCATCCGGTGCCACAGAAGCGGCATACACCCTTGTCCCATTGCCAGTCCTTTTCGCCGGCCTTGATGGCGGCCGCTGCCTGTTCGGACAGGGGCATGCCAACCGTGGCCGCGGTACCGGCAGCAATGCTGGATTTCAGAAAATCACGTCGATTGATGCTCATGAGTGCGTCTCCTTGCGTACGAAGCTGTGGGACATGCGGTTCAACCAAGCGGGATTGCCCAGCACCGGGTCGCCCCGCGCTGCAGGGCCCGGTGTGGAACATCTTCCATGCATGCGGGTACCCGGGAGGCAGCCGGGTCTTTCGCAAGCGTAGAAACAGGGGAGATTTCATGGGGTGACCGTGCGGGCGCGACACCACAAGGAAGTGGCGCCTGCCGCCGCATGGCTGAGGTCAGTGGGACTGCGGCACGATGTCTCAAGACAGTCTCCTCAATTCAAGAGCGGCGCGACACGGGGCTGCACTCGTCTTCTCGTCACCCGCCTGCTGGTAAGGTAACACAATACCTCTCATGGTAATAGTGTACTGCAATGACACGGAGCGTTGACAGAAGTCACATTTGAGTGGAAGGCGCACGCGCGCTCCGCCGTTTCACTGGGGGCTAGGCGACGCGTGCACCGCCACGGCCCTAATATGCGGGGAGCCGATGTCCATGGAACCTCCCGGCATGCCTGCCCAAGCCCCCGAGTTGTCGATCACGCGTCTGCTGGTCTTTGGCGTGGTGGCCGCGGCCTTCACCAACATCTATCTGACACAGCCCGTGCTGCCCATCCTGTCTACGGAGTTTGGTGTGGATGCGGCGGCTGCGTCCCTGACCGTGTCCGCCACCATCCTGGGCATTGCCCTGTCCAATCTGCCATTCGGCCGCCTGGGTGACCGCTACCCCCTGCGGCCCCTGATGCTGGTGGGTGGGAGCATGGTGGCACTGGCGGGGCTGATGTGCGCCCTGACCCCGAGTTTTTCCTTGCTCGTGCTGGGCCGTTTCATCCAAGGACTATTCATCCCCGCGCTGACTACCTGTGTGGCGGCCCATCTGGCCAACAGCCTGCCGCTGGAGCGGCTGAACGTGGCCATGGGGGTCTTCGTCTCCGCCACGGTGGTGGGCGGGTTGGGTGGGCGTCTGCTGGGTGGGTATCTGCACCCTCCCCTGCACTGGCGCTACGCCTTCGTCAGTGCCGCCCTGCTGTTGCTGCTGACGGTTTGGGCTGCGGCCCGCTGGCTACCCAAGGTGGGGATGCGGCCGCATCACGCCCAGGGTGAGGTGGGCTTTCGCGCGCTGTTGTCTTCCTGGCCCGTGCTGCGTCTGTATGCCGTGGGGTTTGGGGCCTTCTGGGTGTTTTCCGCTACCTTCAACTACCTGCCCTTCCATCTGAGCGAACCACCCGTTTCCGCTTCCACCTCCCTCATCACCTCCCTGTACGTGGCCTATCTCATCGGCGCGGTGATGGGGCCTCTGTCCGGCCGTTTGGCCAATCGTTTCGGGGCGGGTCGCACCATGGTTCTGGGTGCCGTGCTGCTGGGTGTGTCCTTGCTGGGTCTGCTGCTGCCCAGTCTGACCATGGTGGTGCTGGCCCTGCTGGGCAGTTGCGCGGGTTTTTTCACCACCCATGCCGCCGCCTCGGGGGCGCTGAATGGCCGGCTCACCGCCAGCCGGGGGCGGGGGAATGCACTGTATGTGCTGTTCTATTACGTGGGTGGGGCCATTGGCATTACCGCCAGTGGGTATGCCTGGCGCCATGGGGGCTGGCCGGCGGTGCTGGCGCTGAACGGCCTGGTGTTGGTCATTCCCTTGGGTGTGGGGGTGCTGGAAATGCGCCTGGGCCGTGGCTGACGGGGACCTGGCCTTGGGATGGGCGGTCAGGTGGCCGCGGCCAGGGCCGCGCCACGCAGACCGATGTCCGCGTCCAGCACCACGGCCACGGGGATTTCCCGCATCCAAGCGCTGAAGCGCCCCTTGGCATGGAAACCCGCCAGGAATTCCGGTGCCTGCATGAGGGGCAGATTCTTGGAGGCTATGCCGCCGGCAAGAAAGACCCCGCCCCGGGCCCGCGCCAGCAAGGCGACGTCGCCGGCGATCTGGCCATAGATACGGACGAACAGTTGCATGGTGCGCAGCGCCACGGGGTCGCCTCCCACCTGCGCGGCCTGGCTGATGGCCTGTGGGGGTTCCGTCTGGGCCAGCAGGGGTGGTTCACCCAGACCGGCTTCCCGGGCGCAGAAGCGGTAGAGATCGACGATACCGGGACCCGACACCACGCGCTCCACGGAAACCCGGCCATGTAGGCCACGCAGGAACTGCAGCAGCCGGTCCTGTTCGTCATCCTGGGGAGCGAAACCCATGTGACCACCCTCCGAGGACAGGGGGCGATAGCGGCCCCGCTGTGGCACACATAGGCTCACCCCCAGGCCGGTGCCGGCACCCACGGCCACCCTTACCCCCTCTGCCTCGCCCGGACCGGTCTGCAGGAAACACAGGTCACGGGTCTGCAGGGCATCCAGGCCCCAGCCCACAGCGGAGAAATCGTTCACCAGGCTGACCCGCTCCATACCCAATTCACGAGCCAGGGCATCGGCATGAACGTGCCAGTCCAGATTGGTGAAATGTACCTGCCGGCCGTCCGTGGATCCGGCCACGGCCAGGCAGGCGGAACGTGGATGGTAGGCGTGCTTCCTCAGGTATTCGGTGAGGATGCCGGTCAGGCTGGAGTGGTGGGCATTGCGGTAGCGTTGCACGTCCACCAGGCTCACATGCTGCCCCGCCACCCGGGCCTGGGCCAGCCGACTGTGGGTGCCACCGATGTCACCTACCAGGATATTCAGGACCATGGCTTGCGTGGGTGAGATTCCAGACGGAGGGAGGGATGGGGGCCCGATGTCCCGCACCCGTCCGTGGGCCTTCAAGGTGGGGCATATCCTGCTCCCGATGGTAGGTGATCCTGCCCCTCGTGTGTTGCCCGGTCGCAGACTGCCCTGGCGGCACGCAGGCACTCGTCCGTGTCCCAGTGGGGTGGCACCTGCACCAGTCCGAGGCAGGCATCCACACGATAGGTATCGCCGTTCCAGATGAAGGCGTATCGCGCGATGGCGTCACGCAATCCCTGGGCGATGTCTTCGGCCATGTCTTCCGGGCAGGTGCGCAGCAGAATGGCGAATTCGTGTGCCGCCATGCGTGCCAGAGGGTCCGATTCCCGGATGCGCTCACGCATTTGGCGCGCCAGGCGGCGCAGCAGCTCGTCGCTGGCGGCCTGACCGGCGGTATCGTGTATGTCCTGGCAATGCCGCAGGCAGACGTACAGCAGGGACAGGGGGCGATCACCGGCGCGCTTGCTGGCCAGTGCGCGCGCCAGGCGATCCTCCAGGGCGCGCCGGTTCAAGAGACCGGTCAGCCCGTCGTGTTCGGCCAGCCATTGCTGCTGGCCATGGGTCTCGCGTGATTCGGTGACGTCGCGCAGGACCAGCACACCACCGCGGATCGTGCCTGCCACGCCATGAATGGGGGCGCTGGTACCCTCCACTTCATACTCTACGCCCGTGGCGGACAGCAGACAGGCCTTTCCCGGCAGGATGTGGGTGATGCCCCGCAGCGTGTCGCGCAGCAGATTCCCCGTCAGGTCGGCGCGGCTGCCCTTCTCGTACAGGTGCAGTATGGTTTCCAGGGTATGGTTCTGGGCGTGGCGGCCATCCAGCCCCATCAACTGCTCCGCCACGGGATTGAGGTAGCGTAGCTGCCCGTGCATATCGAAACGCAGCACGGCCTCGCCGATGGCGTGCAGTGTGATCTCGGCCCTTTCCTTTTCCTCGAACAGATCATGCTGCATGCGGCGGCTCATGCGGATGACAAGGATCGATACGATCAGGCCCACCAGAAAGGCCCCCATGGACAGGATGAGGGTCAGTTGATGCGCCCGGGTGCTGGCCATGCGGGCCTCGCGCATGGCCGCCTCGTTTTTCTCGCGCTGCATGTCCACGAGCCTGGTCCAGCGGGCCATCATGGTCTCCTGCAGCGGTCGCAGGTCTTGCAAGATTCGCCTGCGCGCCTCTTCCGGATGCTCGTGCTGCAGCTGGACCACCACCTGTTCACCGTCGTCTTCCACCTGGCGGACCGCTTCACGCACATCCATCCACAGGTGCAGTTCGGCTTCATCCAGGGGCAGGGCCAGGAACTTGTCCCGAGTCTGGATGAATTCCAGGGCCAGTCGCGAGAAGCGCATGAGCGTCTCATCGCGCAGGAAGGGATCCGCCGTGCCGCTGGCCAGCATCAGTGCCTGGTAACGGGCCTCATGGATGGCACGCATGGCCGTGGCCAGCTCGGCCTTGGCGTTGCGCTCGGCGACGATGGCCGTGAGCTGGTCGCTCAGGCGGCGCACATAGGTGGAACCAATGGCCGTTACCCCTGCGATCAGCAGCAGCATGACGCTGAATCCCGCGATGACCGGAACCAGGGTGGGGGGACGCTTCATGCCGGGGACGCGGGCTTGCCGGTGGCCGGGTGGAGCTGGGTACATGCGCGTGACTCGCCTCAGTCCAGGATTTCCAGGTCCAACAGGGCGTCGTTCAGGCCGCTGCGGTCCTCGGTCAGCACCGGCAGGGTGTAGGTGCGCAGGCCATATTCGAAAGGCCGGCCGTGGTGGTCAGCCATCAGGCTGGCTGGGGCGTCGGCTTGCAAGACCAGGGATGGCGGTTCGTCCAGCACCTCGATGATGACGCAGATCTCGCCTTGATGGCGCACATGCAGTCCCAGCAGGGTGCGCAGGTGGGGCAGGGTGATGATGTCGGCCAAGGGATCTCAGGCCTGCAGGCCGGCGGTCCAGCGGGTATACAGGGCTTCCGCGGCCGCGTGGAGCCCGGGCAGGTTGGCGGCATTCAGGGACTGCATCCGCTCCGGCGACTGCACGGCGGGGCTGGAGGCGGCGGCGATCTCGTCGGCACCCAGTACGCACCATTCCCGGATCATGGGACCGGTCATCTCCACGTGGCACTGCATGCCCAGGTGGGGGCCCAGGACGAAGGCCTGGTTGGTGCAGTGTGTGCTGCCCAGGATGCGGGCGGCGCCGGGGGGGAGGGAGAAGGTCTCGCCATGCCAGTGGAAGGCCTCGAAGGCCGCCAGGTCCGGCAGCCAGGCCCGGGCCTCGGCATTGTCCGCCCGCTCCACACGGCCCCAGCCGATTTCCTTCACCGGGTTGCGTGTGACCCGCCCGTCCAGGGCCTTGGCCATGAGTTGGCTCCCCAGGCAGTGGCCCAGGACGGGAATGCCGTGTTGCACGGCCAGGCGGATCAGGGAAAGTGCCGGCGGGATCCAGGGCAGATCGTCGTTCACGCTCATGGGGCCACCCATGAAGACCAGACCGGCGAATGCACCGGGTGAGGCGGGCACGCCTTCACCGGCATCGATGGCGACGAGTTTCCAGGCCAGGCCACGTTCTTCCAGGAAGGTGGCAAGGTACCCGGGGCCTTCGCTGGGGGCATGCCGGAAGATGGCGATGGGCTTCATGTCGGGACCTCGTGCTACATGTTCCGACATTATGGCCCCATCATGGGCGTTGTGCCCCCCGGTATGGGCCACCCGCACACCATGATCCGAACCGCTGGTCAGGGCTGCTCGGTCTGGTTCTTTTCGATGAGGCCTGGGCGGAGTGGTTGTGGATAGGTACGAAGCAGACCTACGCAGGGCGGAGCAGGGGCCCCGCCTGCGGGGATGCGACCCCGGAGGCGGGCAGGAGCTTCGAGCTTTACGCGCCGGCCTTCTTGTCGTGCTCGATGAGGGCGTAGGCAGAGTGGTTGTGGATGGATTCGAAGTTCTCCGCTTCGACCACATAGGCATCGATGCGCCCGTCCCGGTTCAGGGCGGCGGCCACGTCCCGCACCAGGTCTTCCACGAACTTGGGGTTGTCATAGGCCTTTTCGGTGACGAATTTCTCATCCGGCCGCTTGAGCAGACCATAGAGCTGGCTGGAGGCGTTGTCCTCGGCGATCTGGATGATGTCCTCGATCCACACGAAGGCGTTGGTGCGCACGCGGATGGTGACGTGGGAGCGCTGGTTGTGGGCGCCGTAGGCGGAGATCTTCTTGGAGCAGGGGCACAGGCTGGTGCACGGCACCAGAACCTTCATGTGCTGGATGTATTCCCCGTTGCGGATCTCGCCGATGAAGGTCACGTCATAGTCCATCAGACTCTCCACGCCGGACACCGGCGCCCGCTTGTTGACGAAGTAGGGAAAGCTCATCTCCACGTGGCCGGAATCCGCTTCCAGTTTCAGCACCATCTGGCGCAGCATGTCCTCGAAGGACTCCACGGAGATTTCCCGCTCGTAGCCGTTGAGGATGTCGACGAAACGGGACATGTGGGTGCCCTTGAAGTGATGGGGCAGATAGACATACATGCCAAAGGTGGCGATGGTGTGCTGCACTCCTGCACTCCTGTCCCGCACCTTGATGGGATGGCGGATGGACTTGATGCCCACCTTGTCGATGGCGATCTTGCGGGAGTCCGGGTAGTTCTGTACATCGGCTATGGCGACCTGGTCCGGGGGGCAGCCGATGGGAGTGACACAGACGCTCATGACTATGTTCCGATATGCTTAATTAGAACAAGTATAAATTAACGCCTATATCCGAGCAAATCACTCGGATAAGGCCTTTCTCGCTGCGGCCTGGATGCCGGCGGCATCCAGGCCGCAGCGAGCCAGCAGGGTGGCGGGATCGCCGTGCTCCACGAAACGGTCCGGCAGACCCAGCTGCAACAGTTTCACGCTGATGCCCAGTTCCGCCAGGCACTCGGCCACGGCAGAACCGGCACCGCCCATGACCACGTTTTCTTCCAGGGTCACCAGCAGCACGTGATCTTGAGCCAGACTTTTGACCAGATCCCGATCCAGCGGCTTGACGAAGCGCATGTCCGCCAGCGTGGCGTCCAGATTCTCCGCGGCCATCAGGGCGGCGTTCAGGGGGGCGCCGAAGGCCAGGAAGGCGATGCGATCATCCTGCCGGCCACAGGCCCGCCGCACCATACCCTTGCCGATCTCCAGGGTATCCAGGTCTGCTGACAGGGTCACCCCCGGCCCACAGCCCCGGGGGTAGCGTACCGCACTGGGGCCGTCGTGGCGGTAGGCGGTGGTGAGCAGGCGCCGGCACTCGTCCTCATTGGAGGGGGTGGCAATGAGCATGTTGGGGATGCAGCGCAGGAAGGACAGGTCGAAGGCCCCGGCATGGGTGGGACCGTCCGCTCCCACCAGGCCGGCCCGGTCGATGGCCAGCATCACCGGCAGGTCCTGCAGGGCGATGTCATGGATGAGCTGGTCGTAGGCCCGCTGCAGGAAGGTGGAGTAGATGGCCACCACGGGCTTGCGGCCTTCACAGGCCAGGCCGGCGGCAAAGGTGAGGGCGTGCTGCTCGGCGATGCCCACGTCGAAATAACGCTTGCGGAAACGCCTGGCGAATTCCGTCAGGCCCGAACCCTCGCACATGGCCGGGGTGATGGCCACCAGGCGCTCGTCCGATGCCGCCATGTCCAGGAGCCACTGCCCGAAGATCTCCGTATAGCTGGGCCGGGCACCCGGCAGGCTGCAGGTCTTGGCCTCCACTCCCACCTCGATCTTGAACTTGCCCACGCCGTGGTACAGACATGGATCCGCCTCGGCCTGGGGATAGCCATGGCCCTTCTGGGTGACGATGTGCAGGAACTGGGGACCCTTGAGCTGGCGGATGTTGGCCAGGGATGGAATGAGGGCATCCAGATCGTGGCCGTCGATGGGCCCCAGATAGTTGAAGCCGAATTCCTCGAAGAGGGTGCCCGGGGTGACCATGCCCTTGATGTGCTCTTCCGCCCGCCTGGCCAGCTCGTGGATGGGAGGCAGGCTGGAGAGCAGACGCTCACCGGTGCTGCGCAGATTGTTGTAGAAGCGCCCGGACAGGAGCTTGGTGAGGTAGGCGTTCAGGGCCCCCACGTTGGGGGAAATGGACATCTCGTTGTCGTTGAGTATGACCAGCAGGTTGGCATCCGAAGCCCCGGCGTTGTTCAGGGCTTCGAAGGCCATGCCGGCGGTCATGGCACCGTCGCCGATGACGGCGATGACCCGGCGCGCATCCCCCGCCAGCTTGCGGGCCTCGGCCATGCCCAGAGCGGCGGAGATGGAGGTGCTGGAATGGCCGGCGATGAAGGCGTCGTAGGGGCTTTCCTCCCGCTTGGTGAAGCCGGACAGGCCGTCGGTCTGGCGCAGGGTGTGCATGCGGCTGCGCCGGCCGGTGAGCACTTTGTGGGCATAGGTCTGGTGCCCCACGTCCCAGACGATGCGCTCGTCCGGAGTGTCGAAGACGTGGTGCAGGGCGATGGTGAGCTCGATGACCCCCAGGTTGGAGGCCAGATGGCCACCGGTACGGGACACGGATTGGATGATGAATTCCCGCAGCTCTACCGCCAGTTCCTTGAGCTGGCCGCGGGTCAGGGACTTCAGGTCCACCGGGCCGTGAATGCTGTCCAGCAGGCTCATGTCAGAAATGGCGCTCCACGACGAAACGGGCGATTTCCGCCAGACGGGCCCCGGCGGGTCCGAACGGGGACACGCTGGCCAGGGCCTCCCGCGTTAGCTCCCGGGCGTAGTCGCGGGCCTGCCTGCCGGACATCAGGGTCAGGTAGGTGGCCTTGCCATGGGCGGCATCCTTACCGGCGGTCTTGCCCAGGGTGGCGGTGTCGGTCTCCGCGTCCAGCACGTCATCCATGACCTGGAAGGCCAGTCCCACGCAGCGGGCGTAGTGCTCCAGACTGCGGCGCGCTTCCGCCGCCAGGCCCCCGGCGGCCAGGGCCCCCAGCAGTACGCTGGCCTGGATGAGGGCGCCGGTCTTGTGGATGTGCATGAACTCCAGTTCCGCCAGGTCCAGTTGCCTGCCGGTGCTGTCCAGGTCCACGGCCTGGCCACCGCACATGCCTCGGGAGCCGGCGGCCCGCGCCAGTATGCCCAGCATCTCCACCTGCACGGCCGGGTCCGGCCCCGCCCTGGGCTCCGCCAGGACCTGGAAGGCTAGACTATGCAGGGCATCCCCCACCAGCAGCGCGGTGGCCTCGCCGTAGCGCGCATGGCAGGTGGGCTTGCCGCGGCGCAGGTCGTCGTCGTCCATGCTGGGCAGATCGTCGTGGGTGAGGGAATACACATGGATCAGCTCCACGGCGCAGGCCGCGGCCTCGACCCGGGCGGTGTCGGCCCCCATGGCTTCACCCGCGGCGAAGGCCAGCATGGGGCGCACACGCTTGCCTCCCCCCAGGGCCACATAGCGCATGGCCTCATGCAGTTGGCCCGGGGCCAGGCCGGTGGCGGGCAACGCCCGATCCAGGGCGTGTTCCATGCGCTCCTGAACGGAGCGGGACCAGCCGGCGAAATCAGTCATCCGCGGCGGCGCCTTCCGTGCCGGCGGTGAAGCCCTGCAACTGGCCCTTTTCCAGGATCTTCACCTGCAGCTCCGCCTCTTCAAGGGTTTTCTGGCAATAGGCCGAGAGTTCCATGCCCCGCTTGTAGGCCGCCAGGGAGGCCTCCAGACTGAGCCTGCCGGATTCCATGTCCGTCACCACCTGTTCCAGCTCCTGGATGGCGGCTTCGAAATCCTTGGGCTGGACGGCTTGATTGGTTTTGGTCATGGTGACGCGGGTGGCCTCCCGGGGGCGAACCCAGCAGCAACGGATCATCGTCGGCCCCGGCTTGCCCACTCTCTGTGGCAGAGCCCGGTCTTATTCGGGTTTTGAGACCATCAGGCGAGCTTGCACGCCTTTCCCGCACCGTTGACGCTTCGTTGACAGCTGGAATTCTGGAGGCCGCTTTCCGTGGAAAAGCTTTCATTCTACACAGGGAAGCGATTTCTTCGACACGGTAGCCTGTGTCGGGCGCGCGATGTCCATTTCGGGAACGGGCCCCGATGCCGTGGCGGATGCAGGATCAAAGCGGCGAGACAAGGCCGAGGGCCGCCGACATCACGCTATCGCCGTCTTCCGCCTGCGGACGAGGCCGCGGGCCGGCTGGGCGGTGGCGGTGCGCAGTTCGGCTCCTCCCGTTGAATGCGCGTGAACACGGCCTGGAACATCGCCGGTGTGAGGCGGCGGGTTTGAGTGTTATAGCGGGAGCAGTGGTAGCTGTCGTACAGGCGCAGATGAGGCCTGGACAGAAGGAGATGGCGGGCACCGTGGCTGAAGGGGTGGGCGTCCGGTTTGCATCCCAAGGCCATGAGCGTGGCCCTGTGGGCGATCCGGCCCAGAGCCAGGATGGCCGCACCGGAGGGAAGGGCCTGCAGTTCCGCCCGCAGATAGGCGTTGCACTGGTGGATTTCCGTGCTTTCGGGTCTGTTTTGCGGAGGCGCGCATTTCACCGCGTTGGTGATGCGGCAGCCCATGAGCGCCAGGTCGTCCCGGTTGCAGGCGGACACGGGGTGACTGGCGTAACCGAAGGCGTGCAGGGTTGCGTATAGCAAGGTACCGGCATGGTCGCCGGTAAAGGGGCGGCCGGTGCGGTTGGCGCCGTGCAGGCCGGGTGCCAGGCCGACGATGAGCAGCCGGGGCTGGGCATCCCCGAAGGCGGGTACCGGGCGGCAGTGGTAACCCGGGTGGGTCTCGCGGGTCCGGGTCAGGTAGGCAGCCAGGCGAGGGCAGGCACGACAATCCTGCAAGTCCCGGAAGTCCACGTGTCTCCCGTTTTCCTCCTCCCCCTTCCCGCCATACATGTTCAGTGCAGCCGCACAGGGCCGTCCTGCAAGTCTTCCGGCAGTTCCGTGTGCACGTTCTCGCCTTCCGCATTGGGGAACAGGGGGGCGCCGCAGTCGTCGCAGAATTCCATGGGCATGCGCGTGTCCAGCACGTGGATGTCGGTCAGGCCGGCCGCGCGCAGCAGGGATTCGATCCTTGCGGGGATGGCCTGGGATTCGTCCTCCTGCCCCAGCAGGGACCAGGTGGCACCGTGCACCACCTGCTCCGTGTCGCGCAGGCTGAAGCCTATCCGCCATTCCTCCAGCCAGTGGCCGAAATAGGGTGCCACCACCGCGCGCAACTGGCTGGCCGGCACGTTGAACAGGGCTTGCAGGTAGGCCACGGCGGCTTGCAGGGCGAAGGCCCGATTTTCCTGGTCCGCCCGCCGCCACGCGGCAAAGTGGGCATCCGGCAGCAGCAGTTCGTAGGCGCAGCCCGTGAGCAGGTTGCGCAGACTGGGTCCGCCCTGTTCCCGCCAGGCGGACAGGGCCGTGTCGCGGTTGCCGTCGGGCTCGTTCCAGCGAAACACGGGGCCCGCGGCGGGGATCTCCACCGTCGCCACGATGTAGCGCACGTCGGAGACGTAGGCCTGACTTTCCGGCAGGCCGACGGCGGGCACGGCGTAGTCATGGCCGGCGGCGGCCGCCCGCCAGAGCGCGTTGGCGAATGCCCGGGTCTGGCTGTAGCCCTGTGGCAGCTGGTCCGGGCTGAACAGGAAGTCGGCAAACCAAACCTGGGTGCCAGCGGCCAGCACATGGGAGCGCAGCTGGTGGCGCAGCCGGTCCAGGATGTCGGCGGGCACGTTGCGGCTGGGAATGGCGTAACGCGACCAGGCCAGGATGGGCAGGGTGATGAGCAGGCGAGTGGTGCCGTCGCCATGCTGGCTCTCGCACGTCGCCTCGATCAGGTCGGCCAGCTCTTCGTAGGCACGGGTGTGAGGCGTGTCCTGGCCATGGCCGTCGTGCAGCCGATCCAGGACCTGGTTGAGGGTCTCGTCGTCGCCCTGTTGCAGGAGCCGGTCGATGAGGGTGGTGAGCTCGGTCTCCCACCATACATCCTCCAGGCGGCTGCCGGAGTCCGCCAGGCCACGGGCCAGCCAGGTCAGACGTTCGGCATCCCTGGACAGGCGGCGGCGTGCATGGGTGCGGCGGCGTTTCATCGCGGTTTCAGCTCCGGTTGCAAGGTCACGTGGCGGATGCCATGGTGTTCGTCCAGACGTTTGCGGGCAGCCCGCAGGATGCGGTCCCAGTCGTCGAAGGAGGACAGCTCCAGGTGCGCGGACAGGGCGATCTGGCCGGAAGACAGGGTCCAGATGTGCAGGTCGTGGACGGTCTTGACGCCGGGGATGTCGGCCATGTCCTGGGCCACGGTCTCGATATCGATGTGCCCCGGTACCGATTCCAGCAACACGTGCAGGCTTTCCCACAGCAGGCGTCCGGCGGAGAGGAGGATCAGCAGCGCCACCAGCAGCGAGAGGATGGGGTCGATGGGGGTGTAGCCCGTGGCCCAGATCACCACTCCGGCCGTCAAGGCTGCCACGGAGCCCAGCAGATCTCCAAGTACGTGCAGGAAGGCGGCGCGCAGGTTCAGGCTCGAGCCGCCGTGGTGCAGCATCCAGGCCACGACGAGATTCACGCCCAGACCGATGAGGGCCACCACCATGACCGCGCCGCCCATCACCGGCTGGGGCTGGTTCAGGCGGCGCATGGCCTCGACCACGATGTAGGCAATGAGGGCCAGCATGAACAGGCTGTTCACCAGGGCGGCCAGCACCTCCAGGCGCACCAGACCATAGGTATGCCGCTTGGAGGGGGGTTTGCGCGCCAGCCAGGCGGCCAGGGCGGCCAGGCCCAGGGCCATGCTGTCGGTGAGCATGTGACCGGCGTCGGAGAGCAGGGCCAGGGAGCCGGACCACACCCCCGCCACGGCCTCCACCACGGCAAAGCCCAGGGTGAAGAGCAGGGCCTTGAGCAGGGGCTCGCTGCCGTGGTCGTGGCCGATGTGGTGAAGGACGTGGGTGGTACCCCGGTCGACGGAAAGATTCATCCGGACTTCCCGCAGGTGTTGGTGGGGTCGTGGAAGGCCAGACTTGCATCGGCCTGGCCCACTCCGTCCAGTTGCCGCAGGGCAGCGACGTAGCGCTTGCTTTCGTGCAGGTCCGTGCGGCTGGGGGGATGCGGACGGCCGTGCATGCGCGCCAGGCGGATGAGCGACATGGCGGGCAGGGGGTGGTGCAGCCGGGCCAGCAGCTGGTCGACCAGGTCCGGGCGGTTGCACACCAGCACCATGTCGCAGCCGGCTTGCAGGGCGGCCTGGGCCCGCTCGTGGATGCCGCCGGCCACGCTGGCGCCTTCCATGGTGAGGTCGTCGCTGAAGACCACGCCCTCGAAGCCCAACTGGCCGCGCAGGATGTCGGAGAGCCAGCGTCGTGAGAAACCCGCGGGCCGTTCATCCACCCGCGGATAGATGACGTGGGCGGGCATGATGCCCGCCAGGCCCAGGTCGATGAGCTGACGGAATGGCAGCAGGTCGGCGAATTCCAGATCACGCAGACCACGCTCGTCCACCGGTACCGTCAGATGGGAGTCCGCCGCTACATGACCATGGCCGGGGAAATGCTTGCCCACCGCGTTCATGCCCGCCTCCTGCAGACCCAGGGCCAGGGCATGGGCCAGTTCCGACACCGCCTGGGCATTGCGGTGGAAGGCACGATTGCCGATGACGCCGCTGGTGCCATAGTCCAGATCCAGCACCGGGGCGAAACTGAAATCCACGCCCACGGCACGTAGTTCGGCGCCGAGGATGTAACCCGTGTCCCGGGCCACTCGCCGGGCGCGCTGGGGCTGGCTGTCCCAAATCTCGCCGATGGCCCCCATTGCCGGGATGGGGGTGAAACCTTCACGGAAGCGCTGCACCCGGCCCCCTTCCTGGTCCACGCCGATGAGCAGGTGGGGGCTGCGCAGGGCATGGATCTCGCTGCACAGAGCGGCCAGCTGGGTCGGGTTGTCGTAATTGCGCTTGAACAGGATGACCCCTCCCACCATGGGATGCAGCAGGCGTTCCCGCTCCTGCGCATCGAGTTCGAGGCCGGCCAGGTCGACCATGACCGGGCCCAGGGGCAGGCGCTGGCCGAGGCTCGCGGGTGGATGGGGGGACGGGTGCTCCACGGCGTGGGTCATGTCTTTTCCAGAACGACAAAGGCCAGGGCGTAGTCCTGTTCGTCGCTCAGGCTCAGGTGCGCTGCGCGGATGCCCTGGCGCGTCAGCCAGGCGGACAGTTCCGGCCCCCAGGCCAGGCCGGGGCGACCCAGGACGTCATGCGTGAGGTGTATGGCGGCGAAGCGTACCGGACCACGCATGCCGGTGCCTGCCGCCTTGGCGAAGGCCTCCTTGGCGGCGAAGCGCTTGGCGAGAAAGCTCTCCCTGTGGCTGGCGTGGGCGTAGTCCGCCAGTTCCTGCGGTGCCAGGATGCGCTCCGCCAGGCGCTGGCCAAAGCGGGCGTGCATGCGCCGCATGCGCTGGATGGAGACGATATCGGTGCCGATGCCGTGGATCATGACAGGCCCGTCCGACGGTGCCGCGAAAGGGTTTCCAGAGCGTAATGCGTGAAGGCCAGGCCCATGTACACAGGCGCCAGCAGATTGAGGATGGGCACGAAGTACACCAGGCCCAGCAGGGTGCCCAGGGCAAAGCGCCTGCCGCCGTCGCTAGCGCGCAGGCTGGTCAGCTCCCGGGCGTCGGCATGCTCCGCCAGGGCGTCATACATGAACAGGCGCTGATTGAGCCAGGCGTTGAGCAACAGGGACACCAGGGCACCAAAGGGGGCGAACAGCCACAGGGGCAGACACATCAGCCAGGCCATCAGATACAGGCTGGTCGTGCCCAGCACGGTTACCAGGCTGCCGCCCAGACTGCCGCCCTTGCGGGCCTGCAGGGTGGGAAAGTCACGGGCGGCGACGAAGCCGACGATGAGCGGCATGAGGGTCAGGGAGGTGATCAGCAGGGCGGTGACGAACACCGCGGGCAGCCACAGCAGGATGAGCAGAAACCAGGCGGCGTAGGAGGCGAGCCAGTCCGCGCCGGCCCATTGCGCCAGGCCCTGCAGTGGCGTGCTGGCCAGGAAGGTGGTGAGACCCGCCAGCCAGGCCGGGCCAAACCAGTAGGCCGCCAGCCCCCAGACCAGTAGGGCCAGGCCCATGGGCCAGAGCATGAGGCCGAGCATGCGCGGCGCCAGGAGGTCCTGGCCGGCGCGTTTGAGGGCAAGAAATACAATCTCCATGATCGGCGCATTATATCGGCGCCGACCCGGGCCCTGATTCGCCGGCGTGGGACACGGAAGCGTCCATCCCCTGGCACGAGTGCGCGCCGGGGGTCTTTGGTCTTTGGGGTGCAGCCTGTGGTGCCCGGAGCCGGACTCGAACCGGCACGCCTTGCGGCGGTGGATTTTGAATCCACTGCGTCTACCGATTCCGCCACCCGGGCAAACGCGGCCGCGCATTATCGCGGATTCGCGCAAAACCGGGCAACATCGCGCGCCATGCAAACCAGTGACTTCGATTATTTTCTGCCCGATGGGCTCATCGCCCGTTATCCGTTGCCGGAGCGCACGGCCAGCCGCCTGCTGCATGTGGAGCCTGCCCGAGGCTGCCATACGGACCGCATGTTCGCCGGCCTGCCGGACCTTTTCCGGCCCGGCGATCTGCTGGTGTTCAACGATACCCGGGTGATCAAGGCCCGGCTGCATGGCGAGAAGGCCACGGGTGGTGGGGTGGAGGCCCTGGTGGAACGGGTGCTGTCCGCGCACGAGGCCCTGCTGTTCCTGCGCGCCAGCAAGCCCCCCAGACCCGGATCGACGGTGCGCTTCGCCGGCTGCCTGCAGGCCAGGGTGCTGGAGCGCCGGGACGACCTGTTCCGTCTGGCCTTCGACCCGGCCCATACGGTCCTGGAATGGCTGGAACGGATCGGCGAGGTGCCCCTGCCACCCTACCTGGCGCGGACCGCCGAGGCATCGGACGATGAGCGCTACCAGACCGTCTATGCCCGCGACCCGGGGGCGGTGGCGGCCCCCACCGCCGGCCTGCATTTCGATGGTGCCATGCTGGGGCGCCTGACGACGGCAGGGGTGGGTACGGCCTTCGTCACCCTGCACGTGGGGGCCGGCACCTTCCAGCCCGTGCGGGCGGAGGCGGTGGCGGACCACCGCATGCATGCGGAGCGTTACGTGATACCTCCCGAGACCGTGGCGGCCGTGGAGTCGGCCCGGGACCGGGGCGGACGTGTGTGCGCCGTGGGCACGACCGCCCTGCGGGCCCTGGAGTCCGCGTCCCGCGGGGGGAACGTGCAGGCAGGGGAGGGGGAGACGGATCTCTTCATCACGCCGGGCTACCGCTTCCGCGTCGTCGAACGCCTGATCACCAATTTTCATCTGCCCAGGTCCACCCTGCTCATGCTGGTGTCCGCCTTCGGCGGCACGGAGTTGCTGCGCCGCGCCTATGCCCACGCGGTGGCCCGCCGCTACCGCTTCTTCAGCTATGGCGATGCCATGCTCATCGAGCGGGCGGCCTCGGCGGTCCGGGAGCGCTGCGCCGGGGCAACGCCGTGAAGGCGTGCCCTCCCGGAGACCCCTCGACGCGTCCGGGGTGGCAGCCCACCAAGGGTTCCGCGTTTCGCCCGAGAAAATGATCAAGCACTTATGCATGCAGTCGGATAGAATGCGCGCCAGTTGTGCAACGCAGTGATAGGCCTTTCGGCGTATCCCATCGCCGAAGTTCATGAGCCTCGGGACTGTTTTCACAGCCCCATCTGCCCCGACCTCTCCTGATTCCGCAGTCCCGGTATCGCGATATTCGGTTGGCGCCGATGTTTCGCGAGTGCCGCGGCGGACGGACTTCCTTTCCCCGGCGAGCCTCATTTTTGCGCCCCAGCTGGGCGCGTGGCCACGGCATTCTCATCCGGATGCCCGAAGGAGAGGTATTGCATGTCTTTTGCCGAACTGGGGTTGAACCCCCTCGTATTGAAGTCCCTGGAGACCACCGGTTATGCCTGTCCCACACCGGTCCAGCGCCAGGCCATCCCCGCTGCCCTGGCAGGTCGGGACCTGCTCGTCTCCAGCCACACCGGCAGCGGCAAGACCGCCGCCTTCCTGCTGCCCAGCCTGCACCGGCTGGCGGAGTCCGCGTTATCTCCGGAAGGCGGGAAGTCTCAGGGGCCACGCCTGCTGGTACTGTGTCCCACGCGGGAGTTGGCCCAGCAGGTGGAAAAGCAGGCCCGCACCTATGGCAAGGGCCTGCGGCGACTGCGCAGTGCCTGCCTGGTGGGGGGCGCTGCCTTCGGGCCCCAGTTCCAGGCCCTGAAGGCTCATCCAGAGATTTTGATCGCCACCCCGGGTCGCCTCATCGATCACCTGGAGCGGGGTCGCATCGATTTCTCCCACCTGGAGGTCCTGGTGCTGGACGAGGCGGACCGCATGCTGGACATGGGGTTTGTGGAGGACATCGAGAACATCGTGGCGCGCACCCCCGAGTCCCGCCAGACCCTGCTGTTTTCCGCCACCCTGGATGGCAGCGTGGCCCGCATCGCGCGGGAGATGACCCGTGATCCGCAACGCATCGAGGTGGCCATCCAGGCGGAACACAAGGCCAACATCGACCAGCGCCTGCTGTTCGTCGATGACGTGGGCCACAAGCATCGCCTGCTGGACCATCTGCTGCGGGACGCGGGCCTGACTCAGGCCGTGGTGTTCACCGCCACCAAGCGCAGTGCCGAGGATCTGTCGGAAAGCCTGCTGGAGCAGGGCTTCAGTGTCGCCGCCCTGCATGGCGACATGCCACAGCACAAGCGCAACCGCACCCTGCAGCGCCTGCGCGAGGGCATCACCCGGGTGCTGGTGGCCACCGACGTGGCCGCTCGCGGCATCGATGTGGTGGGCATCAGCCACGTCATCAACTTCGACATCCCGCGCCAGGTGGAAGACTACGTACACCGCATCGGCCGCACGGGCCGGGCCGGGCGCACGGGCATGGCCTATACCCTGGTGCATGGCAAGGAGCGGGGTCTGGTGCGCGACATCGAGCGCTACACCGGCGAGAAGGTGAGGATCGACGTGATCCCGGGCCTGGAGCCCCGTGCGCGCATCGACCACGAGCCGCGCCGCAAGTCGGCCAGCGATTGGAAGACCCGGCCCGGGGAAGCCTGGCGGGGCAAGCCCCGGGCCGGCCAGCCTTCGGGTCTGGGGCCGGGCGCCGGCGGCGGCGCGGGATGGCAGGGCAGGGAACGGTGGCAGACCGCCGAACGGGGCACCACGCATCGTGGGAGCAGGCCCCAGGGCCCGGTCCAGTCGCGTGATGCACGTCCGGAGCAGTCCTGGGCCCGGCCCTCGGGTGACAAGTCCGGCTGGAAGAAGGGCAACAGCTGGACCAAGGGCGGCAGCTGGGGTGAGCGGGGCTTCAGCGGCACCCGGCGCGGCCGTGGCGACGCTTGAGCGCCGTGGGGCCTCTCAGGGCCTGCATCGCCAGCTCACCGTGTCTCCGGGCCGGCCGCCAAACTCGCCGGCATTGACCTCCAGCACGTAAGCCACCGGCCGGTCGGGCCGGTATACCAGGCAGGGGCCGGGGCCACAGGGTGACAGATACAGGCTGCCCGCCACCCGCCGGTCCGGCGTGACCCATATCAGGTCGATGGAGAAGGTCATGTCCCGCATCCAGAAGCCATGCAGCCCCGGCCCGGGCAGCACGAACCACATGCCGTGCCCCGGGGCCATGCGCGCGCGACCGGACAGACCACGCCGCCGCTGGGCCTCGTCCCAGGCCACGTCCACCCGCCAGGTTTGCTGGCCGATGCGCACTTCTGCCGCCTGCCGGGCGGGGCAGCCGGGGTCGGCGGCCACGGCCGGGAGCCGGGTCGCCAGTAGAATGACGGACCAGATGCCGTATTGCAGCCAACTCCACATTCGAATCCGCATGCGATTCTCCGTGACCCATACAGAAGGGCATGCCCGCCGGGGCGTGCTGGAAACCGCGCATGGTGGCGTGCAGACGCCGGTGTTCATGCCCGTGGGCACCGTGGGCACGGTGAAGGGGATCACTCCCCACGAATTACAGGACCTGGGGGCCCGTATCGTTCTTGGCAACACCTTTCACCTGTGGCTGCGTCCTGGTCTGGAGGTCATCGCCGCGCATGGCGGTCTGCACGGCTTCATGCAATGGCCCGGCCCCATACTCACCGATTCCGGCGGCTTCCAGGTGTGGAGTTTGACGCATCTGCGCAGGATCACGGAACAGGGTGTGAGGTTCGCCTCCCCTCTGGATGGGCAGCGCCTGCTGCTCTCCCCCGAGAAGAGCATGCAGATCCAGAGGGCATTGAATGCGGACATCGTCATGGTCTTCGACGAGTGCACGCCCTATCCGGCGGACCGCGACACGGCGTGTCGGTCCATGGAGCTGTCCCTGCGCTGGGCAGCCCGCTCCCGCGTGGCGCATGCCGACAACCCCAATGCCCTGTTCGGCATCGTGCAGGGCGGCATGTACGAGGACCTGCGCGAGCGCTCCCTGGACGGGCTGGCACGGATCGGCTTCGATGGCTATGCCTTGGGCGGTCTGTCGGTGGGGGAACCCAAGGCGGACATGCGTCGCATCCTCGGCCACATGGGGCCGCGGCTGCCCGCCGACCGTCCGCGTTACCTCATGGGGGTGGGTACGCCGGAGGACGTCGTCTTCGCCGTCTCGTGCGGCATCGACATGTTCGATTGCGTCATGCCCACGCGCAATGCCCGCCACGGCCTGCTGTTCACGTGGTCCGGCGACATCCGCATCCGGAACGCGCGCTTCCGGCAAGATACCGGCCCCATCGACCCGGCATGCGGCTGTTACACCTGTCGGCATTACAGCCGGGCCTATCTGCACCACCTGCAGCGTGCCGGCGAGATGCTGGGGGCGCGTCTGAACTCCATCCATAACCTGCACTTCTATCAGGATTTCACCGCCCGCCTGCGCGAGGCCCTGGAGCAGGGTGGATTCTCCGCCTGGACCCGGGCATTTCTGGCGCGGCGCGGCTCCGCCGGGGTGATCGCACCCGGATAATCCGGAGGGCATCGATCGGACCTGTACAGGAGGAGCCATGACACCCATCACCCGTATCCTCGCCGCCACGGACTTTTCCGCTCCCGCGCGGCATGCCATGGCGCGGGCCTTTCAGGTGGCCGCGGACATCGGCGCCCGCATGGAACTCAGCCACGTGTTGGGACAAGGCCCACTGGAGGGGCTGCGCCGCCTGCTGGGCATGGAAGCCGCGCGCGTGGAGGCCTACATCCTGGAGCGCGCGCGTGAAAATCTGGAGTCCCTGGCGCGGGAAGTGGGGCAGCCCCATGGTCTGGACGCCGGCATCCATCTGGCGGCCGGCACCGTGCTGCGCACCCTGCTGGAGCAGGCGGACGAGCTGGATGTGGGGCTGGTGGTGGTGGGGGCCAAGGGTGAGGACTACCTGGGCCGTCTCTTGCTGGGCACCACGGCGGAACGCCTGTTGCGCCGTACCACCCGGCCCGTGCTCATGGTGCGCCAGACGCCGCACGAGGGCTATCGCCGGGTGCTGGTGCCGGTGGATTTTTCCGCCTGGTCCATCCCCTCCATCCAGTTGGCCCGCGCCGTGGCCCCCAGGGCCGAACTGCTGATGATACACGCCTTCGAGGCGCCCTTCGAGTCCAAGCTGCACTACGCCAGCGTGGCAGAGTCGCTGATCGACCGATACCACGCGGCAACCCGGCGGGAGGCCCAGGCCGATCTGGATGCGCTGGTCCTGCGCGCGGGATTGCAGGCCGAACAGGTGAGCGCCCGGGTCGTGCACGGCCCCACCAGCCGGGTCATCCTGGCCCAGGAGCAGGAGCGGGACTGCGACCTCATCGTCATGGGCAAGCATGGCCAGGGCGTCATGGAGGAGCTGCTGCTGGGCAGTGTCACCAAGCACATCCTGGCGGAGGCGACGAGCGACGTACTGGTGGCCAGCGCGCGCATGCGGGAGGACGGCTGAGGGCAGTCCGTTCCAGGCAAAAAAACAGGTGGCCTGGGCCACCTGGAAAATTCGCAATCACTTGCGACCGTTCTGACTGCTGCAGCTTCCGCGGCACACCCGCGTGCGCCATGAAACGCAGCTACATCGTACGTGTCCGACGTGCCTCCGCAATCTGTAGGCCCGCGTACGGGGAACCCTTACAGCGGTGGACGGTTTTGCTGCCAGGTCCGGATGCGCTCGGCCGCCCATTCCCGGCCCCCCAGGCCGAAGGCCAGGGCCAGGGCCAGCACCAGCCCACCAAAGACGATGGCGAAGGCCAGCCGCAGCATCTGGGAACCGATGGCCAGCTGCTCCAGGGCCATGAACAGGGCAAACACCTGTATGGCGTACTCCACGCCGGTACTGATGGTGAGGGCGCCGGGGGCCTTCATGCCATTCAGCCAGGCGAAGGTCAGACGGTTCAGGAAGCGGGACAGCAGGGTGCCCAGCACCAGCACCAGAATGGCCACGACGATGTTGGGCAGGTAGAGCACGGCGCGGTTGGCCAGTTCGGCCACCGCATTCAGACCCAGGCTGTTGGCGGCGGATACGGCCATCACCAGCAGCACGAGCCAGTAGAAAACCCCGGCGATGAGGCCGGCCAGGGAAACCTCCATATCGGCCTGGCGCAACAGTGCCTCCAGACCGGATTTTTCCGCCAGGCGTGCGAAACCCAGGGCATCCAGGGCGCGCTTGATGCCCGCGCGCAGCAGGCGCGCCAGCAGCCAGCCCGCCAGGAAGAGGAACAGGGCGGCCAGCAGCTTGGGCAGGAACAGGGCGACCTGCGACCAGAAGGTCTGCAGGGATGTCATGAACAGGTCAATCTGATTTTGCATGCGGTGTCCTCTTGAGGGGGGGATGGTCAGACCGGGGCAGGACAGGCGCGTGCCGGCTTGCCAGGGGCCGCAGCGCGGCCCGGTCCTCGCGGAAAGGCAGGGCCTGTATCAGAGGGCGCAGGGCCTGCACGAGCTGATCCAGGGCGGCGTCGGGCAGCTGGCCGAGGGCCGACATGAGCGCGCCCTGGGCGTGGTCGGGCACGGCCTGGATCAATCGCTTGCCGGCCTCGGTCAGCGTGTGGCCGGCGGGGCGGTCCAGCAGCGCAGGCAGGGCAGTGACCAGGCCCTCGTCGGCCAGCTCGATCAGCATGGTTTCGGCGGTATTGCGGTGTACCGCCATGGCCTTGGCCAGGTCCACCGCGCGCAGGCCAGGCATCTGACGCAGCTCCCACAGGGCCCAGAGCCTGGCCGGATCCATGCCCGCGTGACTGCGCGCCCAGTCGGCATGCCGTTCCACCGCATCCATGAGCACGCGGAACAGCTTGATCGCGCCCCGCATGGTCTCCTTGCGGCGCGCGCGTACCACCTGGGGATCCTCCATATGATCGTAATGCGTATATTTGGTGTGGCGCATGGCGGGGCATTCTCGGACAGCGCCCCAGGGCCTTCATCCGGACCCACACGTACGGGAAAACCTTACAAGCTGCCTGCAGTCCCGGCGTCAATCCCTGGCGCCGGTCTGTGCCTCCAGGCACAGGCGCACCAGATCGGGCAGACTGCGGGCCTGCATCTTTTCCATCATGCGCGCTTTGAACACCTCCACCGTGCGGGGGCTGATGTCCAGCTCGGCGGCGATGTCCCGGTTGGGCTTGCCGGCCACGGCCAGCTCCATGACCTGGCGTTCACGTTCCGACAGCCGGGCCATGCGCGCCACGATCTCCTGGGTATGGGCCTCGGCCGCGGACTGACGTGCGTCGCGGGCCAGGGCCTCACGCACCGCGTCGATGAGGGCCTCCTCCGCGTAGGGTTTTTCCAGGAAATCCACCGCCCCGGATTTGAGGGCCGCCCGCGCGTGCGCGATGTCGCCATGACCGGTCAGGAAGACGATGGGCAGACGTGAGCCACGCGTCACCAGGGCGTGCTGCAGGCCCAGGCCGTCCATGCCTCCCATGCGCAGATCGAGCAGCAGGCAGCCACGCCAGTCCGGCTGCCAGGCCGCCAGGCAGGCCTCGGCGCTGGCAAAGGCACGGCAGCGCCAGCCGCGGAAATTGAGCAGCAGGGCGAGGGAATCGCGCACCGCCTCGTCGTCGTCAACGATATAGATGGTGGGATCCAGCATGATTCAAACCTCGGGATTGACCGGCAGGGTAAAACAAAGCTGCGTGGGGTAGGGGCTTTCCAGCCAGAGCGTGCCGCCATGGGCCTCCACCAGGGTGCGGCTGATGGCCAGCCCCAGGCCCATGCCGTCGGGCTTGCTGGTGACGAAGGAGTCGAACAGCCGTTCCTGCATGTCCGGGGCGATGCCCGGTCCGTTGTCGCGTACGCGAAAGCGCAGGTGCGCGGCATCCACGCGTGCCACGTCGATGTGGATCTCGCGCTCCGTGGATGCCCCTGCGGGGCGACCTTCCAGGGCCTCGATGGCATTGACCAGCAGGTTGTGCAGCACGGTGCCCACCTGCACCCGGTCGGCGCGCAGGCGGGGCAGGTATTCCATGGGTGAGATGTGGATCAGGATGCCGCTGCGCTCCGCGCGCCGACGCGCGGGGGCCAGTCCTTCTTCCACCAGCTCGGCGGCGCTCACGGATTCCAGGCGCAGGCCGCCGCCACGGAAGAATTCCCGCAGGCGCCGTACCACCTGACCCGCCCGGGTCGATTCCCGGTCGATCTTGTCCAGGGTGTCCCCCAGCAGGCGCTCGTGCTCACCCGGGTGGGCCAGCATGCTGCGCGCCGCGCGCGCGTAGTTGGCCAGGGCGGACAGGGGCTGGTTGAGCTCGTGGGCGATGGCCTGGGTCATTTCGCCCGCCGCCGCCAGACGCATGGCCTGGTTCAGTTCCGTCTCCCGTTGGTGCAGCTTCTCCTCCGCCGCCCGCCGGGCGGTGACGGTCATGCCCAGGAACAGTCCCGTGACCGCCAGGCTCAGGAGCAGCATGTGGAATTCCACCACGGTCACGGAGGGCATGCCGCGCCATTGCAGGATGGCGTTGAGACCCACATGGGTGAAGGCCAGGGCCAGGGTGGCGCCCTGGATGCCATGGCGCATGCAGATCCAGATCAGCGGCAGGAACAGGAGATAAAAGAACTTGAACTCGTCCGTGACCTTGAGACCGAAAATCACCCCCAGGGCCAGCACGATGGACAGGCCCTCCAGGAGGGTTTCCCGATTGGGCCACCAGGCCGCCAGGGAAGTCCGGCTCGGGCGCGCATGCACCAGGATCAGGGGGGTGACGATGAGCAGGCGGATGAGGGCCCCGACCCAATAATTCACCAGATCGGCGAGCCAGGCCCAGACGTCCGGGGCGGCCTCGGGGCTGCGGGAAAAGACATGCACCCCCGCGTCCAGCCACGCCGCCAGCACGGCGGCCACCAGGAACCAGAACAGATCGCGCTGGCTGGAGAGGCGCACGTCGATTCTCTGGCCATGCTTGAGCCAGGTGCTGAGCACCAGCTGTCCCAGCATGAGCAGGACGGAGGCCCACAACACCACCAAAGGGTCTTTCGGCAGGCCGTAGAGGGGCAGACCGGTGATGAACACCACGATCACCAGCCAGGGCGCATAACGGGCGCCATACAGCAGCAGGATGGCCAGGGACAGGCCCAGGGGCGGCGTCCAGGGGGCCAGGGCCAGGGGCAGCACGGTCTGGGGGTTGCTGGCGGCGTCGAGCACCAGGCCGCCGAGGGCGTAGGCCAGGAGCACTTTCCAGGAAATGGCGGACGTGGAGGACAAGGGGCTGGGATGCGGATCGGTGCGTGGATGGGGCGATATTCCGTTGCGCGGCGCGAAAGACGGCCCGCATGGGTAAAATGCCGGCTATTTTTTCACTTCACACCACACAAGACCATGTTGATCGCTCCCGCCTACGCCGCCGATCCCGCGACCCAGGACCCGCTCATGAGCTTCCTGCCCCTGATCGTCCTGTTCGCGCTGTTCTACTTCCTCATCATCCGGCCGCAGATGAAGAAGGCCAAAGACCAGAAAAAGATGCAGGAGGGCATCCAGAAGGGTGATGAGGTCATTACCATGGGGGGCCAGCTGGGCAAGGTGGTGAAGATCACCGACCAGTACATCACCCTGGATATCGGTGGCGGCACCGAAAGCCACTTCCAGCGCGGCGCCGTGCAGGCCGTATTGCCCAAGGGCACCATCAAGGATCTGTGATCCGTGGGGAAAGGGGCGGCGCGGATGCGTATCCACCTTGCCGGTGCCCCCGTTGCCCATCTCCCGTTAGTTTTCTTCCGGCCCTGATATGAACCGCTACCCCCTCTGGAAATACCTTGTCGTCGGCGTGGCCCTGCTCATCGCCGTGCTCTATACCCTGCCCAATTTCTTCGGCGAGGTGCCGGCGGTACAGGTGACGCCGGTGCGCACCACCGAGAAGGTGGATGGCAGCCTCATGCGGCGGGTGGAATCCGTTCTGGAGGAAAATGGCATCCGGCCCTTGGGCGTGGCCATGGATGCGCGCGGTGTCAAGGTGCGCTTCGCCGACCCGGAGACCCAGCTCAAGGCCAAGGATGTCCTGCAGACCCGTCTGGGCCAGGGCTACACGGTGGCCCTGAATCTGCTCTCCGCCTCGCCGCGCTGGCTGGCCTCCATCGGCGCCCTGCCCATGTACCTGGGTCTGGACCTGCGGGGAGGCGTGCATTTCCTGCTGCAGGTGGACATGCCCAAGGCCCTGGAAAAGACCACCGAGCGCTATCAGGGCGACATCCGCACCCTCCTGCGCGAGAAAAAGCTGCGCTACACGGGCCTGAGCCGGGAGGGCAGCGAAGTGCGGGTCATGTTCCGTGACGCCGACAGGCGCGACGAGGCCCGGAGCGTGATCGAGGCGGCCTACCCGGAGCTGGTGCTCGCGGATGGCCGGGATGGCGAGGAATACAGCCTGCGTGCCACCCTGTCCAAGCAGGCCCAGGCCAAGACCCAGGAATTTGCCCTGCAGCAGAACCTGACCACCCTGCGCAACCGGGTGAACGAGCTGGGCGTGGCGGAGCCCGTGATCCAGCAGCAGGGCATCGACCGTGTGGCGGTACAGCTGCCGGGCGTGCAGGACACGGCCAAGGCCAAGGAGATCCTGGGACGTACCGCCACCCTGGAGATCCGCATGGTGGACGAGGAGCGCATGCAGGATCCGGCCCAGGTCCAGGCCGCCAGCAGCGGCCAGGTGCCCTTCGGCGACGAGCTGTATCACGAGCGCAACGGTATCCCCATGCTGGTGAAGCGCGAGGTGGTGCTCACCGGCGAGTACATCACCGATGCCCAGCCCGGCTTCGACGGGCAGAGCAGCCAGCCCGCCGTGCATGTGAACCTGGACGGCCGCGGTGCCCGCATCTTCAAGAACGTCACGCGCGAGAACGTGGGCAAGCGCATGGCCATCCTGCTCATCGAGAAGGGCAGGACGGAGATCGTCACTGCACCGGTGATCCGCGAGGAGATCGGCGGTGGCCGGGTGCAGATCACCGGCATGGACTCGCCACAGGAGGCTTCCGACGTGGCCCTGCTGCTGCGCGCCGGGGCCCTTGCCGCGCCCATGGAGATCGTCGAGGAGCGCACCGTGGGCCCAAGCCTGGGCAAGGACAACATCGAGCGGGGCTTCAATTCCACCCTCATCGGTTTTGCCCTCATCGCCGTGTTCATGGGGATCTATTACCAGTTCTTCGGCCTCATCTCCGTACTGGCCCTGACCGCCAACCTGTTCCTGCTGGTGGCCCTGCTGTCCATGCTGCAGGCCACCCTGACCCTGCCGGGCATCGCCGGCATCGCCCTGACCCTGGGCATGGCCATCGACGCGAATGTGATCATCGCCGAGCGCATCCGCGAGGAACTGCGCAACGGCATGTCACCCCAGGCCGCCCTGGCGGCCGGCTACGAGCGCGCCTGGGACACCATCCTCGATGCCAACATCACCACCCTGATCGCCGGCATTGCCCTGTTCTGGCTGGGTTCCGGCCCCGTGCGCGGCTTCGCGGTGACCCTTTGCCTGGGCATCCTCACCTCCATGTTCAGCGCCGTGACCGTGTCCCGGGCCATGGTCAACCTCAGCTTTGGCCGGGTGAAGCGCCTGACCAAGGTTTCCATCTGAAGGTGTCCCATCATGATCGAGCTGTTCCGTGTCAAAAAAGACATTCCCTTCATGCGCTGGGCGCGCAGCACCATCTTCGTGTCGGTGGCCCTCATCGTCGGTGCCGTCATCCTGCTGGCCACCCAGGGCCTGAACCTGGGAGTGGATTTCACCGGCGGCACGGTGATGGAGATCGGCTATGACAAGCCCGCGGACATCCCGGGCATCCGGGCCACCCTGGCGCAACACGGCCATGCCGATGCCCAGGTGCAGAACTTCGGCACCGCCCGGGAGGTGCTGGTGCGTCTGCCGGTGAAGGCGGGTGTGAGTTCGGCCCAGCTGTCCGAGAAGGTCATGGCGGTGCTGAAGCAGGCCGATGCCGACAGCCAGCTGCGGCGCGTGGAATTCGTCGGACCCCAGGTGGGCAAGGAACTGCTGGCGGACGGCTCCCTGGCCCTGGTGGTGGTGTCCATAGGCATCGTCATCTATCTGGCCCTGCGCTTCGAGTGGCGCATGGCGCTGGGGGCCATCTTCTCCAGCGCCCACGACGTGTTCGTGGTGCTGGGACTCTGGTCCCTGTTCCAGTGGGAGTTCTCCCTCAACGTGCTGGCGGCGGTGCTGGCCATCCTGGGTTATTCCGTGAACGATACGGTGGTGGTGTTCGACCGCATCCGAGAGAATTTCCGCAAGACCCGCATCAGCGACGTGGCGGCCCTCATGGACAACGCCAAGACCGCCACCCTGTCCCGCACCATCATCACCAGCGGCACCACCCTGATCATGGCCCTGTCCATGCTGGCCTGGGGCGGCGAAGTGCTGCATGGCTTTGCCCTGTGCCTGACCATCGGCATCATCGTCGGCACCTATTCCTCGGTGCTGGTGGCCAGCCCCATTGCCCTGTGGCTGGGTGTGTCGCGGGAGGACTTCATCAAGCCGGTGAAGCCCGAGTCCGGGGCGATGGTCTGATTCAGTGGGAAGCCGTGCAGGGTTGCGGGGGATGGTCCGGGCCTTGCGTGAAAGGGAGCCATGATGCGCGCACGATACCGTCTTGTTTTGCTGGCCCTGGCATGGGGCAACGCCCAGGCTGTTTCCGTCGTCGAGGAGCGCGCCGTTACCGGCTTCTCCTCACCGGAGAGCGTGGTGGTGGTCGGCGAGGATGTGTTCGTCTCCAACATGGGGGCCAGACCGGAGCCCATGGCCAAGGATGGCGACGGCTTCATAGCGAAGCTGGACCGCCAGGGCAACCTCAAGGCCCTGAAGTGGGCAGACAGGCTCGACGGCCCCAAGGGCATGATCGGCGTGGAAGGCGTGCTGTACGTGGCCGACATAGACCGGGTGCTGGGCTATCGCATGCGGGATGGCAAGCGTGTGTTCGACCTGGATCTGTCCGCCACGGGCAGCCGCTTCCTCAACGCCTTCGCCCGCTATGACAACCGCCGCCTGCTGTTGTCCGCCACGGACATCGGCAAGGTCTTCGTCATCGACCTGCCCGGCCGCAGGTACAGCGAGCTGGCCTTCGACACACCGCCCAAGGGCCCCAACGGCATGAAGAAGCTGGGCAGCCGCCTGGTGGTGGCGGAATGGGGCACGGATGGCCAGGCCAACGGCGCGGTGAAGACCTACCGCCTGGAGGGCATGACGGCCAGGCTGGACAAGGAGTTCAAGCCTGAGCCCGCAGGCTATTTCGATGGCGTGGTGGACATGGGAGCCAATCGTTGGCTGGTGTCCAACTGGGTGAGGTTCGAGCCCGCCGGCCTCCTGCAGATGGTGGACACGCGCACCGGCCGGATCACCACGCTGGCCGTCAAGACCCCCCTGGCCGGGCCCGCCGACATCTTCCTGGATGACCAGGGCAAGCTCTGGGTGCCCGTCATGCTGGCGGGCAAGGTCTACCGCATGCACCTGGGGCGCTGATGCGTCTTACCAAGGACCTGCCCGCGTGGAGCTTCTGACGCAGTTCATCGACGTCATCCTGCATCTGGATCAGCACCTGAGCCTGCTGGTGCAGAACTACGGTACCTGGGTGTACGTCATCCTGTTCGTCATCGTGTTCATGGAGACGGGCCTCGTGGTGACCCCCTTCCTGCCAGGAGATTCCCTGCTCTTCGTGACCGGTGCCGTGGCGGCGGCGGGCGGCATGGACCCGCTCCTGGTGTCTACCACCCTCGTCGTCGCGGCCCTGTGTGGCGACAACGTGAACTACTGGGTCGGCCGCTTCCTGGGGCCGCGCATGTTCCAGTTCGAGGGTAGCCGCTTCCTCAGGCGCGAGAACCTGGACCGTACCCATGCCTTCATGGAACGGCATGGCCCCAAGGCCATCGTCATCGCCCGCTTCGTGCCCGTGGTGCGCACCTTCGTGCCCTTCGTCTGCGGCCTGGGCCGGCTGACCTACGCCCGTTTCCTGGGTTTCTCCATCCTGGGGGCGCTGCTGTGGGTGGGTCTGCTGGTGCCGGCGGGCTATTTCTTCGGCAACCTGCCCCTCGTCAAGCAGAACCTCACCGCCGTGATCCTGCTGATCGTGGTCCTCTCACTGCTGCCCGGGGCGTTGGAGTATTGGCGTCACCGCACGGCCGGCATGCCTCCCCGGGAAAGCGCCGATTGAGGACCGACGCGGCGAAGGGGCCTTGCCCCGAGGATGCCGCACTGCGCTTGGAATGGCGACGCGCGGGTTGCCCGGCACCCTCCGGCCTACGCCCGAAACCGTGGTTGACAAGCGTGTGCCCCCGACCTAGCCTCCACAGTAGGTTTAGATCGATTCTAAATATTCCCGCAAACCCGGCGCGGGATTGGTGCCGGGCGTGATGGAGGAGTTTTCCATGCAACTGAAAGGTTCCAAGACCGAGCAGCACCTCATGGCGGCCTTCTCGGGAGAGTCCCAGGCCAATCGCCGCTACCTGTACTTCGCATCCAAGGCCGACGTGGAGGGGTACAACGACGTAGCTGCCCTGTTTCGCTCCACCGCCGAAGGCGAGACCGGCCACGCGCACGGCCATCTGGAGTATCTGGAGCAGTGCGGGGATCCCGCCACCGGCATGCCCTTCGGCCCCACCCTGGACAACCTGAAGACCGCCATCGCCGGCGAGACGCACGAGTACACCGACATGTACCCGGGCATGGCCAAGGATGCACGGGAGGAGGGATTCGAGGAAATCGCCGATTGGTTCGAGACCCTGGCCAAGGCCGAACGCTCGCATGCCAACCGCTATCAAAAGGCCCTGAACGAGCTGGATGGCTGAGGGGCCCGCCGGCATGCGCGAAGGCAATCTGCAGGCGCCCACCCGGCATCCGCTGGATTGGTCGAACCCCGAGTTCCACGACCAGGACGCCCTGCTGGGGGAAATGCAGCGGGTGTTCGGCATCTGCCACGGCTGCCGGCGGTGCGTGTCCCTCTGCCATGCCTTCCCCACCTTGTTCGACCTGGTGGATGCATCCGACTCCATGGAGGTGGACGGGGTGTCGCAGGCGGATTACTGGCAGGTGGTGCAGCACTGCTACCTGTGCGATCTGTGTTTCATGACCAAGTGCCCCTACGTGCCGCCACACCCATGGAACGTGGATTTTCCCCACCTCATGCTGCGCGCCAAGGCCTGGCAGTTCAAGAACCGGCCCACGCGGCTGCGCGACAGGCTGCTCACCCGCACCGACCGGGTAGGCAGCCTGGCGGGTATCCCGGTGGTGGCCCAGGTGGTCAACGCCGTCAACCGGATGGGGGCGGCGCGCAGGGCCTTGGAAGCCGTGGCGGGCATCGCCGCCGGGGCCTGGCTGCCGGAATTCACCAGCAGACCCCTGCGTTCTCGCCTGCGCAGTCTGCCCGCCGGTACCCCGGGCGAGCCCGCCGGGGTCACCCGGGGTCGTGTCGCCCTGTTCGCCACCTGCTACATGAACCGCAATGAGCCGGGCCCCGGCGAGGACCTGGTGGCGGTGTTCGCGCACAACGGTATCCCCGTCACACGTGTGGAGCAGGAGCGCTGCTGTGGCATGCCCAGGCTGGAGCTGGGTGACCTGGATTCGGTACGCGCGGCCAAGGAGGCCAATATCCCTGTCCTGGCGCGCATGGTCGATGCGGGTTGGGACCTCACCGCCCTGCTCCCTTCCTGTGTGCTCATGTTCAAGCAGGAACTGCCCCTCATGTTCCCCGACGACGCGGATGTCCAGAAGGTGAAAGGCGCCTTCTATGATCCCTTCGAGTACCTGATGCTGCGTCACAAGGCCGGCAAGCTGCGCACCGACTTCAAGGCCGGTCTGGGCAAGGTGGCCTACCATGCCGCCTGCCACCAGCGCGTGCAGAACATCGGCCCCAAGACCCGCGAGATCCTGGCCCTGATACCCGGCACCGAGGTGCTCGGCATCGAGCGCTGTTCCGGACACGACGGCACCTACGCGGTGAAGAAGGAGTTCCACGCCGTGGCCATGAAAATCGTCAAGCCGGTGGTGGAGCGGGTGGATCAGGCCGCGCCGGAGCACTACGGCAGCGACTGCGCCATGGCGGGGCACCACATCGCGCATGCCCGGGGAGACGGCAGCGCGCCGGAGCATCCCATCAGTCTGCTGCGCAAGGCCTACGGCATTGACTGACTGAACGCCGCTCCCGCGCGGGCATGACAGGAAGGAGTCCCGCATGCAAAAACTCACGCACGACACGCTTTTCAGCCTGGAGCACTATGCCCGGGTCCGGCCCGCATTCCGCGCCCGCGTCATCGCCCACAAGAAGAACCGACGCGTACCCCTTGGGGAGCACGCCGCCCTCTATTTCGAGGATGCCCTCACCATGCAGTACCAGGTGCAGGAGATGCTGCGTCTGGAGCGCATGTTCGAGCCGGAGCGGATCCAGGAGGAACTGGATGTCTACAACCCCCTCATCCCGGATGGCGGCAACTGGAAGGCCAGCTTCATGATCGAGTATGCGGACGAGCAGGAACGCCGCGCCGCCCTGGCCCGCCTCATCGGCATCGAGGACACGGTGTGGGTGCGCGTGGCGGGCTTCGACAAGGTGCGTCCCATCAGCAACGAGGACCTGGACCGCAGCGCCCCGGACAAGACCGCCTCCATCCATTTCATGCGCTTCGAGCTCACACCTGCCATGTGCGCGGCAGTGAAGGCCGGAGCAGCCATCCACGCCGGCATCGACCATGTGCGCATGCCGGTGACGGTACAGGTGCCCGCCGCCGTGCGGGATGCCCTGGCCGCGGACCTGGACTGATTCCGGCCCGTGCGGCCGGAGGGGTTAACATGGGCGCCTGAAATGGAGAACCGCATGCGCAGCCTCATCCCCCTCCTGCTCGCCCTGCTGGTCGGCCCCGTTCTGGCCGAGCGTGAAGCCATGGCCTGGGACGATAGCTACCGGCCCAGCAGTTTCGAATCCGACTTCGATGACACCGCCAAGGCCTGGCGGGAGATCCAGGCCCAGCTGCCGCCCTATCCCAAGGCGGCCAGCCTGGTGGAATTCAGCGTCGGCCCCGCCACCCGCAACCGCTTCTTCATCGACTATGACAGCATCAGCGTGGGCGAGGACGGCGTGGTGCGCTACAGCGTGTTGATCCGCAGCCCCATGGGGGCGGAAACCGTCAGTTTCGAGGGCATGCGCTGTGAAAACGGCGAACGCAAGCTCTATGCCTTCGGTCACGCGGATGCCCAGGGTGGCGGCAGCTGGTCCCGCAACCGTCATGCGCGCTGGGAGCCCATTCCCGCCCGCCAGGCCAGCAGCCACCAGCGCGAGCTGTTCTTCCACTATCTGTGCACGGTGGACACCGCCGGCGACCTCAAGAAGATCCGCCGCGCCGTCAAGTCGGGAGGCGTGCGCCGCGGAGACTGAAGCACCATACCCCGAAGGGGGGATGGCCACGGCCGCAGATACCACCCACAATCACGCCTGCTTCAGGTGCCCCGTGCAAACGGGGTGAAACGGGAAACAGGTGCGGATCCTTCCAATGCCTGTGCTGCCCCCGCAACGGTAAGCGCCCAACGGCCGTTCCATACGCCACTGTCCCCGGACGGGAAGGCGAACGGCCTCATGCGCAAGCCCGGAGACCGGCCCGAGGCAGGTGCGGGCTGCGGGAGGCGGCGTTGACGACATCGGTTGCAGACCTTTTTCGGCCCGCTTTATTCAGTCTATCCGGCGGGGACGCCGGGTACCGAAAAGGGACACAGCATGCAACGCGCCACCCTGGCCATCCTCCTCACCGGCCTGTCCGCCCTGCCCATCCGGGCCGAGACACGCTCTTCTCAACCCGCACCCCTGCCCACGCTGGGAGAGGTCCTGGTGACCGCCACGCGCATCCCCATGCCGGACGTGGCGGCCCCCTATGCCTCGGAAGTGCATACCCGGACCATGCTCCAGGCCTCCGGCGCCACCTCCCTCATGGACTACCTGAGCCGGCATACCTCCTTGCACGTCATGCCCAGCTATGGCAACCGCTTCACGCCCAAGCTGGACATGCGGGGCTACGGCATCGGCGATGGTTATCAGAACATCGCCATTTCCCTGGACGGGCGGCGCCTCAACAACCTCGACATGGTGCCTCAGGCCATCGGCGCCATCCCCCTGGAAGACATCGAGCGCATCGAGATCACCAAGGGCAGCGGTTCGGTGCTGTTCGGAGACGGCGCCACCGCCGGCGCCATCCAGATCATGCGCCGCAAGCGGGACGGGGCGAGCGTTGCCGTTGCCGGCGGCAACCGCGGCCAGCGCACGGGCAGCCTGGCAGCGGGCCTGCATCGGCCCCGGGTCAGCCTGCAGGCCAGCATCGATGCCCAGGCCGACGAGGGCCACAGCGCCATGGACCCCACCGGGCATCGTGACGAGTCGCGCCAGCACGGCTGGCATGGAGAGCTGGAGGCGCGGCCGGTGCGGGGGGTGGCCCTGGGCATCGAGGGCGGCCGAGACCACATCGATACGCGCTATGTCAACTACCTGAGCCAGGCCCAGTTCCTGGCCAACCCGGGCCAGCTTGGCAGCAACCTCTACACGTCCCCGGTCAACGCCTACAACCGTCTGCGCCTGGACAGCGACACCTGGCGCCTGCGCGGGGATTTCGCCCTGCCCCATGGCTGGCGCCTGCGCGCCAGCCATGGCCGGGAGGATCGCCTGATGAATTACAACCCGTTCTGGCGGCCGGATTACGAGTATGTCGGCAGCGATCTGAGCCTGGGGCACAGCGGCGAGCGCCTGGATCTGCTGCTGGGGGCGCAGCGCTTCGAGGGCCGACGCCATAGCGGCACGGACCACACGCGCAAGCGCAACAGTGCCTGGTACGTGCAGGGCCTGTATCGTCTGCGCGACACGACACTGTCCGCTGGCATCCGGCGTGAAGACGTGGACTATGGCTACACCCCCCTGGCGGGGGCCGGCAGCCAGGCCGGCCATGACCTCACGGCCTGGGATGTGGGCATCAACCGGCAGGTGCATGATCGCCTTTCCCTGTTCGCCAACCTGAATCGCGCCTTCCAGGCGCCGGACGTCGATCGCTTCTTCACCTTCGGCGGCGGGTTCAACGGCTTCATCCGCCCCGCCCTCAGCCGCACCCTGAACCTGGGACTGAACCATGCCACTCCTGTCAACCGCCTCAAGCTGAGCGTGTATCGCGCCGAACTCAGCCATGAAATCTATTATCTGGACACGGGCAACTGGCTCACCAGCTACAACACCAACCTGGACAAGACCCACAAGTACGGCTTGGAGCTGCAGGATACCTGGCAGGCGACGCCGGATCTCGGCCTGGGTCTCAACTATGCCTACACACGTGCCCGCATCGATCGGGAGGCCGATGCCGGCGGTGCCTACGATGGCAAGGATCTGCCCGGCGTGCCCCGACATGGCCTCAGCCTGAACGCCGACTACCGCCTGGGCGCGGCCACCTGGCTGCAGCTGGCGCATACCTGGCGGAGCAAGGCATGGGCCGCCACGGACTTCGACAACGACAATGCCCAGCGGCAAAAGCCCTATCAGTCCACCAGCCTGGTCCTGCGCCATCAGTGGCAGGGCATGGAATGGTTCCTGGCCGTGGACAACCTGTTCCAGCGCAGGAATGGCCTGTGGGTGGCGGACGACGTGATCTATCCCTATCACTTCCGCCGGGACTGGCGTGCCGGCCTGAAGGCCAGCTTTTGAGGATGAAGCGCACCGGGGCCCGGGTGGCTGCCACCGGCCCCGCACGGTTACACTCGCAGCCTGAAGCCCAGGCATCCGTATCCGCACAAGGAGAGAATCATGTTGCCCACCCCCACGACCGCCTCCGTCCCCCCCCTGGCCCGCAATCTCATCGGTCTGACCCTCATGGCCGTCATGCTCGCCACCCGTTTCCACCACTTCGGCGACGCCCTGCACCTGCCCGATGCCTCCTGGGCCGTGTTCTTTCTCGCCGGTCTGTATCTGCCGTCCATCTGGCTGCCGGGTCTGTTGCTGCTGGCCGTGGCCATCGACCTGACCGCCATCGGCTGGATGGGGGTGTCCGGCTACTGCCTGACACCGGCCTATGCCGGCCTGCAACTGGCCCATCTCAGCCTGTGGGCGGGTGGGCGCTGGCTGGCCCGGGCGCATCCGGCGCCGGCACCCCTGCCGCCCCTGGCGGGGGCGGTGCTGGTATCCACCCTCCTGGCCTTCGCCCTGTCCAACGGCGCCTTCTACTGGCTGGGCGCGCGTGTGGCCGAGCCGACGTGGGCCCAGTTCGCACGCACCTGGGTCGATTACGCGCCGCGCTTTTTCATGGCGATGGCCCTGTACGTGGGTGTGGCGGCCCTGGCACACGCCTTGCTGCACACCCTGGCCTTGCGCCGGCGGCCCGTCGCCCGCGCCTGACGGCAGGGCATCGATCCGGCGCGGCCGGAGCTGGCGAGGCAAGGGCATGATCCGCGGGGTGTCCGGCTGGCACTCCCGCCTGACGGGTGAGCATGCCTATGCATGACCGGCCTCGCCGCGGGCTCGAGACGTGCTGACCCTGATCCTGGGTGGCGCGCGCTCCGGCAAGAGCCGGTATGCCCAGACCCTGGCCGAGGCCAGTGGTCTGCCGGTGCGGTTCGTCGCCACGGCTCAGGCGCGTGACGCGGAGATGGCCGCGCGCATCGCCCACCACCGTGCCGGGCGTCCCGCCAGCTGGCAGACCCTGGAAGAACCCCTGTTGCTGGCGGATGCTCTGGCACATGCCACGACACCCGGGCATTGCGTGGTGGTGGACTGTCTCACCCTGTGGTTGGCCAATCTGCTGGAAGCGGGTGAAGGAACCTTCCTGACGGAGCGGGAAAGACTGCTGACGGGTGTCCCGAACCTGGCGGGGCCGGTCTTTTGCGTGGCCAACGAGGTGGGCCTGGGCGTGGTGCCCATGGGGGCACTGTCGCGCCGTTTCGTGGACGAGGCCGGCCGCCTCAACCAGGACCTGGCACGCGTGGCACGACGGGTGATCTTCGTGGCGGCGGGCTTGCCCCTGTGCCTGAAGGAGGTGGCTGCATGATGCTCCCCTGGTGGAGGGCTCCGGCGCGGGTGCCGGACGACGAGGCGGCGGAAGCGGCACGGCGGCATCAGGCCCAGCTTACCAAGCCTCCGGGCAGCCTGGGCCGGCTGGAGGCCGCGGCCCTCCATCTGGCCGCCCTGCAGGGCGTGGCCCGACCGTGTCTGCGGCAGCCCTGGATCACCGTCTTCGCCGCCGACCATGGCGTGGCGGAGGAGGGGGTCTCCGCCTTCCCGCAGGCCGTCACGCGCCAGATGCTGGCCAATTTCGTCCAGGGTGGCGCGGCCATAGCCGTGCTGGCCAGGGAAGTGGGTGCCTGCCTGGAAGTGGTGGACATGGGCACCCTGGGGTCTGGCTGCCTGCCCGGGGTGATCGACGCACGGGTGGGTCCGGGCACCGCCAACCTGGTGCGCGCCGCCGCCATGTGCGCGGACCAGCGTGAGGCCGCCCTGCTGGCGGGCCGTGATGCCGTGCGGCGGGCCCTGGCAGGGGGCGCGGATCTGTTCATCGGCGGTGAGATGGGTATCGGCAACACCACGCCGGCGGCGGCCTTGGCCTGTGCCCTGCTGCGGCGGCCGGGGCGGGAATTGGCGGGGCCGGGCACCGGACTGGATAGTGTCGGTGTGGCCCACAAGGCGGCACTCATCGACCGGGCCCTGGCGCTGCATGGCCTTGTGTCCCCCACGCGCGAGACCCCCGTGCTGCCGGAACTTGCCCTGACTTGCGTGGGCGGCTTCGAGATCGCCGCGCTGGCGGGTGCCTACATCGCCTGCGCCCAGGCCGGCCTGCCGGCCCTGGTGGATGGCTTCATTGCCGGCAGTGCCGCCCTGGCGGCCTGCCGCATGAATCCCGGGACACGCGACTGGCTGCTGTTCAGCCACGCCTCGGCGGAGCCCGGACACGTCCTTCTGCTGGCCGCCCTGCGGGCCCAGCCGCTGCTGGATCTGGAATTGCGTCTGGGGGAAGGCAGCGGCGCAGCCGTGGCCCTGCCCCTGCTGCGCCTGGCCTGTGCCCTGCACAACGGCATGGCCACCTTCGCCCAGGCCGGCGTGGACGATGGCCATTGAACTGCCACCCCAGGCTACGCGCGTGACGGTGCTGCGGCATGGTGCCGTGCAGGGGCGGGCGCATGTGCTGCGCGGCATACTGGAAGACCCGCTGAGTCCCGAGGGCGAGGCCGCCATGACCGCGGTGCTGGCTCGCCTGGACGCCCCGGTGGTGGATGCCGTGTTGAGCTCGCCGCAGCGGCGCTGTCTGGACTTCGCCCGGGCCTGGGCGCGGAGGCGGGGGGTGCCCCTGCACGTGGTGGCAGACCTGCGCGAGCGTGCCTTCGGCACCTGGGAGGGCCTGAGTACCGTCGAGGTCCAGGCCCTCGACCCGCAGCATTTCCGACGCTTCCACCTGGATGGTGCGGCCCCGCCAGGGGGCGAGAGCCTGGCCGAACTGCGCCGGCGGGTGCGCGCCGCCTGGAGAGAATGTGTGGCGGGCGCCGTGGGAGGACATCGCCTGCTGATCACGCATGCCGGGGTCATGAGGGTCCTGCTCATGGAGCTGCTGGGCCTGCCGGCCCGCCATGCCTGGCGCATTGCCCTGCCCCCGGCGGCCCACTTCCAGGTCTCGCTGCTGGCGGGGGAAGCCCCCGTGCTGCTGTCCCTGAACCCATGCGCGGCCTGATCCTGGCGCTGCAGTTTCTCACCCGCCTGCCCACCCCGGCGGTCGCTTCCTTCAGTCCCCAGGCCCTGGCGCGCTGCGTGCCCTGGTTTCCCCTGGTGGGTCTGCTGCTGGGACTCATGCTGGCAGGCGGGGTATGGCTGGGCAGCCGCATCGATCCCTGGCTGGGTGCCCTGATGGGGCTGCTCCTGTGGGTGGGGGTGACCGGTGCCCTGCACCTGGATGGCTTGAGCGATCTGGCGGATGCCCTGGGAGCGGCGCATGGCAGGCCGGAGCGTTTTTTGCTGGTGCTGGCGGATCCGCATGTCGGGGTGTTTGGCGTGGTGAGCCTGGTGCTGCAGCTGTTGAGCAAGCTGGTGCTGCTCCTGCTGGCTGCCCGTCTGGAGCTGTACGGGGCACTCATCCTGGTGCCGGCCTGGGCCCGGCTGGGGGTGCTGTGGTGGGCAGGCCTGCCCCCCATCAAGCCGGGCCTGGGCGAGCGCTTCGCCTGGCGGATCCCGGCCTGGGCACCCTGGTCCTGGCTGGCCCTGCTGGCCGGGGCGAGCCTGGCCTGTCCCATCCTGCTGCTGGCCCCCCTGGCGCTCCTGGGCTGGCACGGTTTTCTGCGGCGCCGCCTGGGGGGCATGAGCGGCGATGCCCTGGGCGCGGGCGTGGAGCTGACGGAAAGCCTGCTGCTGGGCGCGGGGGTGCTGGCGGCCGGGCTGCCGCCGGTCTGACGCTCCCCGGGGTCGGCCGACCTCAGCCCCGTGCGGGGCAGGGTGCGAGTATCTGCGCCCTGCGCGCATGCTTGGCGGCATACATGCGCTGGTCCGCCGCGTGCAGCAGCTCCTCCATGGAGCGGCCATCCTGCGGATAGCGCACACAGCCCAGGCTGACGCTGGGGACGAGGGTCACGCTCTCGAGCTCCACGGGCGGGACCAGGGCCTGCCGCAGCTTGCGCTCCATGGCATCGCACTGCACCTGGTTTTCCAGGCCGGGCAGCAGGATGGCGAATTCGTCACCGCCCAGGCGGGCCACGGTGTCGGCAATGCGCACCGTTTGACGCAGGCGGTGCGCGATTTCACATAGCAGGGCATCGCCGGTCTGATGCCCATGGGTGTCGTTCACCGGCTTGAAGTCGTCCAGGTCCAGGTACATGACCCCCAGCATGAAGCCCTCCTGCCGCGCATGTTCCAGCTCGTCCGTCATGCGGCGCCGGAACAGGGCGCGGTTGGCCAGGCCGGTCAGCGGATCGTGCGTGGCTTGGTGTTCCAGGCGCTGGCCCGCCGCCCGCAGGTCGGACATCTGCCGCTGGATGATGCCGGCATGGCGCGCCAGCAGCCGATGCATGGCCAAGGCGATGAAGCCCGCCAGCGCCAGGCTGACGCTACCCAGGCCCAGGTGCAGAAGAATGGCGCTGCGGGCCGCGGTCCGGGCCGCCACCAGGGCATCATGGATGAGATCCCGCTCGTGGCGGCGCAGGTCCTCCACCACGCGCGTGAATTCCATGTTCAGGGGGCGCAATGTCTGATCCATGTGGATGTGGGCGCGGGACGTTTCCTCACGCGCAGCCAGATCGATGATTTCCTCCTGCAGCTGGATGATCCGCTGCACCAGCCGGTCCTGGTGCGCGATGTTGTTGCGCTCGAAGGCGCTCAGGGGCATGCTTCTCAGCTCGTTGCGTGCCTTGCCCACCGCATAGCCCCAGCGGATGAAGGCCTGGAAACGCTCGTCGCGTTCGAAGGGGTCCCGCATGAGGGTGACATACACCAGGGAAGAGTGCCGGTTATGGGTGGCTTCCAGCAGGTCCGTGGCCAACTGGACCTTGCGGTTGTGACTTTCCACGATTCCGCGCATCTGTTCGCCCAGATCGTGGATCTGCCAGATGGCATGGCCGATGAGCGCCAGCATGAGACCGATGAATACCAGCATGGCCATCCTCAGGGGCAGGCCGAGGCCACGCCCCAGGGCCTGAGGCGTGGAAGGGGATGGGGAGGCGGATGCAAGCTTCATGCCCCCGGGTTATCGAACCCGGACCTGGCAACTTGAGGGGCCGGGGGCCAAAATACGGCCTGGTCCATCGGAGCGTCCCGTCATGTACCCATTCCTGGTGGTCGTGCCCGCCCGCTATGCCTCTACCCGCCTGCCAGCCAAGCCCCTGGTGGACATTGCCGGCAAACCCATGGTGGTGCGCGTGCTGGAGCGGGCTGCGCAGAGCGGCGCCACCGGTGTCTGGGCAGCCACGGACCACGCGGCGGTACAGGCGGCCGTGGAAAGCCATGGCTACACGGCCGTGACGACCTCGCCGGACTGTGCCTCCGGTACGGACCGCCTGGCCGAGGTGGCCAGCCAGCTGGGCTGGAGCGACGATACGGTGGTGGTGAACGTGCAGGGGGACGAGCCGCTCATCGATCCCGCCCTCATCCAGGCCACGGCACGGACCCTGTTCACCCATGCCGCGGCGGACATGGCCACGGTCTGCCATCCCATCCGGGACCTGGGAGAAATGCTCAATCCCAATGTGGTGAAGCTGGTGACCGACGGGCAGGGTTACGCCCTCTATTTCTCCCGCGCCCCCATCCCCTGGGCCCGCGATGCCTGGGCGGGGGTGGACTGGGACGCGAGACCGGCAGCCCAGCTGCCTGCGGGGCTGCCCGTCATGCGTCACATCGGCCTGTATGCCTACCGCGTCGGATTTCTGAAGGCCTACCCGGGTCTGGCGCGCCCCGCTCTGGAGACCTTCGAGTCTCTGGAGCAGTTGCGTGCCCTGTGGCATGGGCATCGCATCGCGGTGACGATCAGCGAGCAACCCAGTCCACCGGGGGTGGATACCGTCGAGGATCTGGAAACGGTGCGCCGCCTGTTCGCGGCGGTATGACGCCGCGAACAGGCGGGTATGGTTTCAGTTCATGCGAAAGCTGCCGTAAATGAAGTGCCTGCATGGCATGGAGATTCCGCTTGTCCCCGGTGCGCGCCATTCGTGTCCGTCTGGTACTGCTGTTCGTCCTGCTCCTGGCCGGCCTGCTGGTCGTGACGCTGTATACGGTTCAGCAGGCCAACCAGGAGCAGGCGCGCGCGCAGGCGGCACAGCGTTTCAGGCTGGCCGGGCAGATCATCGTCCAGGATCAGGCCCAGCGCCTGTCACGCCTGCGCCAGGCGGCCGAGGCCCTGGCGCGCGGCGCGGCTTTCCGGCGGGTGGTGGCAAGCGCCGACCAGGACGTCATGGAGGAACTGCTGGCGCGCGCGGCCACACATCCGCAGATCGATCTGGCCGTGCTGCTGTCCCTGGACGGGCGCCTGCTGGTCCGGGGGCGTATTCCGCACGCCCTCGGGCAGTCCTTCCCGGGCTTGCCCATGCCGCGGGTGACGCAGGACCCGGACCCGGCATCGGCCTATGCGCGCATCGATGGGCAGGTCCATCAGCTGGTGCTGGTGCCGGTGATGGCACCACGGCCCGTGGCCTGGCTGGTACTGGGGAAGGTCCTGGATGATGCCCTGGCGCTGGAGTACCGGGACAGGACGGGCACGGATGTGAGTTTCACGCACAGCGGCGAGGCGTGGTCCCTGCCGCTGGCCAGTTCCATGCCGTCCGCCCGGCGCCGGGAGCTGGCAGCCGGGCTGGCGCGCATGCCCGGCGCGCCGACCGGCATGCACGGCCTGCGGCTGGGAGACTCGGCCTATTGGTTCGAGGTGCACATGCTGGATGTCGCCGCGCGCCAGCAGGCCGCGGCCGTGCTGACCTTCGCCCGTGATGCGGCCATGGCGCCCTACGGCGGGCTGCGCGATCGTCTGCTGGTCCTTGCCGCCGTGGCGCTGCCGCTCGGCGTGCTGGCGGTCGGTCTGGTACCCGGGCGCATGGGCCCCTCCCTGCCGACCTTGCCAACGGACCCCGAAGGGCCGGAGCGCGAGACCGGCCTGCTCGACCGCGATGCCCTGGTGCGACGGGTAGAGGCCGAACGTGCCGCGTTCGGCGCAAAGAGGGCAGTGATGCTGGTGGCTGGCCTGACCCGGCTGAGCACCCTGCGCGTGCGCCTGGGTTGGGACACGGCGCATGCCCTGCTGCAGGTCGTCGCCCAGCGCATCCAGGGCCGGCGGGACTGGCAGGCGGCCAGCCTGGGGGGCGAGCGTTTTGCCTTCTACGCGCCCCTGGCGGAGGGCATGGATCGGGATGATTGGGAAGTGCGTGTACGTGCCGTGCTGGAGGTGCCGGTGGAGTGGCAGGGTCTGCATTACGACCTGGGCCTGCGTCTGGGCAGCGCCGTGGCCCCTGACGACGGCGAACAGGCGGCGCTGCTTTTGTATCGCGCGGAACAGGCCATGCAGCGCGGCACGCATACCCTGGGGGAGCATGTGGTCTGGCAGGCGGCCTTCGAGACCGAGGCCCGCCATTATCTGGCCTTGCAGCGCGACCTGCGCGAGGCCCTCGACGCGGGTCTTCTGGTGGCCACCTATCAGCCCCGCGCATGTCTGCGGGATGGCCGGATCCAGGCCTGCGCGCTGCGAGTGCTGTGGCGTCATCCCGTGCATGGGTGCATCCCGACGCACACGCTCTTCCAGCTTGCCGAGCAATCCACCCTGGTCGACCCCCTGGCGCGCTGGTGCATCGATACCGGAGCCGCTCAGGCCGCCGTCTGGCACGCGGCGGGCCGAGCCTGGGGCATGGCCGTGCCCCTGCCCGCCCGCAGCCTGGAAAATCACGTGGTGGTGGAATACATCGCCAACGCCCTGACCCGCCACGGTCTGGCAGCCCCGGCCCTCACCCTGGAAATCCGCGCGCATGCGCCGCCGCATGACGTGGCGACGGACCCGGGCGTGGTGTCCGCCGTGGCCGACCTGGGGGTGGAACTGTGTGTCGTCGGTTTTGGTACGGACCTTCCCGGCCTGGGCCAGCTTGCCCGCCTGCCGCTGCGGGCCCTGAGGATCGAGCGTGAGCATGTGTCACGTCTGCCGGCTTCGGCCCGGGATGCCGCCCTGGTCAGGGCCGGCATCGCCCTGGCCCACAACCTGGGGTGGAGCGCCCTGGCGGATGGCGTGGACACCCCGGAGATCTGGCAATGCCTGGCGGCCTGGGGCTGCGACCAGGCCCAGGGTGACTACCTGTGTCCGCCGCTGGAAGGGGCCGCCCTGGATGCCTGGCTGGCGACGCGAGGGGCCTGAGTCCGCATGGGTTTCTTCAAGCGCCGCAGCGGCCAGGGGGTGGGCCACGCCCCGGTCGAGATCAGCGAAAGGCACGGCGTACGCAGCCTGCACCTGGGTGGACCGGCAGTGCAGAGCGCCATGCGCATCCGTGATCCCTGGTACCTGGAGCTGGAATACACCCGCGCCATGATGGCCTGCCTGCTGCTTCGTCCCGAACCCCGGGACATGGCCCTCATAGGGCTGGGAGGCGGCTCCCTGGCCAAATTCGTCCATCGTCACCTGCCCGATGCGCGGCTCACGGCCCTGGAGGTGAACCCGGAGGTGGTGGGGGCCGCGCGCGCCTTTTTCGCCCTGCCGCCCGATGATGAGCGCCTGACGGTGCGGCTGCAGGATGGCGCCGCCTATGTGCGGGAGCACCCGCAAAGTCAGGATGTGCTGCTCGTGGACGGCTACGATGCCCGGCGCATCGTCGAGGACCTGGCCAGTGTGGCCTTCTACACGGACTGCCTGGCCATGTTGCGTGCCGGTGGCCTGGCGGCGTTCAATCTGTGGGGCTCGGACAGGTCCTTCCCGGCCTATCTCGCGCGTCTGGGCCAGGCATTCGGCGATGCCCTGTTGCGCCTGCCCGCGGAACGCAAGGGCAATGTCATCGTCTTCGCCTTCCGCCCCCCCCTGCCGGACATGTCCCTGACGGTGCTCAGCCAGCGCGCCCGGACCCTGGAGAGTGCCCTGGGCCTGGAAATGGAGGACTTCCTGATGCGTCTGCGCAACTGGAACCCTACGAGCCGCAGCGGTTTCCTGCTCTGATCCGGCCGGGGTGGGAGCGGCTTTCAATCTGGGTGCGAGGATGGGAAAATCCTTGCCGGTTGAGCATTTATTCGAGGCGGCCATGATCGATCGAGACGGTTACCGGCCGAATGTGGGCATCGTCCTGTGCAACGCGCGCAACCAGGTCTTCTGGGGCAAGCGCGTGCGTCAGGACGCCTGGCAGTTTCCCCAGGGCGGCATCAAGCATGGCGAGTCGCCCGAGGAAGCCATGTACCGGGAACTGATGGAAGAAGTGGGGCTGGCCCGGGCGCATGTGCGTGTCCTGGGGCGCACGCGCAACTGGCTGCGCTATAACGTGCCAGAACACTGGGTGCGGCGTCAGTGGCGCAGTCATTACCGGGGCCAGAAGCAGATCTGGTTCCTGCTGCGCCTGGTGGGCCGGGACTGCGACGTGAGCCTGCGTGCCAGCGTGCATCCCGAGTTCGATGCCTGGCGCTGGAGTGATTATTGGGAACCCGCGGAGCAGGTGGTGGAATTCAAGCGCGAGGTCTATCGTCTGGCCTTGAGCGAGCTGGAACGCTTCCTGCTGCTGAACCACGAGCCCGCCGAGCATGGCCGTGGCCGCCACCCCTATCAGCTGGTGGCGCGCATGCAGGGCTCCCGCCAGAGTTGATGCAAGCCACTGTCGACTAGCCATGAACCGAACCTACAGCGTCATTCCCAGCGCCCCCATGCAGAAGGGGACCTCGTTCCACAAGCCGCGGCAGGCCCTGCCAGAGCGGGTCAGCCTGGACGACCCCATGGCCAGCGTCATGACGGACTTCAAGGTGGTGACCGCCTACACCATCTTCCCGTTGGAGACCATCGAGGCGGCGCGCGAGAAGATGATCCACCGGGGTGTGCGCATGCTGCTGGTGGTCGATGACATGAACCACATCCTCGGCCTGATTACCGCCACCGATCTGACGGGAGAGAAGCCCATGCAGGTGGTGCAGACCCAGGGCATCCGTCATTCCGATGTGTTGGTCAAGGACATCATGACACCGCGTGAGCGCCTGGAGGTACTGGACATCGAGGACCTGCAGATGGCCTGCGTGGGCGATGTGGTGGCCACCCTCAAGGCCCACGGCCGACAGCATGCCCTGGTGGTGGAACGCACCCTGGATCAGGCCCAGTGTCTGCGCGGCATGTTTTCTGTGTCCCAGATCAACCGGCAGCTCAACACCCTGCTGGAGGTGGAGGGTGTGGCCAGCACCTTCGCCGAACTGGGCGCGCACCTGGGCAGCTGAACCCGGGACCGAGCCGGCCACGACATGGACCTGGTGCCCCGCGCCCCTCACGCGTCGGTGGCATCCTCCACCTGGGACCGGGCGGAACCCCTGTGGAAGGTGGTACCCAAGCGGGACGGGGCGGGGCGGGCCTACGCGGATTTCATGATGCTGGCCCCGGGCCTGAAGGGCCGTTCGCGGAGTGAGATGGACGCCGTTCAGCGGGTCATTCGCGGAGTGCTGGCACGTTTTGGCGATGCCGTGGTCTTCGCCGATTTCAACCTGTCCATCCGGGTGTTATGGGTCACCCTGCAACACCGTCCGGGCCTCATGTTCCGGGTGGTGGCCGCGCTGCGGGTACATGTGCCCGCACTCAAACTGGTGGCCTACCACCCCCATCAGGGAGCGTGTACGTGAGCAAGAGATTGTTTGTCTGTCTGGTGACCGGCTTGCTGGCGGGTCAGGTGTGGGCGCAGCAGAACACGGCCTGGCCGCCGGCCTCGGCGGCCTTCGTGCCCTGGTGGGGGTTGCCCTTGCCCATGCCGGCGCAGCCCCAGCCCCAGTTTCCCCCCGGCGCCATCCCTTTCCCCCTGCCTTTCTGGATGTGGCCCGTGCCGCAGCAGGTTCCGGCGGTCAAGGCCCCGGCCGCGGCGGATACCGCCGTGAGCACCGGCCCCGGGACGGACGCGCAGCGGCCTGCCGCCAAGGTACCCGCCGCCGGGGCCCCGGTGCCGGAGGTCGCGGACGCCTCCTCCACACCTGCGCCTCCCGCGGCACCCGACGAATCCACCAATGCGGCAGAGATGGGAGATGCGGCGGCTGCACGGACGGCGGATCCCGCCACCGGGCCGACGCCCCAGCCGCCCGCCGACACCGCGTCTGCGTCCGGGATGGACCTGCAGGAGGGTGGATCAGCGCAAACCCCCATGCCGCCGGCGGTATCGCCCCAGGCGGCCGCGCCCATGTCGGCTGCAGTTGCCGCCAGCCCGGTGTCGGACCAGGCCGCCGGCGCGGCTACGCAACCGGCCGCCGGCGCGCGCGCGACACCGACCAGGCCGGCGGCCAAGTCCGCAGGCAAGTCCAAGGCCAAGCCCAGCGCGCGCAAACCCGCCCAGGCAGGCAAGGCCCCCGCCGCCAGGTCTGCTGGCAAGGCACGCAGGCTGTGCTGGAAGGATGGCCGTCTGGATATTTGTGAATAGGCGGGCCTACCCGACCGGGTAGGCTGCGCAACGTGAATAGCCCAGTAAAATAATCAACTTATCGTGCGTCGGGCTTGAAATGCCCGGATACGCCTTCAACTGACCAGCGTTTGGCCTGCCTGGCCCGATTTTCCATTCAACCGAGGTAAACCATGTCCGTATCCGAGCAACAGGTGCAAGGCGCCCTGAAAGAACTCATTGACCCCAATACCCAGAAGGACTTCATCGCCACCAAGTCCGTGAGGAACATCAAGGTGGGTGGCGACGGGGTGAGTCTGGACGTGGTTCTGCCCTATCCCGCGCAGACCGTCATCGCCGAGATCAAGGCCATGGTGGAAGACAGGATCAAGGCCGCCACCGGCGCCACGGCCACCGCCAACGTCACCTGGAAGGTGGTGGCCCATGGCGTGCAGAAGGGGGTGAAGCTGATCCCGGGTGTGAAGAACATCATCGCCGTATCCTCCGGCAAGGGTGGGGTGGGCAAGTCCACCACCGCCGTCAACCTGGCCCTGGCCCTGGCTGCCGAAGGCGCCCGCGTGGGCATGCTCGATGCCGACATCTACGGCCCCTCCCAGCCCACCATGCTGGGCATCACCGGCCGGCCCGAGTCCACGGACGGCCAGAGCCTGGAGCCCATGTATGGACACGGCCTGCAGGCCATGTCCATCGGCTTCCTCATCGACGTGGAGACCCCCATGGTGTGGCGCGGCCCCATGGTCACCCAGGCCCTGGAGCAGTTGCTCAACCAGACCAGTTGGAAGGAACTTGACTATCTGGTGGTGGACCTGCCCCCGGGTACCGGCGACATCCAGCTCACCCTGGCCCAGCGTGTGCCCGTCACCGGCGCGGTCATCGTCACCACTCCCCAGGACATCGCCCTCATCGATGCGCGCAAGGGGCTGAAGATGTTCGAAAAGGTGGGGGTGCCCATCCTGGGCGTGGTGGAAAACATGAGCCTGCACATCTGCTCCAACTGCGGCCATGAAGAGCGCATCTTCGGCGAGGGCGGCGGCGAACGCATGTGCAAGGACTATGGCGTGGAGTTTCTGGGTGGGCTGCCGCTGGACATCCGCATCCGCGAGGAGGCCGACAGCGGCAACCCCACCGTGGTGGCGGCACCGGATTCCCGCATCGCGCAGATCTATCGCCAGATCGCCCGGCGCGTGGCGGTGAAGGTGGGTGACCTGGCCGTGGATCACAGTTCCAAGTTCCCCAGCATCGTCATTCAGAACTGAGCTGCGCCGCCCATCACTGGAAAGAGATGTCCGGAACGGGAAAAGGCGGACGCCTTGATGTATCGTGCGCTTCCCGTTCCACCATTCCCGGTTCCCGAGGTATGAGCATCAAATCCGACAGGTGGATCCGCCGCATGGCGGCGGAACACACCATGATCGAGCCCTTCGAGGCGGGGCAGGTCAAGCAGGCCGACGGCCGCAGGATCGTGTCCTACGGCACCTCCAGCTACGGTTACGACGTGCGCTGCGCCAATGAATTCAAGGTGTTCACCAATCTCAACCACACCCTGGTGGACCCCAAGCACTTCGACCCCGCCAGCTTCGTCGAGGTGAAGGGCGATTCCTGCATCATCCCGCCCAACTCCTTCGCCCTGGCGCGCACGGTGGAATATTTCCGCATTCCCCGCGATGTCCTGGTGGTGTGCCTGGGCAAGAGCACGTACGCGCGCTGCGGCATCATCGTCAACGTCACCCCCCTGGAGCCCGAGTGGGAAGGCCACGTGACCCTGGAGTTCTCCAACACCACCCCCCTGCCGGCCCGCATCTATGCCAACGAGGGCGTGGCCCAGATGCTGTTCTTCCAGAGCGACGAGGTGTGCGAGACCTCCTACAGGGATCGGGGCGGCAAGTACCAGGGTCAGACCGGCGTGACCCTGCCGAAGATCTAGGGGACACCGACACAGGATTTCTCCCGCCGGTCGAGATGACAGGGGTGCGACGGGCCTGAGGCCGTCTTGCCATTTCGAACGCCGGCAGCCTGCCATGCCCTGCGCCGGGGCCTGTCATTCCGAACGCAGTGAGGAATCTTCCGGGACATCACCCCTGCATCGGCGTGTCTCCGCGTGCCTTCCCGGGCAGGGCAATGCGTGGGGGCCGTGAACCGGGCACCGGGGGGCGGGTGGAAAAGTAGAAATGGGGCTATTCTTCGCGCCTCCCGTTTCCCGTTTCCCGGTTCCCGCCATGCGTTTCCACTTCCCGGTCATCATCATCGACGAGGATTTCCGCTCGGAGAACGCCTCCGGCCTGGGCATTCGTGCCCTGGCCAAGGCCCTGGAGGACGAGCGCATGGAGGTACTGGGGGTCACCAGCTATGGCGACCTGGCCTCCTTCGCCCAGCAGCAGAGCCGGGCCTCGGCCTTCATCCTGTCGGTGGACGACGAGGAGTTCGCCGGCGAGGAGGCGCAGGCCACCATCGCGGGGCTGCGGGCCTTCGTGGAGGAGATCCGCTTCCGCAACCGGGACATCCCCATCTTCCTCTACGGCGAGACGCGCACCAGCCGGCACATCCCCAACGACGTGCTGCGGGAGCTGCACGGTTTCATCCACATGTACGAGGACACCCCGGAGTTCATCGCCCGCACCATCAAGCGGGACGTGAACGCCTATCTGGATTCCCTGCCACCCCCCTTCTTCCGCGCCCTCACCCAGTACGCCGCCGATGGATCCTATTCCTGGCACTGCCCCGGCCATTCCGGGGGGGTGGCCTTTCTCAAGAGCCCGGTAGGGCAGATGTTCCATCAGTTCTTCGGCGAGAACCTGCTGCGCGCCGATGTGTGCAATGCCGTGGAGGAACTGGGCCAGCTGCTGGACCACACCGGGCCCGTGGCCGCCAGCGAGCGCAATGCGGCGCGCATCTTCAACTGCGATCACCTGTTCTTCGTCACCAACGGCACCTCCACCTCCAACAAGATCGTCTGGCATTCCACCGTGGCCCCGGGGGACGTGGTGGTGGTGGACCGCAACTGCCACAAGTCCATCCTGCACGCCATCATCATGACCGGGGCCATCCCCGTATTCCTGATGCCCACGCGCAACCACTACGGCATCATCGGGCCGATCCCGAAGTCCGAGTTCGAGTGGAAGAACATCAGGAAGAAGATCACCGCCCATCCCTTCGCGGACAAGGACGCCAAGCCGCGGGTGCTGACCATCACCCAGTCCACCTATGACGGCATCCTCTACAACGTGGAGGAGATCAAGGAACTGCTGGACGGCAGGATCGATACCCTGCACTTCGACGAGGCCTGGCTGCCGCATGCCGCCTTCCACGACTTCTATGGCGACTACCACGCCATCGGCGCGAGCCGGCCCCGCTGCCGGGAATCCATCGTGTTCTCCACCCAGTCCACGCACAAGCTGCTGGCCGGCCTGTCGCAGGCCTCCCAAATTCTGGTGCAGGACTCGGAGCTGCGCAGACTCGACCGGGACGTGTTCAACGAGGCCTATCTCATGCACACCTCCACCAGCCCACAGTACGCCATCATCGCCTCCTGCGACGTGGCGGCGGCCATGATGGAGGAACCTGCCGGTACCGCCCTGGTGGAGGAGTCCATCGCCGAGGCCCTGGATTTTCGCCGGGCCATGCGCAAGGTGGATACCGAGCTGGGCACGGACTGGTGGTTCCAGGTCTGGGGCCCGGCCGACCTGTCGGAAGAAGGCATCGAGGAGTGGGAGGCCTGGATGCTCAAGCCCGGCGAGCGCTGGCACGGCTTCGGCGAGCTGGCGCCTGGCTTCAACATGCTGGACCCCATCAAGGCCACGGTGATCACCCCGGGCCTGGACGTGGACGGCGCCTTCGCCGACTGGGGCATCCCCGCCGCCATCGTCACCAAGTACCTGGCCGAGCGCGGCATCATCGTGGAGAAGTGCGGCCTGTACTCCTTCTTCATCATGTTCACCATCGGCATCACCAAGGGGCGCTGGAACACGATGGTGACCGAGCTGCAGCAGTTCAAGGACGACTACGACCGCAACCAGCCGCTGTGGCGGGTGATGCCCGAGTTCATCGCCAAGCACCCGCGCTACGAGCGCGTCGGCCTCAAGGACCTGTGCGACCAGATCCACAGCTTCTACAAGGCCAATGACGTGGCCCGCCTGACCACCGAGATGTACCTCTCGGACATGGTGCCGGCGATGAAGCCCGCCGACGCCTTCGCCAAGATGGCGCACCGCGAGATCGAGCGCGTGGTGCTCGACGAGCTCGAGGGCCGCGTCACCGCGATGCTGGTCACGCCCTATCCGCCGGGCATCCCGCTGCTGATCCCGGGCGAGCGCTTCAACGCGACGATCGTGCGCTACCTGAAGTTCGCGCGTGACTTCAATGCGCGCTTCCCGGGCTTCGAGACCGACATCCACGGCCTGGTCAAGGGCGAGGACGGGCGCTATCACGTGGATTGCGTGAAGGGCTGAGACTCGCGCGGCGCGGGGGGCGTCGAACGAAGAGGGCCGCGTGATGCGGCCCTCTTCGTTCGTTGCGGTGGCAGTGCCGGCGCTCCTGACGGCTTCAGCGCCGGCGGTAGCGTACGAAGTCGAAGTCGAAGGCGTTGTCTGCGTCGGCGTGGTGTGCCTCGCGGCACTCCTCGACGAACTGCGCCGGATCGAAGGCGGGGAAGTGCGCATCGCCGTCGATGTCGGCGTGCACCTCGGTGAGCTCGAGGCGATCGGCGTGGGGAAGCAGCTGGGCGTAGAGCTGGGCCCCGCCGATCACGAACAGCGTCGGCGCCCCGCCGACGGCGGCGATCGCGGTCGCGGGGTCGGCGAAGCATTCGGCGCCTTCGGCGCGGAACTCCGGGTCGCGGCTTACGACGAGGTTGCGTCTTCCGGGCAGCGGACGGCCGAGCGACTCCCAGGTCTTGCGTCCCATCAGGATGGGGTGGCCGAGCGTGAGCGCACGGAAATGCTGCAGGTCGGCCCTGAGCCGCCACGGCAGCTCGTTGTCGCGTCCGATGGTGCCGTTGCGCGCGACCGCGGCGATGAGGACGATCTCGGGTCGATTCATACCGCCACCGGAGCCTTGATGTGCGGATGCGGATCATAGCCCTCGAGCGCGATGTCCTCGAAGCGGAAGCCGAAGAGGTCGCGCACCGCGGGATTCAGGCGCAGCGTGGGCAGGGCGCGCGGCTCGCGCCCGAGTTGCTCGCGTGCCTGCTCCAGATGGTTGCTGTACAGGTGGCAGTCGCCGCCCGTCCAGATGAAATCGCCCGGCTCGAGTTCGCACACCTGCGCCACCATGTGGGTTAGCAGCGCATAGGAGGCAATGTTGAAGGGAACGCCAAGGAAGATGTCCGCGCTGCGCTGGTAGAGCTGGCACGACAGCCGCCCGCCGGCGACGTAGAACTGGAACAGCGCGTGGCAGGGCGGCAGGGCCATGTCGTCGACCTCGCCCGGATTCCACGCCGAGACGAGGTGGCGGCGCGAGTCCGGGTTGTGCCGGATGCTGTCGACGACGCGAGCGAGCTGATCGACCGTGCGCCCGTCCGCGGTTTCCCAGCTCCGCCACTGCTTGCCATACACCGGGCCGAGTTCGCCGTCGGCGTCGGCCCATTCGTCCCAGATCGATACGCCGTTTTCCTTCAGGTAGCGGATGTTGGTGTCTCCCTGCAGAAACCACAGCAGCTCGTGGATGATCGAGCGCGTGTGCAGTTTCTTGGTGGTCAGCAGCGGAAAGCCGTCCTGGAGGCGAAAGCGCATCTGCCAGCCGAACACGGATAGCGTGCCGGTCCCGGTCCGGTCGGTCTTGGGGTCGCCGTGCTCGAGCACATGGCGCATCAGGTCGAGGTACTGTCGCATGCTCGCTCCCGGTAAAAAGGCGTGATTCTACTGTGCGGAGGCAACGGGCTGGGCTGCGGTGACGCGGACGCCTCCCGATCTCGCGTTCGTCATGGTGGCTGTGCGGTGGACACCGCCTTCCGCGCTGGTTCAGAATGTGGCGAAACGTCGCGTGCTCGAGCGCTTTTCCCATCCGGGGAAGCGCTGGCGCGTCTTGTGCGGAGAATGGCCTTTGGATCAGCCCAGAACGCTCGATTACACTCCCGCCGGCGTGCTTGCCGGCGGCGGGAATCCGGTTGTGGGGCTCGAGGCTGCGACGGCAACCTTGCGGGCGTTGTACAAGCCGGGTAGTCCGAAGACCGAAGTCGCCGGGCTGCACGTCGTGTCCAGCTTCGACGATGCCTTGCGCGAGGCAGTCGAGCGCTCCGCGCCGATCGGGGTGCGCGCATCGGGCGATCCCGCTTCGGGGCATGACCACGCATGGTGGGTGCGTTGGCTTGCCGGTGTGCGTGACGCCTGGATGGCGGTGTGCGACGGCTACTGGTGTCTTTCCCCATCGAATTCGGTGGCCGGATCGGAGGCGACCCGCCTGCGGCTGGCAAGCGCCGTGGTCGAGGCCTTGAAATGGTCCGCTTGTGACCGCTTCGGTCCCGACGAGGTGCTGTGGGCGCGGATCGGCCAGCTCTTTGCCGCGTCTCCCGAGGCCCGCGACAGCGTCGTCGGTGGGGACGTCCACAACATCGGTCGGGAGTATCTTCGCGCGGTCGCCCACTACAGCATCAATCTCGACCAGGTCGAACTCGAGATGGGCATCGCGCTCGGCCACGTCGTGGATGTCTGCCTGCCCTTCCTGTCGCTCGATCGCCGTGCTGCCGATGTGCCCCAGTATGTCGTGATTCCGGAGGAGGGCACCATCCCGGCCCGGCAGATGGGAAAGCACCGGGAAGGGGAGTGGCGTTTCGCGCCCTGGGCGGCGGGCGAGTTGCTGGCCGAGTTCTCCAGGCAACTCGCGCGCTCCATCGTACCTGCACCCTTCGGCCGTCTCCCGCTCGAGCATGCACGTGCCGCCGTCGAATACCTGCGCATGCAGTGGTCGAAGGCACCGCCGGTGCGGACTCGGCGCCGATACCTTCAGGACGCGAGCGCGGACATCGCGCGTGGGCTCCATGCATGCACTGCCGTCATTGGCGGGCAGCCTCTTCCGGTGCCGCGGAACTGGAGGGTGGTCGACTTCAGTCGCAGCGGGCTGCAGATCGTGGCCAACAGCGATCCAACGCGGGCCTGGCCAGATATCGGAGAACTGCTCGGCATCCATTTCGTCGATGGTGACGGTTGGCAGCTTGGCATCGTGCGGCGACTGCGCATGTGGGCGACGCATGCCGGCCTGGGCATCGAACTGCTCGCACGATCGCCTTCGCTCGGGGTCGTCGATGATGGTCGCAACAGTGTCGACGGGATCCTGTGCGACGTTCCAAGCAAGGGGGAGGCTTTGCGCGTCCTCCTGCCTGCAAACGCCCCTGCCCTCGCCGAGCCGGTCTTCGTAAAGACTTCAGGGTCGGTCTGCAAGTTGCGCTCACTGGGCGTCCTGCGTCGCGAAGCGGGCTATCAACTGCAGGTCTTCCAGGTCCTTTGAGTCCCTCGGTGGTCGCCACCGGGCTCCGTGCCCGCAGACCGCCAGCGTTTGAGCGAATCGCCGCCTGCGCGCCGCATTCTCGCCCGTCTGCACTGCGGACTTCAATGCAGCGGTTCCTGCAGGAGGGCCGGCAGGCGCGAACGGCGGCTGCAGCGTTCTGGATGGTTGCATCAGTATTTTTGCTGTTTTTTGTAGTT
>JAKQCX010000023.1 GCA_029558905.1 Pseudomonadota bacterium
GGTGATGCCTGGGGACAACGTGAGCATGACGGTGGCGCTGATCGCCCCGATTGCCATGGAAGACGGCCTGCGCTTTGCCATCCGCGAAGGCGGCCGTACCGTGGGCGCCGGCGTGGTGGCCAAGATCATCGAATAGACGGGGTGCGGGGTTTCGGTACAGCCAGCACGTGCCGGTGGCGCGCCTGGCCTTCTCCGAAACCGGTCGCCTGAATCCAGAACCAAAGGCCAGTAGCTCAATTGGCAGAGCGTCGGTCTCCAAAACCGAAGGTTGGGGGTTCGAGACCCTCCTGGCCTGCCAGACAAGCAGTGCACAACGAGACATCGGGTATCCGGTCATAAGCCCCAGATGGTAGATAACATCAAATTACTGGCGGCCGCCTTGCTGGTCGTGGCGGGTATCGCGGGTTTTTACCTGTTGTCCGAGATGCCTACCGTGGTGCGCGTGCTGGCGGTATTGGGCGGTGTGCTGGCGGCTGCCCTGATGGCCGGGTTCACCACACCCGGGCGCCAGTTCTACGCCTTCAGCCGGGAATCCGTCACCGAGGCGCGCAAGGTCGTGTGGCCGACACGCCGGGAGACCATGCAGATGACGGGCGTGGTGGCGGTGTTCGTCATCGTCATGGCCTTGTTCCTGTGGGCGGTGGATGGAACCTTGTTGTGGCTGGTGAAGCTGATCATGGGCAGGGGGGAATGATGGCCATGCAATGGTACGTGGTGCACGCCTATTCCGGCTTCGAGAAGAGTGTCCAGCGCGCCCTCAAGGAGCGCATCGAGCGCAACGGCATGCAGGAGAGCTTCGGTGAGATCCTGGTGCCGGTCGAGGAAGTGGTGGAGATGAAGGGTGGGCAGAAGAAGACCACCGAGCGCAAGTTCTTTCCGGGTTATGTGCTGGTGCAGATGGAGATGAACGATGACTCCTGGCACCTGGTGAAGAGCACGCCCAAGGTCACGGGCTTCGTGGGCGGCACGGCCAACAAGCCCGCACCCATCAGCGAGCGGGAGGTCCAGGGCATCCTGCGGCAGATGCAGGAAGGGGTGGAGAAGCCCAGGCCCAAGGTGACCTTCGAGGCGGGTGAACTGGTGCGCGTCGTCGACGGACCGTTCAACGAGTTCAACGGCATGGTGGAAGAGGTGAATTACGAGAAGAGCAAACTGCGCGTCTCCGTAACCATCTTCGGACGCGCCACGCCCGTGGAACTGGATTTCGCCCAGGTCGAGAAGGCCTGACAGCGGGGCCGGGCCGGGGCCTAAAACCGGTAGAGGAGCGCCAGTAGCCGTCCATATCGGATGGCGAGCGCGCGATTGTACTCACTGACAGGAGTGAACCATGGCCAAGAAGATCACAGGCTATATCAAGCTGCAAGTACCGGCCGGGAAGGCCAATCCGTCGCCTCCCATCGGCCCCGCGCTGGGCCAGAGGGGCCTGAACATCATGGAGTTCTGCAAGGCCTTCAACGCCCAGACCCAGAACTTGGAGCCTGGTCTACCCATCCCCGTGGTCATTACCGCGTACGCGGACAAGAGCTTTACCTTCATCATGAAGACCCCGCCGGCCACGGTCCTGATCCGCAAGGCCACCGGGGTTGCGAAGGGTTCCGCCAAGCCGCATACCGACAAGGTGGGCCAGATCAGCCGTGCCCAGCTCGAAGAAATCGCCAAGACCAAGATGCCCGATCTGACTGCGGCCGATATGGACGCGGCCGTGCGCACCATCGCCGGTACCGCGCGCAGCATGGGCATCAATGTGGAGGGAGTTTGACATGGCCCGGCAATCCAAACGCATGAAGGCCCTGCGTGCCCAGGTTGAGCGCACCAGGAACTACGCCATCGACGAGGCCCTGAGTCTGGTGAAGGGAACCGCCACCGCCAAGTTCGATGAGTCCATCGATGCCGCCATCAATCTGGGTGTGGATCCGCGCAAGTCCGACCAGGTGGTGCGCGGTTCCGTGGTGCTGCCCCGGGGCATCGGCAAGACCGTGCGCGTGGCGGTGTTCGCTCAGGCTGCCAATGCCGAGGCCGCCAGGGCGGCGGGCGCGGACATCGTCGGCTTCGACGATCTGGCGGCCGATGTGAAGGCCGGCAAGCTGGATTTCGACGTGGTCATCGCCACCCCGGATGCCATGCGCGTGGTGGGCCAGCTGGGACAGATTCTCGGTCCACGGGGTCTGATGCCCAACCCCAAGGTGGGTACCGTGACCCCCAACGTGGCCGAGGCCGTGAAGAATGCCAAGGCGGGTCAGGTGCAATACCGTACCGACAAGGCCGGCATCATCCACGCCACCATTGGCCGGGCCTCCTTCGAGGTGGAGGCCCTGCGGGAAAACCTGCTTGCCCTGGTGGATGCGCTGAACAAGGCCAAGCCCGCCAGTTCCAAGGGTGTCTACATGCGGCGCGTGGCGGTGTCCAGCAGCATGGGTGTGGGCGTGCGCGTGGATCAGGCCAGCCTGGTGCAGGCACGGTAATGGATGCATGTGTTCCCGCTGTCGCGGGGACAGAACTTTGGGCCGTCGGCCCGCGCGAGCGGGGCGGCGGATCGTCAAAGACCGTAGATGCCGCGAGGCTCAATTGCGGTGACGGGCGAGGGCGGGGGCCATGATCCCCGCTACCGGTTCCCGATCCCTGTCTACGCAGACGGTGTCCCAGAACAGGATGATGGGCCGTTCGCACCCCAGGGGCGGACGGCGGGATTTCTGCTTCAGGTCGCCGTGGGTGCGGTGGTGGTCCTACACCGTGAGTTGACTTGAATGGAGGGAAGACATTGAGTCTGAATCTAGATGACAAGAAGGCCGTCGTGGCGGAGGTCTCGGCACAGGTGGCCAACGCCGAGACCATCGTCGTGGCCGAGTATCGTGGCGTCGCGGTCAGCGACTTGACCGTGCTGCGCAGGAAGGCCCGCGAGGCTGGCGTCTATCTGCGTGTACTGAAGAACACCCTGGTGCGTCGCGCCGTGGCGGATACCCCGTTCGCGGAACTTGCGCCCCTGATGGTTGGACCGCTGATCTACAGCATCTCCAGCGATCCCGTCGCGGCGGCTAGGGTCTTGCACGATTTCGCCAAGACCAACGACAAGCTGATTCTGAAAGCTGGTTCCTATAGCGGCAGGGTGCTGGATGAGGCGGCTGTCAAGGCCCTGGCTTCGATCCCCGGGCGCGAGGAACTGCTCGCCAGGTTGCTTGGTGTCATGCAGGCCCCGGTGTCCGGCTTTGCCGGCGCCCTGGCCGCCCTGGCCAGGCAACGTGAGGAGGCGGGCGCTGCCGCCTGATCCCCGACGGGCTTTCGTACCCACTTTCGACTATCCATTTTGGAGTTTTGAGCATGGCTATTAGCAAAGAAGACATCCTGGAGGCCGTCGGCGCCATGACGGTGATGGAACTGAATGACCTGGTGAAGGCGTTCGAAGAGAAATTCGGTGTATCGGCCGCCTCCATGGCCGTGGCCGGCCCCGCCGCGGGGGGTGGTGCGGCCGCCGCGGTCGAGGAAAAGACCGAGTTCGACGTGATCCTGACCAACGCCGGTGCCAACAAGGTCAGCGTCATCAAGGTGGTGCGTGCCATCACCGGCCTGGGCCTGAAGGAGGCCAAGGACCTGGTGGACGGTGCGCCCAAGCCCGTCAAGGAGGCTTGCCCCAAGGCCGAGGCCGAGGATATCGCCAAGCAACTGACCGAAGCGGGTGCCACCGCCGAGATCAAGTAAGGCATGCCGATGTGGGCACAGGGGGTGCATGCCTCCTGCCCGGTCTGAGGCTGGCGGCTCACACCGCCGGCCTTTTGGCGTTTCAGGCATCAGCTCTCAGGGATGTCCTGCCGGCGGCGCGGAATGGTTTTGCAACCGCATGATCCGGAAGGAATTTCTGATACCTGATCCCTGTCTACTGGAGACGGAACCGTCATGAACTACACATTCGCCGAGAAAAAGCGCCTGCGCAAGAGTTTTGCAAAACGTGTCAGCGTTTTGCCGGTGCCCTACCTGCTCACCACCCAGATCGAGTCCTTCCGTGGCTTCATCCAGGAGGGGGTGCCCGTGGAGGCACGCCAGGATGTGGGTCTGCAGGCGGCGTTCAAGTCCATCTTCCCTATCTCCAGTCACAGTGGCAATGCCCGGCTGGAGTACGTGAGCTACCAGCTTGGCACCCCCGTGTTCGATATCGTCGAGTGTCAGCAACGGGGCCTGACCTATGCGGCCAGCCTGCGCGCCCGGGTGCGCCTGGTGATCCTGGACCGGGAGAGCGTCAAGGAAAAGATCAAGGAGGTGAAGGAACAGGAGGTCTACATGGGCGAGATCCCGCTCATGACTCCCAATGGTTCTTTCGTGATCAACGGCACCGAGCGGGTCATCGTTTCGCAGCTGCACCGCTCACCCGGCGTGTTTTTCGAGCACGACAAGGGCAAGACCCATTCCTCCGGCAAGCTGCTGTTCTCGGCGCGCATCATTCCCTATCGCGGCTCCTGGCTGGATTTCGAGTTCGATCCCAAGGACTTGCTCTATTTCCGTGTGGACCGGCGCCGCAAGATGCCGGCTACGGTCCTGCTCAAGGCCCTGGGCTACAACGTCGAACAGATCCTGGAGATGTTCTTCGCCACGGAGTCCTTCCATGTGGGCAAGAAGGGCATCGAGTTCGAGCTCAAGCCCGAGCGCCTGCGCGGCGAGATCGCCAAGTTCGATATCCTGGGCAAGGATGGCAGGGTCCTGGTGGCCAAGGACAAGCGCATCACCGTGCGGAACATCCGCGATTTGGAGGCGGCCGGCATCAAGAAGCTGGTCGTCGACCAAGGCTTCATTCTGGGGCGCATCCTGGCAAGAAACCTGGTGGACAAGGAAACCGGAGAACTGGTCGCCCGGGCCAACGAGGAGATCACCGAAGGCCTGCTGGAAAGAATGCTGCAGGCCGGGGTCGTCGATTTCCAGACCCTCTACATCAATGAACTCGGTCATGGGCCTTTCGTCTCGCAGACCCTGAACCTGGACGAGACGGTGGACGCGTGGACCGCGCGGGTGGCCATCTATCGCATGATGCGTCCTGGCGAGCCGCCCACGGAGGACGCCGTGGAGGCCCTGTTCAACCGCCTGTTCTTCAGCGCGGACACTTACGATCTGTCCAAGGTGGGGCGCATGAAATTCAACCGGCGGATCAACGCGCCGACGACCACCAGCTGGGAGATCGTGTTTCCGCCCCACCATCGCGAGCACAAGCTGGCGGCCGCCCTGCGCGAGATCCAGCCGGTCTGCCCCGAGGCCAGCCTGTCCAAGATCAGTCTGGAGGACGTCGCCACTCCGGAGGAGGCGAAGGCGCGCATGACCGCCCTGAACAAGCGTCTGGAATCCGCCGGCTTCGACGCCAAGATCCTCAACCCGCGGGTGGAGGAGCGCTACACCCTTTCCCCGCGCGACATCGTCGAGGTCATCAAGATTCTGGTGGAACTGCGCAATGGCCGGGGCGAGGTCGACGACATCGATCACCTGGGCAACCGTCGCGTGCGCTCCGTGGGGGAACTGGCGGAGAATCAGTTCCGCGCCGGTCTGGTGCGCGTGGAGCGGGCCGTGAAGGAGCGCCTGTCCCAGGCCGAGTCCGACAACCTCATGCCGCATGACCTGATCAATGCCAAGCCCATCTCGGCGGCGGTGAAGGAGTTCTTCGGCTCCAGCCAGCTGTCGCAGTTCATGGATCAGACCAACCCCCTGTCGGAGATCACCCACAAGCGGCGCATCTCCGCCCTGGGGCCCGGTGGTCTCACGCGCGAGCGGGCCGGCTTCGAAGTGCGCGACGTGCATCCCACCCACTACGGCCGGGTGTGTCCCATCGAGACGCCGGAAGGTCCCAACATCGGCCTGATCAACTCCCTGGCCCTGTATGCGCGCACCAACGAGTATGGCTTCATCGAGACGCCCTACCGCAAGGTGGTGGATGGCAAGGTGGCTGGCGAGATCGGGTACCTGTCCGCCATCGAGGAGGCCCAGTACGTGATCGCCCAGGCCAACGCCGAACTGGATGCCCAGGGCCGTTTCACCGGTGACCTGGTGTCCTGCCGCCATCACAATGAATTCACCCTCTCCACGCCGGACCGCATCCAATACATGGACGTCGCCCCGTCCCAGGTGGTGTCCGTGGCGGCCTCGCTCATTCCCTTCCTGGAACATGACGATGCCAACCGTGCCCTCATGGGCTCCAACATGCAGCGCCAGGCCGTACCCTGCCTGCGCCCGGACAAGCCCCTGGTGGGCACGGGTGTCGAGCGCACCGCCGCCGTGGACTCCGGCACCGTGGTGACCGCGCATCGCGGTGGTGTGGTGGACTACGTGGACGCCAGCCGCATCGTGGTGCGTGTCAACGACGACGAAGCCGTGGCCGGCAAGGTGGGTGTGGACATCTACACCCTCACCAAGTACCAGCGCTCCAACCAGAACACCAACATCAACCAGCGTCCCCTGGTGCGCCTGGGCGACAAGATCGCCCGTGGCGACGTCATCGCCGACGGGGCATCCACCGACATGGGCGAACTGGCCCTGGGGCAGAACATGCTGGTGGCCTTCATGCCCTGGAACGGCTACAACTTCGAGGACTCCATCCTCATTTCCGAGCGGGTGGTGGCGGAAGATCGCTTTACCTCCATCCACATCGAGGAGCTCTCCGTGGTGGCCCGCGATACCAAGCTGGGACCGGAGGAGATCACGCGCGACATTTCCAGCCTGGCCCAGGCCCAGCTCGGCCGCCTGGACGAGGCGGGCATCGTGCACGTGGGCGCCGAGGTGCAGGCCGGCGACGTGCTGGTGGGCAAGGTCACCCCCAAGGGGGAGACCCAGCTCACCCCGGAAGAGAAGCTGCTGCGCGCCATCTTCGGCGAGAAGGCCTCGGACGTGAAGGACACCTCCCTGCGGGTGCCCACCGGCATGAGCGGTACCGTCATCGACGTGCAGGTGTTCACCCGTGAGGGTATAGAGCGGGACAGCCGCGCCAACGCCATCATCGACTCCCAGATCCGCGCCTACAAGAAGGACCTGGCGGACCAGATGCGCATCGTGGAGGCGGACGCCTTCACCCGCATGCGCCGTCTGCTGGTGGGCAAACCCGCCAAGGGCGGCCCCAGGAAGCTGGGCAAGACCGATATCAGCGCCGAGTACCTGGATGGCGTCAATCCGCACGACTGGTTCGACATCCGCGTGGCCGAGGAGGATCTGGCGCGCCAGATGGAGGCCATCAAGGATGCCCTGGACAAGCAGCGCGAAGAGTTCGATCGCATGCTGGAGACCAAGAAGAAGAAGCTCACCCAGGGGGACGAGCTGCCCCCGGGCGTGATCAAGATGGTGAAGGTCTACCTGGCGGTGAAGCGCCGTCTGCAGCCCGGCGACAAGATGGCCGGCAGGCATGGCAACAAGGGTGTGGTGTCCAAGATCGTGCCCGTGGAGGACATGCCTTTCATGGCGGACGGCACGCCCGTGGACATCGTGCTCAATCCCCTGGGGGTGCCGTCGCGCATGAACGTGGGCCAGATCCTGGAGACCCACCTGGGTTGGGCGGCCCGTGGACTGGGGCGGCGCATCGGCGAGATGCTCGAGGCCGAAGCCAAGGCCGCGGAGATGCGGGACTTTCTTGAGAAGGTCTACAACAGCAATGGCAAGCTGGAAGACATCAAGGCACTGAGCGATACCGAAATCCTGGAAATGGCGCGCAACCTGACCAAGGGGGTGCCCTTCGCCACGCCGGTATTCGACGGAGCCGCGGAGAGGGAAATCAAGACCATGCTGGATCTGGCCTATCCTTCCGACGACCCGCGCACCGCACGGAACGGCTTTACCGAAGCCAAGACCCAGGCCCAGCTGTACGACGGCCGCTCCGGCGAGCCCTTCGACCGTACCACCACCGTCGGCATCATGCATGTGCTGAAGCTGCACCACCTGGTGGACGACAAGATGCACGCCCGTTCCACCGGCCCATACAGCCTGGTCACCCAGCAACCTCTGGGCGGCAAGGCCCAGTTCGGCGGCCAGCGCTTCGGCGAGATGGAGGTGTGGGCCCTGGAGGCGTACGGCGCGGCCTACACCCTGCAGGAGATGCTCACCGTCAAGTCGGACGACGTCAGCGGCCGTACCAAGGTGTACGAGAACATCGTCAAGGGCGAGCACAAGATCGATGCCGGCATGCCGGAATCCTTCAACGTGCTGGTGAAGGAAATCCGTTCACTGGCCATCGACATCGATCTCGAGCGTTACTGAAAAGCGGGAAACCGGGGATGGGAAGTGGGAAGCACGGCATGGGAACGGGGTGCGCTTTCCAATCTCCTCCAGAGGATTTGTCCCTAACGGGGGTTTGAAACGATGAAAGCATTGCTAGATCTCTTCAAGCAGGTCACTCATGACGAGGAATTCGACGCCATCAAGATCGGCCTCGCCTCGCCGGAAAAGATCCGCGCCTGGTCCTTCGGTGAAGTGAAGAAGCCGGAGACCATCAACTACCGTACCTTCAAGCCGGAGCGTGACGGCCTGTTCTGCGCCAAGATCTTCGGTCCCGTCAAGGATTACGAGTGCCTGTGCGGCAAGTACAAGCGCCTCAAGCATCGTGGGGTCATCTGCGAGAAGTGCGGCGTGGAGGTCACCCAGGCCAAGGTGCGTCGGGAGCGCATGGGGCACATCGAACTGGCTTCTCCCGTGGCACATATCTGGTTCCTGAAGTCCCTGCCCAGCCGCCTGGGCATGGTACTGGACATGACCCTGAGGGATATCGAGCGGGTCCTGTACTTCGAGGCCTACGTGGTAACCGACCCGGGCGAGACGAGCCTGACCAAGGGCCAACTGCTCACCGAGGACGATTACCTCGACAAGCTGGAAGAATATGGTGACGAGTTCAGGGCCGGCATGGGCGCGGAGGGTGTACGCGACCTGCTCAAGGGCATCGATCTGGCCGATGAGGTCGCAAAGCTGCGCACCGAGCTGTCCAAGACTACTTCCGAGACCAAGATCAAGAAGTTCGCCAAGCGGCTGAAGGTGCTGGAGGCCTTCCTCAAGTCCCGGATCCAGCCTGACTGGATGATTCTGGATGTGTTGCCGGTGCTGCCGCCCGAACTGCGGCCGCTGGTGCCCCTGGATGGCGGCCGCTTCGCCACTTCCGACCTGAACGACCTGTACCGCAGGGTCATCAACCGCAACAACCGCCTCAAGCGCCTGCTGGAACTCAAGGCCCCGGACATCATCGTGCGCAACGAAAAGCGCATGCTGCAGGAATCGGTGGATTCCCTGCTCGACAACGGTCGGCGCGGCAAGGCCATGACTGGTGCCAACAAGCGCCCGCTCAAGTCCCTGGCCGACATGATCAAGGGCAAGGGCGGCCGCTTCCGCCAGAACCTGCTGGGCAAGCGCGTAGACTACTCCGGCCGTTCGGTCATCGTCGTGGGCCCCACCCTCAAGCTGCACCAGTGCGGCCTGCCCAAGCTCATGGCCCTGGAGCTGTTCAAGCCCTTCATCTTCAACCGCCTGGAGGTGATGGGTCTGGCCACCACCATCAAGGCCGCCAAGCGCATGGTGGAAGATGAGGAACCGGTGGTGTGGGACATCCTGGAAGAGGTGATCCGCGAGCATCCCGTGATGCTGAACCGGGCCCCCACCCTGCACCGCCTGGGCATCCAGGCCTTCGAGCCGGTACTCATCGAGGGCAAGGCCATCCAACTGCACCCCCTGGTGTGCACCGCCTTCAACGCCGACTTCGACGGTGACCAGATGGCCGTGCACGTGCCGCTCTCCCTGGAGGCTCAGATGGAAGCCCGCACTCTCATGCTGGCTTCGAACAACGTGCTTTCGCCCGCCAACGGCGAACCCATCATCGTACCTTCCCAGGACATCGTGCTGGGCCTGTACTACATGAGCCGGGAGCGCATCAATGCCAAGGGCGAGGGCATGCGCTTCGCCGACGTGGATGAACTGCGTGGCGCCTGGCAGACCGGTCTGGTGGACCTGAATGCCAAGGTCACCGTGCGCATCAGGGAGCGCGCGTATGATGCTGCCGGCCAGGTGCGCGAGCATGTCCGGCGCGTGGATACCGTGGTGGGGCGTGCCTTCCTGTCGGAAATCCTGCCCCCCGGACTGGAATTCAGCCACGTCGACAAGGTGTTGAAAAAGAAGGAGATCTCCAGGCTCATCAATGCCGCCTTCCGTAAGTGCGGCCTCAAGGACACCGTGGTGTTCGCCGACAAGCTGATGTACACAGGCTTCTCCATGGCCGCCAAGGGTGGCATCTCCATCTGCCTGCAGGACATGCTCATGCCGCCGCAAAAGGCAGACATCCTGGCCCAGGCGGAGAAGGAGGTGAAGGAGATCGAATCCCAGTACACCTCGGGCCTGGTGACCCAGGGAGAGCGCTACAACAAGGTGGTGGATATCTGGGGACAGGCCGGTGACAAGGTGGCCAAGGCCATGATGGAGCAGCTATCGCACGAGACCGTCACGGATCGCGAGGGCAGACAGGCCAGGCAGGAATCCTTCAACTCCATCTTCATGATGGCTGACTCCGGCGCCCGCGGCTCGGCGGCCCAGATCCGCCAGTTGGCCGGCATGCGCGGACTGATGGCCAAGCCCGATGGCTCCATCATCGAGACGCCCATCACGGCGAACTTCCGTGAAGGCCTGAACGTGCTGCAGTACTTCATCTCCACGCACGGTGCACGCAAGGGTCTGGCCGACACCGCCCTGAAGACCGCCAACTCAGGTTACCTGACCCGCCGCCTGGTGGACGTGACCCAGGACCTGGTGATCACCGAGGACGATTGCGGCACCGTCAACGGCATGCTCATGCGTACCCTGACGGAAGGCGGCGACGTGGTGGAGTATCTGCGGGACCGCATCCTGGGCCGGGTGGCCGCCACCGACGTCATCCATCCGGATACCCAGGAGACCGTGCTTGAGGCCGGCACCCTGCTGGATGAGGATGCCGTGGACCTGATCGACAGCCTGGGCGTGGACGAGGTCAAGGTGCGTACCCCACTGACCTGCGATACCCGCTGGGGTCTGTGCGCCAAGTGCTACGGGCGGGATCTGGGCCGGGGCCATCTGGTCAATGTCGGGGAGGCCGTGGGCGTCATCGCCGCCCAGTCCATCGGCGAGCCAGGCACCCAGCTCACCATGCGCACCTTCCATATCGGCGGTGCCGCCTCGCGGGCGGCCGCCGTCAGCCAGATCGAGTGCCGGTCCTCGGGCACCGTGCGCTTCGCCGCCAGCATCCGCTATATCACCAATGTCAAGGACGAGCAGGTGGTCATTTCCCGCAACGGTGAAGTCACCATCGTGGACGACCACCAGCGTGAACGCGAACGCCACAAGGTCGCCTACGGCGCCATCCTGGTGGTCAAGGATGGTGACATGGTCAAGGCCGGGACCGGCCTGGCCACCTGGGATCCGCATACCCGTCCGATCATCACCGAGTATGCCGGTCGGGTGAAGTTCGAAAACGTGGAGGAAGGCGTCACCGTTGCCAAGCAGATCGACGATGTGACGGGCCTGTCCACGCTCATCGTCATCGATGGCAAGCGTCGTGGTGCATCCCAGGCCAAGGGCGTGCGCCCGCAGGTACGCCTCATCGGTCCGGATGGTCAGGATGTGAAGGCGGTCGGCACCGAGCATGCCGTCAGCATCACCTTCCAGGTGGGCTCCCTGATCACGGTGAAGGATGGCCAGGAGGTGAGCGCGGGCGATGTGCTGGCGCGCGTACCCCAGGAAACCACCAAGACGCGCGACATCGTGGGAGGCCTGCCGCGCGTGGCCGAACTGTTCGAGGCGCGTTCGCCCAAGGATGCCGGCGTGCTGGCGGAACTGACGGGCACGATCTCGTTCGGCAAGGACACCAAGGGCAAGCAGCGCCTGGTGATCACGGACCTGGATGGCGCACCGCATGAATACTTGATCCCCAAGGACAAGCACGTCACCGTGCATGACGGCCAGGTGGTGCAAAAGGGCGAGATGATCGTGGATGGTTCCCAGGACCCCCACGATATCCTCCGACTGCAGGGGATCGATGCCCTGGCGCGCTACATCATCGACGAGGTGCAGGATGTGTACCGCCTGCAGGGCGTGAAGATCAACGACAAGCACATCGAGGTGGTGGTGCGGCAGATGCTGCGCCGGGTCAACGTGGTGGATCCAGGGGATACGGGTTTCATTCCGGGCGAGCAGGTGGAGCGCTCCGAGTTGCTGCAGGCCAACGATCAGATGCTGGCCGAAGGCAGGCAGCCCGCCACCCATGACAACATCCTGCTGGGCATCACCAAGGCCTCCCTGTCGACCGACTCCTTCATCTCCGCTGCCTCCTTCCAGGAGACCACGCGGGTCCTGACGGAGGCGGCCATCATGGCCAAGCGCGATGACCTGCGTGGTCTGAAAGAGAACGTGATCGTCGGCCGTCTGATTCCCGCCGGCACGGGCCTGGCCTACCACCGTAACCGCAAGGCCCAGTCTGGCATGGACCTGCCCGCGCAGGAAGGCGAGGAGATCATCGTGGTGACCGAGGAGCGCGAGGACTGACCCCTGTGTGCCAGGCCATGCGCGTGGCTTGACAGACTGGTCCGCCAACACTAGCATCCACAGTCTTTTTTGGCCGGCTCGCGTCACCTGTGCGCAGCAGCTTCGCTGAGGGCATGCGTGAGCCGATATATTCAGTGTTTTAGTTTGTTGGGATTGCGTTAGATGCCGACCATCAACCAATTGGTGCGGAAGCCGCGTCAGGCTCCGATCGAAAAGAGCAATGCGCCCGCCATGGAGTCCTGCCCGCAGAGGCGGGGGGTGTGTACCCGTGTTTACACCACGACCCCCAAGAAGCCGAACTCGGCCTTGCGCAAGGTGGCCAAGGTGCGTCTGTCCAACGGCTTCGAGATCATTGGTTACATCGGGGGCGAGGGACATAACCTGCAGGAGCACTCCGTGGTGCTGGTACGTGGTGGCCGGGTGAGGGACCTGCCGGGTGTGCGCTATCACATCGTGCGCGGCAGCCTGGATACCGCTGGTGTCAAGTCCCGAAAGCAGGCCCGGTCCAAGTACGGCGCCAAACGTGCCAAGGCCGGCAAATAAGAAACAAGGAGTATCACCATGCCCCGTCGTCGCGAAGTCCCCAAGCGCACTATCCTGCCGGATCCCAAGTTCGGGAGCACCGAGGTGGCCAAGTTCATGAACGTCATCATGAACAGCGGCAAGAAAGCCGTGGCCGAGCGCATCATCTATGGCGCGTTCGAGCAGATCAACAAGAAGAGTGGCAAGGATCCGGTCGAGGTGTTCAATCAAGCCATGGCCAATGTCCGTCCCTTGGTGGAGGTCAAGTCCCGCCGTGTCGGAGGGGCCAACTATCAGGTACCCGTGGAGGTGCGGCCGTCCCGGCGCGCGGCCCTGGCCATGCGCTGGATCAAGGAAGCCGCGCGCAAGCGTGGTGAGAAGTCCATGGGGCAGCGTCTGGCAGGTGAGTTGCTGGATGCCTCGGAAGGCCGTGGTTCGGCCATGAGGAAGCGCGAGGAAGTGCACCGCATGGCCGAGGCCAACAAGGCCTTCTCGCACTTCCGCTTCTGAAATACAAGGACCCTCACCGTGGCACGCAAGACCCCCATCGAGCGCTACCGCAATATCGGTATCTCCGCTCACATCGACGCAGGCAAGACCACCACGACCGAGCGCATCCTGTTCTATACCGGCATCAACCACAAGCTGGGTGAGGTGCATGATGGCGCCGCCACCACCGACTGGATGGCGCAGGAGCAGGAGCGCGGCATCACCATCACCTCCTCGGCGGTGACCTGCTTCTGGAAGGGTATGGACCTGTCTTATCCCGAGCACCGCATCAACATCATCGACACACCCGGGCACGTGGATTTCACCATCGAGGTGGAGCGTTCCATGCGGGTCCTGGATGGTGCCTGCATGGTGTACTGTGCCGTGGGTGGCGTACAGCCCCAGTCCGAGACGGTCTGGCGCCAGGCCAACAAGCACAGGGTGCCGCGCTTGGCCTTTGTGAACAAGATGGACCGTCAGGGTGCCAACTTCTTCAAGGTCCACGATCAGATGCGCGCGCGCCTGAAGGCCAACCCGGTGCCCATCGTCATCCCCATCGGCGCCGAGGACGGCTTCACCGGTGTGGTGGACCTGATCAAGATGAAGGCGATCATCTGGGACGAGGCATCACATGGCATGAAGTTCACCTATGCCGAGGTACCCGCCGAACTGGTGGATCTGGCACAGGAATGGCGCGAGAAGATGGTGGAGGCCGCCGCCGAGTCGTCCGAAGAACTGATGAACAAGTATCTGGAAGAAGGCGGGCTCCCCGAGGCGGATGTCAAGGCAGGACTGCGTACCCGCACCATCAACGGTGAAATTCAGCCCATGCTGTGCGGCACGGCCTTCCGCAACAAGGGCGTGCAGCTCATGCTGGATGCCGTGATCGATTTCCTGCCGTCACCGCTCGACATCCCGCCGGTCAGGGGCGAGAAGGAGGATGGCAGCGGGGATGAGCGCCGGGCGTCCGATGAGGAGGCCTTCTCCGCGCTGGCCTTCAAGATCATGAGCGACCCCTATGTGGGCCAGCTCACCTTCTTCAGGGTCTATTCCGGAGTGGTGAATTCCGGCGACACCGTTTACAACTCGGTCAAGGGCAAGAAAGAACGCCTGGGCCGCATCCTGCAGATGCACGCCAACAATCGTGAAGAAATCAAGGAAGTGCGTGCCGGCGACATCGCGGCCGCGGTCGGCCTGAAGGAAGCCAACACGGGCGATACGCTGTGTGCCATCGACAGGCCCATCATTCTGGAGCGCATGGATTTCCCAGAGCCCGTGATCCATGTGGCCGTGGAGCCCAAGACCAAGGTGGATCAGGAGAAGATGGGTCTGGCGCTCAACCGTTTGGCACAGGAGGATCCCTCCTTCCGCGTGCGTACCGACGAGGAATCCGGGCAGACCATCATCTCCGGCATGGGCGAGCTGCATCTGGAGATCATCGTCGACCGCATGAAGCGGGAGTTCGGCGTGGAAGCCAACGTGGGCGCACCCCAGGTGGCGTACCGCGAGGCCATCCGCAAGCCGGTCGAGCAGGAGGGCAAGTTCGTCAAGCAATCCGGCGGCAAGGGCCAGTATGGTCACGTGTGGATCAAGATGGAGCCCAACGAGGCTGGCAAGGGCTATGAGTTCGTGGATGCCATCAAGGGCGGCACCGTGCCGCGCGAATATATCCCCGCAGTGGACAAAGGCCTGCAGGAAGCCCTGGGCAATGGCGTCATGGCCGGATTCCCCGTGGTGGACGTGAAGGTTACCCTGTTCGACGGCTCCTACCACGAAGTCGACTCCTCGGAGCAGGCCTTCAAGATGGCCGCCATCCTGGCCTTTAAGGACGGCATGCGCAAAGCCAACCCGGCTTTGCTCGAGCCCATGATGGCCGTGGAGGTGGAGACACCCGAGGACTACATGGGAGACGTCATGGGAGACATGAACCGCCGGCGAGGCATCATCCAGGGTATGGATGACCTGCCTACGGGCAAGTCCATCAAGGCCGAGGTGCCCCTGGCCGAGATGTTCGGCTATGCCACGGACCTGCGCTCCATGTCCCAGGGCCGCGCCACCTACAGCATGGAATTCAAACACTACGCGGAAGCGCCCAAGAGTGTCGCGGATGCGGTGATCAACAGCAAGAAGTAACCGTATTGACGAGGTAACCCGAACATGGCCAAGGAAAAATTCGAGCGTACGAAGCCGCACGTGAACGTTGGGACGATAGGTCACGTGGACCATGGCAAGACGACCCTGACGGCGGCGATCACCACGATACTGTCGAAGAAGTATGGAGGTGCGGCGAAGAACTAC
>JAKQCX010000033.1 GCA_029558905.1 Pseudomonadota bacterium
GTGTTCTGCCTGGCCGCGGTGCTGGTGGTGGTGACGTTGGCGGCCTACTGGCAGGTGCTCGATTTCCCGTTTGTCGACTACGATGATCCTACCTACGTCACCGACAACCCCCAGGTGAAGAACGGGCTGACGGCGGACGGCATCCGCTGGGCCTTCACGACCGGCCACGCCTCCAACTGGCACCCCTTGACGTGGCTGAGCCACATGCTGGACTGCACCCTCTTCGGCCTGCACGCCGGCAGGCACCACCTAGTCAACGTGATGCTGCATGCGGCCAACGCCGTGCTGCTGCTGGAGCTGCTGCGACGGCTGACGGGTCGGCTGTGGCCCGCGGCGTTCGTGGCGGGACTGTTCGCGTTGCATCCGCTGCACGTCGAATCCGTCGCGTGGGTCGCGGAACGCAAGGACCTGCTCAGCACCCTGCTGGGCCTGCTGGCGCTGGGCGCCTATGCGGGTTACGCCCGTCGGGGTGGCGTCGGACGGTACCTGCTGGTGACGGTGCTCTTGGCGTTGGGTCTGCTGGCCAAGCCGATGCTGGTGACGCTGCCGGCCGTGATGCTGCTGCTGGACTACTGGCCGCTGGATCGCATGCGTCTTGCCTGGGCCGGCACCCCTCTCCCCCCTGGGGGAGAGGGCAGGGTGAGGGGGGAACCCGCGTCCTCCGACCCCTCGCCCCTCAGGGGAGAGGGCAGGGTGAGGGGGGAACCCGCGACGACTCTATCGCCTCAGCGTGGCGAACTCGGCAGCGCGAGGGGACCGGTCGCGGCCACCGGCAGCGTCCGCCAACGGCATGAGCTGCGCCCTTGCTCTTTCGCCTATCTGGTTCTGGAGAAGCTGCCGTTGCTGGCGTTGTCGGCGGTGTCCAGCGTGGTGACGTATCTGATGCAGGCGGCCGGTCCGGCGATGGATGCCTCGGACGTGGTGCCGTTTCCGCTGCGGCTGGCGAACGCGGTGGTGTCCTATGTTCGCTACCTGGGGAAGATGTTCGTTCCTCAGGACCTTGGGGTGCTGTACACCCACCCGAACCTGCCGGGCGGCGAGCCGTGGCCGGCCGGGCAGGTGGCGGCGGCCACCGCGGTGCTGGTGGCGGTGACGGCGCTAGTGCTGTGGCAGCATCGCCGGCGGTATCTCCTGGTGGGCTGGCTATGGTATCTGGGGATGCTGGTGCCGGTGTCGGGGTTGATCCAGGTGGGACATCAGGCCCTGGCGGACCGGTACACGTACCTGCCGCTGACGGGTGTGTTCGTGATGATTGCGTTCGCGGTGGCGGACGCACTGGGCGTTCGTCGTCGGGCGCCTTCGCCTCGCGAGCCTTCGGCCCCGCACGGGCCGCGGTGGTTGGTGGCCGGCCTGGCGTTCCTCATTCTGACAGC
>JAKQCX010000017.1 GCA_029558905.1 Pseudomonadota bacterium
AGGCCTGCGTGCTGCGCAAGAGCCGGATCGACGGGGCGAAGCACGCCGCCGCCGTGGACAGGCTCCTGGTCATCCGGCTGCGCCAGACCTGGCCCGAAGTGCGCATCATCGTGCGCGGGGATCCCGGCTTCTGTCGGCAACGCCTCATCCGCTGGTGCGAGCGCCAGGCGGTCGGCCATGTCATCGGCGCAGCGAGGAATGCCCGCCTGCATCGGATCGCCGCCGACTGGGAACAGGAGATGGCCGAACAGCTCCCGGGCACGCAGACCGAGCAGCGCCGGATCCGGGAATTCCGCTATGCCGTCGACAGTTGGGAGCGGGAACGTCGCCTCGTCACCCGCCTGGAGTGTGGCAGCCAGGGGGCCAACCCGCGTTTCATCGTCACCAACCTGACCCAGCCGGCCGCAGCCCTCTACGACGGTCTGTATTGCCGGCGCGGGGAGGCCGAGAACCGGACCAAGGAGACCCAGCTCGATCTCTTCGGCACCCGCGCGCGCTTCTCCATGAACCATCCCGAGTGCGGCCCCGACATGTCGACGCTTCGGGGGTAGGGGAGTTTGCCCTCGGCACAGGAAACAGCTCGATCATTGAGCAATCCACCAGCCTGAGCCTCCTCTCCGACAACACCCACCGCTTACAGGATCAGAGGGGCGGTGAAATATCTGGGCTAGCCCGCCGGAATGCGAGGAACTGCTTCACCACTCGGATCTGCCCTTGGCTGCCCATGACGAGACACTGAGAAAAGCCCTGGCCAGGGCCGGCGGCCAACTGAAACCTGGGCGCTCAGGCTTATAATCTCGCTCCCATTCCCGGTCAGGGATGGTTTCGCAATTCAGAGGCACGGATATGAAACGAGTGGGCTTGATCGGTTGGCGCGGCATGGTGGGCTCGGTGCTCATGGGCCGCATGCGGGAAGAACGGGATTTCGACCACATCGAGCCGGTGTTCTTCACCACCTCCAACGTGGGGGGCAAGGGGCCGGACATCGGCAGGGACGTGCCGCCCCTCAAGGATGCCGGCAGCATCGACGCACTGAAGGCGATGGACGTCGTCATCACCTGCCAGGGCGGCGACTACACCAAGGAGATTTACCCAAAGCTGCGCGCGTCCGGCTGGGACGGTTACTGGATCGACGCCGCTTCGGCCCTGCGCATGCAGGACGAGGCCATCATCATCCTGGATCCCGTGAACAGGCAGGTCATCCTGGACGGTTTGCAGAAAGGCGTGAAGACCTATGTGGGCGGCAACTGCACGGTCTCCCTCATGCTCATGGCCATCGGTGGCCTGTTCAAGCAGGGCCTGGTGGAATGGGTCGCGCCCCAGACCTATCAGGCGGCCTCCGGCGCAGGCGCCCGCAACATGCGCGAGCTGCTGCGGCAGATGGGCGCAGTGAGCGCCGAGGTGAAGACCCTGCTGGACGACCCGGCATCCGCCATCCTGGAGATCGACAGGAAAGTCACCGATTTCCTGCGCTCCGAGCGCTACCCCCTGGAGGCCTGGCCCGTGCCTCTGGCCGCCAGCCTGATCCCCTGGATCGACGTGCAGCTGGAATCCGGGCAGAGCAAGGAGGAGTGGAAGGCCCAGGTGGAGGCCAACAAGATCCTGGGGCGCTCCGACAACCCCATTCCCATCGATGGTCTGTGCATACGTGTGGGGGCCATGCGCTGCCACTCCCAGGCCCTGACCATCAAGATGACCCGGGATGTGCCCCTGGACGAGATCCACGGCATTCTCGCGGCACACAATGATTGGGTGAAGGTGGTGCCCAATGATCGTCAGACCTCCATGGAACAGCTCACCCCTGCCGCAGTCTCCGGCACCCTCGCCGTGCCCGTCGGCCGCATGCGCAAGCTCACCATGGGTAGGGAGTACCTGTCCGCCTTTACCGTGGGTGACCAACTCCTGTGGGGTGCGGCCGAGCCCCTGCGCCGCATGCTGCACATCCTCCTGGAAGCCTGAGTTGGCCACTACGCCGGGGGTGTCTCGCGTCGATCCGGCCGTCCTGCAGGCGGGTGCTCCATGCGGGCAGGGCATTCTCGTGGTTCAGTGGGAGGCGCCGGCGGGTCTTTCCGCTCCATCGATGCTGGAGAGGTCGCAGGTCGTGACCACTTCCCGCCCCGTGTTTCCTGCGACGGGATGGTGTTCCTGTGTGTGCATCTGGTCCTGGTAGTCGCAGCGGAAGGCATCCTGCATGCCTTGAGCGGCAAACCGGAATTTGCCCGATGGCATGCGGTGCTTCCACTGGAGGGCCGTGCCCGCTACAGATTCCCGAAAAACCTCCGATATCTTTCTTGATTGGATTCGGGTCGGGGGACAATGCGCATGTTTATGCATGATGCGTGACCCGCTGCGCCGGGAGGCGGCCGGCTGGGTCGAGACGACGAAAAATTGGATTGAAAAACCGATAACTTCGATGCTAACGTAAACCGCACCTAAGCTTGTGTACCTAACTCCATGAGCCATTTGGAAAAATTGTGATTCGTTGGGTACGGCAAATACCATGACTCAAGGTTGAGGGAAAAGGCGGAGAGATGAAAAAATCCATCAGAATCAATGGACTGCTGTCGATGCTGTTGCTCGCCGTGGGAGGGGTGCACGCCGCCGGCCTGGGCAGGCTCTCCGTACAGTCCGCCCTGGGTCAGCCGCTGCGGGCCGAGATCGAGCTGTTGTCGGTCAGCAAGGAGGAACTGCCCGGGGTGTCCGCCCGTCTTGCCAGTCCGGAGCTTTTCCGCCAGGCGCGTCTGGAGCGCTCGGGTGCCCTGAGTGGTCTGGAATTCGAAGTGGCCCAGCGGGCCAGCGGCCAGCCCATCGTGCGCATCAGCTCCTCCGTGCCCGTCTCCGACCCCGCCTTGGAGCTGCTCATCGAGCTGAACTGGAGCACGGGGCGCATCATCCGGGAATACACCCTTCTGTTGGACCCGCCGATGGATGGGCGCACGGCTGCCCAGAACACGTCGGTAAAACCCATGGTGCCCGAAGTGGGAATGCCAGTCGCGCGCGACTCGCTCCCTGGGCAGGAGGTGAAAGCCCCGCCAGAAGCAACCAGGCCGGATGCCGGAGGCGCGACGCAGCCCGACCGCTACGGTCCGGTCAGGACCGGAGAAACCCTGCGGGCGATCGCAGGTCGTGTGCGCGGCGCGGACGTCACCCTCGAGCAGATGATGGCGGGACTGTATCTCAGCAACAAGTCGGCCTTCATCGACCGCAACATGAATCTGTTGAAGAAGGGTGCGGTACTGCGGATCCCCAGCGCGGATTCTGTGCAAGGGCAGACGACACCCGGGGAGGCGGTGCGCATGTTGCGCAAACACCTGGACGAGTGGCATGCCTACCGCGGCAAGTTGGCCGCAGGTGCGGCGGCCATTCCGGCGGACAGGGCGGATGCCGCGACAACCACGGGCAAGATTACGCCCAGGGTCGAGGATTCGGTGGGCGTCGCCACCACACCCAAGGACGTGCTGAAGCTGTCGAAGGGCGAGCCGGCCACCGCCGGCAAGGCCGATGCCAAGGTGCAGGAACGCATGCAGATCCTGGAAGAGGAACTGGCCGCCAAGTCCCGTGCCTTGCAGGAATCCCAGGATCGTGTGAGTCAGCTGGAGCGGACCGTGCAGGACATGCAGAAACTCCTGCAGCAGAAGGCCCAGGAGGCCACACAGCCGCAAGCCCCGCCCGTGCCCGTGCCAGCGGAACCGCCCCCGCCCGAGGAACGGCCTGCCGTCGAGGCCACGCCCATGGTGAAGCCCGTACCGCCCGTGCCTGTCGGACCTCCCGCGCCCGTGGAAGAGGAGGGCGGCTGGCTGGGCACGTTCCTGAAGAATCCCATCTACATTGGTGGCCTGGTGGCCGCAGGCCTGCTTTCCGGCCTGTTGTGGATGATGATGATGGGCAACCGCCGTCGCCAGGGGCTGAACAAGTTCGAAGACAGCATCATGACCGGTGGTGATTTCAAGAGCGGCGCCGTATTCAATACCGCAGCCACGGCCGGGGCCGCTACTGGAGGCACAGCCACCACGGAAGGCAGTATGCTGCTGACGGACTTCAGTCGTCTGGGACTGGGCGCCATCGACACGCATGAGGTGGACCCCATTGCCGAGGCCGAGGTCTACATGGCCTATGGCCGCGATGCCCAGGCGGAAGAGATCCTGAAGGAGGCGCTGGAGAAAGACTCCAGCCGGCATGAGGTGGCACTCAAGCTGTTGGAAATCTATGCGGCCCGCAAGGATCCCCTCGCCTTCGAGACCACGGCCAGTGAACTCTATGCCGGCCTGGGCGGCCAGGATACCCCGGTCTGGCAGCGGGCCGCTGAGATGGGGCGCGCCATCGATCCCGACAATCCGCTCTATCGCATGGCCCAGGGGCAATCCTTTGCTGCCGCCGAACCGGTGGTGGTCGAGGCCCCGATCCCGGAAACCACCCCGATTTCCGAGGCGGCGGCCGACCAGGGCCTGAATTTAGACACCGCTGTGGCCGATACCGAAGCCGCGCGGGTTCCAGACATCGCACTGGAGCCGAGCAGCCGGACTGAGGTGGAGGGCGGCGTGTGGGAAACGCCTGACGACCATACGCTGGACTTTACTCCCGGAATCGAGCCCGTGTCCGGGCCGCAGGCGGATGAACCGTTGCCGGCGTCCGGTGCGCTGCATGAGACGACCATCGATATCGACGCCGATGCGCTGTCCCTGGAGTTTGAACCCGAGCCCGTCGTGGCATCCATCGCCGAGGCGCTGCCAGAATCCACGGAAGAGGTGCCCACGATCACCCTGGACCTGGATGCGGCCGCCCAGGACATGTCCGATGAAGCGATGATCGAGTTTCAGGCTCCGGACGTCGGTGCGCCGGAAGAGGTCGTGGTCACCGAGCTTGTCGAACTGGAACTGCCCGAGGAGGCGGAGCCCACTCCGATCGACGAGGCCATGCCCGAGATCGACTTCAGCGCCATCGACTTGGAATTGGGTGCGCCATCTCACCAGGAGGCCGTGCCCGGGGCCGAGGTGGAAGAACAGCCACGCCGGCACGGGGAAGAGATGATGTCCGAGATGCCGGAACTGGTGGCGAGTACGGCAGCCGATTCCGGCACGACACTGCTGGAAGAGGTCGAGACCAAGCTGGATCTGGCCCGTGCCTACCTGGAAATGGGGGATAGGGAGGGGGCCCGGGAAATCCTGCATGAAGTGCTGCAGGAGGGGAATGGCGAACAGAAGACGGAGGCCGAAAAACTGCTCGCCCAGGCGGGTTGATTGCACCCCGGCAGCCGGATCCTGATCTATGTCCTGGCAGCCCTGGCGATCCCGGGGTTGCCTTTCGTTCTGCTGGGACCTTTGCTCCTGGCCGCTCTGTCCGGCATATGGCTACTGGATCGGCACCCCGGTCGCCTGCTGTGGCGTACCCGCTGGTTGTTGCTGATGCTGGTGCTGGGTTATGGCTACAGCGTGCCGGGGGATGCCATGTGGCAGGCGCTGGGGGACTGGGCGCCCACCTGGTCGGGCCTGATGGCAGGTGTGGAGCATGCCGCTCGCCTTGTGGTGCTGCTCCTGTGGCTGGATGTGCTGGTGCTGGCCCTGACCCCGGCCCGGATGCTATCGGGACTATATGCCTTGCTGCATCCCCTGCGTTGGTGCAGGGTGGATGCAGGCCGTGTCGCCCTGCGCATCGCCCTGACCCTGAAGGCCATCGAGGGTATGGAGCATGCTCGGCACGCGACTGGCCGCGTGGGAAACCACCTGCGCGGTCTGTTCGATCCTGTCCCGGACCCCCGGATTCCGCACCAGGTATTGCTCATGCGCTATCCGTTACGGTTGCGGGATGTGCTGGTTCCGCTGGCACTGGCTGGCCTGGGCTTGTGGCAGTCTGGCTTGTGGAATCCTTGAAACGTGCATGAGAGCTGGTGTGCGGCGCTGGGCCCTGGGCCTGGAATACGATGGCTCTCGATTCTGCGGCTGGCAGACCCAGCCCGGAGGCTGTGGCGTGCAGGATGCCCTGGAGGCGGCCCTGGCAGTCATTCACGGCGGACCTGTAAAGACGGTCAGCGCGGGGCGTACGGACGCGGGTGTGCATGCCAGCGCCCAGGTGGTGCATTTCGATAGCCTGCACACGCGGCCCAACAGCGCCTGGGTCAGGGGCGTCAATGCCCATCTGCCCCGGGGGATCAGCGTGCTCTGGGCCCGGTCGGTATCGGGAGGCTTCGATGCCCGCCACAGTGCCCTGGAGCGTGGCTATCGCTATCTTTTGCTCAACCGGGATGTGCGTCCCGCCCTGTTGGCGGGCAAGGTGGGCTGGCTGCATGGCGAGCTGGACCTGGCCGCCATGCAACAGGGCGCCGCACTGCTTCTGGGCACGCATGATTTTTCCGCCTTCCGCGCCGCCGAGTGCCAGGCCCGGTCGCCGATCCGGGAACTGCGCCAGGCCATGATAGTGCGGCAGGGGTGCTGCGTGGTGTTCGAATTCCGCGCCAATGCGTTCCTGCACCACCAGGTACGCAACATGGTGGGAACACTGGTCTGGGTGGGCCAGCAACGTCGTCCACCGGAGTGGGTGGGGGAACTGCTGGCCTCGCGGGATCGTACCCGGGGCGCGGCCACCTTCGCGGCCGACGGCCTGTATCTGACGGAGGTCAAGTACGCGCCGGGCTGGGGACTGCCAACCGGTGGTGGCATCATGCCCGTCTTGCCTCTTACCCTTTGAGCATCATGCCTACCCGCATCAAGATTTGCGGCATTACCCGCGTGCAGGACGGCCTTGCCGCTGCCCGGGCCGGTGCCGACGCCATCGGCTTGGTGTTCGCCGAGCGCAGTCCCCGCCGGGTCGGACTGGAGCTGGCCTGTGAGATTGTCCAGGCCCTACCCCCCTTCGTCACCACCGTAGCCCTGTTCGTGAATGCCGGCATGGCCACCGTTGCAGAAGTCGTCCACCGCCTGCACCCCGGTTGCCTGCAATTCCATGGTGAGGAAACACCAGCGTATTGCGCATCCTTCGGCCTACCCTGGCTCAAGGCCGTGCGGGTCAGACCGGGGGTCGATTTGATACAATTCGCCGCGCTGCATGCCGACGCCCAGGGCCTGCTGCTGGATGCCTTCAACCCGGCGGCGCACGGCGGCACGGGCGAGAGCTTCGACTGGAGATTGATCCCGGTGGGTCTGTCCCGACCCGTGGTGCTGGCGGGCGGACTGACCACGGTCAATGTGGCCGACGCGGTGCGATTGGTCCGGCCTTGGGCGGTGGATGTCTCCAGCGGCGTGGAGTCCGCACCGGGCATCAAGGATGCAGCCGCAATCGCGGCTTTCGTGAACGAGATTAGGCAAGTCGATGTACAACTATCCCGATAAGGCCGGGCATTTCGGTCCCTACGGCGGCGTCTACATGGCGGAGACCCTGATGCCGGCGGTGGACGAATTGCGCCGCCAGTATCTGCGTTTCCGTGACGATGCCGAGTTTCAGACCGAATTCGCCCATGAGCTGAAACACTACGTGGGCCGGCCCAGCCCCATCTATCACGCCAGCCGCCTGTCCGATCACCTGGGGGGGGCCCGCATCTATCTCAAGCGCGAGGACCTGAATCATACCGGCGCCCACAAGATCAACAATGCCATCGGCCAGGCACTCTTGGCCCGTCGCATGGGCAAGCGGCGGGTCATCGCCGAGACCGGCGCGGGCATGCACGGTGTGGCCACCGCCACCGTGGCGGCCCGTTTCGGCATGGAGTGCGTGGTATACATGGGGGCCGAGGACGTGCAGCGTCAGGCCGCCAACGTCTTCCGCATGAAGCTTCTGGGAGCCACGGTGGTGCCGGTGGAATCCGGTTCCCGCACCCTGAAGGATGCCTGCAACGAGGCCATCCGTGACTGGGTGACCAATGTCGAGACCACCTTCTACATTTTCGGTACCGCCGCCGGGCCACATCCCTATCCCATGCTGGTGCGGGACTTCCAGTGCGTCATCGGCAAAGAGGCCAGGGCACAGATGCTGGAAATGCTGGGGCGCCAGCCGGATGTGCTCGTCGCCTGCGTGGGGGGCGGCTCCAACGCCATCGGCCTGTTCCACCCCTATATCGAAGACAGGGACGTGCGCCTCGTCGGCGTGGAGGCCGGAGGCCACGGCATCGCCAGTGGTGAGCATGCCGCGCCCCTGACGGCCAACGCCAGGGTGGGGGTGCTGCACGGCAACAAGGTCTATCTCATGCAGGACGAGGATGGTCAGATCGTGGAGACCCATTCCATTTCCGCCGGGCTGGACTATCCGGGCGTGGGACCGGAGCACTGCCTGCTGAAGGACCTGGGACGGGCGGAATACGTGGCCATCGACGATGACGAGGCCATCGCCGCCTTCGATGCCCTGTGCCGCTTCGAGGGCATCATCCCGGCCCTGGAGTCCAGTCACGCCCTGGCCCAGGCCATGAAGATCGCCCCCGGCATGCGCCGGGATCAGGTCATCCTGGTGAACCTCTCCGGCCGGGGGGACAAGGACATGAACACCGTGGCGCGCATCAAGGGGATCACCCTATGAGCCGCATCGCCAAGACCTTTGCCCGACTCCAGGTCCAGGGCCGCAAGGCCCTGATCCCCTTCCTCACCGCCGGCTTTCCCGAACCCGCGCACACCGTGCCCCTGCTGCATGCCATGGTGGAGGTCGGGGCGGATGTACTGGAGCTGGGCGTGCCGTTTTCAGACCCCATGGCGGATGGCCCCACCATCCAGCGGGCTTCGGAGCAGGCCTTGCGCCATGGGGTAAGTCTGCGGGGCGTGCTGGACATGGTGGCGGAGTTCCGTCAGCGGGATCAGGACACCCCGGTAGTTCTCATGGGCTATGGCAACCCCATCGAGGCCATGGGCTGGGAGGCCTTTGCCCGGCGCTGCGCCCTGGTGGGGGTGGACGGAGTACTCACCGTGGATTTCCCCCCGGAAGAGAGCCATACGGCCTTTGCCCATCTGGAGGCGCATGGCCTGGACCCCATCTTCCTGTTGGCGCCCACCACCCGGGACGAGCGCATCGCCGAGGTGGCCGGGCTGGCCCGGGGCTATGTCTATTACGTTTCCCTCAAGGGGGTGACCGGGGCGGCCAATCTGGATCTGTCGGCGGTGGAGGCCAGGCTGCCCGCCCTGCGCCGTCACATCACCCTGCCCATCGGTGTGGGCTTCGGCATCCGGGATGCCGAGACGGCCCGCAGGGTGGCCGCTGTGGCCGATGCCGTGGTGATCGGCTCACGCATCGTGCAGGAGATCGAGAATTCCACCCCAGAAGCCATGCTGGGTAACGTGAAACGCTTCGTGCATGGCCTGCGTGTCGCCCTGGACGAGTAAGGAAGCGAAAATGAGCTGGTTCCAGAAGATCATTCCCCCCAAGATCAAGCGCCGGGAATCCGCCAAGAAGGTCATGCCCGAGGGCCTGTGGAGCAAGTGCCCGTCGTGCGATGCGGTGCTGTATGCCGCGGATCTGGAAAGCAACCAGTATGTCTGCCCGCAATGCGGCCACCATCACCGCACCGGTGCGCGCCAGCGCCTGGACATGCTGTTGGACGAGGCGGGCCGCCGCGAGGTGGGGGGCAATGTGAAGCCCACCGACAGCCTCAAGTTCAAGGACAGCCGGAAATACACGGACCGTCTGGCCGATGCGGCCAAGTCCACGCGCGAGGAGGATGCGCTGGTGGTCATGGAAGGCCGCATGATGGGCCTGCCTGTGGTGGTGGCCGCCTTCGAGTTCCGCTTCATGGGTGGCTCCATGGGCTCCGTGGTGGGGGAGCGCTTCGTGCGTGGTGTGGAAGCTGCCATCAAGGGCAAGAAACCGTTCATCTGCGTGTCCGCCAGTGGCGGCGCGCGCATGCAGGAAGGCCTCCTGTCGCTCATGCAGATGGCCAAGACCAGCGCCGCCCTGACCCAGTTGTCCGCCAATCGTCTGCCATTCATTTCCATCCTGACCGACCCCACCATGGGGGGCGTGTCCGCCAGTTTCGCCATGCTGGGCGATGTCATCGTGGCGGAACCCAGGGCCCTGATCGGCTTTGCCGGTCCCAGGGTGATCGAGCAGACCGTGCGGGAAAAGCTGCCCGAAGGCTTCCAGCGCTCCGAGTTTCTGCAGGAACATGGCGCCGTGGATCTGATCGTGGACCGGCGTGAACTGAAGAAGACCCTGGCGCGCCTGTGCGCCCAGATGCTGCACAAGCCCAGTCCCGACTAGACACACGCCGCACACTTGGGCGCCACACTGGACCTGGCGGGATGGCTGGCCTGCCTGGAAGCGCGCAACCGGGAAAGCATCGTCCTGGGACTGGAGCGCGTGCGCGCCGTGGCGGAACGACTGGGGCTGGCTGCGGGCTGTCCGGTAATCAGCGTGGGCGGGACCAACGGCAAGGGTTCGGTCTGCGCCTATCTGGAGGCCATGCTGCGCGCGGCGGGCCTGAAGGCCGGCTGCTATACCTCGCCCCACCTGTTGCGCTACAACGAGCGTGTACGCATCGATGGTCAACCCGCCACGGATGCCGGTTTGTGCGAGGCCTTCACGGCGGTCGAGGCGGCGCGCGGCGGCATCCCCCTGACCTACTTCGAGCAGGGCACCCTGGCGGCCTTCTGGCTTTTCCGTCGCCAGCCTCTGGACGCACTCGTACTGGAGGTCGGGCTGGGGGGACGCCTGGATGCGGTCAATCTCTGGGATGCCGACTGTGCCGTGATCGCCAGCGTGGATCTGGATCACCAGACCTTTCTGGGACATACCCGGGAGGCCATCGGCTACGAGAAGGCGGGCATCTTCCGCGCGGGCAAACCCGCCATCTGTGGTGACCCCTCGCCCCCGGCCAGCCTGATGCGCCACGCCCGGGCCTTGGGTGTGCCCCTGTTGTGCCGGGACCGGGAGATCCGTATCGAAACCCGGGCCGAGGGCTGGAGTCTCCGGGTAGGAGATGAGGTCTATCCGGCCCTGCCCAGGCCCGCCATGGCCGGTGAGCACCAGTTGGGCAATGCAGCCTGCGCCATGGCCGCCCTGCAGTGCCTGCGCGCGCGCCTGCCGGTACCCCGCCGCGCCTTGCGCGATGGGCTGGTGGCGGCGCGTCAACCCGGCCGCCTGCAGATCCTTGCCCATCAGCCCCTGCGCATCCTGGACGTGGCCCACAATCCACATGCCGCCCGGGCACTGGCGGCCGGTCTCGCGACCCTGGCCGGTACAGGGACGGGGCGGCGCATCGCTGTGCTGGCCATGCTGGCGGACAAGGATGCCCGGGGCGTGATCGCCGCCCTGCTGCCCTGGGCGCAGCGTTGGCATGTGGCCGGCCTGGATGGGCCGCGGGGTCTGTCCGGCGCATCCCTGGCCGCGCTGCTGGCGGAGATGGGAGCGGACCACCAGTGTCATGCGCACGTCGCCGCGGCCTGGCGGGCGGCATGCCGGGAGGCGGGGCCGGCTGATACAATTTGTGCATTCGGCTCTTTCTATACCGCGGCCGAACTGTTGACGGAAATTCAGGTGCTGCCCGACTCCCATGGCTGACAACCTCCGCATCCAGGATGTGATGCACAGCGATCCGGAAGCCCTGCGCCGCCGTGGCCGGCGCCGCCTGGTGGGAGCCGTTGCCATCGCCCTGCTGGCCATACTGGTGGTACCCATGCTGTTCGATCCGGATCCCAAGCCCCTCGGGTCGGATGTGGACATCCAGATCCCGGCGCGAGACAGCCCCTTCACCCCATCCGCGACATCGGCGCAAACGGACGTGCCCGTGGCGCAAGGGACAGCCGGTGATCACGCGTCCACGTCCGGGAGCGAGGTGACACGGCCCGAGACGGACCTTTCCAAGGTGGCGGAGCCTACGCCCATGAGCCGTCCGCCCGCGGAACCCGGACAATCTCCGCCCATGGACGGGAAAACGCCCGCATCACCCACCAGCGGGGAGACGCCGCGCGCTATGGCTGCCCCGGCGATACCCGAGAAACCGGAAAAGCCCCGACCCACGCCACGGCTGGAATCCGCCTTCGCCAGCAAGGGCTATTTCCTGCAGCTGGGTGCATTTGCCAGCGAGACGAATGCCAAGGTCCTGCTTGGCAAGGCGCAGGCCGCGGGCTTCCAGGCCGGCCTGACGGACAGCAACGGCCAGTACCGGGTGCGCGTGGGCCCCATCCAGGATCGGGTCAAGGCCTTGGAAACCCTGGCCCGGCTGAAGGCCAAGGGCTTTCATCCGGTCATCATCGGGCCATGAGCGGTCTGGATCTATTCGTGCTCGCCGTATTGGCGGGATCAGCCACCCTGGGGCTCCTGCGCGGTCTGGTGAAAGAGGTGTTTTCCCTGATGGCCTGGGTGCTGGCCTTTCTGGGGGCACGCCTGTTCGGCCCGCTGCTGGCACCGTTGCTGTCCGGCCTGGAAAGCCCGGCGTTACGCCATGCGGCCGCCCTGGTCGTGGTTTTTGTGCTCGTGCTGCTGGGCGCGGCCATGTTGGGCAGCCTGTTGTCGAGCCTGGTCCGCCTGGCGGGCCTCGAAGCCTTTGATCGGCTGCTGGGTGGGCTGTTTGGCCTGGCACGGGGTGGCATTGCCCTGGTGGCCTTCACGCTGGTCGCAGGTCTCACGGCTCTGCCCCATACCCCGGTCTGGCAGCATGCCTGGAGCCGGCTACCCCTGGAACGCGTGGCGCACTGGACGATGCCCTGGCTGCCCCGGGATGTGGCCTCCCTGATCAAGTATTCCTGAACGTAGCGCGGACAAGGGTTCGTTTCATGTGCGGCATCATCGGCATCGTTTCCCATCAGCCCGTCAACCAGATGCTGTACGACGGTCTGCAGCTGCTCCAGCACCGGGGTCAGGATGCCGCAGGCATCGTGACCATGGACGGCAGCATGTTCCACATGCACAAGAATCTGGGCATGGTGCGGGACGTGTTCCGTACCCGGGACATGCGCAATCTGATCGGCAATGCGGGCATCGCGCACGTGCGCTATCCCACCGCCGGCACGGCTTCCAGCCCGGCGGAGGCGCAACCCTTCTATGTGAATTCTCCATTCGGCATCGTCCTGAGCCATAACGGCAATCTGACGAATACCGAAGCCCTGCAGGACGAGTTGTTCCGGGATGATCTGCGTCACATCAATACCAGCTCGGATTCGGAAGTGCTGCTCAATGTCCTGGCCCATGAACTGCAGCGTGCCGTGGAGGGCCACAGTCTCACCCCGGACGATGTGTTCAAGGCGGTGGCTGGCGTGCATAGACGTTGCAGGGGGGCCTATGCCGTGGTGGCCATGATCGCCGGTTTTGGCCTGCTGGCCTTCCGTGATCCGCATGGCATTCGTCCCATGGTCCTGGGCAGGCGCGTGGATGAGGGGGGCATGGAATCCATCATCGCTTCCGAAAGCGTGGCCATCGAGGCCCTGGGCTTCCAACTCGAAAGGGATGTGGCCCCGGGCGAGGCGATCCTCGTCACCAGCGACGGCCGGATGCTGTCCCAGCGCTGCTGCCAGGTCCAGCCCTTCGCCCCCTGTATCTTCGAATATGTGTACTTCGCGCGGCCCGATTCCATCATGGAGGGGGCATCGGTCTACGAAACCCGCCTGAAGATGGGCGAATTCTTGGCCGAGAAGATCAAACGCCAGTTCGGCCACCTGAGGATCGACGTGGTGGTGCCCATACCGGACACCAGCCGACCTTCCGCCCTGCAGCTGGCCCAATGTCTGGGACTGCCCTATCGGGAGGGATTCATCAAGAACCGCTACATCGGCCGCACCTTCATCATGCCGGGCCAGGCCACGCGCAAGAAATCCGTGCGTCAGAAACTGAATGCCATGCCCCTGGAATTCCAGGGCAAGGCCGTGCTGCTGGTGGATGACTCCATCGTACGGGGTACCACCAGCCGGGAGATCATCCAGATGGCCCGGGATGCGGGTGCCGCGGCGGTGTACTTTGCCTCCGCCAGCCCACCGGTGCGCTTCCCCAACGTCTATGGCATCGACATGCCCACCCGGGCGGAGCTGCTGGCCAATGGCCGTTCGGACGAGGAAATCGCCCGGGAGATCGGCGCGGATGCGGTGATCTACCAGGACCTGCGCGACCTGATCGCCGCCGTGCAGGCCGTGAACCCGACCCTGAAACGTTTCGATGCCTCCTGTTTCGATGGTCGCTACCCCACCGCCGATGTGAGCGAGGCCTATCTACAGCGTCTGGAAGGTCAGCGCAACGGCGTGATTCCCACCACCCCTTCGCCCCCGACGCGGCAGATGGGCCTCAATCTGGCGGTGTCATGAGTGAATTGCATGCCGATACCCTGGCGGTGCGCGCCGGCACATGGCGCAGCGCGCTGAACGAGCATTCCGAAGCCCTGTTCCTCACATCCAGCTTCGTGTTCCGCAACGCCGCCCAAGCCGCGGCCCGCTTTTCCGGGGCAGAATCCGGCCCCATCTATGCCCGCTTCAGCAATCCCAGCGTGAGCATGTTCGAGGAACGCCTGGCCGCCCTCGAAGGGGCGGAACGCTGCGTGGCCTTCGCCTCCGGCATGGCCGCCATCCTCGCCACGGTCATGGGTCTGATGCGGGCCGGTGAGCATATCGTGGCCTCCCGTTCCATCTTCGGTTCAACGGTGCAATTGTTCCAGAACATCCTGGGCCGCTTCGGCGTGACCACCACCTTCGTGTCTCCCACGGATCCGGAGGAATGGCGCGCCGCCCTGAGGCCGGAAACCCGCTTGTGCTTCGTCGAATCGCCCTCCAACCCCCTGACGGAGGTGTCGGATATCCGCGCCCTGGCGGACATCGCCCATGCCCGAGGGGCATGGCTGGCAGTGGACAACTGTTTCTGCACGCCCGCCCTGCAGCAACCCCTGCAACTGGGGGCGGACATCGTCATCCACTCCGCCACGAAGTACCTGGACGGGCAGGGCAGGGTGCTGGGGGGCGCGGTATTGGGGCGCAAGGACCTCCTAGAAGGCGTTTTCACCTTCCTGCGTACGGCGGGCCCCTGCCTTTCCGCCTTCAATGCCTGGGTGCTGCTCAAGGGCCTGGAAACCTTGGCCCTGCGCATGCGGGCGCATTCCACGCATGCCCTGGCCCTGGCCGGTTGGCTGGAGGAGCAGCCGGCGGTGACGCGGGTGTTCTACCCCGGCCTGTCCTCCCATCCGCAGCATGCCTTGGCCATGGCCCAGCAGAAGACCGGTGGCGGCATCGTGGCCTTCGAGGTGGCCGGAGGACGGGAGGCGGCGTGGCGCGTCATCGATGCCTGCCGGCTGCTCTCCATCACGGCCAATCTTGGGGATACCCGCAGCACCATCACCCATCCCGCCAGCACCACACACAGCCGCATGACGGCGGAGCAGCGCGCCATCGCCGGGATCAGTGATGGTCTGATCCGTATTGCCGTGGGATTGGAGGCGGTGGAGGACCTGCAGACGGACCTGGCACGGGGCCTGAGCATCAACTGGTGAAGTTGCGCAGACGGGTGGCGTTCAGGATGCGGATGGTGCGCCCCTTGACCTGGATCAGGCCGGCACCCGACAGGTGCCCCAGCACGCGCGAGAAGGTTTCAGGCGCCAGGTTCAGCTGGGAGGCGATGGTCTGCTTGCTGGCCGGCAGGGCGACCTCGTATTGCTCCGGCTTGTCGGGGGGCGACAGATTGCCGAGGAAGCAGATCACCCGTTGGGAACTGGTGCGCAGGGTGCAGGTCTCCATGTCTTCCAGCAGCTCATACAGGCGCATGGACAGGCTGGCCAGCATTTTTCGGCTCAGCACGCTGCTGGCCTGCATGGCATCCAGCAGGTTGTTCTTGGGGATCAGCACCAGCAGGCAATCCTGCGTGGCCTGCGCGGTGACAGGATAAGGTTTGTCCAGGAACACCACGGCTTCACCGAAAGTGCTGCCGGCCTCGCACATCTGCACCACCTTTTCCGCGCCCTGGGCGGAAGGCAGCGACAGCTTCACCTGCCCCATCACCAGGACATGCAGGCCTTGGGATTCATCGCCCTTCTGGAACAGGAGCTCGTTCCTTTGCGCACGGATATCCCGGCTCCCCATGGCGACCAACTGCAACTCTTCTGCCGCCAAACCCCGGAAAAGTGGCTGACGTGAAAGAATTTCAACCAAGGGTGTTTTTGTCTCGGTCAACAAGAAGGCTCTCCAAACGAGATAGCGTGCACGTGCGGATTAAGACAGCTTATTGCTGCTGAAAACTTGATATTGATCAAAGTAATTTGAGGATATGGTTATCAGGATTGGTATCAATGTAACCCATGGAGCAGGGCGTGAATCTATCGGGCATTTTAGTGGTCGCGCAGCGCGAGTGGCTGGAACAGGTGGTACAGGGACTCAATGCCATGGCAGGCGTGGAGGTACATCAGGTGGAGCCGGAAACGGGGCGCGTGGTCTTGGTCCAGGAGGCCGCGGATATTCATGCCGAGGTCGATGGCCTGAAACAGATCAAGGCCATTCCCCACGTGATCATGGCGGAAATGGTTTATCACTACATTGCCGAGGATGGACGCGATTATGCAGTCATCCCGCCAGGGCTGGAGGGGGATGAAGCCGGCTTTGGTCCGCGCGCCGAGCTGGCGAAACCGAACGGTTGAGGCCGGCAACCTGCAGTGGAAACCAGGTTGGCGAATATGACCGGAAAAACCACGACACGACGCGAATTTCTGCTCAAGGCCGCCCAGGGCACGGCCATGGCAGCCACGGGCGGGCTGTTGTGGGTCTACCTGTTGCGTCAGGAGGCACGCGCCCATCCCTATGCCCTGCGTCCGCCAGGGGCGCTGGTAGAGAAGGACTTCAATGCCACCTGCATCAAGTGCGGCCAATGCGTGAATGCCTGCCCCTATGACACCCTGAAACTGGCGGGTGCCGGCGGGAGTCTGCCCATAGGCATGCCTTATTTCATACCGCGGGACATCCCCTGCTACCTCTGCCCGGACATCCCCTGCATGCGGGCCTGCCCCACCGGGGCCCTGTCGCCGGACCTGAAGGACATCAACGATTCCCGCATGGGTCTGGCAGTCATCGATCTGGAAAACTGCCTGTCCTGGAAGGGCCTGCGTTGCGAGATCTGTCATCGCGAGTGTCCACTCAAAGGCAAGGCCATCAGCCTGGAACTGCATCCGCGTGCCCAATCCAAGCACGCGATGTTCTATCCCATCGTCAATTCGGATTTCTGCACGGGATGCGGTATCTGCGAGAAGGCCTGCCCTACGGCGGAGGCGGCCATCCGCATCCTGCCACACGGCATGGTGCAGGGCAGGATAGGCGAGCACTACCGTCTGGGCTGGACCTTTGACACGGAGATCTCCCAAGACTTCAAGCCTGCCGAAACCGCACCGCCCGCTGTGCAGGAGACCACGGTACCCGACAAGGCCCCGGGCGTGGACTACCTGAACGAGGGTGAACCATGAGTGACCCGACAGACACCAGGCTGAGAGCCGACGCCCAGGCCTCCCTGCGAAAAATCCACGAGCGCAGCCTGGGGGCACGTATGTGGTCCTGGCGTTATGTCGTTCTGCGGCGCATCGCCCAGGTGACCATACTTCTGCTGTTCTTCGGTACGGCTCACTGGGGCTGGCAATTTCCCGGGGATACCCCCTTGCTGACGGGCAACCTGAGTTCTTCCGAGTTCATGGGCCTGCTTCCCATGACCGACCCCCTGGCTGCCCTGCAGATCTTTCTCACCGGTCACCTGCTGACCCGTGAGGCCCTCATCGGCGCGGCCGTGGTGTTCATCTTTTATCTGCTGCTGGGGGGGCGGGTGTTCTGTGCCTGGGTCTGCCCGGTGAACATGGTGACGGACCTGGCGGGCTGGCTGCGTACCCGCCTGGACATCAAGCCCTTGTTCCACGTGCCCCGCAATGTGCGCTATTACGTGCTGGCGGCGGCCCTGATCCTGTCCGCCATCACCGGTGTGGCCGCCTTCGAATGGGTGAGTCCGGTGGGCATGATGCACCGGGAGATCATCTTTGGTCTGGGTTTTGGCTTTCTGGCCCTGCTGGCCATTTTTCTGTTTGATTTGCTGATCCTGAAAAACGGCTGGTGTGGGCACCTGTGTCCCCTGGGGGGCTTCTGGTCCCTGGTTGGGCGGGGCGGCCAGGTGCGGGTTCGCTTCGACAGGGACACCTGTACCCATTGCGGTGCCTGTGGTGCCGTGTGTCCCGAGCCCCAGGTACTGAATCTGAAGAAGCTGGAGGAACGGGGTCTGGTCTACTCCGGCGAGTGCAGCAACTGTGGACGCTGTACCGCCCTGTGCCCGGAAAACAGCCTGAACTTTGACCTGCGTGCCCTGATTCGCAAACACAACGCTCAGGCTAGAGACTGATGTCCCACCCCCGGGACCGGCATTCCTGGTCCCGAAAACAGAAGGCCCGCGACAGAAGCGGGCTTTTGTGTTGCCTGCGGGCTCAGGCCACCGATTTCAGGCCACCGACTTGGCCGTTACATCCACCTGTTTGGAAGGCGATACCGTGGAGATGGCGTGCTTGAAGATCGCCTGTACGGAATGATCGTTGCCCCGCAGCAGCACCATGTATTGATCGAAGGATTCGATCTTGCCCACCAGCTTGATGCCGTTGATCAGGAACACCGAGCAGTGCACATGCTCGCGGCGCAGGGTGTTGAGGAATTGGTCTTGCAGGTTCTGGCGCTCGCTCATGACGATCCGCTTGAATATTGGATCGCAGGACTATAGCACGAGCGCGGATTGCACAAAGGGCGCTCCGGTCAGGTCGACCACGGGTTCCTGACGGGGCGAGACCGGCTCTCGACGCGGATGCATGCGGTCCATCGGTGGGCGGCAATGCCTGCGGCAAGATTTTCCACCTCGGGCAAGGCTTGCCGAATCCTTGGTGTGCAGGAGCCGTCACACCCGTGCTACAGATTGCCGTGGCCTGGGCCTCTGCGCGTAACGCCTTGATTGCGGAGACAGCCAGGATGGCGTGACGGCCTTGGCACAGGCGTTGCTAATGGCTCGCCCAGAGAATCAATCGGGCGCACGCAGGATGCTCTCCGACTGAGGCTCCTCACGTTGGCCGCGTGGCTCGGATCGGGGGTCCCCGCGGTCATCCCGTCAGGAACGAGTGGTCTATGGAGAAACAACATGGCAATTGGTGACATCACGCTGACGTCGGCGATGCGGGCCAATCTGGTGAGCCTGCAGTCGACGGAGCAACTGCTCGGGCGCACGCAGGAGCGTCTGGCGACGGGGAAGCGGGTCAACTCCGCGATCGATAACCCCACCAACTTCTTCGCCGCTCGCGCCCACAGCCAGCGGGCGGATCTGCTCACAGGCCTGAAGGACAACATCAGCGAGGCGGTGCAAACCGTCAAGGCCGCCGATAACGGCGTATCCGGTATCAATCGCCTGTTGGAAGCCGTGCGTGGGGTTCTGACCCAGGCCAGATCCGCTCTCAATTCCACCACCTCCGCCACGGAGCTGGCCGGTCTGACCACCCAGTACAACGAACTCATCCGTCAGATCAACAACACCGAGGCGGATGCCAGCTACAAGGGCGTGAACTTTCTCGCCGGCAGCAACATCACCCTGACGGTGAACTTCAACGAGCAGTCCACTTCCAACTTGGTGATGAGTGGCTTCAACGGCAGCGCCTCAGGCCTGGCCCTGTCCGGCGGCACACAGACCGGCGCGGGCAGCATCACCTCGGCGGACCTGGGCACGACCGGTGGCCTGGACAATATCGAGACCACCATCAACAACGCCCTAGCCACCCTGCGCAGCGAAGGCGGCAAGCTGGCAGCCAACCTGGCGATCCTCACCACGCGCCAGCAGTTCATCGTCGACATGGTGAATACCCTGGCGGAAGGCGCCACCAAACTGACGGTGGCGGACACCAATGAAGAGGGTGCCAACATGCTCCTGCTGCAGACCCGGCAGCAGCTGGGCACCACGGCCCTGAGCCTGTCGGCCCAGGCCAACGCCGCAGTGCTGCGGTTGTTCTGATCGTCTGATCAGCGCGGGTCGAGATGGATGCGTCACTGGTTCTTCCCACCGGAATGCCGCTCCTGCACACCGCCCAGGCGGGCGGGGCGGCAATGCCGGTAGCCCGGCTGGCGGAACACGCCCGCGTGGCCTCCCAGGCCGTGCGGAGCACTGCTTCGGAAGGTACGAGCCTGGCTGGAGGAGGCTATGGCCAGTTGCGCGCCCGTCAGGACGACCTGAACGAGCTGGCCCAGGCCATCCGCAGGGAAGGGGCCCGTGTGGAAATGCACAAGCTGTTTCCGCCCTATCCACCGGAACAGGAGGACAGGATGGCGTACCTGGACCAGATCAGCGGCCTGCGCAGGCAGATCGAGGCCCTCATGTTTCCCGCGGCGCAGGCAGGCGAGTCCGGCCAGAAACAGGCTACCCAGGCCAATGACTTGGCCAGTGACATCAGCAGGAACAGCCAGAAGATGCTGGCCGCCCTGAATTCCAAACAAGCGATCAGCGGCAACCGCCCCCTACTGGAGGCGGTGGCGCAGATGGACCCTGTTCAGTAAAGGAGATGGCGATGATGGGAATGCAGACGATAGCCCAGGAACTGGACGTGAACGTGATGGATGAACTGGCCGGCCGTGAACTGGAGGCCGCAGTGCTCAACAAGGCCGCCGCCCTGCTCGAGGAGGTGATCGGGCATTGGGAAGAGGATGCCGACCACGCCCTGCTCGACAATGCCTTGAAATACAACCAGGGTCTCTGGAGTGTGTTCCAGGCGGAACTGCTGGATGACTCCAATCCCCTGCCGGCGCAGTTGCGGGAGAGCATACTGTCCCTGTCCTCGTTCGTGGATCGCCGCATCTTCGAGGTGATGGCCTATCCGGAGCCCGCCAAGCTGGATATCCTGATCCGGATCAACCGCGGCCTGGCCGATGGCCTCATGGCGCATTGATCCGGGCGCGGCCTTGTTCGACCACAGGGCCGTCCTGGTCACCGGAGGTACCGGATCCTTCGGCAGGAGCTTCATCCGCATGCTCCTGGACCGCCACCAGCCACGCCGGGTGGTGGTCTACTCGCGTGATGAACTCAAGCAATACGAGATGCAGCAGGAGTTCGACGACCCGCGCATGCGCTTCTTCATCGGCGACGTACGCGACCGCGAACGCCTCACCCAGGCCATGCGCGGCATCGATTACGTGGTGCACGCGGCAGCCCTCAAGCAGGTGCCGGCCGCCGAGTACAACCCCATGGAGTGCATCAAGACCAACATCCATGGCGCGGAAAACGTCATCCACGCAGCCCTGGCCAATGACGTGGACAAGGTCATCGCCCTATCCACCGACAAGGCCGCCAATCCGGTAAACCTCTACGGCGCGACCAAACTCGCGTCGGACAAGCTGTTCGTGGCCGCCAACAATATCGCCGGCGGTGCGCGCACACGTTTCTCGGTGATGCGCTACGGCAATGTGGTGGGGTCGCGCGGCTCCGTGGTGCCCCTGTTCCGCAGGCTGCTGGCCGAGGGTGCAAGGGAGTTGCCCGTCACCGACCCGCGCATGACGCGCTTCTGGATCACCCTGGAGCAGGCGGTGGATTTCGTGGCCAGGAACTTCGCCCGCATGCGGGGTGGCGAGATCTTCGTGCCACGCATCCCTTCCATACGCATCACCGACCTGGTGGCGGCCATGGCGCCGGGCATGCCCATCAGGATCATCGGCATCCGCCCGGGAGAGAAGCTGCACGAGGTCATGTGCCCTGCGGACGATTCCCATCTCACCCTGGAATTCGCGGACCACTACGTCATTCGACCGACTATAGCCTTCATCGTCCAGGTGGATTACGGCACCAATGTCCTGGGCGAGAGCGGCGTGCCCGTCGCGCAAGGCTTTGAGTACAACTCCGGCAGCAACCCCCACTTCCTGACCGTCGAGGCGTTGCAGGCCCTGGACCGGGCGGGATGAGCCGCATCCGATGAACTTCATCCCCTATGCCCGCCAGGAAATCGGCGATGCGGACATCGACGCGGTGGCGATGGTGCTGCGCTCGGACTGGCTGACCCAGGGACCGGCGGTGGAACGATTCGAGCAGGCGGTGGCGCAATACTGTGGCGCGGCCCACGCCGTGGCGGTCAACAGCGCCACTTCCGCCCTGCACCTGGCCTGTCTGGCCCTGGGTGTGGGGCCGGGAGACCTGGGCTGGACCACGCCCAATACCTTCGTCGCCTCGGCAAACTGCTTGCTCCACTGTGGGGCGTCGGTGGACTTCGTTGACATCGAGGCAACCACCCTGAACATCGACGTGGCGGCCTTGGAGGCCAAACTGATCCGTGCGCGCAACGCGGGGCGCCTGCCCAAGGTGGTGATTCCGGTGCATTTCGCCGGCCATCCCTGCGACATGGCCGGCATCCGAAGCCTGGCGGACGAGTATGGCTTCAAGGTGGTGGAGGATGCCTCCCACGCCGTCGGCGCCCGCTGCCAGGGTAGGCCGGTGGGGAGTGGCGCCCATGCCGACCTCACCGTGTTCAGCTTTCACCCGGTGAAGATCATGACCACGGGGGAGGGGGGGATGGTGCTGAGCAACGATGCCGGCCTGATACGCCAGGTGGCCCTGCTGCGATCCCATGGCATCACCCGTGATCCCGCGGAGATGGAAGGTCAGAGCGAGGGAGGCTGGTACTACCAGCAGATCGGACTGGGCTACAACTACCGCATGACGGACATCCAGGCCGCCCTGGGCACGGCCCAGCTTTCCCGCCTGGATGACTTTCTCGCACGGCGGCGGTCACTGGCCCGACGCTATGACGCGTTGCTGGCTGATCTGCCGTTGAATCGACTGCATCCGGACGATGGTTCGGCCTGGCATCTCTATCCCATCCGCCTGCACGACGCCGCCCGGCGGCGTCAGGTGTTCGAGCACATGCGCGCCGCCGGCATCGGCGTCAACGTGCACTACATTCCGGTGCATCTGCAGCCCTGGTATCGGCGCATGGGCTTCAAACCGGGGGATTTCCCGGCGGCCGAGGCCTATTATGCCGGGGCCCTGACCCTGCCTCTCTATCCGGGTCTGAGCGATATGGACCAGGAGCGGGTGGTCCAGGTATTGCGGCAGGCCCTGATCTAGTTTTTCCAAACTGGAAACGAACATGAGCGTCACGCTGGGGAACAAGCGCATCGGGCAGGGGGAACCCTGTTTCATCACCTTCGAGGCTGGCCCCACCCACGACGGCCTGGACAGTGCACTGGAACTGGTGCGCCAGGCCGGTGCGGCCGGCGCGGACGCCATCAAGTTCCAGATGATCGATGCCGACCGCCTGGTGGCGGACCGACGGCAGCCGTTCTCCTACGAAGTGTTGCTGGACCGGGCCACCGGTCGCAGGGAAACCATCCAGGAGCCCCTCTACGACATCCTCAAGCGACGGGAACTGAAACTGGAGGAATGGCACCAGGTCAAGGCGGCGGCGGATGCCGCGGGGCTGGCCTTCCTCGCCACGGTCAGTTTCCTGGAGGACCTGGAGTTCCTCACCGCCGTGGGCGCCCATTCGGTGAAGATCGCCTCCTCGGACATCGACCACCTGCCCCTGATCCGCGCGGCGGCGCGCACCGGCATGAATGTGCAGCTGGATACCGGCAATGCCACCCTGGGCGAGGTGGAGACCGCGGTGGATGCCATTGTCGCTGAAGGCAACGACAACATCATCATCCACCAGTGCCCCTCCGGTTACCCCGCCCGGCTGCCCAGCATCCAGCTGCGCATGATCCAGACCCTCAAGCAGATGTTTCCCTTTCCCATCGCCTTCTCGGACCATACACCCGGCTGGGAAATGGATATCGCCGCGGTGGCCCTGGGGGCGGACCTGCTGGAGAAGACCATCACCCGGGACCGCTGCACACGCTCCGTGGAGCACATCTTTTCCCTGGAGGGGGCCGAGCAAAAGGCCTTCATCCAGGCCATCCGTGACCTGGAGACTGCCCTGGGTGCGCCGCGCCGCGTCTTCAGCCCGGCAGAGAGCCAAAGGCGCAGGGCCTATCGCCGCAGCATCTTTCTGGCCCACGCCCGGAAGGCGGGTGAGCGGATCGAGGCCGGGGATCTGGATTTCCGCCGCCCGGGCTATGGCATCCCACCGACCGAACTGGACAGGGTCGTGGGCATGACGGTCTCCTACGACCGGAATGCCGGCGACATGCTGCAGTGGACCGATCTGCAGCCATGAGCCGGGTGGCCATCGTCGACTACGGCATGGGCAATCTGCGCTCCGTGGCCAATGCCTTGCGGCAGGTAGGAACGGAGCCGGCCATCGTCGACAGGCCGGAGGACCTGACGCACTTCGAGCGCGTCATCCTGCCGGGCGTGGGGGCCTTCCAGCAGGCCATGGAACACCTGGATGCCAGTGGCTTGGGGGCGGCCGTGGACGGGGCACGCCGGTCCGGCAAGCCCATCCTGGGCATCTGCCTGGGCATGCAGCTCATGTGTCGCGGTTCCGAGGAGGGGGCCCTGGCCGGTGCCTCGCATGCGGGTCTGGGCTGGGTCGATGCCCAGGTGCGCCGTTTCCCGGTCCGACCGGGCCTCAAGGTGCCCCACATGGGCTGGGACGACGTGCAGCGAGCGGGGGCGCATCCCTTGATCGAAGGGGTGGCTGACGGCAGCGACTACTACTTCGTGCACAGCTATTACGTCGATTGCGCCCATGGCGATGACGTGCTGTTGGCGGGCGACTACGGCGTGCCCTATTGCGCCGTGTTCGCCCACGGGAATGTGGTGGGCGCCCAGTTTCATCCCGAGAAAAGCCAGCAGGCGGGTCTGCGCCTGCTTAAGAACTTCCTGGCCTGGACGCCATGCTGAAGAAGCGCCTCGTTGCCGTGCTGATTCTGCGGGACGGCCGGGTGGTCCAGAGCGTGCGCTTCAAGCACACCAACGTCATCCACTACGACCCGGTGCATGCGGTGGAGTGCTTCAACAAATGGGCGGTAGACGAGATCGTCATGCTCAATGTCTCCCCCTCGGCGGGGAGCCGCCAGGGTTTCCTGGAGGCCGTGGGGCGCATCTCCGGGGAGTGCTTCGTGCCCCTGTCGGCCGGCGGATGGATCACCGACATGGACTACGCCCGGGCCCTGCTCGGCAACGGCGCCGACAAACTCGTGCTCAATACCCTGCTGGCGGACGCCCCGGATCGGGTGACCGCCCTGTCCCGGCGCTTCGGCCGCCAGTGCATCGTGGCCTCCATGGACGTGAAGCGGGATGGAGCCGGAGGCATCCAGGCCGTGGTGGACCGGGGACAGCGGGCCACGGGCCAGGACCCGGTGTCCTGGGCCCGACGGGCCGAGGCGCTGGGCGTCGGCGAGATATTCCTCAATTCCGTGCACCACGACGGCGCCCGCAAGGGCTATGACCTGGATACATTGCGTGGTGTGTGCCAGGCGGTTTCCATACCGGTCATCGCCTTCGGTGGGGTGTTCACCTGGGACCACCTGGTGGATGGGCTCAACGCAGGCGCCGATGCCGTGGCGGTGGCCAACCAGTTCCACTACACCGAGCACAGCTCCCGCAAGGCCAAGCGCTACCTCGTACAATCCGGCGTCGCTGTTCGCAGAGAGGAATGACCCGTGCGTTACTGTGCAAGATGCATGTACCCGGAAAACGCCAAGCCTGCCATCATCCTGGACGACGAGGGGGTATGCAGCGGCTGCCGCTACCACGAAAGCCGCGGCAGGCTGGAGGTCGACTGGTCAGAACGTCGGGAGATGCTGGAACGGATCCTCGACGAAGCCCGCGATCTAGCCCGGGTGCGCGGCAACAGCCATGACTGCATCATTCCCGTGTCCGGCGGCAAGGACTCCCACTACCAGGTCTGGCTGCTCAAGAAGAAATACGGCATGAACCCTCTGCTGGTGACCTTCAACCACAGCTACAACACGCCATCCGGCCTGCGCAACCTGGAAAACCTGATGGAGAAGTCCGGCTGCGACATGGTGCGTTTTACCGCCGGGCTCGATTCCGTGCGCCGCATCTCCCGATACATGCTGGAGACCGTGGGCGACCTGACCTGGCACTACCACGCCGGCATACGCACCTTCCCCTTCCAGGTGGCCGTGAAATACAACATCCCGCTCATCGTCTGGGGCGAACACGGCTTCGCGGAGCTCACCGGCATGGTCAGCCTGGAGGACTTCGTGGAGTTCACGAAGTGGAGCCGCAAGGAGCACGACATGCGCGGCTATGAGCCAGAGGATCTGATCGGCAAGAACGGCATCACGCGCGCGGATGTCTCGCCTTATGTCTATCCAAGCGATGAAGAGATTGAGCGTACCGAAGTGCGCGGCATCTATCTGTCCAACTTCTTCGACTGGGACGCCAAGCGGCAGACGGAGCTGATGATCAGTGAATGGGGCTTCTCCGGCGTGACCTACGAACGCAGCCGGACCTTCAATCTCATGGCGAAGATCGAGGACCACGCCAATGATGTGCACGACTACCTCAAGTTCCTCAAGTTTGGCTATGGCCGCGCCACGGACGATGCCAGCACCGAGATCCGCCACGGCCGCATGACACGGGAGGAGGGCCTGGCCATGGTGCGCCACTATGACCATCGCGAGCCTCCCACCCTGGATTTCTATTGCGACTTCCTGGGTCTGAGCAGGAGCCAGTTCTACGGCCTGGTGGATGCCAAGCGGGACCCGGCGATCTGGACGCGATCCGCTGCCGGCGAGTGGGAAAGGACGGACGCCATCTGGCGGCAGGCCATTTCCGCGCGGGAGGAGGCCCAGCGGGTCGTCCAGGTGCAGGACCGGGTGTTCTTGGAAAGCAACCGGCAGCATTACTACAACCCGGATCTGCCGCCCCTGCCCACCGGTGACCTTGCCTACGACCTGCCCAGTCTCCGTTTTCGCGTCGCCTGAGCGGAGCCGATGCAGGCATGTGCGACATGAACTGAGCCCGGAAACCGTTCCCAGACCCATTGCCGATGTTTAGGCGATACACCCTCGAGCGTCATGAACTGGGCTTCTGGCGCGTCCAACCTTCCCCCAGTCTTGAAGAGCTGCGCGCGTTCTACCTGGACAAGTACTATCCCAAGCAGGAGGCAGACCAGAAGATTCTCCAATATGCGTCGGACTATGACGCCCTGGAGCTCGAACACAAGCGCATCGCCGGCCTGGAGGCCTTGCGCGTGCTGGACCGGCCTCCGGGCAGCCTGCTGGAGATCGGTGTGGGAGAGGGCTTTTTCCTGGATGAGTTCCATCGCGCGGGCTGGAAGGTCCAGGGGGTGGATTTCACCACCGAAGCGCTCAGGAAGTGGAAACCGCATCTATCCGGAGAGGTCACCGCGGCGGACATCGGCGAATTCCTCGCCGCCAAGAGCACCTCCGGCGAGCGGTTTGACCTCATCGCCCTGAACAATGTCATCGAGCACGTGCTGGATCCGGTGGAGCTGATGACCCGCATCCGGGCCATGCTCACCCCCGGCGGGGTGGCGCGCGTGGCCATGCCCAACGAGGCCTCCTGGATTCAGACCCGGGCCGTGGCCCTGGGCCACGCGGAGCGCGAGTTCTGGGTCATGCCGCCCGAGCACCTGAACTACTTCGACGCGGAGAGCGGCACGCGGATACTCGGACATTGTGGCTTCCGGGTGGCCGATCTGCTGGCGGACTTCCCCATCGACCTGTTCCTGCTCAGCAAGGACACGGCATACACCTTGAATCGAGGCATAGGCCGTGCTGCCCACGAGGTGCGTCTGCGCTTTGAAACCGGGCTGGCGCAAAGGTCCATCGATCAATTGGTGGCATTCCGTAAAGGCTGCGCCGCCTCGGGGGTGGGCAGGAACCTGATTTTCTACGCCAGGGCAGACTGAGGCGATGCCGCGTACCCTTGCCCTGATTCCGGCCAAAGGGGCCTCCACACGCCTGCCCCGGAAGAATGTCCGGGTGCTCGCGGGCCGTTCCCTGCTGGCCTGGACCGTGGACACGGTGCGCGCCAGCGGCGTGGCCGACCGCATCGTCGTCTCCACGGAGGACGAAGGCGTGGCGGAGGAGGCCAGGCGACTGGGCCTGGAGGTGCCTTTCATGCGGCCAGCCGATCTGGCCCGGGACCCGGCCGGCGTGGTCCAGGTTGCCTTGCATGCCCTGTCGGAGCTGGAGGCGCAGGGGGATTTCTATGACACCCTGGCGATCTTCCTGCCCACCTGCCCGTTCCGCGGTGTGGACGACATCCAGGCGGCCATGCGCCTGTTCCGGGAGACGGGGGCGAAATTCCTGCTGAGTGTCGCGCCCTACGAGCACACCCCCTTTGCCGCGCTGCGTGTCGAGAATGGCCTGGCGCTGCCGTACTTTGAAACGTTCTTCGGCAAGCGCACCCAGGAGTTGCCACCCGCCTTCCGGCCCAACGGGGCGATACACCTGCTGGATGTGGCCGCCTTCCAGGCCGCGCGAAGTTACATCGCTCAGCCCCTGTATGCCTATGTGATGCCCTGGGAGCGTTCCGTGGATATCGATACCGAACTGGACTGGCTGGTGGCGGAGGCCATGGTCAGGGCCGGCGAGGACGCCTCCGCGCCATGAGAGTGGTGTTCCGCGCGGATGCCTCGAGATGGATCGGCGCGGGCCATGTCTCCCGTTGCCTGGCTCTGGCGGACGAACTGGCGGGTCATGGCGCGGCCGTGGAATTCCTGTGCCGCGACCTGCCCGGACATGGGGGCAGGAGTCTGGGGCGCAGCGGTCATGGGGTGCGCTGGCTGCCGCCGGTGCCGGATTCGGGCATTACAGGCGTCGATGCCCAGGAAGTGGATGCCGGGGCTTGCGCCACCCTGCTTCATGGAGACGCTCCGGTTGATTGGCTCGTCGTCGACCACTACGGACTGGATGCCCGCTGGGAACGGATGATGGTCCCATATGCCAGGCATCTGATGGTGATCGATGACCTGGCGAACCGTGATCATGACTGCGACCTCCTCCTCGACCACAATTTCTTGGCCGGTTATGAACAACGCTATGCCACCCGGGTGCCGTCCCGTTGTCGCCTGCTGCTTGGCCCGCGCTATGCCCTGTTCCGCCCCGAATTCGATGCCGTGCGCGGACATGGGACGCCTGCATCGCCGCCACCTTGGCGTTTGCTGGTGTCCTTCGGCGGCAGCGATCCCAGCGGCGAGACGGAGAAGGCCCTGCATGGGCTCATGGGACTGGTGCGCCCGGACCTCGCCATCGACGTGATCGTGGGCGAGCAGAACCCGCGCCACGAGGCCATTCTCACTCTGGCAGCGTGCCTGCCGGGGGCCGTGGTGCATGTGCAGCCGGGGAACATGGCCGAGATCGTGGCGGCCGCCCACCTGGCGATAGGCGCATGCGGCGTCTCCGCCCTGGAACGCTGCTACCTGGGGGTGCCGCAACTCGTCATCGTCGTGGTGGACAATCAGGTTGCCGCCGCCGCCGCCCTCACGGAGGCCGGCGCGGTCGTATCCCTCGGCGCCTCGGAGGAGGTGGACGCGGGCGATATTGCCGCCGCCGTGGCCGGTCTCCTGGCGCATCCGGAACGGCGGGCGGGCATCGCCGCCGGTTGCCGGGCGCTGTTTCCGCTGCAGGCGCCTCCCGGCCGGCGCTTGATCGCCGAAACCATGCGGGCCTTGTCATGAGCAGACTTGCATGAGACTGGGCCTGCTTGGAGACATCCATGGCAACGCGGCCGCCCTGGAGGCGGCCCTGGCGGGCGTGCGCAGGCATGCGGCCGATCACCTGGTACTGACGGGCGATTATGTCGGCTACTACTACAGCCCTGCCCAGGTCCTGGCCCTGCTGGAGCCCTGGCCGCGCACGATGGTGCGCGGCAATCACGAGGACATGCTGGCGCGTATCATGCAGGAGCCGTCCAGCGCCGGGGCATACACCCGGAAATACGGCCATGGCCTGGAGGTCGCGTTGCGGGAACTGAGCCCGGTGCAATTGAAGGACCTGACCAGCCTGCCGGAGCGGATCCTGCTGGAGATGGATGGTCTGCGCATCCTGGTCGCCCACGGCAGCCCCTGGGAGCCCGACGCCTATCTGTATCCGGACGCCCCTCCGTCCTCCCTGGAGCGCTTCGCGGAGATCGACGCGGATATCGTCGTGCTCGGTCATACCCACTACCCGATGAACCGCCTGGTCCATGGCCGGACCATCCTGAATCCCGGCTCGGTCGGGCAGCCAAGAGACCGCCGGCCCGGTGCGGCGTGGGCCCTGTTCGATACCCGCGACAGGCGCTGCGCCTTCTTCCGTGAGCCCTACGATATGGCACCGGTAGGCGATGCCGCCTACCAGATGGATCCGGGCCTGCCCTATCTGCGGGAGGTACTCCTCCGTTCATGACGACCATCCTGCTCACGGCCATTGCCGGCGACATTGCCCAGGGGGTCGCGGCCATCCTCAGGCGTGCCCGCCCCGACTGGAAATTGATCGGCGCGGATATCCATGATCAGCATGGCGGCAGGTCGATCACGGATGTCTGTACCCGCCTGCCGCACGCCATGGATGCGGAATACCCGGCCCGTCTCGGCCAGCTGGTGACGGAACACGGCATCGACGCCATATTCCCCCTGTCGGAAGCGGAGCTGGCGCGCTGCCTGGGAGAGGGCCTGACAGCGTGCGCCGGTGCGCCGCTGCTCATGGCCAATGCGCGGGTGCTGGAAGTGGGACTGGACAAGCTCCTCACGGCCCGGGTCCTGGCGGAGGCCGGCATACCCATGCCCTGGACCCAACCGGCCGAGCCAGGCGTGATTCCGCCCTTGCCATGCTTTTTCAAGCCCCGCCGGGGCGCGGGCTCGAAGCAGGCGTTTTCCTGCCACACGGAAGGGGACGTGCGCTATCTCGCCACGCGGTATCCGGAAGGCGTGTTCCAGGAACTGCTGGAGCCGGATGACCGGGAGCTGACCTGCGCGGTCTACCGTACACGGGATGGCGGCATCGCGGTGCTGCAGCTCCTTCGCCGCCTTGCGGGCGGGCTGACAGGCTGGGCCCGGGTCATGGATGATCCAGGGGTGAGGACACTGTGCGTCCGGGCAGCGGAAGTGCTGGATCTGCGCGGCAGCATGAACGTGCAGTTGCGCATCTCGGACAAGGGGCCGCGCATTTTCGAGATCAACCCCCGTTTTTCTTCCACCGTCCTGATGCGCCATGAAATCGGCTTCCAGGACGTGCTCTGGACCCTGGAGGAATGGCGCGGCGGGAAGGTCACATTGGTTCAGCCTGCCCTGGGCACGGAGATCGTGCGTACTTACGGTGCGGCTGTGTTGCCACCCATTGAAAGCCAAGGTCTCGCATGAGAATCGGGTACCGCACCATCGAGGAGGACAGTCCCCCCTTCGTCATCGCCGAAATGTCCGGCAATCACAACCAGTCCCTTGAGCGGGCGTTGGCCATCGTCGAAGCCGCCGCCACCGCCGGTGCCCATGCGCTGAAGATACAGACCTATACCGCCGACACCATGACGCTGGACGTGGACGAAGGCGAGTTCCACATCGAGCATCCCTTGTGGGGCGGCCAGTCGCTGCACAAGCTGTACCAGCAGGCCCATACCCCTTGGGAATGGCATGCGCCCCTGTTCGACCGCGCCCGGAAACTGGGCATGCTGGCCTTCAGCACGCCCTTCGATGGCAGCGCGGTGGATTTCCTGGAATCGCTGGATGTGCCGGCCTACAAGATCGCATCCTTCGAGAATGCCGATCTGCCCCTGATCCGCAAGGTCGCGGCCACCGGCAAGCCGATGATCGTTTCCACGGGCATGGCCACCCTCGCCGAGCTGGATGAGATGGTCCAGGCCGCCCGTGGTGCCGGCTGCCGCGACCTGGTCCTGCTCAAGTGCACCAGCACCTATCCGGCCACGCCTGAAAACAGCCATATCCGCACCATTCCCCACATGCGCGAATTGTTCGGCTGCCAGGTGGGCCTGTCCGACCACACGCCCGGCATCGGCGCGGCGGTGGCGGCGGTGGCCCTGGGCGCCACGGTGATCGAAAAGCACTTCACCCTGCGGCGCGCCGATGGTGGCGTGGATGCCTCCTTCTCCTTGGAACCGGAGGAGCTGGCCGCGCTGGTGACCGAAACGGAACGGGCCTGGCAGGCGCTGGGACAGGTGCGTTATGGTCCCACGGAGGCCGAGGTCGCTTCCCGCGTCTATCGCCGTTCCCTCTATATCGTGCGCGACATGGCCCGTGGCGAGGTGCTCGGGCCGGATGACCTGCGCGCCATCCGGCCTGGCCTGGGCCTGGCGCCGAAATACTACGACCAGCTCCTGGGCCGGCGTCTGGCGCGGCATGCGCGCCGTGGCACGCCCCTTTCCTGGGACCTCTTCATCGACGAGGAAACCGATGGCCAGTGAACGCGACATCATCGCCTACAAGACCGGGGCATGGACCGATCCCCGCATGGTGGACTGGTATGCCAGGCGGGTGAGCGAGAACGTAGGGGGGAATCGCCTGGTCAACCGGGTGGAAACGGGTTTGATCGCGGCCCATGTGCGCGGCCGTGAGGTACTGGACGTGGGCATCGGCACGGGGCGGGCGAGCCTGCCCTTGCTGGAGGCAGGCCTGGTCCTGACGGGCATCGACAGTTCCCAGGCCATGTTGGACGAATGCCGGCGCAGGGCCGGGAGTCATCCCATCCGTCTCGAGTTGGGGGATGTGAGCGCGATTCCATTCGCAAATGCCTCTTTCGACTCCCTTGTCTCCCTCAACGTCCTGACCCATTTTCCCAACTGGCGGGCGCTATTGTCCGAATGGCTGCGCGTGGTGCGGCCCGGGGGGCGCCTCGTGTTCGACGTCTATTCCCTGGACCACATCGATGCCGTGGCGAAGGGTCATGACATGGAGACGTCGGAAGTGCTGGGCGGCCTCTGGGGCGACGATCCATCGCGCTACAACCTGCGCCTGGGCATCGCGGACCTGGCCAACTTCGCCGGTGAGCGGGGCATCACCCTGGCGGGCATCCACCCCTACAGCGGTACGGTGGGGGGCGACCAGAACCTGTGGCTGGAACGGGGCTGGGCCCATGGCCGGGTGTGGGAACGCATGAAGTCCTGGATCGCGGAGGACGACAGGCTTTTCGAGTTCCTGGTTTTCCTGGAAACGGAGCTGTTCGTCCACCTGAACACCCAGGTCAGCGGCCGCTACATGGTGGTCCTGGAAAAGTCGCCGGATGATGGCCGCACGGCCCATCAGCTGCAGCGCCAGGCGGCGGTCGCCGCGCTGCCGGACCTCCTCTCCATGGACGATCTGGCGCCTTTCCTGGCCCTTGCCCCCCAGACGTGGCGGGAACGCTGCAATGGATATCTCGCACATCCACGCAATCGCCTGGTGCTGTTCCAGTTGCTCACCGCGCTGAAGGAGGCGGGCAAGACCCTGGACCTGGCGGATTGGTTCGATCCCGCCCATGCGGCGTTGCTGGATCACTGGCAGCTGGCCTATGACCTGGACCAGCGGATTTACAGCCTGGCCAGCGGCTGGCATCAAGGGGCGCCCTATGTGGAAGCGTTGACTTACAAGGGGGTACCCCTGGGGCCGGGACTGGAGTATGAAACCGTGCGGGCGATGATGCGTGTCGCTCTTGCCTCCCATGCGGAAGAGGCCGGCCATGAGTGAAGTCGCGCTGATCAGTCTGCTCTGGCCCAAGCATCATGGCCTCCTGTCAGAATACCTGGGCAAGCAGCCACGCGTGGTTTACACCCTGAGCCAGTATGCCTCGGACCAACTCATGGAGCCGGTGGCGCGCGGAGGCGGGCGGGTCGTCGCCCTGGAAAGCCTGGATGCGGTCGCTCAGGAGAGCACGCGGGTGATGGAGGCGGAACAACGCGCGCGTGCCGTGCGCCAGGCCTTCCGTGAGGCGGGCCAGGTACCCGAGCCCTGGACATCGCTGCTGGCACCCGAGGATCTGTCGAAATCCCTGCTGATGGGCATGCGTATCGTCGACCTGCTCGACGCCGCCGCCTCGGTGCAGGCTGTCGAGGTACTGCTGGTTTCCGAGGAATACATGCAGCTGGCCCGCACCGCCGTGCAGTGGGCCAAGGCCAGGGGCATCCCCGTGGTCCATGTCTGCCATGGGGCCAATGTGGGGCGCATGTATACCGTGCACCAGCCCGCCCAGGCGGACCTGTATTGCGTGATCGGCGAGCGGGAAGGGGATTTCCTGGCGGATCTGGGCGTGCCGCCGAACAGCCTGATCCCGGTGGGCAGCATGGAGTGGGAAGATTTCCTGGACCGGGACAGGCTGCGCCCCCTTGTGCACCGGGAGCTGACTGTAGCCCACGGCCTGGATGCTGGCCTGCCTACCCTGGTGTTCGGCACCACCTGGTTCGCGGGATTGACCGCCTTTACGGCGGAGCGGGTCTACGACGAGACCATCGCCGTCTTTCTGGCAGCCTGTCGCGATCTCAGGAAGGCTGGCGTGAGCCTCAACTGCGTCATCAAGGACCGGCCGCCCAATGCCGCGTTCGCGGCGGACCGCATCGCCGCCATTGCCGCAGGACTGGGCATGACACGACAGGACTATGCCCTGGCGTTCAATGAGGCGATGGGCTGGATACTCGCAGCGGACGTGCTGGTCGCAGTGGAATCCACACTCCTCATCGAGGCCATGCTGGCGGGTACGCCGGCCGTCAATCTATGGCACGACGCGGGCCATGTCCTGGGTCCGGCATTTGGTGCCGACGAGGGCATCGTCCAGGCATTCCCGGACTCACTGGGAGCCATTCTGGAGCGCCTGCTGCGGGATCCGGAGTACCGGCAGCACGAGCTGGCGCAAGCCCGGGCCGCATCGCCGAAATTCATGGCGGCGAAGGCGCGGGGCGAGTCCGCGCTGCGCATGAGCGTGGTGCTGGAAGCCGTGCGGGTGAGCATGGGGAGAGAATTCCAGCCCCAGGTCCAACCCCCACTCCAGCACAGGCTGGTGCAGACACCCCAGGACACGGGCAAGCACTATGTCTGGCAAAGCCTGGGAGAAACGGCGGGGGAGCGCGAGGCGGACGAGTTCTACCCCGACGTGCCCCGCAAGGAAGTGGTGGCCCAGTTCGGCCGGTCGCCGCGGCGGGTGCTGGAGATCGGCTGCGCCACGGGGGCCACGGCCATGCACATCAAGGCCCTCTATCCGGGGACCTGGGTGGCGGGCATCGAGTTGTCCGAGGCGGCGGCGTCGGTGGCCCGGGGGCGCATGGACCTGGTCATCAGCGAGAAATTCGAGGAGGCGGACCTGGAAGGCCAGGGTATCGGCCATGGCAGCATCGATACCGTGATCGTGGCCGACGTGCTGGAGCACATGTACGATCCCTGGGGAGCGCTGGCACGGCTGAGGCCCTATCTCACGCTGGATGCCCAGGTCATCGCCAGCATCCCCAACGCCCGCAACCTGTGGCTGTTGAACGAACTGGCCAACGGCCGCTTCCCCTACGCTCCCGTAGGTCTGCTGGACATCACCCATATCCGCTTCTTCACCCGGGCCGAGATCGAAAAACTGTTCGCCGAGACCGGCTATGCCATCGACAGTTGGCTGCGCACCCCCGACCCACGCCTCATGCACCTGAAGCTTCAGCCCGGCATGACCGCGGTGGAGACGGAAAAGCTGGTGTTGAAGGACGTGCGCGCGGAGGAATTCGAGGATCTCAAAGCGCTCCAGTTCGTGGTGCGGGCCCGCCCCCTCGCGTCGGTCGAGCAGGCCACCCAGGCTGCCGCAGTGCGTCCCCGTCACGGCCCGCGCCGCATTGCCGTCTACTCCCGGGACGTGCGTGTGTCCGCCTGCCCCCAGCTGCGCTTCTTCCGCCCCTTCATGGGCCTGCACGGCGCCTGGGAGCTGCTCTGGGGTGTGCACGAGGAAGGCGGTGGCAGGTGGTCCTCGGATCTGGAGCTGGACGCGGATATCTATGTCATTTCCCGCCTGTACCCCGGTGCGGACACCCGGGCGGAAATCGAGGCCATCTTCGCCAGGGGCAGGCCGGTGATCTACGAGACAGACGACCTGCTCATCGACCTGCCGGCGGACAACATGCATGCTCGGGACTATGCCGCCCATGCGCCCTACATCGAGGCGGTGATGCGTCGGGCCCAGGGCGTGGTGGTTTCCACGCCGGACCTGGCCGCCCGGCTGAAGGACTACAACGCCAACGTTCAGGTGCTGCCCAACCTGGTGGACTATGCCCTGTTCAATCGCACCCCGCCGGACAACGGCCGCCAGGTGAACATCGGTGTGGTGGGCACCTCCGCCCGGGGGGGGGACTTCGCCCTCGTCGACGCGGCCCTGCGTGCCATTTGCCAGGAATACGGCAAGCGCATCCGCGTCAAGTTCATCGGCTCCGTGCCGGAAGGCTGGGCAGGCCATCCCAATGCCGAGGCGGTACCCTTCACACCCGATTACGGCGCCTATGCCGCGCGCATGAAGGGATTGGACCTGGACATCGGCCTGGCGCCCCTGGCGGAGAATACCTTCAATGCCTGCAAGAGCCCCATCAAGTGGCTGGAATTTTCCGCCCTGGGCATGGCGGGCATCTACAGTCACGTACCGGCCTACAAGGATGTGATCGAGCAGGGCAAGACCGGCCTGCTGGTGGACAACAAGACGGAGAAATGGGCCACCGCCCTCAAACTGCTCGTCGAGAATCCGGATTACCGCCTCCAGATCGCCCTGGCGGCCCAGCTCAAGGTGTATCAGGAGCATTCCCTCCAGCGCCGCGCCCATCTCGTCAACGCGACCTACGGGCACCTGCTGGAGCGGAGTTCCCTGGCCGCGGGCGGTGAAGCCGTCGCCGCGGAGCCGGCCCGGGCCGATGCGGAGGGCCCCGACTACTATGCCCTCTGGCAGATCGGTCACGGCTATCGGGAATGGGACCTGCGCTGGATGGCTGAGCGCATGGAGGCCTGGTCAGACGCGCCCTCCGTGGGTGTCGGCGTGATCTGTCGTGGTGGCGACGAGGGCCTCCTGGCCAACAATATCAAGAGCCTGTCCCAGCAATTCCACAAGGGCTGGCGCCTGGTGGTGGTGGCTGAAATGTCTGCGCCTGCAGGATTGGATGATCTGCCTCAGATCACCTGGGTCGAAGCCGCACCGGATGACGCCCTGGAGGCGCTGAACCGCTACCTTGCGGAAGGCAATGAGGATTGGGTGGGCATGGTGGAGGCGGGAGACCGACTTGCGCTGCATGCCACCTTCACCGTGGCCGACAAGGCGTTGCTGCATCCCGAATGGCGCATGCTGTACACCGACGAGGACCGACTGGCGGCGGACGGGGAACGCCATACCCCGTTTTTCAAGACGGATTTCGACCCGGATATGCTGCGCGCCGCCCCTTTCAGCCTGGGCGGCCTGTTCCTGCTGGAACGGGGGCTGTTCGCGGAACTGGGGGGCTACCGGCCCGAGGCCGAAGGCGTGGAGTCCTGGGACTTGGCCCTGAGGGCCTGCGAACGGCTGGCCGACACCCAGGTGGGACATCTGGCCGACGTGCTCTACCACCGCCACGAGGCCGGCGGCCACAGCCGGCGCGAGAGCGAGGCCGTATGGGCCGCCGCCCGGGACAGCCTGGCGGGCCACCTGGCGCGACTGGGACTGGCCGCCGACATCGGGGACGGCCTGCTGCCGGGCAGTTTCCGCATCCGCTACCACATCCGCGGCAAGCCCCTGGTGTCGGTCATCGTGCCCACCAAGAACAAGGTGGAACTGTTGCGCACCTGCCTGACCAGCCTCATCGAAGGCACTGGCTACAGTCACTGCGAGGTGCTGGTGGTGGACAACGGCAGCGATGACGCGGATGCCCTGGCCTATCTCCAGGCCCTGCGGGACCTGGGTTCCAACAGCCTGAAGGTGCTGTCCTTTCCGGGGTCCTTCAACTTCTCCGCCATGAACAACATGGCCGCCCGCGAGGCACGGGGCGAATTCCTGCTGTTGCTCAACAACGACACCCAGATCCTGCACGAGGACTGGCTGGAGGAGATGCTGGGCTATGCCCAGCGGGACGACGTGGGGGCCGTGGGGGCGAGGCTGCTCTATCCGGACGGCACCATCCAGCACGCCGGCGCCATCCTGGGCCTGGGCGGCGTCGGGTCGAACCATGTCCACCAGCATGCTGCGGGCGACACCCCGGGCTACTACGGGCGGCTGCGGCTGCCTCAGGGCTATTCGGTCCTGACCGCCGCCTGCCTGCTGACGCGCAAGGACCATTACGCGGCGGTGGGCGGCCTGGACGAGGAGATGTTCCAGGTCAACTTCAATGACGTGGACTATTGCCTGAAGCTGCGCGCGCGTGGCCTGAAGGTGGTGTGGACCCCCCATGCCACCCTGCGCCATGTGGAGTCGGCGAGTCAGATCGCGTCCGGGGTCGAGCGGCTGGCCACCGACGAGAAGGCCAGACGGCTCCATCGCGAGCTGGAAGCGGTGGTGGCGAAGTGGCAGTCGTGGTTTGCCAACGACCCCGCCTACAACCGCAACCTGAGTCTGATGCTGCCTTTCCAGCCGGAACCAACGCCCGCCTTGAGCTGGGACCCGGAATGGCGGCCGGCGCCCCGCATCCTGACCATCCACGCCGACAGCATGGGATGCGGCGAATACCGCATCATCGCCCCCATGCGCGCCCTGAGCGGTGCCGGACGGGTGATGGGCTGGGACGCGGCGGGCTACTTCCACCCGCGCGAGTACGCGCGCATGGACCCGGACGCCATCGTCTTCCAGCGTCAGGTGGAGTGGGGCCAGATCGAGCAAATGCAGCGCCTTGCCCGCACCAGCCGCGCCTTCCGTGTCTTCGAGCTGGACGATCTCATCACCAACATCCCCATCATGAGCTCCCAGAAACGCTTGTTCGTGGAGCAGAAGGATCTGAACAAGCGCTTCCGCAAGGCAGTTGGTCTATGCCATCGCTTCGTGGTGTCCACGGATTATCTTGCCGAGGCCTTCAGGGGCTATTGTGATGAGGTTGTGGCGGTGCCGAATTACCTGGAGCGGGCGCGCTGGGGAGGCGTGACCGCCACGCGCCGGGGAGGGGCCCGCGCCCGGGTGGGCTGGGCGGGCAGCGCCACCCATGCGGGCGACCTGCGTCTCATCGACGACGTGGTGAAAGCCACCGCCGGCGAGGTGGACTGGATCTTCCTCGGCATGTGCCCGGATGCCATCCGCCCGCTGGTGAAGGAGTTCCACGAGCCCGTGAAGCTGGGCGACTATGCCGCCAAGCTGGCCAGCCTGGACCTGGACCTGGCCATCGCCCCGCTGGAGGACATCCCATTCAACCACGGCAAGAGCCACCTGCGCCTGCTGGAATACGGTGTGCTGGGTTATCCGGTGCTCTGCACGGACCTCACACCCTATCGGGGTGCATACCCGGTGACCCGGGTGCCCAACAAGTTCAAGGCCTGGGTGGAGGCGATCCGCGAACTTGTGGCGGACCGGGCTGCCCTGGCGCGGCAGGGCGATGTCCTGCGCGAGCATATCCAGGGCCATTGGATGCTGGAAGACCACCTGGATATCTGGCTCAGGGCCTGGATGCCGCGGTGATGGCCGGGTGAGGCATCGGCAGGCCGGCGGACGGGCGCGAAGGCTGGCGTATGCGCGGAGCACGTCCCGGGCCGGACAAGATCCGGCCACATGCCCTAAAGTTTTTCCGCCCATGGCCGTAAACGGCTTGCCGCCTGCACAAGGTGGCGACGCAACCCCAGACCGGGAAAGAATTTCCCGTCCCTACCCCAGAAAGGAGTTACATCATGGCCATCGGCGACATCTCCCTGACCTCCGCGATGCGGGCCAACCTGGTGAGCCTGCAGAGCACAGAAGCCCTGCTGGGCCGCACCCAGGAGCGGCTGGCGACCGGCAAGAAGGTCAACAGCGCGCTCGACAACCCCACCAACTTTTTCGCCGCCCGGGCCCATACCCAGCGCGCCGGCCTGCTTGAAGGACTCAAGGACAACATCTCCGAGGCCATCCAGACCGTGAAGGCCGCGGACAGCGGCGTGAAGGCCATCAACACGCTGCTGGAATCCCTCCGCGCCGTGCTGACCCAGGCGCGCAGTGCCAACAGCTCCACCACCAGCGCCACCGAACTGGCTGGTCTGGCCACCCAGTACAACGAACTGGTGCAGCAGCTGAACAATACCGCCTCGGACACCTCCTACAAGGGCGTCAACTTCCTGGGAGGCACCACGGTGACATTGACGGTGAACTTCAACGAGGAGGCATCCACCAGCCTGGTCATGTCCGGCTTTAGCGGCACCGCCAGCGGTCTGGCCATTTCGGGTGGATCCCAGACGGGTGCCGGCACGATCACCTCGGCCAACCTGGCCTCCAGCAATCTGGATGACATCGAAACCACGCTCAACACGGCCTTGGCAACGCTGCGCACTGAAGGCGGCAAGCTGGCGGCCAATCTCAGCATCCTCAGCGCGCGGCAGGAGTTCATTACCAACATGGTGAATACCCTGACAGAAGGCGCGGGCAAGCTGGTCAACGCGGATACCAACGAAGAAGGTGCCAACATGTTGCTGCTGCAGACCCGGCAGCAGCTGGGCGTGACCTCCCTGTCGCTGGCCTCGCAGGCGGCCCAGTCCGTGCTGAGATTGTTCTGAGCGCTGACTTTGCCGGGGTGCGTGCCATGCGCGCCCCGGTAAGGAGAAGGAAATGGTGAACGAGCTGAGAAGTACCGCTTCCGTATATGTCACCATGCCGCATGGACGCACGAGCGGCGCTCAGCCGCTGCCCACCCGGAGGCAGGACGGCATCGCTCCCGTGCGGCCCAGCCCGATCGAGACCGACGTGCGAATCTCCGGGCGCCTGCCCGGACATGAGCTGGAACTGTTAAGGTCCGGCGAGGCCAAGCTTTCCACGGCCCAGGCAGTCCGGCAGGCCGATGACAGTCTGCGCAAGGTCGACGCCATCCTGGCCGAGATCCACAGCAAGCTGCTGCACATCGTGAAGCAGTATCCGCCATTCGGTCTGGACAACCCGGAGCGCATCCGGTATCTGCAAGCCCTGGCCGGTCTGCGCAAGCAGTTGGATGCCATGGAGTTTCCTCCCCGACGCCAGGACGCGGGCCTGCCCGTGATAGACACGCCGGACCGCGCCGCGTGGCGCCCACCCGAGCTGGATCCCGAGAGCGCCACGGATGCCCAGTTGCATACAGCCCTGGATTTCATCATCTCGGCCCGTGATACCCTGCGTGCGAGTCAGGCCCGCATGTGGCAGGAAGTCGTGTCCTACCTGGGTCCGGACCGCGGCCAGGAGGTGGCACACATGGTTCAGACTGTGCGCGGACTGATCGCCGACCATCCGGGCAATGCCCTGGGTATGGACAGGAGGTGGCTGGTGGAACTGGGAGAATGAGGGGCCATCATGCCTTTGCAGCTCGACCTCCGGCCCCATGAAAAGCTGTTCATCGGGGGGGCCGTGGTGGTCAATGGCGACAGCCGCGGCACACTGACCATCCTCAATGACGTGCCCATCCTGCGGGAGAAGGACATCCTCACCGAAGACGGGGCCGATACCCCTTGCAAGCGCATCTATCTTGCGATCCAGCTGATGTACATGGCCCCGCAGGAGCTGACCCGCTACCATCAGCTGTACTGGTCCCTGATCCGGGAGGTCCTGGCGGCCGCGCCCAGTACGCGGGAGCTGATCACCGCCATAAGCGAGGCGGTGCTGGCCGCTCGCTATTACCCGGCATTGAAGCTCGCCAGTGAACTGATCCGCTACGAAAAGGAGCTCGTCACCCATGCCGGACAATCCACTTGATGCCTACCGCAGCGTGGAAAAATCCACGCTCTCCGGTCGCCAGCTCGAGGCCTCGGTCCTGTCCAAGGCGGCGCTCAAGCTGCAGCAGGCGCAGCGGAACTGGCAGGATCCGGACCATGTGGCCAGCCTGGATGAGGCGCTGAAATACAACCAGCGGGTGTGGACATTTTTTCAGTCGGAGGTCTCGCTGCCCGACAATCCCCTGCCCGCGGAGATCAAGAGCAATATCCTGGCGCTGAGCGTTTTTGTCGACCGCCGCACCTTCGAGGTGATGGCCTATCCCACGCCCGAGAAACTGGACATCCTCATCAGCATCAACCGTAATCTGGCCGCGGGCCTGCAGGGTGACGTGGGCTGAAGGGCGTCCTGGCCGGGACCGCGTCCGCTCCGTATGCGCCCCGACTTGCCGGGGCCGAACGAGACATGCTTGAAAATCTGACCTTCACCGCGCGGGAGCTGCTCGTCGCGGTGGTGCTGGCCAGCCTGGTGTATCTGCTGGAAGCCGTGTTCTTTTCTCGACGCCGCGCCACGCGCCGGGAGAACGCCCTGCAGACACGTCTGGATGGGATCGAGGAGGAACTGGCCGCGCTCAGGACCCGGCTGGAATCCGTGGAACTGCGTCCTCCCGTCGATTCCGCCCTGGATACGCAGAAGGCGATGTACGCCGAGGCGATCCGCATGGCCCGTGCCGGGACGACGGCCCAGGAGCTGGCGAGGCAGCTGGGGATTTCCCTCACCGAGGCGGACCTCATCATCGCCCTGCACAAGGACGGCTCGTGAACCTGTCGGCCCTGCCCGAGTTGCTCCTGGCCTGGGTGAAATCCCAGGGAACGGCCCTTTTGCAGGGCAGCAGGGTGGAGCAGCTGGGTAACCTGAAGGTGGGTGGAGAATACCCGGCCAAGGTGTTGGACCTGCTGCCCGGCGGACGTCACCTGGTACAGGTGGCGGGACAGAAGTTCGACATGGGCCTGCCCCAGGGGACCCGGTCCGGCGACAGCCTGCGCCTTACCTTCACGAATGCGGGGCCCAGGCCTACCTTCCTGCTGCAGCAGGGGGCGGCTACGCCGGTGCGCAGCGTGCAGATCTCGCATGCGGCTCAACAGATCGATGCCCTGCTGCGTCTGGCACAGCCGACGCCTTCACCTGCGCCACCGGGGGGGGGGAACCCGGTCCCGGGCGCGCAGGCCACTGGCCCGGGAAACCCGTCGGTAAATCCTCAGACCACGCCACAGACCGGCGGCTCCCCGGTCGCCATCGCCGCCAGATTGGCGCCCGCCGTTTCCGTGCCCAAGCCACTACCGGTGGCGTCCGCGACGCGTGCCGCCGCCACGTCTCCGATGCCGCGGGTTGCCCAGGCGCCCCCATCCAATCCGGGGGTGGTGCGCCCCATCGTGGCCAATGTGCTGGTCCTGCAGGCACAGGGGATGCAAGCGACCAGCGCGCCCATGGCCGTGGCCAGCGCCAATACCGCCCTGCAGGGTCAGGCCGTGGACGCGCTGCGCGCGGCCATGGCCGCCACAACCACGCTGCGCCCCACCGTGCTGGCCGACCCGGCAGCTCCCGATGCACGTCTGATTCCCATGCGTCTGGCCCAGGCCGTGCGGGAAAGCGGTCTTTTCTATGAGGCCCATCTGGCGCGTTGGGTACGGGGGGGCTATCCCTTCGAGGCCCTACGCAACGAGCCGCAGGCTCGTCTGGGCCGGGCTGGTCCGCCCACGACCGGGCTGGCCGAACTCAGGGGTATGCCGGAGGAGGCGGCGCGTCTGGCCGGGCATCAGCTGCACATGCTCGAAGGCGCTCCCTTTCAGTGGCAGGGATTGGCCTGGCCGGGGCAGGGCATGGAATGGCGCGTGTGGGAAAACCCGGACCGCGCGGGGGGAGACCCTGGCGTGGACGCTGCCGCCTGGGAAACCGAGCTGCGCCTCGTCCTGCCCCGTCTGGGCGAGGTGCACGCGCTGCTGCGTCTGCGCGGGCGGGAATTGAGCCTGGACCTGAAGGTGGGGGCGGACGTGGCACGGGGCATGCGGACGGCCCTGCCGGCATTGCACCAGGATCTGGAGGAGGCCGGCCTGCATGCCGTTCGACTGAGCGTGGAGGGAGCGGCCTGACATGCCCGACGCGGGAGAGGCGCAGGCCGGCCCGCCGGCACGCCAGGAGGCCGTGGCCCTGCGCTACGCCGGCGCGGAGGGTGCCCCGCGGGTGGTAGCGAAGGGCCGGGGCCTGCTGGCCGAGGAGATCATCGAGCGAGCCCGGGCGGCTGGGGTGTATGTGCATGAATCGCCCGAGCTGGTCTCCCTCCTGATGCAGGTAGACATGGACGCGCGCATCCCGCCGGAGCTCTACGTGGCCGTGGCTGAACTGCTGGCCTGGCTCTATCGCCTGGAGCATGGGGGCGAGGAGGGCTAGCAGGCTGGTGAGAAATCCCCTATGACCCCTGGAATGCGGCCCCCGGTGCGCTTTTTGCGACCAGCGAAGCGTCGTTTTCCCACACAGGTTGTGGGCATTCGACCCGCTCTTTCAGGGTTTGCGCGCCCCAATTGCTGCCACCGGGCCGACGGCAGACGGATTTATCCCGAGGCCGGCATCGGCCGTGCCAGCCTCCCCTGCGGTTGCATCAGATTCAACAAGCGCGTCAGGTTGTAAGCCGCGAAGGTGAACAGCGTCTGTCCCGACAGCTTGGCCGGGCCGATATGCCGGGTCTTGCGCAGCCCGCCCACGGTCTTGATCCAGCCAAACGCCTCCTCGATCATCTTGCGGCGCCTGAGGCGCATCGCGTAGCCCTTGCCCCGCGCCGTGCGCCCATCCACCGCGCTGCCCATTGTCTTGCGCGCCACATGCGCCTTCACCCCGAGTCGCTTCATGGCACTGACGTATTCCTCGGCGTCGTACCCTTTGTCGGCCCCCACCGTGGCGCCCTTCTTGACGCTGCGCGATACCATGGTTTCCGCCGCGTCCCATTCCGCCCGGCCGTTGGCCTGGGTGGTCTCGACATCCACCACCAGGCCATGCCGGTTCTCGGACAGGGCATGCGCCATGTAGCGCAGCTTGGCCTCGGTGAACTCACCCTTCTTGTAAAGCCGGGATTCCGGGTCGGTGGTGCTTTGATGGGTGGCGTTGCTGCGCTTCTCGCCCTTGAAGTCCACCTCGGGATTGCGCCCCGGCGGTCGATCGGGGCCACTGCCGTCCTGCTTCACGAAGCTCTTGTGGCTGGCCCAGGCTTCGATCAGGGTGCCGTCAACGCTGAAATGTTCGTCGGAGATGAAGCCTTTCCATTCGGCGAGATAGTTTGTCGAAGTCGACGGGGAGGAACTTCAGGCCTCGGTGGATGGGTTTGAAGCGGGGCATTTCGTTCCTCCCAGCGCGAAGGCAATTTGCAGCATCTGCCGCGCTAATTCGTGCTCGCCGCGCGTTTTTTACCCCGGGGATGCGTTGAAATCAGCATTTGTTCAGCGCTTCCTTAATCCCTTTGAAATCAGGGCGGGTGTGAAATACGAAGCTACGAAGCAAGTCAAGCTGGCGCCTGGTCTTAATCCCTTTGAAATCAGGGCGGGTGTGAAATGCAACCGCTAAACTCAAAGTGATCGGCGGGAGGAGTCTTAATCCCTTTGAAATCAGGGCGGGTGTGAAATATAAAACCCGTGCCCCCACGGTAAGGGATCGGTGTGTCTTAATCCCTTTGAAATCAGGGCGGGTGTGAAATACGAACTACAGTCACGACGCGAACGCGAGCAGCTGTCTTAATCCCTTTGAAATCAGGGCGGGTGTGAAATCAACGAGCTCACGCAGTCCCCCGAGGACTTCCGTCTTAATCCCTTTGAAATCAGGGCGGGTGTGAAATGAAGGAACAAACTTAAAAGGCGCGGACATGACCGTCTTAATCCCTTTGAAATCAGGGCGGGTGTGAAATAGCCTGTACGGCACCATCTACGGCGCGGATGCCGTGTCTTAATCCCTTTGAAATCAGGGCGGGTGTGAAATCAAACATCTGCCGGTCTGGTGCGTCTGGTGGATGTCTTAATCCCTTTGAAATCAGGGCGGGTGTGAAATGATTTGAAAATTTCGAAAGGCTTCATTCCTGCGCCCTGTCTTAATCCATTTGAAATCAGGGCGGGTGTGAAATCGAAATGCGCCGCATCATCGCCCAGCACATTGCGTCTTAATCCCTTTGAAATCATGGCGGGTGTGAAATAGATGGACATCAAACAAGTTATTGAACAACACGTCTTAATCCCTTTGAAATCAGGGCGGGTGTGAAATTGCGGCCATCCCTTATATAGAGGTGTCCTCGATGTCTTAATCCCTTTGAAATCAGGGCGGGTGTGAAATCCGGCATGGACCTGAATGGCGTCAGCCTGGCTGGGTCTTAATCCCTTTGAAATCAGGGCGGGTGTGAAATCCAGTTCATGACCGACAATGCACAGAAGCTGGAGTCTTAATCCCTTTGAAATCAGGGCGGGTGTGAAATAGGAACACTGTTATGAAGAATGGGAAGAAAGTGGGGTCTTAATCCCTTTGAAATCAGGGCGGGTGTGAAATTCAGCACCTCCGAAGTAGTGACCTCGTTCTTTGCGTCTTAATCCCTTTGAAATCAGGGCGGGTGTGAAATCACGCTGTAATGTGGCTTAGGCTCCCGCACGTAAGTCTTAATCCCTTTGAAATCAGGGCGGGTGTGAAATACACCACCATGAACCTGTTCGACATCATCAATGGTCTTAATCCCTTTGAAATCAGGGCGGGTGTGAAATCAGAGAAAAGTCAGTCTTGAAGGTGAGTGGGCCGGTCTTAATCCCTTTGAAATCAGGGCGGGTGTGAAATCATTAACTACACGGATGTAACCAAGGATCTTGTGTCTTAATCCCTTTGAAATCAGGGCGGGTGTGAAATTATCCCGGCGTGGGGCGTATGGATCGAAATGAAGTCTTAATCCCTTTGAAATCAGGGCGGGTGTGAAATTCGACCAAGAGGCGGAATGGGCGGCAACCATCGGTCTTAATCCCTTTGAAATCAGGGCGGGTGTGAAATGGCCCCCTCCCATCCGGTGCGCAAGTGCTGGGCAGTCTTAATCCCTTTGAAATCAGGGCGGGTGTGAAATCAACGATGGTCTGATGCTGGCCGCGAACATGGGGTCTTAATCCCTTTGAAATCAGGGC
>JAKQCX010000003.1 GCA_029558905.1 Pseudomonadota bacterium
TACAGATGTAATGGGAAGTCAAGGGGTGAGGGGTAAAAAGCGGGCAAAGGGAGCAAGCCGGGGTGATTTTCCCCTTTAAGGAATGTTTTAGGAACCGCAGCCGAACGCAGGGTTGATCTATTCGAAGTGGGAAGCATGAAAGCGGGGGAATTCTGACCAGGGGAAGGGTGAAATGGGATGGCGAGGCGAAGGGTAGGTGCGCCAACATACCCAGGGCGGAGCCTGGCCAGGAGGGAGATATGACTCAACCGGGCAGGGAGGTCAGGAAGTGGGTGGAGGTTGAGAAGAGGGAGGCAGAGGAATGGGCTTCTTTTTGCTGCCCCAGGGGATGGCATGGAGATCGCGGGCGAGGTTGAGGCGGTCGAGCTGGGAGCGGACGTAGGCTGCGGTGGAAAGCCCGGCTGGGCGATTGGCGATGCCGAACTTGTAGACAGTATTCATCAGTTTGCGAGCGACACGCAGCGGTTCAGCGTGCTTGTCAGCGACCTGAAGGGTGAGGACGTGCCAGACGGCGACGAGCAGCTTGCGAGCAATGGCGACAATAGCCTTGTTGCGACCCAGGCGAGGTTCGAGACGGGCAAGCTCGGCTTTCCAGTGGGGGTGAGAGTTGGCGGCGGCCTGGGCAGCTTCGACCATAGCAGCGCGGAGTTCTCGGCGTCCAGCTTTGGTGATCTTGCCGGTGCGAGTGGTGAGGCCGGAGTCATGAACTCGCCCGCCCAGGCCAGCATAACCGACCAGGTGCTTGGCGTCTGGGAAGCGGGAGATCTCGCCGATGGCGGCCAGGACCGTGAGGGCGTTAATGACGCCAAAGCCGGGCAGTTGTACGAGCAAGGTCAGGCGCGGCTCTTGGGCGGCGAGTTGGTTGAGGCAGGCTTCGAGGTTGGCGACCTGCTGGCGAGCGAAGGCCAGGGTCTCCAGGTCGGAGAGGATGCGCACCTTTTCAACGGCGGAAAGGGGCAAGCCGAGCCACCAGGAACGCTTCTCGGCCAGGAATGGATCGCCGTCGCAGGGCAGGATGTGGTGGCGGTGGAGCACAGCGTGTAGGCGGTTCTTGGCCTGGGTGGAGAGGCGGGTCATCTTGGAGCGCTGGGCGAGCAGGGCGCGGCGCTCGCGCACATCCTGGGGCGGGATCCAGATGGGCTTGAGCATGCCCTTGGCGAGCAAGACGGCCAGGTTGAGGGCGGCGATCTTGTCGGTCATGACCTTGGGCTCGGTGACCATGCGCACATGGGGTGGGTGCACCACGGTGATGGAATGCACGTGGGGCAGCAGTTCGTCATAGATCTGCCAGGTGTTGGTGGTCATTTCGATCACCAGGGCATCGTGGGGGGTGAGGGTCTGGCTGCGCCAGGCCTCCAGGTCGGGCCAGGCCAGGCGGCGCGGGCCGTAGACCTTTTCACCGGCAGCATCCACGGCGATGGCGACCAGGTAGTGCTTGTGGATATCAAGACCAAAAAAACGAGTGGGGGGTGGTTTTTCTGCAAACATGGCGGTATACTCCTGAATGTACCGGCTCAACCTGAGCCGGGAAGGCCGGGCACGTTTTATTTTTGGGCCGAAGTTACACACACAGATACGGGCTTGGGTCGCAAATGCGCCTATCCCAGTTTAGTGGAGCCGAATGGGCTAGCCAAACACGATTGCGGGCTTGGACGGTAAGGTCCTTCCCATACGCGTACCCGGCTGGCCCAGCACAGCATGCCCGGGGTCTGCGCCCCATTCTGCTAAACAGGGAAAGCGTACCCCAAAACGTGCCCGGCCGCAACCCCTGCAGGCGTCCCTGCGGGCCGCTCTTTAACATACTAACACGATCACTTTGGCGCCGAGCGCGTGGCCATGGTCTGCACGGTCAACCGCTTCCGCAGCCGCTCTGCCCTGCGTGAGGTTGCCAAAGCCCACGGCCTGCCGCCCGAGACCGTCAGCCTACTGGCCGAAAGCCTGCCCCACCACTGGTATGGACCGCCCGACCGCCAGAAGACCAATGAAGACCCCTACGCCGAGTTGGCCAAAACGTATCCCGATCCCATTCACCAGGCCGTCTTTCACGATGCCGCCGCGCTCATTGGCCTGCCACACCACCTCTCGGTCCATCCGGGCGGCATGGTTATCAGCCCCGGCCCCATGCACAACCTGGTGCCCACCATTATGGCCGCCAAAGGCGTCCTCACCACCCAATTTGACCTCGAATCGGTCGAGCAAATGGGCCTGGTCAAGATCGATCTGCTCGGCATCCGCGGCCTGACCGTGCTTGGCGACGTAGCCGAATCCATCGTCGCCGCCCAATCATCATCCCCGCCCGCCCCAACCGCCCGACTGGCTATGCTCGAAGCCATCCCCCAGGATGACCCTACTGTCAGCGCCCTGCTGCAGCGCGGCGGCACCATCGGCTGTTTCCAGATCGAAAGCCCCGGCATGCGCGCCACCCTGCGCGAGATACATGCCGCCAACATTGACGATCTAATGGTGGCCCTGGCCCTCTACCGGCCCGGGCCGCTCACCGGCGGTCTGAAAGATGCCTTCGTCCGCCGCCACCTGGGCCGAGAAACCCCTGCCTACCAACATCCTGCCCTTCAGCCTCTCCTGGCCGATACCTACGGCGTAATCCTTTATCAAGAACAGGTTTTGCGCATCGCCCACGAGCTGGCTGGGCTGAGCCTATGGCTTTTTCAAGAAAGGCATTTGGCAGAGAGTAACAGGCCAAAAGCTTCAGCGATGTGGCCATCGTAGTAGCGGCGGGCCTTGGCGGCATTGCTATGTCCGGCTTTTTTGATCAAGCCAATCACCAAACTATTCACA
>JAKQCX010000015.1 GCA_029558905.1 Pseudomonadota bacterium
GGTAGGCCTCGGCGCGGCGGGCGATGGAGCGGGGGTCGCGGTCATAGCCCTTGCCGGTGTCGGGTTCCACCACGTCGCAGGTCAGGATCAGGGTGGACTCGTCGAAGAAGGGGTCGAGTCTGGCGGTGGTCGGGTCGGGCACGAGCAGCATGTCGGATGCCTGGATGCCCTTCCAGCCGGCGATGGAGGAACCGTCGAAGGCCTGGCCTTCCCTCAGCCTGTCGGCATCGACGAGGTGGGCGGGCACGCTGATGTGGTGTTCCTGGCCGCGCAGGTCCGTGAAACGGAAATCGACGAAGCGGACCTCTTTTTCCTGGACCAGGCGGAGGATGTCTTGATGGGGCATGTAAGGCTCCTGAAAAATTGGGTCGAACCATGGTTCGGCGGTGCACCGTGCATTCGCGCCCTGTCTCTGAGCAATGGACATGCCATCTCGTGTGCGCGCGACAAGCCTTTGACGCCAAAAGTCTTCACATGCCTGGTTGGACAGGAATGCACCATAAAGGTGCACTCCAGGGCCGTGCGTGCACCAGAGCAGTGCGTGAACGGAGGGTATAGGCGTGTCGACGCGACTGCCCGAGCGGCCCTGTCTGGCCACGGGATACGCATGTGTTGGCAAGACAGGACCGTTATATCTTTTTATCTTCTGGTACGTAGTGGGTAGTCGCCAAATCCTATGGCGATCAGTCGTGGTTGGCCCAATATGGCAGGGCCCTCGCGATTCAGCATCCCCAATGGCCAGGGATGAGCCGGAGCAGGCTGGAACGGTCCGAGGTAGCTATCTAACAAGGAGACACCACCATGCGTGCATCACGTTTCAGCTTCTCGCGTCGCCATTTCCTGAAAGATTCGAGTGTCGTGGGCCTGGCGGCCGCCGTCACGCCCGGCGAGGTATTCGCGCAGCACCAGTATCGCTATCTGGAACCGGTGTCGGTGGAGAACCCGCTCGTCGACTACCCCAACCGGGACTGGGAGAGCCTCTATCGGGACATCTACCGCTGCGACAAGAATTTCGTCTTCATGTGCTGCCCGAACGACACGCACAACTGCCTGCTCAACGCCTACGTGAAGAACAACGTGGTGGTGCGCATCGAGCCGACCTTCGGCTACGGCAAGGCCACGGACCTCTACGGCAACGGCGCGTCCCACCGCTGGGATCCACGCTGCTGCCAGAAGGGCCTGGTGCTGGGACGACGCGTGTACGGCGATCGCCGCATCAATGGCGCCATGCTGCGCAAGGGCTTCAAGGAGTGGGTGGACCGCGGTTTTCCGCGTGATCCCGACACCGGGGCCGCGCCCAAGGAGCTCATGCGGCGTGGCTGGGACAGCTGGGTCAAGGTGAGCCATGCCGAGGCGTTCCGCTATCACGCCAAGACCCTGCACAACGTCGCGCAGACCTATTCCGGTGAACAGGGCCGCAAATACCTGCTGGCACAAGGCTACGACCCCGACATGGTGGACGCGGTCGAAGGGGCCGGCACGCGCGTGATGAAGTTTCGTGGCGGCATGGCCCTGCTGGGCGCGATACGCATCGTCGGCGCCTATCGCATGGCCAACAGCCTGGCGCTATTGGACTACCACGTGCGTGGCGTGGAGCCGGATCAGGCCAAGGGGGCCAGCACCTGGGATTCCTACTCGTTCCACACCGACCTGCCCCCGGGGCACCCCATGGTCACCGGAGACCAGACCAATGAATTCGAGTTGTTCGATACGGAGAACGCCAAGCTGCTCCTGGTCTGGGGCATGAACTGGATTACCACCAAGATGCCGGACAGCCACTGGATGACCGAGGCCCGCCTGAAAGGCACCAAGGTGGTGGCGGTGACCGTGGAGTATTCGGCCACGGCCTCCAAGTGCGACGAGGTGGTGGTGATCCGTCCAGGTGCGGACACGGCCTTCGCGCTGTCCCTGGCCCAGGTGATCATTGCCAACGGCTGGCACGACAAGCAGTTCGTCAAGCGCTACACGGACCTGCCCACCCTGGTGCGCATGGACACCCTGGAACGCCTGCATGCGCGCGACATCTTTCCGGGCTATCAGGACAAGACCCCGAAGAACTGGATCCATGTGCTGGCCGAGGGCGAGAAGGCGCCGCCCACGACGGAGCAGGATGGGCTCTATGTGCATGAGAAGCAGCTCGCGGACCTGGCCGACTTCGTGATGTGGGACAAGCGCGCCGGCAAGCCGGTGGCGGTGGGGCGCGACTCCCTGGGCGAGCATTTCGACAAGCTGGGCATAGACCCGGCCCTCACGGGCAGTTTCGAGGTGACCACGGTGGATGGCAAGCAGGTCAAGGTGCGCCCGGTGTTCGATCTGACCAAGGAATACCTCGACGCCAACATGCAACCCGTGCAGGCCGAAAAGGTCACCTGGGCGCCGCGCGCCGCGATCCAGAGCCTGGCGCGCGACATCGCGCAGAGCCAGGGCCAGACGCTCATCGCCGTGGGCATGGGCCCCAACCAGTTCTTCAACAACGACAACAAGGATCGCGCGATCTTCCTGCTGTTGTCGCTGGTGGGCAGCCTGGGGCGGCATGGCGGAAACATCGGCAGTTTTTCCGGCAACTACAAGCTCACGCTGTTTTCCGGGCTGGGCAAATACTCCATGGAAGACCCGTTCGCCCTGCAACTGGACGCGGATGGCCCGGTCAAGACCCGCTACACCACGCGTTACGAGTCGATGCACTACTGGATCAATGGTGAGCGCCTGATGAAGGCGGGCAACAAGAAGATCACCACCGGCAACCATGTGCCGACCCCCACCAAGACCATCTGGCAGGTCAACTCCAACTCGTCCCTCGGCAACCAGAAGGGGCACTACGACGTCGTCAACAACACCCTGCCGCGCTCCGAGTGCGTCGTGTACAACGACTGGTGGTGGACGGCCTCCTGTGAGTACTGTGACATCGTCTATGGCGTGGACTCCTGGATGGAGTTCGAGTATCCGGACATGACCGCGTCCTGCACGAACCCGTTCGTGCAGCCCTATCCGCGCACGCCCATCAGGCGGGTCTTCAACACGGTGTCGGACAACGAGACCTATCTGGGCGTGGCGCGCGAGCTGAGCAAGATGACGGGAGACGAGCGTTTTGCCGATGCGTGGAAATTCGTCGCGGACCGGCGCGTGGATGTCTATCTGCAGCGCATCATCGACTACTCCGCACCCCTGAAGGGCTACCGCTGGAGCGACATCGAGGCACGCGGGCGCATGGGCATTCCTTCCCTGATGAATACCCGCACCTACCCGCGTATCGGCAGCTATGAGCAGGTGGCGGAATCCAAACCCTGGTACACCCGCACGGGGAGGCTGGAGTTCTATCGGCCCGAGATCGAATTCATCGAGGCAGGCGAGAACCTGGTGGTGCACCGCGAGCCTTCGGACGCCACCATGTACGACCCGTGCGCCATCCTTGCCGCCCCGCACGAGGCGATCCGGCCGAAGCGTCCGGCGGACTGGAACATCCCGGACGAAGACCGCGGGCACATGTCGCGCCAGATGCGCAATACCACGTATGACGTCGAGGGCCTGCTGAAAAGCAACCATCCCCTGCCGCAGAAGGACAAGGCCTTCAAATACGTGTTCCATACGCCCAAGTATCGCCATGGCGCGCACACCATGCCCATCGACACGGACTTCATGGCGGCCCTGTTCGGCCCCTTCGGCGACATGTATCGCCGCGACAAGCGCTCACCGTCCGCGGGCGAGATGTATGTGGACATCCACCCCGAGGATGCACGCGAGATGAACCTGGAGGACGGGGACTATGCCTGGATCGACGGTGATCCGGCGGAACTGCCCTTCCGTGGCTGGAACGAACCGGGGCGCGAGGAGGAGTACAAGGTTGCCCGGCTCATGGCGCGCGTGCGCTACTACCCCGGCACGCCGCGTGGGGTCACGCGCATGTGGATCAACGGCTACATGGCCACGCCCGGCTCGGTGAAAGGGGCCGCGACCCGTCCGGACGGCGCGGCCAAGAACCCGGAGACCCATTACCAGGCGCTGTTCCGCTTCGGTGGCCATCAGAGCCTCACACGCTCCTGGCTCAAGCCCACGCAACAGACCCACAACCTGATCACGCGCCAGAATTACACGCACATGCTCACCAAGGGCTTCAACGTCGATGTGCACTGTGTGACCGGTGCGCCGCGCGAGGCATTGGCCCGCTTCACCAAGGCGGAAAACGGCGGCATCGATGGCAAGGGCAAGTGGCGGCCGGTGGAAATGGGGCTGCGTCCGACGAATGAAAGCCAGACCCTGAAGGAATATATCCAGGGCAATTACGTAACAATCAAAAAAGCCTGAAGGAGACGATGATGGCAAAGGTATACAACTGGCAGCTGGGACGGGAAATGGACTACTTCTATGAGGTGGTCCGTCCCAAGCGGCAGTTCGCGATGATCTTCGACACCAACAAGTGCATCGGCTGCCAGACCTGCACGGTGGCCTGCAAGACCACTTGGACAGCGGGACGCGGCCAGGAATACATGCTCTGGAACAACGTCGAGACCAAGCCCTATGGCTACTACCCTTTGGGCTGGGATGTGAACATCCTGGACAAGCTGGGCGTGCAGGATATGACCTCGCCGGTCTATCAGGGCAAGACCCTGTTCGATGCCGCACCGGATGGCGAGCGCGTGCTGGGCTATCTGCCCGATGAACGGGACTATGCGTACCCCAACATTGGCGAGGATGACGCCACGGGCCTGATGTCGCAGGGTGCGTTCTATGCCGCGCCGCACATGCAGTGGATGTATTACCTGCCGCGTATCTGCAATCACTGCACCTATGCGGCCTGTCTGGGCTCCTGCCCGCGGCAGTCCATCTACAAGCGCCCCGAGGATGGCATCGTGCTGCTGGATCAGGACCGCTGCCGCGGTTACCGGGAATGTGTGAAGGCCTGCCCCTACAAGAAGGTGTTTTTCAACCCGATTACACGCGTGTCCGAGAAATGCATCGGCTGCTATCCGGCGGTGGAGAACAACCGCCAGACGCAATGCACCATCACGTGCATCGGCAAGATCCGCATGCAGGGCTTTATCACCACGCCCGACAAGGCCCGGGAAGACAGCCCCATGGATTACATCATCCATATCGCCAAGGTGGCCAAGCCGCTGTATCCCCAGTTCGGCCTGGAACCCAACACCTATTACATTCCACCGGTCCACGTGCCGCCGAAATACCTGTACCAGATGTTCGGCTGGGGGGTCGAGGAGGCCATCAATAAGTACCGTACCGCCCTGGAAGACAAGAAGCTCCTGGGTGCGCTCCTGCTGTTCGGCGCCAGCCTGGACATCGTCCACAGCTTCAAGGTGGAAGGAAACTACAGCATCGGCTACGACGAGAAGGGCTCGGAAATCGTGCGCGTACCGCTGCGTGAACCGACCCATGTGCGTATCGCGCACGACCAGCAGCACCAGGTGTACCGCACCAACATCACCTGATGGCAAGGAAGGAGACCTATCATGATCCAGAAGAAAGTCCGGAAATTCTGTCAGGGCCTTTCCAGCCTGGCGATCCTGTATGGCCTGTCGGCCTGTCCCGTGCAGGCGGAGGAAGCCGCCGCGGATCCTGCGGCCTTCACGGCGACGCAGGTGAGCGAGCCAGGCCCCATACTCGACCCCACCAGTCCGGTCTGGGAGCGGGCGACACCAGTGCGGGTGGAGATGATGGCGCAGGTGACCGAGTTGCCCCACGATCCGGACCCGGCCGTCAAGGAGCTGGAGGTGCGTGCCGTGCACAACGGCCAGTATCTTTCTCTGCTGCTGCGTTGGGCCGATCCAACGAAGGATGATGTGCTGCGTCCCGATGCCTTCGGTGACCAGGTGGCGGTGCAGCTGCCCATCGACGCGGAGAATGTCCCGAGCCCCATGATGGGCCACAAGCCGGGCGGCAAGGTGAACATCCTGCAGTGGCGTGCCGCGTTCCAGCACGACCAGGACAAGGGTGAGCCCACGATCCATGCGCTCTATCCCAACGCAGTCATCGACATCTACCCCGATTACGTGCTGCGGGCCACCGATTCCCGGGTCTACAGTGGTGCCCTGGGAGTGGACAACCCGGTATCGCGCGGCAGGGTGAGCCCCGTGCTGGACCAGATGGCGGAAGGCTGGGGCACCCTGACGGTGAAACCGGATCAGCAGGGGGACGGGAAGGGCATCTGGCAGGATGGCATGTGGAACGTGGTCATCAACCTGCCCCTGGCCACCATCAGCCACAATGCGCCACGCCTGTTGCCCGGCAAGGAGACCATGACGGCCTTCGCGGTGTGGGATGGCGGCCATGGCGAAGTGGGCTCCCGCAAATCCTGGTCCAACTGGTTGCCGCTGAAGCTGCAACGGGGTCAGCCATGAGCAGGGCGCGCGGCCCACTCGATCCACTCTGGCGCGCGTCCCTGCTGCAGGTCATCGCGCGCGGCTTTCATTACCCCGCGGATGCCGAACATGCCGGACAGATGTGCGCGGCACTCGCGGGTCTCACCAGCCCGCCGCCGGCCGGTCTGCCGGCGGTTCTGAAGAACGCGATACGCCAGGTTCAGGAACATTGGGGTGCGGTGCACACGGAGGACGGGCTGGCGTCGGCATACAGCCAGCTGTTCCTGAACAATGCCCTCTGCTCCATGTATGAGACGGCCTACAGCGGGCCCGGGGGCGTGGCCGGGCGTACACACGAGATTGCCGATATCTCCGGTTTCTACCTGGCCTTCGGCCTGCGCAGTTCAGATGTGGAGGCGGACAGGCCCGATCATCTCTGCGCGGAGCTGGAATTCCTGAGCATCTTGCTGCTCAAGTGGGTGCATGCGCGTGAACAGGCCTGGAACGACAGGGGGAAAATCACCGTCAAGGCCATCAAATCCTTTTTGACGGACCACTTGGGACGCTGGTATGGGGCCTTCGCAATGCGCCTCGGCGAGCAGGAGGCGCCAGCCGTCTACCATGCGCTCGCCGCGCTGCTGGTGCATGCGCTCGATGCCGAATGCCGGGCCTGGAACGTGCAACCCCTGCCCATGACCGGCGAGATCGCACATGACTCCATGCAGGAGGATCAGCTGATCTGCCCCAAGGCCGCCGCCGAGGCGGAAGGTGGCGACACGGCGAGTGCTTGCATGCCGATGTGACGCGTAAGCGTAAGCTCCGCCGCTCGTGCTCGCCCGTGCCGGCCACGGGCGGCGGTCACGCAGGTCGACGCGCGGCGGCACAGAAAGATTCCGGCTGACACGAAACCTTCCTGCCACAAGGCCAGGACCGTCGAGGCGCACTTCATAGACGGAAGACCCTGGCGTGGCGCAGCAGGTAGCGGGCCAGGCCCACGAACACGATGGTCCATGCTCCCAGTGCCACGTATACGAATATCCGTGGCAGGAGGTGGAGGAAGTCCAGGCTCATTGCCTCGATCATCTGATGTGTGCTGGCCGCGTACATGCCCAAGGGAAAGACCGCCCCCCAGTAGAGCGGGTCGTACCGCAGGGGAAAGCGCTTGTATCCGTGGCGCCACACGCTCAGGATCAGCAGCATGGGTATCCACCAGGTACCGGTCGCCCAATAGAACACGGTGAACCCCTTAATGAAGGGCAGCAGCGACAACAGGTAGGGCGCGTCGCGCGAGTTCAGGATGAGCAATGATCCCGCCAGGGTCGAGATCGCCATGGCACCCATGTTGATCCAGTAGGGTGGCGTCAGATCGCCGGGAGAGAACGGGAAGAACGTGTACCGATAGAAGATCAGCGACATCATCCAGATGTAGAGCATGCCCCCCCACAGCCACATCGAGAGCGCCAGGAAATTCATCTCGAAGCGGATGGGCTGCTGGATATGCGCGGCGAGCAACGCGCCGAACACCGCGATCGATTGGGTTGCCACCACTGCCAGCAGCCAGGCGCCGCTGATTCCCCGATCGAGGGTTGGCTTTAGCTCCTTGACCGTGAATCCGGTAAAGATCGTGTAGGTGAGCCCGACCCACATCACCGCCGCCAATCCCCAAAGCATCAGGGCGATACGGTACTCCGCGATCAGCAGCACGAACTGGCTGCCGAGAACACAGGTACCCGCCACGGTTGTGAAATAGCCGGGCCCGCGGAGGTGATCGGCTAGGTCGGCGAATACACGGCGTGGGTAGCGCACGATACGCAGGATGTTCAGCAGCCACAACACGGCATAGGCGAGACAATTGAGTAGAAACAGCGCCTTGGCCGTGAAGTGCAGGGCCGAAAGATGCGCTGCGATCGAGACGATGCCCGTCGCCATGACCATACCGAAGTAGGCGGGCGACAACTCGGCCAGCCGGGCCGGTGCGATTTCCCCCCGGACCTCCGTTGCGCGCCCGCATGCGTCGGACGAGCCACTCATACCGGTGTGCGGGGCAAGGTGGCCCCGTCTTGGAATACCAGGCTTGGCTTGCGCCCGCTTTGGCCACCAAGCTCGGCCAGGCGATCCAGTACATGCCATGTGTCCATCATGTCGAATGGCCCCAGGTGGAACTAAACGTGGCAGCCGTGTGCTGGCCACCGTCGAGGACGCGGTCCTCCCATTTCAGGTTCGCGCTGCCTGTGCCGTTATTTCATGCGATTCCGGCATGCGCCGCCAGTACTTTCTGTGGTCGGTGCCCGTGCCTGGTGCGGCCACCGACGGCTAGCGTTCCGGTCTGGCACGCCGGTTGGAACCCGCCACCAGCCGGTAGGTATAGAAGCGGCATTCCAGCGGGCCGTTGAACAGCGGGGTGCGGCGACTGGCGGACAGGCCGATGTGTCTGGGCAGCTGTGGGTCGGCGCTGATGAGGTGGGCGGACCAGCCGGCATATTTGCGCTTCAGGGTATCGCCCAGGGCACGGTAGAAGGCGGCCATGCGTTCGTGCGGCAGGCGCACGCCATAGGGCGGGTTGCTGACGAGCATGCCGGGTTGCGTGGGAGGGGCTTCCACCTCCAGGAAATCCGCCTGCTGCAGCTGCACGCAGTCCAGCAGGCCGGCGGCACGCAGGTTGCGGCTGGCGGCCCGCAGCATGGCCGGGTCGTTGTCCGCGCCGAAGATGGGCAGGGGCTCCGGCGCATGGGCCGCGGCTTCCGCCTCCCGGCACAGGCGCCGCCATGCGTCGGGCTGAAAGTTCTCCAGGTGTTCGAAGGCGAATCGGCGTTTCAGACCCGGGGCACGGTTGAGCCACCACATGGCTGCCTCGATGAGCAGGGTGCCCCCGCCCATCATGGGGTCGAAGAATGGCATGCCCGGATGCCACCCCGCCAGGCGCAGGAGGCCGGCTGCGAGGTTCTCGTTCAGGGGCGCGGGGGCGGGTTCCACCCGGAAGCCGCGGCGGTTGAGGGGCTCGCCGGACAGGTCCACGTACAGGCTGTAGCGCTCTTCGCCAAGATAGAGCACGAGGGGCACCTCGGGGCTGCGGGTGTCCACGCTGGGCCGTTCCCCCAGCACGGCGCGGAAGCGGTCGCACACCCCGTCCTTCACCTTCAGGGCCGCGAAGTTCAGGCTCTTCAGGGGGCTGCGGCGGGCCACGGCGTGCACGGCGAAACTGCGTGATGGCGTGAACAGGGCGGGCCAGTCCACCCGCAGGGCACCGTCGTAGAGGTCGGACTCCTGACTGTAGCGGCCCTCCGTCACACGCCACAGCACGCGCACCGCCAGCCGGCTCCACAGGTTGACCCGCCAGGCATCCTGCAGACTGCCGCGCAAGGCGGCGCCCCCCGGTGCGGGGCGGACGTCGGCACACCCGATCTCCGCCAGTTCATCGACCAGTTGCGCCTCCAGGCCCTTGTGACAGGGCACGAAAAAGGCGTGCCGATCGGCCACGGCATGGGGCCGGCGGCGTGCATCGTCGTCCTCACGCGGCGGCCGCCGCGGGGAGTCACGCCGTGTCACCCGACGCCGGTCGGTGGCGGCCCTGCCCGGTGCGGAGGCAGGGCCTACGGGTTTACGACGGTCGTGACGGGAAGGTCCGGGGGTACGCCCGGAAGCTGGCTCGCGCCGGTCGTCCTTCTCGGCATGTGGGCGGGGCGGTGCCTCGGTCTGGACGCTGCGCACCGCCTGCGCGATCCGGACGCGCGGCTTGGCGGTGCCGGGCAGATGCCGGCCGCGTACCGGTGCCCGGGTCTTGTCCGGGGCTTGCGCACCCGGCCGGGCATCAGGTTTGATGCCAAGGATTTTGCGCTGTTTGGGTTTGTCCGATGCCGACACCTGCGTACCTCAAGAAATTCGTGCCCAGTCCGGTGACCCTGGTGGTGCTGGGGCTCATCGCCTATCTCTGGTTCCGGCCACCGGCCTGGGTCAGCGACGTGGATCGGGCCGCGCCGGAAGTACCGGAACTGGTGGCCCTGCGCGGTCAGGTGGTGCTGGTGAATTTCTGGGCCACCTGGTGTCCTTACTGTCGCCACGAGATGCCGGCCATGCAGGATTACTACCGTGCCCACCAGGACCGGGGGTTCGCGATTGTCGCCTACAGCGAGGATAAAACCCAGCAGGAGGTGGATGATTTCATGGCCCGGGAGGGTTATACCTTTCCAGCCTTGCTGACACCGCCGGGCGTGGCGGCGGCCTTCGGCGGAGTGGACCGCCTGCCCACCTCCTTCGTCATCGATCGCCAGGGCCGCATCCGCCACAAGATCAGCGGCCAGGTCCACGCCGGCCGTCTGGAGAAACTGATCGACCCCCTGCTTGCCGAGTCCCGGTAGGGCCGTACTCCGGTGCATGCCGGGAGATGTGCCCGGGGAGGGCGGTCACTTCCTCAGGAGCTTGGCCATCTCGCGCCGGTAATAGACGAAATCCATCTCCGGGCAGGGCCCCCCCAGGCGGGTGAGGACGGCGGAGATCTGGCCACGGTGATGCGCGTAATGGGTGAACAGGTGGGTCAGGGCATCCCGTACCCACATCTCCTTGCTGCTGCCGTCGCTGGCGGTGAAGCGGCAGGGGATGTCGTAGAAGCTGGCTTCCCGGCTGGCCAGCCAGTCCTGCAGGTGGCGCGTCTCCCGGCGCAGGACATTTTTCAGCTCACGCCAGTCCGGATGGTGGATGGTCCTGTAGTCCGTCGTGCAGGCCTCTCCCTTCAGCCTGGCCAGCCAGGTCTGGCTCACCACCAGCATGTGGTCGACGGTGTGATGGATGCTCTGGAAGAACAGCCCCTGGTCGCTGGCCAGGACCTCAGGCTGCAGATGATCCAGGGCGGCGAACAGGACTTCGTTGGCCCAGTGCTGGTAGTCCGCCTGGAGTATGAAATGGCTCTTCCATGTGTACATCGCCTGCCTCCAATGTCGTTCTGGCTCTCACCCAAGCGCGGTGCGCCGGGCGGGGTCTGGAGCCATGTGCCCGGAGCTGATGGATCATTCCTCCACGCGGACCGTCGACACGGGCCTTTCCCACTCCAGCCGGGAGTTCATGGCCCGGGTGACGTGGATTGTGCCATCGGCCGCCACCCGCAGGGCCTCATCGATGCCCATTTTTCCGGCCAGGCGCCGCCAGTCGGTCGCGCTGGCGATGAACAGGGGCTTGCTGGCCACATCGGACAGGACACCAGCCCCCGGACCGCGGGCGATGACCGTCACCGCCTGAGCCTGACGTGCCGGCCAGCCCGTGCGGGGGTCGATGAGATGACTGTAGCGCCTGCCGTCCACTTCGAAGAAGCGCTGGTAGTCGCCGGAGGTGCCGATGGCCTCGCCGTCGCGCAGCGCCAGCACCGCCAGGGCACCGGCCCGGCGGGGATGCTGGATACCCACCTTCCAGGGAGTGCCACCCTTGTCGCCCAGGGCCATGATGTTGCCGCCGATGTTGATGAGGGCGTTCTTGACCCCCTGATCACGCAGCAGCCGCGCCGCCCGGTCCAGGGCATAGCCCTTGGCATAGCCTCCCAGGTCGATGCGCACCGCGGGGTTGCGGCACACGAGGACGTCGCCTTGCCATTGCAGGTCGCCCATGCCGGGCCGGGCGGCCACCAGCCTGGCGATGGCCACCGGGTCCGGCAGGCGGGGCGTGAAGGTATCGCCATGGAAGCCCCACAGGCGCACCAGGTTGCCGATGGCCGGGTTGAACAGGCCCTCGGACAGGATGGACATGCGGGTGGCGTCGGTCAGGATGGCGTGCAGCTCCGCTTGCGTGGCCAGGTCGATGCGCGCCGGCGTCCGGGGCGTGGCCCGGGCCAGGCGGCTGTTGAGTGCCTCCAGGGGGCCAGGTTCCCAGGGATGCAGGTCGCGGTGCATGCGGTCGAAGTCACGCAGCAGCGCATCCGCTGCCTGCCGGGCCTTGCCCGGATCCTCGCCATGGAGCGTGATTTCCACCAGGGTGCCGAACACATAGGCCTGCTGCCGATGGATTTGTGCACCGCAGCCGGACAGCAACAGGCTCACCAGACACAGCGCGAGCCAGGCCGACCAGGCGCCCGCGGATCCGGCCGTGCTCCTTGCCCGCGCCATCCTCAGCCTGCTCCCTGGGCTTCCATGGCTCGGCGCTCCAGCGCGTCCATGAACAGGGCCGCCACATCGCAGCCCGTCTGCCGGTGGATCTCCTGGAAGCAGGTGGGGCTGGTGACGTTCACCTCCGTGAGCCGCGCGCCGATGACATCCAGGCCGGCCAGGAAGATGCCGGCGGCCTGCAGCGCGGGTGCGAGGGCGCGGGCGATCCGCCAGTCCTGCTCGCTCAGGGGCCGGGCCACGCCGGTGCCCCCGGCCGCCAGGTTGCCGCGTGTTTCTCCCTGGGCCGGGATGCGCGCCAGGCAGTAGGGCACGGGTTCGCCGTCGATGACCAGGACCCGCTTGTCGCCCTCGGCGATGGCGGGCAGGTAGCGCTGGGCCATGACGGCCTCCGTGCCGTGACGGGTGGCGGTCTCCAGGATGGCGCCCAGGTTGGGGTCGCCGGGCCGCAGGCGGAACACGCCAGCACCCCCCATGGCGTTCAGGGGTTTCACCACGATGTCCTCCTGCCGCGCCAGGAACTCGCGTATCTGGCCGGCATCGGCGCTCACCAGGGTGGGGGCGATGAACTCGGGGAAGCGGGCGATGGCCAGCTTCTCGTTCCAGTCGCGCAGGGCCTGGGGCCGGTTGAGTACGCGCGCGCCCTGCTCCTCCGCTATCTGCAGCAGCCAGGTGGCGTTGAGATAGCCCTGGTCGAAGGGCGGATCCTTGCGCATGAGCACTGCGTCGAAGTGCGCCAGGTCCCGCCAGGTGTGGGGATCCGCCTCGAACCATGGCCTTCCCTCCTCGGCGTAGGGGGGCGCGGGTGTGTCTGCCAGCGTGACCTGGGCACAGCGTCCGCGCACCCGGCCGTCCCGCCAGGCCAGGTCCTCCGCCAGCATGGCGAACAGGCCGTGTCCCCGTCGGGCGGCCTCGCGCATCATGGCGTAGGTGCTGTCCTTGTGGACCTTGAAGCCGGCCAGGGGGTCGGCGATGAACAGGAACTTCATGGCGCGGTGCGCTCCAGTTCCAGGCTGGCGGCCAGGGCCGCCAGGCGGGCGATGACGCCATAGGTATAGAAGCGGTTCACCGGCGCATCCGGCTCGGCGCTGCAGTCGCAGAAGCTGCCGGTCTCCTCGAAGGCCAGGGGCACGAAGTGCATGCCGGGCGCATTCAGGTTCTCGTCCAGGCGGCGGCCGGTGTGGACCCGGTAGAAACCGCCCACCACGAAGTGGTCGATCAGGTACACCACGGGTTCGGCCACCGCCTCATGCATGGTTTCGAAGGTGGGTACGCCTTCCTGCACCAGCACGTGGTGCACCGCCAGGCCTTCCTTCACCACGGCCATCTTGTTGCGGGCACGGCGGTTCAGCTCCACGACGTCGTCTGAGGACTTTACCGTCATGATGCCCATGCCATAGGTGCCGGCATCCGCCTTGACGATGACGAACGGCTCCCGCCCGATGCCGTATTCCCGGTATTTCACCCGGGTGCGCGCCAGCACCTCCTCCACGTGGCCGGCCAGGCAGTCCTCACCCTTGCGGGTGTGGAAATCCACCTCGCCACAGTTGGCGTGATAGGGGTTGATGAGCCAGGGGTCGATGCCGATGAGGGCGGCGAATTGCCGTGCCATCGCATCGTAGGCGGCAAAGTGCTGGGATTTGCGCCGGCTGTGCCAGCCCGCATGCAGGGGCGGCAGCATGCCCTGGGCCGGGGAGAGGCCCTGGAGGATCTCCGGCACGCCGGCGGACAGGTCGTTGTTGAGCAGGATGGCGCAGGGCTCGAAATCCGGCTCGCCATGGCGGTCCCGCAGCAGCAGGCGATCCCCCCGTCGCGTGATGGGCTCCAGGATGAGCGTGCCACCATCGGGCAGGTCCAGCACCAGGGGCGCCTCCAGGCCGGGGATCAGGCTGCCGATGCGCACGGAAAGGCCGATCTTGCGCATGATGTTCGCCAGGGTCGCCACGTTCTGCAGATAGAAGGCGTTGCGTGTGTGGTTCTCCGGAATGATGAGGAAGCGCTTGGCGGAGACGCACATCTTCTCCACCGCCACCTGGGCGGCCTGCAGGGCCAAGGGCAGGAAGTCCGGGTTCAGGTTGTTGAAGCCGCCGGGAAACAGGTTGGCATCCACGGGCGCCAGCTTGAAGCCGGCATTGCGCAGGTCCACGGATGTATAGAAAGGCGCCGGGTGTTCCTGCCACTGCAGCCGGAACCAGTGTTCGATATCCGGCTGGGCGGCGTGGATGTGACGTTCGATTTCCAGGAGCGGGCCTTTGCGGGCGGTGCTGAGGTGGGGGAGCATGCGCTTGTCGTTGCGGAGTAGGACTCGTTAGGTGCGGGCAACAGGCCTGTCGTTCCCGCGCGTGGATACCCGGATGATTCAACGGACGGCATGCCCGCCTGCACGGACATGACGCAAAATCGTGTTGCGTGGAGTGTCCCACGTCCGTGACACGTCGAAGCCGCGAAACTTATCGGCCCAGCCAACATGCCGCAAGCCCTCTTCGAGATCGTGCTGTTCCAGCCCGAGATCCCGCCCAACACGGGCAATGTCATCCGCCTGGCGGCCAATACCGGCTGCCGGCTGCATGTGGTGCGTCCCCTGGGTTTCGGGCTGGAGGACAGGCAGTTGCGCCGCGCCGGCCTGGATTACCACGAATACGCCCCTCTGCAGGTGCATGACACCTGGCCGGCTTTGACGCAGGTGCTGGCCGGGCGGCGCTTTTTCGCCTTCAGTGCCCAGGTCGTCACGCCGTTTCATACGGTCCGCTACCAGCCCGGCGACGTATTGGTGTTCGGCCCCGAGACCCGGGGGCTACCGCCGGAGGTGTTGGCGGAAATCGCACCGGAACGGCGACTGCGCCTGCCCATGCGCGGCGGCCAGCGCAGCCTGAACCTGTCCAATGCCGTGGCCGTGGCGGTGTATGAGGCCTGGCGCCAGAACGGCTTCGCGGGGGCGGCATGAGGCACGAGTGTCCCGCGTCGCATCGGCTTGCTTTCCTCGTGATCGCACCCACATGCAGCGCATTGCCATCTGCTGGAGGACGCCATGAGCGCCCTGGAAACCTTCGAGAAGATGCTGGCGCAGGGCCGGGACGGCGCCATGCTGCGCCTTTCGCTGGGCAACGAGTATCACAAGGCCGGCCGTCTGGAAGAGGCCATCGTGCAGCTGCGGGCCGCCCTGGAGTTCGACCCGCGCTATTCCGCCGCCTGGAAGCAGCTGGGCAAGTGCCTGGCCGAGTCCGGCCGGACCACGGAGGCCCTGGAGGTCTATCGCCAGGGCATGGCGGCGGCGGAGGACAAGGGGGATATCCAGGCGGTGAAGGAGATGCGGGTATTCGCCCGTCGCCTGGAGAAGCAGGTGCGGCCTGCGGAGGGGACGGGCGGCGCCGGATGACGGGTAATGACGCCTGAACCCCCTTGGGCTACCATCCCGGCGATCATTCAGTGGTGAAAACAGGAGTATTTCCATGGCACGCATGGTCAATTGCGTCAAACTGGGCCGCGAGGCCGAAGGTATGGACTTTCCCCCGCTGCCCGGCGAACTGGGCAAGCGGGTGTACGAGAATGTCTCGAAAGAGGCCTGGGCCGGCTGGATCCGCCTGCAGACCATGATCATCAACGAGAACCGCCTCAACATGGCGGACGCGCAGCACCGCAAATACCTGATGGAACAGGCGGAGAAGTACTTCTTCGGCGAGGGCGTGGGCGCGCCACCCGGTTACCAGGCCTGATGCATCCGCCCCTGGAAACGGCGTGAGCGGCGACAAAGAGACCCATTTCGGCTACCAGACCGTGGCCGAGGGCGAAAAGGCCGGCAAGGTGGCCGGGGTGTTCCACTCCGTGGCACGCCGCTACGACGTGATGAACGACCTCATGTCCGCCGGCCTGCACCGGGGCTGGAAATGGTTCCTGGCGCAGCAGGCACGCGTCAGACCCGGGGCCCGGGTGCTGGATATCGCTGGCGGCACCGGCGACATCTCCCGCCTGCTGGCCCGGGACGCCGGACCCGAGGGCGAGGTCTGGCTCACGGACATCAACGGTTCCATGCTGGCGGTGGGGCGTGACCGCCTGCTGGACAACGGCCTCATGCTGCCCGTGGCACAGTGCGACGCGGAAAAGCTGCCCTTTCCGGTGGGATACTTCGATCTGGTCAGCGTGGCCTTCGGCCTGCGCAACATGACCCACAAGGACGCCGCCCTGGCGGAGATGCTGCGGGTGCTCAAGCCCGGCGGCAAGCTCATGGTGCTGGAGTTTTCCAAGGTGTGGAAGCCGCTGGCCCCCCTGTATGACCTGTATTCCTTCCAATTCCTGCCGCGCATGGGCGAGATCGTGGCCAAGGATGCGGACAGCTATCGCTACCTGGCCGAATCCATCCGCATGCACCCGGACCAGGAAACCCTGAAGACCATGATGGAAGACGCGGGCTTTACGCGCGTGGACTACTTCAACCTGACGGCGGGGGTGGTGGCCCTGCATGTGGGCTACAAGGTCTGAGCCCGGGTGCACCTTAGGGCCTCAGGCTACGGCACCCCGCAGCAGGTAGGTCATCAGCATGATGCCGAGAAAGATCACCACTCCATTCACCCAGATCCCCAGGCGCGTGCTGTAGCCCCGGGGAATCTCCACGGCGCGCAGGGTGCGCAGCACCCGGCGATACTGGGTGATGGCACTGGCGCAGAGCAGCACGCCCAGGCCGATGAAGGCCAGGCCGATCCAGAAGGACAGGCTGCGCTGCATGCCGGCATCGGGTTGGTGTGACAGCTCGTGCATGAACAGACCGAAGCGCTCGATCATGAAGCCAAAGGTCATGAGGGCCAGGGCGGTGCGGTTCCAGGCCAGCAGGGTGCGCTCGGCGGCGAAGAACACCCGGGGGTCGTTCAGCGCGGACATGGTGCCTTAGCGTTTCCGCGCCCTGGGATGGGACTGGTCATACACCCGGGCCAGGTGCTGAAAGTCCAGGTGGGTATACACCTGGGTGGTGGACAGGCTTGCGTGGCCCAGCATCTCCTGCACGGCGCGCAGGTCGCCGCAGGACTGCAGCACGTGGCTGGCGAAGGAATGACGCAGGGCGTGCGGGTGCACGTGCGCGTCGACGCCCCGGCGCAAGGCCAGCTTCTTCAGGGCACGGGCCAGCACGCCCGCAGCGATGCGCCCACCCCGGCTACCCACGAACAGGGCGGTGGTCTGTCGGGCCACCGTGTCGCGCACCGCCAGCCAGCGTTGCAGGGCCGTCAGGGCCCGGCTGCCCACGGGCACGATGCGTGACTTGCCGCCCTTGCCCAGCACGCGGACCTCCGCCTCACGCAGGTCCACCTGACCCAGGTCCAGGCCGATGAGCTCTGCCCGGCGCAGGCCGGAGGAATACATGAGCTCGAACATGGCGGCATCCCGGCGTGACCACACGCCGTCTTCCGCCTCGGGCTCCAGCAGGCGGGCCATCTCGTCCACGGACAGGGCGTTGGGCAGATGCCTTTCACCCCTGGGCGGGCGCAGTCCCAGACAGGGATTGGCGTGGATACGGCCATGACGTGCCAGCCAGCGGAAGAAGCCGCGCCAGGCGGACAGGGTGCGGGCCAGGGTGCGTGGCGCCAGGCCCGCGGCGTGCAGGGCCGCCAGGGCCCGGCGGATGGCATGGCTGTCCAGGTCGGCGGGGTCCACCTCGCCCAGGCGCGCGCGCAGATGGTTCAGGTCGATGGCATAGGTGCTCACCGTGGCGGGACTGTACTGGCGCGCGCGCAGGTCAAGCAGAAAGGCGTCGATGGCGCAGCCGAGTGCGCCCGGGTCCGTGTTCGGGCCGGACATGGCTAGAGGAAGCGGCTGATGGCCGCACCCGTGAGCTGGGCCAGCCAGGTCAGGTAGAGGGTGCCCATCTCCGGATAGAAGCGCTTGGGATCTTCCGAGGCCAGCACCACCAGGCCGTTCAGGCTGTCTTCACGCAGGGGAGCCAGGGCGAAGGACTTCTGGTGGGGAGCGGCGGCCCCAAGCCAGGCGCGTACCTCATCCGGCACCTCCGTGCCGCATTGTGGCTGGCTCAGGCCCGCCATGAGCACGCGGGCCTCCGGGCTGACACTGGCAAACTCGGGCAGCGCGTGGTCCTGGTCGGCCCACACCCGCAGCGTGGCGTGTGGCACGGCAAAGCTGTCGGACAGCGAAAGGTAGAGCGACTGGAATACCGCCTCCAGGCTCCTGGCGCGCATCAGGTCCAGGGCCAGCTTGTGCAGCTTGTCGCCGAGGGCGTCGTTCTCCTCGGCGAAGCGGATGAATTCCCGCAGCTTCAGTTCCAGATTCCGTGACTTGTCGCGCAGGGCCAGCACCTGACGCTCCCCCAGGGAGATGGCCTGGCCGCTGTAGGGGTGGGGCACGCGGATCTCCGTCAGGAGTTCGGGGTGATGCTGGAAGAAGTCCGGGTTGAGCCGGAGGAAATCGTCGATCTGTTCGGGGGAAATGTTCATGAGCCTTCGTTCAAACCTCTATTTCGCCTTCGAAAACGGTGACGGCCGGGCCGGTGAGAAAGACGGCGTGCCCGTCCCCGGCCCAGTGGATGTCCAGATCGCCGCCCAGGGTGTGGACCGTGACCGTGGGGTCCAGCAGGCCCCGGGAGATGCCGGCCACCACGGCGGCGCAGGCGCCGGTACCACAGGCCAGGGTCTCGCCGCTGCCGCGCTCGTACACCCGCAGCCTCACCTCGCGCCGATGCAGCACCTGCATGAATCCCACGTTCACGCGCTCGGGGAAGCGCGGGTGACGTTCGAGCAGGGCGCCCAGTTCCCGTACCGGAGCGGCATCCAGGTTGCACACCACGCGCACGGCGTGTGGGTTGCCCATGGACAGGGCGGAGATCTCGACGCGCTCCACACCCTGGGGTCCGTCCACGTCGATGACATAGGTGGGAGCTCGGGTCTCGGCCAGGAAGGGGATGTCGGCGGGAGCGAAGCGGGGCGGGCCCATGTCCACGGTGACCTGCCCGTCGGCCTCCAGACGCGGCACGATGATGCCGGAGGCGGTCTCCACACGGATTTCCGTCTCCCGGGTGAGGCCCTTATCGTGCACGAAGCGCACGAAGCAGCGCGCGCCGTTGCCGCATTGCTGCACCTCGCTGCCATCGGCATTGAAGATACGGTAGCGGAAATCCGCATCGGCGCGGCCCGGACGCTGCACCAGCAGGATCTGGTCGCAGCCCACGCCGAAGTGGCGGTCGGCGATGGCCCGGCACTGCTCCGCTGTCAGACCGACCTGCTGGCGGATGCCGTCGAACACGACGAAGTCGTTGCCCGCGCCATGCATCTTGGTGAACTTCAGTTTCATGGCCGGATTATGCCGCGTCCGTGGCCTCTTCCCGGGCCAGGCGCAGGATGTAGGCGGAGAAGTCCGGGTCCTCGCCGCGCAGCAGCACGGGCAGGCGTTCACGGAAATCGCCGCGTCGGCACCACTCGCGCATGTAGTCCTCCCAGGAGTGCCAGCGGCGGCGCCGCTTCTCGTCCATGGACGGGGACCAGGCCAGCAGGTAGGCACGCTCGAACAGGGAGATGAGCATGTCGAAGATGACCCACATGCGCTCGCGCTGCTCGTCGGTGAGCGCCGCCGAGGTGGCCTGGCTACGCAGCTTCAGGTCCGGGTGAGCCAGCACCACCTCGAGGAAATCGATGTAGGCATCGGAGAGCTGTTGCCAGGTGGCCTCGTCCTCGTTCTCCCGTTCCTTGCGCTGCTCCAGGAGGAATACGACGATGGCGAAGGGCAGGCCCACCACCGTGACCACGTAGGACAGGGTTTCCCAGCCCATCTGCCAGCTTGCGGGATTCACGGCATCAGCGCCATGTGGTCTTTCCAGATGCAGCGGTTCATCACCACCGACATGCCCGCTGCCCGGGCCCGCTGCGCCGCCGCATCGTGGACGATGCCTTCCTGGATCCAAAGGGCCGGGGCGCCGATGGCCAGGCATTCCTCCACCACGCCCGGGATGGCGGCGGCTTCCCGGAACACGTTCACCAGGTCCACGGTGAAGGGGATGTCGGCGAGCCTTGCGTAGGCCGGCTCGCCCAGTACCTCGCGCACCGCCGGACGCACCGGCACGATGCGGTAGCCCAGGGCCTGCATGGCCCGGGATACGCCGAAGCTGGGGCGCTCCGGCCTGGGGGACAGGCCCACCACGGCAATGGTCCTGATCCGCTGCAGCAGGGCCTTGATCTCGTCCGGGGACGGATTCTCGAAGTTCATGTCAACTCCTTCACCATGACGTAATCATCCATGACAAAGCCGCCGCCGATGTCTTCCACCACCAGGTCCGCCACCCGAAAGCCGTGTTTCAGATAGGCCTGGATGGCGTTGTGGTTCTGCCGATTCACCCGCAGGATCAGGCGGGAGGCGTCCCGATGCCGGGCGTGGCGCGCCATCTCGACGAGGAGCCGGCTGCCGATGCCATGGCGTTGCAGGTCCGGATGGACGTAGAGCTTGTCCAGCTTGTAGTCCCCGCCGGCCAGGGGAAAGCCGTGCGCGAAACCCACCAGCGCCTCCCGGGCGCGGGCCGCCAGCCATGCGTCGCCGCGTGCCAGGAGCTGACGCACCAGACCGGGCTTGTAGCGCTGGGCCAGCATGTATTCGATCTGCGCCGCGCTGATCATGCCGGGGTAGCTCTTGCGCCAGATCAGGCCCGCCAGCTCCACCAGGGCCTCGGCCTCCTCCATGCGCAGCCGGCCGAACTCGACTTCATCCATAGATGCCGGGCTCCCCCTCGGGCCGGGTCTTGAAGCGCTTGTGCACCCAAAGATATTGCTCGGGCATTTCCCGGGCGCGCTCCTCGATGAAGGCGTTCATGCGCCGCACATCGGCCTCCAGGTCGCCCGTGGGATAGTCCTGCCAGGCCGGATAGAAGCGCAGCACATAGCCGTCCGCATCCTGGCGCGCCACGGCGGGTACCACCGGCGCACCGGCCAGCTTGCTGAGCCGGGGCAGGGCCGCCAGAGTGGCGGCCTGGGTATGGAAGAAGGGCACGAATACCGCCTCCCTGCGACCGAAATCCAGGTCCGGGGCGAAGTAGAACGGTCGCCCCTTTTTCAGGGCGCGCAGGGCGGGCTTGACGCCTTCCTGGCGCGTGTAGACCTCGGTGTCGCCAAAGCGGCGCCGCGACTGGAACACCAGGCGTTCGATCTGCCGGCTCTTGATGCGCGCATTGAGGGTGACCACCGGCGAGAATGCGGCGGCAAAGCGGATGCCGGCGATGGCCACGCCCACGAAGTGGGGGGCCAGGCAGATCACGGGTCTGCCACGATGGGGGGTGATGTGTTCCAGGCCCTCGATGCGGGTCAGGGCCTCCATCTCCGCCTGGCTGCCCCACCAGGATACGGTCTCCTGCAGGCTGGCACGGCCCAGGGCGCGGAAATGGGCCTTGAGGACCGCCGTAAGCCGGGCCTCGTCCCACTCGGGAAAGCACAGGCGCAGGTTGGTGGCGGCAATGTGGCGGCGTGCGCGGGCCAGGTGGAAGAGCAGGCCTCCCAGAACCTCGCCCAGCCTGCCCAAGGCCCTGGCCGGCAGCAGGCGCCAGAGCAGCCAGAGCAGGGCCACGCCCAGGCGCTGCATCACAGGTCCCCCGGGATGGGTGGCATGCCTTCGCGGCGCCGAAACAGGTTGTAGTTCCAGAGGTACTGCCATGGATGCCGGCGGATCAGTGCGGACAGGGCCTGGGACACGATTTTCGCAAGCGCGCCGGCATCGGCGCCGGACGGGATGGCCATGGGCTCGATGTACAGTCGGTATCCCCGGCCCCACGGCAGCCGCCTGGCAAAGACGACGAGGGGGATGGCACCCGTGCGCTGCAGCAGGCGGTAGGGCAGGGCGGGCATGTAGGCCGGAGCGTCGAGGAAGCGCAGCCACTGGCCTTCGCCCTTGTTCGCGGTCTGGTCCGGCAGGATGAAGACCGCTTCGCCGGCCCTGAGCCGCGTCAGCATGGCGCGCACACCCGCGTGGTCGGGCGGCACGGTCCTGACGCCGGAGCGTTCCCGACCCCTGCGCATCACATCGTGTACCCAGGGTTGACGCGGTGGCGTGTACAGCGCGGTGGTAGGCATGCGGTCGGCGATGTACATGCCGCAGATCTCCCAGCAGCCCAGATGCGGCGCCAGCAGCAGCACACCCCTGCCTTGCCGCTGCGCGGCCTGCAGGTGCTCCCAGCCGTGCACGGACCGCACCAGGGCATAGACCCGTGCCAAGGGCGCCAGCCAGACCTTGGGCAATTCCGCCACACCCTTGCCCAGCTCCCGGGCCACGGGCCACAGGGCGCCTGGCCGGTACTGGCCGGCGGTGCGCAGATTGTCGCGCAGGCGGTTACGGTAGCGGCCACGCAACAGGCCGACCCCGCCCAGGCAGACACCCACCGCATGCAGGACGGGAAGAGGGAGGTGGGACGCGAAGCGCAGCAGGGCGTGCAAGCTTGTTTTGACCAAATGCGTGGAGGATGACAGAATTATCCCAGCCGCCGAGTTAATTGCAGCCATGCATCCAGACAAATTGCGGGCGGGATACAAATGCCGCTAAAGCGTCCCGCTCCTGTTCCCCGGAGCCGGTTCGCCGGTCTGAGCGGGGAAAACTTCAACAGGAGCTGTCATGAGCAAGGATTACCTCTTCACCTCGGAATCCGTGTCCGAAGGCCACCCGGACAAGGTGGCGGACCAGATCTCCGATGCCATCGTCGATGCCATCCTGGAGCAGGATGCCCATTCCCGCATCGCCGCCGAGACCCTGGTGAGCACCGGCATGGTGATCCTGGCGGGCGAGATCACCACCGATGCCAAGGTGGATTACGCCCGGGTGGCGCGGGATACCATCCGCCGCATCGGCTATGCCGATCCCAACCTGCGCTTCGATGCCGACGGCTGCGCCGTGCACATCTGCTACGGCCAGCAGAGCGCGAACATCGCCCAGGGCGTGAACGCCGCCTACGACGACAACCTCGACCAGGGCGCCGGTGACCAGGGCCTGATGTTCGGCTACGCCTGCGACGAGACCCCCTCCCTCATGCCCCTGCCCATCTGGCTGGCCCACCGTCTGGTGGAGCGCCAGTCCCTGCTGCGCAAGGACGGCCGCCTGCCCTGGCTGCGCCCGGACGCCAAATCCCAGGTCACGGTGCGCTATGTGGACGGCAGGCCACACAGCATCGACACCGTGGTGCTCTCCACCCAGCACAGTCCGGAAATGGCGGAAAGCCTGAACGGCCGCCGGACGATGAAGCAGGCCGCCGTGGAGGCCATCATCGAGGACATCATCCAGCCCGTGCTGCCCAGGGAGCTCGTCAAGGGCGACATCCACTATCTGGTGAACCCAACCGGCTGTTTCGAGATCGGCGGCCCGCATGGCGACGCCGGCCTCACCGGCCGCAAGATCATCGTCGACACCTATGGCGGTTCCGCGCCGCACGGCGGCGGCGCCTTCTCCGGCAAGGATCCTTCCAAGGTGGATCGCTCCGCCGCCTACGCCGGCCGCTACGTGGCCAAGAACATCGTTGCCGCCGGCCTGGCCAGCAGGTGCCTGGTGCAGGTCTCCTACGCCATCGGCGTGGCCCGGCCCACCAGCGTCATGGTGGAGACCTATGGCACCGGCAAGGTCGCCGATGAAAAGCTCACCGAGCTGGTGCTGCGCCATTTCGACCTGCGTCCGAAGGGCATCGTGCAGATGCTGGACCTGCTGCGCCCCTTCTACCGCAAGACCGCCGCATATGGCCATTTCGGCCGTGATGAACCGGAATTCAGTTGGGAAAATACGGACAAGGCATCCGCACTGCGCGCGGATGCGGGTCTGTAAGGCCGGCCGAAGGCCTTGGTCCGAATTCCGGCGTAAGCGCGGACCCCATGGCCAGGCAAGAGCGGTAATGGCCGGACAGGAGGTCGATCATGGTCGCCATGCACGCATCACCGGCCGCGCTCATCCTGGTGTTGTCCGTGCTGCTGCAGCTGATCGCCGCCGGGGTGGCCTTGGGCCAGATGCGGCACGCGGGGCGCTACCGCTATGCCTGGCTGGCGATTTCCGCGGCCCTGGCCCTGATGGTCCCGCGCCGCGTCCTGCCCTTGCTGGATCTCCTGCAGGGGCACGCCGGTCACGACACCAGCGCGCTGCTCGGCCTGTTGATCTCCGGCCTGATGCTGGTCGGCGTGCTGGGCCTGCGTGCCCTGTTCACGAACATGCGGCGCCAGGAACGGGAGCTCGTGCATCTGGCCACGATCGATGGCCTCACCCATGCCAGCAACCGCCGCCATGCACTGCAGCTGGCCCGGGCGGAGCTCGTGCGGCAGCGCCGCACCGGCCGCCCCCTGGCCGTGCTGATCCTGGATCTGGACCATTTCAAGAAGATCAATGACGGCTACGGACACGCGGTGGGCGACGCGGTGCTGGCGGCCGTGGCTGCTGCCTGCATGGCGGGCCTGCGCGGCATGGATGTGTTCGGGCGCCTGGGCGGCGAGGAGTTCGTCATCGTGCTGCCCGAAACCGATGCGGCCCAGGCACTCGCCTCCGCGGAACGCCTGCGGACCCGTGTCGCCGCCCTGGAAGTCGCGGCTGGAGACCACGTGGCGCGCGTCACCGTCAGCATCGGCGTGGCCCTGGGCACCGGCCGTCAGACCGACCCGGACAGCGCCCTGGCCGAGTTGCTGCGACGCGCCGACACGGCGCTCTACGCCGCCAAGGCGGCCGGTCGCGACCGCAGCGTGGTCTGGCACGCGGGTCTGTCACCCCGGAGCTGACCCATCGTACGCTACGCCGTAGAATCCCGCCTTTCCCGAGGAGCGTTGCAGGGGCAGGAAGCGGCCGCCGGCCGATCCTTCCCCCAGGCTCGGGACCCCACCAACGACGCTCGCAACCTCAACCCCGCCGGGGAGGTGGCGAGCCCGCGCCCCCGGCTGCATGCACAGGAGCAGCTATGAACAGCGTGTTCAGCGACTACAAGGTGGCCGACCCGGGCCTGGCCGACTGGGGCCGCAAGGAAATCCGCATCGCCGAGACCGAGATGCCCGGCCTCATGGCCATCCGCGAGGAGTATGCGGCGAGCCAGCCCCTCAAGGGCGCGCGCATCACCGGTTCACTGCACATGACCATCCAGACCGCGGTGCTGATCGAGACCCTCACCGCCCTGGGCGCCCAGGTGCGCTGGGCGTCCTGCAACATCTTCTCCACCCAGGACCACGCCGCCGCCGCCATCGCCGCCGAGGGCATCCCCGTGTATGCGGTGAAGGGCGAGAGCCTCGCCGAGTACTGGGACTACACCCACAAGATCTTCGAGTGGCCGGATGGTGGGTATTCCAACATGATCCTGGACGACGGCGGCGACGCCACCCTGCTGCTGCACCTGGGCACCCGCGCCGAGCAGGACATCGGCGTGCTGGCCAAGCCCAGCAGCGAGGAAGAGACCGTCCTCTTCGCCGCCATCAAGGCCAAGCTGGCCGTGGACCCCACCTGGTATTCCACCCGCATCAAGCACATCAAGGGCGTGACGGAAGAAACCACCACCGGCGTGCACCGCCTGTATCAGATGCACGAGCGCGGCGAGCTGAGGTTCCCCGGCATCAACGTCAACGACTCGGTGACCAAGTCCAAGTTCGACAACCTGTACGGCTGCCGCGAATCCCTGGTGGACGGCATCAAGCGCGCCACCGACGTGATGGTGGCCGGCAAGATCGCCGTGGTGTGCGGCTACGGCGACGTGGGCAAGGGTTCGGCCCAGGCCCTGCGCGCCCTCTCCGCCCAGGTCTGGGTCACGGAGATCGACCCGATCTGCGCGCTGCAGGCCGCCATGGAAGGCTACCGCGTGGTGACCATGGAATACGCCGCCGACAAGGCCGACATCTTCGTCACCGCCACGGGCAACTACCACGTCATCACCCACGATCACATGGCGAAGATGAAGGACCAGGCCATCGTCTGCAACATCGGCCACTTCGACAACGAGATCGACGTGGCGTCCATCGAGAAGTACCCCTGGGAGGAGATCAAGCCCCAGGTGGACCACATCATCTTCCCCGACGGCAAGAGGATCATCCTGCTGGCCAAGGGCCGCCTGGTGAACCTGGGCTGCGCCACCGGCCACCCCAGCTATGTGATGAGCTCGTCCTTCGCCAACCAGACCATCGCCCAGATCGAACTGTTCACCCGCAGCGCGGACTATCCCGTGGGGGTCTACACCCTGCCCAAGCACCTGGACGAGAAGGTGGCCAGGCTGCAGCTGAAGAAGCTCAATGCCCAGCTGACCGTGCTGACCCAGGCACAGGCCGACTACATCGGCGTGCCCGTGCAAGGGCCCTACAAGGCGGAGCACTACCGGTATTGATGCCCCCCAGGGGGCATGCCGGACGGCGGAAGACCGGACGGGATGACCATGCGCCGGGCTAGGCCTGCCGATCCAGGACCTCCCGGCATTCGGCCACGACGGCCAGCAGGCCCTCGCGTTCGAAGTCACTGCCCCGGCAGGTTCGCAGGGCGGTGTACAACCGGCGCGCCGTCCCGCCGATCATGACGGGGTGTGTGTCGCCGGACCGGTCCAGGTCCGGCTCGATGAGGGCCTGCAAGACATCGCGCGCCGGTTCCGTCAGGCCCAGGTGGTGCGCCAGGGCTTCCGCGGTCTCCCCGGGCCGGATGAACCAATCCTCGTAGTGCACGATGTGACAATCCGCCCGGGTGTGCCACAGGGCGTCACAGGTGCGGCGCAGCCAGACCGCCTCGGCTACCTGCGCGGGGGTACCGTAGGCCTGCGCATAGGAGTGGAGGACCCTGCCCGGTTGCCGCAGGGCCAAGAGGTAGCGCGGCGCCAGGTTTTCGGCAGCGAACAGCTCCTGCCACAGGGGCAGGAAGGGGGCGGTGCGCGGGTCCTTGAAGCCCCATGGCCCCCCGCCCGCCAGACGCTGGCGCAGTACGGCCTTCAGGGCCTCACGCGCCGTTGCCGTGGCGGTGCCGCCCAGCCAGCCATTGGGCAGGGGGTGGAAGGGCCAGGCCCCCAGGGCGCGCAACAGGTTGGCCTGGATGCGCACGATGGCGGCATCCTCGAAAAAACCCCGCGGGTTGTCCCGCCGCGCCTCGATCAACTGCTCCGATACCCGCAGTCCCAGGGCGGCCAGCACCTGCATCAGCAGGGAGGTGCCGCTGCGGCCGGCACCCAGCACCACGGTGACGGGGCGGCAAGGGGGCAGGTCATGGAGATGCGGCGGTCCCATGGGCGGGGGATTGTAGGCCCGGCGAGGCAGGAAAGTCCCTCGCGCCGTCAAGGTTTCCCCGGGACCCTTGTTGTGCTCCAATCCCCTCCTTTTCCGTCATTCTTTCGCGCATCGGCCTGATGCGGGGTGGCCCGGGTGGCGGCCCGACATCGACATGAAGATCACCGTCAGCGAACTCATCGTCCGCTATCTGCGACATCTGGGCATCGAGCTCCTTTTCGGTATGCCCGGCTCGCATGTGCTGCCCATCTATGACCGGCTGCACGGCTCCGGGGTGCGCAGCGTGCTGGTGAAACACGAGCAGGGCGCGGCCTTCATGGCCGGCGGCTATGCCCGGGCCTCGCAGCGGGTGGCGGCGTGCATCACCACCGCCGGACCCGGCGCCACCAATCTGGTGACGGGCATCGCCAATGCCTATGTCGAGCGGCTGCCGGTGCTGGTGATCACCGGCGAGACCGCCACCTACATCTTCGGCAAGGGCGGTCTGCAGGAAAGCGCCGGCGAGGGCGGCAGCATCGACCAGATGGCGCTGTTTTCCGGCATCACCCGCTACCGCAGGCTCATCGAGCGCACCGACTACCTGGGCCAGGTGCTCAACCAGGCCACCCGTGCTCTGCTGGGGCCGGACCCGGGGCCGGTGTTGCTGTCCATCCCCCATAACGTGCAGAAGGAAGAGGTGGACGCGGCCCTGCTGGCGCAGGTGCAGCGGCCGCCCGCACCGGTGCCCTCCTCCGCGCGTGCCGGACCCGTGCCGGCGCTGGCACGCTTGCTGCGCGAGGCCCGATATCCGGTGCTCATCGCCGGCTATGGCTGCATCCGTGCCGGGGCCCGGGGGGAGGTGACCCGCCTGGCCGAGGCCCTGAACATGCCCGTGGCCACCAGCCTGAAGGGCAAGGGTGTGATCCCCGGAGGCTCGACCCTGTCCCTGGGTTGTCTGGGGGTCACCTCCGACGGCGATGCCTATCGTTACATCGCCCGGCAGGCGGACCTGGTGGTGTTCCTGGGTGCGGGTTTCAACGAGCGCACCAGCCACCTGTGGGACGACAGGTTGCTGCAGGGCAAGGCGCTGGCCCAGGTGGACCGGGATGCCAGGCAGCTGGGCAGGGTCTTCCGCCCGGATGTGGCGGTGCACGGGGATATCCGTGCGGTGGTGGAGGAGCTGCTGGATCGCCTCGCGGACTGTCCCCCCAAGGATCTGGAGCCCCTGGCGGCCCATCGTCAGGGCAGCTCACGGCCGGACGCGGCCCGCGACGACGAGCGGACCCGCTTTCACCTCATGGAAGCCTTCTTCCGCCGCCTGGCGCGGCATTTTCCCGCGGATACCCTGATCGTCGACGACAACATCGTCTTCGCCCAGCGCTTCCTCGATGTCTCCCATGCCCATCACTACCTGCCCAACACCGGCATCTCCTCCCTGGGCCATGCCATCCCCGCCGCCATCGGCGCCAAATTCTTCCACCGCGACGCCCCGGCCTTCGCCATCCTGGGGGACGGGGGCTTCCAGATGTGCGCCATGGAGCTGATGACGGCGGTGAACTACCGGATTCCCCTGAACACGGTGGTCATCAACAACGGCGGCATGAGCCTGATCCGCAAGAACCAGTACCAGCTCTATGGCGGGCGTTACATCGATTGCGAGTTCGTGAACCCGGATTTCCGTCTCCTGGCGGCCTCTTTCGGCATGCGGCACTACCGGGTGGAGACGGAGGCTGACCTGGACGACCTGTTCGCCCGGGCCGATCTGGTGCGCGGCTTCAACCTCATCGAGATCCTACTGGACAAGCATGTCTTCCCCAGTTACCTGTCGGCACGCTGATCTGGACGGCCGCATCGCCGCCCAGCATCAGGTCATCGCCCGCTTCGAGGCCGCCCTGTGGGAGGGTGGGTTCAACGAACCTGTGCTGGCCTCCTACCAGGCCGCCTGGCGCCGGCTGGAAGCCCTGATCCAGGCCAAGGGCGAGCCGGACCGCCGGCACGGCTTCGTGCTGGTGATCCCCGTGGCCGACAGCCCCCGGCACCTGCGCGCCTGCCTGGCCAGTCTGCTGCAACTGTGCCGGGCCTACGGCTATGGCGGCCAGGATGCGGATGGCCGTTGGCGCAAGGTCTCGGTGCTGCTGGCGGATGACTCCGCCGACCCGTCCATCCTGGCGGAGAACCGGGCCCTGGCCCGGACCTACGCCGCGCAGGGGCTGCGCATGCACTACTTCGGCCCGCTGGAGCAGATGGCCCTGCTGGACCGGCTGGCGGACCTGGACCTGGGCCCCATCATCGGCCGGCATGCCCGCCCGACCTTCGCGCACAAGGGCCAGGCCATGATGCGCAACATCGCCTATCTGAAGCTGGCGGAAATGCGGGCCGGTGAAAGCGAGGCCCTGGGGGGCCCCCTGCTCGTCCACACCCTGGACGCGGACCAGAGCTTCCAGGTCAAGGTGGCCACGGCGACGGGCGATGCCCAGGTGGCGGCCCTGAGCTACTTCCATCAGCTGGATGCCATCTTCCGGGACGAGCGGGTGCGGGTGCTCACCGGCAAGGTGGTGGGCGACCCGCCCGTGTCGCCGGCGGTCATGGCGGGCACTTTCCTGGAAGACGTGCTGGCGTTTCTGACGGAAATGGCCCGCACCCGCCCCCAGCAGCCCTATCCCCGTCACATCGCCAGCACGCGCGGTTCCGGAGAAGCGGCCTACCACGACATGGCCGACCTGTTCGGCTTCCGCGCCGGGGGCGAGCATTACCGCTACCGCTGCGGCCTGGCTGGCGCAGCGGACAACGCCGCCTGCTTCGCCGACTTCGCCCGCCGCCTCAACCGCTTCTTTCATGGCGAGCATCCCACCCGGGTCACCTATTACCGGCACGATGGCCTCAACCTGGTGCCGGCCCGCACCGTCTATACCGGCAACTACGTGTTCCGGCCGGAGAGCCTGGGCGAGTTCATCCCCTACGCCCCCCTGCGCCTGCGCATGTCCGGCCCCAGCATGGGCCGTCTGCTCAAGGCCGAACTGGGCGCGGGCTTCGTCTCCGCCAACCTGCCCATGCTGCACCAGCGTACCCTGGAGGCCACCGGCCAGTCGGAATTCCGCCCCGGGGTGGTGGATCGGGATGCACGAGTGGACCTGACGGACGAATACGAGCGCCAGTTCCATGGCGATGTGCTGCTCTTCACCGTGCAGCGCCTTGTCGAGCTGGGCTACCCCGCTACGCGGCCCGGCGAGTCCCGTGTCCTGGCCGCGCTGGATGAAGTTTGGCTCGACATGGGCCGGCGTTACCGCGCCGGGCGCGGCGTCATCCTCGAACGCCTCGACCGTCTGGGGGTCCTGCTGCGGGAACCGGCCCACTGGTGGAACCAGGACCCGGCCCATGCCGAGGCCGTAGCCCACTTCCACGCCTTTGCCGCCAACATGCGCCGCAACTTCGGCGGCGAAGGGCCTGCCCACATGCCATGCGAAGACCCGGCCCGCTGGCGTGCCTGGCGAACCCGCCAGGCACGCGCCATCCTGGATCTGCCCGCGCAGCGCCAGAGCTGGAACCAGGCCCTGGCATGCCTGGCCCGCCCAGGAGGATGATCGCCAGCCTGCGCCACGGCCTGCAGCGCCTGCGGCATCCCCGGCGCTATGCCTTTCTGCGACAGCTGCTCGCCCGCCAGGCCATGGCCCCGGACGTCCTGCGCACCTACCAGCGCCGGGCCCTGATGGATATCGTCCGGCATGCCGCCAGCCGGGTACCGTATTACCAGCGCCATCTGGCTGATCCGCGGGATTGGGACGGCCGCATCGAATCCCTGCCCATCCTCGGCAAGGAAGACGTGCGTGCCCACCTGGAAGACATGCTGGACCGTCAGGCCAACCGCGCCAGGGTGGGCATCGGCCACACCGGCGGCTCCACCGGCCAGCCCCTGGCCTTCTGGTACGACGACGCCAAGCACGAGTTGATGCGCGCCGGCATGATGCGGGGCTTCATGATGTCCGGCTGGCGCCCGGGCCAGAAGGTGCTGTACCTGTGGGGGGCCCGCCAGGATGTGGGCAAGGGTGGGGTGTTCGGCCAGCGCCTCACGGATGCCATCGCCGGCGAGCGCACCATCGCCGCCCTGGAATACGCGGAGGACCGCCTGGCCGACTGGGCCCGGCTCATCCGGCGCTGGCGTCCCACCCTGCTGTACGGCTACGCCTCTGCCCTCGCCGAGCTGGCCCGCTACATCGACGACCAGGATCTGGCCATGCCCGCCAGCCTCATCGGCGTGTACTCCACCGCCGAGGTGCTGGATGAAAGTCAGCGCGCACTCATGCGGCAGGCCTTTGGCTGCCGGGTGTTCAACCAGTATGGCTGCCGGGAGGTGCCCAACATCGCCTGGGAATGCCGCCACGGTGGCCTGCACGTCATGAGCGACCTGGTGTGGCTGGAATCCGTGTGCATGCAGGGAGAGGACCGGCTCCTGGTCACGTCGCTGAGCAACCGGCTCATGCCCTTCATCCGCTATGACCTGGGAGATTCCGGCCGGCTGCTGCCAGCAGGCCCGTGCCCCTGCGGCATTCCCTTTCCACGGATGGAGATGGGCCTGTGCCGCAGGAACGATCTCATCCGGATGCCGGATGGCCGGCGCCTGCACCCGGCGGTATTCAACCGTCTGCTCTATGGCCTGACCCAGATCCGTCAGTACCAATGGGTGCAGACGGCCCCTCAGTGCATGCAGCTGAATCTGGTGTGCCCGGAGAGGTTGTCACCGGACCTGGAGGCCCGCCTGCGAAACGACCTGGCCCGGGCAGGGGATCCAGGCCTGCGTTTGGAATTGCGCTACGTGGACCACATTCCCCGCACCGCCGCGGGCAAGCACCGCTTCGTCATCGGCCTGGACTAGCGGCCTGCCGTCCGGTGGCGTGGTACTGCCGGCTTTCCGTGCGCACCGTGTCGATCAGCACGCTGACGTTTTCCGGTGGGGTGAACTGGGAGATGCCATGGCCCAGGTTGAACACGTGGCCGTTGCCGGGACCATAGCCGGCCAGGATGCGCCTGGCCTCTGCAGCCACTGCCTCCGGGGTGGCCAACAGGATGGAGGGGTCCATGTTGCCCTGCAGGGCCACCCGGTCACCCACTCGCCTGCGGGCCTCGCCGATGTCCGCGCTCCAGTCCAGACCCACGGCGTCTGCGCCGCAGCCGGCCATGTGCTCCAGCCACAGGCCGCCGCCCTTGGTGAAGACGATGCGCGGCACCACCCGGCCTTCCCGCTCGCGCACCAGGCCCTGCATGATGCGCGCCATGTAGGGCAGGGAGAATTCCAGGTAGGCGGCCTGGGAGAGCATGCCGCCCCAGGAGTCGAACAGCATCACCGCCTGGGCGCCGGCCTCGATCTGGGCGTTCAGGTAGTCGGTCACCGCCTGGGTGGTGACCTGCAGGATGTGGTGGAGCAGGTCCGGCCGGCCATAGAGCATCTTCTTCACCGTGGCATAGGTGTCGCTGCCCTGTCCCTCCACCATGTAGCAGGCCAGGGTGAACGGACTGCCGGAAAAGCCGATGAGGGGCACGCTGCCGTCCAGGGCACGGCGTATCTCGCTCACCGCGTCGATGACGTAACGCAGCCTGTCGTGCGGGTCCGGGGCGGCCAGGTCACGGATCGCCCATTCTTCCCGCAGCGGGCGCTCGAAGCGTGGTCCCTCGCCCTCGGTGAAGCTCAGGCCCAGGCCCATGGCGTCGGGAATGGTGAGGATGTCGGAGAACAGGATGGCCGCGTCCAGGTCGTAACGCGCCAGGGGCTGCAGGGTGACTTCCGTGGCCAGGGCGGGGCTCATGCACAAGTCCATGAAGCTGCCGGCCCGGGCCCGGGTGGCGCGATACTCCGGCAGGTAACGGCCGGCCTGGCGCATGAGCCAGGAGGGGGTGTAGTCCGTGGGCTGGCGCAGCAGGGCGCGCAGGAAGGTGTCGTTCTTGAGGGCGGTCATGGGGCGGCGTGCCTTGTCGGATCGAAGTCGGAATCGCCGGCCGGGGAGGATATGGGTGACTTGGGCCGGCATGCGTGTCACGGTCTGGCGATTGTAGCCCGCTCTCATCACCATGACCCATGCCCCACCACCCGGAAGGTCTTGACTGATGAACACGCTTGTCCCCGCCAGACCGACGCTGCATGGCACGGCCGGAACGCTGCGCTCGCCGCAGGGCAACTTCCACCGGCCGATGGGAGTCGCTGTCCGGCCCCGCGGCTGCCATGGGGCGGCCAGCCAATGCCGGATGTGTTGCGCATCCAGGTGGACTAACCTCCGGGACCGCGGTCGCCAGGCGAAGCTGCCATGCGGGCTCAGTTGGCCCAGGATACCCAGCGCCGCGCCTGTTCCAGCGCCTGCAGCTGCCGGTAGCTGTGCGCATTCCTGGTGGACGCCAGCTTGAGCACGCACTGCAACAGCTGGGCCGTGGCCAGGGCGTCCGCCAGGGCGCTGTGGCGCGCGAAGTTGGTGATGGCGAAGTGTCCGCTCCATTGATCCAGGGAGCGGTGGCGGCGCGCATGTTCGGGCAGCAGGCCCGGCAGCACATAGGCCAGGTCCACCCAGGGGTGCCGGAAGTCCAGGCCCAGATGGCGCAGCAGGGCACGCCTGATCAGGGTCTCGTCGAAGGTGACGTGAAAGGCCACCAGAGGGGATTTGCCCAGGTAATCCAGGAAACCCTGCAGGGCCTGGGCAGGTGGGTCGCCGTCACGCTGGGCCTCGCCGCCGATGCCGTGCACCAGGATATTGTCCTTGTCGCTGGCCTGCTCCTGGCGCAGCACCGCCTCGAAGCTGTCCGCCAGCACGATGTGCGCACCTTCCACCGCCACCGCGCCGAGGGCGATGAGGTGGTCCCGGTTCAGGTCCAGGCCCGTGCTTTCCACGTCCACCACCACATAGCGCGTGTCCGCGAAGCGGGCGTTCAGATCGTTCGCCGGCAGTTGCCGCCAGGCATCCAGGCGCCGCGCCAGGGCGGGCTCCAGGGTGGGTGCGCGCCGCAGCAGACGAGTCAGCGGACGCATGTGCCGGTTGCCCTGCACGCGGCCCGGGTGGGGCGTGCCTTGCCGTCGCGTGGTGTATCCGTCATGCCGGATAGCCCAACGCCAGGCGATTCTGTACCTTGCGCGCCTGGCGGAAGGATTCCTTCAGGATGCGCCGGTCCAGGTCATTGAGCTGGTCCGGGTCGATGCGGTTGCGCAGCGCCAGGCCGGAAGCGCGCTTACCCTGCTGGCCGCGCAGGCGCAGCATCTGTATGAAGAAAAAGGCCGAAATCCAGGCCTCCACTTCGGCTTCCGGGATGCCGAGCCGGGCACGCGTGCCACGCAGGCGGTCAGCGGTCCCGCTGGCGGCCACACCCGCTGCCAGGGCGAAGACGCGGGCCGCATCCACGAAGGGGATGAGGCCGTTCAACTTCAGATCCAGGGTGTTTGCCTCCTCGCCCTCGCCGTCCACCACGAAGTCGCGCACCAGGCCCAGGGGTGGGCGGTTGCTCAGGGCATTGGCGGCCATCCGGCGCAGGAAGCGGGGTGTGGCGGCAATGCGTGCCAGCAGCCATTGCCGCAGCGCCGTGGCCAGCTGCGCGGGGTCGTGCAGCGCGCGCAGGTCGAAGAAGATGCCGGCATCATGCAAGGCCCGGGGGTCGCCGCTGTCGATCCAACGTGCGAAGGCGGCCTGCCATTCCTCCAGGGACAGGCACCAGCGCGGGTTCATGGCCATGATCCCGCCCTGGCACAGGGGAAAGCCGCAGGCATCCAGGGCGCGGTTGATGCGCTCCGCCATGGGCAGCAGCCGGGCCCTGGCCTGGTCCGCCGTCTCGCCCGGATCGGTCTGGAAGAGCATGCCGTTGTCCTGGTCGGTGGACAGGGTCTGCTCCCGGCGCCCCTCCGAGCCAAAGGCCAGCCAGCAGAAGGCGGGTTGTCCCGCCCGCGCGGATTCCAGTTCGATGACCCGCTGGGTGAGCAGATCGTTGAGGGTGGAGAGGATCTGGGTGAGCTGCTCGGCGGCCACGCCCTGGGCCATCATGTTGTGGCCCAGTTCATGGATGTCGGCGGCACAGCGCACCAGCACGTCCAGGCCGGTGGCGGCGCGGATGGTGGAAGAAAGTTGGGTCACGCCCACGCGCTGCAGGGAGAACAGGTCCTTTTCCGAAATCACGCCGCTGAGCCGGCCCTCCTCCTCCACCAGCACATGCCGGAAACCGTCACGCGCCATGTGCATGGCGGCCTCGAAGGCATGCGCGCGCGCGGGCAGGGTCACGGGGTTGGGAGTCATGAGCCGGCGCATGGGGGTGTCCAGATCCGTGGCCGGCAGGATCACCCGGCCGATGAGGTCCCGCACGGTGAAGATCCCCAGGGGTACTTGTCCGGCGTCCACCACGACGATGGACCCCACCGCGCTTTCCTGGATGGTCTCCAGGGCTTCGCGCAGGGGTGTGTCCGGCCCGCAGGTCACCGGCGCGCGCCGTGGGATGCCGGCCAGCGGGCTGCGCAGGGACTGCTGCTGCGCGGTGTTGGTGGCATATGTGGCATGCAGCTGGCGCTGGGACTGTTCCAGCAGGCTGGCCAGGCGTCGTGTGCAGAAGTCGCGAAACGGCTCCGAGTCACGCACGAGCTGGTGAAAGTCCGTGGCATCCAGCACATGCGCGAAGACATCGCCCTGCGCCCGGAACACGCTGATGACCGGACGCCGGCCCAGCAGTGCGCCGATGGGAAAGCATTCGCCTTCGTGCAGCATCACCCAGGCGTCCTCGCCGTCCTGCTCGCCATACACCTCGCCCTGCTTGACGATGTACAGGCGCCGCACCTCGCCGTCATGCGGGGCAAGCAGCACCTCGTCCCTGGCGAAATAGGCCAGCCTGAGGCGCTGCGCCAGCCAGACCAGGTGCCCCCGGTCCATGGCATCGAAGGGCGCGAAACGGCTCAGGTGCTCGACCGTGGCGGCGATAAGGGTATTGGCGGCGGGCATGGACGGGATCCGGCATGGACTCCCCGGGATTCTAGGACACCCGGACCCGGGAAAGACGAACCCCCGGCCTGCCGGGGGTTCGCGCGGGCCATCCCGGGCCAGGCCACCTGGCCTAGTGGGCCGTGGCGCCCTCGGCGTGGATGCCGGTGTTCTGGCGCACGTAGAGCTCGCCCCACATCGCCTCGGAGCGCTTGTCGCGTACCAGCAGGGAGAACACGATCACGCACAGGAAGCCGAGGGGGATGGAGATGAGTCCGGGGTTCTTGAGCAGGAACCAGGGCTTCTCCAGGCCCACCATGCTGGTGGTCTGACCCTCGAACTTCGCGAGGTCGGCCTCGGCCTTGGCCTTGGCCTTCTCGGTATCGGCGATGCCCTTCCGCACCGCGGCGATCTCGTCCGCATCCGTCAGACCGGCCAGTTTCTCGTTCAGCCTGGCCAGTTTCTCGGCGGCGCCGGGCTTGGCGTCGGTGGCCGCGGCGGCGGGGTGCGCGGGCTCGGCCTTGACGCAGCCTTCCAGGGCAAACAGCTCGCAGGCAAGGCTGCTGGCCTTGACGGCGGGGGTGGCCTCCTTCGCGGGCTGGGCGGGTTCGCCTTCCAGCACCTTGCGCGCCTCCTTGAGCACGGCCTGGGGATAGGTCATGTTGGGAGAGACCATGACCAGGGCGATGGCGGTGATGGAGCCCACCAGCATGCCGGCCACCACGCCGGCGGTGCTGCAGCGCTTCCAGTACAGGGTGAGGAAGACGGCCGGCAGGTTGCTGGATGCCGCCACAGCGAATGCCATGCCCACCAGGTGGGCCACGTTCTGGCCTTCGGCGGCGATGCCCACGTAGATGGCCAGGATACCGACGATGACCGAGGCTACGCGCGCGGCCACCACCTGCTCGCGCGGGGAGGCATGATCACCCTTGATGACGCCGACGTAGATGTCATGCGCCATGGCGGAGGCGGCGGCCAGCACCAGGCCGGCTACCACGGCGACGATGGTGGCGAAGGCCACGGCCGCCACGAAGGCCAGGAACAGGTTGCCCAGGATGGACTCGGGACCTCCGCCCACGAACTGGGCCAGCATGGGCGCGGCCATGTTGCCGCCCTTGTCCATGCCGGCAATGACGGCCGGACCCACGTTGATGGCCGCGCCCATGCCCAGGAACAGGGTCAGGACGTAGAAGCCGCCGATGATGGACATGGCCCAGATCACGGACTTGCGCGCCTCCTGGGCGGTGGGCACGGTGAAGAAGCGCATCAGGATGTGGGGCAGGCCGGCCGTGCCCAGCACCAGCGCCATGCCCAGGGAGATCTGGTCGATGGGGTTCTTCAGGAACAGGCCCGGCTCCAGGAAGCGCTGGCCCATTTCCTCCGCGGTCATGTTGGTGGCGGCGTCACCGATGAGCTTGGCCACCTGGGCCTGCACCTTGGCATCCGTGACCACCGCCTGCAGGAAGCTGGGCAGGGAGAAGCCGTACTGGCCCCAGGTGAACAGCACCAGGACGAGGGAGGCGGTCACCAGCAACACGGCCTTGACGATCTGCACCCAGGTGGTGGCCTTCATGCCGCCGAACACCACATAGGCCATCATCAGGATGCCCACGCCGATCACCGATACGGTGTAGTCGATGCCGATCAGGGTTTTGATGAGCACCCCGCCGCCCACCATCTGCGCGGTGAGGTAGAAGGTGGACACGGTGATGGTGGACAGGGCGGCCACGGTCTTGGAGGCCCTGGGGTTGTTGCGGAAGGCCAGGATGTCCCCCAGGGTGTACTTGCCGATGTTGCGGCAGGGCTCGGCGATCACCAGCAGCACGGTGATGTAGGCCACCAGCCAGCCCACGGAGTACATGAAGCCGTCATAGCCATACAGGGAGATGAGGCCGGCGATGCCCAGGAAGGAGGCGGCGGAGAGATAGTCGCCGGCGATGGCCCAGCCGTTCTGCACGCCGGTGACGGAACGTCCGGCGGCGTAGAACTCCGAGGTGGTGTGGGTCTGCCGCGCCGCCCAGTAGGTGATGTACATGGTCAGGGCGATGATGGCGCCGAACACGGCGAAGGTCATCCACTTGAACTCGTCGGCCACCGCGCCGGTACCGGCGAAGGCCAGCGAGCTCGCCACGGCCAGGGCGGCGGCGCCGCCAATCAGTTTCAGGTTCATGGTCTCGTCCTCACTTGATGTTGTGGGCGTCGCGGATGATCTCGGCCGCCATGGCATCGAAATCACGGTTGGCGCGCTTGGCGTAGACGCCGGCGATGGACCAGGCCACGACGAATTCGCACAGGGCGAAAACGATGCCCAGGTTGACCGGCCCCCAGACCTTGACCCTGAACAGGTCCTGGAAATAGGCGGCGCCGATCGGCAGCAGGAAATAGGCGATGACCGCGAAGATCATCAGGCCCCACAGGAAACCGCTCTTCTTGCGGTGCAGTGCCTGGAAGCGCGGGTCGGCGTTGATGGCCGCCCAGTTCATCTCTGGTTTGGACATGTCTCACCCCTTGCATGCGATGGTCCCGCCGCCGGCCTGGCCGCGGGTGGCGCGATGCTAGCCCCGCGGGCTTACATGAACCTGACGTCTGGCATGGGTCATGCGCCTCCGTTACCCTAGCCCCATGCGCCTCTTGATCGTGGAAGACGACGAAGTCCTGGCCGACAGTCTGGTGCGGGCCATGCGCGCCGCCGGCTATGCCACCGACCATGCCGGTGACGGCGAGCTGGCCCTGGCCCTGCTGCGCGACGGCGGCTTCGATCTGGCCATCCTGGACCTGGGCCTGCCGCGTCTGGACGGTCTGGAGGTGCTGCGTCGTCTGCGCGGCCTGCGCCTGCCCACGCCGGTCATCCTGCTCACCGCCCGGGACCGGGTAGAGGATCGGGTGCGTGGCCTGGACCTGGGAGCCGACGACTACCTCACCAAGCCCTTCTCCCTGGCAGAACTGGAGGCGCGGGCGCGGGCCTTGCTGCGCCGCGGCCAGGGCGGCCAGCCCCTGCTCTGCTGTGGCGATCTGTCCTACGACACCACCGTACGCCAGGCCTTCGTGAGCGGCCAGCCCCTGGAGCTTTCCAGCCGAGAACTCTCGGTACTGGAAACCATGTTGCTGCGCCAGGGCAAGGCCGTGAGCAAGGAGGCCCTGATCGAGAGTCTGTGCACCTACGGTGAGGAGATGACTCCCAACGCCATCGAGGTCTATGTGCACCGCCTGCGCAGGAAACTGGAGCCGGCGGGTGTGGGCATCCGCACCCTGCGGGGCCTGGGCTACCTCATGGACAATGCCCCTGACGCGCCATGAGTGGCATGCCCCGATCCAACGGGGGCTGCACGCCATTTCCGGGCAGGGTGCCGGAGGGCGATGTCGTCACCACGCCACCAGCGCATGCACCCCTGTCGCTGCGGGCCCACCTGATCAACTGGGTGTTCACGCCCTTGTATCTGTTGTTCCTGTTTTCCCTGGCCGCCGGCTACATCGCCGCCGTGGGGCTGTCCAACCGGCCCTACGACCTGCTGCTGATCGAGCGCGGGCGGCAGCTGGCGGCCCGCCTGGATGCGGGCCGGCCCCATGAGCTGGCGCGGGTGCTGGTGCAGGCGCGGGAGACGGGTCTGCGCGGTGCGGTGTTCAGTGTCCGGGGCACCAGGCTGGCCGGCGATCCGGCCCTGCCCATGCCACGCGCCATCGATCTCGCGGATGGCGCGCCCCACCTGCACGACGTGCGGGTGGGGCAGTCCCGGGTGCGCCTGCTCACCCTGAAGATGCGCACTCCGGGCCACGTCCTGCAGGTGGCCGAACCCACCGACGAGCGTCAGTCCCTGAGCCGACGCATCCTGGGCTACATCGTCCTGCCCCAGGTGCTCATCATCCTGGTGGTGGGGCTGGCGATGTGGGTCGGCCTGCGCCGGGGGCTGGCGCCCCTGGAACGCCTGCGCCGGCAACTGGCGGGGCGGCCGCGCGAGGACCCGCGTCCCCTGGATGAGGGCGCCGCGCCTGCCGAGGTGCGGCCCTTCATCCACGAGATCAACCAGTTGCTGCAACGCCTGGGGCAGAGCCTGGAGAGCCAGCGCCGCTTCGTGGCCGATGCGGCACACCAACTGCGCACGCCCTTCGCGGGTCTGCGGGCGCAGGCGGAACTGGCCCGGCGCGAGGCCCCGGCCGGGCCCTTGCAGGTATCCCTGGACCGCATCTGCCAGGGGGCCACGCGCTGTTCCCGTCTGGTGAACCAGCTCCTCGCCCTGGCACGCAACGAGCCGCAGAGACTCGCCACCGACCAGGGTACCGTCCTGGACCTGCATCGTCTGGCGCGGCAGGCGGCCCTGCGCTGGGCACCGGAGGCCCTGGCCCAGGGCATCGACCTGGGATTCGAGGCGCAGGCCCGGCAGTTGCCGGTAAGGGGAAACGAGGATGCGCTCGACGACCTGCTGGACAACCTGTTGGACAATGCCGTGCGTTACACCCCGGCCGGTGGGCACGTCACCGTGGTCCTGGGCTATGGCGGCGACGACGGGGGCGGAGCCTGGCTGCGGGTGGAGGATGACGGTCCAGGCATCCCTCAGGCCATGCATGACAAGGTGTTCGAGCGATTCTGGCGCATGCCGGGCAACCGCCAGCCGGGCAGCGGCCTGGGCCTGGCCATCGTCGCCGAGGTGGCCCTGAGGCATGACGCCTTGGTGCGCCTGGAGCCGGGCATCCAGGGCCGGGGCGTGGCCTTGGTGGTGCGCTTTCCCCACCATGCCATGCCCATGCGCGCCGGGCTTCAGAACTGAAAAAAGCTCTCCATGCGCGCGCGCAGCTTTTTGGCCTGACGGAGACTGGCCTTGAGGGTCTGGCGTTCCACCGCCGACAGGGTCGTGGGGTCCAGACGGTTGCTGAACGGCTGCTGACGGGTGATCTGTTCCTGGTGCAGGCGCAGGCGCAGGTGCTGGATGTGGAAAAAGCCATCCACCCAGGCCGCCACTTCCCGCGGGTCCAATTTCCATGTCGTGCCCGCCGCCCGCAGACGCGCCGCCGTGCCGGTCTCCTCCACCCCGGCGGCCAGGGCGAAGATGCGCGCCGCATCCACGAAGGGCATGGTGCCACGCAGTTTGAGGTCGATGGTGCCGGTTTCGTCGCCGCTGCCATCCACCACGAAGTCGCGGATCAGACCCAGGGGCGGGCGGTTGCCCAGGGCGTTCTGTGTCATGAGACGCAGGAACTGGCGATGCTGACGCACATGTTCGTGCAGCCACTGGCGCAGTGCCCGGGCCAGGCGGGTCTCACCCGTGAGGGGGCGGAAGTCGAAGAAGATGCTGGCATTGAGCAGCACGGGGGCATCGCCGCGGAAGATCCAGTCGCCGAAGGTGTCCTGCCATTCCTCCAGGGACAGGCACCACTTGGGGTTGCTGGCCATGACCCCGCCCTTGCAAAGGGGGAAGCCACAGGCCGCCAGGGCCTCGTTCACCGCCCGGGCGAAGGGCAGGAGGGCTGCGCGCGCTGCCTCCGCCGTCTGGCCCGGACATGGCTCGAAGAGGATGCCGTTGTCCTGATCGGTATGCAGGGTCTGTTCCAGGCGGCCTTCGGAGCCCAGGGCCAGCCAGCAGAACACCTGGGCGTCGGCCGCCGGCTGGCGCGCGCGTTCCAGCTCGATGATGCGGGCCGTGAGCAGATCGTTGAGCTTGCTGATGAGGTGGGTGAGCTGTTCCGCCGTGGCTCCCTGCAGCGACAGGTTGTGGGCCAGACTGCGGATGTCCCCTGCGGCTGCCCGCAGGGGCTCCAGCCCCCGCGCGTGCTGGATGCGCGAGGCGATGCCTGTTACGCCCACGCGTTGCAGGGCGAACAGGTCCCGTTCCGAGAGCACACCCATGAGCTGCCCGTTCTGCACCACCAGCACGTGGCGGAAATCCCCCCGGGCCATGAGCACGGCGGCCTCGAAGGCGTGGTCCGAGGGCGCCAGGGCGGCGGGCGAGGCAGTCATCACCTGTCGCACCGGCACGCCCAGGTCCAGGCCCGGCAGCAGCACCCTGCCGATCAGGTCGCGCACGCTGAATATGCCCAGGGGGTGTCCGTCCTGTGCCACGACGATGGCGCTGATGCCCTGGGTCTGAATGATCTCCAGGGCGGCACGCAGGGGGGTGTCAGGCGCACAGGTCACCGGCGGGCGCCGGATGAGACCGGCCAGCGGCGTCTGCAGGGATGAGGATTCCGGCCCGTCCGGAGTGGCCGGTTCCAGAGCGCGGGGAGGGGAGAGGTGCATGCGGGTCTCCGTTGTCGCGGGCATTGTACGGTCCCCGCCCAGGCGCGGGGATGGCTTTGCGGCCCGGACGGTGGATCGGGTATGTTGCGCGCACCCGCCTCCCGGACCCGCGCCATGCCCCTTGCCCTCTCCAACGATCTCCATGCCCTGCTGGAAACCTGGCAAGCCTTGGTGCGGCATCCCCTGTTCTGGCGTGAGGTGGGCGTCCTGCTCCTGGCGGCGGTGGGCGCCCTGCTGGTACGCCGCCGCGTGGGCCAGCACCTGCAGGCCCGCGGCGAGACCGGCGACGGGGACAGCCTGCGCAGCGTGGCGCTGAAGTCCCTGCGGCGTATCGTCTTCCCCCTGAGCATGCTGCTGGGCGTGCTCGCGGCCCGTGGCCTGCTGCTGCACTGGGGCAACCCCGTGGATCTGCTCGACATTGCCATTCCTCTGCTGCTTTCCCTGGTGGCCATCCGCGTCGCCGTCTATGTGCTGCGCAAGACCTTCCGTCCCGGGCCGGTGGTACAGGCCTGGGAAAACATCATCGCCACATCCCTGTGGATTGCCGTGGCCCTGCACCTGCTGGGCTGGCTGCCCGCCGTGCTGGCGGCCCTGGATGCCATGGACCTGGAGGTGGGCAGGACGCGTGTGTCCCTGCTGGAGGCGGGCAAGCTCATCCTCAGTCTGCTGCTGCTCTGGTTACTGGCCCTGTGGCTGGCGCGGGTCATCGAGGGTCGCATCACGCGCTCCACGTACCTCGGACCGGGCATGCAGGTGGCCCTGGTGAAACTCGCGCGCTTCGTGCTGCTGGTACTCGCCTTCCTGCTGGCCCTGGATGCCGTGGGCATCGATCTCACCGCCCTGGCGGTGTTCGGCGGTGCCCTGGGTGTGGGTCTGGGATTCGGTCTGCAGCGCATCGCCAGCAACTTCATCAGCGGCTTCATCGTCCTGTTCGACCGTTCCATCCGCCCCGGTGACGTCATCAGCATCGACAACACCCTGGGCTGGGTGCAGGAATTGCATGCACGCTATGTGGTGGTGCGGGACCGCAATGGGGTGGAGCGGCTGATCCCCAACGAGACGCTGATCACCACCGAGGTCATCAACTGGAGCTACAGCGACTCCAACGTACGCATGAAGCTGCCGGTCTCCATCGGCTACGACGACGATCCGGAGCAGGCCATGGCCCTTTTGCTGCGGGCCGCGCGCTTCAGCCCGCGGGTGCTGGCCGAGCCGGCGCCCACTGCCCGCCTCATGTCCTTCGGCGACAGCGGCATCCAGCTGGAGCTGCGGGTGTGGATCCAGGACCCGGAACAGGGCCTCGCGGGCGTGCGCTCCGACATCAATCTGGCTATCTGGCGCCTGTTCAGGGAGGCCGGCATCGGCATGCCCTACCCGCAGCGTGACGTGCACATCCGGCACATGCCGACGCCCGTGCCCGATCCATCCCGGTCCTGAAGATCCGGAGCGCCCGGATGCACCCGCACGCGCAAAGAGGCGCCCGGGCGTGTCCGGGATCGTCCGGGCGGGGACCACCCGTTGCCATCCGCGGGTGATTTCCACGGAACTTTGGCGCGCGTCGGCCTGCCTCAGGAGAATCCGGCAGGAAATGCCGCAGACCCGGAGATCGCCATGTGGATCAAGCCTCCGGCGGACATACCGCCCTCGGAAATCACACCCGCGGAGATCTATCGCGGTCGCCGCCGGTTCATGGTCACCGCCGGCGCCCTGGCCCTGGCCTCCGGTCTGGGCCAGGCCCGGGCCGGCACGCTCCTTTCCAGCCTGCGCAACCCCACCTACAGCGTGGACGAGGAACTCACGTCCAGAAAGGACGTGACCGGATACAACAATTTCTATGAATTCGGCACGGAAAAGGACGATCCGGCACGCAATGCCCACACCCTGCGTACCCGCCCCTGGACGCTGCGGGTGGACGGCCTGGTCAGGCGCCCCGGCACCTGGGACATCGACAGGTTGCTCAGGCTGGCCCCCATGGAGGAGCGCATCTACCGGCTGCGCTGCGTGGAAGGCTGGTCCATGGTGATTCCCTGGCAGGGTTATCCCCTCGATGTCCTCATCAGGGCGGTGGAGCCCCTGGGCAGCGCCCGGTATGTGGCCTTCACCACCCTGGCGGATGCGGCGCAGATGCCCGGCGTGACCCGCCGTGTCCTGGACTGGCCCTACCGCGAAGGTTTGCGCCTGGACGAGGCGCGGCACCCCCTTACGCTGCTCACCTTCGGCCTGTATGGCGAACTGCTGCCCAACCAGAACGGCGCCCCGGTGCGCGTGGTGGTGCCCTGGAAATATGGTTTCAAGAGCGCCAAGTCGCTGGTGCGCATCAGCTTCACGGAGCGGGAGCCTCCCACCTCATGGGGTCGGGCCGCGCCACGGGAATACGGCTTCTATTCCAACGTCAACCCGGGAGTGGATCATCCGCGCTGGAGCCAGGCCCGGGAGCGCCGCATCGGCGAGTTCTTCAAGCGCCCCACCCTGATGTTCAATGGCTACGCCGAACAGGTGGCCGCGCTGTACAGTGGCATGGACCTGCGCAGGTTCTATTGAGGCGCGCATGGTGCGATCACCCACGTCCCGGCAGCTCACGGGCATCAGGGCCGCCGTCTTCGCCCTCTGCCTGATCCCTCTCGGGAATCTGCTGTTCGACGCCGTCTCGGACAGCCTGGGGGCCAATCCCATCGAAGCGGTGACGCGCGCTCTGGGGGACTGGGCCCTGCGCCTGCTGCTCGTCACCCTGGCGGTGACGCCCGTGCGGCGTCTCACGGGGCTCGGCTGGCTGGCGCGGCTGCGGCGCATGCTGGGCCTGTTCGCCTTCTTCTACGCCGTGCTGCACCTGTTGGCCTATGTGGTGCTGGACCAGTTCTTCGCCTGGGACTTCATCCTCAAGGACATACTCAAGCGACCCTTCATCACCGTGGGCTTTCTCGCCTTCATCCTGCTCGTCCCCCTGGCCGTCACCTCCACCAATGCCATGATGCGGCGCCTGGGCCGCAACTGGTCGCGTCTGCACCGGTTGATATACCTCATCGCCCCCCTGGCCGTGCTGCACTTCTGGTGGATGGTGAAGGCGGACGTGCGCGAGCCCGCCCTTTATGCTGCCGTCCTGGCCGTGCTGCTGGGGGTGCGCCTGCTGTGGTGGGCGCGCGCGCGCGGGCTGGGCGTGGCACATGCCGGTCCCGTCGCGAAACGGGCCTAGCCCCGGCCGCGCATGGGTGTTTTGCCCGTGTCGGACGGCTCAGCAGTTGAAGGGCATGAGGCGGGCCACGGGGGATATCCGTCGCAATTCGAGTTGCCGTGGCTGCCAGAGCAGGTCGCCTGCGCGCACGACCGGCAGTTGCAGGCGCATCCCTTCCGCGGGCGTTTCCTCGATGCGCAATTCCAGGTCCAGCTCGTGGACAGGGTCGCGGTTTGGGTCCGTCATCGTCAGGGCGCGCGCGGTCCCACCCGGTAAGAACAGGGTGCGAGTCGCTCCGCCAGGCACGCGCTCGAGCAGCAACCGCTGTGCAGGAATGCCCACCGCCTGGCGAGTGCCGGTATGAACCAGACGTATCCGCAGGACGGTCAAACCCTGTAAAGGTCGATACATCGGTGTGATCCTGAGACCCAGCGTCTCGGGTCCGCTGATCCAGATGGACTCGTGTGGCTGTGAACAGGCCCAGTCAACGCGGGATGCTTCACTTCCCAGATAGCGGGGTGACAGCCGCTCGGGAACGCCCTGCACGAACGGCAGACAGCCCGCCAGGCAGGACAGCGCGAGCAGCGCCAGGACAACCCGGGTCATGCCGCCACAAGCCGTGCGTAATCCAGGATGAAGACCTTGCGTCCCGCCTTGGGGAAGGTCACCGTGACCTCGGCATCCGGGCCATGGCCCTGGTAGCCCCCCACCACGCCCTCGCCGTACTTGGGGTGCACCACCCGTGTACCCACGGGGAACGGCATCTGGGCGTCGCGTCGCGGCGCCGGATAACGGGGTGCGGGTTCGAAGCCCCCCGGGACGACGGAGATGTGTCCAGAATCCCTATCGCCGCAGGCGGGGATGGGTTGGGACGAGGGCCGCCGGGACAGGGAGCGCATCAGGTTTTCCGGAATCTCCTCCAGGAAGCGTGAGGGCAGGCCGTAGCGCATCTGACCGTGCAGCATGCGCGTCTGCGCGTGGCTCAGGTTCAGGTATCGGCGTGCCCGGGTGATGGCCACGTACATGAGACGGCGCTCTTCCTCCAGACCGCCGGCATCGTCCAGGGCGTTCTCATGGGGGAATAGGCCTTCCTCCAGACCGGTGATGAAGACGGTTTGGAACTCCAGGCCCTTGGCGGCATGCACGGTCATGAGCTGCACCGCGTCCTCGCCCTGGGCCGCCTCGTGCTCCCCCGCCTCCAGGGCGGCGTGGGTGATGAAGGCCGCCAGGCTCGCATCGTCGGCTTCGCCGGCGAAGGACGCAGCGGCACTGGCCAGTTCAGCCAGGTTGTCCAGCCGGTCCTGGCCGTCCCTTTCGTTCTGGTAGAACTCGATCAGGCCGGAGCGGGCCACCACGTGTTCCACCTGCTCCACCAGGGGCAGGCCGGTGATGCCCCGCCTCAGGTCCTCCACCAACAGCACGAAGGGTTCGAATCTCTTCCCCGCCTTGCAGGCCGCCGCCCACAGGCTGATGCCCGCGGCCCGCGCCTGGGCGTCCAGGTTTTCCAGGGAACGGGTGCCGATGCCGCGCGCGGGGAAGTTCACGACGCGCAGCAGGGCGTTGTCGTCCTCCGGGTTGGCGGCCAGGCGCAGGTAGGCCAGGGCATGCCTGATTTCGGCCCGCTCGAAGAAGCGCAGGCCACCATGCACGCGGTAGGGAATGCCCACGGAGAACAGGGCGTGTTCCAGACCCCGGGACTGGGCGTTGGAGCGGTACAGCACCGCCATGTCGGTATGGCGTACCCCTTCCCGATGCAGGTCCTGGATGGCCTCCACCACGAAGCGCGCCTCCTCCCGGTCGTCCACGGCCTGGAAGTGGCGGATGGGCTCGCCCTGGCCCAGGTCGGTCCACAGTTCCTTGCCCAGACGGCCCCGGTTGTGGGCGATGACCGCGTTGGCGGCATCCAGGATGGTGGACACGGAGCGGTAATTGCGCGTCAGCTTGATGGGCGCGGTGATCGCCATCTCTGCCATGAGCTGCTGCATGTTGCCCACGTTGGCGCCACGGAAGGCGTAGATGGACTGGTCATCGTCCCCCACGGCGAACAGGGCGCTGTGGGGTCCTTTCAGCAGTTTCAGCCATTCGTATTGCAGGCGGCTGGTGTCCTGGAACTCATCCACCAGGATGTGGCGGAAGCGCGCCTGGTAGTGCTCGCGCAGCAGGGTATTGCGGGAGAGCAGCTCCCAGGCCCGCAGCAGCAGCTCGGCGAAATCCACGCCGCCCTCCCGCTGGCATTGGTCGTCATAGGCGGCATAGTACTCCGTCAGGCGTCTGGAATACGGATCCCAGGCCTCCACCTTGTCCGCCCGCAGGCCCGCCTCCTTGTTCTGGTTGATGAAGCTCTGCAGCTTGCGCGGGTCGTATCTCTCCATGTCCACGTTCAAGGCCTTCAGGCAGCGCTTCACGGCGGCGAGCTGGTCGGAGGCATCCAGGATGGTGAACAGCTGGGGCAGCCCCGCCTCGCGGTGGTGGGTGCGCAGCAGCCGGTTGCACAGGCCGTGGAAGGTGCCCACATACATGCCCCGGGTGTTGATGGGCAGCATGGCCGACAGCCGGGTGAGCATCTCCCTGGCCGCCTTGTTGGTGAAGGTCACCGCCAGCACGCCCATGGGGGAGACCTGAGCCGTCTGGATCAGCCAGGCGATGCGGCTGGTGAGCACCCGGGTCTTGCCCGAGCCGGCACCGGCCAGTACCAGGGCCGAGCCGGGGGCGGTGACGGCGGTGCGCTGATCGGGATTGAGGCCCTCCAGCAGGGGGGTGGGGGTGAAAGACATGACGAAATTATCCGAAAAACCGCGCTCGCCTGCTTGCCTACGCCGTACCCAGGTGGAGCGCTTGCCTCGCCGGTATCGGCCGGGAGTCCAGGCCAATTCGTATCCTCCGCGCACGGGTCACATCCTCCGCCGGCCGATGGAACGCTGCTCCTCCCGGCCCCAAACCCTGCAGGTGCGCTTTTGGATTATTTGGCTAATATGCCCATAGAGCTTTCAGACCGGCATCCAGCCTGCAAGGAGATCGTCAGGGATCGTCCCGCGTGCAGCCTGGGAAGACCAGCCTGTTGCACGTTGCAAGATGCCGGGCTGCACGCCCTGCATACACACGCGTCCACGGTACCCCGGCAGGGGGCCGCGATTTTCCGAATCCTGGTGATCCGGTGATTCCGTCACGACCGTCAAGGAGCTTCAGCGATGTTGAGTGGCAATCCGTTCGTCGATCTATCGAGCCTCATCCCCCCGGCGGCCATGCAGGCTTACCTCATCCTGATGGCCGTGCTGGTCTTCGTGGGTACTGTGCTGGACATGTTGCACAAGGGCAGCGCGCGATACTTTTTCGAGAATGCCGAGAAGGCGCGGCAGCAGGCCAGGCGCCAACTGGGCGGCGGAGAAAGATTCGGTATCGCCATCAAGACCGTCGCCAACGAGGTGTTGACCTCGGGCGAGTTCCACAACCCCCGCCGCCGTGTCTCGCATCTTTTCACGATGTACGGCTTCCTGGTGTTCGTCGTCAGCACGGTGGTGTTGATCTTCTGCTACCCCACCGAGGTGGAGGCGGGCATCTGGCCTGCACTTTGGCACCTCGGCGCCCTGGCCCTGTGCTTCGGCGCCGGCTGGTTCTGGTTCTTCATCCGTGTCGATGTCTCCGCCGAGGGGGTGAAGTGGTACAACTTCAATGGCCGTGGCGACCTCTTCATCGTCGGGCTGGTCGGCACCGCGGTCTTCGCCCTGTTGTGGTCGATCACCCGGGGAGCAGGCGCGCCGAACGCCGTGTTCCTGGTGCTCTTCGTCGCTGCGAGCACGGTACTGTTCGGTTCCGTCTACTGGTCCAAGTTCGCCCACATGTTCTTCAAGCCGGCGGCGGCGTACCAGAAGCGCTGCACCCGGGCCGACGGCTCACGCGAAAACCTGCCCGACGACTATGACCCCGCCGACCCCGCGGTGCAGTCCAGGTATCCGGATATCCCCACATACATGGGGACCAGCCCGCCGAACATGGGACGCGGGTTCAGCGCCGAGCGTCCCAGCCACTATTGATATCCGTTCGAACACCGTACCGCGAGGAGCAAGCGCATGCCAACCTTTGTCTACATGACCCGCTGCGACGGCTGCGGGCACTGCGTCGACATCTGTCCTTCGGACATCATGCACATCGACAAGGTCACCCGTCGCGCCTACAACATCGAGCCGAACATGTGCTGGGAGTGCTACTCCTGTGTCAAGGCCTGCCCGCAGCATGCGATCGACGTGCGCGGCTACGCCGACTTCGCGCCGCTCGGGCATTCGGTGCGCGTCAAGCGCGATCCGGAAAAGGGCGTCATCGCCTGGCGTATCAAGTTCCGCAATGGGCGGAAGGACATGGACCTGCTCGCCCCGATCACCACCAAACCCTGGGGCGTGGCCATCCCCCAGCTGCGCTCCGTGCCCGCTCCCTCAAGGGAAGCGCGTGACAGCCAGCTGCTGTACAACGAGCCGAAATACATTCGCATGGACGAGGGGGGGCTGCATACCCTGGAATCCAATGGTCTGAAAATGAAGGTGGGGATCTACTACTGATGGCTTACGACACGATCATCGAGGACGACATCGACATCCTGGTGTGTGGCGCCGGTCTGGGTGGCACGGGCGCGGCGTGGGAGGCCCGCTACTGGGGCCAGGACAAGAAGATCGTCATTGCCGAGAAGGCGAACATCGACCGCTCCGGCGCGGTCGCGCAGGGTCTGTACGCGATCAACTGCTACATGGGCACACGCTTTGGCGAGAACAATCCTGAGGACCATGTCCGCTATGCGCGCATCGACCTCATGGGCATGGTACGCGAGGACCTGCTGTTCGACATGGCGCGTCACGTCGATTCGGCGGTGCACCAGTTCGAGGAGTGGGGCCTGCCGCTGATGCGCAACCCCAAGACCGGCGCCTACCAGCGCGAGGGCCGCTGGCAGATCATGATCCATGGCGAGTCCTACAAGCCCATCGTCGCCGAAGCTGCGAAGAAATCCGCCGACAAGGTGTTCAACCGCATCTGCGTGACCCACCTGCTGATGGACGAGTCGAAGGAGAACCGCGTCGCGGGCGCCGTCGGCTTCAACGTGCGCACCGGTAACTACCATGTCTTCAAGTCGAAGACCGTGATCGTTGCCGCCGGCGGCGCTTCGAACATCTACAAGCCGCGTTCGGTGGGTGAGGGCGCGGGCCGGGTCTGGTATGCGCCCTGGTCGTCGGGCTCGGCGTATGGGCTGCTGATCCAGGCCGGCGCGAAGATGACGCAGATGGAGAACCGCATCGTGCTGGCCCGTTTCAAGGACGGCTATGGCCCGGTAGGCGCCTATTTTCTGCATCTCAAGACCTACACCCAGAACGGCCTGGGCGAGGAATACGAATCGAAGTGGTGGCCCCAGCTGCAGGAAATGGTCGGCAAGGAATACCTCGACATCGAGGCCTCGCACCGCACGCATCGCCCCATCCCCACCTGCCTGCGCAATCACGCCTTCATCAGCGAGGTCAACGCCGGACGCGGGCCGATCCACATGGTGACGATGGAGGCCTTCCAGGATCCGCACATGGAGGAGATCGGCTGGCACAACTTCCTCGGCATGACCGTCGGCCAGGCGGTGCTGTGGGCGGCGACCGACGTCGATCCCAAATACGAGAACCCGGAGCTCACCACATCCGAGCCCTACGTCATGGGCTCGCACGCGACCGGCTGCGGCGCCTGGTGTTCGGGCCCGGAAGACGTCTCGCCGCCGGAATACTTTTGGGGCTACAACCGCATGACCACCGTGGAGGGACTGTTCGGCGCCGGTGATGCGGTGGGCGGCACGCCGCATGCATTTTCGTCTGGCTCTTTCACCGAAGGCCGCCTGGCCGCCAAGGCCGCGTGTCGATACATCGACGACGGCAAGGCCCAGGGCATCGTGGTGTCGCAGACGCAGATCGAGCGCCGCAGGCAGGAGATCTACAGGCCTTTGGAGCACTACCGGATCTACCGTAACGAGATCACCGCCGGCACGGTCAACCCGAACTACATCAACCCGCGTCAGGGCCTGGATCGCCTGCAGAAGCTGATGGACGAGTATTGCGGCGGTGTGACGGTCAATTACATGACTAACGAGAAACTGCTGCACATCGGCCTGAAGAAGCTGAAGATATTCGAGGAGGACCTGGAAAAGCTGGGTGCCGAGGACATTCACGAACTGCTGCGGGCCTGGGAGCTGAAGCATCGCCATCTCACTTCCGAAGCGGTGATGCAGCACACCCTGTTCCGCAAGGAAACACGCTGGCCCGGCTATTACTATCGGGGTGATGCCATGAAGCTCGACGACGAGAACTGGCACGTGCTGACCGTATCGCGCCGCGATCCGAAGACCGGCGAGTACACGATGGAAAAGGCCCCCTGCTACCACCTGGTGGGCAAGGACGATTAGGCCTCCGAGCGCCAGACTGGCTGCCGTGACAGACGGGTCGCCGTTTCGTCCGGTGGATCGCGTCCCGGCGGCCGGGACGATCGGCGCGGTGCACCGACGGTCGCTTCATCCACGAGTCCGGATCCGACGGCCATGACGATGGAAACCAGTACACAGCACGCATCGACCGACAACATCATCCATCACACCGACGAGGAACTGGCGGCGATCGCCCATCCCATGTGGGCGGACCTGATCCGCTATTCCAACAAGGGTCAGTACGGTAAATTCATCCGCAGGTTTTCCTACAACCTGCTGTTCGGCCTGAACGAGGTGGAGGTGGGCAAGCAGTTCGCCAACAGTGCGCTCACCCGCAGCCTAGACCCGCACTACGATTTCCTCGGCTTCATCCGCCGCGGGCAGCATGTGACCTGCCTCTACCGCGTACGCAGCACCAAGCGAGAAGGCGAGTGGCTGGGGCGGATGGTGCTGGGCTACGAAGAAGGCGAGATTCGCATCTTCGCGGCATCCGTGTTCTGAGCGATTGCGTCGTCTTTCGGCACGGTACGATCATGACGGCGCCCAGCCAGGAGATCATTGCCGACGGCAAGTACGTCGAGCTGAAGTACGAGGTCGTCGACGCGAAGACCGGTGGCGTGCTGACCGAGGTCCAGTTTCCACTCGGCTACGTGCACGGCGTCAACGAAGTGCTGGCCCCGGCGGTCATGCGCGAGCTCGAAGGACGAAGCGCAGGCGAGATCATCGAAGTGGAGATCGACTGCGATGCCCTCTTTGGACCCCGGGACGAATCGCTGGTCGTCATCGAGAGTCTCGACAACGTGCCGGAGGCATACCGGCAGGTTGGCATGGCGATCCTGATGGAAAGCGACAGTGGCCGTACCCGGACCTTCCTGGTGACGCGCATCCAGGGCGACGTCATCGTGCTCGACGGCAACAACCCCCTTTGTGGTCGGCAGGTCGTCTTCAGGCTGCGTATCCTGACGGTGCGCGAGGCAACCCCGGCCGAGCGCGAGTTCGGCGGTGGCGCGGATGGCGCGCCGGACCTTCCGGGCAGCGTCAGATTACCGATCTGAATCCCGGCCGGAGGTGGAGGGCACCCAGGCGCGATTCCTCAGGGACGCTTGGGCGTGACGTATTTCGCTTCCTTCTGGAACGGCTCCCAAAGGGTTTCGTAGCCCACGAAGCCTTTCTCGTTCGGCGTCTTCTGGCGCGTGATCAGAAAACGCGATTTGCCCTCGGGGACCTTGGGCCTGTCGGTATTGCTCATGCTCGACCTCCATGGGATGACGTCGCCGCGGATCAGGATCATGCCCATGGCGCCGCTCCATCGTGCGCCCGGACCGCTCCATCCGCTTGGCAAGGATGGGTACAGGCAGTATAGACATCCGACCGCGCAACGGGGTCTTGTCCGCATGCCTGGGGCCCGGGGAAGAGCACGGTCCTCGACCGGGCGTGGACAGGCCGCTCGAGAGCTTGCCTACCGTGCCAGCGGCCGCGATCCATGGCATATTTGCCTACGGCCGGACCCGGGCCGCCTTGGGGCGCTGGTGCGCGACCGGAACCTATAGCCGGGGCCGCAGTCCGACCCGGTTCGATCGAGAGGAGAGAAAACCCATGCACGGGACCACCGTCGGCTATACCCGCACGGCCATCGGTCTGCACTGGCTCATCGCCCTGCTGATCTTTGCCGCCTTTCCCCTGGGGGTCTACATGACGGACCTGCCTTTCTCGCCCATGCGCCTGAAGTTGTACTCCTATCACAAGTGGCTGGGGGTGACGGTGTTCATGCTGGCGGTGCTGCGGGTGCTGTGGCGCCTGACCCACGCCGCGCCGCCGCCGGTGGCCATGCCGGCCTGGCAGCGCATCGCCTCCGTGGCCACCCACCACCTGCTGTACATATTGGTACTGGCCGTGCCCGTTTCCGGCTGGCTCATGAGCTCCGCCCTGGGCATGCAGACGGTGTATCTGGGCGTCATCCCCCTGCCGGATCTGCTGGCCCGGGACAAGGCCCTGGGGGATCAGCTGGCGATCCTGCACAAGGCCCTGAACCTCAGCATGGCGGTGCTGGTGATCGCTCATGTGCTGGGGGCCATGAAGCACCATTTCATCGACAGGGACGTAGTCATGGGCCGCATGATTCCGTTCCTCGCGAGCAGGCATCCATAAAAAGGAGGACGTGATGAATAAAACCGCGATCGGCCTGGCCCTGACCGCCGGCCTCCTGCTTCCCTACAACCTCCTGGCCCAGATGGACACCGGACGCAGCAGCGTGGTGGCCATTTCCAAACAGATGGGCGTGCCGGTGGAGGGGGATTTCAAGCGCTTCAATGCCCAGGTGAGCTTCGACCCGGCCAAACCGGCGCAGGCCAGGGCCAGCGTGGAGATCGACATCGCCAGCTTCGACATCGGTGCCGAGGACTACAACCGCGAGGTGCGCAAGCCGGAATGGTTCGATGCGGCCCGCTTTCCCAAGGCCAGCTTCGTCACCACCGCCATCAAATCGGTGGGTGCGGGCAGGTACGAGGCCAGTGGCCGGCTCACCATCAAGGGAGTGAGCCGCAACGTCGTCGCTCCGGTGAGCTTCAGGGCCCAGGGTACGCAGCAGGTCTTCGAAGGCGTGCTGCCCATCCGCCGTCTGCACTACAACATCGGTACCGGCGAGTGGAAGGACACCTCCCTCGTCGCGGATGAAGTGCAGGTGCGCTTCCGTATCGTCATCAACAAGAAGTAACCCAGCCAGCAAGGAGAATACACATGCAACAGCAAGCCGCCGTCGCCGTCCTGTCGACCCTGGCCCTTACCCTGGCCGCCGCCCCGGCCCTGGCCGCGGCCACCACCTACAATGTGGAACCCAACCACACCTATCCCAGCTTCGAGGCCGACCACATGGGTATCTCGGTCTGGCGCGGCAAGTTCACGCGCACCTCCGGCAGCGTCACCCTGGACCGGGCGGCCAGGACCGGCACGGTGGACATCAGCGTGGATCCCGCCTCCATCAGCTTCGGCCATGCCAAGATGGACGAACATGCCCGGGGCGAGGAGTTCTTCGACGTGGCCAAGTTTCCCCACATCACCTACAGGGGCCACATCAGCAAGTGGAAGGGCGACACGCCTGCCGCGGTCACGGGGGAGTTGAGCCTGCACGGCCATACCCGTCCCCTCACCCTGACCATCAACAGCTTCAAGTGCATCCAGCACCCCATGCTCAAGCGTGAGGTCTGCGGCGCTGACGCCAGCGGCGGCTTCAAGCGTTCCGACTTCGGCATCAGCTATGGCCTGCCGAAGCATGGCGACGGGATCAGGCTCGCCATCCAGATCGAGGCCATCCGGGCAGACTGATCGGCCGGTCCGCGACCGGGCCGGGCGACCTGCCCGGCCCCATACCCGCATGAACGGGCTCGACGCACTGTTGCGGCAGGTGCGCGCCTGCACGGTATGCGCCCCGCACCTGCCCTGCGGGCCCCGCCCGGTGTTGCAGGCGGGCAGCACGGCGCGGCTGCTCATCGTCGGCCAGGCACCGGGACGCAAGGTGCACGACACCGGCATCCCCTGGAATGACCCCTCCGGCGACCGCCTGCGCGACTGGCTGGGCATGGAGCGCGCGACCTTCTACGACCCGGCCCGCATCGCCATCATCGCCACGGGTCTGTGCTATCCGGGCCGGGGCAGAAGCGGCGACCTGCCGCCGCGGCCGGAGTGTGCCCCGCTCTGGCACCCGTCGCTGCGCGCCCAGTTGCCGGACATCCGCCTGACCCTGCTCATCGGCCAATATGCCCAGGCCTATTACCTGGGGGTGCGGCGCAAGCCGGGCCTGACCCAGACCGTGGCGGCCTGGCGGGAATACCTGACGGCCGAGGCAACGGTGGACCACCCCGAGTTTCCACGCACCGCCGGGGGAGCGGGAGCCACGCAGCGGCCGCCCGGAAGCGGGCCATTCCTGCCCCTGCCCCATCCCAGCCCGCGCAATCAGGCCTGGCTGAAGCGCAATCCCTGGTTCGAAAGGGAGTTGCTGCCGGTCTTGCGGCGGGAGGTGGCCCGGGCCCTGGCTTAGAATACGCGCCCGCGTTTACCCGTCCCCGTACCGTCGCGCGTGTTGCCGGGGCAGCGGCCGTTTCCGGAGTCTTCGCATGAATCGTCAGATCACCATTCTGTATTTCGCCCATCTGGTGGAACTGCTGGGCCGGGACAACGAGGTGCTGTTCCTGCCCCTGTCCGTCAACGACCTGCACGGTCTCATGGCCCATCTGTCCAGGCGGGAGGGGCACTGGACCACGGTCTTTGCCCGACATCCCGGGCGCCTGCGCATCACCGTCAACAAACAGTTCGTCGATGATGGCGCCAACCTGCCCCTGCGGGGCGGCGACGAGGTGGCCTTCGTGGCCTTCGACATGCATTGAGGACGCGAGGGTGTGGGCAGGAGGGACCCGTCCGGGAGAGTCCTCGCTCGTCCGGTATCCCAGCGGCCGTGGACTGGCTGCGTCACCCTGGCTATGGCCAGCCTGGAAGATTCCACGCCGCACCGGAACGACATCTCGTGATGCCCGGCATGGCATACCTGCGCTGCACGGAATGACGGCCATCGATCTCGGGAACGACTGGTCCAAGCGCCTCTCGCGCACCGCGGGCTGAGTGGCCCGGAATTCACCGTCTTCTGTACCCTGTGGCCCGTCTCCCGAAACCCGTGACCCGCCTCCCCGTGCGACTCGACCCCCGTCCCCCCGCACTCCGCATCCACCATATCCTGGTCCCTGCCCTGCTGGGGGCCCTGGCAGTGGCTGGCTTTGCCCCGCTGGGTGCCTGGCCCCTCACCCTCCTGTCCCTGGCCGTATTGTTCGGGTGGCTGGCGGATGCGCCCGCCAGGACTGCCTTCCTGGCCGGGTGGAGCTATGGCCTGGGGCTGTTCCTCACCGGGGTGTCCTGGATCTTCATCAGCCTGTCCACCTATGGTGGTCTGCCCGCCATCCCCGCCGCCCTGGCCACCCTGGTGTTCTGCGCCTTCATTGCGCTCTATCCCGGACTGGCGCTGATGCTGGCCAGCTGGCTGACCCCCGCGGGCCGGGCACGCACCACCCTGGCCCTGCCCGCCGCCTGGGCCTTGCTGGAATGGGTGCGAGGCTGGTTTCTTACCGGCTTTCCCTGGCTGGCCTTGGGCTATTCCCAGGTGCCGGACAGCCCGCTGGCGGGCTTCGCACCCGTGCTGGGGGTCTATGGCGTGGGGTTGGTGCTGGCCCTCGTGGCAGGCCTGTTTGCCAGCCGGCGTCCCAACCTGATCACCCTGGGGGTGCTGTTCCTGGTGGCGGGTCACGGCCTGCAACGGCTGGACTGGACCCGGCCGGCCGGGGCCCCCGTGTCGGTGGCGCTGATCCAGGGCAACGTCTCGCAGGAGATGAAGTTCCGCCCGGAGAAGATCGTCCAGGCCATGGCGGACTATGCGCGGCGGGTGGAGGCCAGCGCGGCCCGCCTGGTGATCCTGCCCGAGACGGCGGTGCCGCTGCTGCGCTCCAACGTGCCGGCGGGTTACCTGGAGCGGCTGACGGAGCACAGGCGCCAGGCCGGCGGCGATCTCCTGCTGGGTCTGGCGGAGGACACGGCGGCGGGTGACTACTACAACGCCGTGCTCAGCCTGGGCGTTTCCGGCGAGGGCCAATACCGCAAGCACCACCTGGTGCCTTTCAGTGAATTCGTGCCCTTCGGGTTCCGCTGGCTGGTGGACCGGCTCATCATGCCCCTGGGGGATTTCAGCCGGGGGGCGGCGGATCAGGCTGCCATCGCCGCAGCCGGCGAGCGCCTGGCGGTGAACGTCTGCTATGAGGACGCCTTCGGCGAGGAACGCGTGCACGCCGCCCGTCAGGCCACCCTGCTGGTGAACGTGAGCAACGACGCCTGGTTCGGGCGCAGCCTGTCGCCGCGCCAGCACCTGCAGATCGGCGCCATGCGCTCCCTGGAGGCGGGCCGCTGGCAGCTGCGCGCCAACAACACGGGCATCACCGCTATCCTGGACGAGAAGGGCCGGGTGCGGGCGGAGCTGCCCGCCTTCACGCAGGGCACCCTGACGGGCCTGGCCCAGGGGCATAGCGGCCTCACCCCCTTCCTGCGCTGGGGCAATCTACCGGCCTTGGCTATCATCCTCTTGCTGCTGTCCGCAGCCTGCCTGCCTGCCAAAAATCGAGTGCGTCCATGAGCGAACCCATCCTGAACACCCCCATCCGTCTCACCCACCTGTCCCATGGGGGTGGTTGCGGCTGCAAGATCGCGCCGGCGGTGCTGGAGCGGATCCTGGCGGACAACCCCTTCAGCCAGGGCATGGATGGCCTCTTTCCTGACCTGCTGGTGGGCATCGAGTCGTCCGATGACGCGGCGGTGTGGCGGCTGAACGAGACGCAGGCCATCGTCGCCACCACCGACTTCTTCATGCCCATCGTCGACGACGCCTTCGAATTCGGCCGCATTGCCGCCACCAACGCCATATCCGACGTCTATGCCATGGGGGGCCGCCCCCTGTTCGCCCTGGCCCTGGTGGGCATGCCCATCGACAAGCTGCCGCCGGACACCATCCGGCAAATCCTCCTGGGGGGTGAAAGCGCGGCGCGGGCCGCGGGCATTCCCATCGCCGGTGGACATTCCATCGACAGCCAGGAACCCATCTACGGCCTGGTGGCCATCGGCGTGGTGGACCCGCGTCGAATCAAGCGGAACAATGCCGGCCGCCCCGGCGACGCGCTCATCCTCGGCAAGGGCCTGGGCGTGGGCATCTATTCCGCCGCCCTGAAGAAGGACCGGCTGCCACCCGCCGGCTATCGGGCCATGATCGCCTCCACCACCCAGGCCAACACGCCGGGGGTGGAACTGGGCCGGATGGAGGATGTGCACGCCCTCACCGACGTCACCGGCTTCGGCCTCCTGGGGCACGGCCTGGAACTGGCCAGGGGCTCTCAGCTCACGGTGTGTCTCGAATTCTCGCGGCTGCCGGTACTGCCGGGGGCGGATGACCTGGCCCGGGCCGGACATGTCACCGGCGCCAGCGGCCGCAACTGGGCCAGCTATGGCCAGGGCGTGCAGCTGTTCGATGGCTGCGCCGACTGGCAGCGCGCCATCCTCACCGACCCCCAGACCAGCGGCGGCCTGCTGGTGGCCTGTGCCGCGGACGCGGCGGACGCGGTGCTGGAGGTATTCCGCCGGCGGGGTTTCGAGCACGCTGCGCTCATCGGCCGGCTGGAGGCGGGGGAGGCGAAGGCGGTGGTGATCCCCTAGCCTGCGTGCCGCTGCAGCAGGGCGCGGACGTTACCTGCGCCAGAACACCGGCGTCAGCACCACCAGCAGGGTGAACAGCTCCAGCCGGCCCAGCAGCATGGAGAAGGTGCACAACCAGGTCTGGAAGTCCGTGAGTCCTGCGAAGGTGGTGGAAGGCCCCACTCGCCCCAGGCCGGGGCCGGTGTTGTTGAGTGTGACGACCACGGCGGAGAAGGCGGTGAGGATATCCAGGCCGGAGAGCGAGAGCAGGAAACTCAGCGCCACGATGGATGCCACGTAGACGAAGAAGAAGGCTAGTACCGCGTACAGGATCTTGTCCGGTACGGTGCGGCTTCCCAAGCGCACGGGTATCTCGGCGCGGGGATGGAGGAGGCGCATCAGTTCCCGGTGCACCTGCTTGTAGAGCAGCACGGCGCGCAGCATCTTGATGCCGCCGCCGGTGGAACCGGCGCTGGTGGTGAAGCTGCACAGGAACAGCAGCCACAGGCCCATGAAGGTGGGCCACTGGCCGAAGTCCGCGGTCGCCAGGCCCAGGGTGGTGGCCATGGATACCACGCTGAAGCTGGCATCCCGCAGGGCCTGGGGCAGGCTCGTGTAGATGCCCAGGAGCCAGAGCAGCAGACCCAGGCCCAGGCAGCTCCCCAGCAGGAAGAGGAAATACCAGCGGATTTCCGGGTCGGTGCGGTAGGGGGCCAGGCTCCGGCCGCGCAGGGCCAGGAAATGCAGGGAGAAGTTCAGGCCGGCGATGGCCGCGAACACCACGGTGATGAGTTCCAGGGGCAGGGACCGGAAGTAGCCGAAGCTGGCGTCATGCGAGGAAAACCCACCCAGGCCCATGACCGAGAAGGCATGCACCACCGCGTCGGCGGGTGTCATGCCGAAGGCCCAGTACAGGCCGATGCAGGCCAGGGTGAGCAGGCTGTAGACCTTCCACAGACCCTTGGCCGTTTCCGCCATGCGCGGCGTGAGCTTGTCGTCCTTCATGGGGCCAGGCGTCTCCGCCCGGAACATCTGGCGCCCACCCACCCCCAGCAGGGGCAGCACGGCCACCACCAGCACGATCACCCCCAGGCCTCCCAGCCAGTGCAGTTGCGCGCGCCAGATATGGATGGAAGCCGGCAGCTTGTCCAGGCCCGTGAGCACGGTGGCGCCGGTGGTGGTGAGGCCGGACATGGTCTCGAAATAGGCATCGGTGAAGCTCAGGCCCGGCAGGTAGATGAGCAGGGGCAGGGCGGCGAACAGGGGCGTCAGCAGCCAGGTGAGCACCACCAGCAGGATGCCGTCCCAGGCCCGCAGCTCCTGCCTCCGGTGCCGGCCTGCCAGCCACAGCGCCAGGCCGGCGGCCAGCGTGGCCAGCACGGCCACATCGTAGGCGCGCTGGGCCGCGTCGTCGGTGAATTCCGATATCGCCAGGGGCAATAGCATGGTCAGGCCGAATACGCCGAGGATCATGCCCAGCACATGCAGCAGAGGGAACAGGCGCCCCGTGGCGGGCCGCGCGCGCATGGCCCTATCTGCGCCAGAAGGCCGGGGTCAGCACGACCAGCAGGGTGAAGAGCTCCAGCCGGCCCAGAAGCATGGCGAAGCTGCATACCCAGGCCTGGAAATCCGTCAGCACGGCGTAGGTGGTGGCGGGGCCCACCTGTCCCAGGCCGGGGCCGGTGTTGTTGATGCAGCCCACCACGGCGGAAAAGGAGGTGAGCACATCCAGGCCTGTGAAGGACAGCGCGAAGGACAGGGTGACGATGGAGGCCACGTAGATGAACATGAAGGCCAGCACCGCGTACACGATCTTGTTCGGCACCACCTCGCGCCCCAGGCGCATGGGAATGCGGGCATCCGGATGCACCAGGCGCTCGAGTTCGCGGTACACCTGCTTGAACAGCAGGATGGCGCGCATCATCTTGATGCCGCCGCCGGTGGAGCCGGCGCTGGTGGAGAAGCTGCACAGGAACATGAGCCACAGGCCGGCGAAGAACGGCCACTGACCATAGTCCGTCGTGGCGAAGCCCAGGGTGGTGGCCACGGAGATGGTGTTGAACAGGGTGTAGCGCAGCGCATCGGACAGATCCAGGAACACGTCCCGCTGCCACAGCAGCAGCGCCAGCGCCAGGCCGCTGAGCAGGACGAAGCTCAGGTACCAGCGGATCTCCGGGTCGTGCCGGTAGACGCCCCAGCGCCGGCCGCGCAAGGCGGCGAAATGCGTGGCGAAGTTGATGCCGGCCAGCAGGGCGAAGACCGCCACGGCGATCTCCAGGGGGATGGAATCGAAATAGCCCATGCTGGCGTCGTGCGAAGAAAACCCCCCCAGACCCATGATGGAGAAGGCGTGCACCACGGCGTCGAAGAAGGACATGCCCAGGACCCAGAGCACAGTGATGCACACCGAGGTGAGCATCACGTACACCAGCCACAGGCCCTTGGCGGTTTCCGCCATGCGCGGCGTGAGCTTGGTGTCCTTCATGGGCGTGGGGGTCTCGGACTTGAACATCTGCCGCCCGCCCACGCCCAGCAGGGGCAGCACCGCGGTGACCAGCACGATGATGCCCAGCCCACCCAGCCAGTGCAGCTGGGCACGCCACAGGTTGATGGAGGGGGGCAGGTCGTCCAGACCGGACAGCACGGTGGCGCCGGTGGCGGTGAGGCCAGACATGGCCTCGAAATAGGCATCCGCCACGCCCAGGCCGGGCATGTGCAGGAGCAGGGGCAGGGTGGCGAAGGCGGGCAGCAGGGTCCAGGTCAGGACCACCAGCAGGATGCCGTCGCGCGTCTTCAGCTCCCTGCGCCAATGGCGCCCGCCCAGCCACAGCACCAGCCCCGAGCCGATGGTGATCGGCGCCGCCAGGTCGTAGGCGCGCTGGGCGCCGTCCCGGGTCAATTCGGCGAGCAGCAGGGGCGCCAGCATGGACAGGCCGAACACCATGACGATCATGCCCAGCACGTGCAGGATGGGGAATACCCGACGGCGCATCACTGGCATGGCGCCTGGCCTAGAAGAAACCCAGGCCCACCTGGAAGAGCTTTTCCACCTTGGGGATCATGCGCTTGTTGGGCACGAACAGGATGAGGTGGTCTTCCGCCTCGATGTGGGTGTCGTGGTGCACGATGATCACCTCGTCCCGGCGCAGGATGGCGCCGATGGATACACCCTCGGGCAGCTTGATCTCGCCGATGCGCCGGCCGATGAGCTTGGAGGACTGGGCATCACCGTGCACCACGGCCTCCAGGGCCTCGGCCGCGCCGCGACGCAGGGAGTGCACCACCGCCATGTGGCCGCGACGGATGTGCGTGAGCAGGGGGCCGATGGTGGCCTGTGCCGGCGACAGGGCGATGTCGATCTCGCCGCCCTGCAGCAGGTCCACATAGGTGGAACGGTTGATGAGCGCGATGACCTTGCGGGCCCCCAGGCGCTTGGCCAGCAGGGAGGCCATGATGTTGTCCTCGTCGTCGTTGGTGAGGGCGCAGAACACGTCGATGTCCTCCACGTTTTCTTCCAGCAGCAGGTCCTCGTCCGTGCCGTTGCCGCACAGCACCAGGGTGTGCTCCAGCTCGTGCGAGAGGGCCTCCGCGTGCTTCTTGCCACGCTCGATGAGCTTGACCTGGTAGTCCCGTTCCAGGTTCTTGGCCAGGCGGCTGCCGATGTTGCCGCCACCGGCGATCATGACCCGGCGCACGCCCTGGTCGCTGCGGCGCATCTCCTTCATGACCGCGCGGATGTGCTCGGTGGCGGCCAGGAAGAAGACCTCGTCGCCCTCCTGGATGATCGTGTCGCCCTGGGGCACGATGGCCCGGTCGTGGCGGTAGATGGCGGCCACGCGCGCGTCTATGCCTGTGCGGGCCTGGGGATGTTCGCGGAACATGAGGTGCATGTGCTCGCGCAGGTGCTTCAGGGCGTGCCCCACCATGAAGCCGCCGTGCGCCTTCACCGCCACCAGACGGATGCGCCCACCGGCGAAATCCACCACCTGCAGGGCCTCGGGATAGTCGATGAGGCGGCGCAGGTAGTCGGTGACCTCCTGCTCGGGGGAGATGACATGGTCCACATTGAAGTGCTCCGGGGCGAACAGCTCCGGGTGGCGCATGTAATCCTGCGAGCGGATACGGGCGATCTTGGTGGGGATGTTGAACAGCGTGCCTGCCAGCTTGCAGGCCAGCATGTTGGTCTCGTCGTTGAGGGTGACGGCCACCAGCATGTCGGCATCGTCGGCCCCGGCCAGGCGCAGGATGGAAGGGTGCGAGGCCTGGCCGCGCACGGTGCGCAGGTCGAAACGCTCCTGCAGGGCGGCGAGCTTTTCGGCTTCCAGGTCCACCACGGTCAGGTCGCTGCCTTCCCGCACCAGGTGCTCGGCCAGGTTGGAACCGACCTGGCCGGCGCCGAGGATGATGATCTTCATGGGGTGGTGGGCTTACAGGCGGCAGGACAGCGTGGCACGGACCGACGCCCGGGTGTCTTCACGCATCGGGGCGTGCGGGATCCGTGCCTTCACTTTTCCTTCCCCGGCGCCTCGATGCCCAGCTGTTTCACCTTGCGGTAGAGATTGGTGCGGTCCAGACCGGCCCGTTCCGCGGCCCGGCTCATGCCCCAGTTGCATTCCGCCAGCATGGCTTCCAGATAGGCCTTTTCAAACTGGTCGCGGGCATCCTTCAAGGGCAGGTGCAGCATGAGATCGATGCCGCCGGCGTGACCGGAACCGCGGCCAGTGCCCAGGATGGCGCGCACCTCCCCGGCCTCGATGGGCGCCTCGCCGCCGGCCAGGGCCAGCTTGCCCGCCAGGGCCTGCAGTTCCGCCAGGTTCTCTGGCCAGTCATGCGCGGAGAGCGCGGCCTGGGCCTCTTCCGTGAAGCGTCGGGGCGGGATGAGCAGCCGGGCGCAGGCATCCTCCACCATGCGTGACGCCAGGGCGGGGATGTCCTCGCGCCGCGCGCGCAGGGGCGGCATCTCCACCATGGCATGCACCAGCAGATCGTGCAGCTCCTGACTCAGCTGGCCCGCGGCCAGCAGCTCGGGCAGTGCAGTCTGGCTGGCGGCGACCACGCGCACACCGAATTCCGCGCGCCGGCCGATGAGCAGGGCCAGGCCGCGCTGCTGCATGGCATTGAGGATCGTCAGGTCCGGCACGAACACCAGCCCGCCCTTGGCCTGGGCCAGGATTTCGATGGGCTGATTGGCCAGGGTGGCGGGTACGTCCGCCAGCAGGAACACCCCGTCGGGCGGGGTCAGGTAACGGGCGGCCAGCTCCGCGCCGCTGCCGGCCTCCCCCACCAGGGCGACGGGCAGGCCGGCGGTCACCGCCAGGTTGAGGCGCTGGGTGAGGCGGCGGATGACCTCACCCATGCCCAGTGCGGAGAGATCGCCGCTGGTGGTGGGCCGGGACGGGCGGGTATCCAGGGCCTTCCTCACCGTTTCCAGCAGCTGCTTGTAGGCGATGGGCTTTTCCAGATAGTCGAAGGCCCCCAGGCGGGTGGCTTCCACGGCGGTATGCACGGTGCCGTGGCCGGACATCATGACCACGGGCATGGTCAGACGCCCCTGGGTCTTCCATTCCTTGAGCAGGCTGACGCCGTCCACATCGGGCATCCAGATGTCCAGCAGCACCAGGTCGGGCACCTTGTTTTCCATGGCGTTGCGGGCCGCGGCGCCGTTTTCCGCCAGGCGTACCTCATAACCCTCCTCTTCCAGGATTTCCTGCATGAGTTCGCGAATGCCGGCTTCGTCATCCACTACCAGGATCTCAGACATCTTGGCCTTCCTTTTCCGTTGCAGCACCCTCGCGTGGCCCGCGTCCGTCGCCGCCCCAATCCCTGAGGATGGGCAGGCGTACGCACACTTGGGCGCCACCGTTTTCCAGGTTGTTTACCGTGATGGTGCCATGGTGTTCTTCAACGATCTTTTTTACCACAGGCAGACCCAGCCCCGTGCCCTTGGGCTTGGTGGTGGCATAGGGCTCGAACATCCGGCCCTTGAGTTCTTCGGCGAAGCCCGGGCCATTGTCCTCCACGCACAGGTCCACGTGCTCGCCGCGCCCCAGGGTGCGTATGCGGATGCGGGCCGCGCGCTCCTCGCCCACCGCCTCCTGGGCATTCTTGATCAGATTCACCAGGACCTGGCGCAGCAAGGCGGAATCGCCGGCCACGGGAGGCAGATCGGGGTCCAGTTCCATTTCCAGCGCGTGTGCGCCGTCGTACAGGTGGGCGACCTCTCGCACCAGGGCATTGATGTCCAGCCGCTCGATCTTGGGCGAGGGCAGGCGCGCATACTGGGCGAAGGCGTCCACCAGGCCCTTCATGGCCTGCACCTGACCGACGATGGTGGCGGTGGCCCGTGTCAGGATGTCGCGCGAGGCCCCTTCCAGCCGCTCCGCCAGCTTGGCTTCCAGGCGCTCGGCGGAGAGCTGGATGGGGGTAAGGGGGTTCTTGATCTCGTGTGCCATGCGCCGGGCCGCCTCGCCCCAGGCCGCCTCGCGCTGCGCCTGCATGAGCTGGGTGACGTCGTCCAGCACCAGCACGTAATCCGGTGCTGCCGCCGCGGAAAGGGGGGCGCCCCGGGCCAGCAGGATGCGGGTACCGGTGACCGTGGACAGTTCCAGCTGTTCCAGCCAAGCCTGGGTGGGATTGCCACGGAAGTGCTCGGCCATCTGCAGGGCGAAGGCCGCCAGGCCCTTGTCCGGACCGGCCTGACCCCAGGCGCGCAGGGGACGCCCTTCCAGGTCCGCGCGGGCCGCGCCCAGGATGGCAGCGGCCGCGGGATTGGCCAGACGTACCTGCAGATCGTGTTCCAGCGTGACCACCCCCGTGGTCACGCTGGACAGCACGCCTTCCAGATAGGCATTGGCCTCCAGGATCTTGTCCTGGCGTTCTTCGGCCACGGCGCGGGCATCCGCAAGCTGGCGGGTCATGCGGTTGAAGGACTGGGTCAGCAGCCCCAACTCGTCACGGCGCGAAACTGCAGCCACCTGGCTGAAATCCCCGCGTGCCACGGCGCGCGTGCCCCGTGCCAGGGCGCGCAGGGGCGCGGCCAGGCGTTCCGACAGCAGGAAGGCCATGGTAAAGGCGGAAAACAGGGCCAGGGCCAGGGCCAGGGTCAGGGAGATGCCATACAGGCGTTTCAGGCCCAGGCGGGAGAGGTCCAGCTCCTGATAGTTCTGGTAGGCCTCCTCCACCTGCTGGGCATCCGCCGCCAACTGGTCGGGTACGGGCTGGATCACCTGCAGGACACGCAATTTCTCCGTCAGGGCCACCAGGTTTACGGGTACCACCACGTGCACGGCGATGCCATCCCCCTTTTGCGCGGCATGCAGGCGGGACCAGGGCTGTTGCAGGCGCGCCTGCCACAGGGCCCCCTGTTCCGGCGCCGGGGGCAGCAGGTCACCCCGTACGCTGGAGGCGAAACCGAGCATGCGCCCATTCTCATCGTACAGGCCCACCTCGTGCAGCCCCGCCGTCTCGCGCAGCTCATCCAGGCGCGTGGCCTGCAGGATGGCGGGCAGTTCCGCCAGTTGCTGCGCCAGGCTTTCACTCTTGCGCACCGCTTCCCGCTCCACGTGTTCCAGGGCGGAGCGCCCCAGGGACAAGCCGCCTTCCAGGGCGCGTTCCATGCGCACGTCGAACCAGGACTCGATGGAGCTGATGAGAAACTGCACCGACACGCCATACACCACCAGACCCGGCACCAGGGCCATCAGGCCGATGATGAAGAACAGGCGGGCGGTGAGTTTTGCGCCAAAAACCCCGGCCCGTATGCGCCGCAACAGGAGCAGGACCTGATAGGCGATGAGGATGGCCAGGCCCGCCACCGTGGCCACGGTGATGCCCAGCAGCAGGGGCAGGTTGCCGGCGAAGAAGGCGCTGTTGTCCGCCGCCGCGGCCAGCAGGCCGATGAGGACGGACCCCAGGAGCAGGCTGAGGGCGACGAGGTAGAGCATTACCGGTGGACGGTCGGGGGAGGCAAGGGGGATGGAAAGCGGGACCGGGAACGCCCATGTCCCGCGCGCCGCGCGCCGCACCGCATCAGTACTTCACTTCCTTTTCCTGCCAGCCCGAGTCCAGCTGCCAGCGACTGGAAGAGGCCAGGGCATTGACCTGCAGGGGCTTGGGCAACTGGGCGATGTCCAGATACATGCGCACATAGAACTTGTACTGGTTTTTCTTCTTCATCTGCCGCACGCTGAGCACGGACCAGTCGCGCAGGTCCCCGGTGGCGCGCAGGGCGTCCGCCAGGGTCTCGTGGCCGGTGGAGACTCCAGCCAGGTTCACGTAGTACTGACGCAGCAGGGCGTTATACGAAAGGCGGATGGTGCGCGTCTGTTCCGTCAGACCCTCGGCCAGCCAGTAGCTGCGTTCGCGTTCGCTCTCCGCCGCCTGCACGAAGGAAAGCTGCACGCCGCGGTGCAGGGCGTTTTCCATGGTGGAGGACAGCTGGATGTCGAAATAGCCGGAGAGCTGGAACATCTCCCCCTTGCGCACCACCTCCAGACTGGTCAGGTTGATGCCTTCCGCCCGCGCGGCGGGGCTGCCCGGCAGCCATGACAGTACCAGTGCCAGCAGCAGGGCGCGCAGCAGCACGGCACGCCATGCGCCTCTCCCGGACGGACCGTCCACGGGGGGGGCCGGGAAACGGGCGGAGCGTGCCGGCGTGTTTCTCGCGGGGCTAGGTCTTGAGCAGGCAGGCATAGAAAAAACCATCCGAATCGGTTCCCGGCAACAGCTGGCACATGTCCTCGTCTCCGACGCAGCCTGGCACATGCACAGGCAGCAGCCGGGCCTCGGGGTGTCGCGCCAGGAAGGCATCGATCCGTTCCCCATTCTCCGCGGGAAACAGGCTGCACGTGGCGTAAAGCATTCTGCCATCCATCCGCAGCAGGGGCCACAGCGCATCCAGCAGGCGCGTCTGCTCACGGGCCAGTTGTTGCATATCCTCGGCGCGCTTGAGCCACTTCCCGTCCGCGTGACGTCGGACCACGCCGGAGGCGGTGCAGGGCGCATCCAACAGGATGCGGTCGAAGGGTTCGCCATCCCACCAGTCCCACGGCTGTCCGGCATCCCCATGGCGCGCCTCGGCCTGCAGGCCGAGGCGCGCCAGGGTATCACGCACCCGCGTCAGACGCCGTGCATCGCTGTCCAGGGCCAGCAGACGCGGCGCATGCCTTTCCAGCAGGTGGGCAGTCTTGCCACCGGGTGCGGCGCAGGCATCCAGCACGCGCATGCCGTCCTCGCAGCCCAGCAGCGGCGCCGCCCACTGCGCGCCCAGGTCCTGGACCGAGGCCCAGCCGGTCTGGAAATGCGGCAGCTCGGCCACGGGCACCGGTTGCTCCAGGGTCAGCGCCCAGGGCCCGGTCTGGCGGTTGGCATGGCCCGCCTGTGTCAACAGGCGTGAGTAGTCCTGCACGCTCGTCTGGCGCCGGTTCACCCGCAGGGTCATGGGCGGATGGCCGTTCTGGGTCGCGACGATGGCCTGCCAGGAATCCGGGTAGGCAGCCTGCAGGCGCTCCAGCCACCAGGCGGGAAAGTTCCAGCGCGCCTCCGGGTCCGCCAGGAGCGCGGTCTCCAGCTCCATCTGGCGGCGGCGGAAGTTGCGCAGGATGGCGTTGGCGAAGCCACGCGCCCGGGGATGGTCCCGGGCCACGCCGGCCACGCTGTCATGCACCACGGCGTAGTCCGGGCCGGTGCGTGCATCCAGTTCATGCAGCCCCACCAGCAGGGGCCCGAGCAGCGTGGGTGGCGACAGGGCGCGTCCGGCCAGGGCACGCAGGAAGAAGCGCAGCCTTCCGGCCCGGCGCAGCGTGCCATAGGCCAGGCTTTGCGCGGCCGCGACGACACGGGGATCGGCACCGGTCGCACGGGTCTCCTGCAAGGTCAGGGTGAGGCCGCGTCCTTCCAGCAGAACGGCATTCACCAGCCGAGCGGCAAGCATGCGGGACGGGCTGGCCGGCATGACGGAAACTCCGCCTTCAGGCCAGGGTGATGATGCGGTCGCGTCCGGCGTTCTTGGCCTGATAGAGGGTTTCGTCCGCGCGGCGCAGGAGGGAGTGACCGTTGTCCTCCTCGCGCAGGGCCGACACCCCGGCACTGAAGGTGGCATGGATGGTCCGACCCTCGCTCACCAGGGGGGATTTGCGCATCACCTGTTGCAGTCGCCCCAGCACCAGCATGGCGCCGCGCAGGTCGGTTTCCGGCAGCACCAGGATGAATTCCTCGCCTCCGTAGCGCACCAGGGCATCGGACTTGCGCAGCACGCTGCGTATCAGCGACGTGAAGTGCACCAGCATCTGGTCCCCCACGGCGTGGCCATAGGTGTCGTTGATCTTCTTGAAGTGGTCCAGGTCCACCATGGCCAGGCTCAGCCTGGCCTTGTTGCGCTGGCAGCGCGCCACTTCCCGCTCCAGGACCTGGTCCAGGCCACGGCGGTTGAGGGCGCCGGTCAGGGCATCCTCGTTCAGCAGCTGGCGGGTTTCCGACAGCTCGCTTTGTATGCTGACGAGGGCATGTCGGGTTTCCACCAGTTCCCTGTGGCTGGCCTCCACCCTGTTCTGGATGCCACCGGCCTGGCTCACCACGAGGCCGAGCAGACGCAGGATTTCCGCCTTGTCCCGGCTGTGCTTGAGGCTGTCGACGTTGCCGGACAGGTCCTTGTTCTTTTCCCCCAGGTCCTTGGCCAGGCTTTCCGTCTTCTCGCTCATGTCCTGGACCATTTCCCGCAGGGTCTTGAGCAGCTCCAGGCAGAAGGTGTTGTTCTGCGCCCCTTCAGCCGCCTCGGGCGGCCCTGCCTGCACCCCGGCGATTTCGTAGTACACGCGCTGGTAGTTTTCCGGCGTGGGGGCCTCGCCCGTCTCCTTGAGGCGTTGCATGACGGCGAGCGCGATGACGTTGGGGGTCTGGGCCATGATGCGGTGCTGGACTCCTACTCGATTATCGGCCTGGGATGGAAATCCTTTAGGGCCGCGCCGCCTGGCGGCGCGACTGCAGGGCCTCCCGCGCAGACCCCTCGCCGCGTGTCGAATGACGGTTCACGGCATTCGGCCGGCACCCGTGCTTCCCGGCGCCTCCCCAAGCGGGTGCGATCCGGGATAATAGCGCTGTTCTTCCGCTCATCATCCTGCCATGCATATTCACATCCTGGGCATCTGCGGCACCTTCATGGGCGGGGTCGCGGCCATCGCCCAGCAGGCGGGCCATACCGTCACGGGATGCGACAACCATGTCTATCCGCCCATGAGCACCCAGCTCGAAAGCCTGGGCATCCGGCTCACCCAAGGCTATGGTACGGAGCAACTGGATCTGGCACCGGACATCTGGGTGGTGGGCAACGTCGTGGCCCGGGGCAGGCAGCCCCTCATGGAGGCGATCCTCGACCGGGGACTGCCCTATACCTCAGGCCCCCAGTGGCTGGCCGAGCAGGTGCTGCGGCACAAGTGGGTGCTGGCGGTGGCGGGTACCCATGGCAAGACCACCACCGCCTCCATGCTGGCCTGGATCCTGGAGGATTGCGGCCTCGATCCGGGCTATCTGATCGGCGGCGTACCCCTGAACTTTGGTGTCTCCGCCCGCCTCACCGGCGCCTCCTTCTTCGTCATCGAGGCGGACGAGTACGACACCGCCTTCTTCGACAAGCGTTCCAAGTTCGTGCACTACCGGCCCCGCACGCTGGTGATGAACAACCTGGAATACGACCACGCCGACATCTTTCCCGACCTGGCCGCCATCGAGACCCAGTTCCACCACCTGGTGCGCACCGTACCGGGCAACGGCCTGGTGATCAGCCAGGGTGGAGACGCCAGCCTGGAGCGGGTGCTGGAGCGGGGTTGCTGGACGCCGGTGGAACGCTTCGACCTGGCGGGGGGCTGGCGCGCCGAGCCCCTGGCGGGGAGCGCCAGCCGATTCGACGTCTGGCTGGGGGATGCCGCGCTGGGTCGGGTGGAGTGGGATCTGCTGGGCGAGCACAACCGCCGGAACGCCCTGGCCGCCATCGCCGCCGCCCGCCATGCCGGGGTGCCGCCGCGGGACGCCATTGCCGCTCTGGCGCGCTTCCAGAATGTGAAACGGCGCATGGAGGTGCGCGGCGGCGCCCACGGCATCACGATCTATGACGACTTCGCCCACCACCCCACGGCCATCGCCAGCACCATCGCCGGTCTGCGGGCCCAGGTAGGCGCGCAACGCATCCTCGCGGTGCTGGAGCTCCGTTCCAACACCATGAAGCTGGGGGTCATGAAGGCCCAGCTGCCCGCCAGTCTGGCGGGAGCGGACCGGGTGTATTGCTACAGCGGCGGCATCGCCTGGGACGTGGCCGCCGCGCTGGCCCCCCTGGGCGACAAGGCCGGCACCTACGCCGACCTTTCCGCCCTGGTGGAGGCCATCGCGCGGGAGGGCCGCGCCGGCGATCATGTGCTGATCATGAGCAACGGCGGCTTCGGCGACATCCACGCCAAGCTGTTGACGCGGCTGCGCGATCCGGCGGCGGGGCCGGCGCGTGCCCGACGGCATGCATAGCGAGCCCCTGCTGCGACTGGAGGCGTTTGCGGACGGGCAGATCTTGCGCCTGGCCGGCGACTGGCGGTTGTCCCGGCTGGCGGAACTGCGCGCCGTCCTGAACGGGTTGCCGGCCCTGGATGCGCGGTGCCTGCGCATCCAGGGCAGCGGCCTGCGGGCCCTGGACAGCGCCGCCGCCCTGCTGCTGATCCAGGGCCTGCGTGCCCATGGCGTGGTCTGGGAGGAGGCCCGTCTGCAGGATTTTGCGCCGCGCCATCTGGGGTTGCTGGCGCTGGTGGATGCGCGCATGCAGGCGCCGGAGGCACCCCCCGCCGCCCGGATGGGCTGGCTGACGCGCCTGGGCGGGATGGCAGTGGGTGCGCTGGATGCCGGGCGCGGCATGCTGGCCTTCATCGGCCATGTGGGTCAGGCCCTGGGCGAGATCCTGGCTCGCCCAGGACGCCTGCGCCCGCGCGAATTGTTCACCCAGCTGGAAGTGGTGGGCCTGGAGGCCCTGGCCATCGTCGGTCTCATGACCTTTCTCGTGGGGATGGTCTTCGCGCACCTGCTGGCCACCCAGATCGAGAAATTCGGTGCCAACATCTTCGTGGTGGATGGCGTGGCCCTGGCCCTGACCCGTGAGCTGTCCCCCATGCTCACCGCTATCCTGGTGGCGGGCCGCTCCGGCGCCGCCTTCACCGCCCAGATCGGTGCCATGAAGGTGACCGAGGAACTGGACGCCATCTCCACCCTGGGTCTGTCTCCCTATCAGGTGCTGGTCCTACCCCGCCTGCTGGCCATCGTCCTGGTCATGCCCCTGCTGACCTTCTTCGGTGACCTGACCGGCCTGCTGGGCTCGGCTCTCATCGCCGCGCAGCAGCTGGACATCACCTTCTTCACCTTTTTCAGCCGCCTCAAGGACGTGCTGAGCCTGAAATCCGTGTTCTTCGGTCTGTACAAGGCACCGGTGTTCGCCGTGGCCATCGCCCTCATCGCCTGCCGCAACGGTTTTGCCGTCAGCCGGGATGCCCGCAGCGTGGGCGAGCGCACCACCGCCACGGTGGTGCAGAGCCTGGTGGCGGTGATCCTCATCAACGCCGCATTCGCCGTCACCTCGGCGGACTACGCGGGCTGATGCACACCCACGCGCCCATCCTGCAAGCCGAGGGCATCCGCACCCACCTGGGGGGACGCTGGCTGCACGATGGCGTGGACTTCAGCCTGAACCCGGGCGAGGTGGTGGCGCTCATCGGCGGCAGCGGCACGGGCAAGACCGTGCTGCTGCGGGAGTGCATCGGCCTGTTGCGGCCCACTGCGGGTACGGTGCGTATCCTGGGAGAAGACATCTGGCGCCTGTCCGGCCGGGAGCTGGACCGGGTGCGCCGCCGCTTCGGCATGCTGTTCCAGGAAGGGGCCCTGTTCTCGTCCCTGAGCGTGGCACAGAACGTGGCCGTGCCCCTGCGTGAACACAGCGCACTGCCCCGTGGGCTGCGCGATGAGGTGGTGCGCCTGCGCATCCGCCTGGTGGGCCTGCCCCTGGACGCGGCCGACAGGCGCCCCGCCGAGCTGTCCGGGGGCATGAAGAAACGCGCGGCCCTGGCCCGGGCCCTGGCCCTGGAGCCGGAGCTGTTGTTCCTGGACGAGCCCACCTCGGGTCTGGACCCCATCAGCGCCCGGGAATTCGACCATCTGCTGCGTACCCTGAGCGACAGCCTGGGCCTGGCCACCCTGCTCACCACCCACGATCTGGATACCCTGTGGGGCCTGGTGGACCGGGTCATCGTGTTGCATGCCGGCCGGGTGATCGCCGACGGGCCCGTGGCCCAGGTGGCCAGGATGGAGCACGAATGGATACGATCCTATTTCTCCTCTCATGCGGGGGGAAGGAGCTGAAGAGTGGAACCTGAAGCGCGTTATGCCTGGGTGGGTCTGGGCGTGCTGGCCCTGGTGGCCCTGCTGGCGGGCGGCCTCTACTGGCTCGCCGGCGGCACCGAAAACCAGGTCGTGAAACGCTACACCATCTATTTCGAGAAGCAGTCCCTGGAGGGGCTGCAGATCGGCAGCGATGTACGCATGCGTGGCATCAAGGTGGGCAAGGTGGAGGACTATGCGATCCTGCCCGGGGATGCACGTCGGGTACGGGTCATCCTGCAGGTGGATGCGCGCACGCCGGTGCTGCGCGGGGTGCGCGCGGAGGTGGCGCGGCACATGGTCACCGGTCTGGCGGCCGTGGATCTGGTGAATCCGGCCGAGGGCGGTCCCCCCCTCCTGGAGGTGCCCGAGGCAGAGCCCTACCCCGTCATCGAGGAAGGTGTGCCCCAGTTCGCCCGGGTGGCCAGCACCCTGGAAGACATGAGCCTGGAAGGCCGCGAGGCCCTGGTGCGCTTCAACGCCCTGCTGGCCCAGCGCAACCAGGAGGCCATCGCCGGCATCCTGAGCAACCTCGAGCATCTCACCGCCGATCTGCGTCAGCACCTGCCGGGTCTGCGCGAAGATCTGACCGCCACCCTGGCCAGCTCCCGCCGGGCAGCGATGCGTCTGGACGAGCTGGGCAGCAACGCCGGCCAGATGCTGCAGCACACCGATGCACGCCTGGGCCGGGTGACGGCGGCCACGGAATCCACCCTGGCGGCGGCGCGCCAGACCCTGTCCATCCTGGACGGAGAGGTGCGCGGCCTGGCTCTGCAGCTGCGCCTGTCCGCGGATCTGGCCAGCCAGGAGATCCAGACCACGGCCCACTCCCTGCGCCTGGCCGGAGACGCCCTGCAGGGGAGTGGCCGCGCACTCGCGGACCCGGCGCGCCTGTTGTACGGGGCCAACCTGGATACGCTGGGGCCGGGGGAGAAGAAATGAGGCGCGCAAGTCTGGCCGGGCTGCTGTGCCTGCTCCCGCTGCTCCTGGCGGGTTGTGCCCTGCCGGGCAAACCGCCGGTGGCGGTGAGCTATTACGTGCTCACGGACCCGGGCCCGATCGAGCGCAGTCCCGTCATCCATCCCGGTACCCTGCTGTTGCGGGAGATGGAGGCCCCACCCTTCTACCAGGATACCGCCCTGGCCTTCAGCCGGGCCCCGGGCACCCGCGGCCAGTATCAGTACGCCCGCTGGAGCGAGCCCGTGGCCCGACGCCTGAGCTGGATGTTGCGCCAGCGTCTGGAGTCAGCGGGGGTGTTCCAGGCGGTGGCTCCCCTGGGCAGTGGCGTTTATGGCGATTTCCAGCTCAACACCCGCCTCGTGGACTTCTACCACGATGCCACGCATGCCCCCGGGGTGGCCCTCATGCTGCTAGAGGCGGAGCTGGTGCGGCGCGCCGACGCAGGCCTGGTGGCGCGGCGGATCTTCGTGACCCAGGTACCGGCCCAGAGTTATGACGCCACCGGTGCCGCCGATGCCCTGGGACAGGCCGCCAATCAGGTCATGGACGAGCTGATCGCCTGGCTGGCACGGATACGGACAGGCGATGCCCGGTAAAATGCCCGCCCACGGCGATACCCACCCAACGCATGCTCCTCTACATCCATGGCTTCAACAGTTCTGCTCAGTCCGGCAAGGCGCGCGAGCTGGCCGCCTGGATGGGTGCCCGGGGCCTGGCCGAAGCCCAGGTCTGCCCGGATCTGCCTTCCCGGCCTGCCCGGGCCATGACCCTGCTGGAGGACCTGGTGATGGCCTCGCGGGGCCCTGCCAAGCTCATCGGCAGCTCCCTGGGGGGGTTCTATGCCACCTGGCTGGCGGAAAAACACGATCTCAAGGCAGTACTGGTGAACCCCTGCGTGGCCTGTCATGACAAACTCGCGGCCTATGTGGGCCAGACCCAGAAGAACTGGCACAGCGGCGAGGAATACGTCTTCACGCAGACCCATCTGAGCGAACTGCGGGCCCTGGCGGTGCGGCCACGCCGCCTGCGCAACTACCTGCTGCTGCTGGAAACCGGCGACACGGTATTGGATTACAGGGAGGCCGTGGACTTCTATGCCGGCGCCCGGCAGGTGGTGCTGGCGGGCGGCGATCACGGCTTTACACGCTTCACCGAATACCTGCCCGCCATTCTGGAGTTTTGATGTTTTTGCTTTACGAGGAAGACGGCGATATCAAGGCCGGCACGCTCCTGATGGACAACGTCGGTTCCCTGCAGATCGAGTCCCAGCACGGCAGGCGCGGCAAGTTGAAGGCCGCCAACGTACTCCTGCGTTTCGCCAGCCCGGCTCCGGCCGAGGTCATGCAGGCGGCCCGGGTCCAGCAGGCGGACCTGGACCTGGACTTCCTCTGGGAGGCGGCGGGGGAGGCGGAATTCGGCTTCGAGGATCTGGCTGCCGACTATTACGGCCACAAGCCCAGCGCTCCGGAGGCAGCGGCCATCGCCCTGGCCCTGCATGGCGCGCCCATCTTCTTCCAGAAGAAGGGCAAGGGCCGTTACAAGGCCGCGCCCGCAGAGCAGCTTGCGGCGGCCAAGGCGGCCCTGGAGCGCAAGGCCCGGGAGACGGCCCAGCGGGCCCGGTGGGTGGAAGAGCTCAAGGCAGGCCGGCTGCCGGAGGACTTCTCCGGCAGGGTGAGCGAGCTGGCCCACAAGCCGGACAAGAACAGCCTGGAATACAAGGCCCTGGCGGACGCCAGCGCCGAGACCGGCCTGTCGGTGGTGCGCCTGCTGGACCGGTGCGGCGCCATTTCCTCGCCGCATGAATTCCATGTACAGGCCTTTTTGCTCACCCACTTTCCGCGTGGCCGTGGCTTTCCCGCCGTATCTCCGCCGCCGCCCCCGCCGCCGCTGCCGTTCCATCCGACCCCGGCCTTCAGTATCGACGACGCCGAGACCACGGAAATCGACGATGCTTTTTCCGTCGTCTTCCGGCCAGACGGCAGCGTGCGCGTGGGCATCCACATCGCCGCGCCGGCCCTGGCCATCGCCCCGGGCTCCGAGCTGGATCGCCTGGCGGCCAGCCGCCTGTCCACGGTGTATCTGCCCGGGGACAAGATCACCATGCTGCCCGAGGGACTGTTTGCCGAATACAACCTGGCGCAAGACCAGGATTGCCCCGCGCTCTCCCTGTATGTGGACGTGGCGCCGGACCATGGCATCCTGGCCCTCGCCACGCGCATGGATCGGATACACGTGGCCGCCAATCTGCGGCATGCCAGCCTGGAACAACTGTTCAACGTGGAGACCATAGGCCGCGACGGCCCCGACTATGCCTTCCGTGGGGAGCTGGAATGGCTGCACGGTTTCGCCGGACATCTCGCGCGGCGGCGGGGCAAGGAAGATGCGGTGCAACGCCATGATTACCTCTTCCAGGTGACGGGCGAGGCGCCCAACGAGCGGGTGGAGATCATTCCCCGCCTGCGCGGCAACCCCATCGACAAGCTGGTGTCGGAGATGATGATCCTGGCCAACAGCCACTGGGCCGGGATGCTGGTGGACAAGGGTGTGGCCGGGGTATACCGGGCCCAGACCGCCGGCAAGGTGCGCATGAGCCTCAAGCCCGCGCCACACGAAGGCCTGGGGGTGGAGCAGTACGTCTGGAGCACCTCGCCCCTGCGGCGCTATGTGGATCTCATCAATCAGCGCCAGATCCTGGCCGCCAGCCAGGGCGATCCAGCCCCCCACGCGGGCAATGACCCCCTGCTGTTCGCCATCATGCGGGATTTCGAGCTGGCCTATGATGCCTATGCCGAATTCCAGCGCCGCATGGAGCGCTACTGGTGCCTGCGCTGGCTGGCCCAGGAGGGCGTGCGGGAACTGGGTGCCAGCCTCATCCGCGAGAATCTGGTGCGCTTCGATCGCATCCCCCTCATCACGCGGGTGAGCGGGGCACCCACCCTGAACCCGGGGGACCGGATGCGGGTGGAGATCGGCGAGATGGATCTGCTGGAGATCGAACTGAAATGCCGCTACCTGGGGCCATGGGCGGAGCCGTCTCGCGCCTGAGGTCGGCCTTCGCGCCGGCACCCTATGATCCGCTCACCTCGGCGCATTGGGATGACCGCTTCACCAAGGCCATCCTCATTTCCGCCATCGCGCACACGGTGTTGCTCTTCGGCCTGCAATTCCAGCAGGCCAACCCCCGCCTGTTCGAAAACCATGATCCGCCCATCGACGTGGTGCTGGTCAACGCCCAGTCCCAGGAACGGCCCCTGCAGGCCGACGTACTGGCCCAGCACAATCTGGACGGTGGCGGCACGGTGGAGGAAGAGCGGCAGGCCAGCTCACCCCTGCCGGTGTCGCCCCAGGACCGGCCCATGAGCGCCGAGGCGCGGACCAGCGCCCGTGTGCAGGCCCTGGAGGAGCAGGCCCGGGCCCTGATGCAGCAGATCAAGTCCAACTACCAGGCAGCGGAACAGCAACCTCAGGCCGAGGCGGAACCCCGACCCCCCACACCCCTCCCGGCACCCGCCGACCTGGCCCAGCGCAGCCTCGAGATGGCGCGTCTGCAGGCCCGCATCGACCAGGACTGGGACGAATACCAGAAGCGCCCCCGACGCATGTTCGTGGGGGCCCGCGCGCAGGAATACACCTTTGCCCAGTATGTGGACGACTGGCGCATCAAGGTGGAGCGGGTGGGCAACATGAACTACCCCGAGGCGGCCCGACGGGAAAGCCTGTATGGATCCCTGGTCCTGACGGTCAGCATCCAGGCCGACGGCAGCCTGGAGTCGGTGCAGGTGGAGCGCTCTTCAGGTTCCCGCATCCTCGATGCCGCCGCCGTGAAGATCGTGGAAATGGCTGCCCCCTATGCGGCCTTCACCCCGGCCATGCGCAAGAAGGTGGACATCCTGGGCATCACCCGCACCTGGACCTTCACCCGCTCGGACCACCTCACCAGCCAGTAGGCCGGCATGCCGCCCCGGGCGCGGCGCGGGTCTGTGCGGCACACCCGATAAGCCGGATATTCGATCGATAAATTCAATTTATTCGATAAAATGCGCGGGTTCACTTTCGTGCGAGATTCCATCATGCCCATCGGTACCACCCTGACCCAGTTCATCATAGAGGAGCAGCGCCGCATCGCCGGTGCCACCGGCGATTTCACCGCCCTCCTGAACGATCTGGCCACCTCCATCAAGGTCATCTCCAATGCCGTCAACAAGGGCGCGCTCATCGGCGTCATGGGCACCCTGGAGAGCGAGAACGTGCAGGGCGAGACCCAGAAGAAGCTGGACGTCATCACCAACGACATCATGCTGCGCCACAACGAATGGGCGGGTCATCTGGCGGGCATGGCCTCGGAGGAGATGGACGAGGTCTACGCCATCCCCGGCCAGTACCCCCTGGGCAAGTACCTGCTGGTGTTCGACCCGCTGGATGGTTCCAGTAACGTGGACATCAACATCTCCGTGGGCACCATCTTCAGCATCCTGCGGGCGCCTGTGGCCAACCGGGCCGCCGGCACCGAAGACTTCCTGCAGCCCGGCGTGAAGCAGGTCTGCGCCGGTTACGCCCTGTACGGCTCCTCCACCATGCTGGTGCTCACCACCGGGCATGGCGTCAACGGCTTCACCCTGGACCGCGAGGTGGGCGAATTCCTGCTCACTCATCCCAACATGCGCATCCCCGAAGATACCAAGGAGTTCGCCATCAACACATCCAACCGCCGCTTCTGGGAAGCCCCGGTGCAGCGCTATGTGGAAGAATGTCTGGCGGGCAAGGAAGGCCCTCGGGGCAAGGATTTCAACATGCGCTGGGTGGCCTCCATGGTGGCGGAGGTGCACCGTATCCTCACCCGGGGCGGCATCTTCATGTATCCCCGGGATACGAAGGATCCGGCCAAGCCCGGCAAGCTGCGTCTGCTCTACGAGGCCAACCCCATGTCCATGATCGTGGAACAGGCCGGTGGCGCCTCCTCCACCGGCTACGAGCGCATCCTCGATATCCAGCCGGAAGGCCTGCACCAACGGGTAGCCGTGATCCTGGGTTCGAAAAACGAGGTGGAGGTGGTGGTGGAATACCATCGCACCGCCTGAATTGCCCGGCAGAAGCGCGCGCGACGGTTGTCATGCGCGCACTCCCTCGTCGCGCGCTGGGGTGTGTCCACAATAGCGGGCCTGCTCAAGATGTATCCCGCGGCCACCTGAACCGTGCCCGCGTCTCGTGTCCAAAACACCCCAGGCCCTTTATTTCGGATGCACCCCGCCGGGGGCGCGGGGCCGTGGATCAAGACGAAGAAACCCCGTCACTGCCGAGGATTCAAGTTGCCCGGAATGGCCGGTCTCGAATCCATGGGCATTACCTCAGTTGAGGAGCTTCAGCTCCACACGGCGGTTGCGCATGCGTCCCGCTTCGGTCTCGTTGTCGGCGATGGGCATTGATTCCCCATAGCTCTTGGCCGTCAGGCGAGCCGCGTCGATCCCCTGCGAGGTGAGATAGTGCAAGACCGACCTGGCGCGCCGCTCACCCAGACCCAGGTTGTACCAGTCCGTGTTGCGGCTGTCGGTATGCCCCGCGATCTCCACCTTCACACGGGGATTGGCCTTCAGGGTGGCCACGACTTCGTTCAGGATGGCCACGGCATCGGGCCGCAAGGCATCCTGGTCATTGTCGAAGTGCACGCCGGGCAGGACGATGACCTTGGGCAGACTGCAGCCGCGCGCATCCACCTTGTCTCCCGCCGGGGTGGCGGGGCATTCATCGAGGGCGTCGACGACTCCATCGCCATCGCCATCCAGCTCGCAGCCGCGCGCATCCACCTTGCGGCCGGCGGGCGTGTCGGGGCACTGGTCCAGGCGGTCCACCACGCCGTCCCCGTCGCTGTCCGGCTCACAGCCGTTGGCATCGACCCGGGCACCGGCCGGGCTGTCCGGACACTTGTCCAGGGCATCCACCACGCCGTCACCATCGCTGTCCAGCTCGCAGCCATGGGCATCCACCTTGCGGCCGGCGGGTGTGTCGGGGCACTGGTCCAGACGGTCCACCACGCCGTCCCCGTCGCTGTCCGGCTCGCAACCCGTGGCATCGACCCTGGCACCCCTGGGGGTATCGGGGCAGCGGTCCTGGCCGTCCAGGACACCGTCGCCATCACTGTCCATGGCCCTGGAGGCCGCGGCGGGGGCAGGCTTGGCCGCCACGTCGCCGGGGCAGGGCGCGTCCAGCAGGCCCCGGCCCGGGCAACCTATGGTCTTGTACAGCTCGTAGCCGGTGGTCTTGCCAGTGTTGCTGGCGGCATTGCTGGGGTCGTAATAACGTTCTGCAGCCTGGGCAACACCGCCCATGGTGAGCAGAACGAGCAGGGATAGCGGCTTGAATCGCATGCAATACTCCTAGTTCGTTGGATTAAACCGGGTCTCTTGTCGGCGCATGCCCCGGTGTGTGGATTGAACGGGTGTCCTTGGCAAGTCCTCGACGCCGATCATCCCGCGCCGTCCACGGGACCCGGCGAATGATCAGGGCCCTGCGTGCGCTCGTGGCCGTCTCCATCCCGTCCCGTCATCTCTTCAGGGTGTCGCGGATTTCGCGCAGCAGCACGATGTCTTCCGGCGTGGCCGGGGTCTCGGCCGGCACCGATTCCTCCTGGTGCTTCAGGCGATTGATGGCCTTGATCGCCAGGAAGATGGCGAAGGCGATGAGCACGAAATCGAGGATGCTCTGTATGAAGGCGCCGTACTTGATCAGGGGAACCCCCGCCTTTTCCGCCTCCTCCAGGCTGGCGAAGGTCTGGGTCGACAGGGCGACGTACAAATGCTTGAAGTCCACCTCGCCCAGCAAGGCTCCCAGCAGGGGGGTAATGACATCTCCCACCAGGGAAGCGACGATCTTGCCGAAGGCGGTGCCGATCACCACGCCCACGGCCATGTCCACCACATTGCCACGCATGGCGAACTCTTTGAATTCCTGCAGAAAACTCATCGCGGTCTCCTCATGCGGGGTGGAAATCTGAGCACAAGCACCGGCTCTACGCAGTGCCAAGGTTCACACCCGAGCAGGTGGCCGCGTGGCGAGGCGCGATCAGTCACCACTCATGCCCGCTACGGTAATGCCGGCCTGGCCCGCGAAGGCGAGCATGCGGTTGATGGAACGCGCCGCCCTGGCGCCCACCTGCGGATCCACATGGACCTCGTTGTCTCCCGTTTCCAGCACGTGCAACAGCTTCTTCAGGCCGTTCATGGCCATCCAGGGACAGTGCGCGCAGGACACGCAGGTGGCGCCGTGTCCACCGGTGGGAGCCTCGAGCAGCGTCTTGGCGGGCGCCACGGCATGCATCTTGTGAAAGATACCGTTGTCCGTGGCGACGATGAAGCTTGGGTTGGGCAGTTCGCCGACCGCGCGGATGAGCTGGGTGGTGGAGCCCACCACGTCGGCCAGATCGATGACGCTGGCGGGGGACTCGGGATGCACCAGCACCGCGGCCTCGGGGTGCTCCCGCCTGAGGGCACGGATGCCTTCGGCCTTGAAGCGCTCGTGTACCACGCAGGCTCCCTGCCAGAGCAGCATGTCCGCGCCGGTGACACGCCGCACGTAATCACCCAGGTAGCGGTCCGGGGCCCAGATGAGTTTCCGGCCCTGCTCCTTGAGGTGCCTGGCCACCTTCACGGCGATGCTGGAGGTGACCACCCAATCCGCGCGCGCCTTCACCTCGGCCGAGGTGTTGGCGTAGACCACCACGGTACGATCCGGGTGGGCATCGCAAAACTCGCCGAATGCGTCGGCCGGGCAGGACAGGTCCAGGGAGCACTCCGCGCCGAGATCCGGCATCAGCACGCGCTTCTCCGGGTTCAGGATCTTGGCGGTCTCGCCCATGAAACGCACACCCGCGACGATCAGGGTGCGTGCCTGGGCGGCATGGCCAAAACGTGCCATCTCCAGGGAGTCCGACACGCAGCCACCAGTTTCCTCGGCCAGCCGCTGCAGGTCTCCCGAGGTGTAGTAATGCGCCACCAGCACGGCATCCTGCTCGCTGAGGAGCGGTTTGATGCGGCTTATCAGGGCCTCGCGCTCGCCGGGTTCGAGCCGCTCCTCCTGCACGGGCGGGACGTGCGTGACCGCGTGGGCCGGAGGGATGGGGATGGAGACCGTTGACATGACGTTCATCAGCTGTACGGGCTTCGGTTGTAGTGGCGAGAGCATGCCCCTGTCAAGCTGCGCGCGCGTGCGCTTACCGGTCCGATCCACGCACGGCTCGGAACCGGTATCCGTTCGCTATACTCCGCCTGCGTTGCGCACTCCACGGGGCCATGAAACTCAAACCCAAAATCTGGCTATTGCTGGGCGGCATACTGGGTCTGGTCCTGAGCGTGGACCTGGCTGTCAGCCATCGCAAGCTGAAGGAGGAGACCCGCACCGAAGTCCAGTATGACGCGCAGACCATCTACGGTTTCATGATGGCCACACGCCGCATCTATCAGGAGGTCTTCATCGCCAGCGGCCTGCCGGTGAATGACCGGACCATCGGTTTCCTGCCCGCGCATTCCTTTTCCCGCATCGCCAAGGACTTCGCCAACTGGAATCGCAGCGGCATCATCTTCAACAACGTCTCGGATGTGCCGCGCAATCCGGCCAACCGGGCGGACCGTTTCGAGATGGAAGCCATCGCCTGGTTTCGCGCCAATCCCCAGGCCACACAGCGCCTCACCGAGATCGTGACCGACCAGGGTGTGGGTTACCAGCTTTTCACCGCACCCATCCGCATCGAACCCTTTTGCCTCAGATGCCATGGCGAGAAGGAGGCTGCGCCACCCACCATCCGGGAACGCTATGCCACGGCCTATGGCTACAGGGTGGGCGATCTGCGTGGTGTGGTCAGCATCCGCATCCCCACCGCCAAGTTCGAGGAACGCCTGTGGCGCATCTGGCGCGATCAGCTGTTCAAGAGCCTGATCGGCTACGCGGCGATTTTCCTGGTCCTGGGACTGATCCTCGATCGCCTGGTACTGGCCCGGATCCTGCGTCTGCGCGAAGGCGCCCAACGCCTGGCCCAGGGGGAATACGACACACGCATCGAACAGGGCCCGGTGTCCGCCGGTAATTCCGACCATGGAGATGAAATCGGCGATCTGGCCGCCACCTTCAACCACATGGCCAGCGAGGTGCAGAGCCGGGATCGGACCCTGGTTCAGCTGTCCCAGGCCGTGGAGCAGAGTCCCGCCAACATCGTCATCACCGATCTGAGTGGTCACATCGAGTACGTCAACGCGGCCTTTCTCCGCAATACGGGCTACAGGCGGGAAGAGGTGCTGGGTGCCAACCCCAGCATCCTGCAGTCGGGCAAGACCCCGGCGGAGACCCATGCCGGACTGTGGACCGCGCTGCGCGCCGGCCACACCTGGGAAGGCGAGTTCATCAACCGCCGCAAGGATGGCAGCGAATACGTCGAATCCGCCATCGTGGCGCCCGTGCGCGACACCGATGGTGTGATCACGCATTACCTGGCGGTGAAGCAGGACATCACCGAACGCAAACAGGCCGAGGCCGAAATCCACAACCTGGCCTACTTCGATCCCCTCACCGGCCTGCCCAACCGGCGCCTGCTCATGGATCGCCTGGAACAGGCGCTGCTCGCCAGCCGGCGCAGTCAACATCACGGTGCCCTGCTGATCCTGGACCTGGACAACTTCAAGAACCTCAACGATACCCGCGGTCACGATGTCGGCGATCAACTGCTGGTGGAGATGGGCCGGCGTCTACCGGCCAGCGTGCGCGAGGAAGATACGGTGGCGCGTCTGGGTGGCGACGAATACGTGGTGATCCTGGAAAACCTGGATACGGATGAGGCCACCGCGGCCCAGCAAGCCGGGATGATCGCCGAGAAGATTCGTGCCGTCTTGAGCCAGCCCTACACCCTGCAGGGCGGCAATACCCAGTACGAGACCACGGTCAGCATCGGCATCACCTTGTTCCACGACCACGGTGACTCCCAGGAGACCCTGCTCAAGCAGGCGGATGTGGCCCTGTATCAGGCCAAGGACGCGGGACGCAACCAGATCCGTTTCTTCAATATCGCCATGCAGATCGCCATCGATGCGCGCACCGGCCTGGAGAACGCCCTGCGCCACGCCTTGGCAAGAAATGAATTGCGGCTGCACTACCAGCCCCAGGTGGATGAGGCAGGGCGCCTGACTGGTGCCGAAGCCCTGTTGCGCTGGCAGCGCTCGGATGGGAGCCTGGTTCCCCCAGGCCAGTTCATTCAGCTGGCGGAGGAGTCCGGCCTGATCCTGAGCATCGGCGCCTGGGTGTTCCAGACCGCTTGTGCGCAGCTCAAGGTCTGGTCCCTGGAGCCGGCGAGCCGTGATCTGGACCTGGCCATCAACGTCAGTGGCCGCCAGTTCCACGATGCCAACTTCGTGACACAGATCTCGGCCTGTATCCATGCGCATGGCATCCACCCCGCGCGCCTGAAGCTGGAGATCACGGAAAGCGTGGTGCTGGACAACGTGGAGGAGGTCATCGAGCGCATGCGTGAATTGAAGGCCCTGGGCGTGCGCTTTTCCCTGGATGATTTCGGCACGGGTTACTCCTCCCTGTCCTACCTCAAGCGGCTGCCGCTGGACCAGATCAAGATCGACCGGAGCTTTGTGCGCGACATCGGCACGGACTCCAACGACGCGGCCATCGTGCGCGCCATTCTGGCCATGAGCCGTTCGCTGGGCCTGGACGTCATCGCCGAGGGCGTGGAGACCCGGGCCCAATGCGATTTCCTGCGCGAGAATGGCTGCACCGCCTTCCAGGGCTACCTGTTCGGAAGGCCCATGCCCATGGAGGATCTGACCCGGCTCCTGGTTTCAGACACGGCCAGCGAGCAACATCCGCATTCCGTCCCGCCCTCCGATTCCTGATCACCCCGGCCTGTCAGGCGATCACCCAGCATTCCCCCGCCGATGCATCAGCTCATTCTCGACATCCGCCCCGACGCCCTACCCGCCTTCGACAATTTCCTCGTCGGCCCCAATGCCGAGGCAGTCGCGGCCCTGCGGGCCATGGCGAAACCGGCGCCGCCCTACGCCGACATCCAGGTGATCTACCTGTGGGGGGAGGCTGGCATGGGCAAGACCCACCTGCTGCGCGCCTGGTCCGCGTTCGCCGGGGCGGCCTATCTCGCGCGTGGTCCCTTGCCAGACAGTGAGACGCGCATGCTGGCCGTGGATGACGTGGCGGATCTGGATGCGGAAGACCAGCGACGCCTGTTCTCGCACCTGAACCGCGCCCGCGAAGAAGGCGGACGCCTGCTCGTGGCCGGCCCCGTTCCACCTGTGCAACTGGCCCTGCGGCCCGACCTGCAGACGCGCCTGGCCCAGGGTCTGGTTTTCCGTCTGCACCCACTTTCCGACCGGGACAAGGCCCAGGCCGTCGGCATCCGTGCCGAGGCCCGCGGCATGCACATGTCGGAGGAGCTGGTGCGCTACATGCTCGGCCATTGCGCACGCGACCTGCCGCGCCTGCTGGCCACGGTGGACGCGCTGGATGCCCTGTCCCTGAGTCGCAAGTGCATGGCTTCCCTGGCCTTGCTCAAGGAATTGCTGCACGGCACCACGCCCCAGCCATGATGCGCCTGCTCTGCGCCATCAGCCAGCATGGGCTGGGACACCTGGCCCAGACGGCACCTGTCATGCACGCCCTGAGCGCGCGCAGGCCGGATATCGCCTGGCTGGTCTGGTCGGCATTGTCGCGCCCCGTGCTGGAGAGCCGCTTGCGGCTGGATTTCAAGCATCGCCATGCGCCAGCGGACATCGGCCTGCTCATGCACGATGCCCTGAGCGTGGATACGGTCTCCAGCCAGTGCGCCTATCTGCGCTTCCACCGGCATTGGGCGCCGCGTGTGGCGCGGGAAGCCGATTGGCTGAGGCGGCAGGGCATCCAGGGCGTGCTGTGCAATGCGGCCTATCTGCCACTGGCGGCGGCGGCCCGGGCCGGCGTACCGGCACTGGCCTTCGGCTCCCTCAACTGGTGGGACATCGTCCGACACTACCTGGAGACGGATGCCGGCATGCCCCCCATCCTTGCGCAGATCCAGTCGGCCTACGCCCGGACCTGGGCCTTTCTGCGCCTCCGGCCCGCCCTGCCCATGGCCTGGCTGGATCGGGCTGAAGACTTGCCCCCCGTGGCCATGCTGGGCCAGCCACGGCGCGATGTGCTGCGCGCGGGTCTGGGTCTGCCCGCCACCCGGCGACTGGTCTTGCTGGGCTTTGGCGGTGTCGCCTATCGACAGGACCGACCACTGCCCAGGCATACGGACTTGACCTGGTTGGTGCCCGACGCCTGGGACACGACCGGGCGCCCCGACATGGTGCCCTTCGGTCGGGTCGATCTGCCCTTCCCAGACCTGCTGGCATCCTGCGATGCGCTGGTCACCAAGGTGGGATACGGCAGCTTTGTGGAAGCCGCCGGCCTGGGCCTGCCGGTGCTGTATCTGGATCGCCCGGATTGGCCGGAGACGCCCTGGCTGACTTCCTGGCTTGCGCGCCACGCACGTCAGGAAAGAATCGGTGCGTCCGAACTGTTTTCGGACGCCATACGGCAGGCGCTGGAACGTCTGTGGCAAGCCGCGGCGGTACCGGCCGCCGAGGTATCCGGCGCGCCCGTCGTGGCCCGGCGCATCCTGGAGATCCTCGGGGGCTGATCAGCCCTTGCTGGCCTCGGCCGCGATCTCCGCATGCACCTGGGTCATGTCCAGGGCCTGGGCCCGGGCAATCAGGTCGTTGAAGGCACCGGCGGGCAAGGCACCCGGCTGGGCATAGATGATGACCTTCTCGCGGAAGATCACCAGGGTGGGGATGGAGCGTACCTGGAATTGGGCTGCCAGGCCTTGCTGTTCCTCCGTATTCACCTTGGCGAACACGATGTCCGGATATTTTTCGGACGCGGCCTCGAACACGGGCGCGAAACCCCGGCAGGGACCGCACCAGGGTGCCCAGAAATCGAGCACCACGAAATCGTTGCCCATGACGGTGGGTTCAAAGTTTTCTTCGTTCAAGTCCAAAACGGCCATGTCCACCTCGGGTATCACGTTTGCACAAGGAAGGTAAGGCAAAAAAAAACCGGCAGCCAAGCCGGTCAGCGCATGATACCACGCTCAAGGAGGAGATATCGTTCAGGCGGTACGGGATGGAACCGTTTTCTCTTCTGCCCCGTCTAGCCCGCCGCGGCCAGTCGGGGTCTGGCTTCCCCCGGTCGTCTCCAAAGGTTGCTGCCCGCCTTCAGGTTGACCTTCACCTCGACCCGGTTCACCGAGGCAATCAGTTCCGTGGCCAGCAGCCTGGCCTGACTGGATGTCAGCGTCAACAGCGTGGGTTCGCTGCCACCACCCATGCGCAAGGAAATGCGATCCGTACCGTCCGCACTGGCAACGACCGCGACTTCTACATGCTGCGATGAATTCATTTGTTTCTCCCTAGGTCAGTCTCGTGGCACAGACCCCATAAGCAGGGTGCGTGCCAACATGGTTATGTTCCGTGCCTACGTGACCGTCCCCGGTTTGATGGCCTTGTCCGTCTGCCGGTGGTCGTTTCGGGCACGCGTCGTGAATGGCAGTTCGACGATGCCGTCGATCTTTCGACAGCGCGCGAAAAGCATGCCTGTTTTTTAGCACATGCGACACGATGCGTACGTGCCATTGCGGGAGACGGCCACGCCGGACGGTGTCCGGCCATGCGCAGCATTTATACGGAGTCCCGTGCGCCCGGCCCCCTTCTGTAAAATCGCTGGGCTGGACGAAGGCCAGCCAGGAGTCGCCACGAGTCTCTTGCTCACCACCCATGTGTTTCACCCACGCGCGCATGAAAGGCAGCATCAATGAAATACGCCTCCCTTGAACACTTTCTTGCCTATGTTGCCGAGCGCAACCCTGGGCAGCCCGAATTCCTGCAGGCCGTCACCGAGGTCATGGCGAGTCTGTGGCCTTTCATCGAGCAGCATCCGCGCTACACCGAACAGGGGTTGCTCGAGCGCCTGGTCGAGCCGGAACGGATCATCGGTTTCCGGGTTCCCTGGGTCGATGACCACGGTGACGTGCATGTCAACCGTGGCTATCGCATTCAGCACAGCTCGGCGATTGGCCCCTATAAGGGCGGGATACGCTTCCACCCCTCGGTGAACCTGTCCATCCTGAAATTCCTGGCCTTCGAGCAGACCTTCAAGAACTCGCTCACGACCCTGCCCATGGGGGGTGGCAAGGGCGGCTCCGATTTCAATCCGAAGGGCAGGAGCCCCGGGGAGGTCATGCGTTTCTGCCAGTCCTTCATGAGCGAGTTGTTCCGCCACCTCGGTGCCGATACGGACGTGCCGGCCGGGGACATCGGCGTGGGCGCACGCGAGGTCGGGTTCATGGCCGGCATGATGAAGAAGCTCAGCAACCGCGTCGACTGCGTCTTCACGGGCAAGGGCCTGAGTTTCGGTGGCTCCCTGATCCGCCCGGAAGCCACGGGCTACGGGGTGATCTATCTGGCCGAGCAGATGCTCAAGCAGCGTGGCTTGGGTTTCGAAGGTATGCGGATCGCTGTTTCCGGTTCCGGCAACGTCGCCCAGTTCGCCATCGAGAAGGCCATCGCCCTGGGCGCCAAGGTGGTCACGGTGTCCGACTCGAGTGGCATCGTCGTGGATGAAGACGGCTTTACCACCGAGAAGCTGGATGAGCTCAGGGAGGTGAAAAACCACCTGCACGGTCGTGTCGGCGACTATGCCATGCGGGTCAATGCCAGTTTTCATGCGGGTGTGCGCCCCTGGCATGTGCCCGTCGATGTCGCCCTGCCCTGCGCCACCCAGAACGAGCTGGATGACAAGGATGCGAAAGCCCTGGTTGGCAATGGCCTCAAGTGCGTGGCCGAAGGCGCCAACATGCCTTCCACGCTGGAGGCCGTGCGTGTCTTCGAGGGTCATGGTGTGCTCTATGCCCCCGCCAAGGCCAGCAATGCCGGTGGCGTGGCCACATCCGGCCTGGAGATGAGCCAGAACGCCATGCGCATGTCCTGGTCGCGCGAGGAGGTGGATGCACGTCTGCGCGAGATCATGCACAACATCCATGAGGCATGCGTGCAGCATGGACGTCGCGAGGACGGTACGGTGAGTTATGTGAAGGGCGCCAATATCGCCGGATTTGTCAAGGTTGCCGAAGCCATGCTCGCCCAGGGCGTAATCTGATGCGAGGGCAGCGTCCGCGGCCAAGCCCGTCCGCGGACGGGCTTCTCGATGCGCCGCAAGACCGGACGGGAAGCGTGTCCCGGGCATGGGGATCAATCCGGCAGGACGACGCCAATGCCGAACGCGAGGGAGACCAGGCTCAGCATCAGGATCAGGCTGTCGGGATGCGCCAGCGTGCGCATGCGGGTCAGGAGTTTCATATAGGGTCTCGAATCGCGTGGTGACACGAGCATGCGCGGCCCTGGTCTCATGGGGTGAGACTAAGCAAATCATGATTTGCTTAAATGCAAGTCCCTGCTTGTTGTAGTGAAAACCCTCCCGTATAGTCGCGCACGCAGGTACTCAAGTGGTGGTTGTTCGGCTGTTCCCTACCCTTGGTTGGTGTCAGTTGCATCTCTGGCTTGGCACTTGCATGACGGGAGTCCCCGTCATCCCTTCATGTACTTAGGTAGGATGATTCATATGGCAACTGGCACCGTGAAGTGGTTCAACGATTCCAAGGGTTTCGGCTTCATTACCCCGGACGAGGGCGGCGAGGATCTCTTCGCCCACTTCTCCGCGATTCAGTCCAAGGGCTTCAAGAGCCTGAAGGAGAATCAGAAGGTTGAGTTCGATGTAACCACGGGTCCCAAGGGAAAGCAGGCGGCCAACATTCGCCCGCTCTGACTCCGGGAGCTCCCGTTGAAAGCCCGCCTAGGCGGGCTTTTTTCGTTGTGGCCTACAATGGAACGCGGTCTTTGGCCAAGCGGAGGCAGGGGATATGCGGCAGGGCATGTTGATGGGCTTGAGCATTCTGTTGGCTGGCTGCGGTGCGGAAACGGTGGGCACGACGGCAGTGCGGGGTACCCTAGGGGTCCAGGAGGCGGAGCAGGCCAGACAGACGCAGGAGGATGTGGCGCGCAGACTGGATGCGGCCCGGCAGCTGGGACAGCAAAGGCTGGAGGAGGGCATGCGTGCCCCGGATCAGCCTGCAGCCCAGTAGGGCGTGGCGATTCCCTCCCCCAGGTCCGCCTCCACCAGACGGCGGCGCACTTCCAGCAGCCTGTCGATCAAGGCGGGTTCGGTCCGCGCATAGCCTTCGGCGTCCGGTACCCGCTTCACCACCACGCCCAGGAGCTCGGTGATGGCGTTGCCGATGGAGTTCTGGCTGATGGTGACGATGAGTCTGCCGACGTCGTTGCGGTAGATGAGCTGCTTGAAGGCCGGCTGCCAGCGGATGGCGTTGGCGTACTTGGCGTCCCGGATGCAGCGGTCGCGCACCATCTTGGCGGTCTTGAGGAATTCGTTGTTGAACTGCAGCTTCTCTTCTACCAGTCCGGGAAAGTGGATGTCCCGGGGCAGGGGGGCGTTGCGGGTGGAGACCTGGCTGAAGAAGGTGCGATAGAAATCGATGAAGCCTTTGAGCAGGATGTCGTATTCCTTCCAGAAACGCACCTCCTTCAGAGAATCCACGCCGCCGGTCACTTCCCAGCTGGGCAGGCCCTGGGGATAGCCGGTGATGCCGATGCGGCAGGAACCGGGCACGCAGGGGCGCAGGATCCTCAGGTCCAGCCCGTCGAAGAAGCCGCGGTAGACATCGCGCAGATGGGCCTGGAACAGGGAGTGCTGGCCGCCGTCTGTCAGGTTGGGGTTGTTCTCGTCCGCCAGGGGGGCATCCCGCAGCTGGGCCTTGTCGAAGACGATGAAGTGGTTGTGCAGCATACGGATGCTGGGCACTCCGGGGGAGGTGAGGGGCCAGGTGGCGTCCAGGCTGGCCTCGCCCGCCAGTACCAGATGGGCGTCCGGGTCCGGGTATTGCTCCAGCATGTATTCCATGAGGATCTGGTTCATGCGGTTCCATACGTTCTTCACCGCCTCGGGCACCTGGGTGCGGCGCACGGGACGGCCCAGCGGATCGAGGATGGTCTGCGAGGTGTTGTAGATGATGGAAGTGTCGAACTCGTTGCTGTGGCCCAGGGCCTTGCGATACAGCAGCAGGCCCTCCGGGTTCTGCAGCAGGCCGTTGTTGTGCGCCAGGTCATTGAGGTTTTCCGCGCTGTTGAAGAACTCGTTGGGCTTCATGCCCTCGGGCACATCCAGGGGGATGGGCCGGAAGGGTGTGACGATTTCACGCGGTCCAGACTGCATGTTCATTCCAGATCGTTCCAAGGGTGGGCTGCGGCATTCATCCCGTCCGGCGTGAACATCCGGGGAGAAAGTCTCCGGATCGGGGTGGCGGGCCAGGGATTCTTCAGCCCGGACACGGGCAAGGGTCGGGGCATGATAGTGGAAAGGACAGGTCAGGCAAGGCGCCGGCTTGACAAGAAACAGGTCGGGGCAGGGGAGCGGCTCCCATTTCGGTCCGATCCGGGCCCTTTCCTGCACGTGGGCAGAGGGATCAACATCCGGGAGGACAGGCCATGAACCAGACCGAACGCTTTTACAAGATCGACCAGATGCTCACGGATCGGGGCCTGGTCAGTTTTCAGGACATGCTGGATGTCCTGGAGGTGTCCCGCGCCACCCTGCGTCGGGATCTGGAATACATGCGCACCCGCCTGAACGCCCCCATCGTCTATGACCGCATGGCGGGCGGCTATCAGTTCGACCGTGGCCAGCCACGTGTGGGCGGACAGTACGAATTGCCCGGTCTGTGGTTCTCGTCGACGGAAATCCATGCCCTGCTCACCATGCAGCACCTGCTGGCCAATCTGGACCCCGGTGGCCTCCTCACGCCCCACGTCCGGCCTCTCATGGCGCGTCTGAATGCCCTGCTGGGCAGCGCGGACAACCCCGCGGAAGAGATTCGCCGGCGTGTGCTGGTGGCGGGCGTCGGCCAGCGTGAAATGCAACTGGCCCACTTCGAGCGGGTCGGTTCCGCCCTGCTGCGCCGCAAGCGCCTGCTCCTGGTCTATCACTCCAAGGGCAAGAACGAACGCACCGAGCGAGAGGTTTCGCCCCAGCGCCTGGTGCACTACCGGGAAAACTGGTACCTGGATGCCTGGTGTCATCTGCGCAACGCATTGCGCAACTTCGCCGTGGACTCCATCCAGCATGTGGAAACCCTGGAAAAGGCTGCCCGCGAAGTCTCTCCACGCAGCGTCGACGCTGTTCTGGGCCCGGGCTATGGCATCTTCACCGGCAAGCGGGTGCAGTGGGCCGAACTGGCCTTCACCCCGGATCGGGCCCGCTGGGTGGCCACTGAACGCTGGCATCCCCGGCAGAAGGGCCACTTCGACAGGGATGGGCAGTACATCCTGGAGATCCCCTACGCGGATCACCGGGAGCTCATCATGGACATCCTCAAATATGGCGCCGACGTGGAGGTCCTCGGTCCGGACAGCCTGCGGCGCCAGGTGCGGGCCGAACATGCACGCGCGGCGGCGAGATATCGGGGCAGGGGTGGATAGGTCCGAGGTGGGGCGGCGGTTCCGCTTCCCGTGCGACGGGCCGCTGCACGGATCCGGCAGGGGAGGGTGCAGGGCCCCGGTGAACGAGAGGGTGGCGCGATCGGCGGGATTCGAACCCACGACCCCTGGCTTCGGAGGCCAGTACTCTATCCAGCTGAGCTACGACCGCGTGGGGCGCGAAGCATAGCACAGCCCTTTCCGTTGGTCAGACATATGACCGTATAATCCCCAGGTTTCCGCATCCAGCATGGATATTCGAGAGCCGCGTCATGACCGACCATCATCCGACGACCCAAACCACCCCGAAGGATTTTCTGTTTGCCACGCTGGGTGGCCTGTTCGCACCGGGTGTGGCGATCTTCATGATCGTCATGCTGTTCCTGGGCATCCAGGGGCGCATGGGCGAGGCAGACGCGGCGCCAGCGGCGGAGAAGGAGATCCAGGCACGCATCCAGCCCTTCGGCAGCTTCGTTGCCGTGGATCCCAATGCCCCCAAGGTGGAATTGACCGGTGAACAGGTCTACGGCCAGGTGTGCGCCAACTGCCACGGTTCCGGGGCCCTGGGTTCACCCAAGTTCGAGAGCGCCGCCGACTGGGGCCCGCGTCTTGCGCAGGGCTATGAAACCCTGCTTGGGCATGCCTTGTCCGGCATCCGTTCCATGCCCGCCCGTGGGGGCGAGCCCGACCTTACCGACCTGGAAGTGGCGCGGGGCATGGTGTACATGGCCAACTCGGCCGGCGCGCAGTTCGAGGCCGCCGTGGGCAAGGACAAGGTGCCAACCGTGGCGGAGCTGACCCGGGGCAGGGAGGTGTACGCCACGGATTGCGCCTACTGTCACGACACCGGCCTCACCGGGGCGCAGAAACTCGACGATGCCAAGGCCTGGAGCGTGCTGCTGAAGAAGAGCCGGGAGGTGCTCTATGGCAATGCCATTCAGGGCACCCTGGGTGGCCCCGCCAAGGGAGGCAATGCCAAATTGAGCGATGAAGATACCCGTCTGGCCGTGGACTACATGATCGAGCAGGCCAGGGTTGCAATGCCCGGAGTCAAGGCGGCGGAGGCACAAGTCGGGGGTTGACCGGCGGTCCGCCCCGACCGCATGCAAGAAGGCCGCTTGCCTCAGGCGGTGTCCTTGCCCGACTGACTGGAGAGCATGGCCTTCAGGGCGGCCAGGCGGCGTTTGCCCTCGGCCTTGGCGGCGGCCGGGTCTTCTTCCTCGCCGCCGACGCGCCTGATTTCACTGCCGTCCAGCTCGGTCAGGAAACGTGAGGGCTCGCAGCGCACCGTTCCACCCCCCTTCCTGCGCTTGGCACAATGGCTGATGACCAGCCCCCGCCGTGCCCGGGTGATGCCCACGTACATGAGGCGGCGCTCCTCTTCCAGGCGCACACCTTCCAGACATTCCCGATGCGGCAGGATCTCCTCCTCCACGCCGATGAGGAATACATGCGCGAATTCCAGACCCTTGGCGGCATGCAGGGTGGACAGGCGCACGGCATCCTGGTCCGTGTCGTCCCGCCCTTCCAGCAGGTTCATGAGACTCACGGTCTGGGCCAGCTCGATGAGGTTCCGGTCGTCCTCTTCCCCCTTGCGGGCAAGCCAGTCCGTGAATTCCCGCACATTTTCCCATTTTGCCCGTGCGTCGCGCACGTCCTCGCTGTCGTAGAGCCACTCCTCGTAACGGATGGCGGCCAACAGTTCTTCCAGCAGGCGGCCGGCGGGCTCCTTCTCGGCGCGGAAGGCCAGGCGGTTGACGAAATCGGCGAATGCCACCAGGGGTTCTAGCTGGCGGTCGGGCAGTTGACTTTGGAACCCCAGGTCGAAAACTCCCGCGAAGAGGCTGACCTGGCGATTGCCGGCATGCTCACCCAGTCTTTCCAGGGTGGCGGCACCGATTCCCCGGCGGGGAGTGGTGGCGGCGCGTATGAAGGCGGGGTCGTCGTCCTGGTTGGCGATGAGACGCAGATAGGCGGAGAGGTCCTTGATCTCCGCCCGGTCGAAGAAGGAACGTCCACCGGAGAGCTGGTAAGGGATGCGTGCCTCCCGCATGGCCTCTTCCATGAGCCGGGCCTGATGGTTGCCGCGGTACAGGACGGCATAGTCGGCATAGCGGGTGCGATGCTCGAATTTGTGGGCGGAGATGCGCATGGCCACGGTCTCCGCCTCGTGGCGGTCATCCCGGCATTGCAGGATTTCGATGGGGTCACCCGGCCCCAGCTCGCTCCACAGGTTCTTCTCATGCAGGCGGGGGTTGTGGCGGATGATGCGGTTGGCCACCTTGAGGATGCGCTGGCTGGAGCGGTAGTTCTGGGTCAGCGGGATGGTTTTCAGCTGGGGCCAGTCCAGGCCCAGACGGCGCAGGTTCTCCACATCGGCGCCGCGCCAGGCATAGATGGCCTGGTCGTCGTCCCCCACGGCGGTGAAGCGGCCCATGGGTCCGGCCAGCAGGCGCATGAGCTCGTACTGGGCGCCGTTGGTGTCCTGGTACTCGTCCACCAGCAGATGGCGCAACCGGCCCTGCCAGGCGCTCAGCACCTCCGCCTGCTGCCGGAACAGTTCCACCGGCAGGCGGATGAGGTCGTCGAAATCCATGGCCTGATAGGCCCGTAGGGCGTCGGCATAGGCCTGGTAGGCCAGGGCGATGCGCTGTTGACCCTCGTCCCCGGCGGTCGACAGGGCCTCGGCGGGGCCAAGCAGGGCATTCTTCCAGTTGGAGATGACGCTGGCGGCCTGGCGCAGGCCGGACTTGTCCGGGTTCTTGAGGATATCGGCCAGGATGCCGCCGGCATCGGCGGCATCCAGCACGGAAAAGCGCGGCTTGTAGGCCAGATGCCGGGCCTCGGCGCGCAGGATGTGCAGGCCCAGGGAATGGAATGTGGAGACGGTGAGACCCTGGCCGACCCTGCCCGGCAACAGCTCCGATACCCGCTCGCGCATTTCCCGGGCCGCCTTGTTGGTGAAGGTGATGGCGGCGACATGTCGGGCCTGCATGCCGCAATCCTGTATCAGATAGGCGATCTTGCGCGTGATGACCCGGGTCTTGCCCGATCCGGCGCCCGCCAGCACCAGCAGGGGGCCGTCCAGATACCGCACGGCGGCGCGCTGCTGCGGGTTGAGGTCGGCGAGGCAAGACATGAGCGTGGAATGCGAGGACGTGCCGGGTGGATTTCAGGATACGGGGCGCTTCATGTCCCGGACTCGGGGCGCGCCGAAGAAACGAAAACGGCCCGCGCCGGGCGGGCCGTTTCGCGGGAGGCCCGGCTCAGCGCAGACCGGAGATGTATTCGGCCACAGACTTCATTTCTTCGTCGGTCATCTTGCGCGCAATGACCTGCATCATCTTGCCGCCGTCGTTGGCACGGTCGCCGCTGCGGAAGTTCTTCAGCTGGCTGAGGACGTACTTGGCATGCTGGCCAGCCAGGTGTGGAAACTGCACGGGAATGCCGGCGCCGGCGGGACCGTGGCAGGAGGCACAGGCGGGCACGCCGCTACCCTGGTTGCCGCCCTTGTACAGCTTACGGCCTTCGGCCGCCAGCTCGGCTTCCTTGGCGGGGCGATACTTGATCTGCTGTGCGCCGTAGTAGGCGGCCAGATTGAGGATGTCGTCATCCGACAGCTTGGCGGCGTTGGGGGCCATGGTGGCGTTCATGCGCCCGCCGGAGCGGAACTCGGTGAGCTGCTTGGCGATGTATTCGGGATACTGGCCGGCCAGGACGGGATAGATGGGGTTGTTGCTGTTGCCATCGGCGTTGTGGCAGGCGGCGCAGACCTTGTTGACGATGGGCGCGGCCTGGGCGGCATCGCCTTTGGCGAGGGCGGGCGTGACCAGGCCCAGGGCGGAAACCAGCAGGCCGGTCAGCAGCGCGAAGGCTTTCATGAAATGCTCCTAACTATCCGGAATGACAGCACAAGAAAATCTCGGCATTGTAGCGATCCCCCTCGATGAGTGCCAACCGTGCTGAACGCCGCTTTCCATGTCTCCGTCGCCCACGTCCGGGAACTGCCCAGGGACAGCCTGGCGGAAGTGGCCTTTGCCGGCCGCTCCAACGCGGGCAAGTCCAGCGCCATCAACACCCTGTGCAACCACAGGCGTCTGGCCTTCGTCAGCAAGCTGCCGGGCCGTACCCAGTTGCTGAACTTCTTCCGCGTGGCCGAGGGGCGCTACCTGGTGGATCTGCCCGGTTACGGCTTCGCCAAGGCCCCCAAGGCACAGCAGATGCAGTGGCAGGACCTGATCGGCGGCTATCTGGCGGGCAGTTCCCATCTCAGGGGTCTGGTGCTGATCATGGACATCCGCCATCCCCTGACGGAGCTCGACTGGTCCCTGCTGGAGTGGTTCCGGCCCTCTGGCAAGCCCGTGCATGTGCTGCTGTCCAAGAGCGACAAACTGGCCCGGGGACCCGCCCGGCAGGCCCTGGACGGGGTGCGGACAAGCCTGCGCGAGGCCGGCTTCCAGGTCAGCGTGCAGTTGTTTTCCAGTCTGAAGCGTATGGGCATGGACGAGGCCGAGGGTGTGATCCGCGCGTGGCTGGGCGTGCCCAAAAAAAACCCGGCCGAAGGGGAAGCGGCCGGGACCAAACAGCCTCAACCTTGCGTCAAGGCCCCCGCTCAGGGAGGCGAAGCGGGAGACGAATGGAAGCAACTCGTCTGAAGGTTGTAGATGCCGGACAGGGAGAGTTGGTTCCCGGTATGCTTGCAGGCTCGATTCGACCCGTCGTGGAGCTGACCGTCATGTTCGACCTGTCCACCTTTCCACACAAGCGCATGCGCCGCATGCGCCGCGACGAGTTCTCCCGCCGCCTGATGCGGGAATCCGTGCTCACCCCCGCCGACCTGATCCTGCCGGTATTCGTGCTGGAGGGAGACGGGCAGGTGCAGGACGTGCCTTCCATGCCCGGCGTACGGCGCATGGGCCTGGACCGGCTGCTTACCGTGGCAGAGGACTGCCTGAAATTCGGGGTTCCCGCCATGGCGCTGTTCCCCGTGGTGGATGCCGGCCGCAAGAGCCAGGACGCGGCCGAGGCCTACAATCCGGACGGTCTGGTGCCGCGGACGGTACAGGCCCTGAAGGCCCGCTTTCCGGAGCTGGGTATCATCACCGACATCGCCCTGGACCCCTACACCAGCCACGGCCAGGACGGTCTCATCGACCCCGATGACCCCCGGGGCTACGTGCTCAACGACGAGACCATCGCCGTGCTTACCCGCCAGGCCGAGGCCCACGCCGGTGCCGGCGCCGACGTGGTGGCGCCCTCCGACATGATGGATGGCCGCATCCGCGCCGTGCGGGATGCCCTGGATGCCGCCGGTTTCATCCACACCCGCATCCTGGCTTATGCCGCCAAGTACGCCTCCAGTTTCTATGGCCCCTTCCGGGACGCGGTGGGTTCCGCCGCCAATCTGGGTGCCGGTGATAAGTACACCTACCAGATGGACCCGGCCAACAGCGACGAGGCCCTGTGGGAAGTGGGGCTGGACCTGCAGGAAGGGGCGGACATGGTGATGGTCAAGCCGGGCATGCCCTATCTGGATATCGTGCGGCGGGTGAAGGACACCTATCAGGCCCCCACCTTCGCCTATCAGGTGAGTGGTGAATACGCCATGCTCAAGGCCGCGGGTCAGCAGGGCTGGATCAGCGAACAGGCCTGTGTCATGGAAAGCCTGCTGGGCTTCAAGCGCGCCGGTGCCGACGGGGTGCTGACCTACTTTGCCCTGGATGCGGCCCGCTGGCTGGCGCAAGAGCGCTGAACCCGAACGCACCCGTCAGACGTAGCGTGCCCGGCGTTCCCGCTCCACGCGGTTGATGTAGCGCTGGATCTCCGTCTCCACGTTGGCCGGCAGGTCGATGAAGCGGCAACCCGCCCGATGCGTGGTACGGCCATTGCGCAGGGTGATGTCATAGGTGGAACACACCGTCAGGCTCACGGCGAAGGTGCCTGTCCCCGGCAACTCGATGCGGCAGCCGTGATAGGACTCCCCCGCGTGCAGCAGGCCCCTGCCCGCGTAGGCCAGGATCCCGATGCCGCCGATGCTGATATCCACTACGACGGTTTCCAGGAAGCGCTCGCCCAGGTTGATCTGGCACTTCACCGGATTCACCACGGAGGTGGCCAGCCGGTAGGTCTCACGGCGCTGCAGGCGCAGCATTTCCCGGGGGATGGCCACCTGGAAGGCGGCACCCTTCCCCAGCTTCGCGGCCTTCACGTCGGTGCCAATGAATTCGATGTGCACCTGATCGTGAGTGCCGGCGCAAATGATGCGGCCGGCATCGAGAATCTGTCGGTTGAACTCCTGATCCACCCCCTGCTCCAGCAGCAGCACCCCCCTGTCCTCATCCAGCTGCATGATGGTGGAGAGCAGAAAGTCCCTGCCGTAATCTACATACAGATAGAGGATGGCTTTTGCGTCCTGTAACTCGCGTAGGATACGGTTGATGGTGGGCAGGTGGGTTATCCGGTAGCGGGCATCCTGCACGGAAAATGAAGGGGCCGTGGTCATGTGTGAAATTGTAAGCCTGTCTGCCCACCCAGTTGAGGAGTTGCGCCGGCACGGTGATGACGACGCGGCCGGGCACGGTACGGACAGACATTCCCCAGTATCATCGGGGCTTGATGAATGACAGGTAATCCATTGAGTTTCCTAGACAAGCTGCGCTCCAGGAGTCGCGATTGGAACAAGACCATCGCCGTGGTGGAGCCCGTCTCGCGCCTGAGGAATATCGGCGTGGCCACGCCTGCCGTCGAACGCGTGCCGGCGCAGGAATCCGGCGAGGTACACCAGGACCGTTTCAAGATCCGCCTCGCGCACAATCTGGCCCGCGTGGCCGAGGCGCGCTTTCTCGTGGAGCGCCGCTATCAGCAGAAGGGTTATCTGCCGCAGCAGGCCGGCAGCGACGGGCTGTCCGGATGCCCGGACAGCGTCACCCTGGCGACCTACAAGGGCGAGGAGATGATGGGCACCCTCACCCTGGGGTTCGACGTGGGCGAGGGGTTGCTGGCGGATGCGCTGTACAAACCGGAGCTGGATGCCCTGCGTGCCAGCGGACGCCGCGTGTGCGAGTTCACCAAGCTGGCCATCGACAACAAGCGCACCTCGAAACGGATGCTGGCGGGCCTGTTCCATATCGCCTATCTCTATGCCGAACGCATCTGGGGCTATACGGACATCATCATCGAGGTCAATCCTTCCCACGTCAGCTTCTATGAGCGTCTGCTGGGCTTCCAGGTCATCGGCCCGGAACGCATATGCTCACGGGTGAATGCCCCGGCCGTACTGCTCAGGGCCGATACTGCCTGGGGCCGGGACATGGTGCGCAAGTTTGGCGGTCAGCCGGAGCTGGCCAAGAGTGAACGTTCCCTGTTCCCGTATTTCCTGTCGCTGGAAGAAGAAGGCAAAATTCTGTCGCGCCTGATGCAGGCGTAATGTCCAAACATGCTGGGGGGCAGGGGTGAACCCGGATCTGGGAGCCGCATTCAACGCATATTTCGAGCTCATCCATGCCGACACGGACGCGTTGCGCAGGCAGGTGTACGAGCTGCGCCATCAGGTCTATGTGCTGGAGACCGGCTTCGAGTCCGAGCGGGACTGCACCTGCGTGGAGGTGGCCGGACGAGGGCGGGTGTGCTGGGAAACCGATGTGTACGACGCACGCGCGGATCACTATCTCATCCGCCATCGCCGCACCGGTGTATATGCCGCCACCACGCGTCTGATCCTGCCGGACCCCAACGACCTGTCCGCGCCCTTTCCCATCGAGCTGCACTGCCCCCTGGATACCCCGGTCAGGGACCTGCAGACCCGTGCCCGGCTGGGAGAGATTTCCCGCTTCGCCGTCTCCAAGGTGTTCAAGCGGCGGATCGGCGAGCTGGGTACCCTGGCGGGGGTTTCAGACCATACCGACATGTACTTCGAGGCCGATGAACGCAGGGTGTTGCCGCACATCTCTCTGGGCCTGTTCGCCGGTGTGGTGCACATGGCCTACCGCCACCGCATCACCCACTGTTACGCGGTCATGGAGCCCGCCCTGCTGCGCCTCCTGGGGCGCTTCGGCGTGATCTTCAACCGCATCGGCGCCGACGTTGACTACCATGGCGTGCGCATTCCCTGCCTGGGCACGATGCAGGAAGCCCTGCCCAATATCCAGCGGGTCGCGCCTCCAGTGTGGGCGCTCATCACCTATCAGGGCAGATGGGCCTGAAGGCACACCCATGCACGCCTTTGACTATGACATCGCCTTTTCCCGCAACATCGGCTGGGTCACCCAGGCGGAACAGCAGCGCCTGAAGGCCGCGCGCGTGGCCATTGCCGGTTTGGGCGGCGTGGGCGGCTTTCACCTCCTGACCCTGGCCCGTCTGGGCATCGGCGGCTTCCATATCGCCGATCTGGACAGCTTCGAGCTGGCCAATTTCAACCGCCAGGCCGGCGCCCGCGTGAGCACCCTGCAGCAGCACAAGGCTGAGGTGCTGGCACGCATGGCCCGGGACATCAACCCCGAGGCGGAGATCCGTGTCTATGCGGACGGGGTCACCGCGGACAACCTGTCGGATTTTTTTACAGGCGTGGACCTCTATGTGGACGGCCTGGATTTCTTTGCCTTCGCCGCGCGGGAGATGGTGTTCGCCCACTGCGCCCGCCAGGGCATCCCCGCCATCACCGTGGCCCCCCTGGGCATGAGCGCGGCCCTGCTCAACTTCCTGCCCGGGTGCATGGCCTTCGAGGACTATTTCCAGGTGGCCGGCAAGGCCGATCTGGAAAAGGCCATCCGCTTCCTGGTGGGGCTGGCTCCCGGTCTGCTGCACCGCCACTACCTGGCCGACAGGAGCCGGGTCGACCTCAAGGCGCGCAAGGGTCCGTCCACGGTTATGGCCTGCCAGCTCTGTGCCGGGGTGGCCGCCACGGAAGCCCTCAAGCTCCTGCTGGGGCGTGGACGGGTGCTGGCCGCGCCGCATGGCATCCAGTTCGACGCCTATCGCAACAAGCTGGCCCACACCTGGCGGCCAGGGGGCAATCGTCACCCCCTCAGCCGCCTGGCCATCGCCATCGCCAAACGCCAACTGGGGCTCTGAGCATGTCCACCCTGCCACCCCATATCGAGCGCATCCTGAATCTGGCCCGCTGGGCCCCAAGCGGCGACAACACCCAGCCCTGGCGCTTCCGCGTGATCGCCGGCGACCATGTGCGGGTCCTGGGTCATGACACCCGGGAGCACTGCGTGTATGACCTGGATGGCCATGCCAGCCAGATGGCGCATGGGGCACTGCTGGAGACCCTGGCCATTGCCGCTTCCGTGGAGGGCTTGCATGCCGACATCCGGCGCCTGCCCGAACAACCGGAGGAGCACCCGGTGTACGACGTGCGCCTGAATGCCCGTCCGGGGCTGCGGCCCGATCCCCTGGTGGAATACATCGAGACACGTTGCGTGCAACGTCGCGCCATGTCCATGCGACCCCTGGAAGCCGGACACAGGCGGGACCTGGAAGCCAGCGTGCCCGGCTATCGCCTGGTCTGGTTCACGGGCCTGGCCGAGCGTTGGCGCGTGGCACGCTTCATGGCCGCCAACGCCAAGAACCGACTCACCATGCCCGAGGCCTGGCCCACGCACAGCAGCATCATCGAATGGCATGCCAGGTTCAGCCAGGACCGCATCCCCGATCGTGCGGTGGGCGTGGACCCGCTGACCGCGCACCTGATGCGCTGGGCCCTGGGCAGCTGGAGGCGTGTGGATTTCCTCAATACCTGGCTGGCTGGCACACTCATGCCCCGCATCCAGCTCGATCTGGTGCCCGGTGTGCGCTGTGCGGCCCACCTCGTCCTGCTGGCCAGCCGGCCGCCGGTGGATGTGGACGGGCATGTGGCCGCGGGCCGCGCCCTGCAAAGGCTCTGGCTCACCGCCAGCCGGCACGGCCTGTACATGCAGCCGGAAATGACACCGGTGATCTTTTCCCGCTACGTACGTGCGGGACAGACCTTTACCCGGGTGGAGGCGGTAAACGCCCGGGCACGGAGACTGGCAGCCCGGCTGGAGGGCTGGCTGGGGGTGGAAGGGGCCCAGCGGGTGGTGTTCATGGGCCGCCTGGGATATGGTCCCGCACCCGGGTCGCGCTCCTTGCGCAGACCGCTGGACCAGCTGCTGCTCGGGCCATGAGCTCGCCCGGGTGCGGACCGTCGTCAACCGGCGAGTGCTCCGCTGCGCACGCGACCCCGGACCCGGCGGCGGGCGGGGTCGGACACACCCCGCAACCGTGTCGGAAAACTTTACATGCCGCGGGCGTGAAACCCTGTCCAGGCTGGACATCCATGCATAACACATTGATATATAACGATCTGTAAAAAGTGGCATGGGAGGTGCTTTAACGAGTGCAGCCACCGTACAGGCCCGGGGCCACACAGGATCTGTACGGTGCATCCCAATAATCCTTCGGAGAAATGTCATGTCTGCAATCAAGCTTACCGCCCTGGCCGCAGCCCTCTGTGCCACTGTGGCCACCGTACCCGCACACGCCTATGTCAGCGCCACCGCGGTGTTCGAGATGTCCAATCTGCTGTTCAGCAATTCCGGCACCGGCACCACGCTGGACGCCTCGGACTTCAGCTTCCTGACCTGGACGACCACCGCCGGCATGAGCGGCAACCTCAACGCCGCCACCTTCGGCCCATTTTCTTCCAGTGCCGCGAACACCAATTTTGCCCCCGCCTGCGTGGGCAGCGGCTGCGGCGCCCTGGGGCTGGTGAATGATTCCTGGGCCCATGCCGGCGACCCGCCCGTGGGCGACTATGCCGCTGCGGACCAGTTGGAGTCCGGCGCGCCCATCACCGGCATCACTGGTCTGGTAGCACCCGCCACCATCGGTCAGTCCGCCTATGCCGCCCTGGCATCCGGCAGCGGCCTGGCGTCCGCCGACACCAACAACAACCTGAACTCCAGCTTCGTGTTCAAGCTTGGCAGCAGCATGGCGGTGGACATCGACTTCGATATGGACGCCTACATGATGGTGTCCGTGACCGGAAGCGAGGCCTTCCCCGGCTTTGCCACCGCCAACACCGAGCAGGTGTTCACCATCACCGACCTCAGCACCGGGACCGACATCTTTACCTGGAGCGTGGATATCTTCGGCGGCGGCACCAAGACCATCAGCCTGAACGCGCCGCTGCCCGGGAGCTTCACCCTCACGCGCAACGAGGTCGCAGGCCACTTCAACAACACCACGCCGATCCTGACCGCTGGCACGCTTTACCAGCTGTCCGCCCGCTCCAACGTGAACGCGGACGTGGGCCGTGCCGTACCCGAGCCCGCAGTGCTGGGCCTGCTGGGGATCGGCCTCCTGGGCCTGGGTCTGGCCCGCCGCCGCAGCGCCTGAGCCGCGGCATGGAGATCCCGGGGCATCGCATCGCCTCGGGACGAAGTTCCACAGGGCCCCGTGCCAGCACGGGGCCCTGTTTTTTTGCCGCGCCGGACAGTCCGTCGATGACCCCGACCTGGTACGTGTGGCGTGGCGCGAGATGGACCGAGCCCGTAGGCGGTACCCGGTGAACGCCGGCCGGATCCTGGCGTCGCGCGCCAAGGGCCGACAAGAGACCTACCGAGGGGTCACTGCAGCTTCTTCAGGTAGTCCTTGGAGAACACCTTGTCCGGCAGGTCGCGCAGCTTCATCTGCCCGTACTCCAGCACCGACTGCTCGCCCGCTTTGAGGGCATCGGTCATGACCAGGCGGGTGGGACGCAGTCTGCCGGCCATGTTGCGGTAGTCTTCGTAACCGCAGGTCTTCATGAGGCGGTTGGACAGGGTGTAGAACTCGGCCCTTTTCGGGCGATAGTTGGCCTTGTTCACCCAGAGCAGCACACGACGGTAGGTCACCCCCCGGTCCACGCCGATCAGCTCGAGCACGTAGTGTTCCTCGCCATCCAGCACTTCCGTGCGCAGAATGCTCGGGTTGTAGTCACCGGAAAAGTTGGCCCGTGCCAGATCGCCGTTCGCCACCTCGCCGGTGAGACGCTGGGCCAGGCCCAGGCGGATGGGCTGGGAGACGTTGGGCATGAATACCCACAGGTCACGTCCCTTCATGAGCATGATCTGACCCCGTTCCGAGGCGGGTTCCAGTATCATGACCACGGTGTTTTCGTTGCCCTTGGAGAGCACGCGGTACTTGCGGCTTTCCTGCCCCGATTCCCGGCCGGTACTGGTGATATGGATATCCACCTGGAAGCCGTCCGTCGGGAAACGGATGGCGTCGGACCTTTCCAGGATGGTGCGCGCCAGGCTGTCTTCCTGGCCGGGGTTCTGAGCCATCGCCGTATACGCGGCCATGGCGAGCCAGGCCGCGAGAGCCCGGGACATACATGCACGGAGTAAGGATGAATGGGTCATTTGAGTCTGCCTGCGAGAATTTCGCCCATGTTCGGGTAATGCACCATGAGCCTCGTGCGTGTTGAAGGGGTGACCAAGGAGTACATGCTGGGCGAGCAGAAGGTGGTCGCGCTGCGCGATATTACACTCGCTTTCGACGAGGGCGTGTTCCTGGCCATCGCCGGCCCTTCGGGCAGCGGCAAGACCACCCTGCTCAACATCATCGGCTGCATCGACACCCCCACCACGGGGCGGGTGTTCATCGATGGGCGGGAGGTGACCGGCCTGTCCGGAGATGCGCTGGCCGATCTGCGCGCACGCACCACCGGTTTCATCTTTCAGACCTTCAACCTGTTTCCCGTGCTTTCGGCCGCGGAAAACGTGGAGTACCCCCTGCTGCAGTTGCCGGAATTGGCGCTCAAGGAACGCAGGAAGCGGGTACGGCGCTATCTGGCCATGGTGGGCCTGGAGAAATACGCCGACCATACCCCCAACCAGCTCAGTGGCGGCCAGCGTCAGCGCGTGGCCATCGCAAGGGCCCTGGCCATCCACCCACGCATCGTGTTGGCGGACGAGCCCACCGCCAATCTGGACAGCAAGACCGGCGAGGGCATCTTGCTGCTCATGAAGGACATCAACCGCCAGCTGGGCACCACCTTCATCTTTTCCACGCATGACCGCAAGGTCATGTCCATGGCGGATCGTCTGGTGCGTATCGAAGACGGTCATCTGGCCATGCTGGCGGTACGGGTCAATTCCAAGTGGCAGGGTGTGCGCACCCCGCGCGCCCATGCAACCCCTCAAGAGAATCGTGTATGAATACAGGCATTCCCTTCACCTTCGGACCCTGGATCCTGGCGCTGCCCCTGCTGTTCTGCGTACCTGCCGCCCTGGCCGCGGAGGAGCCCCCCTCGTCCAGGGATGCCCTGTTCGGGCTGGAGGATGAAGGCCCAGCGAGTCGCGCCCCCGAACCCCCAGCCACGAGCCGGGAGGCGCTGTTCGGTGACCTGCCCCCAGCCGAGGACAGGACCGCAACCGCCCCGAGCGCCGGACCGGCCGCGGAGTCCAGGGATGCCCTGTTCGGGCTGGAGGATGAAGGCCCGGCGAGCCGCGCCCCCGAACCCCCGGCCACGAGCCGGGAGGCGCTGTTCGGTGACCTGCCCCCGGCCGGGGACAGTACCGCAACCGCCCCGGGCGCCGGACCGGCCGCGGCGTCCCGGGAGGCCCTGTTCGCGGCACCGGGCCCGGCCGCGGCCCAGGCGGCCGGGAAGTCGGCAGCGGGCTCGCGCTGGCATGGCTTCTTCCAGGGTGAGGCGGCCTATACCTACGCCAGTCCCGGCCACTGGTCGAAGACCCTGGGCCGCCTGGAACTGGGCACCCAGGGCAAGCTGCGCCCGGGGGTGCAATACAAGCTCAGCGGCCGGGTGGACTACAACCCGGTGTATGACCTGAACGACTTCTACCAGAGCCGTGTGGCACGGGATCAGCGCGCCGAATTCCACATTCGTGAGACCTATCTGGACTTCAGCGCCGCCAGCCTGGACTGGCGCGTGGGGCGTCAGCACGTGGTGTGGGGTGAGATGGTGGGCCTGTTTTTCGCGGATGTGGTATCCGCCAAGGACATGCGTGAATTCGTGCTGCCGGATTTCCAGATCCTGCGCATTCCCCAGTGGGCAGCCCGGGCCGAGTATTTCAAGGACGACTTCCATGCCGAGATGGTGTGGATCCCCTTTCCCAGTTATGACGAGATCGGCAAGGCGCAGTGGCCGGGTTCCGGACATGGTGCGGACTTCTACCCCTATCCCCTGGACCCGAAACGCTACCCCGCGCAGATCCTGAGTGATCAAAAACCCGGCACCCGCCTGGCGCACGGCAACTTCGGCGCGCGCCTGTCCATGCTCAAGGACGGCTGGGACGTATCCGGTTTTTACTACACCAGCATGGACAGCACCCCCACCTTCCACTGGACCGGGCCATTCACCATCACCCCCAGGCATGCGCGCATCCGCCAGGTGGGGGGTACCCTGGCCAAGGACTTCAGGGATTTCGTGCTCAAGGCAGAGGCGGTATACACCAATGGCCGGCGCTACAACCTGCTCACCGTGAACCCCGCCGCACCGCCCGCGGATGGTGGGGTGGTGCGCCAGAACACCCTGGACTGGGCCGTGGGCCTGGATTTCAACCCCACAAGCGACACCCGGGTCAATACACAGCTATTCCAGCGCTACTTTTTCGACCACGACCCCAACATCATCCCCGATCGGGCTGAGAGCGGCGCCTCGCTGTTGCTCAGCCACGGCTTCTCCAACCGCTGGCAGGCCGAGGCCCTGCTGGTGCACAGCCTGAACCGGCGTGACTGGATGTTCCGACCCAAGGCCATCTGGAACTTCCAGCCCAACTGGAAGGTGACCTTTGGTCTGGATGTGTTCGGCGGCCCCACCACCGGCCTGTTTGGTCGGTACGACCAGTGTGATCGGGGCTATGTGGAGTTGCGCCACGACTTCTGACCTCAGACATTCTGGCGCAGGGCGTCGATGACCGGAATGCGGCCCACGCGGGCGGCGGGCAGCAGGGCGGCCAGCACGGTGGCCACCACTCCCACCGCCAAGGCCCCCAATACCACCGTGGGCACGATGCGGATGTGGGCGGTATAGGTCAAGTCCGCATTGGGCGGAGGCGGCATGGGAATGCCAATGGCCGAGATGAGCAGCGCCAGGATCACGCCGATGACGACCCCGGCCAGTGAACCGGCCAGGCCGATGATCAGGTTCTCGCGCAGGATGAGCTCCGTCACCCGGCGACCGCGGTTGCCGAGCGCCATCATGGTACCGAATTCGCCCACGCGCTCGAATACGCTCATGTTGACGCTGTTGGCCACGGACAGCAGCACCATGAGGAGGATGATCAGGCGCAGCACGCCGAACTGCACGTCGTACATCTCCACGGTCTTGGCGTAGAAATCGTTCAGCTTCAGCCAGGTATTGATTTCCAGGCCTCGGTCGCCCAGCGCGTGTTGCAGGTGGGCACGCACGGGTTCGGTCAGGCCGGTTTCCCGCAGCGCGACCACCAGCACATTCACCGTCGGTGCGTCCAGCAGGTCCTGTGCCGCGCTCAGGGGAATGCGCACCGCGCGTGCATCGTAATCCTTGGAGAAGGTCTGGAAGGTGCCGACGATCTCGAACTCCATGCTGTTGAGCGCGCCGTCCGGGGTGTTGATCACCAGGGTGACCCAATCGCCGGGCTTCAGCTTCAGGGCCCGGGCCAGACCGTGGCCGATCATCATGCCGTGCGCATCTGCGTCGGCCAGTCGCCTGCCGGCGGATATGACCATGCCGCTGCCCAGGCGGGCCTCGCGCGCCGGCTCCACGCCCTCACCGATGATGGGCAAGTCCGCCCGCCCGTTGTTGAGCAGGCCGGAGAAGTACAGGCGCCCCATCACATCGACGACACCGGGTGTAGCAACGATCCGGGCGCGCAAGGCCTCGGGCCCGTCGATCAGGTACTTGTCCGGGCTGCGCGCACCGTGCGCGTAATAACCCTTGTTGGCGATCTGCAGGTGGCCGGACTGGGAATGGATCAGGACCTCGCCCAGCTGGGTGAAGATATCGTGCACGAAGCCACCGCTGAGGATCAGGCCCACCACCCCGACGATGATGGCCAGCAGGGTCATCCCCGTGCGCACCTTGTGGCGCAGGACGTTGCGGAGGGCGAGCTTCCACATGGGCGTTGGTCTCAACGGTTGTGGCGCAGCGCATCCACGATGACCAGGCGGGAGGCGCGCCAGGCCGGGTAGATGCTCGCCAGCAGGGTGGTGGCCAGCGCCAGCAACAGGGCCTGGATGACGCTGGACGGCGTGATGATGATGCCGGCGATGAACCCTCGCGACATGCCTGGGGCGGGAGGCATGGGGATGCCGATGGCGGAGATGGCCTGGGCCGCCAGGTAGCCCAGGATGACCCCGCAGACCCCGCCGATGGCACCCAGCAAGCCCCCTTCCATCAGGAACAGCCTCAGGATCCTCTGGCGGCGCACCCCCAGTGCCATGGCGGTACCGATCTCCACGGTGCGCTCCATCACGCTCATGGTCATGGTGTTGCTGATGCTGAGCACGATGATGGCGGCAATGATGAGCTTCACCACGCCCATCTGACGCGAGAACAGCGCCACGGTCTTGTTGTAGAAGTCTGCCAGCTCGGTCCAGGGCACCACCTTCAGGCCCTTGAAGGCGGGGTCGGCCCGCAGGCGCGCGCTCACCGCGGGGGTGAGTTCGGTCTGCCGCAGGGTCGCCACCCACAGATGCGCGCCTTGCGTGCGCAACAGCCCCTGTGCGGTGATGAGGGGGATGCGCAGGATGTTGTCGTCGAAGGCCTTCATGGAGGTGGAAATCAGACCGCGCACGTGGCCTTCGATGGCGTTGATGCCCCCGCTGGCGGTGTTGGCGAGCAGCACGACGGTGTCTCCGGTCTGCACGCCCAGGTTGGCCGCCAGACCGGCGCCCAGCACGATGCCCTTCGGGTCCCGATTGGAAGGCAGCCGCCCCTGCAGCACCAGCAGATTGCGGAAGGAGGGGTCCTTGTCCGGATCAATGCCCTCGCCGATGAAGGAAAGCGTGCTGTCACCATGGCTGATCAATCCGTTGAAGGCCAGGCGCGGCGCCACATTGCGGATTTCCGGCTGGCGTTCCAGGGTTTCGATGGCGCTGGACCGGGCCGGCATCAGGTAACGGAAGGGGTCGGCCAAACCCTCCTCGTGAAAGCCGGGCATGGCCACCTGGATGTGCCCCAGCTGGTTGACCGTGGCCAGCTCGCGGTTGGCCCAGTAGATCCATTCGATGTAGCCCACGGAAAGCATCATGGAGACCACGCCAAAGCCGATGGCGGCCACGGCAATCAGGCTGCGCCGGCGCTGGCGCAGGATGTTGCGCAGGGCAAGACGAAAGTCGATGCGGATCGTCATGCCGGGTGCCACGTACACTCATTGGCGGCGACGCGCCGCACCGAACCCCACCACCGATCAGGGCCGCCGGCGGGGGGCATGCGGGTCCGGGAGCCGCGCGCACGCATGCCCGGCGGGCTGCATCCAGCACCTGTGCATGGCCGGGTTCCCATGACCGTCGTTACAGGCCTTGGAGCAGGCTCCTGGCATGCTCCGCACCGGGGAATGACTTGCCCGCCCCGATGGCCGCGGCCAGTTCCTTTCTGGCCTCGGCTGTCTGGCCGTTTTGCAGCAGTGCCACGCCATGGTGATAGCGAATGACGGGGTTATCCGGCAGCTTGGCGGCCGCTTTGGAGAGCAGGTCCAGACTCCGCGGCAACTGCTTCTGCTCCAGCAGTATCCACCCCAGGGTATCCATGACCATGGGTTGTCCAGGGGCGAGCTTGTGGGCCTGTTCCGCCGTGGCAAGCGCGCGCGGGTCCTTCACCTGCTGGTAGAGGGAGGCCAGATTGTTCAGCGCCTGCGCATTGGCGGGTTGGCGTTTCAGCAGTGATTCGTACTGCGCAATGGCCTCGCGCGGGCGTTTGCCGAACAGATAGACCTCCGCGGCATAGCTGCGGGCGGTGTTGTCTTCGGGGTGCGACTTCAGCCAGGCCATGAGTTTCTGCTCGGCCGCCTGGCTGTCTCCGCCAAGGGTCAGCGCACGGTGCAGCTTGAGAACGGAGAAGGTGTTGGCGGCGATGGCGAAGGACTGCGCATAGGCCTTCGAGGCCAGGGGGTAACGTTTCTGCGCCAGCAGGATGTCGCCCTCGCGGTCGAATCCGAGCGGCGACCCGGGATGCCGGGCTTGAATTTGCCGCGCGAGGGTGAGTGCCGTTTCGGGCTTGCCGTCCTGCAGCTCCAATTTCAGCAGGGCATCCTGCGCCTTGAGGAAATCCGGCTTGATCTGCAGTGCTTCGCGGAGCGTGCCGCGCGCCGCTTCCGTCTGCCTGCCGGCGGCCTGGGCCTGGGCCAGCAGCAACAGGGCGTGGGGTGATTGCGGCGCCTTCGTCACCATGCGCTTGTATGTTTCGATCGCCGCATCGTTCTCCTGTGCGGCCAGCTGGGTGGTGCCCAGCAGGTTGAGGGCGGCCAAGCTTTCGGGGTTGGCATTGACGGCCTGCCTGGCCGTGGCGACGGCCTTCGCATTCTCCCGGCCGTTCAGATAGTGGCGCACCAGCATCTGGCGCACGCCCAGATCCTTGGGGTCTGTCTTGAGGGCCTTATCCAGCCAGCCCACGAACTCTTTGTCTTTATTTTCCGTCAGGGCAAGTTCCGCCAGGGCCTGCATGGCCCTGACATTGGTACCGTCCTTGCCCAGGATCGCCTCGAAACGCTTGCGCGCGGCCTCGGGTTTTTTTTCGACCAGGTCCAGACGGGCCAGGTTGAGCGCGGCTGTAATGAAGGTGGGTTGGATGACGAGTGCCCGTTCCAGGGCGTCACGGGCGCCCTGGGTATCTTGCTTGCCAAGCAGGGCGGCGGCCCGGAGATTATAGGTCACCGGGTTGGCCGGCAGTTTCTTCTCCAGCGCCTTGATGGCCTGCAAGGCCTGGTCATATTCCTTGTCGCGCAGATGCAGCATGACCAGTGCCAGATCCGCGCGTCCGGCCCTCTCGCTCGTGCCCGTGACCTTCTCCAGGTCGGCGATGGCCTTCCGACTCTCGCCAATCGACAGGTGCCCTGCCGCCTGGCGCTCCCGGATGGCGGCGTTTTCCGGATCGATGGCGGCGGCCCTGTCGAGATAAGCCATGGCCTTGTTGTATTCCTTGGCCTGGAGATAGGCCTCGCCCGTCAGGGCCAGCAGTTTCGCATCGTCCGGATAGCGGACCAGCAAGGGTTGCAGCGTCTTCAGTGCCTCCGGCACCGCGCCGATCCTGATCTGGCTGCCTGCCTGGATCAGGGAGGCCCGGTAGTCGTCCGGAACCGCGGCGAGGACCTTTTCAGCGAACTTCAGGCTCTGCTCGTATTGGCCCTGGGCATAGCTGGCCATGGCATAGGCCAGGGCGGAGGGGAGGTGATCGGGTACGACGCGCAGCACGTCCAGCAGGGCACTGCTCGCTTCTTCCAGCTTGCCCCGCCTCAACTCGAATATGCCGCGCGCATAGCGCACCTCCAAGGCCTTGTCAGCGATCTTTTCTGCCGCCAGGATGGACTTCTCGGCTTCCCGCGGGAGGTTTTTCGCCCATTGGATATCGGCGATGGCCAGGTGGGCCTGGTATTCGGCCGGATCGTTGGCGAGCACCCGTCGGTAGAGGCCGATGGCTTCATCCAGTCTGTTTTCCTGCAGGAGCAGGCCGGCCTTGAGGTACAGGGCCTCCTTCTGCTTGGGGTCCGCCTGCAGCACGGTTTCGAGCTTTTGCCGTGCGGCCTTGGCATCCTGATCCGCCAGGGCCAATCTGGCCTGGAGCAGGAGCAGGTCGGGCAGCATGGGGTTGGCCTGTTGCGCGGCCAGCAGGTCTGGCTGGGCCTGTTCCCGCCTGCCCGTGGCAATGAAGGCCGTGGCGCGCGCGGTGTGCAGCATGGCCAGGGCGGTGGGGCCCAGGCCGCTCCGGGGTATGGGGAGCTTGAGCACCTTGTCATGTTCGCCCAGACGCAGCATGGACATGGCCAGGATACCCAGGGTCTGGTCATCGCTGGCACCCAGCTGTCTGGCCCTCTGCAATTCCTTCTCCGCGTCCTCGTAGGACCCCAATTGGTAGTGGGCCTGCGCCAGGAGCAGGCGCGCCTCCAGGTCCGTGGGGCGGCCCTGGAGTGTGGACTTGAGCTCGATGACCGCCGCCTTGTAGTCGGCCTTCTGGAAGAAGGCCTTGCCATCGTCCAGATGCTGCTCCGTGGACTTGCCGCATCCGGCCAGACCGAGCAGCAGGACGAGCGCCAGGGTGGGGATGCGGGAGGTGTGGCGACGTGCGTTCATGCGGGGTTCCCTGATGAATGTGTACTCCGCGGAGAGCGGCAATGGATCTGCTTTCGGATTGATTGGATCGATCCGCGCCTTACCTCGGCCCGCGGCAAGACGCGCATGCGGAGGGATGCGCGATTATTTCAGCCCAAACCTCCCCATGAGGTCATACAGCGTGGGGCGGGATACGCCGAGTAGCTCGGCGGCCTGCGCCACATTGCCGTTGCTGCGCGCGATGGCGCGGGTGACGGCGTGGCGTTCGGCCGCATCCCTGACCTGACGAAGGTTGAGGGGGTGTTCATCCTCGGCGTGCACGGGGTTCATGCCCAGGTCCTCGCAGGTGATCTGCGCACCATCCGCCATGATGACCGCACGCTTGAGGGTATTTTCCATCTCGCGCACGTTGCCTGGCCAGGCGTGCGCTTCGATGGCCTGCAGGGCGTCCGGGGCAATGCCACGCAGACTGCGCTTCTGCGTCTGGTTGAAGCGTTCCAGGAAGGCGTGGGCGAGCAGGGCCTTGTCGCCCTTGCGTTCGCGCAGGGGCGGGATGTTCACGGTGATTTCCGATAGCCGGTAGAACAGGTCCTCGCGGAAGCGGCCCTCCTTGATCAGCTCTTCCAGGTTCTGGTGGGTGGCGGCCACCACGCGTACGTCCACGGGGATCTCGCCGCGCCCCCCCAGGCGCTCGATGACCCGCTCCTGCAGGAAGCGCAGCAGCTTGGCCTGCAGGGACATGGGCAGGTCGCCGATCTCGTCCAGGAACAGGGTGCCCTTGTCGGCGTATTCGATCTTGCCGATGGTCTGTTTGGCCGCGCCGGAGAATGCCCCCTTTTCGTAGCCGAAGAGCTCGGATTCCAGCAGGTTTTCGGGAATCGCGGCGCAGTTGATGGCGACGAAACGCGCGCGCGCGCGCGGAGAGAGTTCGTGCACGCCCCGGGCCAGGATCTCCTTGCCCGTGCCCGATTCACCCAGCAGCAGGATGGAGGCATCGCTGGGGGCGACTTTCTCGATCATGCGGCAGATCTTGATCATTTGCGCATCGTTGGTGATCAGGCCTTGCAGCGGTTCCGCCCGGTTGCGCGCGGCCAGGGCACGGTTTTCCTGCTCCAGTTCATAGACCTTGAAGGCGCGCTCGATCACCAGTTTGAGGATCGGTTCCTCGAAGGGTTTGTGGTAGAAGTCGAAGGCGCCCATGCCGATGGCCCGGATGGCATTGGCCCGGTCCTGGTTGCCGGTGATGACGATGATCTTCGCGCACGGCGTGAGCTGCAGGATCTGCTGCAGGGCCGCCAGACCTTCCGTGGCGCCATCCGGGTCCGGTGGCAGTCCCAGGTCCAGCAGGACCACGGCAGGCTCGAAGCGGCGCACATGATTCAGCCCGCCTTCCCGATCACCGGCCATGATCACTTCATAGCCTTCCAGGCTCCACTTGATCTGCTTCTGCAGGCCCACATCGTCTTCCACCAGCAGAATCCTGCCTGCCTTTTCGCTCATGCCCTCACCATCTCCTCGGGGGCCAGCGGCAACTGGATCGTGAAGCGGGTGCCCTGGCCCAGCACGCTGTCCACCATGACCTTGCCTCCCAACTCCTGGATATATTCACGACATTCATACGCGCCTATGCCCATGCCCGTGCCCTTGGTGGAGGTAAAGGGGCGGAACAGGCGCTCGCGCATGAAGGCCCCATCCATGCCGCAACCGGTGTCCTCGACGTGGATGATCCCCCATGCCGCTTCGCGGCGCAGTGTAACATCCACGCTGCCGGTGTAAGGGGTGGCCTCGATGGCGTTTTGCACGATGTGGCCGATGACCCGGATGAGCTTGTCCGCCTCGGCCCGCACCCGCAGCCCGGATGCCTGGATGGACAGGCTGGGTTTGAGGCTGAAGGCGCTCTTGCTGGCGATCACCTCCCGCAGGAGATCATCCAGGACAAGCCGTCCGGCGGCCGCGGGCACGGGTGCGTCGCGCAGCTTGGCCAGCATGCGGTTCATGCGCGCCACCGAGCTTTCGATGGTGGCCAGCATGTCCTCCTGGAACTCGGGGTTGTGGCGGTGTTTTTCCGCATTGGCCAGGAGCAGGGAGAGCTGCGCCACCAGGTTCTTGATGTCGTGCACCACGAAGGCGGCGGCGCGGTTGAAGGACTCGAACTGACGTGCCACGGTCAGTGCCTCCGCGGCCTGGGCCTGGGCCAGATGGGCCGTGGCCTGGCGGGCGGCGGTCTTGAGCAGGTCGCTCACCTCCCAGTTGAAGCTGACCTTGCCCAGAGAGGGGGCCAGCACCATGAAGCCCAGCATGCGCTCGTGCCAGAGCAGGGGCACAGTCAGCCAGGCCTCGCGCCAGTCCCGCAGCCACCGTGGGGGGCTGACGCCCTCCATACTGTTGGGGTCGGCGCGATACGCATCCAGGTCCAGCACCCAGTTGCGGCTTTCCATGAAGCGCACGAATTCGTCCTCGGCGGCGATGCGCTCGTCCAGCGCGCCCAGGTTCCAGACCGCGGCGCGCTGGTAGTCTCCATTCTCCATGCGCAGCCACAGGGCGGCCCCGGGGCTGTCCACCAGCCGGGCCATGGCTTGCAGGGCGCGTTCGTGCGGACGGCTGCCCGGCTCTCCCTCGGTGAGCAGGGAGGTGAAGCGCAGCCATTCCTCCCGGTAGTCGTAGCGATAGCGGAAAAAATGCTTGGACAGGAAGACCCGCAGCCGTGCCCGGGCCGTGCCCGAAGACACCGCCAGCAGCAGGAGCAGCACCGCCGCGAACAGGAACACGGTCTGCAGGATGCGGCCCCAGTCGCCGCCCGCCAGGCGGATGTAGTAGCCCGCAGCCGCCATGAGCAGGAGATAGACCCCCGTACCCAGCAGGGTGACGGTATGGAAGACCATGCGATGCGAGATGGCCATCTTCAGGTCGGTCTGGATGCGGCGCTTGAGGGAAACCCAGATGAGCGGCACCAGCAGGGCGTTGATCAGGCCACGGGCCTTCCAGGCATCGCCATCGTAGGCCGCGAACAGCATGGCCTCCGAGTAAAGGTAGAAGTCGAAGATGAAGGCGCTGCCCAGGGCCAGGCACAGATATTTGATTGCCCAGCGCTCCTGCGGGGTGGAGTTGCGGTAGAACTGCTCCACCAGCACCAGGCCGGACACCGCCAGCACGGCGGGCATGACGGCGTTGGCCCAATACACCAGGGAAGGATGGGGATGGATCAGGCTCGCGGACTGGAAAAGCGCGGCCAGGCCCGCCAGCCAGACCAGGGTCTTGCCCAGGAAGGCCAGGTTGTCCTCGGCCTGGGTCTTGCGGCGCAGGGCGCGCAGGTTGCGCCACAGGTACCAGATCCATACCAGGTCCCGACCCAGCTCTGCTACCCGGGCCAGTTCACGGCCGGCCTGGAGCACGGATTCCAGGGCCACGATGCCGGCCCACAGGGCACTGGCCAGAGCCGGCACCGCCACGCCAGGAACGCCCGGTGGACCATCCCGGCCGCGGGAGGCCAGGCCCAGCAACAGGAAGGTGATGGCGGCCAGGCCGTAACTCAGGGCCGCCAGGTCCACGTCAGCGCACCCCTTTGCCCAGCACCACCACCTGGGCCGTCTGCAGCAGGATCATGAGATCCAGGAACAGGCTGTGGTTTTTCACGTAATAGAGGTCGAACTGCAGTTTCTGCATGGCATCCTCGACGCTGGCGCCGTAGGGAAAGCGCACCTGTGCCCAGCCGGTGATGCCCGGCTTGACGCTGTGACGTGCATGGTAATAGGGGATCTGCTCCGCCAGCTCTCTGACGAAGTAGGGGCGTTCGGGCCGGGGGCCCACGAAGCTCATGTGCCCCAGGAAGACGTTCAGGATCTGGGGCAGCTCGTCGATGCGGGTGCGGCGGATGAGGCGCCCCACCCGGGTGGTGCGGTCGTCGTTCTTGCGCGCCCAGACCGGTGCGCCCTGTTTCTCCGCATCCACGCGCATGCTGCGGAATTTGTAGATGGTGAAGGGCTGTCCGAACTGCCCCACCCTCTCCTGGGTGTAAAACACCGGACCCTTGCTTTCCAGACGGATGAGCAGGGCGGTGAGCAGCATGAGGGGAAAGAGCGCCAGCAGGAAGGCGCCGCTGATCATCAGATCGAAGGCGCGCTTGACCACGTCCCTTCTTGACCCCTGGCTGAAACCCTCGGAAAAGATGATCCAGCTGGCATTGGTGGATTCCAGGGGCAGGATGCCGGTCTGCTGTTCGAAAAAGGCGGGCAGGTCCACGATTTCCATGCCGCGCAGCTTGCACTCCAGGAGTTCGCCTATGGGCAGGCCGCCTCCGCGTCTCTCGCGGATGGCGACGATGATGTCGCTGACGCCATGCCGCAGGGCAATGTCATACAGCCGGTCCTCATCGTGGATCAGGCGGTCATGCGGCACGTAGCTGTGGGTGGTGCCCATGGGCAGGTAGCCCACGATATGGATACCCTGGGCTTCACCGCTGTTGGCGAGGTCTTCGATCCTGGCCGCCCGGCTGCCGGTGCCCACCACCAGCACGCGCTTCTTGAACAGGGTGGTCTTGCCCCATTCCATGAACAGTAAACGCACCAGAATGGCGCTGAAGCCCACCAGGGCCATGCCGACGAAGAACTCCGTCCCGCTTGGAAACAGGCCGGGCACGAGACTGGCACCCGCCGCGAGGATGAGCGCCCCTACCAGGAGGCTGCCCAGGATACGGATGAGCAGGCTTTTCACACCGGTCGTCCATTCCCAGCCGTACAGCCCGAACAGGGAATTCAACAGGCTGAACAACACGGCGAACAGCCAGGGCTTGTAGGCGGACCAGGATGTCGCATCCAGACCGTATTCCCCATGCTGGAGCGTGCTGAAATGGGCCACGAGGAAGAACAGCACGAATTCCGCGCCCGCCAACAGGGCAAGGCTCAAGGGGATGTAATGGCGAAAGAATCGGATCATGCAACCACTGGGGCGTCGGTATGTCGAATGGGTTCCAGCCGGGGGCCGCTAGTGTAACCGTCCGCCGATGAGGTCGCGTTGCGCCGCGACCACGTGTCGCCAGGCAAGCGTCGTGCATGGGGGGTGTTCCCGAGTGGCCCGCTAACCCTGTAACGGCATTTCAGGGTATTTTCCTGAGGCCCTTGCGCAAGGGGGCATGAGCATGGCCGGTACGGCTCGCACCGTCCGCCGCGAGATCATCCACGCACAGGACTTCCAGGATAAATGAGCAACTCCCCCAGGTCGCGCGCATCCCCATTCAGGGCCTTGCTGGCGGGAATCATCGTCGGCGCAGCGGGGGGGATGACGGGCATGTACATGCATATGCGCAACCCGGCGCCGGCACCCGAAACCCGCTTGGCCGCCGCGGGCGAATGCGACGGCCGCGCTTCGGGTGATCGCTCGGACACCCAGGAGCCAGGCAGACAGGCCAAGGATTTCGATTTCTACGGCGTGCTGGAGAACGTGCCCGTCCCGCCCACGCGCCCCGACCTGGAGCGTCCGCCCCTGCCACCGGTCGTGGATGTCCCGGCCCACCCCTCGAAACCCGGCACACCTCCCGCGCCCGCCGCATCCCCCGCGCCCGCCGCGCCCGCCGCGCAGGCAGACCCCATTTACCTGCAGATGGCCTCGTTCAAGACACCCGAGGAGGCCGAGGCACTGAAGGCGCGCCTCGCCCTGGCCGGGCAGAACACGCGTGTGGTCGCCATGGAGCTGCCGGACAAGGGCACTTATTACCGGGTGCGTGTCGGCCCCTTCGCCGACAAGGAGGAGGCTCTGCAGGCCGGCCTGCGCATGCAGCAGGCCGGAATCGACCCCGGCGGCGCCCTGCTGGTGCACTGAGCCCTGCGCGCAAGGCAGGGGCCTGGGGTGCAGGACCCGTGCGGCTGCGGTGCCCGCCGGGGGGTGTCAGCGCACCACTTCCTTCAACTGGTCCAGGATCGCGGGGTTTTCCAGGGTGGAGATGTCCTGGGTGATTTCCTCGCCCTTGGCCAGGGCGCGCAACAGACGGCGCATGATCTTGCCGGAGCGGGTCTTGGGCAGGTTGTCGCCGAAACGGATTTCATCCGGCTTGGCGATGGGGCCGATTTCATGGCCCACATGACGGCGCAGCTCGTCGACGATCTGCCTGGCCTCCTCGCCCGTGGGACGGGCACGCTTCAGGACCACGAAGGCGGCGATGGCCTCGCCCTTGACGTCATGGGGCTTGCCCACCACGGCGGCTTCCGCCACCAGGGGATGGGACACCAGGGCGGATTCGATCTCCATGGTGCCCAGGCGATGGCCGGACACGTTCAGTACGTCGTCGATGCGTCCCATGATGGTGAAGTAACCCGTCTCCTGGTCACGCACGGCGCCGTCGCCGGCCAGGTAGACGCCTCCCAGCTCCTCAGGGAAATAGCCTTTCCGGAAGCGTTCGGGATTGCGCCAGATGGTGCGGATCATGGCCGGCCAGGGTTTCTTGATGACCAGGAAGCCTCCGTGTCCCCATGCCACGTCGTGGCCGGCCTCGTCCACCACCTGCGCCATGATGCCGGGCAAGGGCAGGGTGCAGGAACCGGGCACCGTGGGGGTGGCGCCCGGCAGGGGGGCGATCATGTGGGCGCCGGTCTCGGTCTGCCACCAGGTATCCACGATGGGACAGCGCCCCAGCCCCACCGCCTCGTGGTACCACATCCAGGCCTCGGGGTTGATGGGCTCGCCCACGGTACCCAGCAGACGCAGGCTGGACAGGTCGAACTTGCCTGGCGCTACCTCCGGGTTGCCGTTGGCGATCTTGATGAGCGAGCGGATGGCAGTGGGGGCGGTGTAGAAGATGGACACCCCGTGGGTCTGGATCATGCGCCAGAAGCGGCCACCATCCGGGTAGGTGGGGATGCCCTCGAACACCACCTGGGTGGCGCCGCAGGCCAGGGGGCCGTAGACCACGTAGGTGTGGCCCGTGACCCAGCCGATGTCGGCAGTGCACCAGAACACGTCGTCGGGCTTCAAGTCGAAGGTCCACCTGGTGGTCAGCACTGCCTGCAACAGGTAACCGCCGGTGGCGTGCTGCACCCCCTTGGGCGTGCCGGTGGAGCCGGAGGTGTAGAGCAGGAACAGCGGGTGTTCGGCCTCCACCCATTCCGGCTCGCATACCTCGGACTGGCCCTGTTCCACGTCATGCCACCAGATGTCCCGCGTCTCGTTCCAGGCACAATCGACAGCGGCGCGCCTGTACACCAGCACGTGCCGCACACTGTCGCAGCCCCCCATGTCCAGGGCCTCGTCCACGGCCGGTTTCAGGGGCAGGGCCTTGCCGCCCCGGTACTGCGCATCGGCGGTGATCACCATCACCGCTCCGGCATCGCGGATGCGGTCGTGCAGGGAGTGGGCGGAAAAGCCGCCGAACACCACCGAATGCGTGGCGCCGATGCGGGCACAGGCCTGCATGGCGACCACGCCCTCGATGGACATGGGCAGGTAGATGACGATCCGGTCGCCCTTCTGCACACCCAGGGACTTCAAGGTATTGGCGAAGCGCGCGGTACGGGCCAGGAGCTCCTTGTAGGTGACACGGGTCACCAGGCCGTCATCGGCCTCGAAGATGAGCGCGGTCTTGTCGCCCAGACCCGCTTCCACGTGGCGGTCCAGACAGTTGTAGGAAGCATTCAGGCGGCCATCCGCGAACCACTTGTAGAACGGTGCGTCGCTTTCATCCAGGATCTGGGTGAAAGGCTGCTGCCAGGTCAGATGTTCACGCGCCAGCCGGGCCCAGAAGCCTTCATAGTCGGTGTCGGCTTCGTCCACCAGGGCCTGGTAGGCCTGCATGCCGGATATGGTGGCTTGCGCCTTGAAGGCATCCGCAGGTGGAAATTTCCGGTGTTCCTGCAGGACGGACTCGATGCTGCTGCTCATGACGCACTTCTCCATGCTGGCATTGGTGGGCGGTACCGGCCTCGCGACACGGTGCCGGAGTGACCCCTCCCGGGGGACCGGGCAAAATTAGGCTACTTCCGACATTTTTTCAAATGGCCATGCCGGCACGCACACACGTACTCATGCAACGGGCCCGGGATTACAGTCGCTGGCTGGCCCAGCGGCTCGCCGCGCGCCCCGAGCTGGAAGAGTGGCTGGCGCGCAGCGTGTCGGCACCCCTGCGACGGACCGAGATGCGTGCCTTTCTGGACTGCCCCATCGCCAGCGAGGCGGATCTGAAACGCCGTTTGCGTCAGCTGCGGGAACGCATCTTCGCGCACATCATGATCCGGGATCTGGGGGAGGCGGCGGACCTGACGGAGGTCACGCGGGCCCTGACCGAGCTGGCGGAGGTGGCCGTGCATGCCGCGCTGGACTTCCTGCACCGGGATCTGGCGGAAATCCATGGCGAACCCCTGGACACCCAGGGCAGGACCCAGCGCATGCTCGTGGTGGGCATGGGCAAGCTGGGAGGCGGTGAGCTCAATGCCTCCTCGGACATCGACCTGATCTTCGTCTATCCGGAAGACGGCGAGACCGGCGGCCCACGCCCGTTGAGCAACCATGAATTCTTCACACGCCTTGGCAAGCGCCTCATCGCCGTGCTGGACGAGAAGACCGCCGACGGCTACGTGTTCCGGGTGGACATGCGTCTGCGGCCCTATGGCGAGGGTGGGCCGCTGGTATCCAGCTTCGCCATGCTGGAGGAATATTTCTATGCCCAGGCGCGGGAGTGGGAACGCTATGCCTGGATCAAGGCCCGGGTGCTGCCGGATGCCGCCGTGCCCGCCGCGCACGTGGACGAGCTGGAGGCCCTGCGCCAGCCCTTTGTGTTCCGCAAATACCTGGATTTCGGTGCGTTCGCCGCCATGCGCGCGCTGCACGCCCAGCTCCGCCGCGAGGTGGCGAGGAAGGACAGGCTGGACAACATCAAGCTGGGGCCGGGAGGCATACGCGAGATCGAATTCATCGTCCAGGTGTTCCAACTCATACGCGGAGGCCGGCAACCCTCCCTGCGCATGCGTTCCACCCGCACCCTGCTGCACCAGCTTGCCGCCTACCAGTGGCTGCCCGAGGCCACCGCGGACGACCTGGAGGATACCTATGTCTTCCTGCGCAAGCTGGAACACCGCCTGCAGTATGTGGACGATGCGCAGACCCAGGACCTGCCCGCGGGCCGGGAGGACCGCCAGCGCCTGGCGCATGCCATGGGCTTTGACGATTGGAGTGGCCTGTGGGCGGAACTGGGGCTGCGGCGCAAGCGCGTGGCGGGCCAGTTCGAGCAGGTATTCGGCGCGCCCCAGGAGGACCAGTCCGCGCATCCCCTGGCCGAGCTGTGGAGACGCCCGGACGAGGATGCCCTGGCGCATCTGCGTCGCTCCGGTTACCGGGAGGCGGAGTCCACGCTGGCGCAGCTGCACGCCTTTACCCGCGGCAGCCGCTATGCCGGCCTGCCGGCACGCAGCAAGGAACTGCTGGATGGCCTGTTGCCACCCCTCATCGAGGTGGCGGGCGGTTTCGCCAACGCCGGCGACACCCTGGTCCGTATCCTCACCCTGCTGGAGGCCATCGCGCGTCGCGCGCCCTATCTGGCCCTGCTGCGCGAATATCCGCAGACCCTGACGCAGCTGGCGCGCATCCTCAGCGCCAGTCCCTGGGCCGCCCATTACCTCACGCGGCAACCCCACCTGCTGGATGAGCTACTGGACCCGCGCCAGCTCATGGCACCACCGGACTGGGCACGTGCGCGTCAGGAACTGCGCCTCGAACTGGCGAATCTGGTGGGGGACGTGGAACGGCAGATGGATGTCCTGCGCCTCTTCAAGCAGTCCCGCACCTTTCACCTGCTGGCCCAGGACCTGGCCGGCCTGTGGAGCGTGGAAAAACTCTCCGACCACCTGTCCGATCTGGCGGACCTGCTGGTGGACGCCACCCTTGGGCTGATCTGGGACAGCCTGGCGGACCGCCACCGTGACAGGCCGTCCTTCGCCGTCATGGCCTATGGCAAGCTGGGAGGCAAGGAGCTGGGCTATGCCTCGGACCTGGATCTGGTCTTCCTGCACGATGATCCCCACCCGGATGCCCAGGAAATTTACGCCCGTCTGGGGCGGCGCCTGAATACCTGGTTGTCCACGCTCACCCCCGCGGGCCAACTGTATGAAATCGACCTGCGTCTGCGGCCGGATGGCGTCTCGGGCATGCTGGTGAGCTCCGTGGAGGCCTTCGAGGACTACCAGCACCATCACGCCTGGACCTGGGAGCATCAGGCCCTCACCCGGGCCCGCTTCTGCTGTGGTGATGCGGCCGTGGGCCGGCGCTTCGAGCAGATCCGCGAGGCGGTGCTGAGCCAGCCCCGCGACCTGGAGCGGCTGCGCGTCGAGGTCCTGGAGATGCGCCGGAAGATGCTGGACGGTCATCCCAACCCCAGCGGCCTGTTCGACCTGAAGCACGACCGGGGCGGTCTGGTGGACGTGGAATTCTGTGTGCAGTACCTGGTGTTGGCGCATGCCCATGCCCACCCGGAATTGACCGCCAATCTGGGAAATATCGCCCTGTTGCGCCGTGCCGGCGAGCTCGGCCTCATACCCGCCGATCTGGGCCGGGACGCGGGCGGCGCCTATCGGGAGCTGCGCCGGCGCCAGCACACCCTCAAGCTCCAGGGCCTGGAGCACGCGCGCGCCGGACACGGGGGGCTGGCCCAGGAGATCCAGAGTGTGCGCGGCCTGTGGCGCTACGTGTTCGGCGAGGAGATTTCATAGTCGGTCGCGCACACATGCCAGCAGCGCCTCGCCGGCGGCATCCGGCGACAGATCCGGGGCCAGATCCACGAGCCGGGTCACCGCCATGCCCGTGTGACCGCAGGGATGGATGGCCTGGAAGGGCGTCAGATCCAGGTCCACGTTCAGGGCCAGGCCATGGTAGGTGCATCCGCCCCGCACGCGCAGTCCCAGAGCGGCAATCTTGGCGCCGCCGACATAGACGCCGGGAGCGCCTGGCAGACGTTCGCCGTGGAGGTCCTGCCGTGCCAGCATGTCGATGACGGCCTGTTCCATGCGCCACACCAATGCCTTCACGCCGTAGCCGCGGCGCCTCAGATCGAGCAGCAGGTAGATCACGGCCTGCCCGGGGCCGTGATAGGTGATCTGCCCGCCCCGGTCTATGGTCACGACCGGGATGTCCACCTCGCGCAGCAGATGCTCGCGCCTGCCCGCCTGGCCCAGGGTGTAGATCGGAGGATGCTGCAGCAGCCAGAGCTCGTCCGGGGTCCGCGGTGTGCGCCGGGCGGTGAAGTCCCGCATGGCCGCCAGGGTGGGGGCATAGGCCACCTGGCCCAGGCGGCGCAGGATCAGCTCGTCGGGCACCTGCTCAAAGCGCGAGCTTCACCAGCGGATGGGCGCTGAGCTCGCGGTAGAGATCATCCAGCTGCTGCCTGGATGTAGCCTGAATGGTGCAGGTGAGCGCCAGGTACCGTCCCCCCCGGGAGGCGCGCATTTCCATGGTTTCGGATGCAAAGTCCGGTGCGTGCCGCAGGACGATGGCCAGGATGTGCTGGGCGAAGTCGTCGCCGTGCCGGCCCATGACCTTGACGGGAAATTCGCAGGGGAAGGTCAGCTGGCTGTCGCGCGGAGTGCTCATGCCCGACCCGCGCGCATGACGGCACGCTTGTACTCGCGATAGACGCGCAGCATGCGCTGGAATATGGGTCCGGGCCTGCCGGTACCCACGGGGTGCCCATCCAGACACGTGACCGCCAGCACCTCCTTGGTGGAGGAGGTGATCCAGATCTCGTCGGCCGCACGCAGTTCGTCTTCATGGATGGGCCGCGTCGCATGGGCCATGCCATGGGCACGGGCCAGTTCCAGCACCACTTCGTGGGTGATGCCCGGCAGCAGGAGCGGGGTCTCCGGCGGCGTGAGGAGAACCCCGTCGCGCACGATGAGCACGTTGCTCGCCGTGCCTTCCGTGAGCCAGCCATCCCGCAGCAGGATGGTCTCGGCGCAGCCCGCGTCCACCGAGAGCTGGCGCAGCAACACGTTGCCCAGCAGGGATATGGTCTTCAGATCGCAGCGCAGCCAGCGATTGTCCTGCGCGGTCACGGCTGCCACGCCCCGTGCCACGGCCACCTGTTCCGGCGGCTGGAGAGCCAGAGGCATGAGAAAGACCGTGGGCATCACCTGTGCCGGGAAGGCATGCTCCCGGGGTCCGGAGCCCCGGGTGACCTGCAGCAGCACCCCCACGTCATCCCAGGGCGCGCTCTCGATCACGGCGCGCACCAGTTCCGCCCACTTGCCGTCATCATGCGGGTTGGCCAGACGGATGCCCGCCAGGCTCCGGTCCAGACGGCGCAGATGCCCCGCCAGGCGGAAGGGCTGGCGATCATAGGCGGGGATGACCTCGTACACCCCATCTCCGAACAGGAAACCCCGGTCCATGACCGGTACCCTTGCCTGATCCAGCGGCAGGAACTCGCCGTTCAGACAGACGATCGGATTGGCGGCCCCGGCGCGTGTCATCGGAACAGCAGCAGCAGGCTGTCCCAGGCGCGGCCCAGCAGGCCGGCCACGGGGATGTCGTGCAGGGCACGCAGCGGGAAGTCACCCACGCGCTCGCCATCCAGGCTCAGGCGCAGGGAACCCACCGCCTGTCCGCGGCGTACCGGGGCCAGCATGGGTTGCCGGCTCACCACCTGGGCCTTGAGGCGCTGCGCCGTACCGCGCGGTACCGTGACGTACAGGTCCTGGCCGAAGCCCGCCCGCAACGCGCTGTCGGCGCCCTTGTAGATGCGCAGGGTGGAAACCGTCCGACCGGCGGGGTAGAGTTTCACGGTCTCGTAGAACTGGAAGCCGTAATTCAGCAGCTTCTGGCTTTCCATGGCCCGCCCGACATCGGAATTGGCCCCCAGCACCACGGACAGCAGCCGGCGCTGATCCCGCTGACTCGAGGCGACGAGGCAGTAACCCGCGCTGCCGGTATGCCCGGTCTTCACCCCATCCACGCTGGGATCCATGTACAGCAGGCGGTTGCGGTTGGGCTGACGGATGCCGTTGTAGGCGAAATCCTTCTCCGCATAGAGCTTATAGCGCTCGGGAAAGTCGCGGATCATGGCCATGGTCAGGCGCGCCAGGTCCCTGGCGGTGGAATGGTGCTGGGCATGCGGCAGGCCCGTGGCGTTCGTGAAATGGGTGTTGGTCATGCCCAGGCGCTGGGCGGTCCGGTTCATCATGGCGACGAAGCCTTCCTCGGAACCGCCGATTCCCTCCGCCAGGGCGATACTGGCGTCATTGCCCGACTGGATGATCATGCCGCGCAACAGGTCCTCCACACGCGCGGGTCTGCCGGGCACCAGGAACGTGCGCGAGCCTTCGGCCTGCCAGGCTCTTTCCGATACGGGCAGGGTCTGATCCAGCTTGAGACGGCCATCCTTGAGGGCGGCAAAGCTCAGATAGGCCGTCATGATCTTGGTGAGGGAGGCCGGTTCCATCCGGGTGTCGGCCGCCTTTTCCGCCAGGGGCTGGCCACTGCTGACATCGATCAGCAGCCAGGCACGGGCATTGATCTGGGGCGCGGGTGGCAACGGCAGGGCCGCGTGCGCGGCAAAGCCCGTCAGGGCCCAAAACAGGATGAACGGGAAGGATGTTCGCACAAACGGATTCATGGGCATCCGGCTTCGCATCTCGGTCTGAATCGTTCCGCCGTCCACCGTCTTCCGGGCAGGGGGCGGGTCGCGACCCGCGCCTCAGCGTCCGACCGGGATGGGCCTGGTGCCGAAATCCTGCTGGTAGGCCAGACTCAGGCGCGTGGCGGCGTCGGGGGTGGCAAAGGGGCCGGCCTGCAGCTTGTACAGGCTGCCGGACTGGACCTGGGTCAGGCCCGGAAGTTCCTGGCCGTAGCGCGTCCGGATCCTGTTGCCCAGGTTTTCCGCTGCTTCCGGCGAGGAAACGGCGGCCAGCTGCAGATACAGGCCCGGGGTTGCCGTTTGGGCGGGTGTCGCGGATGGCGGCCGCGTTTCGTTCAGTCTGCGCGTGTCGCCCGCCACCTTGAAGGTCTTGAGGCCCATTTCGTCGTGCAGCAGGCGGGCCGCCTGGTCGGCCTCTTCGTAGGTGGCGAAGGGGCCGGCCTGCACCTTGTACAAGCCATCCGCGGCCAAGCGCAGCACGCCGGGGAAGGAACGGGACAGCCGGGCGGTGGCAAGGTCCAGCATGGCATCCGCCCGCTCCGGATGAGTGAAGGCACCCAACTGCAGATAGAAGCTTGCCGCCTCGCGCCCGGATGCGGGGACCACCCGGTCGTCGGCCGTCTCGCCGACCATCGGGCCCGCGTGCAGGATTCCGGGCGCCGATACCGTCTCCGTGACCTGCGCCGAGGCGACGCTGGCTTCCCTCTCGGGCAGCGCTGCCTCCACGATAACCGGCGTCACACCCTTGAGGACGCCCAGTTTATGGGCGGCGGTGTAGGACAGGTCGATGAGGCGGTTGTCGTGGAAGGGCCCCCGGTCATTGATGCGCACCACCACGCTCCTGCCGTTCTCCGGGTTGGTCACGCGCGCATAACTGGGTATGGGCAGCGTGGGATGGGCCGCGGTCATGGCATACATGTCGTACGGTTCGCCGGAGGAAGTGGGTTTGCCATGGAACCGACGGCCATACCAGGAGGCCATTCCATCCTGCCTGTAGCCCACGTTGGACGTCATGGGCCTGTAGGTCCTGCCCAGCACCTTGTAGGGGTTGTTGGCAAAGGCATGCAGCGGCTCATCCCGGGGGACCGCATCGGGGATGGCGTCGAGACTGTCCGGCGGGTTCAGGCCCGGACCATCGTCCTTGTAGTAGCCTCCACCCCTGTAGGGGGGCGGCATGGCCGCGGACCTGCTGTCGCTTCGGGCCTCGGCCCTGCCGTTTCCCTTGGCCGTATCCTGGGTGGTGGGGACGGTACCGCAGCCCGTCAGGTGGATGGCGGCGGCCAGGGCCAGGAGGGAGAGGGGCGGACGGTCGGATTTCATGGGCATGACGGCGACCAGGATCACCGGATCATCACACAACGCTGCAAGTCTAGCGTGTATCCATCATGTTTTTACAAGTTTTTTGTGGGTCGCAAGGCTCATGAGGATGCCAAAGCCGAGCATGACCGTGAACATGGATGTTCCGCCATAGCTCACCAAGGGCAGGGGGACCCCCACCACGGGCAGGATACCGGACACCATGCCCATGTTGACGAAGGCATAGGTGAAAAAGGTCAGCATGATGGAACCGGCCAGCAGACGGCCGAACAGGGACGGGGCACTGGCTGCCAACCACAGTCCCCGACCGATGATGGCACCATACAGGAGCAGCAGCAGCAGGTTGCCCACCAGACCGAATTCCTCGGAAAACACGGCAAATATGAAGTCCGTGCTGCGCTCGGGCAGGAAGTCCAGGTGGGTCTGGGTCCCCGCCATCCAGCCCTTGCCCGCCATGCCGCCAGAGCCCACGGCAATGGTGGACTGGATGATGTGATAGCCCGCCCCCAGAGGGTCCGAGGAGGGGTCGATGAGCGTGAGCACACGCTGGCGCTGGTAGTCGTGCAGCATGGTGTTCCAGACCACCGGCAGGGCGGCGGCCAGGAGTGCGGCGGCACCGGCGATCAGCTTCCAGGGCAGGCCTGCCAGGTACAGCACGTAGAAGCCCGAGGCTGTGATGAGCAGCGCTGTGCCCAGGTCCGGTTGTTTGGCGATGAAGCCCACCGGCAGCAGCAGCAAGACAAGTGCCAGGGCAAAGTCCTTCCAGTTCAGGGTGGCCTGTTTGTAGTGAAAGTACCAGGCCAGCATCATGGGCACCGCCACGCGCATGAGCTCGGAGGGCTGCACGCGGATCACGCCAAGGTCCAGCCAGCGGCGGGAACCGTTCACCACCACACCGAACAGGGCCACCCCCAGCAGCAGGATAAGACCCAGCACATAGGCCGGCAGGGCGAACTGCATCAGGCGCTGGGGCGGCACGTGCGAGGCCAGGAACAGGGCCGCCAGGGCGACGCCGATGTTGGTGAGCTGGGCCAGCATACGATCCATGCTGCCTTCGGAGGCACTGAAGACGGTGGCCGTGCTGATCAGTAGCAGGAGGGCCAGCAAGCCCAGCAGCGTGCCATCCAGGTGTGCGAACAGGCGGTGCAGCAGACGGGTGATCATCGCGGGGGTTCCTGCACGTCCTCGGCGGCCGCTGGCTCCTCGGCCAAACCGCTGTCCTCCTGTTCTTCCTGGGGCTGGGGCGCCGCCCGCGCCTGCTCCTCGGAAACCGAAAGACCCGGCAGCTTGCCCAGCAGCCAGTAGTCCATGACCTTGCGTGCAATGGGTGCGGCCGTGCTGCTGCCATGTCCACCGTTTTCTACCATCACCGCCAGGGCGATCTTGGGGTTGTCCGCCGGCGCATAGGCGATGAACAGGGCATGGTCACGATGATGCGCGGCGGTCTGGCTCTCCACGTAGCGGGCCCCCTGCTTGATGCCCTTGACCTGGGCCGTGCCGGTCTTGCCGGCGATGAGATAGGCCGCGCCGGCGCCGGCGCCGGCCGCCGTGCCGCCCGGTTGCAGCACGCCGACCATGGCCTCCCGCACCACCTGCAGGTGACGCGGGTGCAGGGCAAGGCGATCGACGACCCGTGGCGTGGCGCGGACGACCTTGCCGCTGAGGGGGTCCTGCCAGGCTTGCACCAGTTGGGGCTTGTACATGACGCCGTTGTTGGCCAGGGCCATGGTGGCGACCGCAAGCTGCATGGGACTGGCCAGGACATAGCCCTGGCCGATGCCGGCGATGACCGTCTCTCCCGGCCACCAGGGTTGCTTGAAGCGTCTCTGCTTCCAGGCCGGCGTGGGCATCAGGCCGGACAGCTCGCCGTCCAGGTCCACGCCGCTCTTGCGCCCGAAGCCGAAGCGGCCGAGGAAATCCGCCATGCGTTCGATGCCCATGTCGCGCGCCAGGCCGTAGTAGTAGGTGTCACAGGACACGACGATGGACTTCTTCAGGTCCACCGTGCCGTGGCCATCCTTCTTCCAGTCCCGGTAGCGGTGGCTGCTGCCCGGCAGGCTGAAATAGCCCGGATCGGAAATGGTGTCGCCTGGCCGGCGCAGGCCCAGTTCCAGGCCGGCCAGGCCCATGAAGGGCTTGATGGTGGAACCCGGTGGATACACGCCCCGCAATGCCCGGTTGATGAGTGGACGCTCGAAGGCGTCGTTCAGCACCTTCCAGGTGGCGGTGTCGATGCCGTCCACGAACAGGTTGGGATCGAAGCCGGGCTTGGAGACCAGGGCCAGCACGCCACCTGTACGCGGGTCCAGGGCCACCAGGGCACCACGATAGTCGCCAAACACCTTCTCCGCCACCTGCTGCAGGCCCGAATCCAGATACAGCCAGAGGTTATGCCCCGACACCGGTGGGGTGCGCGACAGCACACGCACCGCATGGCCGCCCGAGTCGGTCTCCACCTTCTCGATGCCCGTGCGGCCATGCAGCCACTCCTCATGGCTGGCCTCGACCCCCAGCTTGCCGATGTGGTCGCTGCCCTTGTAGTTGGCGACCCGCCCTTGCGCCTCCAGGCGATCCAGGTCGCGTTGGCCGATGCGGCCGATATAGCCCACCACGTGGGCAAAGCTTTCGCCGAAGGGGTACTGGCGAAACAGCCGGGCCTTCACTTCCACGCCCGGGAAGCGGTAGCGGTTGACGGCGAAGCGCGCGGCCTCCTCCTCGCTGAGCATGTTGCGGATGGGCAGGCTCTCGAAATTCCGGCTTTCCGCCAACAGCTTGCGGAAGCGCTTGCGGTCGCCCGGTTCGATGCGCACGATGCGGGCGAGCTCGTCGATGACCTCATCCAGCCTGCCCGCCTTGGATGGGGTGATCTCCAGGGTGGAGGCGGTGAAGTTGCGGGCCAGTACGACGCCCATGCGGTCATAGATCACGCCCCGCGACGGTGGCGCGGGCACCAGGGAAATGCGGTTTTCTTCCGCCAGGGCACGATAGCGCTCGTATTGCACCACCTGCAGCCAGATGAAGCGTACAAACAAGCCCAGCAGGGCCAGGATCACCAGGACGACGCCAATTTCCATGCGCCGCCGGTAGCGCTGGAATTCCTCTTCCGGATTGATGAGGCGGGGGCGCATGTCTTATTCACCTGGTGTCGCGATCGGCCTGCCCGTGAGTCGGTCCAGCAGCCAGGCCATGGGCACCCACAACAGGGCCGCCATCGCGCCCGAGGCCAGCCAGCGCCAGTCCACCTCGCCATGCGCGAACATCAGGCCCAGCACCAGGACCAGGGCTTCCTTGCCCAGCAAGAGCGGGGCCAGCTGCAGACCCTGGCGGGACACGTCGAAGTTTTCCAGGCGCCGTTGCAGCATCAGCACGACGAAGGCCGCGGTACAGTAGGCCAGGGCATTCAGCCCCAGATGCAACCCGCGTGCCACATCCACCACCAGACCCAGCGCACAGGCCGTGCCCAGCCCGGCCCAGCGCGGGGCATGGATGCCCCAGTACAACAGCGACATCAGGGCAAAATCCGGCACCAGCCAGCGCAGGTCATCGGCCCAGGGCGACAGGTTCAGGGCCAGGCCCACGCCCAGCAGGCTCCATACCCGTGCACGGGTGGCGGGTACCGCCATCTCCGCCCCCTTGCGCAGAAATGCCTTTTCATGACGGGTGGGACGCTGGCTCATGGCCGCTTCTTACCGTCGGTGGCGTCCATGGTGACCGCCATCTGGTTCAGCACTTGTACATGACGATAGCGCCCCACGCCACCGATGGGTCGGCACAGGGCCTTGGCGAAGGGGGTATGCCGTGGCGGTTCCGTCGACACCACCTGGGCCACGGGAATGCCGGCGGGGTAGACGCCGTCGATGCCGGAGGTATACAGCCAGTCCCCCGCCTTCACGTCCGCATGCATGTCCAGGAAGCGGATTTCCAGCAGGTTGTCCGCGCCGGTACCGGAAACGATGAGACGCAGGCCGTTGCGCAGATTCTGAACCGGCGCTCCCTGCTCCCGGTCCGTCAACAGGGAGACCTCGGCACTGTAGGGGAAGACCCGGGTCACCTGCCCCACCAGGCCGTTGCCATCCACCACCGGACTACCCGCCACCACGCCCTGGGCACGGCCACGGTCGATGATCACCTTGCGGTTGAAGGGGTCGGCGGACACCTGCAGGATCTCCGCCGTCAGGCCATTCACCCCGGGACGCGGCGCCAGTGCCAGCAGGGCGCGCAACTGGGTGTTTTCGGCCGCCAGGGCATGACGGTCCTGATTATACGCCATCAACCGCTCGCGCTCCTGGCGCAGGCGCGCGTTTTCGTTCTGCAGGTCCGCATGGGTGGTGAAGAAGCCGCCGGCCTCACGCGCCCAGTCCCAGGGCATGGCCAGAAGGATGCGCAGGGGATGCAGCGCGGCGTTCAGGCCGTCATGTACCACCTGCAGGGCGGCATAGCGCGTATCGATGGCGGCGATGACCAGACAGAACAGCACATACAGGCCGAAACGGGCGGGCAACCCCATGCCCCGTACGAACAGAGGGGCATGGGGGGCGCGCGGCATCTTTCGGGGCGGGGGTCACGGGTCTGGGCGCGTGGATAAGCGGAGACTTTCCGTTTCCCGCACCTTGATCCCGGATCCGGGCTGGTCAGTCGTTGGTGAACACCGTGGCCAGCCGGTCCATTTCCTCCAGGGCCCGGCCGGAGCCGCGCACCACGCAGGACAGCGGGTCCTCCGCCACGATCACGGGCAGGCCGGTCTCTTCCATCAGTAGCCGGTCCAGGTCGCGCAGCAGGGCGCCGCCACCGGTCAGCACCATGCCCTTCTCGGCGATGTCCGCACCCAGTTCCGGTGGCGTCTGCTCCAGCGCCGATTTCACCGCCGAGACGATGGTGTTGAGGGGCTCGGTGAGGGCCTCCAGGATCTCGTTGGAGGTAACGGTGAAGCTGCGCGGAATGCCCTCGGCCAGGTTGCGGCCCTTCACCTCCATCTCCCGTACCTCCGAGCCCGGGAAGGCGGAACCCATCTCGTTCTTGATCGTCTCGGCGGTGGACTCGCCGATGAGCATGCCGAAGTTGCGGCGGATGTAGTTGATGATGGCCTCGTCGAACTTGTCCCCACCCACCCGCACGGAGGCGGTATAGACCACGCCTCCAAGGGAGATGACCCCCACCTCGGTGGTGCCGCCGCCGATGTCCACCACCATGGAACCAGTGGCTTCCGCCACCGGCAGGCCGGCGCCGATGGCCGCCGCCATGGGTTCCTCGATGAGGAACACCTGCCGTGCCCCGGCACCGATGGCGGATTCGCGGATGGCGCGCCGCTCCACCTGGGTGGCGCCGGAAGGCACGCAGATGATGATGCGTGGACTGGGCTGGAACAGGCGGGTGCCGTGTACCTTCTTGATGAAGAACTTGAGCATCTGCTCGGTGATGTTGAAGTCGGCGATGACACCGTCCTTCATGGGACGGATGGCCTGGATGTTGCCCGGCGTGCGGCCCAGCATCTGCTTGGCCTCCAGGCCCACGGCCTGAATCGTCTTCTTGCCCGACAGGCCCTCCTGGCGAATGGCCACCACGGATGGCTCGTTCAGGACGATGCCTCCCCCACGCACATAGATCAGGGTGTTGGCCGTGCCCAGGTCGATGGCCAGATCGGTGGAAAAGTAGCCGCGTAGGGATCCGAGCATGAAACGTTCCAGGTGGGGTCAAAAAAATAGCTGTGCATGATACCCTAGGCAGCCTTGTGAAATAAGACGTGATCGCCTTCCCCGGCAGGCCCGTACGCGCCAAGCCCCCGCGATGGGGCCCGGGAATCCGGGACTGGCCAGCAGGCTCCGGAGCACACCCGCATGTCCATCTCCCTCGACGACGTGAAGCGCATCGCCCGCCTGGCCCGCATCCGGGTCAGCGACGTGCAGGCCGCCCAGACCCAGGACCGGCTCAACACCATCTTTCGCCTCATCGAGGAGATGCGGGGTGTGGACACCACCGGGGTCGAGCCCATGGCCCACGCCCAGGACATGGCCCAGCGCCTGCGCCCCGATGTGGTCACCGAACCCGACCGGCGCGAGGTCTATCAGACCGTGGCCCCACAGGCCGAGAACGGGTTGTATCTGGTACCCAAGGTGATCGAATGAGGAGGGGCCGGGAAACGCCCATGCCCGGCCTTCATCCTTCGCCTCCAGCCCTTCGTCATCAGCGCCAGCCTCCATGCCCACCCCCACCCTCCGCTTCCTATCCACCCTGCTCGCCCAGGGCAAGGCCTCCAGCGTGGAACTGTGCCAGGACTACCTGGACCGCATCCGACGGCTGAATCCGGCCCTCAACGCCTTCATCACGGTAGACCCGGACCGGACCCTGGTGGAGGCGGTGGCCGCCGACGCGTTGCGGGCCTCCGGTCGGGGCGATGTCCTGACCGGCGTGCCCATCGCCCATAAGGACCTGTTCTGCACCGAGGGCTGGCTCACCACCTGCGGTTCGAGGATGCTGGCCGGCTTCGTCTCGCCCTACGATGCCCATGTCATCCGACAGTGCAAGACCATGGGCATGCCCAGCCTGGGCAAGACCAACATGGACGAGTTCGCCATGGGTTCTTCCAATGAAACCAGCCACTTCGGTCCGGTGAAGAATCCCTGGGATCATGCGCGGGTTCCCGGGGGCTCCTCCGGCGGTTCAGCGGCCTGCGTGGCGGCCGACATGGCGCCGGCGGCCACGGGTTCGGACACCGGGGGCTCCATCCGCCAGCCCGCGGCCCTGTGCGGCATCACCGGCCTGAAGCCCACCTACGGCATGGTGTCCCGCTACGGCATGATCGCCTTCGCCTCCTCCCTGGACCAGGGCGGCCCCATGGCACGAACGGCGGAAGACTGTGGCCTGCTGCTCAACGTCATGGCCGGCTTCGACGAGCGTGACTCCACCAGTCTCCAGCGGGAAAAAGAGGATTACACCCGTGATCTGGACAAACCCCTGGCCGGCCTGAAGATCGGCCTGCCCCGGGAATTCTTCGGCGAGGGACTGACCGGCGACATCGCGAAAGCCGTGGAGGAAGCGATCACCCAATACCGCAGGCTGGGCGCGGAGACCGTGGAAGTGGGGCTGCCCAACTCCAGGCTGTCCGTGGCGGCCTATTACGTGCTGGCACCGGCCGAGGCCTCCAGCAACCTGTCACGCTTCGACGGCGTGCGCTACGGCTACCGCACCCCGGATTACACGGACCTGCTGGACATGTACGAGAAGACCCGGGCCGAGGGTTTCGGTGAGGAAGTGAAGCGCCGCATCCTCATCGGTACCTATGTCCTGTCGCACGGCTACTACGACGCCTATTACATCCAGGCGCAGAAACTGAGACGCCTCATCGCCAGCGACTTCAGGGCAGCCTTCCGGGACTGTGACGTGATCCTGGGTCCCACCACCCCGGGCACCGCCTTCCGCCTGGGGGAAAGGATCCAGGACCCAGTGCAGATGTATCTCACCGACATCTACACCATCGCCGTCAACCTGGCGGGCCTGCCCGGCATGAGCCTGCCTTGCGGCTTCGACGGCCAGGGCCTGCCCATCGGCATGCAGCTCATCGGTGACTATTTCGGCGAGGCGCGCATCCTCAACGTGGCGCACCAGTATCAACGGGTCACGGATTGGCATCAGCGTCGGCCGGAGGGGCTCTGACCATGCAGTGGGAAACCGTCATCGGCCTGGAAATCCATGCCCAGCTCACCACCCGATCCAAGATCTTTTCCGGCGCCAGCACTGCCTTCGGCGCAGCCCCCAATACCCAGGCCTGCCAGGTGGACCTGGCCCTGCCGGGCGTGCTGCCGGTCCTGAACCGGGGTGCGGTGGAGCGGGCCATCAAGTTCGGCCTGGCCATCGGCGCCAGACTCAACCGCACCAACGTCTTCGCGCGCAAGAACTACTTCTATCCGGACCTGCCCAAGGGCTACCAGATCAGCCAGTTCGAGCTGCCCATCGTGGAAGGGGGCAGCATCGACATCCAGGTGGGTGGTGCCGTCAAGACCATCCGCCTGACCCGGGCCCACCTGGAAGAAGATGCCGGCAAGTCCCTGCACGAGGACTTCCACGGCATGAGCGGCATCGACCTGAACCGGGCTGGCACCCCCCTGCTGGAAATCGTCTCCGAGCCGGACATGCGTTCCGCCAAGGAGGCGGTGGCCTACGCCAAGGCCCTGCACACCCTGGTCACATGGATCGGCATCTGCGACGGCAACATGCAGGAAGGCAGCTTCCGCATGGATGCCAACGTCTCCGTGCGGCCCAAGGGCCAGGCCGAGTTCGGCACCCGGCGGGAGATCAAGAACCTGAACTCCTTCCGCTTCCTGGAGCAGGCCATCGACTACGAGGTGCGCTGGCAGATCGAGCGGATCGAGGATGGCCACGAGATCCAGCAGGCCACGGTGCTGTTCGACCCGGACACGGGCGAGACCCGCATGATGCGCACCAAGGAAGACGCCCACGACTATCGCTATTTCCCGGATCCGGACCTGCTGCCGGTGAAGCTGGATGAGACACTCATCGCCGACACCCAGGCCCACATGCCGGAACTGCCGCAGGCCAGGCAGGCCCGCTACAAGACCGAATTCGGCCTGTCCACCTACGACGCGGCCAGTCTGACTTCGTCCCGCGCCATGGCGGACTATTTCGAGGCCGTGGCCACTGCCCTGCCCAAGCCCGATCCCAAGCTGGCGGCCAACTGGGTCATGGGCGATCTCACCGCCGCCCTCAACAAGGTGGAAATGGACCTGGACGACTCTCCCATCACCGCCCCCCTGCTTGCTAAGCTCCTGGCCCGCATCCAGGACGGCACACTGTCCGGCAAGCTGGCCAAGCAGGTGTTCGAGGTGATGTGGGGCGAAGGCGGGGAGCCCGATGCCATCATCGAAGCCCGGGGCCTGAAGCAGATGTCGGACTCCGGCGAACTGGAAGCCATCATCGACGAGGTATTGGCCGCCAATGCCAAATTGGTGGAGGAATATCGCGCCGGCAAGGAGAAGGCCTTCAATGCCCTGGTGGGACGGGTCATGCAGGCCACCCGGGGCAAGGCCAACCCGGCCCAGGTGAATGAACTGCTGCGCGCCAGGCTGGCAGGCTAGCGCACGCCCCTGGCCTTCAATTCACGGAAGCGCAGTTTATCCGCCTCGTAGCGGGCCCGTATGGCCTCCAGGTTGTTCTGGCGCTGGCGCAGCATCTCGCCAATCCGCGCCAGCTCATTCTGGGCCTCGTCCCGCATCTGCAGGAAACTGCGTGGTGGCCTTCGCCCACCCGCGCTACGCCGGTTGATCTCGGCATTGGCATAGGTGAGTTTCTCCGAGGCGTTGTTCATCTGGGCCTGCAGGCTGTCGATCTGCAGCCTTTCCAGATTCAGGGCCCGGTCGCGCAGCAGGTCGATCTCCGACTCGCTGGTGAAGCTGGACATCAGTGCCCGGTCGCGGCGCCTTTCCTCCAGCGCCCTCTGGCGTTCCTCTTCCGCCCGCTTGAGGGCCTCTTCGGCACGCCGCTGTTCTTCGGGTGTGCGCCGGGTACGCTCGACCTCCTTCACCACACGCCCCTGCTTGTCCAGTTCCTGGTGGCCCATGCCGGCCTGCTGTGGCGGCATGGTGTCGCTGTAGTGCACACGGCCACTGCTGTCCACCCAGCGATAGGTGGCGGCCTCGGCAAGCGGCTGCAGGCTGCAGAGCAGGCCGAGAACGACCCGGGTGCGGGCCATGGAACCCCGTCTCATGCCTGGATACCGTAGGTGGCACGATAGGTCCGGATGGCCGCCAGTGTGGGTGCCCAGCCGGGCTTGCCGGTCAGATATTGGCTCAGGTCATCCAGGTCGACGATGCTGACCACGGGCATGTGATAGGTCCGGGTGACTTCCTGCGCGGCGGAGAGGGGACCCAGGCCCCGCTCCATGCGGTCCAGGGCAATGGCCACGCCGCAGGGCCGGGCGCCCGCGGCCTGGATCAGATGTACCGATTCACGCACCGAGGTGCCGGCGGAGATCACATCGTCGACGATGAGGATGTCTCCTTGCGGTGGCGCCCCCACCAGGGCACCGCCTTCGCCGTGATCCTTGGCCTCTTTGCGGTTGTAGCTCACGGGTACGCTACGACCCTCCTCCGCCAGGGCGATGGCCATCGCGGTTACCAGGGGAATACCCTTGTAGGCGGGCCCGAACAGCGCATCAAAGGCCAGGCCCGAGGCGAGCACGGCCTTGGCGTAGAATTCGCCCAGGCGTTTGAGCGAAGCGCCGTCGCTGAAACGGCCGGCATTGAAGAAATACGGGCTCATACGGCCGGCCTTGGTCTTGAACTCACCGAACAGCAACGCCTCCTGCCCGATGGCCAGGTCGAGGAAGGCGCGCTTGAATTCCTGCACTTCAACTCCCGATCACGATGCGCATTGTCAGTCTGAATCTTAACGGCATTCGCTCGGCCGCGACCAAAGGTGTCTATGCCTGGCTCGCGCGACAGCAGGCCGATCTCGTCTGTCTGCAGGAGCTCAAGGCCCAGCCAGCCGACATGGCCGCGGAGATGCTCAACCCACCCGGCTACTACGGCCACTTCCACTATGCGGAGAAGAAGGGCTACAGCGGTGTGGGCATCTACGCACGGCGGCTACCCGATGAGATCCTGGAGGGACTCGGTATCCCGGATATCGACCGCGAGGGTCGCTATATCGAGGCCCGCTTCGGCAACCTCTCGGTGGTTTCGCTTTATCTGCCATCGGGTTCAAGTGGCGAGCATCGCCAGGCCGCCAAGTTTCTGTTCATGGACCTGTTCTTCCCTCATTTGGAAAAACTGGCGAGATCTGGGCGGGAGGCGATCCTGTGCGGCGACTGGAATATCGCCCATCGTGAGCTCGACCTGAAGAACTGGAAATCCAACCAGAGGAATTCCGGTTTCCTGCCGGAGGAGCGGGCCTGGCTCGGCCAGGTGTTCGAGGAGCTGGGCTTCGTCGACGTCTACCGTCGGCTGCATCCGGAACACACCGGCGAGGCCTACACCTGGTGGTCCAACCGTGGCCGGGCCTGGGCCAACAACGTGGGCTGGCGCATCGACTATCAGATCGCCACTCCCGGCATCGCCACCCTGGCTCGCGCGGCCTGGGTGTACAAGGCCGAGCGCTTTTCCGACCACGCGCCCCTGAGCGTGGACTACGCCTACGATCTGTAGTCAGTCCTCGCGCCTGAACTCGCCTTCGATCACGCCATCCTCTGGCCGCCTGTCCGCATGCCGGACACCATGCGGAGTGTAGGCCGTGGCGCCACCCGTCCTTGCCGGCACGGGATCGGGGCCGCGCGGCAGGCCCGCGCTCATCAACAGCAACAGGGCCAGTACATCGGTGATGGGGCCAGGGAAGATGAGCAGTGCGCCCGCCAGAAAACGCCGACCCATGCGCCACATGACGCTGAAGGGGTCCCGGCCGCTTGTCGTGGCTTGCAGCAACTCGCCCATGAAACCCGCGCCCGCGGAACGGATCAGCCAGGCGCCCGACAGGAACGTGGCCAGTAGCCAGACGAACGTGGCAAGGCCGCCGATTTGTCCGGCCACAAGGGCAATCCCTACTATTTCCAGGGCCAAAAAAGCCCCGGCTATAATGCCCACGAATCCAAATCTCATGAGACTGTCCCGATTCGTCGCGTCATGCCGGAAACCCTCCTCGTGCTCACCAACCTACCTGACGCGGAAAGTGCCCGAAACCTGGCAAAGGGTCTGGTGGGCATGCGGCTGGCGGCCTGCGTGAATGTACTGGCGCCCTGCCTCTCTTTCTACACATGGCAGGGTGCACCACGGGAAGATGGGGAGGTTCCCCTGCTCATCAAGACCACGGCGCAACTTTATCCTGACGTTCAGTCCTACATAAAGCAGCAGCATCCTTATGAGCTGCCTGAGATCATCGCCATGGAGATCACGAGCGGTCTGCCCGACTACCTGCGCTGGGTGGCCGATACGCTCTCCACCTCGACCCCGGCCTGATTGGAGCTGCCATGTACAAGCATCTTCTGCGTCGTTGCATTTTTCTCCTGCTGTGCGTCCTGAACCTGATTCCGGCAGCCAGCCTGGCCGAAGAGGAGCTGCTGGAACCGGAGAAGGCCTTCCAGTTTTCCGCGCGCGAAATCGAGCCCGGCCGGATCGAGGCCCGCTTCCAGATCGCCAAGGGCTATTACCTCTATCACGACAAGTTCGGCTTCGCCACCGATGCGCAGGCCAAGCTGGGTACACCCGAGCTGCCCCAGGGCAAGGTCAAGGACGATGCGTTCTTTGGCCGGGTGGAGACCCATCGGGGTGATCTGCGCATCCTCATCCCGGTGACCGGCGGTGGCGCCACGCCCTATACCCTGAAGGCCGATTTCCAGGGCTGTGCCGACCTGGGGGTGTGTTACCCGCCACAGCAGGCCAGCGCGCTCATCCGCCCCGTGGCGGCCTCCGCCAAGAGTGCTGCCCCCGTTGCGGCGGCAGCCACGGCCGCCACACCCGCCACCCAGCCCGCGCCACAACGGCAAAGCAGCGAGGTCCTGGCCGGCCTCAAGAATCTGGCCAGCACGTTCGGCATGGAGGAGGAGCCGGAGCTCCTGTCCCCCGAGGAGGCCTTCCAGCTGAGCGTATTCCCGCGCCAGGGTGGCGGCCTGGAAGCCCGCTTCAACGTGGCCCCTGATTACTACCTGTACCGGGACAAGATCCGTTTCAGCGTCGTGGCGCCTGCCGGGGCGCGCGTCACCGAGCTGGATCTGGCCAAGGCGGACGAGAAGGATGATCCCAATTTCGGCAAGACCTTTGTCTATCACAAGCCTTTTGCGGTGGGCATCGACCTGGCCGGGCTGCCTGCCGATGCCAGGTATGTCAGGCTGTCCGCCACCTACCAGGGCTGCAATGAGCCGCGTGGCATCTGTTACCCACCCCAGGACGTGGAGCTGGAGGTGGATCTGACCGCCACGCCGGTGGTCGCCACAGGCCGGCCGGATCAGGCCGCTTCACCCGTCGCCACCGACACCTCGGAGGCGGGGCGCATCACCCAGATGCTTCATGGCCGCAGTTTCTGGGTAGTCATCGTCAGCTTCTTCGGCTTTGGCCTGCTGCTGTCCCTCACCCCCTGCGTCTTCCCCATGATTCCGATCCTTTCCGGCATCATCGTCGGGGGGGGCAGTGGCGTCACCAAGGCACGCGGCTTCAGCCTGTCACTGGCCTACGTGCTGGGCATGGCGACCACCTATGCCATCATTGGCATCTTCGCCGGCCTGTCGGGCACGCTCATCTCCAATGCCCTGCAGAACCCCTGGGCCCTGGGTGCGGGGGCCGCCATCTTCGTGGCCCTGGCGCTGTCCATGTTCGGTTTCTATGACTTGCAGATGCCGGGCTTTCTGCAAAGCCGACTCACCGAGACCAGCAACAGGATAAAGGGTGGCCACCTGGGCGGTGTATTCATCATGGGGGTCCTGTCGGCCCTGATCGTGGGGCCCTGTGTGGCCGCTCCCCTGGCCGGCGCCCTGCTCTACATCAGCCAGACCGGTGACGTGGTGCTGGGTGGCGTATCCCTGTTCTTCCTTGCCCTGGGCATGGGTGTACCCCTGCTGGCCCTGGGCCTGTCGGCCGGTGCCCTCCTGCCCCGGGCCGGGGCCTGGATGGAGGCGGTCAAGCAGTTCTTCGGCGTAACCCTGCTGGCCCTGGCCATCTGGCTCATTTCGCCCCTGCTGTCGTCGGTGACGAACATGCTCCTGTGGGCGGCCCTGCTCATCATATCCGCCATGTATCTGCACGCGCTGGAACCTTTGGCGGTCAACGCCAAGGGCTTCGCCCGCTTCTGGAAGGGTGTGGGCATCGTCATCCTGGTGACCGGGGTTTCGCTGCTGCTGGGCGCCCTGGGTGGCAGCCGGGATTCGCTCCAGCCCCTGGCGGTATTCCAGGGCGGTGCGGGCAGCACTGTCACCACCACTTCCAAGCTGACCTTCCAGCGGGTGAAAGACCTGGAGGAGCTGGATGCCGCCGTGGCTTCCGCCCGCGGCAAGCCGGTCATGCTGGATTTCTACGCGGACTGGTGCGTGTCCTGCATAGAAATGGAGCGCTTCACCTTCACCGATGCCCGGGTCCAGGAGCGTCTGCGGGACGTGGTGCTGCTGCAGGCCGATGTCACCGGCAACACCGCCGACGACAAGGCCCTCCTGGCTCGTTTCAAGCTGTTCGGCCCTCCCGGCATCATCTTCTTCGATGCCGAGGGGCGCGAAAAACCCTATCGCGTCATCGGCTACGAGAAGGCGGATCAGTTCCTCGCCAGCATCGACAAGGCCCTGCAGTGACGTGGGGGCACAGAGCCGTACACTGGTGGTGTTGTCCATGGTGGCAGCAGGCCTGGCCACTTCCTCCTGGTTCGCCGCACACAAGACCGGGGATTCCACGCAAAGCGGCGGTGTGGGCGCGCCGCAGCAGGTGCGCAGCGCTCAGGTCTGGGAGAGTCGTCTGCCTGGTCTGGACAACCGGGAGCAAGCCCTGAGGCAGTGGCGCGGCAAGGTCATGGTGCTCAACTTCTGGGCCACCTGGTGTCCGCCCTGCCTGCGGGAGATTCCCGGCTTCAAGCGCCTGCAACAGCATCTCGGGCCGCATGGCCTGCAGATCGTCGGCGTGGCTCTGGATGATGCGGATAAGGCGAGGGCCTTCGCGACCCGCATGGACATGCCTTACCCCGTTCTTCTGGGCGGTGTGGCGGCGATGGATCTGGGCCGTGCCGCCGGCAATCCTCTGGGAGGACTGCCTTACACTGCGGTCTTTGACCGCCAGGGCCGCTGTGTGGCCACCCAGGTGGGGGAGATGCCGGAAGCGCGCTTGCGTGCCATCGTCGAACCCCTGCTATGACCGACGCGAAGCGGGACCTCGGCCAAGACGTGGTCCAGGCCCGCAAACCCTCCCGTCCCTTGCTGACCGCGGCCGGCCGCGCCATCGGTGACCATGCCATGATCCGCGACGGTGACCATGTCTTGCTTGGCCTGTCGGGTGGCAAGGACAGCCTCTCCCTGTTGCACGTCCTGCTGCACCTGCGGAAAAAGTCGCCGGTGAAATTTGTCCTGGCGGCCTGCACCGTCGACCCACAGTCGCCGGAATACGATCCATCACCTCTGAAGGCCTACATGGCAGCCCTGGGGGTCCCCTATTTCTATGAGTCCCAGCCCATCGTGGCATCGGCATCCGATCACATGCGCGGGGATTCCTTCTGTGCCTACTGCGCGCGCATGCGCCGGGGCATCCTTTACCGTATCGCACGCGAGAATGGCTACAACGTCCTGGCCCTGGCCCAGCACCTGGATGATCTGGCGGAATCCTTTCTCATGAGCGTCTTCTTCGGTGGAAAGTTGCGCACCATGCAGGCCCACTACCGGAACGATGCCGGTGATGTGCGCATCATCCGGCCGCTCATCTACGCGCGTGAACGTCAGACCCGGGACTTTGCCCGCAATGCGGGTCTGCCGGTGGTGCACGAAAACTGCCCCGCCTGTTTCGCCATGCCCATGCAGCGCCTGCGGATGAAGGCCCTGCTGGCCGAGCAGGAAAGGCAGCACCCGCGAGTCTTTGCCAACCTGCTGGCGGCCATGCGTCCCCTGATGGCCTTGCAAGGCGCGGGTCCCGAGGCCTGAGTCATGTCCACTTACGTCATCGGTGACATCCAAGGCTGTTACGAGTCCTTCCTGGAACTGCTGGGGCATGTGAATTTCGACCCTGTCCGGGATCAGGTCTGGATCACCGGCGACCTGGTCAACCGGGGAGAGGACTCCCTCGCGGTACTGCGCTGGTGCGAAGCGCATGCCGGCAGCGTGGTGGCGGTGCTGGGCAATCACGACCTGCACCTGCTGGCGGTGGCGGAGGGCTTCGTGCCCGCGCATCGCAAGGATACTCTGGAGATGATCCTGGGTGCGGCAGACCGGGACAGACTGCTCACCTGGCTGCGGCACCGGCCCATGGCCCATCGCCAGGGCCCCTGGCTCATGGTGCATGCGGGTCTGGCACCGACGTGGAGCGCCGACGACGCAATGTGTCATGCCCATGAACTGGAAACGGTCCTGCAAGGGCCTGGATGGCGCGACTTTCTGCGGCACATGTATGGCAACGAACCCCGGCGCTGGAGTCCAGGGCTGCGGGGCCAGGAGCGGTTGCGCTGCATAGCCAACATCCTCACCCGTACCCGTTATCTGCACCTGGACGGCAGCCTGGAATACCAGCACAAGCTGGGGTTGGACAGCGCGCCCCCCGGCCTGATCCCCTGGTTCGACTTCCCTGGGCGGCGTGCCCGGGACACCCGGATCCTGGTGGGACACTGGTCCACCCTCGGGCTGGTGCTGCGTGACGACGTGGTGGCCCTGGATACGGGTTGCCTGTGGGGCGGCGCCCTGACCGCCTTCAGGCTGGAAGATGGACAGACCTTTCAGGTGCCCTGCCCACCGCGGCGGGCGTCTCCCGAATGAGTGTCTCGCACAGGTGCGCCAATTCACGGCGGCCCAGCCCTTCCTGGTAGGGGATACGGGGCAGGAACTCCACCTCCACGGTAATTCCCCTCTGCCGCAGTACGCGCCAGAGGGAATCCGCCAGACTCATGCCACCATGATAGGCGGCTGCCTCGCTGGCCTGACCCTGTGCATCCAGGTAACGCAGCCGGGCAGGCCAGATCGGGGCGCGCGCCTCCACCACGGGTTGGAACAGGGAAGGGTAGAAGGGCAGCAGTTCCCGTCCATCCGAGGTGGTGCCTTCGGGAAACAGGGCCAGCAGGTCCCGGTCGCGCAGGTGCTGGACCATGAGCTGATTCACCCGCCGGGTATCGGACCTCTTCTCCCGCGTCAGGAATACCGTGCCCACCCGTACTGCCAGCCAGCCGATCAGGGGCCAGTCGCGGATTTCCGACTTGGACACGAAGCGCACGGGTAGCAGGCTGTGCAGGACGTGGATGTCCAGCCAGGACACATGGTTGCTTACCAGCAGGGCGCCACCACTGTCCTGTGTCGGCGTGGGCCCCCGACATACCACGCGGATGTCGAGGATGGTCAGCATGCGCAGGGCCCAGCGGCTGACGCGCCGTCCGCGCTGCCGCCCATCCAGGCGCGGAAACAACACCAGCACGGTCAGCACGCCACCCAGAAGATGGCCGCCCAGCCGCAACAGCTTGAGGACGGCCAAGGGCACGCCCCCTTACTGGCGGGTCACACGCGTCTGGCCACCGCTCTCCAGCACCCGCACCCGGTCACCACGGGCGAAGGACTCGCCCGTGTCTTCCTGCACCACCGAGATGGTGCGGAACGGAATCGTATCCAGGCGCACGACGATCTCCAGGCCGGTCTTGCGGGTAAGCCCTTCCTCAGCCGCGGCACCCGCCAGACCCCCGGCCACCGCGCCCAGCACGGCGCCGATGACCGAACCCTTGCCACTGCCCACGCTGCTGCCGGCAACGCCGCCCACGGCGCCGCCCGCTACGGTACCCACCTTGGAATCCGTGCCTTCCAGGCGTACCTGGCGCACGCTCTCCACTACACCTGTCTTGACCTCATAGGCCCGACGGGCCTCGCCACGCTCGTAGTCACTGCTGCCCAGGCCGCTGGCGCAGCCCGAGAGCAACCCCACCAACAGGATGGGGACCAGTAAGACCGCTAGACGCTCGTTCATGCTTGCTTTCCTCATAGTGAATAACCGTATTCCGACCGGAATCTCTCCGCCACCTCGTCCCAGGTGAAAGTGTGGTTCTGTCCACCCCGATGGGCGATCTTGATTGCCCCGAGTAACGCCGCAAGTCTACCGCAGGTGTACCAGTCATAGCCCTTGTGCATACCCACCATGAGACCCGCGCGATAGGCGTCGCCGCATCCCGTGGGGTCGATGATCGCCTGCGGCCGGGCCGCGGGGATTTCATGCACCTGCCCATCGGCATGGATTCGGGAGCCCTCCGACCCCAGTGTCACCACCAGGGCGCGTACCTGCCTGGCCAGTGTTTCCACACTGGCGCCCGTGCGCTCCCGCAGCAGCTTCAGCTCGTAATCGTTGCAGGTCAGATATTCCGCCTGGTGCACAAAGTCCATCAGCTCGTCGCCATTGAACATGGGCAGGCCCTGTCCCGGATCGAAGATGAAGGGGATGCAGGCCTCGGCGAACTGACGCGCATGCTCCAGCATGCCCTGGCGCCCGTCGGGAGAGATGATGCCCAGTTTGATGCCTTCGGCGCTGCTCACCTTGTTTTGATGCGCCAAGTTCATGGCCCCGGGGTGGAAGGCGGTGATCTGGTTGTCCGCCAGGTCCGTGGTGATGAAGGCCTGGGCGGTGAAGCTGTGGGCGACATGGTGGATGTGGCCCTGATCCAGGCCGAGTTCCTGCAGGCGCGCGGCATAGGGGCCGAAGTCGTCACCCACCGTGGCCATGATCACCGGTTCGCCTCCCAGCAGGTGCATGTTGTAGGCGATGTTGCCGGCACAGCCCCCCCACTCCCGGCGCATGTCCGGTACCAGGAAGGACACGTTCAGGATGTGGATCTGATCCGGCAAGATGTGATTTTGGAAATGGTCCTGGAACACCATGATGGTGTCGTAGGCCAGGGAGCCGCAGATGAGTGTACGCATGACGAAGTGACGAGTGGGACGAGCCGGCATTGTCACCCAGCCCACGCAAAAAAACAGGCCCGCACGGGGCGGGTCTGGCGGGTGCGGATGCAGCCCGCGTCAGGGGCGTATGCGGTCGATCACCAGTCTCACGTCCTGGGCGCCTACATTGACCCTATTGAGGGAACCTTCCAGGTCCCCTGGCGCGCCCTTGACATCCCCGGACTTGGCCACGCGCGCAGTGATGTTCACCTGCTTGTAGTTGGATAGCCGGTTATCCGTGCTCATGGCCAGGCTGTCGTTGAGCTCGAACCGGATGGGGAACCGGCCGGCCGTGGAACGGATGGCGGCCACGGGTGCGCCCCCTTCCGTGGCACGCGCGAACAGGACCACCATGTCCTGGTCATTGACCTTGGCCTTCAAGGCGGGGGCGATATCCACGCTGCCACGGATGCTGGCCCTCGGGGCGGAAGCCGTCGATGGCGCCTCCCCGGCCTGCTGGTTGGAGAGGTTATCCAGTCCCGTCATGGCGACCTGGATCTGTCTTTCCGCCTCCTTCTGCGCCTCCAGGATGTCCTGGGCGTAGGGTGTTTCGGGTGGCAGCTGCTTATACAACTGCTTGAAATAGAACACTGCCTTGGCGAAATTGCGTTCCTGGAAATTGCCGATGGCTGCCAGTTCCAGGCCCTTGGGATCATTCGGATCCAACTCCAGGGCCTTGAGGATCAGCGCCATGGGTTCGCCCTCCAGTACCCGGTTCCTGCTCACCGCCAGGGCCTCGGCATAACCACTGAGGATGCCGGCTACATCAGGGCGGAGTTTCCGGGCCTTTTCCCAGGCATTCAGGGCCTCGGGCCAATGGCCCACGGCGGAGTAGGTGCGGGCCAGCAGGGTCCAGGCCTGGACATCGTTGGGTTCCTGGCGGGTCCTCTCCTCCACCTGCTGGATCATCTTCATGATGTCGTGCTCACCCTGTGCCGCCTGGGGGTGGGCTTGGGCCTCGGTGACGGCGGTGATGGCGGCGGGATTGCCCAGCAGGAAATACAGACCGAAGCTCGCCACCGGCAGCAGAGCGGCCAGGGAGAACCCCAGCTTGCGCGCACCCGTGGCCTTGGGCGTGGCGACCACCTGGGCCTCCTGCACCAGGGCATCCTCGGCCAGGCGGGTCTCCAGCTCCAGCCTGGCGGTCTGGTACTGCTCGGCGGACAGCAGGCCGCTGTTCCGGTCTGCCTCCATCTCACGCAGCTGATCACGATACACGGCGATATTGATGTCCCGCCGGCCGGCCTTGGGCTCTGCGACGGAGCGGCGCAGCAAGGGTGGCAGAACGAAGACCAGGGAAACGGCCACGCACGCCGCGGCGGCGGCCCAGAACAGGGAAACGGTCCAGAAAGGGCTCATGTCGATCCTATTTGTCTTGCAACAATTTTTCTGCGGCAGCCCGTTGTGCCTCATCCAGCTGCGCAGCCTGGAGGGTGCGGCGCTTCTTCAGGGCGGCATACCACGCCCCAAGACCCAGGAGCAGGAACAGCAGGGGTCCCAGCCAGAGCAGGTAGGTCACCGGTTTGAAGGGAGGTTGATAGAGCACGTAATCGCCATAGCGATCCGTGAGGTACTCCAATACCTCCTTGTCGTTCTTGCCCAGCTTCATCTGCGCGCGGATCTCCTTGCGCAGATCTTCCGCCAGCTCCGCGTGCGACCCCGCCAGCGATTCGTTCTGGCACACCAGACAGCGCAGGTCCGTCGCCAGGTTGATCATGCGTTGCTCGATGACCGGATCCTCGGCATTGGGGGCGGCCTCGCCCGCGTACGCAGGCAGGCCCAGGGCCAGGAGGGTAGCGAAAATCATGGTCTTCATGCACCCAGCTCCTTCAGCTTCGGTTCGATCTTTTTCTTCCAGACATCCATGTCGATGGGCCCCACGTGTTTCATCCGCACGATGCCCTGCCGATCGATTACATAGGTCTCCGGCGTACCCGTCACGCCATAGTCGATACCCACCTTGCCGGAAAGGTCATCCGGCACGGCGTAATAAGGGCTGCCCTGGGTGCTCAGGAGCATGGCCGCTTCCCGGTCCTTGTCCTTCCAGTTCAGTCCGATGATGGGCACGGACTGGCCGCGCGCCAGGCTCATCAGCACCGGGTGCTCCTGCCGGCAGGATACGCACCACGGCGCCCAGACGTTCATGAGCCAGACCTTGCCCCGCATGTCCGACGGGCTGAAACTTTGCGCCTCGTTGCCTACCAGCGGCAGGGTAAAGGCCGGGGCGGGCTTGCCAATGAAGGGGGAGGGCACCTCGCGGGGATTCAGAAACAGGCCCTTGGCGAAGAATCCCACCAGGATGAAGAAGACGATGACCGGCAACCACCTTTTCATGGCATGCTCCCCACGGGACGGGCGCAAGGGCGGGTCTGACCCTTGTCCCAGGTCGATACTTTGTTCCGCCAGGCTGACATGTCAGGCTCCCCGAGCGACCGCGCCGGACGGCACGGCCAGCTTGCGCAGGGCGATACGGTAGCGTCGATCGGAGGCGGCCAGAAAACCGCCTGCCACCAATAGCAACGCGCCGATCCACAGCCAGTTGATGAAGGGTTTGTAGAACACCCGTACGGCCCAGGCCTGGCCCTGATCATCCAGGGGCTCGCCCAAGGCCACATAGATGTCGCGGAAGAAGCTGGGATGGATGGCGGCTTCGGTCATGGGCATGCCGGAGGCGTTGTAGACACGCTTTTCGGGGTGCACCACGGCGATTCTCCTGCCGTCCTTGCTGACTTCCACCGTGCCGCGCGCGGCACGGTAGTTGGGTCCGGGGCGTTCCGTCGCGCCCCGGAAGGTGAAGGTGTAGCCCGCCAGCTCGGTGAATTCGCCCACGTTCATGCGCACATCCCGTTCCATCTCGTAGTTGGCCACCACGGTGATGCCCGCCACCCCCCAGGCCAGCCCCAGGTGGGCCAGCTGCATGCCCCAGAAGGCCCGGGGCAGGCTGCCCAGGCGCGCACCATGCTTCAGGCGGTCACGGAAGCCCAGCAACACGGTCAGCAGAATCCAGATGGCCAGGGCAAACCCGAGCGTCGCCCAGGGATTGAAGCCCTTCAGGGTCAGGGGCAGCAGGAAACCGGTGACCACGGCCACGGCCAGGGCCCACTTCAGGCGCTGGAACATGTCCGGCAGGCTGGCTTCCTTCCAGCGCGCCAGGGGCCCCACGCCCACCAGGAACAGCATCGGCGCCATCACCGGCACGAATACCGCGTTGAAATAGGGAGGGCCTACGGAGATCTTGCCCATGCCCATGGCGTCCATGAACAGGGGATAGAGGGTGCCCAGCAGGACGGAGCCCAGTGCCGCCAGCAGCACCACGTTGTTGGCCAGCAGCATGGCCTCCCGGGAAAACCAGGTAAAGGCACCGCCGGTCAGCATCTTGGGGGCACGCCAGGCATAGAGCATGAGGGATCCGCCAATGACCACCGCCAGGAAGCCCAGAATGAAGCTGCCACGGGCCGGATCCGTGGCAAAGGCATGCACCGAGGACAGTACGCCGGAACGCACCAGGAAGGTCCCCAGGAGGGAGAGGGAGAAGGTGATGATGGCCAGGAGTACGGTCCAGGCCTTGAAGGCGCCCCGCTTTTCCGTCACCGCCAGGGAATGGATCAGGGCCGTGCCCGCCAGCCAGGGCATGAACGAGGCATTTTCCGTGGGATCCCAGAACCACCAGCCACCCCAGCCCAGCTCACGGTAGGCCCACCAGGATCCCAGGCCGATGCCCAAGCTCAGGAAGGCCCAGGCCACCGTGGTCCAGGGCCGGGACCAACGCGCCCACGCGGCATCCAGCTTGCCGGAGGACAGGGCGGCGATGGCAAAGGCGAAGGCCACGGCGAAACCCACATATCCCATGTAGAGCATGGGCGGATGCAGGATCATGCCCCAATCCTGCAGCAGGGGATTCATGTCACGGCCATCCATGGGTGCTGGCACCAGGCGCGTGAACGGGCTGGAGGTAGTCAGGATGAAGGCCAGAAAGCCCGCCGAAACCAGGCCCATGACGCCGATCACCCGCGCCACCATGTCGTCCGGCAGGTGGCGGGAGAACACGGACACGGCCGCGGTCCAGAACGCCAGAATCATCACCCACAGGAGCATGGATCCTTCATGCGAGCCCCATGTGGCGGTGAAGCGGTAGATCTCCGGTAACTGGGAGAAGGAGTTGCGCGCCACGTTCTCCACGCTGAAGTCATTGCTCAGGAAGGCATAGGCCAGGCAGCCGAACGCCAGCGCCACGAACACGAACTGACCCTGTGCCGCCGGACGGGCCACCGCCATGAGGGTGAGATTGCCACGCTGCGCTCCCGCCAATGGCAGGATGGCCTGGGTCAGCGCCAGCACCAGGGCGACGATCAGGGCGAAATGGCCAAGTTCAGGAATCATGGGGATCTCCTTGTGGGGTGGCGTGCGGTTCAGGGCAGGGCGGCCTGGATGGATTGCCGTTGCAAAGTCTTCCGTGCCTGGCGGCAGACCTGGTACGCCCGTCGCGCCATGGGCCCGCCCAATGGCGCGACCCGACGGTCGCGCAAGTCAGGCCCGCGCTCATTGCGGCACCACGGTTTCCTGCGCCTTGGCGGCCTGCTCCAGTGCGTGTGCCGCCTCGGGCGGCATGTAATTCTCGTCGTGCTTGGCCAGCACCTGCGTCGCGGTGAACAGGCCGTCGCTCCCCATGCGGCCCTCCGCCACCACGCCCTTGCCCTCCTTGAACAGGTCGGGAAGGATGCCCTTGTAGGTGACGGGAATGGATTTGGCCGTATCGGTCACCACGAAGCGCACGCTCAGTCCGTCCGCCTCCCGCTTCAGGCTGCCATCCTCCACCAGACCACCGATGCGGAAGGCACGGTCCGTGGGCGCCTTGCCTGCGTGCACCTCGGTGGGCGAGAAAAAGAACACCAGGTTGCTGCGGAATGCGTTCAGCACCAAGGCGGCGACGATAGCCAAGCCGGCCAGCGCCAGGAGTATGACCACCAACTTCTTGTGTCGCGATTTCATTGCTCTTCCCATTGCAACATGCGCCGCAGGCGGCGGCGGGTGTGCGCGGCCGCCCGGCGCAACAACATGACTTCCACCCCTACACATGCGGCGGTGGCACCGAATGAACCCCAGACATAAAAGCCATAGCCACCCATGGCCCAGAAGTCGGACCAGCTTGCCCATTCCATTTCAAGTTTCCTTCTGCAGAATCGCCTTCACCCACTCGGTCTGTCGCTCGCGTTCCAGGATGATGCGGCGTACCCGCACCAAGACTACGGCGATGGTGTAGAACCAGGCGGCGAAGGCCATGACCAGCATACCCTGGAGCATTATGGCGGCCATGGATGGGGCCTTGGTCAGACTCACCGAGGCACCCTGGTGCAGGGTGTTCCACCACTTCACCGAGAAATAGATGATGGGTACATTGATGACGCCGATCAGCGTCAACAGGGACCCGGCCCTGTCGCCACGCCTGATGTCGTCGATGGCCGCCCACAGGGCGATGATGCCCACATACAGGAACAGTAGGATCAGCTCCGAGGTCAGGCGCGCGTCCCATACCCACCAGGCCCCCCACATGGGTTTGCCCCACAAGGCGCCGGTCCACAGTGCGACGAAGGTGAACATCGCGCCGGTAGGGGCCAGGGCCCGTGCCATCATGAAGGACAGGCGGGTGTTGAAGGCCAGACCTATGGCACCCCAGAAGGCCATGACCAGGTAGATGAACATGGACATCCAGGCCGCGGGCACGTGGATGAAGATGATGCGGTAGGCCTCGCTCTGCTGAAAGTCCGTAGGCGCCAGGAAGAAGGAGATGTAGAGTCCCCACAGTGCCAGGATGCCCGCGCCCCAGGAAAACCAGGGGATCAGCCTGCCGGCCAGGTGATAGAAGTGTGCGGGAGAGGCGTAAGTGTAGAGATTCATTCCAGGGACACTCGTAAGGCCGCAGCCGCGATCCAGGGTGCAATCATAAATGACAGCACGAGGAATGCGCCCAGCAAAGACAGATGCGCTTCGGCTCCGGTTCCCGCCATCACCCCATCCACAGCCCCCGCGCCAAAGATCAGGGCGGGCACATAAAGGGGCAGAATGAGCAGGGTCAGCAGGATCCCACCACCACGCAACCCCAGCGTCAGGGCAGCGCCCACACCGCCCAGCAGGGACAGGATGGGGGTGCCCAGGAGCAGCGAGATTTCCAGGGTGACGATGGCGTCGGTGGGCAGGTTGAACTGCAGTCCCAGTACGGGCGCGATCACCAGCAGCGGAATGCCGTAGATCAGCCAGTGCGCCAGGGACTTGCCCAGCACCAACAGCACGGTGGGCCCGGACGACAGGAGCATGTGCTCCAGGCTGCCATCGCGATGATCGTCGGCAAACAGACGGGACAGCGACAGCAGGGAGGCCAGCGTCGCCGCCACCCACAATACGCCAGGGCCGATGCGCGCCAGCATTTGCGGCTCCGGCCCCACACCCAGGGGGAACAGGCTGGCCACCATGACGAAAAAGAACTGGGCGATGAGCCAGTCACCACGACGGCGCGCCGCCAGGGTCAAATCACGCCACAGAACGGCCTGAAGAAACCGATGCATCAGCGGCTCACGCTCTCAGGCCGGTCCCGGTATGGCGACATTACCCACCAGCAGGCGCTGCACGGGAATGCCTTCCAGGTTCAGGGCCTGGTGTGTGGTCGCCACCACCAGCCCGCCTGCCAGCAGATGGTCGCGAATCAGTTCTTCCATGAGTGCTACCGCATGCACGTCCAGACCCGTGAGCGGCTCATCCAGGATCCAGAGGGTCGCCCCGGCCAGCAGGAGCGCGGCCAGGGCCACGCGCCGTCGCTGGCCGAAGGACAGCACGCGACAGGGCAGGTCCAGGCAGCGTGACAACCCCATGCGTTCCAGCATCGCCGTGGCCAGTCCAGGATTGAAGGCACGGCCTTGCAGTCCCTCGGCAAAGCGCAGGTTTTCCACAGGGTTCAGGTCATCCTTCACGCCATTGGCATGCCCCAGATACATCATCTCGGCATGGTAAGCCGCGCGCTGACCTGTGATGGACGCACCGCGCCAGTGCACTTCGCCCGCCTCCGGGCGCGCCAGCCCCGTCAGCAGACGCAACAGGCTGGTCTTGCCCTGGCCATTGCCGCCTTGAACCAGCAACAGTTCGCCTGCCCGCACAGTGAAATTCAGCCCCTTGAACAGGAGTCGGTCACCCCGCGTACAGGCCAGGTCATGGACGGAAAGGAGGGATGTGGTCATGGGGATGCAGGCAGGCAACCGCTGAGGTTATCCGTAAACGACGCGGGAAACAAAGGCAGCCTTCAAGAAAAAAGGGGGCGGGATGTCCGCCCCCTGTCGGCTGCGTGAAGCTGCTTACTTGGCAGCCACCTTGGCCTTCATCTTGGCCAGTTCCTCACGCACCATCTTGATGCCCGCCTGGGAGGCGTCGATGGAGCGGGTCAGGGACTCGCGTGCCACGTCGGGGTTGTGGAAACCGTCGGAGTTCTCGGCCGTCCACCACTCCCAATACAGGGTGGCGTCGTACTGCAGATCCTGCAATTTGTCCATGACTTCCTTGCTTACGCCGGCATCCTTGGCCTTCAGGATATGGTCGATGTACTCGGCAAGCCAGAACTCGGCCTTGGTCATCTTGCCACGGATGTAGTTCTGCACCGCTTCCAGATGGTACTTGGCGTCTTTCTCGGTCCACTCCTTGTGGCAGCTCAGGCAGGCCTCACCCAGGCGATAGCGCGGCGACATCTGCAGGTGTGAGGTGGTCACCTTGCCGTTCGCGGCCTTCTTCTTGGGCATGTGGCAGTCCTTGCACTCCACGCCTGCGCGCTCATGCTTGGAACCCCAGAAGGTCTCGAACTCGGGGTGCTGGATCTTGGGCAGCAGGGCGCCGGTGGAGGCGTGCTTGAAGTCCTTGAACTTGTATTGCTCGGTCATCACCTTCTTGTAGCCCAGCACGTTTGTCCAGGGGAACAGGTTGGTGCGTGGGTCCGCCATGGTGATCATCTTCTGGTCAGGATCCGGGGTCATCTTGACCGTGTTGTTCGGCCCGGCGCAGTCGAACCCAACGCCACAGTTGTATTCCACGTGACACTGGGCGCACATGAGGTTGGAGTCGGACCTGCTCAGGATGCCGATGGCGCGGAAGGGCTGACCGTCACGCTCGTACACCACCTTGGTCATGGTGGTCTTCTGGCTCTTCACCGCGTCCTGGGGGTAGGTGCCCATTTTGCGATCCACCACGGCCTCGATCAGCGCGTCGCGCACCACGCGCGGCCCGGTCGAGTGCGGATCGTGGCACATGAAGCAGTTCAGCGGATGTTTCATGGCACGGGCGAACTCCACGGGCTTGGAGGTGCGATCCCACTTGGCGTTGGGGTTCTTGTCACCCTTATAGGCCCAGTCCAGGATGTGGTCCTGTGTCTTGCAGTTCATGCACACCGGGTTCACGGCGGCGGCCGTCTGACGCATGAAGAGCTTCTGGTCGGAGGTTTCCGGTTCCCGATCCACGATCACGTTCCAGGCGTTGTTGGCGGCAAGCTCGGCCTTGTTGACGTAGGTCCAGTCCTTGAACTGCATGCGGCCGCCAAAGGCGCGGTCCACCACCCACTGGTCCACCAGCATGAAGGCATGCGAACGTGGCTCCGCGTGCTCCTTGGTGAAGCCATAGCCTTCCATCAGCTTGTCGAACAGCGGCGAGCGGCTGGTATAGCGCGCCTTTTCCACCCGTGCATGGGACTCGTAGTTGGTCTGCACGAAGGAGTTGTATTGCTCCACGTGACAGGTGGCACAGGCCCGGTGATCGGTATTGGTCACCGGGCGGGTACCCATCTTCGAGCCCTTGGCGGTCTTCAGGTGCTCCTCAGCATCATGGCAATGGGCGCAGTTCACCGTGGCGTGACGGCCCGAGGCGTGGAACTCCTCGATGTTGTCGTGGCACGCATAGCATTTCTTGGCGTCTACGGGCTGCACCGGGGGCGCCTTTTCAGGGGCCGGCGCCGGCATCTGCGGCCTGGGGATGTCCACAGCCGCCTGCGCGCCGATGGCCAGCAGGGCTGTTGCCAACCCCATCGCCATTCGGCTCAACACTGATCCAATCTTCATGGTTATCTCCTTGCTGATTCTTGGGATGGTGGGTGAGCGCCCGGGGTTGCCCGGGCGCACCAACCGTGGCTAAGACCGGCCTGCTTCTCGTGTACTCGTCATAGGCATTCCTCCGGGTAAGGGACTACATGCACGACACGTTACAGAAACGCATCCGCCATCACGTTGCGCAGCCAGCCGTCGGCGTACTCGGCCTCGAGCTTGCGGTAGATGGGCGGCACGGGAGAGCCATCCGGCATGGTCACCGGGGATACGCCACTGCCCTCGGGGATGTACTTGAAGGTGCCGTTGACCACCCGGTACAGGTGTGCCACGGAAATGCCGTAGTCGTCTCCCACCACGCTATAGCAGGTGTTGGCATAGTAGGGCTGGGGCGTGGGCAGGCCGTTGACCTTCGCCACGATGGCCGCGGCCGCCACCTTGGCCTGGGCCATGGCGATGTGCGCCGACTTGGGCATGTCGAAGGCCGCGTTGGGGTTGCCGTAGGTGGACATCTCGCCCGCCACGCAGCTGTCTCCCACGACATAGACGTTGGGATCCACGGCGCTGGCCATGTCCATGGGCTGCACCTTGCACCAGCCCTTCTCGAAGTTGTTGCCCGTGCTGCCCGCGAGCCCGGTGGTGACGGCGATCCTGCCCGCCTTGTGCGGCGGGATGATGTTGAGCACGTCCGCCTTTACGTCGACGAAGTCGGAGGACACGGTCTTGGTCTTGGCGTCCAGTTTGTTGATGAAGCCGCCTTCGGCCCCCTTCAGCCATTCGATCATGCCGTTGGTGTTGAGGCCTTCCTTCTCCCAGCCGTACATCTTGGCCCAGGCCTGGTTGAACAGGCCTTTCTTGGAGTGGCTGTCGTTGCCGTCCAGGATGATGACCTTGCTCTTCTTCTTGCCGTGGTGCTGGAAGTAGTTGGCCACCAGGGAGGCCCGCTCGTAGGGGCCGGGGGGGCAGCGGAAGGGGCCCTTGGGCACGACGATGACGAATACCCCGCCATCGGGCATGGCTTCCAGCTGCTTCTTCAGCAGCAGGGTCTGCGGGCCGGCCTCCCAGGCGTGGGGAATGTCGTTGATGAGGGATTCGGAGTAGCCCTCGATGGTGTCGTAGTGGAATGTGATGCCCGGAGACATGACCAGGGCATCGTAGGACAGCGTGTTGCCACCCTTGGTGGTGACGGTCTTCCTGGCGCGATCCACGCCGGTGACCAGGTCCTGCAGGACGTTCACCCCACGCTTCTTCAGACCGTCATAGCCGACCTGCAGGGTCTTGAGGTCGCGGTGGCCCACCAGCGCCTCGTTGGACAGGGGGCAGGAGGTGTACACAGGATTGGGCTCGATGAGGGTGACGTCGATACCGGCATCCAGGCGCTTGATGTATTTTGCGGCGGTGGCGCCGGCGTAGCCGCCGCCGATGACCACCACCTTGGCCTTGGCCGCGGCACGCGCAATGGAGGGGAAGCTCAGGGCAGTGGCAGAGGAGGCTGCGGCAGCGACCTTGATGAAATTGCGACGGTTGATCTGGCTCATGGTCTTTTTCCTCTGTTACTTGCTCTGGGCACCGTAGTACTGGGCGGCGGGCTGGACCTGATCCGCGCCCAGCTTCTTGGCGGCATTGGTCATCTTCCGGTGGGGCATGGCAAAGCCTGGATCACGGTACTTCATCAGTTCCAGCTCCAGATACTTGGCCCACTGTCCGTTCAGGTGAGGGGTGTCGTCTTCTTCGGATGCGCCGGTCTTGCCGTGGCAGTTCTCGCAGGCCTCGCTGGCGTCCTTGCCCTTCAGCAGTACATCCGCGGCCACGCTCTGGGGCTGGGGCTTCCATGGCAGCTTGGCGTAGTAGCCGGCCAGGGCGGCAATCTCATCTTCCGAGTAGCCCTTGATGAGGCGCGTCATGTTGGCGGAGGCGCGCTTGCCGGTCTTCCATTCCATCATGATGTTCTTGAGATAGGCCTCGGGCAGGCCCGCGATGGAGGGCATGCTCAGACCCACGCTGGTGCCACCCGTACCATGGCAGTTGTCACAGGTCATCGCCAGGCCCCTGATGTTGTCCACAGCCAGGGCACCCGTCGCCGCGCACAGCCCAGCGACACTTAATACACTCAGGACGGCTCTCTTCATTGTCTCCTCCAGGAAGATCGGTTGCCGGGTAGGGAAGGTATCGTGCGACCACGTACACGCCGGGCCGTTGGTCCATAGTACTGATGGCCCAATGGGTATAACCTTGACGCCCATCAAAAATTCATGAATATCAGATGTCTGCATCCACAAGATGCGATGGCAATGCAGACATGCCGGGGAGATTCCCGGCCAGGGCGGGCTCAGGGTACGGGCGGCACCAGGCGCGACATGTAGTCGCTCACCGCTTCCAGGTCCTCATCGGTGTAGCCCTTGAGGATGCGCACCATGCCCGGATTGGCGTTGCGACGTCCCTGGTCACGGCTCTCCCGGGATTCGCGCAGCAGATAGGCCTCGTGTTGCCCGGCCACGCGTGGGTAGAACTTGTCGCCGTCGCCTTCCCCGTACTTGCCGTGGCAGCCGGCGCAATCCCGCTGGTAGAGCTGTCGTCCCAGTGCGAGCATGCGGCCGTTGCCCTTGCCATTGGTGTCGGGTACCGGCAGGCTGCGCAGATAGGCGGCGATATGCGCGATGGCCTCTTCCGGCACGACCTCGTCGGAGATGAAGGGGTGCATTCTGGGGCTGTCTCGCCGACCCGAACGCACATCCAGCATCTGTTTCATGATCACGGTGGCATGCTGGCCCGCCAGTTGGGGATAGCCGGCTTCGGCCTTGCCGGAGGCATCGGCGCGATGGCAGCCGCGGCAGAGGCCATAGGTTTCCTTGCCTTTGGCCGGATCGCCTTCCTTCGCCAGCAGACGAATGACGTCCGGATTCGCGTCCGCCATGGGCCTGCTGTATTCCGCGGCGTGGACAGACGGGGCCAACAGGGCCATCCACAGCATGGACATCATCGTGGCCTTCATCGCATTCCTCACTTCAAGCTCGCCATGTATTCGGCCACGGCCTCGGCTTCTTCCGGCGTCAGGCGCTGGGCGATGGTGCGCATCACCCTGATTCCGTTGTTGCGCTGGCCACTGGCATATTGCGCGATCTGGTCCAGGGTGTAGGGGACATGCTGGCCCGCCAGCCGGGGAAATTTTTTCGATCCCTCGCCGTTTTCCTCGTGACATCCTTCACAAGAGGGCACGCCGGACCTGTCATTGCCTTCCAGATAGATGCGTTGGCCCAGTGCCAGCAGCCCGGGTTTGTTCACCGTGCCCGGCACAGGTGTCTGGCGCGCGAAATAGGCCGCCAGTTGCTGCATGTCTTGCGTGGAGAGCGCAGACATGATGGGCGCCATCGCTTCGTTCTGGCGCCGCCCCTCCTTGTAGTCCTGCATTTCACGCAACAGATAGGATGCCTGCTGGCCCGCCAGGTTGGGGAATTCGGCCGTGGCGCTGTTGCCATCCATGCCATGGCATCCGCTGCAGGATCGTTCAACCAGGACCTCGACCGCCTGTGCAGCGTCCCCGGTGACCATGGCCGTGTAGCCCATGCCCAAGGTCAGGAGCGTTGCCGCAATCCGTGCTTTCCATACTCTCGGGGCCATTCGCCTCTCCCTGGCGGTCGTGCGGATGCGCGGACATTAAACGCAATCGCCACGGAGCGGGTGTCCAAATGCAGGAGATTTGATATGCATCAATATTGCATAGACCGGAAACTCAATACCGGGCCCGTCGGCCGCGGGTCCGGCGGGGATCAGACCGAGTTGTGCGCCGTGCGGCTGGCCATGCGTCCTCCCTGCTCCAGCCACTTGCGGATACGGTTGGCGTCACCAATGCGGGTCCAGGCACCCCATGAATCCAGCAGGACGATGATCACCGGGCGGTCCGCGATCCTGGCCTGCATCACCAGACATTTGCCGGCCTCGTTGATGTAACCCGTCTTGGAGACCCCGATCTGCCAGGCATCGTTGCGTGTCAGCGCATTGGTGTTGTTGAAGGCCACGGTACGCGTGACCTCCCGGGTGACCCTGCGTACCTTGCCATGCTCCCGGACCTTGACCACGTGCTTGCCGGGCAGGCCCACGTCATAGGCGCCGGAACTACTGATCTCGCGGATGAGAGGATAGCGATAGGCCGCATCCACCATTTTCGCCAGGTCCATGGCCGTGGCTCGGTTCCGACTGTTCAGGCCAGTGCCATCCACGAACAGGCTGTCCTGCATGCCCAGGCTGCGGGCCTTGCGGTTCATGGCCCTGACGAAGGCCTCGCGTCCACCGGGATAAGCACGTGACAGAGCAGCCGCGGCACGGTTTTCGGAGGCGATCAGGGCCAGATGCAGCAACTCGTCGCGGGTCAGCCGCGCGCCCAGGGGCAGGCGGGAGCCCGTGCCCTTGAGGCGATCCACGTCCTCGTCGGAGATGGTGATCTCCTCGTCGAGCGGCAGGTCCGCATCCAGGGTCACCATGGCCGTCATGAGCTTGGTGATGGAGGCGATGGAGGTGGGGATGTCCTCGTTCTTGGCATACAGGGCCTCGCCACTCCTCTGGTCCACCACCAGGGCGGCAGAGGACCGCAGCCCCAGGCCGTCCTCACCCGCTGGCGTGGCGGTGGTGCTGGCCAGGCGCAGGGGCGTGATGGCGCGCGGCACCACCACCTTGCGCTGGCTGATCCGGGCCTTCTTGCCGGCGCGTGCCTTCGATTTGGCCTTGCTCTTGGATTTGACGCGGTGCCTGACCTTGGACTTGGCCTTCTTGTCATTTTTGGCCGTCGCGGGCGTGGCGGCCTCGGCTGCCGGCATCTCGACCATGGGTGCGGCGAGAAAGGCCGCAAGGACCAGGTACAGAAAGAATCTCCGCATTGCTCCCCCTCAAACCCGGTGCAGATCAATACTTCATGAATATCGGTAACTACGATCCGAACTTTAGAAACCACTTTAGCAATTTTTGTCTTTACCGCACAGTGGATCAGTCACTGTTTTTGTTCGCCGGATGCGCGGATCGCAGGGTCTGCGCGGCAGGGAAGCCCGACCGCGAAGATGCCTCACGGCATCTGGAGGAACAGCTGCCGCGGGATCCGACCTACCCCGAGCGCCGTCCCCCCAGCAGGGCTTCCAGGGATTTCATCAGGTCGGCGGGCAACACCACGGTGCGGCTGCCTGGGCCGACTGCCAGCTCTTTCAGGGCCGTTACGTACTTCTCGCCCAGCAGGTAATAGGCCGGCAGTTCCTTCTCGGCAATACCGTTGGCGATACGACGTATGGCCTCGGCGGAGGCCTCCGCCAGGCGCACCTGGGCCTCGGCGTCCCGCTTGGCGGACTCCAGGCGGGCCTCCGCCTCCAGGATGGCAGCCTGCTTGTCTCCCTCGGCCCGGGTCACCGTGGCCTTGCGCTCCCGCTCGGCGGCGGCCTGCATTTCCATGGACTTCTGCATGGTGGATGAGGGCTTGATGTCCTGGATCTCCACGGACTTCAGGGTCAGGCCCCAGTCGGCCACGTCGTCGGAGATGGAGTCCTTGAGCTTGGCCTTGATGTGGTCCCGGCTGGACAGGGCCTCATCCAGTTCCATGGCGCCGATGATGGCCCGCAGGGTGGTCTGCACCAGATTCATCACAGCGACCTGGAAGTTGGTCACGCCATATACCGCGCTCTGCGTGTCCGTCACCTTCACGAAGGCGATGGCATTGGTGACCAGCACGGCGTTGTCCCGGGTGATGACCTCCTGCTGAGGAATGTCCAGGATCAGATCCTTGGTGGTGACCTTGTAGGACACGCGGTCGATGTAGGGCACCAGCACGTGCAGGCCCGGCATGATGGTCTTGAGATACTTGCCCAGGCGTTCCACCACCCACTCCTCTCCCTGGGGCACGATGCGCACGCCCTTCCAGAGCGTGACCAGCAGGAACAGCAGCAGGATGACCGATACGATTTCACCGCCCATGGCTATCTCCTCGAACCATTTACAGTCTTTCCACCCGCAGGGTCTGGCCCAGCACGTCCACGATGCGCACCTTCTCCCCTGCCGGGATGGGGGCATCCGCCACGGCCGGCCAACGGTCCGAGCCCAGTATCGGGCGCTGGAACAGCACCTCCCCCTGGCCCATTTCAGGGATGGCGCGGCTCACCAGACCGGCCACACCCACGACCCCTTCCTTGGCCCGGCCGGCGTGCGTGCGGTCCGGGTTACGGAAGAATTTCAGCCAGACCCCGGTCATGGCCGCCGAGGCCAGGGCCCAGCCCAGGACCTGGGCGGTGAAGTCCAGGGGCAGCACCGCCACCGTCAAACCTACCAGCACGGCCCCCAGGCCGAACCACATGAGGAAAAAGGTGGGAGTGAGCATTTCGATGCCCATGAGCACCATGCCCAGCACCAGCCAGTGCCACCAGACCAGTTCCATGCGCACCCCTCAACAAGGCGTTCCGGGGATTCTAACGGCTCGCCGGGGCCTCATGAGGGGGATATGCGATGTGGGTGTCGCGATCCGGCCGGTAGATCCGGTAAGGGCGAGCGTCAAAAGCCGGAGCCAGGCTGCGCCAGGAACGCCAGTTCCCCGGGGCTGGAGGCCCGTCCGAGAATCCGGTTCCTGTGGGGGTAGCGACCGAACCGGTCGATGATGGCCTTGTGCCTGAGCTCGAATTCATGACTGCTCGATGGCGCATGCTCCCGGAACAGCCGTTCCGCCCAGACGTGGATAGCGCGGGATTCGCTGTGCATGAAGGGCATCAGCAAAAAGGCGCGCTCCATGGGCGCGAGTTCCAGGAGGACGCCCGCAGCCACCGCCTCCTGGGCCAGCACCAGGGCCATGGGGTCCTGGGCGAAGGCGGCCGGCGTATGGCGATACACATTGCGGGAGAACTGGTCCAGGACAATGACTTCCGCCAGCCGTCCCTTGGGCTCATGCCGCCAGGCGTACAACTCGCCCTGGGCCGCACGCTGCATGAGGGGCAGAAAGCGCGACCGGATGAGGCTGTCGAAGTCCGGGCTGGCGGACCACCACAGCCTGGGCTCGGTTTCCTCGAACCAGAAGGTCAGTACTTCCTGGGGCATGCGTGACTTCCACGGGATAGGCACCTAACCGCAGGGTAGTCCACAAGCCGTGCAGACGAAGCGCACATCGGCCGAATGGGATCGTTAACGTGAAACAGCCGGGTAGGCGGTTACATTCATCGGTGTGGCCCTCTGCCATGTCCGTTGGATTTCAGCCCGGCTGCGCCAGGGGAATCTTGCCGATGCGCATGCGCCATTCCCGGGGACCCGTGTCGTGGACCGAGTTCCCGCTGCTGTCCACCGCCACGGTGACGGGCATGTTCTCCACCTGGAATTCGTAGATGGCTTCCATGCCCAGTTCCGGGAAGGCCAGCACACGGGCCGCCTTGATGGCCTTGGACACCAGATAGGCGGCCCCTCCCACGGCGATGCAGTACACGCCGCCATGCGCACGTATGGACGCCACTGCTGCCGGTCCACGCTCCGCCTTGCCCACCATGCCCAGCAGGCCCACCGGTTCGCCCAGCATGAGGTCGGTGAACCTGTCCATGCGCGTGGCGGTGGTGGGGCCGGCCGGGCCCACCACTTCATCACGCACCGCGTCCACGGGGCCGACGTAGTAGATGAAACGGTCGTGGAAGTCCACCGGCAGGGGTTCGCCCCGGGCCACCATCCCGGCGATACGCTTGTGCGCAGCGTCCCGGCCGGTGAGCAGGCGGCCGGAGAGCAGCAGTCGGTCCCCCGCATTCCAGCTGGCCACCTCCGCCCGCGTGATGGTATCCAGGTTCACCGGCCGGGAGCGGGCCGGGCCGTCCCAGGCCACCTCCGGCCAGAGGGACAGGGGTGGCGGCGTGAACCGGGCCGGGCCGCTGCCATCCAGGGTGAAATGGATATGACGGGTGGCGGCGCAGTTGGGGATCAGGGCTACCGGCAGACTGGCCGCATGGGTGGGAAAGTCCTTGATCTTCACGTCCAGCACCGTGGTCAGTCCCCCCAGGCCCTGGGCGCCGATGCCCAGGGCGTTGGCCTGGTCCAGGATCTCAAGGCGCAGCTCCTCCAGGCGATTGTCCGGCCCCCGGGCCCGCAGGGCCTGGATGTCGATGGGTTCCATGAGGGCCTCCTTGGCCAGCAGCATGGCCTTTTCCGGCGTGCCACCGATGCCGATGCCCAGGATGCCCGGCGGACACCAGCCGGCCCCCATTGCAGGCAACTGTTCCAGTACCCAGTCCAGCACGGAGTCGGTGGGGTTGAGTATGGCGAAACGTGCCTTGTTTTCGGAGCCCCCCCCCTTGGCGGCGCAGGTCACCTCCAGACGGTCGCCGGGCACGATCTCGTAATGGACCACCGCCGGGGTGTTGTCCCCGGTGTTGCGCCGCGCCCCTGCCGGGTCCGCCAGCACGGAGGCGCGCAGGGGATTGTCGGGGTCCAGGTAGGCGCGCCGCACGCCCGCGTCCACCATGTCCGTCACGGGCAGATCCCCAGACCAGCGCACGTCCCGACCCACCTTGAGGAAGACCACCGCCATGCCCGTGTCCTGGCAGATGGGGCGATGACCCTCGGCGCACATGCGCGAATTGATGAGGATCTGGGCCAGGGCATCCCGGGCGGCCTTGGATTCTTCCCGGTCATGGGCCTCCTTCACGGCCTGCACGAAGTCCGCCGGATGGTAGATGGAAATGAACTGGAAGGCGTCGGCGACGGACTGGATGAAATCTTCCTGGCGGATGGTGCGCACGGCGATCTCCTTATTTCCGGTCCCGCCACACCAGCAGGCCCTGGGCATTCAAGTGCAAATCATGGGCCAGCAGGTCGCGGCAGGCGGCCTCGTCCAGGATGCAGCCGTGGACGTGCAGGCGGGCAATGAGACTCTTCTCCAACGCCGCCTCCAGGGCGGACTGGCGGGCCTGGCCTTCCCCCTCCGCCGCCAGGGTCAGCTCGCACCATTCGTCGATGAACTCATGCATCCGGGGCGCCAAAGCCTCCAGGTTGGTGACTCGCCCGTAGTGGGTGAGGAAGGCCGCCTCCGGCTCCAGGGCCAGGATGCGCTCGATGCTGGCGTGCAGGGCCAGGGGGTCGAACTGCACCGGCGTGGTGGAGGGAAATATGAAGGCGCGTCCGCCCACATCGAACTCCCGGTAGGAGATGCCGAAGGTGTCGCCGCAGAACACGCTTTCGCTGCGTGCGTCATGCATGCAGAAATGGTGGCGGGCATGGCCCGGGGTATCCATGAAGGTGAGCACCCGGCCATGGAAATCCAGACGGTATTGATCCGGTGCCTCCAGGACCCGTTCAGCCGCGACCGGTACGATATCCCCGTAGAGGCGCTGGAAGGCCTCCTCACCGTAGACCGCCTGGGTACCGGCCACCAGCCTGGCGGGATCGACGAGATGACGCGCGCCGCTGGGGTGTGCCACCAGCCTGGCCCGGGGGCAGATCTGCATCAGGGCTCCGGCCCCGCCCGCATGGTCCAGATGCACATGCGTGACGATGATGTATTCCACGTCTTCCGGCGTCAGGCCCAGGGCCCGCAGTTCCGCCAGCAGCGCGGGGATGCAATGCCGGGTACCCGTATCGAGCAGGGCTACGCGGCCCCGTTCCACCAGAAGGTGGACGGCCGCCAGGCCAGGGCGCAGGTAGTCGGCATCCAGGGTGGTGATGCCATGTTCGTGGTGGATGGGTGCGAGCATGCGTTCAGGGCGTGGAGGTGGTGATCTGATAGCGTGCATGCGGGCCTTGGGCCAGGGCAGCCTGCAGCACCGGCAGGCAGGCATGCAGACTGTCTTGCACAGACCAGGGTGGATTGATGATGAACAGCCCGGAACCATACATGCCGAAGCCGTCCCGTGGCGGCCGGTCCACATGCAGGGTCACCTCCAGCCAGCTCGCCGGCAGTGCCCGCAGCCGTTCCGACAGACGCTGGGCCTCGGTACGGGCCAGCAGGGGGTACCACAGGGCATAGACCCCGGTGGCAAAGCGCTTCAGGCTGTCCTTCAGGGTCTCCGCTGCCCGGATGTAATCCCGTTTGTCTTCATAGGGCGGGTCGAGGAGCACCACGCCGCGCCGTGGCGCGGGCGGCAACAGGGCCTTCAGGCCGGCGAAGCCATCGTCCCGGCTGAGCAGGGCCTGCCGGCCGGCCTCGCGCAGGTTCTGCGCCAGCAGTTCCGCATCCGTGGGATGCAGCTCGAACAGGCGCAAGCGGTCCTGGGGCCGCAGCAGTCTCCAGGCCAGATAGGGTGATCCGGGGTAGTGACGCAGATGGCCGTCCGGGTTGATGGCCCGCACCTGTTGCACGTAGTCCGCCAACTCCATGGGCAGGTCGGTGCGTCCCCATAGCCGGCCGATGCCGGCCGCCCACTCCATGTTCTGCGAGGCAAAGCCGGCATCCAGGGCATAGGCCCCCGCCCCCGCATGCGTGTCGATCACCCAGAAGGGCTTGTCCTTGCGCGCCAGATGGCGCAGCAGGCAGATCAGCACGCAGTGCTTGAGCACATCCGCGTGGTTGCCGGCATGGAAGGCGTGGCGATAGCTGAGCATGGTGGAGCCTGGATGCAACCCCGCCATTGTAGGCTTGACCCGCAGGCGGGGATTCCATGCGCACGCCGAAGCGATACCGTGACATGTACGCACATGTTGCGTGCGCCCGTTCCCGCGGAACGCCCCGCCCGCCGTACCGTGCCGCCCGGCCGAGGTGGCATCACGGGGCCGGCCCGCGGTTATTTCTCGGCCAGCAGCGTCCTCAGACGCGCCACCGTCTCGGGCGCATCCCATTCGATGGAGCCCAGCAGGCCCATGCGTATCTGGCCGCGCTTGTCCACCACGAAGCTCGTGGGGAACACGAAGGCCTGCCAGGGCTTCAGACTGGTCCCCTTCTCATCCAGGAGGATGGGGAAATGCACGGGGGTGTGCTTGAGAAAGCCTTGCACCGTCTCGATGCCTTCACCTGCGTTTACCCCGAGGATGACGAAGGGCTGGCCCTGCATGAGCCGGCTCAGGCGGTTCATGGAGGGCATTTCCTTGCGGCAGGGGGGGCACCAGCTGGCCCAGAAGTTCACCAGCACGACCTGGCCGCGCAGTTGCCCCAGATCCACCTGCTTGCCATCCAGCGTGGGCAGTCTGAGGCTGGCCGCGGGCCTGGGGGCCAGATCCTTGAGTTCGGCGGCGGACGCCGGCGTGCCCAGACCCAAGGCCAGGAACAGGATGAGGATGCGCATCATGGCCGTATGTCTCCCAATACATCCTGCAGCAGGCGCCACAGGGTCTCTCCCAAATGCGCCCCGGCGGCCGTTTCACCGTCCGTGGCATCCATGCGGCGATAAAAACCATCCCGCACGCCCGGCAGGACCGTGAGGGCAACCTGACTGCCTGCGGCTTCCAGGCGCTCCTTCAGCCGCTCGCGCCACCAGAAGCCGGCGGAGGATTGGGGCACCAGCAAGGCCAGCCGCTGGCGGGTGGCATCCACCACGGCGGCGTAGTCCGGCTCGATTCCGATATCCAGTCCGCGATACAGCAAAGGGAAGAGGAGCACCACGCCCCGCGTCTCCTGGTGCAGGCGTTCGCGCGCATCCCGGGCGGCACGCAGGGCCAGGTCGGCGGCATGGCCGGAAGCCATCAGCAACAGGGCGCGTCCGGGCTCCTGACGCCGGATCGCCGCCAGCCAGTCGCCCAGATCCTGGTCCGGCACCTGTGCCACGCTGCCGGGCAGCTGTGGCAGGAAATACGGTCCCAGCCAGTCCGTGAGCCAGACCTCTATGCCCTTGCCGGCCAGATCGGCAGCTGCCCGGGACTCGGCCTCGACGCTGCCGTGATCACCGGTGATCCACAGCAGAATCGGTCCCTGGGGTGCCGCGAAACGCTCACTCACCACTTCCACGCCCGAAGGCAGGCGCACGGCTACGTCCTCTGCGCGCAAAGACGCGCAGAGACACAGACCCAACCCGAGTATGCACAGAAGTTTCACCATGCTCGGGTTATACCCAAGCCGACTGCCCTGGACAACCCGAAAAAAATACCGGTGTCCCCAGTCTGCCGGGTTCAACGGTTCACATCCACCACGATGCGGCCAGTGATCTCTCCCGCCAGCTGGTGTCCGGCCTCGAGCGGCGCCAGGGTCAGGCCCACCGTGCGGCACATGCCGGCCAGATCCGCCGGGACGACATGCCGGGCCAGCAGATCCCAGGCGGCCTGGCGACGGGATATGGGCGTCTGGACGGAATCGATCCCGTAGAGCGTGATGCCGCGCAGGATGAAGGGTGCCACGCTGGCGGGCAAATCCATGTCCATGGCCAGGCCGCAGGCAGCCACGGCGCCGCCTCGGCACACCTGGGCGCAGGCATTGGCCAGGACATGACTACCCAGGGTATCCACCACGCCGGCGAAGCGCTCCTTCTGCAGAGGTTTGCCGGGGGAGGCAAAGCCGTCGCGATGCAAGACCTCCGCGGCCCCCAGGGTTTCCAGGTAGGTCCAGGCCGTGGTTTTGCCGCTCAAGGCCGTGACCGCAAAGCCGTTGCGCGCCAGTAGCAGCACGGCGAGGGAGCCCACGCCGCCACTGGCTCCGCTGACCAGCACCGGCCCGTCGGTCGGCCGCAGGCCATGCCCCAGCAGGGCCTGCACGCACAGGGCCGCGGTGTATCCCGCCGTACCCAGCGCGGCGGCCTCGAAGGCCCCGAACGGTGCGGGAACGGGCAACAGCCACTCTCCCGGCAGGCGCACCCGCTGGGCCAGTCCACCCCAGCGGGTTTCCCCCAGGCCCCAGCCTTGCACCATCAGCACGTCACCGGGCCGAAAGCGTGCATGTGTGGAGGTCTCCACCACCCCGGCCGCATCGATGCCCGGCACCATGGGCCAGGCCCGGACCACCGGCCCACGGTTGCTGAGGGCCAGGGCATCCTTGTAGTTGAGGCTGGAATGGCTGACGCGCAGCAACACGTCTCCGGCCGGCAGTTCGGTCTCGAGCAGCGTGGCGACACGGGCGGAAAAAGTCGGCTGGTTCGTCAGCAGCAGGGCCTTGAAGGGCATGGTGGGATACCGCGGTTGCAGGGGCGGGAATGGTGCGGTGCCGGCCCCGGCCGTACAAACCGGCACACAGCGCTTTCAGCGTGCGTGTGCACCCGTGCAAAGGATCTGGGGATCGCTGGCCCCGCTGGTGGCCATGGTTTCCAGGTTGCGCAGCACCTCCAGGCTGGCGGCCTCCATGTGACCCAGTTCCTCCAACCCGGCTTCATGCTCATCGGCGTGGAAGTGGCGCAGGGCCTTCACACCGTGTGCATGCACCGCCACATGCGGAGATTCGATTTCGCGGTATCCGGGCAGCCGGGAGAAGCAGGCCCGGCCATCACCCTCGTAATACCATTTGCCCAGGCGGCACCCGGTATGGCTGGCGAAGTCAGCCTCACGCTTGTCGGACTGACCCAGAAACACCTTGTAGACCTCCATCTTGAATACCAGATGATCCACCTTGGCGGTTTCCACGAAGCTGCGCAGGGCGCTGGCGGCGATGGTACCCAGCATGTCCGCTGAGGAATGCACCAGGTCCTGCATGCCCTGGCGCGCGCGCGCGCCATTGGTGCGAATCAGCTCGATCTGCGCGGGATCCAGGGCCACTTGGGAACGCACGCCCTCCGCGCCCTCCTGTACCATGCGCACCAGCTGGGAGATCTCCTCCGTGGCGCGTCGGGTACGTTCCGCGAGCTTGCGCACCTCATCGGCCACCACGGCGAAGCCACGCCCGTATTCCCCCGCCCGCGCCGCCTCGATGGCGGCATTCAGGGCCAGCAGATTGGTCTGATCGGCAATGTCATGGATGAGCTGCACGATGCCGCCGATCTCCGCCGTGCGCTCGTGCAGCTGGCTGACTGCCTGGGCTGTATGATCCAGGCGCTCCACGAACCCCCCCAGGCTACCGGTCAGCTGGCCGATGACGTCCAGATTCGCTCCCATGTCCTGACAGGCCACGCCCACGCGATCGGCTTCCTGCCGCATGGCCTGTGACAGGGCGGCCATGGAGGACTGGGATTCCTTCATGGAATCTCCGAAGCGTGCCATCTGTCGGGAGACGCCACCGAGCAGGCGCACCTGGCCCTCCTGCCGGGCTCGGTCTGCCTCCCGCTCCCCGTCCCGCGCCCGGACATCTTCCAGTCGCGCGCGCAACGAGGCGTTCTCTTGCTCCAGTTCCCGTATGCGGGCCAGCTGCAGCGTATCCCCCTTGTCTTTCACAAACCACATGTCTGCCCCCGGATGCAATAAGCGTGACAGGCCGAAATATCGGCCAGCCGCACGGGAGCTTTAAGAAGACCTCGAAATTTCGCGGGTTGGCTCGCGCAACACGGCGAGGAACCTGCAGCGGCGACACCCTTCGCCGCATCGGCCCGCAATCAGTGCTGACTTTGCCTCACCGGTCCCCGGCGGACATCAACGAGGCCCGCCTGGATCGGTCAGGCCCAGGATGGTGGCCCGCATGCGCCACACCATGTACACCCCGGGTATCCCCAAGAGTACCGCCACCACGAAGAAGGCGGGCCAGCCGATGCTCTCCGCCATCACTCCCGCCAAGGGGCTGACATAGATGCGGCCGATGGAGGCCAGGGCCGAGAGCAGGGCATAATGGGTGGCGGTATAGCGCTGGTTGCACAGGCTCATGAGCAGGGCCACGAAGGCGGCGGTGCCCATGCCGCTGGTGACGTTCTCGGCGGCAATGGCGAACATGAGCAGGCCGTCGATCTGGGCCGGCTGGGTCAGGGCCATGAAGCCCCAGTCGAAGGGCTGCAGGCCGAAACCACCCCAGGCCCCCCGGCCCAATACCGCCAGGGCGTAGAAACCGAAGTTGGCGAACATCTGCAACAGGCCGAAGAGCAGCAGGGCGCGATACAGGTTGAGACGCAGCATCAGGGCCCCTGCCAGCAGTGCGCCGAAGATGGTGAGCCAGATGCCGATGATCTTGTTGACGATGCCCACCTCCGCCTGGGTGAAGGCCATGCCCTTGATGAGGAAGGGGGTGGTCAGGCTGCCGGCGAAGGCATCCGACAGCTTGTAGAGCACGATGAGCAGCAGAAAGGCCCAGGCCCCGGGCTGGGTGAAGTAGGAGGTCAGGGAACGGCTCAGGGTCTCGAATCCCACCTTGCGGGCCGCCCAGCCCCCCAGCGGCAAGGCGCAGGCGATGCCCGCCAGCACGAACAGCAGCCGCACCCATTTGTTGGGGTCATTCGGGTCCAGGCCCAGGGTGGTGAGCAGCCAGCGGCTGAGGAAGGCCCCCACCAGCACCCCCGTCACCAGGGCGAAAAAGCCCAGCAGTTCCCGCCATGGATCCGAGGCCAGCGGTCTGGATTCCCCCGCCACCCGAGGCGTGGCAAGCAGGGAGAAGGCCGCCGCCGCCACCATGATCCAGGCCATGATGCGGTACACCTGGCTCCAGCCCCACTGTTCCGCCCAGATGAGCGCGATGCCCCCGGACAGGATCATGCCGATGCGGTAACCGAACACCGCCAGGGAACCTCCCAGTCCCCGCTCATGCGGGGACAGCACATCGGTGCGGTAGGCGTCGATGACCACATCCTGGGAGGCGGACAGAAAGGCCACCAGCACTGCCACGCCGGCAAAGGCCAGGGGGGTCTCGCGGGGCGACAGGCCGGACATCCACCACAGGGTGCCGGCCATGACCAGCTGGGTGAGCACCAGCCAACCCTTGCGGCGGCCGAAGAAGGGCGGCTCGAAGCGATCCATGAGCGGTGCCCAGAGGAACTTGAAGGTGTAGGGGATGCCCACCAGGCCGAGAAAGCCGATGGTGGCGATGTCCACGCCTTCCACCGTGAGCCAGGCCTGCATGGCCTGGCCGGTGAGTGACAGGGGCAGACCCGAGGCGAAGCCCAGGAAGAGGACGGCGACGAGACGTTGAATGGCGGCGAATGAATGCATGCTCAAAGGTTGCCCATGAGGAAGGCTGCGAGCGATACACACGGTCCCGCGGGCGCGGGCCGATCATAGCCGTGAACGCGCGCGCCGTCGTGGCCCACTTGGGTGCCCCGGGATTGTAGGCCGGACCGGACCCTGTTCCGCGGGGGCAAGGAGCCTTGCCGCGTCCGGGCGGTTGCCTTACCGGATTCCGGTCTTCGCCGGAAGGTGACGTCCGGGTATGGCAGGGCACCCCCTACCGCATCCCGGACATAGAATGCCCAGGTTTCAACCTGGTCTGATTGTCATGCACGCCCCACGCATTTCCTCTTTCCTGCCTCCCCGCCGCATCCTCATGGGCCCCGGTCCTTCCGACGTACCGCGACGCATCCTGGAGGCCATGGCACGACCCACCATCGGGCATCTGGATCCGGCCTTCGGCGACATGATGGAGCAGACCAAGGCGCTGCTGCGCTATGCCTTCCAGACCCAGAACGAACTCACCTTCCCGGTCTCAGGCCCGGGCTCCGTGGGCATGGAGACCTGCTTCGTGAACCTGGTGGAGCCGGACGACGAGGTCATCGTCTGCGTCAACGGTGTGTTCGGCGGGCGCATGCTGGAGAACGTGCGGCGTTGCGGCGGCGTGCCTGTAGTGGTGGAGGATGCCTGGGGCCGGGCGGTGGACCCGGACAAGGTGGAGGCCGCCTTCACCTCCCACCCCAACGCCCGGGCGCTGGCCTTCGTGCATGCGGAGACCTCCACCGGCGCCCAGTCCGATGCCGCTGCCCTTGCGGGCATCGCCCGCAAGTATGGCGCCCTGACCATCATGGACTGCGTAACCTCCCTGGGGGGTACACCGGTGCGCATCGACCAGTGGGGCATCGACGCGGCCTATGCCGGCAGCCAGAAATGCCTGTCCTGCACCCCGGGCCTGTCGCCCGTGACCTTTGGCGAGCGGGCCATCGAGAAGCTGAGGGCACGCAAGACGCCGGTACGGAGCTGGTTCATGGACCTTGGCCTGGTGCTGGGCTACTGGAGCGGCACGGGCAAGCGCACCTACCACCATACCGCCCCCATCAATCCGCTCTACGGCCTGCACGAGGCCCTGGTGATGTTGGCGGAGGAAGGTATCGAGGCGGCCTGGGCCCGGCACCGCACCCAGCACGAGGCCCTGAAGATGGGACTGGAGGGGCTGGGGCTGCGCTTCGTGGTGCCGGAGGCGGAACGCCTGCCCCAGCTGAATGCCGTCGCCTTGCCGGCGGGGGTGGACGATGCCGCTGCACGGGCCCGTCTGCTGCGGGAATTCAACCTGGAAATCGGTGCCGGCCTGGGTGTCCTGGCGGGCAAGGTCTGGCGCATCGGCCTCATGGGCGCTTCGGCCCGTCGGGAGAATGTGGCGGCCTGCGTGCAGGCCCTGAAGGCGGTGCTTGCCCCATAGTGGGGCTCGCATTCCCGATTCCCAGCGCAGTCTGTTCAGCGTTCCAGCAAGGGCGCCTTGTCCGGTCGACCGTTCCATTCGTCGGCATCGGGCAGTTCTTCCTTCTTCTCGGTGATGGGGGGCCAGAGCTTGCTCAGCTCGGCATTCAGAGCGATGAACGGGCGCTGGTCCGCGGGTACGTCATCTTCCGGGAAGATGGCGTTGGCCGGACACTCGGCCACGCACAGGTTGCAGTCGATGCATTCGTCCGGATCGATGGCCAGGAAGTTGGGACCCTCGCGAAAGCAGTCCACGGGACAGACGGTCACGCAGTCCGTGTATTTGCACTTGACGCAGTTTTCGGTGACGACATAGGTCATAACTTTTCTCCAAATGGCTTTTTCGCTAGCATAGCGAAGATTCATGCCGACCCTCCGACCCCCTGCCCATATCTCCGGACCTCCCCGCCAGGTGATCCATCGGCCTCATCCAGTCAGCAGCGGTTCCACTCTACACCCAGAGGTTTTCCCCATGAGCGAGCACATTCATTACGTTACCGACGACACCTTCGAGCAGGAAGTCCTGCAATCTCCCCTGCCCGTACTGGTGGACTATTGGGCCGATTGGTGCGGTCCTTGCAAGATGATCTCTCCCATCCTGGACGAGGTGGCCAAGGAGTACGCCGGCCGCCTGAAGCTGTGCAAGCTGAATATCGACGAGAACCAGGGCACGCCGCCCAAATACGGTATCCGCGGCATTCCCACCCTGATGATCTTCAAGAACGGCAATGTGGAAGCCACCAAGGTGGGCGCGCTGTCCAAATCTCAGCTCACCGCGTTCGTTGACAGCAACATCTAAGCCCCGCTAGCTTCACGGCGTCCGGCGTCCTGCCGGGCGTCTGGGGTCCCGCCCCACCTCTCCCCCCTCCGCCCATCGGGCACCCCCCCTCCCCAGGCCCGCGCGGCCATCTTGCACATCCATCCCATGCAACTATCCGAACTCAAGCAACTGCACGTTTCCCAACTGCTGGAAATGGCCGAGGCCAATGGCATCGAAAACGCCAACCGCATGCGCAAGCAGGAACTCATCTTCGCCATGCTGAAAAAGAAGGCCCGGGACGGAGAGACCATCCACGGCGACGGGGTGCTGGAGATCCTGCCCGACGGCTTCGGCTTCCTGCGCTCGCCGGATACCTCCTATCTGTCCAGCCCGGATGACATCTACATCTCCCCCTCGCAGATCCGCCGCTTCAACCTGCATACCGGCGATACCATTTCCGGGGAGATCCGTACCCCCAAGGACGGCGAGCGCTACTTCGCCCTCACCAAGCTGGACAGCGCCAACGGCGGCCCCATCGAGGCCCTGAAGCACAAGATCCTGTTCGAGAACCTCACGCCCCTGTTCCCCAACAAGGCCTTCAAGCTGGAGCGCGACATCAAGGCCGAGGAGAACATGACGGGGCGCATCATCGACATCATTGCCCCCATCGGCAAGGGTTCACGGGGCCTGCTGGTGGCCCCGCCCAAGACCGGCAAGACGGTGATGTTGCAGCACATCGCACATGCCATCACCGCCAACCACCCGGATGTGGAACTCATCGTCCTGCTCATCGACGAGCGCCCCGAGGAGGTGACGGAGATGAGCCGCACCGTGCGCGGCGAGGTGGTGGCCTCCACCTTCGACGAACCCGCCAGCCGCCACGTGCAGGTGGCGGAGATGGTCATCGAGAAGGCCAAGCGCCTGGTTGAGCACAAGAAGGACGTGGTCATCCTGCTGGATTCCATCACCCGCCTGGCCCGGGCCTACAACACCGTACAGCCCGCCTCCGGCAAGGTGCTGACCGGCGGCGTGGATGCCAATGCCCTGCAGAAACCCAAGCGCTTCTTCGGTGCCGCGCGCAACATCGAGGAAGGCGGCAGCCTCACCATCATCGCCACCGCTCTCATCGACACCGGCTCGCGCATGGACGAAGTGATCTACGAGGAATTCAAGGGTACCGGCAACATGGAGATCCACCTGGACCGGCGCATGGCGGAAAAGCGGGTCTACCCCGCCATCAACGTCAACCGTTCCGGGACGCGCAAGGAGGAACTGCTCATCGAGCAGGGGGCCCTGCAGAAGATCTGGGTGCTGCGCAAACTGCTGTATCCCATGGATGACCTGGAGGCGATGGAATTTCTTGCCGACAAGGTGCGCGCCACGAAGACCAATGCCGACTTCTTCGATTCCATGCGCCGGGGGTAGGCCAGCTCGGCGGGGTCTCTGGCCACCCGAGGGGTCGGGACCCACGGTCCAGAAAAAAGGCGGCCCGCAGGCCGCCTGCTCGTTCGGCTTGAACGGTGTCAGATTTTCCGACGCCGGGCCAGACCCAGACCGGTCAGGGCCAGGCCCATGAGAGCCAGCGTGCCCGGCTCCGGCACCACCTGCACTGGCCTGGAGGTGATCTGCACGACGAACTGGGCGGGGGTGTTGGCGGTTTCCATGGTCTCGAAGCCGATGCACCCTGGCGCGGCGCCCGCCGCGCTGCATGCGGCGCCGGATAGCGGCTGGAGGCCGTTGGTCTTCTCGAAAAAGCTCACGAAGTAGGTGTGCGAGGAGCTCGCATCATCCGGGTCTGTCATGGTGAAGGAGTAGTTCAGGGCACCCTGGCTGATGACGAAGATATCCGCGCAGCCATTGGCGTTGACCCCCACGCCATAGGTCCCGCCATCCGCACACGCACTGGGCCTTGGGTCGTTGTCCGTCTCCTCGAAGTTGATCTTGTACGTCATGGTCTGGGAAGGCATCGCCGGGCCGGCCGGTACCAGAGGGGTCAGCGTCAGGGTGGACCAGATATCGACGGAGCTCAGGCTGGTGCCGGTGATGGGCTGGTTGTAGTGCGTGATGATCACGCTGTCCACCGCCGCGCCGTCGGTAAAGACCGGAGAGGAGAGGTAGGGGGTGGAACTGGTGCCGCCCTGCGTGATGGTGAGGCCGCTTTGTCCGCTGCCGGTGGAAGTTCCCCACCACAGATATTGGGCATTCACGTTGTCTTTCGTGATGCCGGACGCAGGCAGCACGGAGTTGTTGTCGAAACGGGTCCATACCCCCAGGGACCACTGCGAGATCGCGGTGGCCTGTGCCATGGAAGGCGCGAGGATGGCCGCGCACAGGGTGGAAAGAAGCAGTTTTTTCATGATGACACTCCTTCGAGTCGCTGCGTCGGGTATGCAGCTATAAGCATTAAGTGTGCCAATATATTTTCTCTTTAGTAATAAACTACTTGCGCGCGACGCGGGAAACCCCGGACCGGAGGTGTAAGAAAAATCGACGCTGGCAAGGCTTAGTCGCCCAGCCGTTTCCTGAGGGCTTCCGCCTGGGGACGTTCCGGGAAGGCCTGGGTACCGCTGTCCAGCAGCTTGCGCAGCAGGGCGCGGGCATCGTTCTGCGCCCCGGTTCTGTGCAGGGCGGCGGCCAGGTGATAGGCCACCTGGGGCTGGTCCGGCAGGGCCTGGTGGGCCTGGCGCAGGAGGGACAGGGCCTCGGCCGGCTGGTCGGCTTGTAGCAGAAGCCAGCCAAGGGTGTCGGCGATGTGCGGGTTTTCCGGCGCGCCCGCGCGGGCGCGCCGGGCCAGATCCAGGGCGCGCCCGTCGCCCTGACGGGCATAGAGCAGGGCCAGATTGTTGAGCACGGCGGGCAGGCCGGGGCGCAGTCCCTGAATCTCCTCGAAGAAGGCTATGGCCTGGTCCGGCCGTGCGCCGGTCATGGCGGCCTCGGCGCGATAGATGCGCACCGGGATGTCGGTCGGGTGCCTGGCCAGCCAGTCCGCCAGGGCCTTGTCCGCCTCGGCCTGGCGCCCGGCCAGGACCAGGGCGTTGTGCAGGCTGACCATGGCGGTGCCGCCACCCTGCTTGTCGATACCCTTGCGATAGGCATCGGCCGCCGCGGAGTAACGGTTCTGGGCCCGCATGACGTCACCCTCGAAGATATGGCCGGTGGCATCCCCGGGACGCCGGGCCTGCACCTTGCGCGCAGTCTCCAGGGCGGCGTTGTATTTGCGCTCGGCGAGGTCCAGGGCCACGAGTTCGATCTGCGCATCCAGGTAATCGGGCTGCAGGCCGAGTGCTCGGCCCAGGGCATAGCGGGCCTCCTGCCGGTTGTCGTTGATGGCCAGCAACAGGCGGGCATATTGCAGCTGCACCGGGGCGGAATTGGGCAGGGCAATGGTGGCCAGACGCTGGGCACTGGCCAGGGCATTGTCCTTCTCGCCGGCGGCCAGTTGCACATCCGCCAGCAGGGCAAGGACATCCGCCGCGCCGGGTCGGAGCTTCTCGGCCTGGCGTGCCTGTTCCAGGGCCTTGTAGGCCTGGCCCTGGGAGAGGAGATAGCGGCTTAGCTCCATGCGCGGGGCCAGCGCGGTGGGATGATCCTTGATCACCTCTTCCAGGCCGACCAGACGTTCCTTGGCATTGCCCTGCAGCCCGGCGATGCGGGAGCGCAGGAGCTGGGCCTCCAGGTGTTTGGGGTGCTGGGCCAGGACGGCTTGCACCCGCTTTCCGGCCTCGGCCGGCCTGTTCTCGGCCAGGTCGACACGGGCCAGGTTGAGGGCCGCAGCCGTATCCTTGGGCACGGCCTGCAGGCGGGCCTCCAGAACCCGGCGCGCACCGGCCAGGTCCTTTTTGTCGAGCAGGGCCTGGGCCTGCAGCGCCGCGGTCTCCCCCTGTCCGGGCCAGCGCTTTGCGATATCCGCCAGCTGCGACAGGGCGGATTCGGATTCCTGCATGGCCAGCTGTGCCCGTACCAGGGCATATCGGGCCTGGAGGTTGTCCGGCGCATATTGCACGGCCAGCTGCAGATGCGTCTGGGCCGCAGCGTATTCCTGCGCGGCCAGCAGGGCCTGGGCCATGGCCATGTGCGCATCGGCGGAGCGGGGATCCGCGGCCAGGGCACGCTGCAGGAACTTTCTGGTGAGGTCGGGTTTGTTGTCGTGCTGGTGCGCGCTGGCGGCCAGCAGCAGAGCCGTGGTATCCCTGCTGTCCTCCTTGATGAGGGGCGCGAGGACCTCCAGGGCATCCCGGTTGCGCCGCACCTGGATCAGGGCATTGGCCAGCAGCCTGCGGATGTGGGCATCTTCCGGATGGGCCAGGTGGTAACGGGACAGGCTGCGCCAGGCCGCCTCGTAATCTCCCAGCTTGGCGGCCGCGCGGCCATGCACGACCAGGGAGGGCAGATGATCGGGCAGTTCCTTGAGGGCCGCGGCAGCGGCCTGGCGAGCCGTGGCAAAGTCGTTTTTTCCATAGGCCAGAATGGCCTGCAGGGATTTGACCAGTGGGCTGTCGGGATACTCCCTGAGCAGGCGTTCGCTTTCCACTCGGGCCGGTTCGACCTGGCCTTGCAGGAAACGGGTCAGGGCCTGGCCGGTGCGCGCCGGCACGGAATCGGCATCCAGCCTGGCGGCTTCTGCATACTGCCTTTCCGCCTCCGCCAGGTTGCCCAGACCATATTCCATGTTGCCGAACTCGACCCGGGTGCGTGCGTTCTTCGGGTCCAGGGCCAGGGCCTTTTCGAACTGCACGCGCGCTGCTTCAGGCCCTTCGCGCATGCGGGCGCAACGGGCCAGCCCCCAATAGGCGGCGGCCAGGTTGGCATCCAGTCTGAGGGCCTCCTGGTATTGGGCGCAGCCCACATCGATCTGCCCCAGGCCCAACTGGGCGTCGGCGTGCATGCGCACCAGGTCGGCGCGCGTGGACAGGGCCTTGGCGGCGGCGGGATTGAGCAGTTCCAGCACCCGCTTGTAGTCACCGTTGAGCAGCAGGGCCTCTCCCAAGGAGGGAGCCACCTGGTCTTCGTCCATGCCCAGCTGGCGGGCCTGCAGCAGTTCCTTCTCCGCGCTGCCGCCCATGCCCTGGCGCAGGTAGAGCCCTGCCAGGGCAAAACGTGCCTCGGCGTTGCCGGGCTCCTGCTGTATGGCATTCTTGTACTCGATGATTGCGCCCTTCAGGTCTCCGGTCCGGCTCAGGCTCTGGGCCTGGTCCAGATGCTGCCGGGCCTGCTGACCACCGTCCGAGCAGCCCCATTGCGTGAGGGCCAGTGCAAGGGCCAGAGGCGTCAGGGTGCGCTTGAGCATTTCGCGGACCTCGTCGGTGGATTCGTAAATCGGATACGAGCCGGCAGAATATATCAACCTGCCCGGCCGGAGACGCGGGCCGCGCCCGGCACGCCGCTCTCAGATTCTCAGGATCGATTCCAGTTCCGCCTGTGCGACCGGCAGGGTCAGGGCGGCGTCGATGCGGAAGCGCTGGCGCACCTTTTCCAGGGCATGGACATGGCGGGCCTCATAGAGCACCACCACCTTCACCTCTGGCATGGATTGCAGCGTGGCCAGCAGGGATTCCAGGTTGCTCAGGCGGTCGCGGAAGTCGGGCTGGAAGTAGAAGTCGGCGACGATGACGGCAGGTTTTTCCTTGCGGATACGACTGATGGCCCTGCGTACGGCAATTTCGGTGGCCACACGGTAGCCCAGACCCTCGAAGATGGGGCGTAGGTTGGGATAGGCCAGCAGTTCGATGAGGTTGAGCAGCAGCGGGGTGTCGGACATGGTTATGCGGGCGTGCGGCCGGCGGCCTCACTTCCCGGCCTTGGCGGCCTTTTCCGTCAGCAGGGCCACGGCCTCTTCCAAGGTCACTTCCTCCAGGCCGCGGCCTCTGGGAATGGAGGCCATGAGTCTGCCGTGCTGCACATAGGGGCCGAAGCGGCCGGACTTGATCTGCACCGGCTTGCCATCGGCAGGATGGGTGCCCAGTTCCCGTGCCGCCGACACCGGCTTGACGACGCCCTTGGTCCGCGGCTCCCGGGCCTCGAACTCGAAGCCCACCTTGCCGTCCTTGTCCCGCGCCAGGAAGGCGGAGAACTTGCGCCGGGTGCGGGCGGAGACGAAGCCGGTCAGCAAGTCCGTCTTGCCCTCCGCCAGCAGCTTGCGCATCTGGGCGGGCTCCACCGGCTGCTGCAGGATCAGCTTGCCGCTGCGGAAATCGCAGGACTTGGCGGCACCGACGCTGCGCTCGCAGACATAGGCTGTGCCGCGCTCGAACACCCGCGCCCCGCATTTCGGGCAGGGCCCCAGGGATTCCTGGCCGGAGAAGTCCACTTCCTCCGCCTCCGCCTCCCCCTCGCGGGGCTGGCCAAAGTCGAACTCGGGCTGTTTCTCGTCATTGAGGCGGATTTCCGCATCGAAGGGCCGGCCCATCTTGTTGCGAAATCCGGTGAGGGGACCTGCATGGCCCTGCCGCAGCAGGGTTTCCATCTCTTCCACCTCGAACTGGCGGCCGGCGACGATCTTCCAGGTGCTCCAGTCGCAGGACTGACAGGCGAACTTCTTGTAGTTCTCCTTCACCACGCCGCCGCACTTCGGGCAGGGGGTGGCGAGAGTGGCGAAATTGCCCGGTACCGTATCGGATTCGTAGCGCTTGGCGCGTTCCACGATGTCCTGGGCCAGGCCGGTGATGTGGGCCATGAAGGCGTCGCGGCTCAGACCCCCCTTTTCCATCTGCGCCAGCTTGTATTCCCAGGCACCGGTCATCTGCGGCGAGGCCAGCTCGGTGATGCCCAGGCCGCGCAGCAGGGTGATGAGGGAGAAGGCCTTGGCGGTGGGCACCAGTTCCTTGCCTTCCCGGTGTAGATAGGCCTCGGCAATGAGGTTTTCGATGATCTGGGCGCGGGTGGCTGGGGTACCCAGGCCCCGGCCCGCCATGGCGGCCCGCAGTTCCTCGTCCTCCACCATCTTGCCGGCACCCTCCATGGCGGTGAGCAGTGTGGCCTCGGTGAAACGGGCAGGCGGTCGGGTGTGGGCGGCCTTGAGGCTGACGTCCTCGGTCCGCAGGGTTTCGTCCGGCACCAGGGGAGGCAGGCTAGGACCGGCCCCGGGCTCGTCGTCCGACTGTGCACCCTTGCCATACACCACCAGCCAGCCAGGGTTCACCAGCACCCGGCCTTCGGTCTTGAAGGCGTGCCGCTGCCCGGCGGCGGCAATGTGGGTGATGCGGGTGGTGATCTGGTATTCCGCCGCCGGATAGAACACCGCCAGGAAGCGGCGGGTCACCATGTCGTAGATCTTTTCTTCCGCCTCGGACAGGGCCTTGGGGGCATTGCCCGTGGGGATGATGGCGAAGTGATCGGAGATCTTGGCGTTGTTGAAGATGCGCTTGTTGGGTCTCACCCAGCCGCGGGCGGCGATCTCCGCGGCGAAGTGCCCATAACCCTCCGGCAGGTTCTGCAGCAGGCCCTTGACCGTGCCCACATAGTCTTCCGGCAGGGCGCGGGCGTCGGTGCGCGGATAGGTGAGCAGCTTGTGCCTCTCATACAGGGCCTGGGCCAGGGCCAGGGTGGTCTTGGCGGAAAAGCCGAAGCGGCCGTTGGCCTCCCGCTGCAGGCTGGTCAGGTCGTAGAGCGGGGGCGAGAGCTGGCTGGAGGGCTTGGTCTCTTCCCGGGCCCGGGCCGGTCGACCCAGGCAGGCATCCCGGATGGCACGGGCCGTCTGCTCGTCCCAAATGCGCCAGGCGGTGAGCTGTTCGTCCTCCTCGTCCTTCTTGAATCCTTCGTCGAACCAGCGTCCGCTGTATTCCCCCTTGCCGCCCAGGAAAAGTGCCTCCAGCTCCCAGTAGGCCCGGGACTTGAAGGCGCGGATCCTTTCTTCCCGCTCCACCACGATGGACAGGGTGGGGGTCTGTACCCGGCCCACGGTGGTGAGATGGAAGCCGCCGGTCCTGGAATTGAAGGCGGTCATGGCGCGGGTGCCGTTGATGCCGATGAGCCAGTCGCTCTCGGCGCGACACACGGCCGCGGTGCGCAAGCCTTCCACCTCCGAGGCCTCGCGCAGGCTGTCGAAGCCTGCACGGATGGCGCCTGGTGTCATGGACTGCAGCCACAGGCGGTGGATGGGTTTCTGGGTGCCGCTGTGCCGAACGATGTAGTTGAAGATGAGTTCGCCTTCACGGCCCGCGTCACAGGCGTTGATGAGACCGCTGACGTCCTTGCGTCTGATGAGACGGGTGAGGAGTCTGAGCCGGTCCTCGGTCTTTTCGATGGGTCTCAGGGCAAAACGGGGGGGAATGACCGGCAGGTGCGCGAAGGACCATTTGCCACGCTTGACCTCGTATTCCTCGGGTACCGTCAGCTCCAGCAGGTGACCGATGGCGGAGGACAGGACATAGTCGTCGGACTCGTAATGGTCCTTGCCCTTGCTGAACCCACCCAGGGCCCGGGCGATATCCTGGGCCACCGAAGGCTTTTCGGCGATGATGAGACGTTTGCTCACGGGGGTGATCGATCAGTGGCAGATGGGGCGGTCGCCATCCTCGGCGCCGCGCACCAGATCCTCCAGCCAGAGCACGTCATCTGCACCCTTGAGCTTCCACATGGCCAGCATGGCGATCCACTTCATGCTCTGGGCGGATACCTCCGCATCGGGCAGGGCCAGGGCCTGGTTGATGACCCACTCGCGGCCGTGTGGCGGCAACAGGCCGGCGCTTTCGAGAAAAGCCAGGAAGCCGCGTCCTTCCACATCCAATCGCCGCATCTCATCGGCACCATAGATACGGCTGGCACGGGAGCTGGCCAGGCCCGCGTCGGCTTCCACCCCCAGCATCTCCAGGCCGGAGAGCCAATCCAGGGCTTCGCTGATCTCCCCGGAGTCGAAGCCCGCAGCCGTGAGCTTGCGACTCAACTGGTGCGTGTCCGGGATCCTGTCCAGCAGAAGATAGGTATCGTAGAGGTAGAGTAGGATGTCGAACATGGACCCTGAACAGACGTTTGGGCAACCGGGTTGATGGGTCAATGCATGCGTTGATAGAGGCCACCGGGCAGGCGGGCCACGCTGCCCGCCATTTCGGCTGAAAGTAGCCTGACGGAAAGCGCATCCACCGTCAAGCCAAGGCGCTCCGCCAGCTGATCCAGGGCCAGTGGGCCTGTTGCAAGTGCGTCCAGAACCGGGTCATCGCAGGCGTCGAGCCGCGCGGATGCGGTGGCGTGGCGACGCAAGTGCACGCCCAGCTCCTCCAGGATGTCGGCGGCGTCCTCCACCAGCTTGGCCCCCTGCTTGATGAGGCGGTGGCAGCCCTTGGACAGGGGGGAGTGGATGGAACCCGGAATGGCGAACACCTCCCGGCCCTGTTCCGCCGCTAGGCGGGCGGTGATGAGTGAACCGGATTCCGGCGCCGCCTCCACCACCAGTACCCCCATGGCCAGTCCGCTGATGAGGCGGTTGCGGCGTGGAAAATGCCCTGCCCTGGGTGGCGTCCCCAGGGGAAACTCGGAGACGATGGCTCCGTGGGCCGCCAGACGATGGGCCAGGGCCCGATTGCGGGCGGGGTACACCCGGTCCAGGCCGGTGCCTACTACCGCCACGCTGGCACCAAGGCCCGCCAGGCCACCGGCATGGGCCGCCGCATCCACCCCCAAGGCCAGACCGCTGACGATGGTAAGGCCCGCCTCGGAGAGGGCCTGGGCAAAGGCCGTGGCGTCGCGCAGACCCTGCTGCGTGGCGTGACGGCTGCCGACGATGGCCAGCATGGGCCGCGCCAGCCAGTCCGGGTCTCCTTTCACGTAGAGCCAGACCGGGGCATCCTGCAGTTCCAGGAGCCGGGACGGATAGCGGGGATCGGTCTGGGGGACGAAATGGTTTTCCGGCTGCCGTAACCAGGCCAGTGTGGCCTCGACCTGGGCAGCGGCGGGGTTTTCCCTGGCGTGGGTGATGGCCCGGGCGAGGGTGGAGCCGATGATGGGGCTGAGCTGACGGATGCCGGCGGCCAGGATGCTGCCGGGGTCGTGAAAAACCGCCAGCAGTCTGCGCAGATTTTCCGGCCCCAGCCCCGCAACGGCTTCCAGGGCCAGCCAGGCTTGGACTTCCTGCACCCGGGTCAGGGATTGCGGGCCAGATCGCCTGCGGAAACCGGCTCGGTGCCTTGCAATACCAGAGCGTAGGACAGCTTGTCGAACACGCGATATACGAAGGCCAGACCCACGCGGTTGTCGGGCAGCAGCGTGGCCTGGTCGGTCTCGTCACGCACGCAGTCCTGGGCATAATCCTGGCCACCGGCCAGGAAGCCGATCTTCTCGGCCCGGATGCACTTGGGATCGGCCACGGAACGGCCGGTACGATACAGGGCCAGCACATGTCCTTCTTCCAGCCCCGCATTCCTGCCCTGGTTGAGCACCAGGTTCATCCAGGTGCTGGCATGGATGGGGCCGCCTAGTACCGCCACCACCTTGGCGTCGACCGGCGTATCCGGGGCGTGCGGCGCATATTGCGGCGGGTGGCCATCCCAGGCGGGCAACAGGCGATCCCGCTCCAGGATCTCCTGGTCCGTGCGCGTGATGAGAACCTGCTGGGGGTCTCCCGGCGTCTCGGTACGCGCCTCGCCGAGATACACCAGTTCGTAGGCCAGGATCTCCCGCTTGTCGTCCGGGTTGCGCAGGGCCTGCCCCAGGCGCATCACCCGCCATTGCTGAGCGGGGGTCTCGGACTTGCTGGCGAATACCCGGTCACCCTTGGCGAACATGACCCGTGCATCGCTGGAACCGAGGATGCGCGGCGCCTTTTCCAGCTCACTGGCCTCACCGACCGCGCCTTTCGCCAGCAAGGGCAGGATGGCCTGCAGAGGAATGCTGGGAATGCCCTGCTCCTTGATGACGATGGGCTCCGCCTGCACACTGGGCGAGAGCCGGATGGTCTGGCTGAAACGGCCTTTCTTCAGTGACAGGCGCGGCTTGCCCTCGACGAAGTCAAGCTGCACCACGTCCCCGGGGTAGATGAGATGGGGATTTTTGATCTCGTCGCGGTTCAGGCGCCAGACTTCGGGCCACTTCCAGGGGTCCCTGAGAAACCTGGCGGAGATGTCCCACAGGGTATCGCCCTTGACCACTACATGCCTGTCCGGCGCGTTTTCCCGCAGGCGCACGTTGTCCGCCAGGACGGGAAAGGCCAGGCCGATGGCCAATAGCAATGGAAGGATGCGCATGTTTCCTGCCCTCACGGTTAGCTTTGCCCCGACTCCGGCCTGGGTCCGAGCCGTCCCCCACCGGGGGCCATGAGCATCAACGGCTGCCAGACGACGGACTTGAGGGCTACTGTGCAAAATTTTGCGCCCGTTATAATTCAGATCCGCCGAAACTTGAAGTGGTTTGTCAGATTTTGTCCGGAATCCGCCCCCCCATTCACGATGGCCCTGCTGAAAATCCTGCGTTACCCCGATCCACGCCTGCATACCGTGGCCAAGCCCGTGGCCCGGGTGGATGAAGCCATCCGCCGGTTGGCCGCCGACATGGCCGAGACCATGTATGCCGCGCCGGGCATCGGCCTGGCCGCCACCCAGGTGGACCAGCACATCCGCATGATTCTGGTGGACATCAGCGAGGCCAAGGACCACCTGCGGGTCTTCGTCAATCCGGAGATCCTTGTCAGGGAGGGAGAAACGGAGTTTGAGGAAGGCTGTCTGTCCGTGCCCGGTATCTACGACAAGGTCACCCGCGCGCAACGCATCCGGGTGCGGGCTCTGGACCTGGAGGGCAAGTCCTTCGAACTGGATGCCGACGGCCTGCTGGCCATCTGCATCCAGCACGAGCTCGATCATCTGGACGGCAAGGTGTTCGTGGAATACCTCTCCCGCCTGAAACAATCCCGCATCAGGCAAAAACTGCAGAAGCAGGCCCGGGAAGCCATGTGATGCGGGCGATCTTCGCCGGCACGCCCGAGTTCGCAGCCACCGCCCTGAAGGCCCTTCTCGCGGCCGGACACGACATCCCCCTGGTCCTGACCCGGCCGGATCGACCCGCCGGCCGGGGCATGAAACCACGCATGAGCCCGGTGAAGAAGGTGGCCCTGGACCGAGGATTGGCCCTGGCCCAGCCGGACAACCTGAAGACCGACGAGTCCTGCTATCCCATCGCCCGGGCCGGGGCCGATGTCATGGTGGTGGCGGCCTATGGCCTCATCCTGCCGCGGGCCGTGCTGGATCTGCCCCGCCTGGGCTGCGTCAACATCCACGCCTCCCTGTTGCCGCGCTGGCGGGGTGCCGCTCCCATCCAGCGTGCCATCGAGGCCGGCGACACGGAGACGGGCATCACCCTCATGCAGATGGACGCGGGGCTGGATACCGGCGCCATACTGAGCCGCGCGCCCCTGCCCATCCTGGCCACAGACACCATGGCCAGCCTGCATGACAGGCTGGCGGAGCTGGGGGCCCGGGAGATCGTTGCCCTGTTGCCACGGCTGGCGGCAGGCAGGGTCATCGCCCAGCCCCAGGACCCGAAACTGGCCAGTTATGCCAACAAGATCGGCAGGGAGGAGGCCCGTCTGGACTGGTCACTGCCCGCAGCAGCGCTGGCGCGCCGCATCCGTGCCTTCAACCCCTTTCCAGGTGCCACGGCCCGGCTGCACGGTGAACCCCTGAAGATCTGGCAGGCCAGATCGGTAACCGGCCAGGGGAAACCCGGCGATGTATTGGTCGTGGACCGGGACTGCTTCACCGTGGCCTGTGGCGAAGGCGCCCTGGCCATCCAGGAGGTGCAGAGGGCCGGTGGCCGGCGCCAGCCCGTGGCCACCTTCCTGGCAGGACATGTGCTCAGGGTGGGAGATCGCCTGCTGTGACATTGAATTTCCGGGGAAATGGCCCAATCTTTGCGGTGCTTTCCGTTTTCCTGTCAAAAAACCGCATGGCCATATGATCAACAACTGGTTCAAGACCACCCTGCTCATGGCTGCCATCGTCGCCCTCTTCGGCGTGGTGGGCATGGCCCTGGGGGGACGCAGCGGCATGCTCATCGCCCTGCTGGTGGGCGGCGCCATGAACCTGTTCGCCTACTGGAATTCCGACAGGATGGTGCTGCGCATGTACCAGGCCCGGGAGGTGGATGCGGCCAGCGGCGGCACCTTCTACGCCCTGGTGGCGGAATTGGCCGGGCGCGCCGGCCTGCCCATGCCCCGGGTATATGTCATCGACGAGGCCCAGCCCAATGCCTTCGCCACGGGACGCGACCCGGAGCACGCCGCCGTGGCCGCCACCACAGGCATCATGCGTCTGCTCTCCGAGCGCGAGCTGCGCGGTGTCATGGCGCACGAGCTGGCGCATGTGAAGCATCGAGACACCCTCATCTCCACCCTCACCGCCACGGTGGCGGGTGCCATCTCCGCCCTGGCCCAGTTCGGCATGTTCTTCGGTGGTGACCGGGAGCGGCCCAATGCCGCCGTGCAGCTCGTCATCATGATCCTGGCGCCCCTGGCAGCCATGCTCATCCAGATGGCCATCTCCCGGGCCCGGGAATTCGGGGCGGATGAAGGGGGCGCGGCAATCAGTGGTGACCCGGAGGCCCTGGCCAGCGCCCTGTCCAAGATCGAGGCCCATGCCCGGGGCACCCCCCTGGCGACCGCGGACCTGCACCCGGAAACGGCGCAGATGATGATCGTCAACCCTCTCTCCGGTGGCGACCTGCAGGGCCTGTTCCGCACTCACCCCCCCACGCAGCAACGGGTTTCCCGTCTGCTGGCCCTGGCCCGGCAGCACGGTTGAGGGCCATATCGCCGCACGTGACTTCCGTCTCAGCTCTCGCCTCCAGCACCCAGACCCATGTCTCGTAAAGTCTTTATCCGCACCTTCGGCTGCCAGATGAACGAGTACGACTCCGAGCGCATGGCGGACGTACTGCGGACAGATGCGGGTTACGAGCGGACGGACAAGCCGGAGGAGGCGGACCTGATCCTGTTCAACACCTGTTCCGTGCGGGAAAAGGCCCAGGAAAAGGTGTTTTCCGACCTGGGCATGGTGCGCCACCTAAAGCAGCAGAACCCGGAGCTGCTCATCGGCGTGGGAGGCTGTGTGGCCAGCCAGGAAGGCACGGCCATCGTCAGGCGCGCACCCTTCGTGGACCTGGTGTTCGGCCCCCAGACCCTGCACCGTCTGCCGGCCCTGATGCGCCGGCGGCGTGCCAGCGGCAAGCCCCAGGTGGACGTCGATTTCCCCGAGATCGAGAAGTTCGACCACCTGCCCCCGGCCCGGGTGGAAGGCCCCACCGCCTTCGTCTCGGTGATGGAGGGCTGTTCCAAGTACTGCAGCTTCTGCGTGGTGCCCTATACCCGGGGCGAGGAGGTGTCCCGTCCCCTGGCGGACGTGCTCGCGGAGGTGGCCCATCTGGCCGGTGAGGGAGCGAGGGAAGTGACCCTGCTGGGCCAGAACGTGAACGCCTACCGGGGCGCCATGGAGGGGGGCGAAACGGCGGATTTCGCCCTCTTGCTGGAACTGGTGCACGAGATTCCCGGCATCCAGCGCATCCGCTTCACCACTTCCCATCCGCGCGAATTCACCCAGCGTCTCATCGACTGCTATGCCCGCCTGCCCAAGCTGGCGGGGCATCTGCACCTGCCGGTGCAATCCGGCTCCGACCGCATCCTGGCGGCCATGAAGCGGGGCTACACCGTACTGGAGTACAAGGGCATCGTCCGTCGCCTGAAAGCGGTCCGGCCGGAAATCGCTATCGCCTCGGACTTCATCGTCGGCTTCCCCGGAGAGACCGAGGTGGATTTCGACGCCACCATGAAACTCATTGCCGAAGTGGGTTTCGACGCCTCCTTCAGCTTCGTCTACAGCCCCCGGCCCGGCACCCCCGCCGCCGATCTGGCGGATGACACCCCGCAGGACGAGAAGATGCAGCGCCTCTATCGCCTGCAGGATCAGATCAACAGCCAGGCCGCTGCCTACAGCGCGGCCATGGTGGGCTCGGTACAGCGGGTGCTGGTGGAAGGCCCCTCGAAGAAGGACCCCGGCGAACTCATGGGCCGCACCGAGAACAACCGTATCGTCAACTTTCCGGCCCCGGCATGCCTGATGGGTGGGTTCGTGGACGTTCGCATCACCCAGGCCAATCCCCACTCCCTGCGGGGGGAGGTCGTCAGCTGATGAGCGCCGTGCGGATCGCCTTTCCCGAAGTCGACAATACACGCCTGGCCAACCTCTGTGGCGTGCTGGATGAAAACCTGCGCCAGATCGAGACCACCCTGAATGTGAGCATCCGGCGTCGCGGCGAGGTGTTCCAGGTCTCCGGCGCGCAGGCCGAGGCCGCGGGCCTGCTGCTCGAGGACTTCTACCGACGGGCGCGCCGCCCCCTGGACATCGATGACATCCAGCTCGCCTTGGTGGAGATCGCCCACAAGTCCATGCCCGATGCGCCGGAGAACGACGTCCCCGTGCTCATGACGCGGCGCGCGGGTCTGCACGGCCGTACCGCGCGGCAGAATGTCTACATCCGCCAGATGCAGCAGCACGACATCACCTTCGGCATCGGCCCCGCAGGTACCGGCAAGACCTTCCTGGCCGTGGCCGGGGCCGTGGATGCCCTGGAACGCGACCTGGTGAAACGCGTCGTACTGGTGCGCCCGGCGGTGGAGGCGGGGGAGCGCCTGGGCTTCCTGCCCGGTGACCTGGTGCAGAAGGTGGATCCCTACCTGCGCCCCCTGTACGACGCCCTGTGGGACCTGATGGGCTTCGACCGCGTCCAGCGTGCCTTCGAGAAACAGCAGATCGAGGTGGCGCCCCTGGCCTTCATGCGGGGACGGACCCTGAACAACGCCTTCATCATCCTGGATGAGGCCCAGAACACCACGCCGGAGCAGATGAAGATGTTCCTCACCCGTATCGGTTTCGGTTCCAGGGCTGTGATCACCGGCGACATCACCCAGATCGACCTGCAACGTCACCAGCGGAGCGGCCTGGTCGAGGCCCGGGAGGTACTGAAGGGCGTGCGCGGCATCGCCTTCTCCGAATTCCAGAACGACGATGTGGTGCGCCATCCCTTGGTGGCCCGCATCATCGATGCATACGATGCCTACCAGGCCCGCCCCACGGAAACCGCTGCTTGAACTGAGCATCCAGTTCGCGCTGAAGGCCGATGGGCTGCCTACCCGGGCCGACTTCCGGCGTTGGGCCCGGGCTGCCCTGACGCGTGACGTGCTCGCCACCCTGCGCGTGGTGGATGCCGGGGAAGGTCGGGAACTGAACCGGAATTATCGGGGCAAGGACTACCCCACCAATGTGCTTACCTTCGACTATGGTCCGGACCCGGAAACCGCCATCCTGACGGGAGACATCGTTCTGTGTGCACCGGTGGTGCGTAGCGAGGCCGCACAGCAGGGCAAATCCCTGGCCGCCCACTTTGCCCACCTGACCGTGCACGGCATGCTGCACCTGCAGGGCCATGATCATGAAACCGGCGACGCGGACGCGATTGCCATGGAGGCGGTGGAAAGCTTTATCATGCAGACGTTGGGGTTTACCGACCCGCATCAATAACTCATGAACGACGGCAGCAGTTCCCGACCTGGATTCCTCGAACGTCTCACCGCCTGGCTCTCGCGCGAACCGGACAACAAGGAAGAGCTCCTGGAGCTCCTGCATGCCGCCTACGAAAACAACCTGCTGGATGCGGATGCCCTGTCCATGATCGAAGGCGTCATGCAGGTATCCGACATGCAGGTGCGGGATGTCATGATCCCCCGCTCACAGATGAGCGTGGTGAACATCAACGAGCCCCCCGACAAGCTGCTGCCCTTCATTATCGACACCGCCCACTCGCGGTTTCCCGCCATCGATGGCGACCGGGACGACGTGGCGGGCATCCTCCTGGCCAAGGACCTGCTGCGCCTGTGTACGGGCGAGGATGTGGACCTGTGGGACATGCTGCGGCCGGCGGTGTTCATACCCGAATCCAAGCGCCTGAACGTGCTGCTGCGTGAATTCCGCGCCTCCCGCAACCACATGGCCATCGTCGTGGACGAATTCGGAGGCGTGGCCGGCCTGGTGACTATCGAGGACGTGCTGGAGCAGATCGTCGGGGACATCGACGACGAGTACGACTACGACGAGGCCGAGGACAACATCGTCGCGGATGGCAAGGGCGCCTGGCGTGTCAAGGCGCAGACCGAGATCGACGACTTCAACCAAGCCCTGGGCGCGCGTTTTGCCGACGACGAATTCGATACCGTCGGCGGCATGGTCATCCACGCCTTCGGACGCGTGCCCAAGCAGGGTGAAAGCGTGGAGATCACCGGTCTGCGCTTCCACGTGCTGCGCGCCGACAGCCGGCGCCTGCACAGCCTGAAGGTGGAGCGCCTGGGCGAAACCACTCCGGCCTGAGCCCATGTGGCGACGAAGGATGTAAGTGAACACCCACCTTGCACGACCGGGTTCCGGTGGATAACGTGGGTGGTCATTGAATTTCCGGCGGTCTGCCACATTTGTCCCTTCGTTGCCCCTTACCCATGTCAAGGACCTTTCATGACTGCCTGGATCGACTTTCTTGCCTCCCGGGGCGCGCGCCTGGGTGACGGCCACGTCCGTGATTTTGGTGATGCCGCCGGTGAGCTGGCCGCCGCCACGCACCAGACGGTGCTGGCCGACCTGTCCCACTATGGGCTCATCGCCTTTTCCGGCGGGGAGGCGCAGACCTTCCTGCATGGCCAGATTACCAATGACCTGCGGGGTCTGAAGGAGTCCGCCGCCGTGTTCGCCGGCTATCTCTCCGCCAAGGGTCGCATGCTGGCCAATTTCCTGGTCATGCGGCGTCAGGACGACATCCTGGTGATGCTGCCCGCCAGCGTACGGGAGGGCGTGCAGAAACGCCTTTCCATGTTCATCCTGCGTGCCCAGGTCAAGGTGCGGGATGCCTCGGGCGAGTGGATGCGCCTGGGCCTGGCGGGGCCGCACGCCGCACGCCTGGCGAGTGAGGCCTTGGGAGTGGCGTTGCCCGATGCCGCTCTGGGCATGGCACAGGCACGGCAGGCCTTCCTGCTGCGCCTCGGAGAGGATCGCTTCGACCTCTTCGTCACCCCCGAGGACGCACCCGCGCTGTGGCAGCAGCTGGCCGTCGCTGCCCGCCCTGTCGGTACCCCGGTTTGGGACTGGCTGCTCATCCGCGCCGGCATTCCCGCCGTGCTGGCCGCCACCCAGGATCATTTCGTGCCGCAGATGGCCAACATGGAGATCCTCGGAGGGGTCAGCTTCAACAAGGGCTGCTACCCGGGCCAGGAGATCGTGGCCCGCAGCCAGTACCTGGGCAAGGTGAAGCGCCGCCTGTTCCTGGCCCACACCGATGCCCCGGCGCAAGCAGGGGATGAACTCTATGCCCCGCAGCCGGCGGACCAGGCCTGTGGCCTGGTGGCCAACGCCGCTCCGGCCCCGGGCGGCGGCTGGGATGCCCTGGTAGTGGCCCTGGCCCCCAGTGTGGAGGCCGGCGAGGTGCGTCTGCGAGGTCGTGACGGTGCGCCGCTGCGATTCCTCTCCCTGCCATATACGGTGAACTGAGCCACCGGGCATGCATTGCTATGTCTGGTACCGGGTGGAACGGGACGACCAGGATACGGAGACCGTGGTGCGCGCCATGATGGCCCGGCTGGCCTGCAGCAGTGGCGTAGCCGGACAGCTGCTGAAGAAGCAGGGCGAGCCCAGGCTATGGATGGAGGTCTATGTCGATGTCGCCGATCCACCGGGCTTCCAGCGACTGATGGAGCAGAAGGTGGGTGAATTCGATCTGGACATGTTCCTCGATGGTCCCCGGCGCGTGGAGGTCTTCCATGCTGATGGACCCTCTGCCCCCATCTGCGCCCGTCCAACCTGAACCCCACCGAGCGGACCATGGCGCGACATTCCGGCGAGCGCAAGCACCAGATCCTGCAGACCCTGGCCCGTATGTTGGAAGCGCCGCAGGCGGAAAAGATCACGACCGCCAGCCTGGCCGCCCGTCTGGAGGTCTCCGAGGCGGCCCTCTACCGTCACTTCGCCAGCAAGGCGCAGATGTACGAGGGCCTCATCGAATTCATCGAGCAGACCCTGTTCGGCTTCATCAAGCGCATCAACGTGGAAGAGCCCCAGGGGCTTCTCCAGGTCCGCGCCATGGCGCAGTTGCTGCTGGCCTTCGCGGAGAAGAACCGGGGTATGACGCGGGTGCTCATCGGCGAGGCCCTGGTGAACGAGCATGCCCGACTCCAGGCCCGGGTGAACCAGATGCTGGATCGGGTGGAGGCCAGCCTCAAGCAGTCCCTGCGCATCGCCGCCACTCAGGGGGCCTGCCAGGCCGATGCCGCCATCGCTGCCAACCTGGTGCTGGTGTGGATCCAGGGCCGCTGGCAGCAATTCGTGAAGAGCGGTTTTTCCCGCGCGCCCCTGGCCCAGTGGGAAGGGCAGTGGACCTTGCTGGCTGCCGGCCTGTCAGCGCGCTAGCACGGGCTCGGTAAAAAAGTCCTCGTCGCAGAAAAGCTTTCCTAGACTGAAAAAACTTTCGGTCTTCCGTATGTCCGGCATCAGCGGCGGCTTTACGCGGCGCGGCACGGTTTGCGCGTGACCCGGGCAGGGTGGAAAGGATACAGCCATGGACAGTGCGATTCTCAGTCTGCTGGGCGCCTTCCTGTTGTCCGTCATCGGCTTGTTCGTGTTCATCTGGTCCCTGCGCAAGGGATTGCTGGTGGAGAACCCTCGAGCGGCTTCAGTGATCTTCGCACGTGGCGAGCTCGGCCGGGTGGATGATCCGGCCCTCAAGGCCACCGCCCAGGCCGCCATGCAGGCCGCCGCGCGTGAGCCCGGGGATGCCCCGCATGCGCCCGATCCCGGAGAGGTGGCCCAGCGTATCGCCGCGGATCGTTCCACCGCCGTGCCGGTGTTCATGTTCATCGCCCTGGCCTGCCTGTGGCTGCTGCTGGGTTCCCTGGCCGGACTGACTGCCTCCCTCAAACTGCACATGCCCGACTGGCTGGTGCATGAGGCCTGGCAGACCTTCGGGCGCATGCGCACTTTGCATCTGACCGCCATCTTCTACGGCTGGATCACCAATGCCTCCCTGGCCATCATCCTCTGGCTGCTGCCGCGTCTGCTGCGCACCACCCTGGCCGGCACCTGGTGGGTGCTGCTTGGGGGCGTGCTCATCAACATGGCAGTGGCCAGTGCCCTGTTCGCCATTGCTTCGGGCTGGACAGACGGCATGGAATATCTGGAAATGCCCTGGCAGATCGGGATATTCCTGGTGGCGGGACTGGCCTGCATCATCGGCCCGGTGCTGTACACCCTGGCGAACCGACAGGTGGAGTCCCTGTACGTCACCATCTGGTACCACGTCGCGGCCCTGCTGTGGATCACCCTGCTGTTCATCGTCGCCAAGCTGCCAGGGGTGCATTTTGGCGTGCAGCAGGCCACCACCAACTGGTGGTATGGCCACAACGTGCTGGGCCTGTGGTTCACGCCGGTGGGCGTGGGCGCCATCTACTACTTCCTGCCCAAGATCATTGCCCGGCCCATCCGCTCCTACAACCTGTCCATCCTGGGTTTCTGGACGCTGGCCTTCTTCTACGCCCAGGTGGGAGGGCATCACCTGGTAGGCGGACCGATACCCGGCTGGCTGGTGACCCTGTCCATCGTGCAGAGCATGATGATGATCATCCCGGTGGCGGCCTTTGCCATCAACATGAGCGGGACCCTGTGGGGACGCATGCACCTGGCGCGCTGGTCCCCGACCCTGCGTTTCATGCTGTTCGGTGGCCTGATGTACGTGCTGGCGTCGCTGCAGGGCTCCTTCGAGGCCCTGCGCGCCATCAACCAGGTTACCCATTTCACCCACTTCACCGTGGCCCATGCCCACCTCGGGGCCTACGGCTTCGTCACCATGGTGCTGTTCGGTGCCATCTACTTCATGCTGCCCCGCATCCTGCAGTGGGAATGGCCCTATCCACGCCTGATCTCCCTGCAGTTCTGGTTGGCCGCCGGTGGCATCCTGATCTACTTCATCAGCCTGACCCTGGGCGGCTGGCGCCAGGGGCAGGCCATGTTGGATGCCTCGCGCCCCTTCATGGAATCGGTAACCCTGACCGTGCCCTACCTGCAGTGGCGCAGCGTGGGCGGTGCCCTGATGCTGAGCAGCCATCTGATCTTTGTCGGTCATGTGCTGGCCATGCTCCTGCGCCTGGGCCCGCAACGCACCGGCGCGGCCCTGTTCGCGCAACCCCGCGGCCTGGAGCTCACGCGTGGAGAATGAAGGCAAACTGCTTGCCGGCGCCCTGGTGACCCTCGGTCTGGCCACGGCCGCCCTGGTGGTGCTGCCCTATATCCAGGTGCGCGACATCCAGCCGCCGGAAGACCTCAAGCCCTATACCAGTGCCGAGCTGCGGGGACGGAGCGTTTATGTCGCCAATGGCTGCATGTACTGCCATAGCCAGCAGCCCCGGGACCGGAACTTCGGTCCCGATGCCGAACGTGGCTGGGGCCGCGCCTCGGTTCCCGCCGATTACGTCTATGACCGGCCCCACCAGTTGGGCAGCATGCGCACCGGACCGGACCTGTTCAACATCGGTGTGCGCCAGCCCAGCAAGGACTGGCAGCTGGGGCATCTCTATCAGCCGCGTGCCTATGTGCCCGGTTCCATCATGCCGTCCTATCCCTACCTGTTCGAGGTAAAGGACAGCGCCGAGACCGGCGACGAGGTGATCAGGCTGCCTCCAGGCTTCGGCCCGCCGGGCAAGGTGGTGGTGGCGCTGCCGGAGGCCCTGGACCTGGTGAAATATCTGCAGGCCCTGAAACATGACTATCCGGTGTTGCCGGCGGAGCCCCAGGTGGTGGCCGGCCCCGCCCCCTGAGAGGCCCGTCATGCGTTCCGACAGCGGAAACCACGCCCAGTCCCGTGAAAACGTGGAACCGGAAGAAAGCATCCGTCCCATCCCTCTGGCGGCTGCCGTCATCACCCTGGCGATGGTGTTGTTCGGCGTGATCTACCTCCTCCTGTACGAACCCCTGGACAACAGCCAGTGGGGCGACCAGCGTACCCTGGCGGACCTCGCCGGCAGCAAGCCGGTGGCACATGGGCAGGACACCGGCATGGCACCCCGGGTGGACGGCAAGGCCCTGTTCACGGCGCATTGCGCCACCTGCCATCAGGCCACGGGTCAGGGCCTGCCCGATGTGTTCCCGCCCCTGGATGGTTCGCCCTGGGTACGGGGCGAGGCGCGGGTACTGGCGAATATCCTGCTGCATGGCATCCGGGGCGAAATCCACGTGAAGGGCAAGCAATTCCAGGGCGAGATGCCCAATTTCCAGCAACTGAGCGATGCCGAACTGGCCGGTATCGCCAGCTATATCCGCGGCAGCTGGTCCAACAAGGCCGCGGCCGTGCAGGCCGATCTGTTCGCCCAGGAACGCAAGGCCGCTCGGGGCAGCACCCCCCTGGCGGGCGAAGCCGCCCTGGAAGCCCTGAAGGACACGGTTTCGGGCAGCGGGCAGGGTGATGCCACGTCCGTGAAGCCTGTCCCAGCCCAGGCGGCGCCCATGCCGCCCAAGGTGAGTGGCAAGACTCTGTTCGCCACGCATTGCGTGGCCTGCCATCAGGCCACGGGCCAGGGCCTGCCCGGTGTGTTCCCCCCTTTGGACGGCTCGCCCTGGGTGCGCGGAGAGCCCTTCGTCCTGGCCAACATCCTGCTGCACGGCATCCGTGGGGAAATCAGCGTCAAGGGGGGCAGCTTCCAGGGTGAGATGCCCAGCTTCCAGCACCTGAGCGATGCCGAGCTGGCCGGTATCGCCAGCTATATCCGCGGCAGCTGGTCCAACAAGGCCGCGGCCGTGCAGGCCGATCTGTTCGCCCAGGCGCGCCAGGCCAGCCGGCGCGATACCCCCTTCGCAGGGGAGGCCGAGCTGCGGGCCCTGCGCAAGCCCTAGGCCCGGCATGTGGCGCACCGTCCTGTGCAGCGTCCTGCTGTTGGTGTGGGGTTATGTCATGGCGGTCTGGCTCACCCACGACTTCCAGGTCTGGACCGACGAGGGTGCCCGCCGCCTGGAAGTGGCCTTGCGCCCGGTGCAAGTCCCCAGCGTGCGCGTGCAGGGTCCGACGGTAGAGGACATCGGCCTGGACGAGCTGTTGAGCCGGGACGGCGGCGCGACCATCGTGGATTTCTTCTATACCCACTGCCGCTCCGTATGCCTGTCCGTGGGAGGCGGCTTCCGGCAATTGCAGACCGCCCTGCGCGCGGACCACCAGCCAGATCCGGGGCAGCGGGTGCGCTTGCTGTCCATCAGCTTCGATGGCGCACGGGATGACCCTGCCGTGCTCCGAGCCTATGCCCACGGGCTGGGGGCTGACCCGGCCCTGTGGCGCTTCGTGCGTGTGCGCGACGCCGCCCAGCAGGAATTGCTGCTGCATCGCCTGGGGGTGGTGGTGATAGCGGATGGCCTGGGAGACTACGAGCACAACGCCTCCCTGCTGGTGTTCGATCAGCGGGGGCGCATGCGGCGGATTTTCGATCCGGGCGCGCTGCAAACGGCCCTGGATTATGCCCGTCACCTGGCGCGTGCGGGCCGATGAGATCCTGGCTCCTGTGTCCCGCCACGGCACAGGTCCTGCTGGGCCTGGCCCTGCTGACCTGGCTGATCACACCCCCCATCCGCCATTTGCTGGAAGCCGGCATGGGACGCCATATGCTCTTGCAGTTTCCCCTGGGCATGCTGGCCGGGGCCCTGCTGGCTGCCTCGATCTCCCAAGGTGCGCGTGCCGGCATCGCGCGCTGGAACGCACATGGCATCAGCGGTCTGGTACTGGTGGCCGTGGCGCTGTCCCTGCTCATGCTGCCTCGCCTGCTTGACCTGGCCGTGCGCGACGCCACCATCGAGGCGGGCAAGTTCGTCGGCCTGTTGATGGCGGGTGCCGCGCTGCGCCTGTCCTGGCACAGCGCCGGCCTGGTGGTGCAGGGTTTTTTTCTGGGCAATGTCCTGCCCATGATGGCGGTGGTGGGCCAGCTCTATATCGACTCGCCCCTGCGCCTGTGCAACGCCTACCTGCTGGATGACCAGGTACGCCTGGGGCAATGGCTCGTGGTCTGTGCGGCCCTGCTAGCCCTGATCTGGCTGGGACACACGACCTGGCGGTTGGTGTGGCGCGAGTCAGCGCTTTGAGGCCCTGCTCGCGCGGGAGTGCGCCAACACGAGGCAGGGCAGGGCCTGCGCTTCGTTTCCGCACCCATCCCATGGGCAGCAGACCGTGGACGGATGGGCCATTGGATCCTTGCGTTCTCTAGCGCGTCCTTCGCGTGGGTGAATGGCCCGCCGTGGCCTGGCTTCAGGTGGAAGCCTTGGCGATGAGCTGGCTCAGCTGCCGCATGTTGAGCTGCGGGCGGTGCGCGGCACTTGCATGCCGGGTGTCGCGGGATAGCAGCCGCACCAGCACATCGGCGGGCTGGGCGTAGATACGGTAAGCCATCTGGCCCTTGCGATCCAGGATCTTGAAATCGATGCCCGTGTTGATGAGGAATTGCTCGAAGTCCTTGCTGGCATCGGCCAGGACATCCAGCTCGATCTCGCTGTGATCCGACACGACCCCGGAAGCCACGCCTCCGGTCAGGATGGGCGCGAAGCGTTCGAAGATGTGCATGACTTCCAGGGCCTCCGCGCGCAGCCGGGCCAGGTGCATGTCCTGGTCCGCGGATGCAAAGAGTCTCTGGCGGTCCACCAGCGCCAGATCGACTTCCCCGTTGCTGGGCAGGCCCTGGGATTCGGGCAGGGCCAGCTGCCGAGCCGCTTTGCGTTTGGCCAGGGCGTAGTCGCGTATGCCATGCTCGGCCATGAGACGTGCCGCCAGGTCTGCGATGCGCGCGCGCGCCTGTGCGTTGCGTGCGGTGTTTTCAGAAGAGCGTTTGCTCATCCGGACGGGGGCCCGGCGCATCCGTCTGGGCAGGGTCAGACGGGTCCTCTTGCGGGGGGCGGTAACCAGGCGGAAATTCCGTATAGAAGTATTCGGCAACGCCCTGGTCATCGGCTACGGCGCTACCCGTGGCTGGGTCGACGTGGTACACCTCCACGCCTGGTGGTGGCGTCAAGGGCATGTCCGGCACGCCCTTGAGGGCCTCGCCCATGTATTGCATCCACATGGGCAGCGCCGTCACACCGCCCGTCTCACGCCCGCCCAGGGGGCGCGGTTTGTCATAACCCATCCAGGCCACGGCCACGCGCGTGGCCTGGAAGCCGGCGAACCAGGTATCGCGATGGTCGTTGGTGGTTCCGGTTTTCCCCGACAGATCCGTCCTGCCCAGGCGCATGGCCGCGGTTGCCGTGCCGCGGCGTATCACGTCCTGCATCATGCTGGCCATGATGAAGGCATTGCGTGGATCGATCGCGGGTGTGGCGGGGGGGGCCGTGAAGCTTTCCAGCACGTGTCCATCCTTGTCGGTGACCTTGAGGATGTGCCAGGGTGTGATGTGCCTGCCACCATTGGCAAACACCGCATAGGCGCTGGCCAGACTCAGCGGGGTCACTTCACCGGCGCCCAGGGCCATGGTCAGGTATGGCGGGATGTGAGCCATGTCGAAACCGAACTTGGCGATGTGCTCGCGAGCGAAAGGGATGGTGGCCGCCTGCAGCACGCGGATGGAAACCAGGTTCTTGGATTTCGTCAGGGCGTCCCGCAGGGAGGTGGGACCACCCACGCTGTCATCATAGTTCTTGGGTTCCCACAGCACGCCACCGGTTTCGGCGGGATCGATGCTGATGGGTGCGTCGTCGAACAGGGTAGCCGGGGTGATGCCCCGCTCCAGGGCGGCGGAATAGACGAAGGGCTTGAAACTGGAGCCTGGCTGGCGCCAGGCCTGGGTCACGTGGTTGAACTGGTTGCGGGCGAAATCGAAGCTGCCCACCATGGCCCGGATTGCGCCGCTCTCGGGCGAGAGTGCGACGAACCCCGCCTCAACCTCAGGCAGGTAGGCCAGTCGCCAGGCCTGTCTTGGCTCAAGCCTTACCACCCGCACGATGCTGCCCCGGGCAAGGCGCCGGGACTCGCTCACCTTGCCGTGGATGAAGCGCTCGGCATATTTGATTTCCTCGGGGCCCAGGACGATGTTCTCGCCATTGCGCAGGTGTACATGGATGGCCTTCCTGTCCAGCGCGACGACGATACCCGGCAGGAAACCATTCGACTCACGCCGTTCCGCCAGCGCGTCCTCCATGGCCGCACCGGCAGCGGCTGCATCGCTGGGAAGCTTGATGCGCCCTTCCGGCCCTGCATACCCCTTGCGCCGCTGATATTCCTGGACCGCCCGTTTCACGCCATCCAGGGCCGCACGCTGGTCCACGTAACGCAGGGTGGTATAGACCTTCATGCCGGTCACATAGATGCTGTCGCCGTACTTCTGCTGCATGCGCTGCCGCACCAGCTCCGCCAGATGGGGAGCATCGACCTCGTAATTGAGGGGCGAATACTTCAGGTACAAGCGCTGTCCCCTGGCGACTTCATACTGGGCCTGGGTGATATAGCCCAAGGTCTTCATGCGCCCGAGCACATAGAGCTGGCGTGCCTTTGCCCGTTTGGGATTGACGACCGGGTTGTAGGCGGATGGGGCCTTGGGCAAGCCTGCCAGCATGGCCGATTCCGCCAGGCTCAAGTTTTCCAGAGGCTTTCCGAAATAGATGCTGGCAGCGGCGGCGAAACCGTATGCGCGCTGTCCCAGGTAGATCTGGTTGATGTAGAGCTCCAGGATCTCGTCCTTGGAGAGCGTGTGTTCAATCTTGATGGCCAGGAGGGCTTCATTGAGCTTGCGTCGCAGGGTTTTTTCCGAGGACAGGAAAAAATTGCGTGCCACCTGCATGGTGATGGTGGAGGCACCCTCCTTTACGGCGCCGGAAACCACGTTGGAGAGCGCGGCGCGCAGCACGCCCAGGGTGTCGACCCCGCCATGCTGGTAGAAACGTTCGTCCTCGGCGGCCAGGATGGCCTGGCGCAGGAATCGGGGAGTATCGTCCAGACGTACCACCTTGCGTCTTTCCTCGCCGAATTCGCTGATCAGCGCGCCATCTTCCGTATAGACGCGCAGGGGCTGCTTGGGACGGTAATCCGTCAGACTTTCCAGACTGGGCAGGTTGGGATAGACCAATGCCGTGGTCAAGGCGGCGACGGCGGCAGCCGATAGGGTGAGCACGCCGATTGCCGCAAGAAGGTAATGCCACCAGCGGGTCATGTAGTGAATTGATGCGCGGGAAAAATGTTGTGCAGGTGTGCTGGGTTGTTGTTAGCATTTAACCCAGATTATTAAATTGCTGCCTGGACGGGCGCTCTTTCGGGAGACGATATTTGGAACTTGCATTCTTGCGCCAAGGTTCACGTCCCTTGATCGGGGTCGATGTTAGCTCATCGGCAGTGAAAATGCTTGAACTGGGCGAGGGAGGCAAGGGCGTCCGGCGCGTGGAGCGCTACGCCATCGTGTCCCTGCCGAAAGAGGCGGTGATGGATGGTGCCGTTGCCAAGGCCGAGCTCGTCGAGGCGGCCATGCGCGAGGCCTGGCGCAAGCTGGAATCCAGGACTCGGGACGTGGCCATGGCCCTGCCGGCATCGACGGTAATCACCAAGAAGGTCTTGTTGCCCGGCAGTGCGACCGACGCGGAGATCGAGGCACAGGTGGCCGCGGATGCCAATCAGATGGCGTCCTTCCCCTTGGATGAGGTGAGCCTGGATTATCAGATACTCGGCGCGAACGCCAAGAACCCCAATGAAAACGATGCCCTGCTGGTGGTGACCCGCAAGGAGCGGGTGGAGGAACGCGTGGCCGTGGCCGAGGCGGTCGGCCTCAAGCCGGTCATCATGGACGTGGATGCCTTTGCCATCCTCACGGCATATGAGCAGCTGGCGTTCCAGTTGCCGGATCATGGCCGGGGGCAGACCGTCGCCATTGTCGACGTCGGTGCCCAGTCCACCCATTTCAACGTCCTGCACGACAACCAGCTGGTGTACCAGCGCGAGCATGCCCTGGGGGGCAATGCGCTGACCAGCGAGATCACTCGCCGCTTCGACATGACCCAGGAGGAGGCCGAGGACGCCAAGCGCAAGGGCCTGCTGCCGGAACGCTATGAATCCGAGGTATTGCAGCCCTTTCTGGATGCGGTTGCCCTGGAGATCAGCCGGGCCTTGCAGATGTTCTTTTCCGCGACTTCCTACCAGAAGGTCGACCACATCCTTCTGGCGGGTGGCTGCGCGGCCATTCCCGGGCTGGATGATGTGGTCCACGGCAAGACACAGACCAGTACCATCATTGCCAACCCTTTCGCGAAGATGGCCGTGTCCCCGAATGTCCGCGCGAGGCAACTGGCCTCGGATGCCCCCGCCTTGTTCGTGGCCTGCGGGCTGGCCTTGAGAAAGTTCGATCCGGCATGACACCGATCCGCATCAACCTCCTGCCTCATCGACAGATGAGGCGTGCCCGTATCCAGCGCATGTTCACCCTGCTGGCCGGCTTGTCCGCTGCCGTGGGCGTGGCGATCGTGGCAGCCGGACAATACTGGATCATCGATGCCCAGGAAAGACAGGAACGGCGCAATGCCTTCCTGCGCGAGGAGATCGCCAAGCTCGACAAGCAGATCTCCGAAATCGCGCAACTCAAACAAAAAACCAGCGATCTGCTGGCGCGCAAGGACGTGGTGGAATCCCTGCAGGTCAATCGCGCGGAATCCGTGCGCCTGTTTGATGAACTGGCCCGGCGCGTGCCCGAGGGGCTGTATATCAGGAACCTGAAGCAGGCCGGCGACAACTTCACGATCGTGGGGTACGCGCAATCCAGTGCCCGGGTCTCCACATTCATGCGGGCTTTGGCGGCCTCACGGCTCTTTCAGGAGCCCACGCTCGTCGAAGTCAAGGCCGCGCAAGTGGGCAATCAGCGGCTGAACGAATTCACCCTGAACGTGCAGATTGAACGCGGTGGCAAACCGGGTGACGTGGCGCCGGATCAGGCGGGAGGGGACGCATGAACTGGTCCGATCTGAAGAATCTCGACCTCAAGGACATCGTCAGTGCGCCTGCCCCCGTGCGGGTCGTGCTGATCGCCCTGCTGTGCATCGGCATCGTGGCGCTGGGCTGGTATCTGGTCTGGTCGGATGGCTTCAGCCAGATCGAGACCGCAAAGCAGGAAGAGGCCACGCTGAGGGAGTCCTTCACCAGGAAGAAGGTCCAGGCCTTCCATTACGACACCTACAAGCGGCGCCTGGTGGAAATCGAACAGTCCCTGGCCTCCCTCCTGCGGCAACTCCCCAACCGTTCGGAAATGGATGCCTTGCTGACTGACATCAACCAGGTGGGCGTTACCAAGGGACTCGAATTTGAGCTGTTCCGGCCGGGCGCGGAAACACCGGCGGAGTTCTATGCCACCCTGCCCGTGAACATTCGCGTGCTGGGCAGCTATGCGGATATCGGTGGCTTCGTGAACGATCTGGCCCAACTCCCACGGATTGTGACCCTGCACGACATTTCCCTCATGCCCACCAAGGACGGCGGCCCTCTCACCATGGAAGCCCGTGTGCAGACCTATCGCTATCTCGATGAGAACGAAATGGCCGCGCAAAGGCAGAAGCAGAAGGATGGGAAAAAATGAGATGGACGGTCCTGCTCCTGACATTCTTGCTGACTGCGTGTGTACAGGATGAATTTGCCGACCTGAGGACATTCATGGCCCAGACCGGGCAGGATGGACAGCATGCGCTGGAGCCACTGCCCCAGTTGAAACCGGTGGATGAATTCCAGTTTCGGCCCGGAGAGCTCCCGGATCCCTTCAAGCCCCGCAAGATGCGGCCAAGCGAAGGCACGGGGGGCATACAGCCAGATCTGAACCGGCAAAGGGAATATCTGGAGAATTTTCCGCTGGATGCCCTGCGCATGGTGGGCACGCTGCAAAAGGCGGGTCAGCGCTATGCCCTGATCAAGACACCGGACGGTTCCGTCAACAGCGTCCGAACCGGCAACTACCTGGGCCAGAACTATGGCCTGGTGGTGCGCATTACGGATTCCGAGGTGGAGTTGAGGGAAATGCTCCAGGATGGTGCCGGTGCGTGGACAGAATCAAAGGCCGTTTTGGCCCTGCAGGAGTAAGCTATGAATGTGATCGCACGTGTATTGCACCGGGTGGCATCTCCCAGGGGGATTTCCCGGGTCGGGGTGCTGCTGGCAGGGTTGTCTGCGACCCTGGCCTGGGGGGCACAGAACGGTCTGATGGCGGTCTCCGTCAGCAAAGGCAAGGACGATGCCCAGATCGTCAAGATCCAGTTCAAGCAGAATGTGGCGGTGGAACCGGTCACGTTCACCACGAGCAACCCCAATCGCCTGGTGCTGGATTTCGCCGACACCAGCAGCGCCCTGGGCCGTGGCACCGAAGAGGTCAACACCGGTGCCATCAGGAGCTACCAGGCCGTGCAGTCCGGGGAACGGACCCGCCTGGTGATCAACCTGACCGGCCCCGCCAGCTACGAAGTGCGCAGGGACAAGAACACGGTATTCGCCGTCCTGCAGGCCAGCGGGCGGGAGACGCAACGTGTCGGCAAGATGGCGTCGCCCGCGGCCGTGGCGAGCCCGCGCTACGCGGTGCGCGACGTGGAGTTCAAGCGCGGGAACGATGGCGAGGGACGCATCATCGTCACGCTCTCCGCGCCGGGTGCCAGTCTCGATATCCAGCAAAAGGGCAAGACCATCCAGGTGGATCTCATGCAGACCACCCTGCCCGCGCCGTTGCAGCGCCGTCTGGACGTCTCCGACTTTGCCACCCCGGCCCGACTGGTGGAGACCTTCCAGCAGGACGGCAACACGCGCCTGGTGGTGACGCCTCGCGGCAAGTGGGACTATTACGCCTATCAGGTCGGCGATCAGGTCATCGTGGAACTGCGGTCCCTGGACGACCCGCAGGCCAGGGCGGATCGCCCCGTTTACAGCGGCGAGAAACTGTCCCTGAACTTCCAGAACGTGGATGTGCGTGCCGTGCTGCAGGTCATCGCCGATTTCACCGGCCTGAACATCATCGCCAGCGATACCGTGACCGGCAACATCACCCTGCGCCTCAAGGACGTGCCCTGGGACCAGGCCCTGGACATCATCATGCGTTCGCGCGGGTTGGACAAGCGCATGTCCGGCAATGTCATCTGGATCGCACCCCGGGATGAGCTGGCCGCCAAGGAGAAGGCCGAGAAGGAGGCCAAGAAATCCATGGAGGAGCTGGAGTCGCTGCAGACCCGCAGCTACAGGCTGAACTATGTACGCGCGGATGATGCCGCGGTCATGCTGGCGGGAGGCTCGAGGCGCGGTATCCGCAGCGAGGATGAAGCCACCTGCAGTCCGAGCTCCCAGGGCATCAAGAGCGAGAGCGATACATCGGGCCAGGCCGGCCTGAGCGCCACGGGTGCACCACCCACGGCGACGGGGACCGGACAGGGCAGCCAGTGGACAGGGCGCGTGCTGTCCAACCGGGGAGGGTCATCCTACGATCTGACCACCAATACGCTGATCGTCACGGATACGCTGGACAGGCATGCCGCGGTCGAGGAGGTGCTGAAGGAAATCGACGTGCCCATGCGTCAGGTCATGATCGAGGCGCGCATCGTCGTGGCAGACGACACATTCGGACGTGATCTGGGTGTACGGCTGGGGCTGTCGACGCGTGGCAGTCCGGGTGGCGCCCGCATCGGCCTGTCCTCGACCGGTGCCGCGTCGCAGACCACGGCGACGGGCACGGGTGCGATCAGCAGCACGGGTTACAACGTGAACCTGCCCAACGCCACGGGCGTAGCAAATGCCGGCACGATTGGGCTCACCATCCTCAATGCGGCCGCTAACACCATGCTGTCCCTGGAGCTCCAGGCTCTGGAAGCCGATAACCGTGGCAAGATCGTATCCAACCCGCGCGTGGTGACCACCAACCTGAAGCCCGCGGTCATCCTGCAGGGCACCCAGATTCCTTACCAGACCGTGAGTCAGAGCGGAACACAGACCCAGTTCAAGGATGCCCTGCTGTGTCTGCTGGTGTCGCCCCAGGTGCTCAACAACGACGCGGTGATCCTGAACGTGGAGGTGCAGAAGGATGCTCAGGGGGTCAATACGACCGCAGGCCCGGCAATCAACGTGAAGCGCGTGAAGACCCAGGTGCGCGTCAACAACGGCGAGACCGCCATCCTGGGCGGCATCTTCGAGCAGACCACGCGGGACGACACCAGCAAGGTGCCCCTGCTGGGCGACCTGCCCATTCTGGGACATCTGTTCAAATCCAACAGCAAGACCGATGAGAAATCCGAGTTGCTGATCTTCCTGACGCCCAGGCTGATCGACGAGGGCATGGTGAGCCGCCTGTACTGAAGCCGGCCCCTTCATCCCGGCACAGGGGGCTCCTTCCCCTTTTCATACCGGAAAACCGGGGCGCTTGCGCCAACGCGGTGAAACAACGCGATCCATGACGTCGGCTCCTGGCGCTTGCGTCGGCAGGCTAGCTCGGCCTTAAAGCACGAGCAACAGCCGTTCTAGCAGCAAGGCCAGGAGCAAGAGGACCAGCAATGCCAGCAGAGCCTTGCCCAGAATCCCGGTGTAGCGCAGCCAGCGCCGGTCCTGGCTGAGCGCATAGCCCAGCAACCCCAGGATGAGAAGCCCGCCGCCGGCGAGGAGCAGAAGTCGGAGGGCGAGCATCAGGCGGGCGGCGGATACAGCGCGAGCAGCGCTTTGGGGGCCTGGCGTGCGTCCGGATATTCCTGCCAGGTCCAGGCTTCCGGGGTGGCCATGAGGGTACGCAGCAGCGTGTTGTTGAGGCCATGGCCGGACTTGTAGGCGGTGAAGGCGCCCAGGATGGGATGGCCGGTCAGGTACAGGTCTCCCACCGCATCCAGCACCTTGTGCTTGACGAACTCATCCGCATAGCGCAGCCCCTCCGTGTTCAGGATGCGGTAGTCATCCAGCACGATGGCGTTGTCCAGGGTACCGCCCAGGGCCAGGCCGTGGCTGCGCAGATATTCCACGTCACGGGTGAATCCGAAGGTGCGGGCACGACTGACTTCCTGCACATAGGACTGTCGACCGAAGTCCAGGGTGATCTCCGTTGGGGTATTGCGCAACAGCGGGTGATCGAAATCGATGCGGAAGGTCAGGCTGTAGCCCTCGTAGGGCTCGAACCGGGCCCATTTGTCCCCCTCTTCGACACGCAGCGCCTGCCTGACGCGGATGAAGCGCTTGGGGGCCTGCAGCATCCGGATGCCGGCGGATTGCAGCAGGTAGACGAAGGGTGCAGCGGAACCGTCCAGTATGGGTACTTCGGGCCCGTCGATGTCGATGTGCAGGTTGTCGATGCCCAGACCGGCCAGGGCCGACATGAGGTGCTCCACGGTGGCGATGCGCACGCCATCGGCCTCCAGGGCGGAACACAGGCGGGTATCCACCACCCGTTCAGGCGCGATGCGGAAGGGCCTGGAGGTCGGCAGGTCGGTGCGCTGGAAGACGATGCCGGTGTGCTCGTCCGCCGGGCGCATCACCAGGGTGACGCGTGCCCCGGTATGCAGTCCCACGCCGGTGGTTTGCACCGGGGTCTTGATGGTGCGCTGCGGGATCATGGCCTCACCCGATGACAAGGGGACAATGTTACCCGGCCAGGCGGGAGGGCGCCTGACCGGGTTGCATGGCCGTCACCCACGGCCGGGACCGGACATGCCTGCGACGGGCCCGCGCGCAGGGTCCGTCGCGCGCAGCGGGAGGCAGGGTACGCCTCAGTCTGCCTGCTTGCGCAGAAACGCCGGGATATCCAGGGTATCGATGCCGGCGGACTGGGCCACCTCCACTGCGGCCTGGCTGTTGCGACGGTGGCGCATGATGGTGGGGGTCTCATAGTTGCCATCCAGTCCGCCCAGGGGCAGGGGGTCATGTGTGCCGGTGGCCTGCTGATAGGCCGGGGGTTGCACGAGGGTGATCTCCGGTTTGGCCTTGGCGGCCCGCACGGGGTTGCCCAGGCCGGTGGCCACCATGGTGACGCGCAGTCCGTCTGCCAGGGCCTCGTCCAGGGATGTGCCGACGATGACCGTGGCTTCCTCCGCGGCGAAGCCCTGGATGGTGTTCATGACCTCGTAGTATTCCTCCAGGGTGAGGCTGTCGTTGGCGCTGATGTTCACCAGCACGCCACGCGCACCCTTGAGATCCACGTTTTCCAGCAGGGGGCTGGCCACGGCCGCCTCGGCCGCTTCGCGGGCGCGGCTTTCGCCACTGGCCTGGGCGGAACCCATCATGGCCATACCCACCTCGCTCATCACCGTCTTCACGTCGGCGAAGTCCACGTTGATGAGGCCGGGATTGCTGATGATCTCGGCGATGCCGGACACGGCGCTGTGCAGCACGTCGTTGGCGGCGATGAAGGCGTCGCTGAGCTTGGTCTTGCCGCCCAGCACCTGGATCAGCTTTTCATTGGGGATGACGATGAGGCTGTCCACGTGCTCGGACAGGGCCTTGAGGCCCTGCTCGGCCGAGCGCATGCGTTTGGCCTGCTCGAACACGAAAGGCTTGGTCACCACGGCCACCGCCAGGATGCCCAGGTCCTTGGCGACCTCCGCCACCACGGGGGCGGCGCCGGTACCCGTGCCACCGCCCATGCCGGCGGCGATGAACAGCATGTCGGCGTTGTCGATGAGCTCGGCGATGCGTTCCCGATCCTCCAGGGCGGCCTCGCGGCCCACCTCCGGCCTGCCTCCCGCACCCAGACCCTTGGTGGCTGAATTGCCGATCTGCAGCTGGATCGGGGCCGCATTGCGCTTCAGGGCCTGGGAATCGGTGTTGATGGCGATGAACTCTACGCCGGTCATGCCCTGCCTGATCATGTGGTCCACGGCATTGCCGCCGCATCCGCCTACTCCGATGACCTTGATCACTGCATCCTGGGTGTGCATGTCTTCCAGTTCGAACAGCATTTTTCATCCCTCCTGTAAAGAAACGGGTACTACGCGCGCATAACATCAGGCACGGGCCGTCCGGCCCGTGCCTGATTCAAAAAGTCTGCAGAAACCATTGCCTCATGCGTTCCAGCACATGCCGGAAACTGGCTCCCGGGATGCGGGACGCCAGTTCGATTTCGTGTTTTTCCAGGCCGGCCAGGAGAAGGCCCACGCTGGTGGCATAGCGTGGGTTGCGCACCCGCTCGGACAGTCCGCCCACGTATTCCGGGATGCCAATGCGCACCGGCATGTGAAACACCTCCTCGGCCAGCTCCGTCATGCCCTTCATGAGGCTGGCGCCCCCGGCCAGGACCAGGCCGGAGGAGACCTGTTCCTCGAAACCGGAGCGCCGCAGTTCTTCCTGCACCAGGCTGAACAGTTCTTCCACGCGCGGTTCGATGACTTCCGACAGGAGCTGTTTCGACAGCATGCGTGGGCCCCGCTCGCCGATGCCCGGCACCTCGATCATGTCGTCCCGGGCCGCCAGCTGACGCAGGGCGATGCCATGCTGGATCTTCAGATCCTCCGCCTCGCGCGTGGGGGTGCGCAGGGTCATGGCGATGTCGTTGGTGATCTGATCGCCCGCCACGGGGATCACCGCCACATGCTGGATGGCGCCACGCGTGAATACGGCGATGTCCGTGGTGCCGCCGCCGATGTCCACCAAGCACACCCCCAGGTCCTTTTCGTCGTCGTTCAGCACCGCGTGGCTGGAGGCCAGGGGCTGCAGTACCAGGTCGCTCACCTCCAGACCGCAGCGACGCACGCACTTGACGATGTTCTGCGCCGCGGACACGGCGCCGGTGACGATGTGCACCTTCACCTCCAGGCGCACGCCGGACATGCCCAGCGGCTCGCGCACGCCGTCCTGGCCGTCGATGATGAATTCCTGCGGCAGCACGTGCAGGATCTGCTGGTCGGCGGGAATGTTCAGGGCGCGGGCGATTTCCACCACCCGGTCCACATCCGCCTGGCTCACCTCCCGGTCGCGGATGGGCAGCATGCCGCTGGAGTTCTGGGCCTTGATGTGGCTGCCGGCGATGCCGGTGTAGACCTGGGTGATCTTGCAGTTGGCCATCAGCTCGGCCTCTTCCAGGGCGCGTTGGATGGCGGATACGGTGGACTCGATGTTGACCACCACGCCTTTTTTCAGGCCCCGGGAAGGTGCCTGGCCCATGCCGATGATGGACAGCCCGCCCTCCGGCAGCACCTCGCCCACCAGGGCGACGATCTTGGAGGTGCCGATGTCCAGGCCCACGATCAGATCCTTGTTTTCGCGTATCTGTTTCATACCTTGCTTGCCTTGTGTGCGGAATTCGCGCGGGGCGCCAGCTGGGCGGCAAAACCATTGGGGTAGCGCATGTCCGCGCGCTGGAAAGGACCCACGGCGGCCACCGCCTGGGGGTAGGCCAGCACGAAACGCTGCAGGCGCTCATGGATGCGTTCCCGCCCGAGCTCCACGGTGATGCCGGTCTGCGGCACGGATTCCGGCCCTGCAGACCCGCGCGCGCGCGCGGGGCCGTCCTGGGACTGGGTCAGGGTGCGCGTGGACAGGCGCACGCGCCAGGATTGGCGTGCCGTCACCACCACCTGTTCCACGCGTAGCTTCAGCGGTGCGACGGTATGGGCGAATTCCTCATAGCGGCGCGCCAGAATCTTCTCCATGCCTTCGGGCGCGTAGATGCGGGGCAGATGCTGGGCCGGGTCCACGGCGAAGACCTCGCCATGCTCGTTGAGCGTGGCCCGGTCGTTCCAGGCGGCCCGGGCGCGGTGTTCCTCGACCTGGATCACCAGCCTGCCAGGCCACACCCGATGCACCTCCACGCGCCGCACCCAGGGCATGCGTTGGAAAGACTCCTGCACGGTGGCCAGGTCCATGGAGAAGAAACCGCCCCGCAGGCGGCGGATCTCGGTCGGGATGCGGGCCAGGACCTCGTCGTGCCGCACGCCCAGCACCGTCACCTGACGAAACGGGAATTGCATGTCCAGTACGGTCCGGCCCGTCACCCACAGCACGAACAGCAGGGTGCAGAGCAGAATGCCCCGGGTCATGCGGGAGAGGGCGCGCGGATCATCCCACATGGGCCATCTCCAGTACCCGGAGGCACAGGTCGGGGAATTCGAGGCCGGCGGCCCGGGCCGCCATGGGCACCAGACTGTGATCGGTCATGCCCGGAGCGGTGTTGATCTCCAGCAGATAGGGCATGCCGTCGGTATCCAGCAGCACGTCCACCCGACCCCAGCCGCGGCAGCCCAGGATGCGGAAGGCCTGCAGGGCCAGGGACTGCAGGCGCGCCTCCTGCTCCGCCGGCAGGCCGCAGGGGCACAGGTAGCGTGTGTCGTCGCGGAAGTACTTGGCCTCGTAGTCATAGAACTCCGTGGCCGGAACGATACGGATGACGGGCAGGGCACGCAGGTCCGCACCTTCGCCCAGGATGCCCACGGTGTATTCACCACCACCCAGGAAGCGTTCGGCGAGAACCATGGAATCGTGCCGGGCGGCCTCGGCATAGGCCCGGGCCAGCTCGCCCGGGTGCTTCACCTTGCTGATGCCCACGCTGGAGCCTTCGTTGACGGGCTTCACGAACAGGGGCAGGCCCAGCTCGGCTTCCACCGCCGTCCAGTCGCTGTCCGCCTGCAGCAGGGCGTAGTCGGGCACGGGCAGGCCCGCCCCCCGCCACACCAGCTTGGTGCGCCATTTGTCCATGCCCAGGGCGGAGGCCATGACGCCGCTGCCGGTGTAGGGTATGCCCAGCAGTTCCAGCTCACCCTGGACGGTGCCGTCTTCCCCGCCACGGCCATGCAGGATGACGAAGACGCGCTGGTAGCCCTCCGCCTTCAGCTGATGCAGGGGCCGCTCCGCCGGATCGTAGGCATGCGCATCCACGCCCCGGCCTTGGAGCGCGGCCAGGACCGCCTGGCCGCTCCGCAGGGAGATTTCCCGCTCCGCCGAGTGGCCGCCGTAGAGCACGGCCACCTTGCCGAAGTCCCGGGCCGCGATCCTGGATACGGCCAGATCCGTGTTCAGGACGGGTACATCCATCCCCGTGTCGGATGTTCCGCTGCCTGCCGACCCTTGCCCAGTCATTGCACGCACGGCTTTTCTCCAATGATGTGCACTTCACGCTGCAGGCGCACGCCGGTTCGGGCCGCCACTCGCGTCTGCACCGTCTCGATCAGGTCTTCGATGTCCGCGGCCCGGGCCTGGCCCAGGTTGACGATGAAATTGGCGTGCTTTTCCGACACCTGGGCATTGCCCACGCGCAGGCCCTTCAGGCCGCAGTGCTCGATGAGGCGGGCGGCATGGTCCCCGGGCGGATTGCGGAACACCGAACCGGCGTTGGGCTGGTTCAGGGGCTGGGTGGATTGGCGCCGCTGTAGCAGACGCCTGATCTCCTCCCGGCTGGCCTGGCCATCTCCGCGCGGGAACAGGAACCATGCCGCCACGTACCATTCCTCACGCGCCTCCTTGGCCTGTGCGTGGCGGTAGGCGATGTGAAATTCGTTGGGCGAGCGTCGGAACAACTCGCCCCGGCGATTCACGCACAGCACCTGGCTCACGTAGGCCCAGGTCTCCTGGCCATGACAACCGGCGTTCATGGCCAGCGCGCCCCCCACCGTGCCGGGGATGCCCGCCATGAACTCCGCGTTGACCAGGTCGTGACTGGCGGCGAAGCGGGCCAGCCTGGGACTGGCCACCCCCGCCTCGGCGTACACCACGCCCATGCGCGCGGGCCCCTGGTTGGGACGCCGCTCGCGGCGCCGCTCATCGATGCGCAGGGCGTTCAGGGCGGCATGCATGTGGATCACGGTGCCGCGGATGCCGCCATCGCGCACCAGCAGGTTGCTGCCCAGACCGATGAAGTGCACGGGTTCCCCGGGTCGCAGCGTTCCGAGAAAGGCACACAGGTCTTCCAGCCGAGCCGGGCGATAGAGCCGGTCCGCGGGTCCGCCCACGCGCCAGCTGGTGTGGCGGCGCATGTCGGCATTCAGCTCCAGGCACCCGGCGGTCGGCGCGCCGGCGTCTGGCGGCAGGGATTCGGCGATCATGGCCGTGCCTGCTCCACCAGGCCGGCCGGGACCTGGCCGATGGAGCCTGCCCCCATGACCAGCACCACGTCGCCATCCTGGACGAAGTCCGTCACCGCGTCGGGCATGTCCCGCACGTCTTCCACGAATACCGGCTCCACCTTGCCCGCCACGCGCAGGGCGCGTGCCAGGCTGCGGCCGTCGGCGGCAACGATGGGGGCCTCGTTGGCGGCATAGACTTCGGTCAGCAAGACGGCATCCGCCTGGGACATGACGCGCACGAAGTCCTCGAACAGGTCGCGGGTGCGGGTGTAGCGGTGCGGCTGGAAGGCCAGTACCAAGCGCCGCCCCGGGAAGGCGCCGCGGGCTGCAGCCAGGGTGGCCTGCATCTCCACCGGGTGGTGGCCGTAGTCGTCCACCAGGGTGTAGCGTCGGCCGTCCGCCAGCTGGAGGTCGCCGTAGCGCTGGAAACGGCGGCCCACGCCATGGAAGCCGGCCAGGGCCCGCCGCACGGCATCGTCCGGCAGGTTCAGTTCCCAGGCGATGGCGATGGCCGCCAGGGCGTTGAGCACGTTGTGCAGGCCCGGCAGGTTGAGGTGGATGTCGATGGGGGCCCGCTCGCTATTGCGCAGGGCGGTAAAGGCCATGCCCCCGTCTTCGACGCGGATGTCCACCGCCTGGAAGCTGCATTCCGGCGTGGTGCCATAGGTGAGCACCGGCTTTTCGATGCGGGGCAGGAGCTCGCGTGCCAGGGGATCGTCGGCGCAGACCACGGCCATGCCCCAGAAGGGCAGGCGGTGCAGGAACTCCAGGAAGGCGCCCTTGAGCCGCTCCACGTCGTGGCCATAGGTGTCCATGTGGTCGATGTCGATATTGGTGACCACGCTGATCACCGGCGACAGCAGCAGGAAGGAGGCGTCGGACTCGTCCGCCTCTGCCACCAGGTATTCCCCCTGGCCCAGGCGGGCATTGGCGTCTGCCGCCAGCAGCTTGCCACCGATGACGAAGGTGGGATCCCGACCGGCCTCCGCCAGCACGCTGGCCACCAGGCTGGTCGTGGTGGTCTTGCCGTGACTGCCGGCGATGGCGATGCCCTGTTTGAAGCGCATGAGCTCCGCCAGCATCATGGCGCGGGCCACCACGGGAATCCGGGCGGCACGCGCCGCGCGCACCTCCGGGTTTTCTCCGGTGATGACGCTGGAGATCACCACCACGTCCGCGCCGCGCATGTGTGCCTCGGCATGTCCGCCGTGCACCTCCACCCCCATGGCCTGGAGACGGCGCGTGACGGCATTGCTGGCGGTATCGGAACCGGACACCCGGTAGCCCAGGTTGACCAGCACCTCGGCGATGCCGCTCATGCCGGCACCGCCGATGCCGACGAAATGGATGTGGCGGACCTTGTGCTTCATGCGCGGATTCCACTCCGGAGGGGCACGGGGTTCGGCGCGGGGGGCAGGCAGACTCCCGGACGCCATGCCGCGTGCCGTATCGATCGAGTCAGCCTGCTCATCCCGCCATCTCCCGCACGATCGCGACGACCTGGCGCGTGGCATCGGGCCGTGCCAGGGCGCGTGCCTTGCGCGCATGTTCCAGGACCTCGTCGTGGCTCAGACCCTGCAGCCAGGCAGCGAGGCCCTCCGGGTTGAGTTCGTCTTGGCGTTTCAGCCAGGCGGCACCGGCATCCGCCAGAAACCGGGCATTGGCGGCCTGGTGGTCGTCCACGGCGTAGGGATAGGGCACGAACAGCGCGGCGCTACCGCTGGCGGCCACCTCCGCCACGGTCAGCGCGCCGGCGCGGCAGATCACCACGTCGGCCCAGGCATAGGCCGCGGCCATGTCGGCGATGAAGTCCAGGCATTCCGCCTCCACCGCCACATCGGCGTACCGGGCCCGCAGGGCGTCCAGGTGGGCGCGACCGGATTGGTGCCGCACCCGGGGACGCCGCGCCACCGGCAGGCGGGCCAGGGCCAGCGGCACACCCTCGTTCAGGGCCTTGGCCCCCAGACTGCCGCCGATCACCAGCAGACGCAGCGGTCCCTGACGCCCGGCCAGACGTTCTTCCGGAGCCGGCAGGGCGGCGATCCCCGGGCGTACCGGGTTGCCCACCCACGTGGCCTTGGCGAGCGCCCCGTGCCTCCGGGCGAGTGGCAGGCCCAGCAGGACGCGGTCCGCCACATGGGCCAGCAGCCTGTTGCTCAGCCCGGCCACGGCGTTTTGTTCGTGGATGACCAGGGGGCGGGCCAGCAGGGCCGCCATCATGCCGCCGGGAAAGGACGCATAGCCTCCCAGTCCGAGGACCACGTCGGGCCGCACCCGGAAGAGGACCTGAGCCGCCTGCCAGAAGGCGAACAACAGGTTCAAGGGCAGCAGCAGCCTGGCCAGCCAGCCCTTGCCGCGTACCCCGGCCACCCTCACCCAGGCCATGTCGAAGCCTTGCGCCACCGCCAGCCGGGCCTCCATGCCCGCCCGGGTGCCCAGCCACACCACGTGCCAGCCTTCGTCCCGCAGATATTCCGCCACCGCCAGGGCCGGCATGACGTGACCCCCTGTGCCGCCGGCCATGATGAGGAGCGTGCGCGTCGCGGCCGTCATGCCTTCTTTCCCCGCATGAGACAGCGGTTTTCATGATCGATGCGCAGCAGGATGGCCACCGCCAGGCAGTTGGCGACGATGCCGGAGCCGCCGTAGCTCATCAGCGGCAGGGTAAGGCCCTTGGTGGGCAGCAGGCCAAGGTTCACACCCATGTTGATGAAGGATTGGAGCCCCATCCACACACCTACGCCCTGGGCGGCCAGGGCCTGGAAGTTGCGTCCCATGAGACCCGCCTGCCAGCCGATGGAGAAGGCCCGCCAGGTGATCCAGGCAAACAGCAGGATCACGGTCATGACTCCCAGAAGGCCCAACTCCTCGCCGATCACCGCCAGCAGGAAATCGGTATAGGCCTCGGGCAGGTAGAACAGTTTTTCCACGCTGTCGCCCAGACCCACGCCGCCGAGTTGACCCCTGCCCAGGGCGATGAGGGCGTGGGTGAGCTGATAGCCGGCGCCGTAGGGATCGCTCCACGGATCCAGGTAGCTGGTGACGCGCTGCAGGCGATAGGGGGCGGTCATGATCATGAGGACGAAACCCACACCCAGCAGCAGGATCAGGCCCACGAACAGGCGGGCATTGAGGCCGCCCAGAAAGAGAATGGCCAGGGCGATGCTGACGATGACCACGAAGGCGCCGAAGTCCGGCTCCGCGAGCAGCAGGCTACCCAGCCCCAGCATGACCAGAAACATGGGCAGGAAGCCCTTCTTCAGGCTCTTCATGCAGGCCGCCTTGCGCACCGCGTAGTCGGCGGCATAGAGCACGGTGGCCAGCTTCATCAGTTCCGAGGGCTGCAGGTTGCCCAGGGGCCCCAGGGGGAGCCAACGCCGCGCGCCATACACCTCCTTGCCGACATGTGGGATGAGCACCAGGATGAGCAGGATCGTGCTGACGATGAAAAAACGCGAGGCGTAGCGCTGCCAGACGCCGGAGGACGTCTGGAAGGCCGCGTAGCCCAGGCCCAGGCCCACGGTCAGATACATGCCGTGTCGCACCAGATAGAAGGTGGCGCGGGCATCCGCGCTCCTGGCCTCGGCGATGGCGATGGAAGCGGAGTAGACCATGGTGGTGCCCAGCACCAGCAGGGCCAGGATGGCGAACACCAGGCCCCAGTCGAAGGGCGTCAGGGCGCTGCGCTTGAGCGCGGCGTTATGGAACATGGCTCTTCCCTGCCGCCGCTTCGGCACGTGCCTTCAGGGCCTCCACCGCCGTCACGAAGACCTCGGCCCGGTGCTTGTAGTCGCGGAACATGTCCCAGCTCGCGCAGGCCGGCGACAGGAGGATGACATCCCCGGGCCGGGACAGCTCGAAGGCCCGATCCACCGCCGCCTGCAGGGACTCCTCGCGCGTCACGGGGCAGGCTCCGGCCACCGACGCCGCGATGCGGGGACCGTCCCGGCCGATCTGCACCAGGGCGCGCACCTGGCCCGCCGCCGCGCGCAGGGGCGAGAAATCCTGGCCCTTGCCGTCGCCCCCGGCGATCCACACCACGGGCACGCTCAAACCCTTCAGGGCCGCCAGCGTGGCGCCCACGTTGGTGCCCTTGGAGTCGTCATAGAACACGCGCCCCGCCACCTCGGCCACGCGCTGCACGCGGTGAGGCAAGCCTTCGAAGGTTTGCAGGGCGGGCAGCAGGCCGTCGTAATCCAGGCCGATGGCCCGGCACAGGGCCAGCGCGGCCAGGGCATTGGCGGCGTTGTGCAGACCGTCGATGGGCAGCTTGTCCACCGGCAGCAGGCCTTCGCCCGCCTCGGTCATCCACAGCCGCCCCCCGCGCCGGCCCAGGCCGAAGTGGCCGGTGGGCAGGTCCGCGCCGGGGTGGCATGCCGGTTCCAGGCCGAAGCTCCACTGGGTATGTCCGGGAAGGGCCATGGCCCGCACGGCGGCGTCCTCCCGGTTCAGTACCTGGATGCAGGAGGCCTTGGCCCGACCCACGTCGGTCTCCACACCGAAGATGCGGGCCTTGGCGGCGGCGTAATCCGCCAGGCTGACATAGCGGTCCAGGTGATCCTGGGAGATGTTCAATACCGTGGCCGCGTCCGCCTCGAGGCTCCGGGTTGTCTCCAGTTGGAAGCTGGACAGCTCCAGCACCCACACATCCGGGGCCTGGCCCAGGGCCTCGCGCCCTTCCAGGGCCTCCAGCACCGGCAGGCCGATGTTGCCGGCCACCACCGTGTCCAGGCCGTAGGCCGCGCAAAGGTGGCCGGTCAGGGCGGTGACCGTGCTCTTGCCGTTGGAACCGGTGATGGCGATGAGCTTGCCGTGGCTGCCGCGGATGGCGCGCGCGAAGAGCTCCACATCACCCACCACGTCCTTGCCCGCGGCCACGGCGGCGGCCACCTCGGGGGTGGCCAGGGCCACGCCGGGGCTCAGCACCAGCAGGTCGGCCCAGGCGAAATCCTCGCGGCGGAAGCCGCCCAGGCTCAGGCGCACCTCGGGGAAGGCCTCCCGCAGGTGCTGTGCATGGGGGGGCTCCTCCCGGGAGTCGGTGCCCCGCACGATGGCGTCCCGCTCCATCAGCCAGCGCACGCAGGACGCACCCGTATCCCCCAGGCCCACCACCAGGGCCTTTTTTCCTTGCAGGGAGGCGGCCGGGTGCATGCTTACCTCAGCTTCAGGGTGGAGAGGCCCACCAGCACGAGCATCATGCCGATGATCCAGAAGCGCACCACGACCTGGGTCTCCTTCCAGCCCTTCTTCTCGAAGTGGTGGTGGATGGGGGCCATGAGGAAGACACGCTTGCCGCGCAGCTTGTAGGAACCCACCTGCAGCATCACCGAGATGGCTTCGGCCACGAACACGCCACCCATGATGAACAGCACGATCTCCTGGCGCACGATGACCGCCACCACCCCCAGGGCGGCTCCCAGCGCCAGGGCCCCCACGTCGCCCATGAAGACCTCGGCCGGGTAGGCGTTGAACCAGAGGAAGGCCAGGCCCGCACCCACCATGGCGGTGCAGAACACCACCAGTTCCCCCGCCCCCGGGATGTGGGGCAGGGCCAGGTATTTGGAGAACACGGCATGACCGGCCACATAGGCGAACACCGCCAGCGCGCCGGCCACCATCACCGTGGGCAGGATGGCCAGCCCGTCGGCGCCGTCCGTGAGGTTCACGGCATTGCTGCTGCCGACGATGACGAAATAGGCCAGGATCACGAAGCCGGTGGCCCCAAGGGGCATGACGATCTGTTTGAAGAAGGGCACGATGAGCTCGGTCTGGGCCGGCAGATGGGCGGACCAGGCCAGCCAGGCGGCGATGAGCAGGGCGATGACGGACTGCCAGAAATACTTCCAGCGCGAGGCCAGGCCCCTGGGGTTCCTGGCCACCACCTTGCGCCAGTCGTCCACCCAGCCGATGGTGCCGAAGCCCGCCAGGGTGAGCAGGGCAATCCACACATAGCGGTTGGTCAGGTCCGCCCACAGCAGGGTGGTGACGGTGATGGAGGCCAGGATGAGGGCGCCGCCCATGGTGGGTGTGCCGGCCTTCACCAGATGGGTCTGCGGGCCGTCGTCGCGCACGGGCTGGCCAACCTTCAGGGCGGTGAGGTGGCGGATCATCCAGGGGCCCAGCAGGAAGGAGATGACCAGGGCGGTCAGGGCGGAGAGCACCGCCCGCAGGGTGATGTAGTTGAAGACGTTGAACAGACGGATGTCGTGACCGAGCCACTGGGCGAGCATCAGGAGCATGGTTCATCCTTCAGCAGCGACTGCACCACGCGCTCCATGCGCATGGCGCGGGAACCCTTCACGAGCACGCTGGTGCTTGCTCCCAGAGCGGGCCGGAGGGTGGCCAGCAGCGTCTGCATATCCGTGCAATGCAGGGCGCCCGCGCCGAAGCCCTGGGCGGTGTTGCGCGACAGGTCTCCCAGACACAGCAGTGTCTGGATGCCCGCGGCCCTGGCCTTTTCCCCCACTTCCCGGTGCAGCGCGGCGGCGTCTGGGCCCAGTTCGCCCATGTCGCCCAGCACCAGGATGCGGTGGCCGGGCTGTCCGGCCAGCACGCCGATAGCCGCCAGCACCGAATCCGGGTTGGCGTTGTAGCTATCGTCGATGAGCTGGCCACCCCCCGGGCAGGCGTGATACTGGAGCCGCCCGCGAGTGCCGGCATAGGCCGCCAGACCGCGTGCGATGGCGTCGGCCGGGATGTCCAGGGCCAGGGCCGCCGCTGCTGCCGCCGCCGCGTTGCGGCGGTTGTGCGCGCCGGGGACTTGCAGCATGGCCGTAATGGGGCCGGCGGGGGTGAGCAGGTGCACGACGCGCGCATGCGGGTCCTGTCCTTCGTCCACGATGCGCACCTGCGCGTGCGCCTCGTGGCCGAAGCACAGCATCCGCCGGCCCAGGTTCATCTCCCGCCACAGCCCGGCGTGGGGGTCGTCGGCGTTGAGGATGGCCACGCCGCCGTCCCGCAGGCCGGCATAGATCTCGCCCTTGGCGCGGGCCACCGCCCGTACGCTGCCCAGACCCTCCAGATGGGCACGCAGCGCGTTGTTCACCAGCGCCACGTCGGGGCGGGCCAGATGGGTCAGATAGTCGAGCTCCCCGGGGTGGTTCATGCCCATTTCGATGACCGCGTAGCGGTGCGCCGGTGTCAGGCCCAGCAGGGTGAGGGGCACGCCGATGTCGTTGTTCAGGTTGCCCCGGGTGGCCAGCACGGCGGCCTCGCCGGCCTCCGCCTGGCAGATGGCGGCCAGCATCTCCTTGACCGTGGTCTTGCCGTTGCTGCCGGTGATGGCCGCCAGCCTGGCGGGCATGCACGCGCGGTGCCAGGCCGCCAGCCGGCCCAGGGCCAGGCGCGTGTCGTCCACCACCAGGGCGGGGACGAGATCCAGGCCGGAGCCCGCCGCCACCATCACCGCCGCCGCGCCCTGTTGCAGGGCCTGCGCGGCGAAGGCATGGCCGTCGAAATGCATGCCCCGGAGGGCCACGAACAGGCAGCCCGGGGTGAGTCCGCGCGTATCGGTCTCCACCCGCGTGAACTCCACGTCGGGCCCGGTGGCGTGCGCACCGATGGCCTGGGCGGCAGCGCGGAGCTTCATGCCGGCCTCCAGCGGGCCAGGGCGGCCCGCGCCTCGACCAGGTCCGAGAAGGGGCGGCGCACGCCCCCGATTTCCTGATAATCCTCGTGGCCCTTGCCCGCCAGCAGGACGATGTCTTCGGGGCCCGCCTGGGCGATGGCGGTCTGGATGGCCTGCCGCCGGTCCAGGATCACGCGCTGTCCATCCGGCATGCCTTGGAGGATGTCGGCCACGATGCGGGCCGGATCCTCGTCGCGGGGGTTGTCGCTGGTGAGCACGGCCACATCCGCGCCGCTGGCCACCGCAGCCCCCATGAGGGGGCGCTTGCCCGTGTCCCGTCCGCCACCACTGCCGAACACACAGATGAGCCGGCCCGTGGTGAGGGGTTTCAGGGCAGCCAGCACCTTTTCCAGGGCATCCGGGCTGTGTGCGTAGTCGATGATGACCGTCGGCGCCTGGGGAAAACCTTCCACCTTCTGCGTGCGTCCGGCGGTGGCCCGTACCCGTGCCAGGGCGGTCAGGGCATCGGCCAGGGGGATGTCGGCGGCCAGCAGCGCGCCCAGGGCCGCCAGCAGGTTGTAGGCATTGAAGGTCCCCAGCAGGGGGCTTTCCAGCTGGCCCTGACCCCAGGGGGAGGCGATTTCCAGTTTCAGGCCCAGCCGATCCGCCTGCATGCGGGCGCGCAGATCGCCGGCCTCTAGGCCGTAGCGGATGACCCGCGCCTGCCTCACCTGGGGCGTCAGCCGGACGCCGAATGGATCGTCGGCGTTCAGTACGGCCACCTTGAGGCCGGGCCGGTGGAACAGCGAGGCCTTGGCCGCGGCGTAGGCTTCCATGCTGCCGTGGTAATCCAGGTGATCCCGGGACAGGTTGGTGAGCACCGCCACGTCATAGGCCACCGCGTCCACACGTCCCTGGTCCAGGCCGTGGGAAGACACTTCCATGGCCACTCCGGTGGCCCCGGCGTCCCGATAATGGGCCAGCAGGCCTTGCAGCGTGACGGCATCCGGGGTGGTATGGCTGGCCGCGTCCAGGTCTCCTGGAAAACCGTTGCCCAGGGTGCCCACCACGGCGGTACGCCGTCCCAGATGACCGAAGGCCTGGGCCAACCAGTGGGATACCGAGGTCTTGCCGTTGGTACCGGTGACGCCGGTCATCCACAGGTCCCGGGAGGGCTGGCCATACCAGGCGGCGGCCAGGGCGGCGGCCTGTTGACGCAGGTTTGCCACTGCCAGCTGCGGCAGATTCCATGCGTGCTTCCAGGCAAAGCCCGCCGGCTCCCAGAGCACGGCGGCCGCGCCGGCCTGGATGGCCTGGGGGATGTGGCCGCGGCCGTCGTGCGTGTCGCCGGGAAAGGCCAGGAAGACATCCCCGGGCACCACCTGGCGGCTGTCGCTCGTCATGCGCGAGGCCGTGGGTGCCAGACGGCGCAGTGCCTCCACGATCCGGTCCTCCGGCACCGCGCCGTCCGCGTTCTGCCGGTACGTCATACCCCCTCCGGCATGATGGGCTCGGCCCCGGGCGGGGCGCTGCGCCGGTCGAAGGGGGCATCCGGAGGAATGGCCATGAAGCGCAGGGCGCCGGCCATGATGCGCGAGAACACCGGGGCCGCCACGAGACCGCCGTAATACTGACCCATGGGCTCATCCACCATCACCGCCACCACCAGTCTGGGGTCCGAGGCCGGGGCCAGCCCCACGAAGGAACTGATGTACTTGTCGCGTGCGTAGGCACCGCCGATGAGTTTGTGCGCCGTGCCAGTCTTGCCGGCCACGCGGTAGCCGGCCACCCGGGCGCGGGGCGCGGTACCGTTGTCCTGGGTGACGCGTTCCAGCATGGCCAGGACGGCACGCGCTGTTTCCGCACCCATGACGCGGGTGCCGATGGCCTGGTTTTCCCGGCGCAGGGTGGTGAGCTGCGGCATGACCCCGTCATTGGCGAAGGCGGTATAGGCATGGGCCAGCTGCAGCAGGCTCACGGACAGGCCGTGCCCATAGGCCATGGTGGCCTTTTCGATGGGGCGCCAGCTCGCATAGGGGCGCAGGCGGCCACTCACCTCACCGGGCAGGCCGGATTTGGGCTGTGCCCCCAGGCCCGCGCGCGTGAGCAGATGCCAGTAGTCCTCGCCACGCATTTCCAGGGCGATCTTGGCCACGGCCACGTTGCTCGATACCTGCAGGGCCTCGGCCACGGTCATGACGCCTTTGGCATGCACGTCCGTGACCCGCCTGTCGCCGATCTGCAGCCAGCCCGGTCCGGTGTCTATGAGCGTGTCGGGCTGCACCAGGCCGGTCTCCAGGGCGGCCGCCACCAGCAGGGGCTTCATGGTGGATCCAGGCTCGAAGGTGTCGGTCACCGCGCGGCTGCGCATGCGTTCCGGCGAGAACGTGGCCCGGCTGTTGGGGTTGAAGCTGGGGGTGTTGGCCAGTGCCAGGATTTCCCCCGTGCGCGCATCCAGTACCACCACGGCGCCGGCCCGGGCATTGCTCTGGCTGACCGCATCCGCCAGCTCCCGGTAGGCCAGGTACTGGATGTGCTGGTTGAGGGACAGCACCAGGTCCCGCCCCGGCTTGGGGGCCTTGATCCTCTCCAGGCTTTCCACGGTATTGCCGCGTCGGTCCTTGATGACTCTCTCGGCGCCCGGATCCCCGGACAGCCAGGTCTGGTAGGCCAGTTCCAGGCCCTCCTGTCCCTGGTCTTCCACGTTGGTCACGCCCAGGATGTGCGCGGTGACTTCGCCGGCGGGGTAGTAGCGGCGATATTCGGGCTTGGCATACAGACCGTCGATGCCGAGGTCCTTGACCTGTTGCGCCTTGTGCGGTTCCACCAGGCGTTCCAGATAGACGAAGGCCCGGCTGCGGTCGGTCATCAGGCGGCGCACCTGGTCCGGATCCCTGTCCAGGATGCGGGCCAGGGCCTGGATCTGCTGGGGCGTGGGATCGGCTTCCCGCGGGTTGATCCACAGGGACTCCACCGGAGTGCTCACCGCCAGGGGTTCGCCGCGACGGTCCGTGATCATGCCGCGGTATGCCGGGATGGGAATGACGCGCTGGATGCGCTTTTCGCCCTCCCCCTCCAGGAAGTCGTCATGCCAGGCTTGCAGATAGACGGCACGCGCGGACAGGGCGGCAAAACCGATGAACAGCAGGCTCAGGGTCAAGCGCTGGCGCCAGCGCTGCAGATCCAGGCGCAGCAGCGGGTGCTCCCGGTCCCGTCGGGCATGCTGCGCACGTAGCAGTCTCATGGCCGGGCCTCCTGCAGCACGTACACCCGGCGCGGATCCGGCACGGCCATGTTCAGCCGGGTGCGTGCCACTTCCTCCACCCGGTTGTGCATCAGCCAGGTGGAAATCTCCAGCTGCAGACGCCCCCATTCGATGTCCAGGTCCCGTGCCCGGGTCTGCTCGGTCTGGAGCTGCACAAACAATTTGCGCGCCTGGTGGCGCGCTGAGACGACGGCAAGGGCGCAGACCAGCAGCACCAGGGTCAGCAGCAGGTTCAACCGGACCACGGCAGCTCGCTTCTCTCGGCTACACGCAGGGTTGCGCTGCGGGCCCGCGGATTGGCGGCGCACTCGTCCTGGCCGGCGCGCAAGGCCTTGCCTACCCGGCGCAGACGGCCGGGCCGCAGGGCAGCGGCGGGCAGTGGGATCTCGGGTGGCGCCTGCTGCCCCTCGGCCTGGCTGTGTATGAAGCGTTTGACCATACGGTCTTCCAAAGAGTGAAAACTGATCACCGCCAGCCGCCCGCCCGGGCACAACAGATCGACGGCCTGCGGCAGGGCCGCTTCAATTTCCTCAAGCTCGCGGTTAATGAAAATCCGCACAGCCTGAAAGGTCCGGGTTGCCGGGTCCTGCCCCCTTTCCCGGGTGCGCACGGCGCCGGCCACGAGGGTGGCGAGCTGACGGGTGGTCGCGAGGGGGCGTGTCGCCCTTTCCGCAACAACCGCCCGCGCAACCTGCCGAGCAAACCGCTCTTCGCCATAGTTCCGGACAACCCGTGCAATCTCCTCTTCCGTCGCCTGGTTCAGCCACTGGGCCGCCGTCATGCCCTGGCTGGTATCCATGCGCATGTCGAGCGGTGCATCCCATCTGAAACTGAAACCCCGCTCCGCCTCGTCCAGCTGGGGACTGGACACCCCTAGGTCGAACAGCACCCCATCCACCCGTGTCACACCCTGCCGGCGCACCTCCGCCATCAACCCGGAGAAGGCGGTGTGCAACAGCACGAACCGTGTGTCCTCCAGTCCCTGGCCCGCGGCCACTGCGGCCGGATCCCGGTCCAGGGCGATGAGCCGCCCGCCGGGACCCAGTCGGGCCAGAATGGCCCGGCTGTGGCCACCGCGTCCGAAGGTGGCGTCCACATAGACGCCATCCGGCCGGATGTTCAATGCCGCCACCGCCTCGGCCAGCAGGACGGGGACGTGCGCATCGCTCACAGCGAGAAGCCCTTGAGCTCCTCGGGCAGCGTGCCGTTGCGCAGCGACTCGTTGAGCATCTCCGGCAGGTGGGTGGCCTGTTCGTACAGGGCCTGCCATGCCGTGTCGCTCCACAAGGCGAATTTCTTGTCCTGGCCCACAAGCACCACGTCCTTGCCCAGCTTGGCGTACTTGCGCAGCATGGGTGGCACCAGAATGCGCCCGGCGGAATCCAGCTCCAGCTCTTCCGCCGAACCTACCACCAGCATCTTCAGCTGGCGGGTCACCGGATCCAGACTGTTCAGGCCATTGATGCGCGCCTCCACCACCTCCCATTCGGGATAGGGGTAGAGCAGGAGACAGCCATCGATAGGGTTCGCTGTCAGCATGAGGTGTCCACCACAACGCGCCATCAGGCGCTCGCGGTACTTGGCGGGAATGGACAAGCGCCCCTTTCCGTCCAACGCCAGTTGCGTCGAGCCTCTGAATATGTCCCCTGGCATCCTCTATCTTCCCACGATGTGACACAAAATCACACCACCTACCACTTATTCCCACTATATGAAGGGTGATTCGGCTGGTCAAGCAGGACGATAGATTTTTTTCAATGACTTCAAGGACTTATCCCCATAGACGTCCGCGGGAAAAATCTTCAATGAAGTTGGGTATGTACGTACATAACTTAATGCACAACATTAAGTTATGTCGTGAAGGCGCCGGGCACCTGCCGGCTGTATAGAAAAGGGGGAGCCGGCCGATAAGCCGGGTTCTGTCGTGGACAGCCATTCATCTGGGACGGCGATCACTCGCCGCCTCGAGCAGCCTACCCGCAGACTCAGCGGGCCGCTTCATCGTCTGCCTATTTGGCCTTGCTCCGGGTGGGGTTTGCCCGCCGCGGCCGTTACCGGCGCGGCCGTGCGCTCTTGCCGCACGATTTCACCCTTGCCTGTGCCCGCCCCCTGGTGGGGGCTGGCCACGTGCGAGCGCACGTGGCCCGCTCCGTTAGGTGAGTGGCCGGCGCCACCCGCCCGGAAGGAGGGACCGCGCCGTTTTGCGACGTCGAGGTCCTGGCCATCGGCGGTATGTTTCTGTTGCACTTTCCGTCGCTTTGGGCCGAGACGCATCCCGGCTTATGGCGCCCAGGCGTTACCTGGCACCCTGCCCTGTGGAGCCCGGACTTTCCTCCGTGTCGTGACACGGCGACTGTCTGGCCGACTCCCGGCCGTGAGTATAGGTGAGCAGGGGAATGGTTCCCCACTATGTCGTGAGCCGGCGCAGGGCCTCGGCGTATTTTTCCGCCGTCTTGGCGACCACCTCCGCCGGCAGCTCGGGACCGGGAGGCCGTTTGTCCCAGCCGGAGGCCAGCAGCCAGTCGCGTACGTACTGTTTGTCGAAGCTGGGTGGATTGCTACCCACGCGGTATTGGTCGGCGGGCCAGAAGCGGGAGGAATCCGGGGTGAGGACCTCGTCGATGAGCGTGAGCTGCCCGGCCGTGTCCAGGCCGAACTCGAACTTGGTATCGGCGATGAGAATGCCACGGACACGGGCATGCTCGGCCGCGGTCGTGTACAGGGTGATGGCGGCATCCCGTACCTGGGCGGCGAGTGTCTTGCCCAGCAGGGCCTGGCACTGGGTGAAGTCGATGTTCTGGTCGTGCGCGCCCACGGCGGCCTTGGTGGAGGGGGTGAACAGGGGCTCGGGCAGGCGATCGGCCAGTTGCATGCGATCCGGTAGGACGTGGCCGCAGATCTGTCCGGTCCGTTTGTAATCCTCCCAGCCCGAGCCCACCAGATAGCCCCGCACGATGGCTTCCACCGGCAGTGCCCTGAGACGCCGGACCACGCTGGCCCGGCCGGCCACCTGGTCCCGCTCCGCCGGCGCCACCACGTCCTCGGGGGCGTCGTCCGTGAGCTGATTGGGGAGGATGCCGGCCAGTCTGTGCAGCCAGAAGTCGGTCACGGCGGTGAGCACCGCGCCCTTGCCGGGGATGGGGGTGGGCAGGACCACGTCGAAGGCGGACAGCCGGTCGGTGGTGACGATGAGCAGGCGGTCGGCATCGATGGCATAGATATCGCGCACCTTGCCACGCTGGATCAGGGGCAGGGACTGGATGGAGGATTCGAGCAGGACGCGGGTCATGATGGGCGCGGGCATGGCGGAGGCGCCATTTTAGCGGTTGCGCCGTGACATTTCCCCGCCGCGCGCCGGCCTCAATCGGCGCCGCCTAAAGATTTCCGTATGCCTGGCCGATGATGCAGGCAGCCACGATGAGTGCGGCCCATGCCGCACGCCCCGCACGCGATCGGCTGACCCACACTCCGCGGAAACACGATGGATTACAAAGTTCTGAAGGGCCTGGTGATCGACGACTTCCCCAGCATGCGCTCGGCGTTCAAGTCCGCCCTGGCGAGTTTCGGCATGACCCGGGTGGATGTGGCGGGCACGGCGGCCGAGGCCATCGCGCGCATCAAGGGACAGCGCTACGACATCATCATCTGCGACTACAACCTGGGCGAGGGACGCAACGGCCAGCAGTTGCTAGAGGAGCTGCGTCAGCGCGGCATGCTCGACCTGGAATCCGTCTTCCTCATGGTGACCGCGGAAAGCATGTATGAGAGCGTGGTGGCGACGGCGGAGCTGGGGCCGGACGACTATCTCATCAAGCCCTTCAACGGGGACATGCTGCGTTGCCGCCTGGATGCCATTCTGCCCCGGAAACAGACGTTCCAGTCGGTCTACCGTCACTTCAAGCACGGCAATCTCGAGGCCGCCCTGAGCGGCTGCGACGTGATCCTGCGCGAGCATCCGAAGTACATCGTGGATGTCCTCCGGCTCAAGGGTGAAATCCTGGTCACCATGGGTGAATTCGAACAGGCCGAGGAGCTGTACAAGCAGATCGTCGCCATGCGCGCCGTGCCGTGGTCTAAGCTGGGCCTGGCCAAGGCCATGCACCTGCAAGGCAAGTCCGCGGCTGCCGAGGCGCTCCTGCTCGACATCATCGGCCGACATCCAAACATGGTGGCCAGCTACGACCTGCTTGCGGACGTGCAACTCGCGCAGAACAAGGCCCAGGAGGCGCAAGGCACTCTGCAGCGCGGTGCCGCCGTGTCGTCCAAATCCCCCAAGAGGCAGCGCCGCCTGGGCGAGATCGCGCTCCAGAACAACGACCTGGCCACCGCCGAGAAGGCCTTCCGGGCCACGCTGGAAAAGGGCCGGAATTCGATCTACCTGGTGCCGAACGATGTGGCCAACCTTTCCCGGGTGTATCTCAAGCAGGGCAAGCCCAGGGCCGCCAGCGAGGTGGTGATGAACAACCGGGAGTTCCTGCATGAAAGCCGGGATGGCAAGCTGGTCGCGGCGGTCATGCTGAGCCAGGTCAGTGCCCGCAACGACGATACCGAGAATGCCAGGGCGCGTATCCGCGAGGCCATGCGCCTCAGGGAGGACGGTGTCGTGGTCGATCTGGATCTGGACCTGGACATGCTGGAGGCCTGCGTCAAGGCCGGCATGGAAGAAGAGGCCAACCACATCCTGACGGAGGTGGCGCGCAACGCGCACGACCATCCCACCCTGCTGGATCAGGCCAGGAGGTTGTATGCCGAGGCCGGCCGGCAGGACGTGGCGGAGACCGTGCTACGGCAGGCCACGGCACGCGTGATCGAGCTGTCCAGGGAGGGGGCGTTGTTGCTGAAAAAGGGCGAGTTGCGCCAAAGCCTGGAGAAGATGCTGCTTGCCTGCCAGGAGGCCGCGCGGAATCCCCGCATCCTCATGAACGCGGCCTGGGTCAGCCTGCGCCTGCTGGAGGAAGAGGGGCTCTCGCAGAACCTGTTGAGCCAGGCCCAGCGCTTGCTCGCCGACGTGGACCGCCTGGCGCCCGAACATCCCCGCCTGGCCGGTCTGCGGACCACGCTGCGCCAGTTCCAGACACAGATGAATTGAGCGAGAACGGAGACATGGCGATGCACAGTCCTGCGGGTGACACGGCGCTGGAGCGCGAGGATCTCTATGCATCCCTGCTGCACGAGCTGAAGAACAACCTCGTGCTGATGTCCATCACCCTGGAAGACATCCGGCACACCGGGGATGCGGAGCACGACCGGAAGCTGAACGAGGTGCGCCTGCAATGCCAGCGCATCGCCGAGCGTCTCATGCAGGCCCTGTTCGTCTACCGGCATGCCCAGAGTGGCGGCACCGAACTGCACGCGATCGATGCGTATCCCGTCGAGGACCTCCTCGACGAGCTGGCCGTCCAGGCCCGATCCCTGCGCTCGGGCATGGTGATCGAGACCGTGAAGGCAGACGATGTACCCGCGATCTGGTTTTTCGATCGCAACATGCTGGAAATCGCCCTGCTCAATGCCCTGCACAATTCCATGCTGTACGCGCGTGCGCGCATCCGCATCGTGGCGCGCATGGAGGACGACATGTTGTGCGTCGCCATCGAGGACGACTCCGAGGGTTATCCGGAGCACATCCTCCAGTCTGTCGCTCTGGGCAAGCCCCTGCGTTCCAACGGCACGGGACTGGGGCTGCGCTTCGCCACCATGATCGCCGGGGCGCACGTCAACGGCGCGCGTACCGGCCGCCTGCGCCTGCGCAACCAGGGGGGCGCCGTGTTCGAGATGCTCCTGCCCTGATCCAGGCGTGCACGGGCGGGCACTGACGCGCGGCGGGGAAAAAATGGCGGCCCCGGGCCGCCATGTCACTGAAGCCCGCGGGTCTCAGTTGACGCGTGGCTCCAGTTCGCCCTTGTCGTAGCGCTTCTGCATCTCTTCCAGGCTGAACACCTTGCCGATCCTGCTGGCCATGCCGGCGGAGCCGAAAGCCTCGTAGCGGGCCTGGCAGATGCCGCTCATGGCCTTGGTGGCCTCCTTGAGGAACTTGCGCGGGTCGAAGTTGGCCTTGTTCTCGGCCAGGTGCTTGCGGATGGAGCCGGTGGAGGCCATGCGCAGGTCGGTGTCGATGTTGACCTTGCGCACGCCGTTCCGGATGCCTTCGACGATTTCCTCG
>JAKQCX010000020.1 GCA_029558905.1 Pseudomonadota bacterium
CCAAGAAGGTGACGGCCTGGCTGGCGGAACACAAGGTGCGCATCGCGGTGTTCTATCTGCCGCCCTATGCGCCGGAGATCAACCCGGACGAATACCTGAACCGGGACTTCAAGACGGTGTTGCGGACGTCCGACCGGGACAGGAGCAAGAACGCCCTGATGCAAAAGGCCCAGGCCTTCATGCAGTTTCTGTTGGAGATCCCGGAAAGGGTGATGGCTTATTCCGGGCATGCAGCTGTGCAATATGCAGCTTGATTTAGATATTTGCTTGCCGGGTTAGTAATGATGGACAAGTCGGCTCTTATTCAAGAACAATCCTGGCCACCAAGGGGTGGTCAGGTGATATACCGTGTCACTCTTCGAGATGTTAGGTCTAAGGAAAATATCGGCGTATTGCGCAATATCGAAGAGCCCAGGTGCGTACTGCCAGCCGATTGGCTGCGGCATCCGGAAGACATGGCAATGCGTGTAGAGGTGCAGGAGTTCGGCAAGGATGAATGGACTACCTGGGTTCCATTCTTTATGCTTGGTGAGATAGATAGCCCCGTTCAGTGGATAAAAACCACTGAGAACGCAGGCAAGTTCCCCGTGCGGATGATTGTTCGGTATGCTGACCGTGATGATATCTTGCTGGATGAAGCAAGGTTTGGGGACTTTCCCCTCCCGGAAGATCTTGCCCCACGCGGGGCGAACTTGCGGTACAGGTTCTTGCGCTATGACCATGCCGAGAAAAGATGGGTTGACCTTGGTGGTTACACGAGTTTCATATATTGCCCGATCGAACGATTTATTCATTCTGAGGACCAAAGTCAGTCCAGTCTGCGTTATGGCACGCGTCCTCGCCCATACCTTTTTACTATTGATGTGGAAGTCAATATGCGTTATCAACGCATGCCAGATCCCGCAACGGTAGTAAATGAGCATGTATTCGGGGTTACACCTCGGGGTGGTCCAACGGGGTACGGAATTCACTACATCATGGATGCCCTCGATGCTCGCGGCATGAAGGGAACGTTTTTTGTGGATGTCCTCATGGAGCACCAGGTTGGCGAAAACGGAACGCGGCGAACCATCGACGCGATATTGAGTCGCGGGCATGATGTACAGCTGCACATGCACCCAAATCCAAACCTATATTTTTCGGATAGTCCAACGTTACGGGCACTGGGGCTTAACTTCGCAAGGCATCGCGACGTTGATTCGTTTCGTGGTGCAATGGACCTGGCGGTGGAATCATACCTCCGTTTCACGGGTATGCAGCCGATTGCCTTCAGAAGTGGTTCGTATATTTTCCGGGACGAATTCTTCCCTGTACTCAAGGAATTCGGCATTCAGGTCGATAGCAGCATCTATGCGTTCAAGAACTTTCACGCATCAGGCTGGATGCGTACGCGTACGACCCCATTCATCCATTCTAGTGGAATATTGGAAGTGCCGATTACTTGGATGCAAACTGAAATAATGGGGAAAAGCAATGTACTGCAGCATACCCTCAAGCTTGGCTCCCAAGCGGGACAGGTGCTGACAGGGATGCAGGAATTCTGGCGGAGATATCCATTGCCTCAGGTTACATTGATCCATTCATATAGTCTTCTCAAGGAACTCAAGGATGCCTCCGATGAAGCCAGGCAGGCATGGAATGGAGGGCTTGCCAGCTTATTAAGCGAGGAATTGTACAAGACTTGCCACCTGGGAAATAGCACGACTAAGACCACGATGGATGGTGCATATCTGGAACGCATTCATTCGCTCAACTCTCTCCTGGATACCTTGGCATCCGACGAAACTATACGTACTTATACATTTTCTGAAATTGCTGGGATGGATCGGCAGTATTTGGTGCTGGACTCCGCTGTGGATCCCGTTATCAGGTATGATGTATCTGCTGGGCTTGCTGAGGAGATCGGGTTGCAACGATATTCATCCTCCTACTTGCAGCATCTGGACGTGGAGGGGTGCCGAGGTGAATATTGAGGATGGGCCCGTGTCAGAAAGGACAGATGGTCCTCAAGATGGAAGGGTTTCGCTGCAACTGGGCATGGATGTGGCAGAAAGCCTTTGGCAGAACTACCAGGCCATGGGGGCAGAGTTTAAAGGCAAGCGCATTCTTGACTTTGGTTGCGCATGGGGATACATGTGCAAACTTGGATTGGATAAGGGTGCGGATGTCTGCGTCGGGGTTGATATCCTGCCGCATTGGGAAAAGCTCGGTAATCTGGCTGCATTGGAGCAGGATGGGCTTCATCTGATTTGCGGCGATCTTCTTGACATCGATGAACTGCAGCCGATGTGCTTCGACATGATTCTGTCATCGGGTACCCTCTTCCTATTGGATTCCACTTATTTGGACAAAGTACTGGCGTGGTTTTGTGACCACCTTGTCCCTGGGGGGGAGGCATTCTTGCGTACCCGATGCGTGACTGCGAAATCCTTTAACGATCTCGGCAGCCGACTGGTACTGCCAGGGGCGCAATTATTATTTTCTCGGCGCGCCGTTAACCAAGTCCTGGCTGAGAAAGGTTACCAGAGTTTCAAGTCACATCTAGGCTATACTAGCGCGACATGGATCATGGCATGCCATGGCGCGGGGTTTGATGTTGTAAATATGCGGCGACATGGTAACACGGAAGTCGAGTCGACAGCTGCCCAGCATCATGCCAAATTGAGATGGCTGAGCCCATTGGAAATATCTACAGGAGAGATCACCCTTCATTTACGTAAACCTATTGAGCGCCAAGATATGACAAGTTTCAGAAGATTGGACTGAGAGTCCGCATTTCTTATGACCTAACCATTGATACGTGATGATTAACGCCCCCACCTCAGCACTCGAACCAGAAAAATCCAGGATCACATGGGGCAGGCAACAGGCCAACAGCTTGTGGAAGGGCCTGTATGAGCGTTACGCGCCACGCATCAATGACCGGATCATTCTGGATTTTGGATGCTCGTGGGGCTACATGCTGATGTATCTCCACGAAATGTTTCATCCAAGGAAAACGATAGGGGTAGATCTTACTGCGTTGTGGGACGAGGTGAGCCATGGATGGGACTACAAGATGTTGGGTGATGGCATAGCCTTCTACAGTGGTGAGATCCAGGATATCAAGGAGCTCGAGAGCGGTAGTGTCGATCTTGTTCTGTGTACCTCAGTCCTACAGTATCTGAGACCGGAACAGGTGTTAAGTACCCTGGAACGGATATATGACATCCTCCGTCCTGGTGGGGAGATGATCCTTCGCACGCGATGCTTCACCTCTTATATCGGTGCAGACATGCATTCCCACTATACATTGGACTATGTACATATGTTGTACCCATTGACTGAGTTGAAGAAAGATCTCAGTTCATGGCGTGGTCGGGGTGCCCGTTATCTAAACTATTTGTGTGCATCCAACTATGTAACGATGTTTTACCAGAGCGGATTGGAGATTATTGACATCAAACGCAGGATGAATTCACGCTCGCCAGAGCTTCTTAACAAGCTGCGAGAGATGTACCCGCACATCGAGTTGGACGATTTGCTTTGCGCCGAGTTGGAAGCGCGCCTGATCCGGCCCGTCGAGCCAGCTGAGCTTGATGCATGCGGAACTTCAGTCACTACGATGCCGACATCCAGCACGAGTACGAGTGCCACATAGTTGCAGGTGAACCGGCAAGAAAGGGAAGTTGACGTGGAGAAACTTGTATCCGGTATACCGGGTTCGATCCATCAGATCGTGGCATATGAAAATATTGTGACCGAGCGGAGCGGCAACCCCACAGCCTCGGCGGAACGCCTGCTTGTGCAGGGTTGGAAACTATCCAAGTACCCACCTGTAAATGTCTGCGCACCCATCGACTGGACACCCCGACTCAAATCGGATCGCTCACATGAGTTCCATATCCAGTGCCTGGATATGGTGAATGCGCTTCTAGCCGGGTATTCTCATTCTGCGGAAACCAGATATCTCACCACGGCCATTGATGTAGCACTTGACTGGGTTGTGCATCATCGTCAATTCGATGGCCATGAAAATAACTCACAGTTCATTTGGTACGACATGTCCGTGGGGATGCGTTCATACCGGCTCGCTTATCTATACGATGCTGCTGTGCATGCGGGAATGCTGGATGAAGAGACCCGTGGACTCCTCTGGTCCTCTCTGGAGCAGCATGCCGCCTACCTGGCCGACGACGCCAACATCGCCTTCCACAACAACCACGGCTACTACCAGGTGGCGGGGCAACTGGCGATGGGACGACGCTTTGCCGGCCAGTCGCCGCTGATGAAGCAGGCCCAGCAGCAGGGGCGCAAGCGCCTCAAGCGCATGCTCGAGCAGCAGTTCGCCCCCGACGGGGTGCACCGCGAGCATTCGCCCGACTACCACCGCATGGTGTACGACACGCTCAAGGCGCTGATCGACAGCGGCCTGGTCACAGACGCGCCCACCCTCGCCTTCGCGCAGCGCATCGAAGAGGCGCTGTCGTGGTTCGTTTACCCGAACCAGCGCATCGTGAACTTCGGCGATTCGGACGATCGCACGCTGGTGCGCAAGCCCAGGGAGGCGGAAAGCAAGTGGCTCACGCCCGAGATGCGCTTCTGGGTCAGTGGCGGCCAGGTGGGTAGCGCGCCGGCCGGCGGCGCGCGCGCCTTCACCGAAGGCGGCTACTGGGTGGCGCGCCAGGCGGGGGCCGACCCGGGCCAGCCGGCCGGCTGGAGCTACCTGGCGCTGAACGCCGCGTTTCACTCGCGCACGCACAAGCACGCCGACGATCTGAGCCTGGTCTGGCACGACCGCGGCCACAACATTCTGGTCGATGCCGGGCGCTACGGCTACATCGGCAAGACCGAGCAGGGCTCCGAGCTATGGCTGGACGGCCACTGGTACGCCGACCCCTGGCGCGTGTATTGCGAATCGACCCGCGCGCACAACACGCTGGAGTTCGATGGCCGCAATTTCCCGCGCCGGGGCGTCAAGCCCTATGGCAGCGCGCTGCAGCGCTGGGGTGAGGATGGCGCGTCGGGGCTGATGTTTGCCGAGGCCGAGTGCAAGCACTTTGGCGCCATCCGCCACGCGCGCCTGCTGGTGTTCCAGCCCGGCCAGTGGCTGCTGGTGCTGGACTGGTTCCACGACAACAAGGGCGCGCCGCACACCGCGCGCCAGTGGTTTCACGTGGGGCATGCGCTGCAGGTGGCGGCCGACCAGGCGCAGTACGTGGTGGCGCTGCCGGGCAGCACCCAGCCGCTGCGCGTGGCGGCGCTGCTGGGCGATGCGCAGCCCTCGCGCCTGTACCTGGGTGAGGAAGAGCCGCAGGCGCAGGGCTGGTGGTCGGCCAAGGAGCGCGACATCGTGCCCAATTACGCGTTCTGCCACACGCTGGAAGGGGTGGGCAGCGGGGTGCTGGCCACGCTGTTCTGCTTTTCCGAGCGGCTGCAGCCGGACCACGACTGGTCCAAGGTCAACGCCTCGGGGCGCAAGGGCCAGCTGCGCTGGATGGACGATGCGGGCGTGCACGAGTTGCGCTTCGAGCGACTGGCCGAGGGTGAACTGTCGGTCGATTGCCGATTGCGCCCCAGATGACCCGGGCGCGTTATGCCCTGGTGACGGTGGACACCGAGGCCCAGCCCGCCCGCGCGGCGGGCGAGCACGTGCGCCGGCTGATCTGGGGCGAGCATCCCGGCGGTACGGCTGGTATCCGCGAGCTCTGTGCCGCGGCGCGCGAGGTGGCGGCCAGGCTGGTGTTCTTCGTCGATGCCTGCGGCGTCTACCAGCACGGCGCGCCCTACGAGGAAGCGGTGCGCTGGCTGGTGCAGGCGGGCCATGACGTGCAGCTGCACACCCATTCCGAGTTTCTGCCCGACAGCTTCTGGCATGAGCACGGTTTTCCAGTCAGGCCACGCCTGCTCAACCAGTACGACGAGGCGCGCGCCGCATTCACGCTGCGCTTTTTCAGCGAGCACTTGGCGCGCGTCAAGGGAGGTCCGATCACGGCCTTTCGCGCCGGGTCGTTTCGCTGGAACGCGGGTACGCTGCGCGCCCAGGCCGAGCTTGGCCTGCCGCTGTCGTTCAACAACTCGATGCGCGCCTGGGTCGATGGCGTGTGCCCGCACGCCGAGACGCTGGGCCGCCCGTTTGCCTGGTCCAACGGGGTGATCGAGGTACCGATCACCGAGCGGCGCTTCCCGAGCTGGGGCCCTGCACCCTGGTGGGGCCGGCTGGCGTTTCCGTCGTCGCAACACCATCGTGATCCGCCCTGGCGCGTGCTGTGGCCCTACACCCTGGGGCGCGACGTGCCGGTGCTGGTGCTGCTGCTGCATTCGTGGTCACTGCTGTACTGGGACGAGAACGGCCACGCCGAATACCGCGATAAGTACCGCCTGGAGGATTTCCGGAAATTGATGCGTCGTTTGGCGAAGGATTACGACATCATCACCACACAGGATTTTCTGGCGCTGCAGGCCAGCGGCAAGATCCCGATCACCCACACGGTGGGCGTGGCCCGCGCCCGGGCTGGCACATTGCCAGGGTCGGAGATCTGAGCATGCCCGCGTCTGTCTACCAAGGCTTGCTGCGTGAACCCTGGCTCGGTTTCAGCCGCTGGCTCACCTGTCATGCACTCGGCAGGCGACTGCTGCGCCCGCGGGGCGCGACACCCTATGAGCCGGGCCCCGACAGGGTGCTGTACGTGGCGGCCAGCACCCTGCCATATCACACCAGCGGCTATACCACGCGCACGCATGAAATCGTCTCGGCGATGCGGGCCGCGGGTGCCTGGCTACGGGTACTGACTCGTCCCGGCTACCCCTGGGATCGCCGTGATCGTCTGTTGGATGCCAAGGCCGAAGAGACCCTGGTCGATGGCGTGCACTATCGCCATGCGCGCCAGCCCTCGAACGACCGCCCGGTGCTGTTCTATGCCTTGCAGGCTGCCAGGGTGGTGGCGAAGGAGGCGACCCGGGAGCGAGTGGGGTTGATTCATGCCGCCTCCAATCACGTGAACGCCTTGCCGGCACTCCTGGCGGCACGGGGTCTGGGGCTGCCGTTCCAGTACGAGATGCGCGGCCTGTGGGAATTGACGAGGATTTCCCGCCAGCCGGCCTACGAGGGCTCCCAGGCCTTCCGCCAGGGTTTGCAGCTAGAGGCCTTGGTGGCGCGGCATGCCGACCGGGTGTGCGTGATTTCCGAGCAGCTGGGCCGTTATGTGCACAGCCAGTGGGGGGTGCCGCAGGAGCGCCTGGCCCTGCTGCCCAATTGTATCGATCCCCTGCGCTTCAAGGTGGCGGATGCCGCTGATGTGGAGCCACGAAGCATTGGCTACGCCGGTTCCCTGATTGGCTACGAGGGCCTGGATACCCTGATCGAGGCCGTGGCCCGCTTGAAGGACCAAGGGATCGGGGTGAGGGTACACATCGTGGGGGAGGGCGAAGCCCGGGGCGGCTTGGAGGCCTTGGTGTCACGCCTGGGCGTGGCGGAGTACGTGCGCTTCCTGGGGCGCCAGCCTCCGGCCGTGGCCCGGGAGCTGATCCGTCGCTGTGCCCTGGTGTGCTTGCCCCGCAAGCCGTTCAGGGTCTGCGAGATCGTCACGCCCATCAAGCTGGTGGAGGCGCTGGCCATGGGCAAGCCGGTAATCGTGCCTGACCTGCCGGTGTTTCGTGACGAACTGGGGCCAGATCCGGCTGGCTGGTTCTTCCAGGCTGGAAATGCAGGAGATCTGGCCCGGGTGGTGGAAACCGCATTTTCCAATGCCGCGACCCTGGCGGAAAAGGGGGCCAGAGCTCGGGATTACGCCGTGTCCGAGCGCAATTGGGAGCGTTTTGTCGCAACCGTGCTCGCTCCCACGGGAGCAGGGCCCGCTGCGGGGAGATGCGGCCATGGGTAGCCGTGGCTTTAGCCGGTGCCTGGATGTCTGCCCGGGGGCCGCACAATGAAAAATTCAGGGCCTTTGAAGGGAGGACTGCCCGTTGCCTGCAGGGTCGTGCCTACGAAAGGGGCGAATTGCCCATGAGAGCGGCGTCTGGCCTTTCGATTGTGCCTTGCGGCAGTGCGACTAGTCCTGGGAGCCGCATGGCCAAGGTGAAATGAGATGGTCGGCCGCATCATCCGCAAGTTCGGTTCGCTTTATTACAAGTATCCGGCCGCGCCGCAGCATGCCGTGCCCAAGGGGCCGTTCGTCGATCTCCGGGTGGCGCTGGTGGCGGATCAATTCACCACGGAATGCCTGGCAGCGGAATGCAGGGTACGCGCCCTGACTCCGGAGAATTTCCGTGAGCTGATCTCGTCCTGGCGGCCTCACATGGTGTTGGTGGAGTCCGCCTTTCATGGGGAGCGCGGGGCATGGCGTTATGAACTGGCCAGACAACCGAAATGGCTGCGCCTAAGCCCGCCCCAGGCAATCTTCCGGCTGGTGGATTTCGCGCATGAGCGGGGGGTGCCCACGGTGTTCTGGAACAAGGATGACGATGCCTTTTTCGATGCCTTCATCCATGTGGCGCGGGTGTTCGATTTCATCTTCACCACCGATGCCGACTGCGTGCCCCGCTATCGCCAGCAGGTGCCGGCGCACGTGCCGGTCCACACCCTGTCCATGCCCTACCAGCCTGCTTTCCATAGCTTCACCGGCTTCGACTTCAAGAGCCGGGAGGCCTGTTTTACCGGCAGCTACTACCGCCGCATCCTGAACGAGCGCAAGCATTTCCTGGACATGATGTTCCATGCCTGCACAGTGGCGGACCTGCATGTGAATGTATTCGACCGCAACCACCACCGTCTCTCGCGACATCTGGAATTTCGCTATCCCAGGCTGCCGGCCCTGCATGTCCATGGCGCCGTGCCGCATCACCAGACCGCCGGGATCTACAAGGCTCATGTAGCGTCCCTCAACGTAAACTCGGTGACGGCCTCGGATACCATGTGCTCCCGCCGCCTGCTGGAAATCTTGGCCTGCGGTGGCATTGCCGTAACCAATCCCAGCCGGGCGGTGGAGCGCCACTTCCGTGATTACTGTCATGTGGTGGGCAATGCCGAAGAGGCGGTGGAGGTATTGGCACGCCTGCGTGCCGGCCCTTCTCCGGAAGATCTGGATAAGGCAGAGGCGGGGGCGGCCTATGTGCGGCAGCACCATACCTGGGCACATCGGCTGCAGGAGGTCTGCCGCGTGGTCCAGCCCTGAGTCCCTCAACATGCTGTCCGTCGCTTCCTGGTTGTCACAAGGCCTGTTTGTTGCCGTTGTGGTGTATTTTGCTATGTACGTGCTGCTGGAGCTGCGCATGCTGCGGATCTCCAGCAGGGAGAGCCGACGCAAACTGAGCATACTGGCACCCTGTGGGCAGGTGGAAGATGCCGATTTCTGTCCGCCGGTTTCGGTCCTATTGCCCATCTGCAATGAATCGGCGGTGGTGGAACGCCTGATTCAGGCGGTCTGCCGCCTGCGCTATCCACCCCAGGTCCTGGAAGTGCTGGTGCTGGACGATTCCACCGACACGACCAGCGACCTGGCCCAGGCCCAGGTTCAGCGCTTTGTCGTCCAGGGGATCAATATCCGTCTCCTGCGGCGCAAGCGGCGCAGGGGTTACAAGGCGGGCAACCTGAGCTTCGGCATTCGCCATGCCACGGGCGAGTTCTTTGCCATCTTCGATGCGGACTTCGTGCCACCGGAGGACTTTCTCCTGCGCACCCTGCCTCATTTCCGGGACCCCGAACTGGGCTTTCTGCAGACCGCAGTGGATTTCGAGAATCGGGATACTTCCTTTCTGACCCGTTTCCAGGCCATGGAGATGGGGCACCAGCAATATGTGACCGTGGGACTGAGCGCGGATGGGGACATGGCCTCCCTGTCCGGTAGTTCATGCGTGTGGCGCAGGGCATGCGTGGCGGATTTGGGGGGCTGGAATGCCAGCACCGTCACCGAGGATGTGGATCTGGGTTACCGCGCCCAGTTCGGCAACTGGAAATACGCCTACCTGCATCAGGTGGTGTCCATGTCCATCCTGCCCGAGACCATCAGCGCTTTCCGTGTGCAGCGGGAGCGATGGGGGCGCGGGTTGATCCATGGCGCCTTCAAGCATCTGCGCCTGATGCTGCAGCAGCCCATGCCGCTGCGCAATCGCCTGCACGCCCTGGCCACCATGTTCTCTTCCCTGCTGCTGGCCTCAATCTATGTACTGGTGCTGCTGAGTCTGCCCCTGAGCTTGCTCTTCGATCTGTCCGATCGGACCATCCAGTGGGTGGCCTTGGTCTTTTTTTTCCTGGTGGCGGTCTGGGCTCTGGGTAACGCCTTTGGTGCCCGCAAGGGCCGCATGCGGGATGGACCCGGCCTGCTCCGCACCCTATGGGAAGGTTACCTCTACGTGGCCCTGTTTCTGCCCATGGCCTGGTATTACTTCGTCGGCGGTGTACGCGCCCTGTTTGGCGTATATGGTGGGTTTCACCGCACGCCCAAGGGGCAGGACGAGTTGCGGCAAAACCAGGATGGCCAGACTGCCCTGCCCGGTATCAATACGGCCCTGCTGCTGGGTGAGATTTTCACCTTTGCCTATTCCCTGCTGGCCCTGCTGCTGGCCTATCACAAGGGCAACCATTTTCTGATCCCCCTGAATTTCACGGTCTGCGTGGGATTTGGCATGGCGCTGTTCTGGTCCTGGCAGGAAGGGCACCGCCGTGTCCGGTCCTGATGCCCGGATGCTGCGGCGCATTCTGATCACCGGGGCCACTGGCGCCATCGGCGGGGCCTTGGCCGAGGCCTATGCCCAGCCGGGAGTGGAACTGTTGCTGCATGGCCGGGACATCCCGCGGCTGGAAGCGGTGGCGGCGCGCTGCCGGGCCAGGGGCGCGTGGGTGCACACCCGGGTCCTGGATGTACGGGATTTCACCGCCATGCGGGACTGGCTGCACGGTCTGGATGCCCTGGACCTGGTGATCCTCAATGCGGGCATGAATACGCATGTGGGCCCGGGAGGGGAGGCCGAGGACTGGGACACGGTACAGGCACTGCTGGATGTCAATCTCAAGGCCGTCATGCTTTGCGTGCAGGCCGTGCTGCCCGCCATGCGCGCACGGGGCAGGGGGCAGATCGCTCTGCTCAGTTCCCTGGCCGCCTATTTCGGCCTGCCGGCCACGCCTGCCTACTGCGCCAGCAAGGCCGGGCTCAAGGCCTATGGCGAGGCCCTGCGGGGCTGGCTGGCACCTCAGGGCATCAAGGTCAATGTGGTGATGCCAGGTTATGTGGAATCCCCCATGTGCGCGGCCATGCCGGGCCCCAAGCCCTTCCTCTGGGCACCTGAACGGGCGGCCGCACTGATTCGGCGAGGCCTGGCACACGACCGGGCGCGTATCAGTTTTCCCTTTCCACTGAACTGGGGTTCCTGGTGGCTGGCCGTGCTGCCGGCGGTGGTATCGCAGCGCATCCTGCACTGGCTGGGCTATGGGATTTGATCCAGCGGGCCTGAACGTGCTGCTGGCGGCTGCTATGGGTCTGGGGCTGTCCTTCGGCATCGAGACCCTGATGCGCCCCCGACCTGCCTTGTTGCGGCCTTTGCCTGCCTGGGGCCTGCATGTCGGTCTGTGGTGCCTGGCCTTTGTCCTCTTGAGCCTGATTCTGCGTCGACCCTGGTTTGCCATGGCTGGGGTGTCTGCGTTCTTCCTCATGCTGGTTCTGGTGAACCAGGCCAAGTTCAGGGCCCTGCGTGAGCCCTTCGTGTTCCAGGATTACGAATACTTCACCGATGCACTGCGTCACCCCCGGCTGTACATCCCGTTTCTGGGCTGGGGCAGGTTTATTGCCGCGTCTGTCGGTTTCTTCGTGGCGGTGTGCATCGGGCTTTGGGGGGAGGCGGCCCACGCCCTGTATTGGAGTGGGACGGGCTTCACGGGAGGGCTTGCTCTGGTGTTTCTGCTGGCTGTCGCGTGTCTGGGGTTGGCCGCTCGGCATGTACCGGCTGTAGATTTCCGGCCGGAAGCCGACATCCGCAGGCTGGGCTTTCTGGCCAGCCTTTACTGCTATGCCCGGGCCAGTCGCAGACCGGTGTCCCAGGACTCGCCCTTTGTCCGGCTGAACCCTGCTGACATGGGGGGGGAGTTGCCTCACCTGGTGGCCATCCAGAGTGAATCCTTTTTCGATGCCCGTAGCCTGTATGCCGGTATCCGCCAGGAAGTTCTGGCCGAGTTCGACCATCTAGGGCAGCAGGCCCTGCTGCGGGGAGAGCTGGACGTGCCAGCCTGGGGGGCCAACACGGTACGCACGGAATTCGCCTTCCTCTCGGGTATCGGGGCCCAGCATCTGGGAGCGCATCGCTTCAATCCATACCGTGCCATTGCTTCTGGATGGCAGCCGGCCTCCCTGGTGTCTTGGTTACGTGGCCTGGGCTACCGGACGGTCTGCATCCACCCCTATCCGGCCAGCTTTTATCAGCGGCAGCGGGTCTTTCCGCGCCTGGGCTTCGACGCATTTCTGGACATCAGGGCCTTCGATGGCATGGCTTCAGCCGGACCCTATATAGGGGATATGGCGGTGGCCGAGCAGGTGGCTGCGGTTTTGCAACAGGCCGTGGGGCCAGTGTTCGTGCTGGCCATCACCATGGAAAACCATGGCCCCCTGCACCTGGAAAGCGTAGCCCGGGGGGAACTGGAGGCGCTGTATGCACGCCCCCCTTGTCCGGACTGTGCCGATCTCACCATCTACCTGCGCCATCTGCGCAATGCCGACCACATGCTGGCCAGCCTGCATCGAAGCTTGAGCCAGTGTGATCGCGCCGCCAGTCTGTGCTGGTTTGGCGATCACGTGCCCATCATGCCCAGGGTTTATGATGCCTTTGGCTTTCCCTCCGGGCGGGTGCCTTTCCTGTGCTGGAGCAGCCGCACTCTGGGGTCGGGCATGGCGCAGGATCTGGCGGTGGAGGATCTGGCCCTGGCCTGGCTGGGTGCCCTGGGGATGGTGACGGCAGCGCCGCGCCCCTAGCCCGGCAGCCGGGTATTCGGCTTGTTCGCCATTGTCGCTTGCGGCAAAATGCATCGGCTTGGCGGTCGGGAAGCCTGCTTCACGCCTTTGCGGGGCAGCCTCCTGCGCGGGCAGGGCGAAAACCGGCGGCGTTTGCTTGCTGTCGACAGTCTCTGGGAACGCGTGGCTATCTGTGGCGCTGTGTCCCGCGCGAGCCTTGCGCCTGCCTTTGATGCCTTGAACAAAACGCGCGGCCGGACCGCGCGTTTTTTGTCTGACCTGACCTTTACCGGAGCACAGCATGCCCCAGATCGAATTGCCCGATGGTTCCGTGCGGAGCTTCGACCAGCCGGTCACCGTGGCCCAGGTGGCCGCTAGCATCGGTGCCGGTCTGGCCCGGGCGGCCCTGGCCGGCAGAGTGGATGGCCGGCTGGTGGATACCTCCCATCTGATCGAAGACGATGCGACCCTGGCCATCATCACCGACAAGGACGCCGAGGGTCTGGAGCTGATCCGCCATTCCACCGCCCACCTGCTGGCCTATGCCGTGAAGGAGCTGTTTCCCGAGGCCCAGGTGACCATCGGCCCGGTGATCGAGGACGGCTTCTATTACGACTTCTCCTTCAAGCGGCCCTTCACGCCGGAGGACCTGGCGGCCATTGAGAAGCGCATGGTGGAACTGGCCAAGAAGGATATTCCCGTGACCCGGGAGGAATGGGACCGGGACGAGGCGGTGGAATTCTTCGAGTCCATCGGCGAGAAGTACAAGGCGGAAATCATCGCCTCCATCCCCGCCGGTCAGACCATCTCCCTGTACAGGGAAGGGGACTTCATCGACCTGTGCCGCGGCCCTCACGTGCCTTCCACGGGCAAACTCAGGGTCTTCAAGCTCATGAAGGTGGCCGGGGCCTATTGGCGCGGCGACTCCCGCAACGAGATGCTGCAGCGTATCTACGGTACGGCCTGGGCCAGCAAGGATGACCTGGCGGCCTATCTGCACCGTCTGGAAGAGGCCGAAAAACGGGATCACCGCCGCCTGGGCAAGCAGCTGGACCTGTTCCACCTGCAGGACGAGGCCCCGGGCATGGTGTTCTGGCACCCCAACGGCTGGGTGCTGTGGCAGGAGATCGAGCAGTACATGCGGGGCAAGTTCCGGGAGTACGGCTATGCGGAGGTGAAGACCCCCACGGTCATGGACAAGTCCCTCTGGGAAAGGTCCGGCCACTGGGAGAATTACCGGGAGAACATGTTCACCACCCACTCGGAAAACCGGGATTACGCGGTGAAGCCCATGAACTGTCCTGGGCATGTGCAGATCTTCAACCATGGCCTGCGTTCCTACCGGGACCTGCCCATGCGCCTGGCGGAATTCGGCTCCTGCCACCGCAACGAGCCCTCCGGCGCCCTGCACGGTCTCATGCGGGTGCGGGCCTTCGTGCAGGACGATGCCCACATCTTCTGTGCTGAAAGCCAGATCCAGGCCGAGGTGTCGGAGTTCATCCGCATGCTGCAGGCGGTGTATGCCGACTTCGGTTTCGGCGATGTGCTGGTGAAGCTCTCCACGCGCCCGGAGAAGCGGGTGGGCAGTGACGCATCCTGGGACAAGGCGGAGACTGGCCTGGCAGCGGCCCTGGAGCAGAACCATCTGGCCTATGAACTGCAGCCGGGGGAGGGGGCCTTTTATGGCCCCAAGATCGAGTTCACACTGAAAGACTCCCTGGGCCGGCTGTGGCAGGTGGGCACCATACAGCTGGACTTCAACCTGCCGGTGCGCCTGGGCGCCGAATTCGTGGACGAGGACAACACCCGCAAGCCACCCGTCCTGCTGCACCGGGCCATCCTGGGCTCCCTGGAACGCTTCATCGGCATCCTCATCGAGCATTACGCCGGCAATTTCCCCGTGTGGCTGGCGCCGGTACAGGCGGTGGTCATGAGCATCACCGACGCCCAGGCGGATTACGCCGGAGCGGTCACGGAAAGCCTGAAAAAACAGGGCTTGCGCGTGGTTTCTGACTTGAGAAGCGAGAAGATTGGCTATAAAATCCGCGAGCACTCCATGCAGCGGGTACCTTACCAGATCGTGCTGGGTGACAGGGAGCGTCAGGGAAACACGCTGGCTGTTCGTGCACGGGGGGGTGAGGACCTGGGGCAGATGACGCTGGACGAATTTGTAGCCCGGCTGCGCAGTGCCTGAATATCGAGGAGCCGATGCCTAGAATCGGCTCCTTCTTTTTTAACGTGAACAAAGGAATGTGCGATAGCTCAGGATAAGGAACCCCGGATCAACGGCGAGATCGAGGCGCCCGAGGTCCGACTGGTGGGCGACGATGGTGAGCAGTTGGGTATCGTCAGCTTGCGTGAAGCGCTGTTCAAGGCCGAGGAGGCGGAGTTGGATCTCGTGGAGATCGCCCCCATGGCCAAGCCTCCGGTGTGCCGGATCATGGATTACGGCAAGCACAAATACCGGGAGAGCAAGAAACAGCACGAGGCCAAGCTCAAGCAGAAGCAGATACAGGTCAAGGAAGTGAAGTTTCGTCCCGGTACCGATGAAAACGACTACCAGGTCAAGCTGCGCAACCTGGTGCGCTTTCTCGGTGAAGGCGACAAGGCCAAGATCACCCTGCGATTCCGCGGGCGGGAGATGGCTCACCAGGAACTGGGCATGGAACAATTGAAGCGGGTGGAAGCCGATCTGACCGAATATGCCACGGTGGAGCAGTTTCCCAAGATGGAAGGGCGTCAGATGGTGATGGTGCTGGCACCCAAAAGAAAGAAGTAGGATTTTTCCGGGCAGACGCGGGCCCTGTCGAAACCGCGTGAACAAGTGCCACCAGGCCAGACAAGCGCTTCCGCCGGAAGCCGCCCGGTGACATCGAAGAATGGAGTTGCGACCATGCCGAAGATGAAGACCAAGAGCGGCGCCGCCAAGCGGTTCCGCGTCCGGGGCAACGGCAGCATCAAGCGGTCCTCCGCCTACATGCGCCACATCCTCACCAAGAAGACCAGCAAGCGCAAGCGCCAGCTGCGCGGCATTAGCGAAGTGCATGCCAGCGACGCGGGACACGTGCGCGACATGCTGCCCTACGCCTGAGTCACAACGGTTAAAGGAGAACAGACATGCCTCGCGTCAAACGTGGTGTAACCGCCCACGCCAGCCACAAGAAGGTCCTGGATGCCGCCAAGGGATTCCGCGGCCGCCGCAAGAACGTATTCCGGGTCGCCAATGAAGCGGTCATGAAGGCCGGGCAGTATGCCTACCGTGACCGCCGTCAGCGCAAGCGCCAGTTCCGCCAACTGTGGATCGCGCGCATCAATGCCGCCGTACGTGAGCTGGGCATGGACATGAGTTACAGCGTGTTCATGAACGGCCTGAAGAAGGCCAACATCGAGATCGATCGCAAGGTTCTGTCCGACATGGCCATCTTCGATCAGCCGGCCTTCGCCAGGATCGCCGAGCAGGCCAAGGCTTCCCTGAACGCCTGATCGCCGCCCGATATCCGGCGGTGTCGAGGGAGGCCCCTGGGCCTCCCTTTTCATTTTCCCGCAAGCCGCATCCCATGAACGCGCCATGACCCCGGAAGACATCCTCAAAGACGCCGAGCAGGCCTTCGCCACCGCCGCCAGTCTGCCTACCCTCGACCAGGTGAAGGCACGGTTCCTGGGCAAGGCCGGTGCCATCACCGAACAGATGAAGGGGCTGGGGGGATTGCCTCCGGAGGCGCGCAAGGCCGCCGGGGCCCGCATCAATGAGGTCAAGGGCCAGGTCGAGGCCCTGCTCAAGGCCCGCCGGGAGGCCATTCAGGCCGCTGAGCTGGAAAGACAGCTGGCCGCCGAGTCCCTGGATGTGAGCCTGCCGGGCCGGGGCGAGGTCATGGGTGGACGGCATCCGGTCACCCGCACCCTGGAACGCATCGAATCCCTGTTCGCCTCCATCGGCTTTGTCGTGGCGGATGGACCGGAGATCGAGACGGACTTCTACAACTTCACGGCCCTGAACATCCCGGAGGATCATCCTGCCCGGGCCATGCACGACACCTTCTATCTGCGGGACGGCTCCCTGCTGCGCACCCATACCTCGCCGGTACAGGTGCGCTTCATGCAGACCCACCGGCCTCCCATCCGCATCATCGCTCCGGGGCGGGTATATCGCTGCGACTCCGACGTGACCCACACCCCCATGTTCCACCAGGTGGAGGGGCTGTGGGTGGATGAGTCGGTATCCTTCGCCGATTTGAAGGGGGTGTTGGCGGATTTCATGGCCCGCTTCTTCGAGCGGGACAACCTGCCGGTGCGTTTTCGCCCTTCCTTTTTCCCCTTCACCGAACCCTCCGCCGAGGTGGACATCGGCTGCGTGATCTGTGACGGCGCGGGTTGCCGCGTGTGCTCGCATACGGGCTGGCTGGAGGTGCTGGGCTGCGGCATGGTGCATCCCAATGTGTTCGGCCACGTGGGCATCGACGGCGAGCGGTATCAGGGCTTCGCCTTCGGTCTGGGTGTGGAACGCCTGGCCATGCTGCGCTATGGCGTGGATGACCTGCGCCTGTTTTTTGAGAATGACCTGCGTTTCCTCAAACAGTTTGCCTGAATAGGGAGGAGGGCATGCAATTTTCCGAAGCCTGGCTGCGCTGCCTCGTCAATCCAGCCCTGGATGTCCGCCAGCTGGGGCATCTGCTTACCATGGCCGGCCTGGAAGTGGAGGCCGTCGAGCCGGTGGCCGCCCCATTCACCCGGGTGGTGGTGGGCGAAATCCTGGCTGCCGAAAAGCACCCCAATGCCGATCGCTTGCAGATCTGCCGGGTCCATGTGGGAGACGCGGAGCCCCTGACCATCGTCTGTGGGGCGCCCAATGCCCGTCCAGGCCTGAAGACCGCCTGTGCCCTGATCGGCGCGGTCTTACCCGGCGACTTCCAGATCAGGCAGGCCAAGGTGCGGGGCGTGCTCTCCCACGGTATGCTCTGTTCCGCCAAGGAGCTGGGCATCTCGGCGGATGCCTCCGGCATCTTGGAACTGGCGACGGATGCACCGGTTGGGGCCGGCTTGCGCGACTGGCTCGGCCTGGATGACCATCTGCTCACCCTGAAGCTCACCCCCAACCGGGGCGATTGCCTGTCCCTGCAGGGTATCGCCCGGGAAGTGGCGGCCCTGACCGACAGCCCCATGACGCCTGTGGATTGCAGCCCGGTCACCGCCACTCTGGAGGATGTTTTCCCGGTGCATATCTATGCCGAGACCGCCTGTCCCCGTTATTGCGGCCGGGTCATCCGGGGGATCGATGCCAAGGCCGTGACTCCCGTCTGGATGGTACGGCGCCTGGAGCGGTCCGGCCTGCGTTCCATCCATCCGGTCGTGGATGTGACCAACTACGTCCTGCTGGAGCTGGGCCAGCCCATGCACGGCTTCGATCTGGCTCGCCTGCGGGGCTCGCTGCGGGTGCGCATGGCACATGTCGGCGAGGCCCTGACCCTGCTGTCCGGACAGGCGATAGCACTGAAGGATCACAGCCTGGTGATCGCGGACGACTCGGGCCCCCTGGCCTTGGCCGGGATCATGGGAGGAGAAGGCAGTGGCGTGACGCAAGACTCCAGGGACGTGTTCCTGGAGGCAGCCCATTTCACTCCCGAGGCCCTAGCCGGCCGGGCCCGGGGCTATGCCCTGTCCACGGATTCTTCCCACCGTTTCGAGCGCGGGGTGGATCCGGAGTTGCCCATGCAAGCCATGCAGCGGGCCACGCGTCTGATTCTGGATATCTGCGGCGGCCGGGCCGGTCCTGTGACCATGGCGGGCCCTGGTGCGCCGACCCGGAAATCCATACGCTTTCGCCCCGGACGGGCCCGGCGTCTGCTGGGCTTCGATCTGGAGGATGGACACATGCGCGACATCCTCTCCCGCCTGGGCATGACGACGCAGCCGATGCCAGAGGGCATGCGGGTCACCGTGCCCAGCCACCGCTTCGACATCAACCAAGAAGTGGATCTCATCGAGGAGATCGCCAGGGTGCATGGCTACGACGACATACCCGCCGCAGACCCGCGCGGCATACATGTCATGTTGCCTGCGGGTGAGCGGATTCGTCCGGCAAAAGAGATCAGAAATATACTTACATCAAGGGGATACCAGGAAGTCGTAACCTACAGCTTCATATCCGATGAACTGGATGCAGACTTCCGTGACGAGGGGGGTGCGATTTCCCTGCTGAACCCGATCGCCAGCCAGATGGGGGTCATGCGCGGCAGCCTGCTGGCAGGGTTGCTGCAGACCCTGCGCCACAACCTCAACCATGGCCAGGAGCGCCTGCGTCTGTTCGAACTGGGACGGGTATTCATCCGCACCGGAGCGGAGGAGCAGCCCCTACGGGCGGCAGGCCTGGCCTATGGCACGGCCCTGCCGGAGCAGTGGGGCGACAAGGCGCGCAGCCTGGATTTCTATGACCTGCGCGCCGATCTGGAAGCCCTGTTTCACCCTACACGGGCAAATTTCACGTCGGGGCGTCATCCCGCCCTGCACCCGGGGCAGTGTGCCCAGATCGATGTGCATGGCACGCGCGTGGGCTGGCTGGGGGCGCTGCACCCTGCCCTGCGTCAGAAGTACGGTCTGAACAGGCCACCATACCTGTTCGAGGTGGACCTGGGTGCCTTGATGCAGCGTCCCATGCCTGGCCATGCCGGAGTTTCCCGTCTGCCGGCCGTGCGACGGGATATCGCCGTGGTGGTGGACGAAGACGTGCCGGCCGGTGCCCTGCTGGCGGCCGTGAACTCGCGCAAACCCGGCCTTGTGGCGGAGTTCAGCTTATTTGACATCTATCAAGGCAAGGGTGTGATGGATGGAAAAAAAAGCCTTGCTTTCAAGATGTTGGTGCAACATACTGAGAAAACGCTTACAGACTCGGAGATCGACGCGGCCGTGCTGGACGTGTTGCAAATCCTGAAAAATGACTTTGACGCCAGTTTGCGCAGCTGACTTGGGCCTTGCCTCGTCGTCTGCCCGGAGACAAGTACAAGCCATGACCACGCTGACCAAAGCAGAACTCGCCAACCTGCTGTTCGAGAATGTGGGCCTGAACAAGCGTGAAGCCAAGGAAATGGTGGAGTCCTTTTTTGAAGAGATCCGCGCGGCCCTGGAAAAGGGGGACAGTGTCAAATTGTCCGGCTTTGGCAATTTCAGGTTACGTGAAAAACCCCAGCGCCCGGGGCGCAATCCCAAGACCGGGGAGGAAATGCCCATTTCGGCCCGCCGAGTGGTGACGTTTCATGTGAGCCAAAAACTGAAGGCAATGGTGGAAGAGGCCCATGGCGGACCCCAGCCCCAGCTCTGAGCTGCCACCCATTCCGTCCAAGCGCTACTTCACCATCGGCGAGGTGAGTGAGTTGTGTGGGGTCAAACCCCACGTACTGCGTTACTGGGAGCAGGAATTCAGCCAGCTCAAGCCACTCAAGCGGCGCGGCAACCGGCGCTATTACCAGCATCACGAGGTGATGCTCATCCGCCACATCCGGGAATTGCTGTACGAGCAGGGTTTCACCATCAGCGGGGCCCGTAACCGCCTCGTCCACGAAGGCACGCCCCCGCCTTCTCAGGAAGAGAGGGCTGACCCCGGCGATGTCGCGATGAGCCTGGCCTCGGCAGGCCCGGAGATGTCGTCCATCAAGGCTGAACTGGCGGAAATCATCGCCCTGCTTCAGGACTGACCGGGAAATGGCGCGCATGGGTTTTTTACCCTGCTCCTGTTTACCGGCGTGGCCCGAGTCCCTATAATGCGCGGCTCGTCGGGGCGTAGCGCAGCCTGGTAGCGCACCTGCATGGGGTGCAGGGGGTCGGAAGTTCGAATCTTCTCGCCCCGACCATTTTTTCCCCACAAGTATCGCGGCGAATGCGAATCCTGCTCAGCAACGATGACGGCTACTTCGCACCAGGCCTGGCCGTTCTAGCCGCAACCCTCAGCCAGCATGGCCATGACATCACCGTGGTGGCGCCGGAACGGGACCGCAGCGGGGCGAGCAACTCCCTGACCCTGGATCGACCCCTCATGGTGCGCACCACGCCGTCAGGTTTGCATTATGTCAACGGCACCCCGACCGACTGCGTGCATCTGGCGGTGACCGGCCTCCTGCCGGAGCTGCCTCAGATGGTCATCTCGGGCATCAACCTGGGAGCCAACATGGGGGATGACACCGTGTATTCCGGGACCGTGGCCGCCGCCACGGAAGGTTTTCTGCTGGGAATTCCTTCGGTGGCCGTGTCTCTGGCCAACATGCGGGATGAGCACTTTCAGACTGCCGCGGACTTTGTCGCGGGCCTGGCGCAACGTTTTGCCAGCCGGGCCTTCCCTGAACAGGTATTGCTGAACGTGAATGTGCCGGATCTGCCGGCTGACCAGATTCAGGGTGTGGAGGTGACCCGCCTGGGGCGCCGTCACAAGGCTCAGGACATGGTGAGGACCGTGAACCCGCGCAACCAGACCCTGTACTGGGTGGGGGCGGCCGGCGCGGCGCAGGACGCCGGCCCCGGTACGGATTTCCACGCCGTGGCCCAGGGGCGCATCTCCATAACTCCCCTGCAGCTCGATTTGACACGCTACAACCAGATGAGCGTGGTGGAGGACTGGCTCAAGCCATGATCGGCCCGGGCATCGGCATGACTTCCCAGCGCGCCCGCGTGCGCATGATCGAGCGCCTCAAAGGGCAGGGTATACAGGATCCCCGGGTGCTCAAGGCCATGGCCGAGGTGCCGCGGCATCCCTTCCTGGAAGAAGGCATCCAGCAGCGGGCCTATGACGAAACCCCGTTGCCCATCGGCCAGGGTCAGACCATCTCCAGCCCCTATACCGTGGCTCTCAGCTGTGAATTGCTCTGCAGGGACCGGCAACTGGAGCGGGTATTGGAAGTGGGGGGAGGATGCGGCTACCAAGCGGCCGTATTGTCCAGGTTGTCCCGCGAGGTGCTGAGCCTGGAGCGTATCGCCAAGCTCATTGGTCGCGCCCGTCAGACCCTGCGGGAACTGCGCATCAACAATGTGCGCATGAAGAACGTGGACGGCACGGAAGGCTATCCGGCGGGAGCACCCTATGACGCCATCGTGGTCGCGGCCGCCATGCCCTACATTCCCGATACCCTGAAGCGGCAGCTCAAGCCGGGTGGTCGCCTGGTCGCGCCGGTCGGGGCGGGGGAGACACAGCGGCTCATCCTGGTGGAGGCCATGACGGAGGGCGGTTTCAGTGAAAAGGAACTGGAGACCGTGAAATTCGTGCCCCTGCTCTCCGGCGTCACTTGAGGCACGCAGCCCCCAGCCTGTCGTTCGGCACGGCCAGTCTGCGCGGATCTCCGCGGCGGACTGGACGGTCTGCCTGGAACCTGGCTTGCGGGGCCATGGAAAACTCATCATCATGCATCACGGTGAGCCCCATATGTCTGTCCAAGCCTAGGCGTGGATAAACGGCGCGACAGGGGCAGGGTGTGGTTTGGGACGGGCCAGCAATGGACGGGTGTCATCGGGCGAGACCCGGGACAAGCTGCATTTCGAGATTCGGGAGATCGACGAGCAGGCGTCCCGTCTGAACTATGTGTCAAATCCAGGCACTGCCCCTGATCGAGGCGGGATACGGACAAGCGAGAGACATGCGGGAAGAAAACCATCTCGGGCAGCATGAGGAGCAGGAACAGCCGGACGAAGTCGAGCTGGGCGGGCTGCCGCCGGAGTCGCCGCATGCCGAACTCGCGATCGAATACGACGAACTGCCGGATGTCACCCAGCTCTATCTGAACGAAATCGGGCGGGAGGGCCTGCTGACACCGGAACAGGAGCGGGATCTGGCCACCCGGGCGCGCCGCGGAGAATTCGATGCGCGCCAGAAGATGATCGAGCACAATCTGCGCCTCGTGGTGAACATCGCCAAGCGCTATGTCAACCGTGGTCTCTATCTGCTGGACCTGATCGAGGAAGGCAATCTGGGCCTCATGCACGCCCTGGACAAGTTCGAACCGGACCGGGGCTTCCGCTTTTCCACCTATGCCACCTGGTGGATCCGTCAGAACATCGAGCGGGCCATCATGAACCAGTCCCGCACCATCCGCCTGCCAGTGCACATCATCAAGGAGCTCAACGTCTATCTGCGGGCCCAGCGACACCTGGAAATGCATGGCGTACCCGATGCCGGGCCGGACGATATCGCCGCTCTCACGGGCCGGCCACTGGAGGAAGTACGCCGCATCATGGCCCTGAATGAGCGGGTGGCTTCGCTGGATGCGCCTCTGGAGGTCGATCCTTCCCTGTCCATCGGCGAGGCCATTGCCGACGAGCATGCGGAGCAGCCGGAGGACATGCTGCAGATGCTGCAGGTGGAACACTATGTGCAGGAATGGCTGCAGGAGCTGCCCGAGCGCCATCGCTGGGTCATCGAGCGCCGCTTTGGCCTCAATAATCAGGACATCGCCACCCTGGAAGACCTGGCCGAACACCTGAGCATCACGCGGGAGCGTGTGCGCCAGATCCAGCTCGAGGCCTTGCAGACCCTGCGCCGCATCCTGCGACGGCGCGGCATGTCCAAGGATGGTCTGCTCTGATGTCCATGCGACCCGACTGGGGGCGCATCGACACCGTCCTGCTGGATATGGACGGCACGCTGCTGGACCTGCATTACGACAACCACTTCTGGCGGGTCCATGTGCCGGAAAGATTCGCTCAACGCCATGGCCTGTCCCAGGCCGAGGCCCATGCCGAATGCCTTCGCCACTATGACGCCAAGGCTGGTACGCTGGATTGGTACTGCGTGGACTACTGGTCCGAGCGGCTGCAACTGGATATCGTGCGGCTGAAGGAGGAAGTGGCCCACCTCATCGCCATCCATCCCGGCGTGCCCGAGTTTCTTACCGCTGTGCGCCGGAGCGGCAAGCGTGTTGCCCTGGTGACCAATGCGCATCGCAAGAGTCTGCGTCTGAAGATGGACCGCACCGGACTGGACGTGCATTTCGATGCCATGCATGTCTCCCATGAATACGGCCTTGCCAAGGAAGACCCGGCCTTCTGGGCCGCCCTGCCGCGCAATGAGCCATTTGATCCGGGTCGTACCTTGCTGGTGGATGATAGCCTGCCGGTTCTGCGCAGCGCGCGCCGGGCGGGCATCGGCCATCTGCGCGCCGTGCTGCGGCCGGATAGCCATCAGCCGGACAAGGATGTGGGCGAATTCGCCGCTATCCGGCACTTCAAGGAAATCATGCCGTGAGCTGGAATGTAAGCGCGCAGGACCTGCAGGGCCTGCGCCGTTGTTTTCTGTTTGCCGGCCTGGAGGATGAACAGTTCCAGGAGGTGCTGAACCATGCCAGCACCGTGGATCTGCCCCAGGGTCACATCCTCTTCAACCAGGGGGATCCGGCCAATGCCTTCTATTGGGTGGCCGAGGGCGTGATCCGCCTGTATCGGGCCTCGCCGCAGGGGGACGAGAAGGTCATCGAACTGGCGGGAACCAACAGGCTGTTCGCCGAGGCGGTGCTGTTCATGGGCGGCCTGTATCCCGTGAATGCGGCGGCCCAGGTGCATGCCCGTCTGGTGGCCTTCGACGGCCGCACATTCAAGGAATGGCTGGCCAGAGATGCACGCCGCTGCTTCCCCCTGCTGGCGGGCATGAGTTCGCGTCTGCACAAGCTGGTGAACGAGATCGACCGGCTCACCCTGATGAAAGGCTCGGATCGTCTGCTGCAGTATCTGCTGGATCACTCCGATCCGGATGAGACCGGGCGCCAGAAGGTGGAATGGGAGGCGCCCAAGCAGGTCATTGCCTCCCGCATCGGGGTCAAACCGGAGACCCTGTCCCGCCTGCTGCACAAGCTCGGTGACCAGGGCTGCATCGAGCTGGATGGCAATGCCCTGTACATCAAGGACACCGCCCGCCTCGTGCAGGGCAACCTGGACTAGCTAGCCACCCAGAAGCAGGGCCGCGGCGACCCGGCGCCCCTCCGCCGCCAGGATGTTGTAGGTGCGGCAGGCGGCCTGGGTATCCATGATCTCCACACCGATGCGTGCACGGATGAGCCCCTTGTAGACCTCGGGCGCGGGAAAGCGCTGGCGCGGCCCGGTGCCGAGCAGCACGATCTCCGGTGCCCTCAGGGTCAGTATCTCGAAATCCCGGTCATTCAGGTCGGCCCAGGCCCCTGCCCAGGGGATGATCAGCTCTTCCGGCAGCACCACCATGCTTTGTGTGTGGGGTACGCCATTCACCATGACGTGGTCCATGCCGTAGCCAGTGACGAAGTATTGGGCATTGTGCTGGTCCAGATGCAGTTTCATGGTGGGAGCAGGGGCCGGAAAAGGGTGGATATCGGGTAAGATGCCCGCCTTTATACCCCGATGCCGCATGGCCATGCAGCCCATCCTCAAATCCGCCAAGCTCGCCAATGTGTGCTACGACATCCGTGGCCCGGTCATGGCGCGTGCCCGGCAGATGGAGGAAGAGGGCCAGCGCATCATCAAGCTGAACATCGGCAATCCGGCCACCTTTGGTTTCGACTCGCCGGAGGAGATCGTCCAGGACGTGATCCACAATCTGCCCCTCGCGGCGGGCTATTCCGAATCCAAGGGGCTGTTCGCGCCCCGTAAGGCCATCATGCACTACACCCAGGAAAAGCACATTGCCGGGGTGCAGGTGGAAGACATCTATATCGGCAATGGGGTATCCGAGCTCATCGTCATGACTCTGCAGGCCCTGTTGGACAATGGCGACGAGGTGCTGGTGCCGACTCCGGATTATCCCCTGTGGACGGCGGCGGTCAGCCTGGGAGGTGGCACGCCGCGGCACTATCTGTGCGATGAGGCCAGCGGCTGGTTGCCGGACCTGGAGGACATGCGCAGCAAGATCACGTCGAACACCCGGGCCATCGTCGTCATCAACCCCAACAACCCCACGGGTGCCCTGTATCCCAGGGAGACCCTCGAAGGCATCGTGGAGATTGCCCGCCGGCACCAACTCATCGTCTATGCCGACGAGATCTACGACAAGGTCCTCTTCGACGGCAACCAGCACACCTCCATCGCCTCCCTGGCGGACGACGTGCTGTTCGTCACCTTCAACGGCCTGTCCAAGAACTACCGGGCCTGTGGCTATCGTGCCGGCTGGGCCATCGTTTCCGGCGAAAAGCGGTACGCCAGGGACTACATCGAAGGCCTGGACATGCTGGCCTCCATGCGCCTGTGCTCCAACGTGCCGGCCCAGTTCGGCATCCAGACCGCCCTGGGCGGCTACCAGAGCATCAACGAGCTGGTGGCGCCTGGCGGTCGCCTGCGGCGCCAGCGTGACCTGGCCTGGGAGCTGCTCACCGCCATGCCCGGAGTGAGCTGCGTGAAGCCCCAGGCCGCCATGTATCTGTTCCCCCGCCTGGACCCCAGGATCTATCCCATCGCCAATGACCAGCAGTTCATCCTGGATTTGCTGCTGCAGGAGAAGGTGCTGGTGGTGCAGGGCTCCGGCTTCAACTGGCCCCATCCAGACCATCTGCGCGTGGTATTCCTGCCTTCCGAGGACGACCTGCACGAGGCCATGGGACGCATCGATCGCTTCCTGGAACATTACCGCAAGCGGCACGGCACCTGACTCCGCAACCTGAAACCTGTAACCGGAATATGAAACCCATCAATGTAGGCCTGCTCGGTATCGGTACCGTGGGCGGCGGTACCTGGACGGTGCTCCAGCGCAATCAGGAAGAGATCAGCCGGCGCGCCGGCCGACCCATCGCCATCACCCGGGTGGCGGACCGCAACCTGGATCTGGCGCGAAGGCTCACCGCCGGCCAGGCCAGGCTCACGGACGACGCCTTTGACGTGGTACGGGACCCCGCCATCGACATCGTCGTCGAGCTCATCGGCGGCTATACCGTGGCCCGGGAACTGGTCATGGAAGCCATCGCCCACGGCAAGCACGTGGTCACCGCCAACAAGGCCCTGCTGGCCGTGCACGGCAACGAGATCTTCGCCGCCGCCCAGAAAAGGGGTGTGATGGTGGCGTTCGAGGCCGCCGTGGCCGGAGGCATCCCCATCATCAAGGCCCTGCGCGAGGGACTGTCTGCCAACCGCATCCAGTGGGTGGCCGGCATCATCAACGGCACCACCAACTTCATCCTCTCCGAGATGCGGGACAAGGGCCTGCCCTTCGAAACCGTCCTCAAGGAGGCCCAGCAGCTCGGCTATGCCGAGGCGGATCCCACCTTCGACATCGAGGGGGTGGATGCTGCGCACAAGGCCACCCTCATGGCCGCCATCGCCTTCGGCATCCCCATCCAGTTCGACAAGGCCTATGTGGAGGGCATCACCCGTCTGGAGGCCGTCGATATCCAGTACGCCGAGCAGCTGGGCTACCGCATCAAGCTCCTGGGTGTGGCCAAGCGGCGTGAGCAGGGTGTGGAATTACGCGTGCATCCCACCTTGGTGCCGGCCAAGCGCCTCATCGCCAACGTGGAAGGGGCCATGAACGCCGTGCTGGTCTGGGGGGACGCGGTGGGGGCCACCCTCTACTACGGCAAGGGCGCCGGCGCCGAACCCACCGCCAGCGCAGTGATCGCCGACCTGGTGGATGTCACCCGCCTGCATACCGCCGATCCGCAGAACCGGGTACCTCATCTGGCCTTCCAGCCGGATCGTATGTCCGATCTGCCCATCCTGCCCATGGAGGAGGTGGAGACTGCCTACTACCTGCGTCTGCGCGCCCTGGACAAGCCGGGCGTGCTGGCGGACGTGACCCGCATCCTGGCGGATTTGTCCATCTCCATCGACGCCATGATGCAGAAGGAGCCGGAGGAGGGGGAAGACCAGACCGATGTGGTGATCCTCACCCACCAGGCCTGTGAAAAGGACGTGAATAACGCCATCACCCGCATTCAGGTCCTGGACAGTATCCGCGGCCAGGTCACCCGTATCCGTATGGAGGAGCTCAAGGGCTGAGAACCCGGAAAGCGCGCGTGTCATGAAGTACATCAGCACACGGGGACAGGCCCCCAAGCAATCCTTCCTGGAAATCCTGCTGGGAGGGCTGGCCTCCGACGGCGGGCTCTATCTGCCGGAGACCTACCCCAGGTTCTCGGGGGAGGACCTGATGGCCATGCGGGGCATGGACTACCGCCAGCTGGCCTTTGCCATCCTCTCCCGGCTGACGGACGACATCCCAGCCGCGGATCTACAGGTCCTCATCGACAAGACCTATACCAGGGCCACCTACAGCCATGGCCGGGTGGACTCGGATTTCAGCCATATCACCCCGGTGCGCAGGCTGGAGGCGGGGCTCTATCTCCTGGAGCTGTCCAATGGCCCCACCCTGGCCTTCAAGGACATGGCCATGCAGCTCCTGGGCAATCTGTTCGAGTATGCCCTGGAGCGGGCCGGGCAGGACATCAACATCCTGGGCGCCACTTCCGGAGACACCGGCTCCGCCGCCGAATATGCCATGCGCGGCAAGCACAATGTACGGGTGTTCATGCTCTCTCCGGAGCAGGGCATGACGCCCTTCCAGCAGGCACAGATGTATAGTCTACAGGATGCCAACATCTTCAACATCGCCGTGCGCGGCGTGTTCGACGACTGCCAGGACATCGTCAAGGCCGCCAGCAACGACCTGGCGTTCAAGCAGAAGTACCGTCTGGGAGCGGTGAACTCCATCAACTGGGCCCGGGTGGCCGCCCAGGTGATCTACTACTTCAAGGCCTATTTCGCCGTGACTCGCGACAACGGGGAGAAGGTCAGCTTCTCCGTGCCCTCCGGCAACTTCGGCAACGTCTGTGCCGGACACATCGCCCGCATGATGGGCCTGCCCATCCACCAGCTCATCGTCGCCACCAACGAGAACGACGTGTTGGACGAATTCTTCCGCACCGGGGTGTACCGACCCCGCCGGTCCGTGGAGACCCTGCACACCTCCAGCCCCTCCATGGACATCTCCAAGGCGTCCAACTTTGAGCGCTTCATCTTTGACCTCACCGGGCGCAACGGCGAGCGGGTGGCGGAGCTGTGGCGAGCCGTGGACCAGGGTGGTAGCTTCGATCTCCGGCATGGCGGGCTCTTCGACCAGGTATCCGCCTTCGGCCTAGTATCGGGCAAGAGCACCCATGCCGATCGCCTGGCCACCATCCGCGCGTGTTGGGAAAGGTACGCCACGCTCATCGACACCCACACCGCCGATGGCCTCAAGGTGGGTCTGGAACACCGTGTGCCGGGTATCCCCCTGGTGTGTCTGGAGACGGCCCTGCCGGCCAAGTTCGAGGACAGTATCGTGGAGGCCCTGGGACGCAGGCCGGAGCGGCCCGCCGGCCTAGAGGACCTGGAAGCCCTGCCCCGCAGGGTGGAAGTGATGGATGCCGACGTTCAGGCCATCAAGGCCTATATCGCCCGCCATGCCAACGACTGATTCCCTGCGATGCAAGCCTGGCGCGTCCTGCTGCTCATCGTAGGATTGTTGCTCCTGGCCAGCTGGTTGGGTTGGGATGTCTCACGGATGACGTCCTCCGGCACGCCGATCCATGTCGCCAGTCCAGACCCGGAGGGCCTGGTTTCAGATCACGGGCGTGTCTCTCATTCCAGCAATGAAATCCATGTTAGCCGGCTTCCCCCCGAAGGCCGCCACACCCTGGCCCTGATCAGGCAGGGTGGTCCCTATGCCCATGCCAGGGACGGCACCATCTTCGGCAACCGGGAAGGCCTGCTGCCCGGTCAGGCCCGGGGTTATTATAGGGAATACACCGTACCCACTCCGGGGGTTGGCAACCGGGGTGCCCGGCGCATCGTGGCTGGCCGTGACGGCGATTTCTGGTACAGCGAAGACCACTATCAAAGCTTCACAAGGATCCGGGAATGAGACTCTCCCTCTCCCGCATCCTCCGGGAGCCGTCGCTCAATGGCATCTACCGGTTATCTGGTGCTCGGGAGCTGGAGCCCAGCCTCGATGGTCGGCTGCTCTCGGACAAGAAAACCCTGTTGACGGCCCTGGGCCTGGCCCTGGAATTCCCGGAGTATTACGCCCCCAACTGGGACGCCCTGGAGGAGTGCCTGCAGGACATGTCCTGGCGCAGCGGTCCCATCACCCTGCGCATCAGGCATGCCGATCGCCTGTTGCCGCCACTGCGGCACACCCTCATGGACATCTTTGCCGAGGCCGCCCGGACCTGGGCGAGTCAGGGCCGATGCTGCAGCCTGTTCCTGTCCGGCTTGCGGGATGCGGATCAGTTGCCACTGGTAACTTAAGATCCGCCGGAGGATGCCTGACAGCCGTCAATGCACCACGTCATAGCGGTGCCGACGCCAGATCAGAGTCATGGCGGCGCTGATGAACAGGCCGAACGTTACGATGACCCAGTGGATGTGCACGCCGTGGCCCACCATGAAGGTGTAGACCCCAAGCAGCAGCAGGATGCCGAGGTTCTCGTTGAAATTCTGGATGGCGATGGAATGTCCTGCACCCATGAGCAGATGGCCGCGATGCTGCAACAGGGCATTGAGGGGCACCACGAAATAGCCGGACAGGGCGCCGATGATGAACATGACTGCCATGGCGATACGCCAGTCGGCGACGAAAATCATGACGATGACGATGAAACCCAGCAGGATGCCGGCGGGCAACACCTGCACTGAACTCTCCAGCTTCACCCATTTGCCGGCCACGGCCGCGCCCACGGCTATACCCACTGCCACCATGGCAGTGAGCTGGGTGGCATGCGTGAGATCGAACCCGAGGTTGACGGCGGCCCAGGCCAACACCACCAGACGTAGCGTGGCGCCCACACCCCAGAACAGGGTGGTTACTGCCAGGGACACCTGGCCCAGGGGATCCCTCCACAGCAACTTGAAGGCATGCCAGAAATCCTGCACCAGGAAGAGAGGATTCTTCCTGGGCATCTTGTGATCGATGGGCAGGCGCGGGATATAGAGGTTAAACCAGGCCGCGGTCAGGTACAGAAGCAGGATGAGGGCGATGGCCGTATCCGCCACACTCAGCCAGCCGGGCGCCCCCCAGCGTATCAGGGCCTGACCCGTCAGGGCCGGACTGACCAGCAGGCCGCCGACGATGGCGCCCAGGATGATGGCCGCCACGGTAGCGCCTTCCATCCAACTGTTGGCCTTGACCAGCAGGGCAGGGGGCAGGTACTCGGTGAGGATGCCGTATTTGGCGGGGGAATAGGCCGCTGCCCCCAGGCCGACGATGGCGTAGGCATACAGGGGCTCCATGCCCAGCAGCATGGCCAGGCAGCCCAATGTCTTGATGGCATTGGCGATGAACATCACCCGCCCCTTGGGCTGGGCGTCTGCAAAGGCACCCACGAAAGGGGCCAGGACGATATAGGAAATGACGAAGAACTGCTGCAGCAGGGGTACGTGCCAGTCCGGCGCGGCCAATTCCTGCAGCAGGGCAATGGCCGCGAACAGCAGCGCGTTGTCCGCCAGGGCGGAAAGGAACTGGGCAACGAGGATGACGTAGAAGCCGCGATTCATGGCCTTTATGGGCAAGGAACAATCCGAGGGGCAGGAAGGGGAGGGAATGGCCCCAGGGTCAGCAGAAAGGCATGCGGCCAAGGCGGGAGTGGTGAGCCACGAGACAATAGGGAAAATTCAGGCGCGTGGCTAGTATGGCTTGACCGATCAGAAAATTATGATTCAATGACATAATTATTTTTTATCTTCATATAAACGATATGGCGGACCGCAGGCTTCAGGTGTTCCACACGGTGGCGAAACAGCTCTCCTTCACCAAGGCTGCGGAACTGCTGTTCATGACCCAGCCGGCCGTCACCTTCCAGGTCAAGCAACTGGAAGAACAATTCAACACCCGTTTGTTCGAGCGCTCGCATGGCCGGATCTCGCTCACCCCGGCCGGGGAGCTGGCCCTGGACTATGCCGAGCGCATCCTCAACATGACCAGCGAGATGGAGGCTCGCATCTCCGAGCTAACCGGGCAAGTCAGCGGGCCTCTGCTCATTGGGGCATCCACCACCATCGCCGAGTACATGCTTCCCCGCCTGCTTGGTGAATTCAAGCGTCTGCACCCCGAGACCCAGGCACGGCTCACGGTCGCCAACTCTGAGACCATCGAAAACAAGGTGGCCGACCACACCCTGGATCTGGGACTCATCGAATCGCCCTCCCACCGTCCCAATCTCATCACCCACGTGTGCTGCGAAGACGAACTGGTCATGATCTGCGCCCCCTTTTCCAAGGTTGCCGACCTGTCTTGCGTGTCACCCAGACAGATCGCTGAGCAACCCTACATCACGCGGGAGTCCGGTTCAGGCACGCGGGAATGCATCGACGATTTCTTCCGCCTCAACGGCGTCAATCTGGACGAGATCAATCTCTCCATGGAGCTGGGCAGCCGGGAGGCCATCAAAGGCGCGGTGGCCGCCGGCCTGGGAGTGGCAGTGGTATCCAGCACCACGGTGGACAAGGAAGTGAAGCTGGGTGAGCTGATCTCCGTGCCCATCGATCCGCCCCTGCGCCGCCAGTTGTCCCTGGTGTATCCGCAGGAAAAATTCCGCAGCAAGCTGCTGCAGTCGTTTCTGGATTTTCTGGAAAGCAGCCCTTTGTTGCACGTATATGGGCACAGCCCCATATGACCGCGGATGAACGCCGCCTCCTGCGACTCTTTCGTGCCCTGAATGACAGCCAGCGTCAGGGATTGCTGGACTACGCAGAATTTCTCTCCCGCCGCGAGGCAGACCCCAGGCAGACCCCCCCCCAGAAGCCCTTGGATATCCCTCGTCCGGAAAAAGAAAGTGTGGTGAAGGCCATCAAGCGTCTGCGCCAGACCTACCCCATGGTGGACCGGGCCAGGATTCTGCATGACACCTCGCACCTCCTGACCCAGCATCTGGTACACGGCAAACCGGCGGAGGAGGTCATCGACGACCTGGAGGATCTCTTTCGGCGGCATTACCGTGACCATTACCAGACCACGGGTTCCGCCCGCTAAGCAAGATGGCGCACAATGGGCCCCGGACCACCGAGGTAGAAACATGAGCAACGTCGACCAGGCCGAACTGGACAAGTTCAGCCAACTCGCCCACCGCTGGTGGGACCCCAACTCCGAATTCAAGCCACTGCACGAGATCAACCCCCTGCGCCTGGACTGGGTGGAGCGGTTATGCGGCGGCCTGCAGGGCAAGCGTGTGGTGGATGTGGGCTGCGGTGGCGGCATCCTGGCGGAAAGCATGGCCGTGCAGGGCGCACTGGTCACCGGTATCGACATGGCCGAAAAGGCCCTCAAGGTGGCCATGCTGCATCAGCTGGAAAGCGGCATACAGGTGGATTATCGCCAGATCACCGCCGAGGACCTGGCGAAAGAGCGGCCTGCGGCCTTCGACGTGGTGACCTGCATGGAGATGCTGGAACACGTGCCCGACCCAGTCTCCGTTCTGGAGGCCTGTCGTCGCATGGTGAAGCCCGATGGTTGGGTGTTCCTGTCCACACTGAACCGCAACCCCAAGAGCTATCTTTTCGCCATCGTGGGTGCCGAATACGTCCTCAACCTGCTGCCCAAGGGCACGCATGACTGGAGCAAATTCATCAAGCCCCACGAGTTGGCGGCCCACTGCCGCCAGGTGGGCCTGGACCCCGTGGAACTCATGGGCATGACATACAACCCTTTCAGCAAGACCTACAGGCTGGAGCGGGACACCAAGGTGAACTACCTGCTGGCCTGTCGTCCTGCCTGATTTCCGTGCCATCCCCAGGATTACCTGGTCATGGCAAGGGGGTAGGTTTCATGCTGCATCGCACGTATCGATCCAGGAGAATGCAGCTGCGTCGGCAACGGCCCAATCCATGAATGTGTTCGTGAGGCTGTGGCGGGCGAGCCGCGGGTCACGTCCGGAAAAATCTTTGCGGCAGCAAAGAACCAATTGCCTGTAACATCCCTCCAACTGTTGTTTTCATGGGGCCGACCTGGCTTCGACGTGGGTTGCAAAGCAGTGAAGGGCATACCGAGGACCAGTCACCTCGTAAATCCATCTGGAAACCAATAGTCGCCAACGACGAAACCTACGCTCTGGCCGCTTGACGGCCGGACTCCTCACCGGCAGGCCCGTGGGCCGGGCTGGGCAACCAGCTGAGGGGTCATTCACACGGGCTCGCGTCGGATCGGGTCACTTGATCCGACGTTAAACCAAGGTGGCTCGCCTGAACCCAGCCTGTCCGGCCGGCGGGGAACGGGTCAAAACCAAATGACCGGACTAAGTATGTAGATCTTGCTGTAGAGGACTTGCGGACGCGGGTTCGATTCCCGCCGGCTCCACCA
>JAKQCX010000002.1 GCA_029558905.1 Pseudomonadota bacterium
ATCATCCGCCTCATGTGCAGCGGAGGCCTCGACCCCGTCTATGTCTCCAAAGCCCTCCTCGAAGGCGCCGACGGTGTCCTCATCGGCGGCTGCCATCCCGGCGACTGCCACTACCAATCCGGCAACTACAAGGCGAGGCGCCGCATCGCCATCTTGCAGTCGATCCTCGCCCAGGTGGGCTTTGACCCCGACCGCGTCTGGCTCCGCTGGATCTCCGCCAGCGAGGGCGCCTACTTCGCCGACACGGTCACGCATATGGTCTCCGCACTCAAGGCCAAGGGGCCCAATCCCCTCAAGGGCCAGGGGGCGATCTAGCAAGGACGATACACCACAGACCATGGCCCACCTCCGTGGCCCATGGTCCCACGCAGAGGGCAAAGATGATCGAGACACTACTGGATGCGCCGCAGGGAACCGGACAGGCAGTGCGCATGTTGCTGCGCAGCCTGCTGGAAAAAAAGATAGTCGATGCGCTCCTGCTGCCCGTGAGGATGCCCGGGGCGTCGGTGGCTCCGGCGCTGGTGCGCGACCCCGCCTTGGTGGACAACTCCGCCCCCCTGGCGCCGGTCATGCCTATCAATGCCGCAAGAGCGGTACAGGCACTGACCATCACCGGCCACCGCCAGAAACTCGGTGTCGTGCTCCGCTCCTGCGAAATCAGGGCGCTCGTCGAACTGACCAAGTTCCAGCAGGCCAAGCTGGACGATGTTGTCATTGTCGGCGTCGACTGCCTCGGTACGTACGGCGTCGAGGTATGGCACCAGGCCCCTGACAAACAGGCCCTCATCGACGGCCTGCTCGCAAGCGCTGGGGACGGCAACCTCGTCCCCGCTCACGGCCTTGCCTTCCGCTCAGCCTGCCAGATCTGCGAGCAGCCTGTCCCCACCGGTGACCACGTCGCCCTCACCGTCGGACTCCTCGGCGTCGAGCCCGGCACACTCTTCCTGCACGCACGCGACGACATCGCCCACGCCCTGGACCTCTCTGCCTCCACCACCCCTCCCAGGCGCGCACAGGCTATCAAGTCGCTCACCGACGCCCGCATCGCCGCCCGCGACCTCGCCTTCGCCTCCTACCGCACGCGCGTCGACAGCATGCAGGGCCTCCTCGCCGAGTTCGGCCCCTGCATCCGCTGCCACAACTGCATGACCAACTGCCCCATCTGCTACTGCCGCGAGTGCATCTTCCGCACCCCTACCTTCGAGCACGATTCGGAGCTCCTCTACCAGTGGGCCGAACGCAAGGGGAGCGTCCGCTTGCTCCCCGATACCCTCCTCTTTCACCTCACCCGGCTGAACCACATGGTGACCAGCTGTGTCGGATGTGGCATGTGCACGGAGGCGTGCCCCGCAGGCATTGACGTCGGCACGGTCTTCCGCGCCGTCGGAGACAAAGTACAGGCGCTGTTTGACTATCACCCCGGCCGCAGCCTGGCCGA
>JAKQCX010000029.1 GCA_029558905.1 Pseudomonadota bacterium
AATGAAAATGCCCGGCCAAGCCGGGCGTTTTGTTGTGCGGGGAACCCCCTCACCCCATCAACCCGTCAATCCATCCAGAGAACTCAACACCCCCACCCCACCCCGGTTGAGCACATGGGTGTAAATCATGGTGGTGGATACGTAAGCTTCCCCGTCAAGTAGACATTCCGGAACTGGAGTCTGCGGCGGTTGTGAGCCTGGGCATGAACTGCCTTGGAGGCAGGCCGCCCAGGGCGTCGTGAGGCCGCTGCTCGTTGTATTCGAGCAGCCATTCCTCGGTGATGTGCTGCACCTGTTCGATGGATCGGAACAGGTACGCGTCGAGCACCTCGGTGCGGTAGGTTCGGTTGAAGCGCTCGATGTAGGCGTTCTGGTTCGGCTCCCCGGGCTCGATGAAGCGCAGCGCGATGCCCTTGGCAGCCGCCCACTCGGTGAAGTCCTGGCTGGTCATCTCCGGGCCGTTGTCCAGCCGGATCGAGTCCGGCGCGCCGTACCAGTCGACCAGGCGGCTGAGCGTGCGGATCAGCCGCCTGGCCGGGATCGATGTTCCGATCTCGATGGCCAGCGCCTCGCGGTTGGCTTCGTCGATCACGTTGAGGGTGCGGAAGCGCCGGCCGTCGTACAGCGCGTCGTGCATGAAGTCCAAGGCCCAGCCCTGGTTGACGTGCTGGCCAGCCTCCAGCGGCACCGGCTCGCGCTGCGGCACGCGCTTGTTCGTCCGCCGTGGCAGGTTCAGACCCATCTCGCAGTACACGCGCCAGACCCTCTTGTGGTTCCACGGCCGGCCGTCCAGGCGCAGCCGCTGGTAGCACTTCCAGAACCCCCAACGGCTGTTGCGCTCGACAACGCCGTTCAGAGCCCCGATCACTGCGCCATCGCGCACCAGGCCGTCCACCGGCCCTCGGTAGTACGCCGCCCGCGACAAGCCCACCCAGTGGCAGGCCCGCTTGACCGGCACACGGTGCTCGCTCGTCATCAGCTGCACCGTCTGCCGCTTCGCCGACGGCGTCACCACTTTCGCGCGATGACCTCCTTCATGGCTGCCGCGTCCAATGCCAGTTCGGCGTACATGCGCTTGAGCCGGGCGTTCTCGGCCTCCAGCTCGCGCATGCGGGTCAGGTCGCTGACCGACGCGCCGGCGTACTTGCTCTTCCACGCGTAGTACGTTGCCGCGCTGATGCCGTGCTTGCGGCACAACTCGCCCACGGCAAGACCGGCCTCGCCTTCCTTCAGGATCGCCACGATCTGGCTCTCGCTGAACTTGCTCTTCCTCATCGCGTCCTCGTCTTCCTTATCGAGGCCGCATTCTCCAAATTCAGGTGTCTACCGGGAGGGGGAGCTTACGGCACGACCCATGCCCAATGACGGGATTGGATGCACGCTCCACCGTTTGGTTTGCTGACCGTGAAGGATGAAGGGTGGGCTTGAATTTTTCTGCCGGCCCGCCAAACTGGCCGGACTCCATCCTCGTCTCCCGGATCATGAATGCCTCTTCCGAATCTGTGTCCGGCCAGGTCTGCAGCCTGGATTTGCCCATTGCCGGCATGACCTGTGCAGCCTGTTCCACGCGTCTGGAGAAGAACCTGAACAAGCTCGAGGGAGTGACAGCCAAGGTGAACCTGGCGGTGGAGAGGGCGCGGGTGGAATACGACCCACGAACCACCAGCGCGTCGGCCATTGTGGAGCAGGTGAAGAAGACCGGATTTTCCGTGCCGCCCCAGATCCTGGACCTGGCCATAGGCGGCATGACCTGCGCGGCCTGTTCCACCCGCCTGGAAAAGGTGCTGAACCGCCTCCCCGGGGTGGAAGCCCGCGTGAATCTGGCCACCGAGAAGGCGCGCTTGCGCTACCAGCCCGGCCTGGTGACGGTGGATGACCTGGTGGCGGCGGTGGCCCGGGCGGGCTTTACCGCCACGCCCATCACGGAGACCAGCCGGGCCGAGGAAAAGGCACGCAAGGAGGCGGAATACCGCCAGGAACTGCGCGTCTTCACCATTTCCGCCCTGCTCACCCTGCCCCTGCTGGCACAGATGGGGCCCATGTTGACCGGTGCGGCCCATGTGAGCTGGATGCCGCCCTGGTTGCAGTGGCTGCTGGCCACGCCGGTGCAGTTCTGGTCCGGGCGCCGCTTCTACACCGGCGCCTGGAACAGCCTGCGCGGCGGGGGGGCCAACATGGACGTGCTGGTGGCTCTGGGTACCAGCGCGGCCTATCTCTTCAGCGTCGTGGTCATTCTGTTTGCCCTGGATGAGCACGTGTACTTCGAGGCCAGCGCCGCCGTGGTGACCCTGGTGCGCCTGGGCAAGCTCCTGGAGGTGCGGGCCAAGTCCAGGACTTCGGCGGCCATCGAACAGTTGATCGGCCTGCAGCCCCGTACCGCCTGGGTGGAGAAAGGCGGGGAAGGGGGCGAGGCCGTGGAAGTGGATACGATTCTGCTGAAGGTGGGCGATGTGGTGCGGGTGCGCGCCGGGGAGCGGGTACCGGTGGATGGCCGGGTGCTGGATGGCACTTCCAGCCTGGATGAGAGCATGCTCACCGGTGAAAGCCTGCCGGTGGCCAAGAAGGCAGGCGACACGGTGCACGCCGGCACGCAGAACCTGGACGGCTCGCTGCGCGTACATGCCGAGGGTGTGGGGGTGCATACCCAGCTCATGGAGATCGTGCGCCTGACAGAAGCGGCCCAGGGCTCCAAGGCCCCCATCCAGAAGCTGGCGGACCGCATCTCCAGCGTCTTCGTGCCGGCGGTCGTTGTCATTGCCCTGATCACCTTTGCCGGCTGGTGGCTGGCCGGCGGCAGCTTCACCGACAGCCTGATCCCCGCCGTGGCCGTGCTGGTCATCGCCTGCCCTTGTGCCCTGGGCCTGGCCACCCCCACGGCGGTGATGGTGGGCCTGGGCCGGGGTGCGCAGCTGGGTGTGCTGGTGCGTTCCGCCGAGGCCTTGGAGCGGGCGGAAAGGCTTTCGGTGCTGGCGGTGGACAAGACCGGCACTCTGACCGAAGGCCGCATGGCCTTGGTGGCCCTGTCTCCCGCTGCCGGGGTGGAGGAAGAGCGCCTGCTGGGCCTGGCCGCCAGCCTGGAGCAGGGCAGCAACCACCCACTGGCCCAGGCCCTGCTGAATGCGGCCCGGGAAAGGGGTGTCGGCCTGGAGACGGTGGTGGATTTCGAAAACGTGAGCGGGCATGGTGTGCGGGGCACCCTGGGGGGGCACCGGCTGATGCTGGGAGCGGCGGATTTCCTCGCCGATGCCGGCATCAGGGAAGCCCGGGCCCTGCCGGAGGACCTGGCCGCGCGGGGCACGGTCGTGGGCCTGGGCTGGGCGTCCCAGGATCCGTCCGGGGCGAAACTGCTGGGCTGGCTGGTGCTGGCCGACCGCCTGCGGGACACCTCCAGGGCCGCCGTGGCGCGGTTGGCCCGTCAGGGTGTGCGTGCCATCATGCTCACCGGTGATCAGCAGTCCACCGCCGCCGCAATTGCCAGACAGGCTGGCATCCTGGAATGGCGCGCCCGCGTGAAGCCCCAGGACAAGGCCGCCGCCGTGGCCGCCCTCAAGGCCGAGGGCAAGATCGTGGGCATGGCCGGCGACGGCGTGAACGACGCCCCCGCCCTGGCCAGCGCCGATGTGAGCTTCGGCATGGCCTCTGGCTCAGACATCGCCCTGGAGGCGGCGGACATCACCCTCATGCGCTCGGACCTGAACAGCGTGGCAGACGCGGTGGAACTCTCCCGGGCAGTGATGGGCAAGATCCGCCAGAACCTGTTCTTCGCCTTCTTCTACAACGTGCTGGCCCTGCCCCTGGCGGCCCTGGGCATGCTCAATCCCGTCATCGCCGGCGCGGCCATGGCCCTGTCCTCGGTGTCGGTGGTGAGCAACTCGTTGCTGCTCAAGCGGTGGCGGCCTAGGTGATAGTCCGCTTTCGTCTCCATGGAACTCAGCGGGTTGACAGGGGCAAACCTTTGAGGTTTGTCATGGCGTCTGGTCGGATATTTTTCGGTTATTGTTCGGCAAGGTACGCCTGCCCGCTTGTGTTTCCTTGCAGGCTGATCAAAGCCCTGATTTCAGCAAGTAGGTCAGCCCCACCAGGCTGCCCAGGATCAGCACCAGGAACAGTCGGGCCAGCCAGGCAAAGCGCCTGCCCAGGGTATCCGGCGACAGGTTGCTGATGAGGTAGGGCCGGCGGTCAGCTGGCTTCGACAGATGGTGGCGGGTGGCCTGGGTCCGCAGTTCACGATGCTGGCGTGCAATCTCCCGGCGGGCCGCCAGACGGGCCAGGGTCCATTCCCTGGGGCTGATATCGCCGTCCCCGTCCAGGTCGAAGCGGCGGTGCAATTCATCCCGATCCGCCTTCCATTCCGCCAGCAGTTCCCCCTCCTCCCGCCGGGCGTCCAGCACCAGGTCGTGGGCGCTGACGCTGCGGAAGGCCCCCAGTGCGTAGAGACGGTCTCCCTTCAGCAGCACCTCCTCGGTATGACGCCACTCCCCGTCGTTGCGGGTTTCCTTGTGCGTGGTCTGGATGTGGGCGCCAGCGGGCTCGATGGTGCAGCGGCCGCTGGCATCCTCCAGGTCGAAGGGAGCCAGGCTCTCGCCGCTTTCCACCTGTTCCCAGCGGTCGTTGGTGCGCCGCTCGGTCTTGAAGCGATACCAGAGGCAGGGCAACTGACTGAAGGGGGTCATCAACTGCTGGCCCTGATGGGGCCGGGCGTGGCCGTGGAGTTCCACGTAGCCCTGGGCGGCGGAGGCCACGCGGGAGGTGGGGGTGTCGTTGATGGCCCGGGCGATGCGCAGGGCGGCCAGCCAGCCCATCAGGTTGAGCACGGCCAGGGCCATGAGGATGACCTTCCAGGCCAGTGGCATGCCCAGATTGAAGGCCAGGCCCACCAGGGCGGCCTGGATGAAAAAGAGAAATACGAAGAACCGGCCGCGCCAAGCCCGGAACATCAGGCGCTCAGGCGAAGAGTTTTTTGACGTCCACGTCCTTCAGGTCGTCGGCCTTGAAGGTCAGCAGGGGCCGAGGGCCGAAGCCGAACATCCGGGCGACGAAGCTGTCCGGGAACTGCTCGATGCGGACGTTGTTGATGTTGACGCTCTCGTTGTAGAACTCCCGCCGGTCGGCGATGCCCTCTTCCAGGCCGGTGATGCGCTGCATGAGCTGGGCGAACTGCTCGTTGGCCCGCAGTTCCGGATAGGCCTCGGCCACGGCGAATATCTGCCCCAACCCCACCCGCAGGGCACCTTCCGCCAGGCCCAGGGCGGGAATGTCCTGGGCCTGGCTGGCGGCCTGGACCCGGGCCCGGGCCTCGGTCACCTGGCGCAGGGTGTCCTGCTCGAACTGCTTGTATTGCTTGCAGGCCTCCACCAGCTTGGGCAGCTCGTCGTGGCGCTGCTTGAGTAGCACGTCGATGTTGGACCAGGCCTTGGAGACGTTGTGCTTGAGCTGCACCAGGCCGTTGTAGACGAAGATGCCGTAAATCAGCACGATGGCCACCAGGGCCCAGAAAATGATGGCACCGGACATTCAGATCTCCTGCAATGTCAACCTCGATACGGACGCGACGCGTCCGCTCCCCCCTGGCCCTCCCCCCGAAGGGGAGGGAGAAGGCCAGGTTATTCCTCTTCCTCGGAATCCAGCACCGGCTGCAGGCCGGACAGCTTCTCGCCTTCGCCCAGATTGATGAGGGTGACGCCCTGGGTGGAGCGACCGGCAGAGCGGATCTCGCTTACCCGGGTGCGGATGAGCACACCACCAGTGGTGATGAGCATGACCTCCTCTTCCGGTTTCACCAGCACGGCCCCCACCACATTGCCGTTGCGGGCGGAGGTGGAAATGGCGATGACGCCCTGGGTACCCCGCCCGGTCTGGCGGTATTCACCCACCGGGGTGCGCTTGCCGTAGCCGTTTTCCGTGGCGGTGAGGACCTGTTCGTCCACGCTTTCCGCCACCAGCAGGCTGATGACCTGGGCACCGGCGGGCAGCTTGATGCCACGCACGCCGCGGGCGGCCCGGCCCATGGCGCGCACTTCGCTTTCCTCGAAGCGGTTGGCCTTGCCTTCGTCGGAAAACAGCATGATCTGCTGGCTGCCGGTGGTGATGGCCACGCCCACGAGGCGGTCGCCTTCGTCCAGGTTGACGGCAATGATGCCGGCGCTGCGCGGGCGGGAGAAATCCGACAGGGGGGTCTTCTTCACCGTGCCCAGGGCGGTGGCCATGAACACGAAGTGGGCGTCGTCGAACTCCTTGACCGGCAGGATCGCGGTGACCTTCTCGCCCTCTTCCAGCTTGAGCAGGTTGACGATGGGCTTGCCCCGGGCCGCGCGTCCGCCCTGCGGCACTTCATAGACCTTGAGCCAGAACAGCTTGCCGCGACTGGTGAAGCACAGGATGGTGTCGTGCGTGTTGGCGATAAAGAGGTTGTCGATGTAGTCCTCTTCCTTGGTGCCTGCGGCCTGCTTACCCCGACCGCCCCGTTTCTGGGTGCGGTATTCGTCCACCGGCTGGGCCTTGATGTAACCACTATGGGACAGGGTGACCACCACGTCCTCGGGGGCGATGAGATCCTCCATGGACATTTCCCGGGCATCGGTGACGATCTCGGAGCGGCGCTTGTCTCCGAAGGCCGCCTTGATCTCGGCCAACTCGGTGCCGATGATTTCCGTGACCCGGTCGGGCCGATCCAGGATGTCCAGCAGGTCGGCGATGCGCGCCATGACCTCTGCATACTCGCCCACGATCTTGTCCTGCTCCAGCCCCGTGAGGCGCTGCAGGCGCAGATCGAGTATGGCCTGGGCCTGAACCTCGGTGAGGAAATAGCCCTGCTCGTGCAGGCCGAAATCAGGTGCCAGGCCCAGGGGGCGGAAGGCCTCGGGGCCGGCGGATAGCAGATCGCCGCCGGCCCGGGCCAGCATGTCCTCCACCACCTTGGAACGCCAGGGCCTGGCCAGCAGGGCGGCCTTGGCCTCCGGCGGCGTGGCGGAAGCCTTGATCAGGGCGATGATCTCGTCCACGTTGGCCAGGGCCACGGCCAGACCTTCCAGGATGTGGCCCCGGTCCCGGGCCTTCTTCAGCTCGAACTGGGTGCGGCGGGTGACCACCTCGCGGCGGTGCTTGAGGAAGGCCTCCAGGAACTGCTTCAGGTTCAGCAGCCTGGGCTGGCCGTCCAGCAGGGCCACCATGTTCATGCCAAAGGTGTCCTGCATCTGCGTTTCTTTGTACAGGTTGTTGAGGATGATCTCGGGTACCTCGCCGCGCTTGAGCTCGATGACCACCCGCATGCCGGACTTGTCGGATTCGTCGCGGATCTCGCTGATGCCCTCCAGACGTTTTTCCCGCACCAGTTCGCCGATCCGCGCACACAGGTTGGCCTTGTTCACCTGGTAGGGCAGTTCGTCGATGATGATGGCCTGGCGGCTGCCGGACTTGTCGATGTCTTCGAAATGGCACCTGGCCCGCATCACCACCCTGCCCCGGCCGGTGCGGTAGCCGTCTTTCACCCCCGTCGTGCCATAGATGATGCCGGCGGTGGGGAAGTCCGGGGCGGGGACGATGTCGATCAGGTCGTCCACTGAGATGAACGGGTCCTTCAGCACCGCCAGACAGGCATCGACGATCTCGCCCATGTTGTGGGGCGGGATGTTGGTGGCCATGCCCACGGCGATGCCGGTGGAACCGTTCACCAGCAGGTTGGGGAACTTGGCCGGCAGGATCAGGGGTTCATGCTCGGAGCCGTCGTAGTTGGGGCCGAAGTCGACGGTTTCCTTGTCGATGTCCGCCAGCAGCTCGTGCGCCAGCTTGGCCATGCGGATTTCGGTGTAACGCATGGCAGCGGCGTTGTCGCCGTCCACGGAACCGAAGTTGCCCTGGCCATCCACCAGGGGGTAGCGCAGCGAGAAGTCCTGGGCCATGCGCACGATGGTGTCGTACACCGCCGTGTCGCCGTGGGGGTGGTATTTACCGATGACATCGCCCACTACCCGGGCCGACTTCTTGTAAGGCCTGTTCCAGTCGTTGGAGAGCTCGTGCATGGCGAAGAGCACGCGACGATGCACGGGTTTGAGGCCATCACGCACATCCGGCAGGGCACGCCCCACGATCACGCTCATGGCGTAGTCCAGATAGGAGCGGCGCATCTCCTCTTCCAGACTGACGGGCAAAGTCTCCTTGGCGAACTGGTTTTCCATTGCGGAACGGGCCTTGTTATGAATGTGGACAAAATTTGCGGGATTTTAACACGCCCACCCCCCTCCACCTGGCCGGAAAACCGATAGCATTCCGAACCTTACCGCCGTCCGCCCTGCCCCGGGGGCCTCGCCATGCCGCACGAACCGAGCCATGAACCCACCTGTGATCTGAGGCTGGATCCGGAATGGATCATCCCGGTGGAGCCCACCGGCCGGGTCCTGCGACACCACAGCCTGCTCGTGAAGGCGGGGCGCATCGCCGCCCTGCTGCCCTGTCGGCAGGCGGATGCCTGGCAGGCGACCGAGCGCATCCGCCTGCCGGACCATGCCCTGATCCCCGGCCTGGTGAATCTGCATACCCATGCCGCCATGACCCTGCTGCGGGGCTACGCCGACGACCTGCCCCTGATGGTCTGGCTGAGGGAGCACATCTGGCCGGCGGAAGGCCGTTGGGTATCGGCGGAATTCGTGCTGGACGGCTCCCGTCTGGCCTGCCTGGAGATGCTCAGGGCAGGCATCACCTGCTTCAACGACATGTATTTCTTCGCGGAATCCACCCTGGAAGCCGCCGTGACGGCCCGGCAGCGCGTGGCCGCCGGCCTCATCGTCGTGGACTTCCCCAGCGCCTACGCCGCGGACCCGGACGGCTACCTGCAAAAGGGCATCGACCTGCGGGATGCCTGGAAGAACGAGCCCCTGGCCAGCTTCTGCCTGGCCCCGCACGCGCCCTACTCCACCGCCGACCGCACCCTGGAAAAGGTGGCTACCTACGCCGCACAGCTCGATCTGCCCATCCACATGCATGTGCACGAGACCCGGGACGAGATCGCGCAAAGCATCAAGGACCACGGCATCCGCCCCCTGGCCCGGCTGCGCAACCTGGGTCTGCTGGGTCCGGGCTTCATCGCCGTGCACGCCGTGCAACTGGAGGCGGCTGAGATCGATATGCTGGCCAGTCATGGCTGCCATGTGGCGCATTGCCCCAGCTCCAACCTGAAACTGGCCAGCGGCATGGCCCCCATCGCCCGATTGCTGGCCCAAGGTGTGCACGTGGGCGTGGGTACCGATGGCCCCGCCAGCAACAACCGTCTGGACCAGTGGCAGGAAATGCGCCTGACCGCCCTGCTGGCCAAGGGCTCGTCCGGCGACCCTGCTGCCGTACCCGCCCATATCGCCCTGGAAATGGCCACACTGGCCGGGGCCCGGGCGTTGGGGCTGGACGGGCAGATCGGCAGCCTGGGCCTGGGCAAACAGGCCGACCTGGTGGCGGTGGATCTGTCCGGCGTGGAAAACCAGCCCTGCTATGACCCCATATCCCAGCTGGTCTACTGCGCCGGCCGCCAGCATGTGCGTCATGTCTGGGTGGGGGGCCAGGCCGTGGTGCGGGAGGGTGTCTGTCTCACCCTGGACGCAGCGGAGGTGCGGCAAAAGGCCATGGTCTGGCGGGAGAGGCTGCGCCCGGGAGGGTAGGGCTGTGCGCCCGCCGGGGAAATGACGGCCACCGGTATGGATTTCTCCCTGCGTTCGGAATGACGGCCTTCCGATTTTCAGCGCTTCCAAGGGATCCACCCGGCTGGCCACAATCTGCCATCCCGGCTCGTGGAATCTGCCGCCTCAACTGGCGGAATTCGCATTGCAACCCGTGGAAACCACCGGCACGACCGAAAGAAGCTGCCTTTTCGGTCACATGAAACTGTCGTTTCGGCTGGAAGAATCTGTCGTTTCGGTCGGAGGAAACGATCGGTACGACCGGAGGGAACTGTCATCTCGACCGGAGGGGACTGTCATTTCGACCGGAGAAGACTGTCATTTCGACCGGAGGGAGAAATCTGCCCCGCCCGCCATCAGCAGGTCCCTCCCGGCATTCGCCCTGCTGGCCTCGGTATCACGCAGGCGTTCTGCGCCGCTCCGGTCTGACCCGTATCCCCTTGTGCACATCTTTTACCCTGCGGGGCAGCGCCGGCATGGCCAATTCGAGTACCCGCCACGCTCCCGGGGTCAGTCCTTCCACACTCCAGTCGCCGATGCGCCAGCGCACCAGACGCAAGGTGGGGAAACCCACCCTGGCGGTCATGCGCCGCACCTGGCGGTTCTTGCCTTCCGTAAGCACGATCTCCAGCCAGCGGGTGGGGATGTCGCGGCGAAAGCGGATGGGCGGATCCCGTGGCCACAGGCTTTGTGGCTCGGGTACCAGCCGGGCCTGAGCCGCCCGGGTTACGAAATCCCCCAGGTCCACGCCCTCACGCAAGCGAGCCAGGGCCGTGGGTGTGGGAATGCCCTCCACCTGGACCAGATAGGTCTTGGGCAGCTTGTAGCGGGGGTGGGCCAGGCGGTGCTGGAGGATGCCGTCGTCGGTTAGAATCAGCAGCCCTTCGCTGTCCACATCCAGCCTGCCGGCCGCATACACCCCGGGCAGAGGAATATAGCCCTTCAGGCCCGGACGTCCCGCCTCCGGGCTGAACTGACTCAGCACCCCATAAGGTTTGTTGAACAGGATGACGCGGGACATAGCCAATTTCTTTTCTTCGACAGGAGCCATCGTGACCCGCCGCATCCAGGTACCCGCCCAGGGCGAGAAGATCACCGTCAATGCCGACAATTCCCTGAACGTGCCGGATCAGCCCATTATCCCCTTCATCGAAGGTGACGGCACCGGCGTGGATATCACCCCGGTGATGCGCGAAGTGCTGGATGCCGCCGTGGCCAAGGCCTACGGCGGCAAGAAGAAGATCGAGTGGATGGAAGTCTATGCCGGCGAGAAGGCCACCCGCATGTATGGCGCCGACACCTGGCTGCCGGACGAGACCGTGCAGGCCGCGCGAGACTACGTGGTGTCCATCAAGGGCCCTCTGACCACCCCCACCTCTGGCGGCATCCGTTCGCTCAACGTGGCCCTGCGTCAGATGCTGGATCTGTACGTCTGCCTGCGCCCCGTGCGCTACTTCCAGGGCGTGCCATCCCCCGTGAAGGAACCTGAGAAGGTGGACATGGTGATCTTCCGTGAGAACACCGAGGACATCTATGCCGGCGTGGAGTGGGAAGCCGGCTCCGTCGAGGTGAAGAAGGTCATCGAGTTCCTGCAAAAGGAAATGGGTGTCAGGAAGATCCGCTTTCCGGAGACCTCCGCCATCGGCATCAAGCCCGTGTCCGTGGAAGGCTCCGAGCGCCTGATCCGCAAGGCCATCCAGTACGCCATCGACAACAAGCGCAAGTCGGTGACCCTGGTGCACAAGGGCAACATCATGAAGTTCACCGAGGGGGGCTTCAAGAAGTGGGGCTATGCACTGGCGGCCCGGGAATTCGGCGCCAAGCCCATAGGTGAGGGCCCGTGGATGGAACTGCCCAACGGCATCGTCATCAAGGATGTGATCGCCGATGCCTTCCTGCAGCAGATCCTGCTGCGACCAACGGAATACGACGTCATCGCCACCCTGAACCTGAACGGCGACTATGTCTCCGACGCCCTGGCGGCGGAAGTGGGCGGCATCGGCATCGCCCCCGGCGCCAACCTGTCCGATACCGTGGCCATGTTCGAGGCCACGCATGGCACCGCGCCCAAGTACGCCGGCAAGGATTATGTGAACCCGGGCTCCATCATCCTGTCCGGAGAAATGATGCTGCGTCACATGGGCTGGCTTGAGGCGGCGGACCGCGTCATCCAGGGCATGGAAGGCGCCATCCGGGCCAGGACCGTCACATACGACTTTGCCCGTCTCATGCGGGATGCGAGGGAGATCTCCTGCTCGCTCTTTGGCCAGGAAGTCATCCGCTGGATGGATTGAGGCGGATCTCCTCCAGCCCGGTCTCATCCAGCTGGACATTTTCCGCAGGCGGCACCTGCCCCCCCATGTGGTAGAGGAGTTCCAGCAACTCCTCGGCAATGGGGCCCAGCTCGGCCTTCTGACGCTCCAGCCCCGCCAGCAACCGGGTCACTTCTCCGGATATCGCGCCTGCGCGGGGTTGCGCTGCCCTGTGGGTGGAAGACATCTTTGCACACTCCGGCACGCACACCTTGCTTGACGTATAGCACAGCACACGGACATAAAAAGACAAAAGACTCCGCATTTTCATCCACCCCCATGCTCGCTGGGGCCGCACGGGTTGAAAAATAATCTTTGGCCACCACAATCCAGCCTGTTCACTCCGTCTCCGCCGACACCGACATGGCCATACGCCAGCAAGAGGAAGTCCTGCATGCAACGGAGCTCGTCGCCGTCAAACCTCCTCCCTTGTATAAAGTTTTGCTGCTGAACGACGATTACACGCCCATGGAGTTCGTGGTACAGGTCCTGGAGCGGTTTTTTTTCATGGACCGCGAACAAGCCACCCGGGTCATGCTCAAAGTGCATAATGAGGGTGTGGGTGTGGCCGGGGTTTTCCCCCGTGATGTGGCCGAGTCCAAAGTGCATCAGGTGATGAGCTTCGCACGTGACCACCAGCACCCCCTGCAGTGCGTATTGGAGGAAGACAAATGATTGCCCAGGAGTTGGAAGTCAGCCTGCACATGGCCTTCATGGAGGCACGGCAGAAGCGCCACGAATTCATCACTGTGGAGCACCTGCTGCTGGCCATGCTGGACAACCCTTCCGCGGCCGAGGTGTTGCGCGCCTGCGCCGCCAACATGGACGACCTGCGCAAGAAGCTCACGGACTTCATCGAGCGTCACACTCCGCGCGTACCGGGCGAGAGCGAGGTGGACACCCAGCCCACACTGGGGTTTCAGCGCGTCATCCAGCGCGCCATCCTGCACGTGCAGTCCTCCGGCAAGAAGGAAGTGACCGGCGCCAATGTGCTGGTGGCCATCTTCGGTGAAAAGGATTCGCACGCCCTGCACTTCCTTACCCAGCAGGGCATGACCCGCCTGGACGTGGTGAACTACATCTCGCATGGCATTGCCAAGACCCCTCAGGAAGCCACGCCGGACAGCCGCAACGACGCGCCGGCCGAACAAGGGGAAACGGAAGACCGTTCCGCTTCGGCATTGGATGCCTTCACCGTCAACCTCAACGCCCAGGCCCTGGCCGGCAAGATCGACCCCCTCATCGGTCGAGACCTGGAACTGGAACGCGTCATCCAGACCCTGTGCCGCCGGCGCAAGAACAACCCCTTGCTGGTGGGTGAAGCCGGCGTGGGCAAGACCGCCATCGCCGAAGGCCTGGCCCGGCGCGTCATCCTGAACGAGGTGCCGGAAGTGCTGCAGGACGCCACGGTATATGCCCTGGACATGGGCGCCCTGCTGGCCGGCACCAAGTACAGGGGTGACTTCGAGCAGCGCCTCAAGGCCGTCATCAAGCAGTTATCCGGCAACCCCAAGGCCATCCTGTTCATCGACGAGATTCACACCGTCATAGGCGCCGGCGCGGCCTCGGGTGGCACCCTGGACGCATCCAACCTGCTGAAGCCCGCTCTTTCCTCGGGCCAGCTGCGCTGCATTGGTGCCACCACCTACAACGAATTCCGCGGCATCTTCGAAAAGGACCACGCCCTCTCCCGCCGCTTCCAGAAGATCGATGTGAAAGAGCCTTCGGTGGAAGAAACCGTGGCCATCCTCAAGGGCCTCAAGTCCCGCTTCGAGGCTCACCACAACGTCAAGTACACCCAGGGCGCCCTGTCCACGGCGGCGGAGCTGTCTGCCCGCTTCATCAACGACCGGCACCTGCCGGACAAGGCCATCGACGTCATCGACGAGGCCGGCGCCGCCCAGCGCATCCAGCCCAAGTCCAAGCAGAAGCGCATGATCACCACCCGGGAAATCGAGGACATCGTCGCCAAGATCGCGCGCGTGCCGGCCAAGACCGTGGCCAGCGACGAGCGCAATGCCCTGAAGAAGCTGGACCGGGACCTGAAGGCCGTGGTGTTCGGCCAGGACGCGGCCATTCACGCCCTGGCCACCGCCATCAAGATGTCGCGCTCCGGCTTGGGCAATCCGGCCAAGCCCATCGGCTCCTTCCTGTTCTCCGGCCCCACCGGCGTGGGCAAGACCGAGGTGGCGCGGCAGCTGGCCTTCACCCTGGGCGTGGAGTTGATCCGCTTCGACATGTCCGAGTACATGGAGCGCCATGCCGTCTCCCGTCTCATCGGCGCGCCCCCCGGCTATGTGGGCTTCGAGCAGGGCGGCCTGCTCACCGAGGCCATCACCAAGACCCCTTACGCCGTGCTGCTCCTGGACGAGATCGAGAAGGCCCATCCGGACATCTTCAACGTCCTGCTCCAGGTCATGGACCATGGCACCCTCACCGACAACAACGGGCGCAAGGCCGACTTTCGCAACGTGGTCATCATCATGACCACCAACGCCGGCGCCGAGGCCATCACCCGGGCCGGTATCGGCTTCACCAAGGCCGAGACCGCCGGCAACGAAATGGCCGAGATCAAGCGCCTGTTCAGCCCGGAATTCCGCAACCGTCTGGATGCCATCATCTCTTTTGCTTCCCTGCCGGAAGAGATCATCCTGCGTGTGGTGGACAAGTTCCTCCTGCAGTTGGAAGAACAGCTCCACACCAAGAAGGTGGAAGCCCACTTCACCGATGCCCTGCGCAAATGGCTGGCCGGCAAGGGCTTCGATCCCCTCATGGGCGCCCGCCCCATGGCGCGCCTGATCCAGGACACCATCCGCAAGGCCCTGGCGGACGAACTGCTCTTCGGTCGTCTGGCGGACGGTGGGGAAGTCACCGTGGACGTGGACGAGGCCGGGGAAATCCGGCTGCGCATCGGCGAGGAACAGCAAGACGCGCCCCAGGGCGAATCCCTGACCCCGGCCTGATACCTTCTCCTGCGTAATGAAAATGCCCGGCCAAGCCGGGCGTTTTGTTGTGCGGGGAACCCCCTCACCCCATCAACCCGTCAATCCATCCAGAGAACTCAACACCCCCACCCCACCCCGGTTGAGCACATGGGTGTAAATCATGGTGGTGGATAC